>JBQCHL010000018.1:0-496013 GCA_051954695.1 Chitinophagaceae bacterium
CCTTTTATCGGTTTAATAAAGCCGGGCCTGAAAGCAAATACCTGCCTGAACGGCAATTTCATAAGATCATTCTCTGTTTTCCCTTTTACTCTTGCCCACATACTTCGCCCTTTTTCAGAACTGTCGGTCCCGGCGCCGGAGATATAAGAAAAACTCATACCTGGGTTGAGCCTCACCAGTGTGTTTGCCACATGCAGGGTAAGTGTGTAAGTTACTTTATAATAATCAGGTTCTTTCATGCCAATAGAAGAAACTCCAAGGCAAAAGAAACAGGCATCGTATCCTCTTAAATCATTTTCTATCGCAGAAAGGTCATAAAAATCAGCGTGCAGTATCTCTTTTAATTTGGGATGAGTGCGCCCAAGAGTTTTGCGGTTAATGATCAATACGGATTCTATCCGTGGGTCCTGCAGGCAAACATGCAACACGCCTTCGCCAACCATGCCGGTAGTGCCGGTAATAATGACTTTCATATTCAGCAAAATTGGGGAGATAATTTGAATTCCCAATAAAGCACCGGAAGTGTTATCCAGTGAGAATAATAGTATTTTTGCATTCTTTGTCGCCCATAGCACACATACGATTATCTGAGCTGACCAGCTCTATAGCGAAAGCCATTAATGCCACATTCAACAATCAGCAATACTGGATTGTGGCAGAAGTGACCAATTATAGTTTTCAGTTGGGTAAAGGGCATCATTATTTCGATCTGGTAGAGAAAGACGGCAGCAGCACACAGATCATTGCCAAAATGCAGGCTGCTGCCTGGTCGCAAGGCCATGAAAGGATACTTGAGTTCCAGCGTGTCACCGGCCAGCAGTTTAAGAACGATATCCAGGTGATGATGAAAGTATCGGTAAACTACCATGCATCTTACGGGCTTAAGTTGACCCTGCTGGATGTGGACAGCAATTTTACCATTGGCGCACTCGAATTGCAAAAGCAGCAGACCCTGCTGAAACTGATAACAGACCATCCTGATTTTATCAGGAAAGTCGGCGATCAGTATATCACACTAAATAAGCAGAAGCCACTTCCGGCTGTGATCCAGAAAGTAGCTGTGGTCACTTCAAGTTCATCTGCAGGACTACAGGATTTCCTGCATACCCTGGAATCAAACAGCTTTGGGTATAAAGTAAAGGTAGACCCTTATTATACCATTGTACAGGGAGAAGTGAAAGCTGAGCTTATTTATAACAAACTACTGGATGTGTTTAAGTCGGGAATAGCATATGATGTGGTAGTGATGATACGTGGCGGTGGATCGCAAACAGACTTCCTGATCTTTGATCAGTATCCATTGGCAAAGATCGTGGCGAAATTCCCTATCCCGATCATCACCGGTATAGGGCACCAGGTGAACCATACCATTGTAGACATGATGGCGCATACGGCAACAAAGACCCCTACAAAAACGGCTGAATGGATCATCGCACATAACCGGGCTTTTGAAGACCGCCTGATAGAAATACAGAAAGCAATAGTGATCAAATCCCAGCAACTGCTTTCGAAACATGGCAATGCCCTTACTTCGGTCAAAGCTTCTGTTTCTAATCAAACACAAGCCCTGCTGTCTGAGAGCCGGAAGTTTTTGACAGAAGCCCACCAGGTAATGGTGAACAGATCGCGGGAGATATTGTTTGACAGGGAAAGTGAATTGGTTCAACTGAGCTCTTTGATCGCTACTCAACCCCGGATACTGGTATCAACGTATAAGAACGACCTGGTAAATGTTATTTCCAATATTAAAATATTCAAAAGCCAGTTCCTGAAAAATCAACATGCTTATCTGATCCATCATAAAACAGTTACAAAAATGATGGCGCCGGATAATATTTTGAAAAAGGGATTTGCTATTGTAAAAGTGAATGATGAGATCACCAGTGATCCCGGCAGGATAGAAGAAGGAAAAGATATTTCCATAATATTAAAAGAAGTGGAGATCATGTCCACTGTAAAACAAAAAATAACATATGACGGAAAAGATTTTATCGTATGAAGAAGCTTATCGGGAGTTAACATCTATAGCGGAAGAAATACAAAATGAATCTGTTTCAGTAGATGTGCTTGCACAGAAAGTGAAACGGGCTTCTGAATTGATCACTTATTGCCAGGGAAAGCTGCGATCCACTGAAACAGAGATAAATAAGATCATCGCGCAGATGGAACAAAAGACCAGGGAATAAGAATGTAAATGATCTTCTTTAACATTTATATGTATTTTCTATAACCCCCTTTTTCACCGGCGTTTAGTAATTTACACACACTATGAAAGCGCCGTATTTGTGTTGGCTGATATCTGTTAGTGCTTTATTATATCCATACATCTCGTCTGCACAGTTGGACGAAAAAGATAGCCTGGGAAAATACAGTTATCCCATTTTTGCTGTTACAGGCAAACAGCAATTCACAGGCACCGCATTTTTCTACCGCTCAGGTGATACCACTTTTCTTGTCAGTAATTATCATGCGATCAAGGGCATGAGCCCGCTTAAGAAAACAATCACTTTCAATTCAGATACCTTATATCTCAAATATCCTGTAAGAGATTCGGGCGGATCGAAGATTCTGGCTATTGATGTAAGTGATGCTGCCATCGGCGAAACAGAAGTATTCAGCATGGTCGACCGTATTGATCTGCTAAAAATACCATTGGAACTGCCGGTTGATGCAAATATTCATCTTATTAATGATCTGGTTGATCCAGCATATCTCAATGCTGTGCCAGAAGAAGTGGTAGTGTTTGGATTTCCGACAGGGCCCGGGAATATTCCACCATTTTATTCACAGCAGCAAATGCTGGCTGGCCAGGTTAATCAACAGGGATTTGCTGACTATGACGCTTCTCTCAGGGTGAACTTTCCTGGTTCTTCAGATAGTGCCCGGGCTATCTTAAGCGGAACAGCGCGATATTATTATTTTATCAAACCTTATGCAGCCCAGGGCTATTCGGGTGCTCCTGTTTTTGGTAAATTCAGGACGGCCGATGATCAGATTGTATACCGCTTCAACGGTGTTATTTTTGCCGGACAACCGATGACAAGGCAAACCTGGGCGATAAAAGGCTCTGTGGCATTGCAATACCTGAGAGGTGAGTTGTAAATCCCGCCTATCCTGTTTATTGCCTGCAATGCCCACAGATAGCCATATGCCTTTAGCGGATTAATCTCGGATCAAAAACACAATGAACTCCTGCAAAGAAATTTCCGATATGTGCTTTTCTTTGAAATTCTCTTTTACTGGCGTTCTTGTCTTCTTTAGCTTGTTGTTTTACTGCGGGTGATTTTTTTACAATAATACTACGCTTGACGGGGATTGAATCTCCCGTAAAAGGCCTGAATGCTTTCAACCAGGTCGTTAAAATAAGATTTGTTGTTTTCATGTTGCTATAGTTTAATATCAAATTAATAATTGTTTGAGGGATGCTGATTTTACTGTTACTGATTCATGTTTATTATTCTTTATAAAAGAAATGCCTGCTTGTAAAAGCAGGCAATCGTTGTTTTCATAAGTATTAAGCTAGTGTCCTCTGATGAATTCCTGATCTAAATTTTCATATCTTCTTTAAAGTATCCGTACGCTTTTTCCTGCTTCAAGTGCTGCTGCAGCTATTCCAAGGTCACTGCTGGCCGGATCGGCCAGGATTACAAGATCAATTGATTCGTCGTTCAATATATCGTTGCTATTGCTGACAATCTCTGCTTCTGGAAATTGTTTGGAGAGATTGCGGGTAAAAGAACCTTTTGGCAGAACTTTTTTCAGGTTGCCGCCATTCACCGGGCTTGTTGCAGATTTCCACAACGAAGAAGCTGAATGGCTGCATTCAATAACAGCGATGGACGTAAAAGTTTTCATGATCATCCGGATTATTGTGTTTTCAGTACACAAAAGTAAGAAATTACGTTTAAACGATTAAACAATTAACATACTTTTTCGAAAAAATCTCTGTTTAATATTGATTCTCAGCAATCTGCTTTTGTTTTAAAGTATCTTTGGAAACAGCCTGATGTTATGAAAAAAAGAATTTCATTAAAAGATATCGCACAAAAAGTGGGTGTGTCCACTGCACTGGTTTCATATGTGTTGAACAACCGGATGCAGGGAAGAATTAGAGAAGAGGTGGCCCAGAAAATAAAGAAAGTAGCTGCCAGCCTCCATTATCAGCCCAACCAGGTAGCCAAGAGTCTTAAAATAAATAAGACCAACACTATCGGATTGATTGTTGCTGATATCTCCAATCCCTATTCATCCGGACTGGCCCGTATCATCGAAGATGAAGCATACAGTCATGGTTATACGGTTATCTTTGGAAGCTCCGATGAAAGAATTGATAAATTTGAGTTGTTGGTTGATACATTTATCAATCGGCAGGTGGATGGATTGGTCGTTTTACCACCAGAGGGTGCTGATGCATTAATAAAATCGCTTCATAAAAGAAAGATCCCTTTTGTGTTGGTAGACAGATATTTTCCTGAGATTCCGGTCAACAGTGTATGTATTGACAATCATGAAGCAGCTAAAAGTGCTGTGAACATGCTCATAAAGCAAGGAAAAAAGCGGATTGGAATGATCTCGTATAATACTGGTTTGATACACCTTCAGGACAGGGAGAAAGGATATAAAGCCGCTTTGAAAGAAGCAGGTATAAAGATGGATGCCAAAATGCTTAAAAGAGTCACGCTGTCTAAGGAAGAAGAGGAAGTTCCTCTTGCTGTTGCCAGTTTATTATCGCTCAGTCAGCCTGTTGACGCCATCCTTTTTATTTCCAATAAAACAGTTTTGCCAGGACTTCGATATCTGAATGCACAACAGGTTGATATAGGAATTGCAAGCTTTGATAAAACAGAAATATTTGATTTCCTCCCAATGCCCATAAGTTATATTCAACAACCATTACATCAAATAGGAGTAGCAGCCCTGGATATACTATTGAAGAATATTGCCAGGCGGCAGAAAAGTACCCAACTGTTTATGGAAACACAACTTGTTAATAAAGTTCAGTTGACCAGTTAAAACTTATAATTATATCCCAGTCTGACTACCTGCGTTTCATAATAATCTGAGCTGATGTAGCGGAATCCATTTCCATTTACTTCTTTTTTCAACCTCATTGTATTAGCCACATCTGTTGCATTTATGAATATTTCACCATTACCCTTTTGAATGCTTTTCTTTAGGCCAAGATCAATGGAGAAGCGGGAATAGGTTTTGCCCTGGGGCACAAGGTCGGGTGCCTGATAGATAGCTGTTAACTGGCCTTCCATTTTGTTTGCAAAATGAAGCAATGCATTGAATTTGATATTGCCGGAAAATATATCCTGTTTTGCTGCTGTAAATAAGTTTTCTGATGGGTATTTATTCAACACAGAGAACGAATCAATAATGTTTTGATAGCCGTTCATGTTAATATTCAGCGTAAGCCAGCGATCTATATTTTGTGAGAACAATAATTCAATACCTGTACTATAGCTCTTACCTGCATTCTGAAAAATATTATAGATAAGATCGCTGCCAGGTACTACTGATCCTATCCGGGTGATTGTCCCTTTCATCCGTTTATGGTAAACGGATGAAAAAAGATAACCACTATTCCAGTCTGTTCTGTATCCCAATTCAAAATTATTGGTGAACTGGGGACGGAGCGCAGGATTTCCCACTTTAATGATCTCTGCGTCATCGTATTTAGGAAAGATACGGATGTCAACCTCGTTTGGCCTGTCTACACGGCGGTTATAGAAGAATGATAATTTATTTCGGTCATTGATCTTATAAGCTATACGGAGATTAGGAAAGGGTTGAAAGTAATGGTAGCCATCACTTTTATAAACAGGATGGTTGGGATTGACATAATAATCCAGGTTTACATATTCAACACGCAAGCCTGCTTCGAGTTCCAGCTTTTCATTTTCATAGATATAGTTTCCGTAAGCCGCCGGAATGGTTTCTCCATAGCTGGCATAGCCACCGGCTGCTGAATCAAGTGGGGAATGCACTCCGGGTTTGAACTGCATGTTGACAGGAATGTAACGTCTTCTGAATTTCAGGCCTGCTTCAAAACGACCTTGTTTCATCGGATGCACATAGTCGACAGTGAGATCAGTTACATGCTCATCGGAAAGCAGCTTAAAGGAATCCAATCCTGTATAGGTAGGCATGAAATTGGTAAAAAAGTATTTTTCATCTTCCCGGTGAAAGGTGTAATTGATCCCTGCGCTTAATAATCTTCCTGGTTGCTTGAAACGATGTTGCCAGCTTGCTGAAGCAGTAGCAGTAGTCTTCAACTCATCTTCCAGGAATTGCCAGAGGCGGAGTCTTTGGGAAAGATCGCCATTAAAGAAAGGTTCATCGCCGCGGTCGAGGATCTTTTCACTGGAAAATAAACCTGAAATAGTGAACGTATTGCTGGCATCGGCAAACCAGTCCATGCCTAGTTTGGTTGTAACGATATTGGTGGTCCTGTTTCTTTTGGTTTGCTGTTTTACTGTGTCACCGTTGTCGTAAAACCGGTCGACAAACTCGTTTTTATTCAGCGTTTTGGTGTACAGGTTATCTCCCTGGAAAAAGAGATTGACTTTATTTTTCCGGTAATTCAGCGAAAGCGATGGATTGATCTTTGGGGTTATATGATATTGAGGCCGGATGCCAGGGTAGTTTTCTTTTTTTATCCATAAAGCACCTGCTCCTCCCGCCAGTCCGACCTTTCCATTAAAGCCCTGTTTCTTTTCTTTTTTATAAATGATATTAATGATGCCGGCATTACCTGCTGCATCATATTTGGAAGATGGGTTGTTGATGATCTCTATCTTTTCAATAGCGGAAGCAGGAATATTGTCCAGCCCGCTTTGACCGCCAAAACCAGTCAATGCTGTTTGTTTGCCATCTACCAGTATCATAACCTTATCACTGCCGCGAAGCAATACTTTCCCATCTTGTCCGGCAGTTACGCCTGGCAGGTTTTTCATTGCTTCCAGCACAGACCCCCCGGCCTGGCTGATATTGTTGGCAACTGTAAAAGTTTTTTTATCCATTTTGGAAGAAATGGTTTCCTGTTTGCCCGATACTGTCACTTCGCTCAATATGCGGCTGTCCTGCTCCAGTTCTATATTACCGAGATCAAGGAAATTGCTTAACTGCCCGACCAGCACAGGTTGTGTTTTGGGGAGATATCCTGTGATGGAAACGATCAATACATAATTGCCACTCTTGATATCGGGAAGGGAAAACCGGCCCTCTTCACCGGAAATGGTACCTGCAGTAAAAGTGCTGTCTGCAGCAGCCTTCAATGTAATGTTTGCAAATGATAAAGGCGACTTCGAACCGGCGTCACGCAAAGAGCCGGAAAGAGTGGCTTTGCCAGACTGGGCTGTTGCTGCTGAACAGAGGTACAGGAAAGAAAGTATGGAGAACAGATATTTCATTTATCAGTTTTATACTTCGCAAAAATGGGAGGGGATTTGGAAGAAAAACTGAATTCCCCAGGCGAGTACGCAGTGGGGGAGATGCTGTTTTCAGAAGTCTACAGTAAAAACATGATGATTGTTCTCAAACGTATAAGTGATCTTCCAGTTGTAGCGGTTGCATATCTGCTTCACCAGGGCGAGACCAAGACCAGTGCCGGCAGACGCTGTGGAAGCGGAGGCAAACCGTTTAAATAACTGGTCGGTCCTGAGCGAATTGCTGCCTTCATTACTTACTACCAACTGATCAGGTGATAGGTGCAGGTTTATCTTACCATTTTGCGGACTATGACGAATGGCATTGGTCATTAGATTGTTCAGCAATATCTCAATTAATGTTTTATTGCCTTCAATCTCAACGGCCGGATGGATATCTATTTTCCATTCCAGGTGTTTTTCTTCTGAAAAAGGGACGAATAAAGAGGCACTCTGCTCCAGCAAAATGGAAAGATCGATTTTTTCCTTTTCCATGAACTGGCTGTTTTCAATCTTGGTCAGCAGCAAAAGATTTTTGTTGATCCGCCCGGCTCTTGCAAGTGCGGCCAGTGCATCTTCAATAATATGGTATTGCTCATCGGTGAGAGAGCTGTTTTGCGACAGCAATTCCAGTTTCGATTGTACAATAGCCAGAGGAGTTTGTAGTTCATGAGAGGCATTGTCGGCAAACTCTTTTTGCTGATTGTATACGGAGATATTGGCATCGATCAGTTTCTGCAGGCTTTGATTCAGTTCGGTAAATTCTGTAATATTGGTTTGCTCAAAGCTGATATGATCACGTCGGTTCAGGTCAAAATTCCTGATCTTATCCAGGCTGCGGTAAAAGGGTTGCCACATTTGCCTGGATATTCTCCTGTTTAAAAGGATAAGGCCTCCGAGCAAAAGCGCAAAAAATGAAATGGTAAGAATTGTAACGGCGCCAATGATCAGGAAACTGTCTTCCCGGCCGGCCGCAGGAGTTACGATGACCTCATGCTCTTTCATTTCATACTTCCAGAGCATGCTGATGCCGAGGTAGTAGGCAGGAATGCTGCAGGCCAGCACAAGTCCGGCATATATAATGGTCCTTCTGAGCGAGTGACTGAGCAGTTTAACCATACTTCCTGTTATTTCATCATCCAAATTATCAACTAATTCTGAAAATATTCTGATGTCAAATTTCCGCTTATCCCGGCAATGTGGAAAATAAGTTTGGAAAATAGATTATTAATCGTAATATTGCGATTGAAATGGGACTTACAAAATCAGAGATATTCACAGATAAGCAGAACAGACTGGCTGGAATGTTGAAAGCACTTGCTCATCCTGCCCGGATTGCTATTATTCAGCACCTTGTTAAATCACAGGCTTGTATCTGTGGCGATCTGGTGGGTGAACTCGGCCTGGCACAAGCCACCATCAGCCAGCATTTAAAAGAATTGAAGAATGCCGGTCTTATCCAGGGAACTATAGAAGGTACCAGTGTATGTTATTGCATTGATCCAAAAGTGTGGAAACAGTATAAGTCAGCACTGGAAAGTTTCTTTTCTGTGGAAGTCGCAAACAGTCAATGTTGTTGATTTTTTTTGAAATCATTGATCGTAATATTACAATTAAACTTTTAATATGGAAACAGAGGAACAAATCAAAGAGATGGTAAAGCAGAAATACACTGAGATCGCTTTACAGGACAAGGCCGAAAATGCATCTTCCTGTTGTGGTGCTGGCGGTTGTTCAACAGAGGTATACAATATTATGACAGATGATTATGAAGGTATGGAAGGCTATAACGCCGATGCAGATCTGGGCCTTGGCTGCGGGCTTCCCACGCAGTTTGCTCAGATAAAGAAAGGCGATGTGGTGATCGATCTGGGATCGGGAGCCGGTAATGATGCTTTTATTGCAAGGGCAGAAACAGGCGAGGCAGGTAAAGTGATCGGTATTGATTTTACACCAGCTATGATCGAAAAAGCGAGGATCAATGCAGAAAAGCTGGGATTTCATAATGTTGAGTTCAGGGAAGGGGATATTGAAAAAATGCCTGTAGCTGCTAATACAGCAGATGTGATCGTCAGTAACTGTGTGCTTAACCTTGTCCCCAATAAAGCCGGGGTTTTAAAAGACATATTCAGGGTTTTGAAACCAGGTGCTCATTTCAGCATTTCTGATATTGTGCTGGAAGGAGATTTACCCGCGAACATTCAACAGGCGGCGGAAATGTATGCAGGTTGTGTTTCCGGTGCTATCCAGAAAGAAACTTATCTTGAATTGATAAAGCAAACCGGATTTGAAAATCTTACGGTGCAAAAGGAAAAAAGGATCATTGTTCCGGATGATATTTTGCTGAACTATCTTGGTACGGATGAGTTGAAGGAGTTCAAGAACAGCAGTACCGGCATTTTCAGCATAACGGTATATGCTCAAAAACCTTTGGAGAAATCATGCTGCGGACCAGATTGTTGTAACTGATCTTATAGTTATGAAGATTGTATTATTCAGTGATATCCATTCCAACCTTCCTGCGCTCGAAGCTTTCTTTAAAAGCGTAGAAGTGCAAAAGCCTGATGCGATTTATTGCCTGGGCGACCTGGTCGGTTATAATGTCTGGCCTAATGAGGTGATCAACGAGATCCGGAAACGTGGAATACCTACTATCGCAGGTAATTATGACTTTGGCATTGGAAGGGCGGGCAATGATTGTGGTTGCGCCTACAAAACAGATGAAGAAAAGGCCAATGGTGCAATTTCCATCGCTTTCACCAATCAGATCATAGGAGAAGAAGAACGGCATTATCTGCGTTGCCTGCCTGCGCATCTGAAAGTGGAATTTCAATTGAATAATGACAAACTTAATCTCCTGCTGGTGCATGGCAGTCCCAGGCGGAACAATGAATACCTGTTTGAAGACAGGGAGGAGAAAAGTCTTCTGAGGATCATGCAGGGAGTGGATGCAGATATCATGTGTTTTGGACATACGCATAAACCTTATCATAGGATACTGTCTTCGGTATCTGGAGAAACTCAGCGCCACTTCCATGCTATAAATACCGGCTCGGTGGGTAAGCCCAAAGATGGGGATAGCAGAGGCGGATATGCAATTCTTTGTATTGACCACAACAGCAGTGTTCTGAAAAGAGATTCTATCAAGGTTGAGTTCATCAGGTTTGATTATGATATAGAGAAAGCGGCGCGGGCAATTGAAAACAGCCCCTTGCCTGATACGTATGCAATGAGCCTCAGGAAAGGGGAGTAACCGGCCTCCTGAACTGTCGGTATTATATCAGCAAAGGATAAGAAAATATTAAAGTTGTTCAGGATACCGGAATAACTTTGGGCATGTTTGTCGGCACTATGCAATCGTCTCAACCATTCAAAGAGGAACTCTTCTCCATACTTCATTACTGGAAGCAAAATCTGCCCGATCCTGTACAAGGTGGTTTCTATGGCAGGATTGACGGGGATAATATTCTTGATAAACAAGCTCCAAAGGGGGCGGTGTTGAATGCCCGGATACTTTGGTCTTTCTCTGCTGCGTTTAATGCATTCAAAGAACCAGCTTATTTATTACAGGCGGAGAGAGCATTTGATTATATAACCCGCTTTTTTATTGACAAGCAATATGGCGGCACTTACTGGCTGCTTACCAGCAAGGGAGAAAAGCTAGATCCCAAAAAGCAGATATATGCACAGGCTTTTATGATCTACGCCCTGGCAGAGTATTACAAAGCCTCCGGTAACGATGAAGCTAAGAACGAAGCTATAAAAATATATCAGCTAATAGAGCAATATAGTTATGATCACGAGCATGGTGGTTATGGAGAAGCTTATGCCGAAGATTGGAGCTTGTTGCAGGATATGAGGCTTAGCGAAAAAGATGCCAACGAAAAGAAGACGATGAATACCCATCTTCATATTATTGAAGCATATACCAACCTGTACAGGATTTGGAAGGACGATGGGCTTAAACAGAAGATTGTGGGACTGCTTCAGGTATTCAGCAATCATATCATTGACAGGAATAGCTCTCATCTTCATTTGTTCATGGACGAACGATGGGGTGTCCGATCTCCTGTTATTTCATATGGACATACCATTGAGGCTGCCTGGCTTTTGCAGGAAGCTGCTGAAACGATCGGGGAGGAAGAATGGATAAAATACACCCGCCAAAAAGCGGTGGACATGGCAAAGGCATCGCTGGAAGGCATGGATGCAGATGGTTCGATGCTTTATGAATATGACCGTGCTGCCGATCACTGGATAAAGGAAAAGCATTGGTGGGTGCAGGCAGAAGCAATGGTCGGCTTTCTGAATGCTTATTCGGTTAGCGGCAATCAGTTATTTTTAGATGGTTTCAATAAAGTATGGAACTATACAAAAGAATATATTATCGATAATATGAAGGGTGAATGGTTCTGGGGAAGAACGGAGGATAATAAGCTGATGCATGGCCAGGATAAAGCAGGCATCTGGAAATGCCCTTATCATAATAGCAGGGCCATGTTGGAGATCATCAGGAGGTATGAGGTTGTATTTCCTGAAAGGGGAAAAGTATGATTATTAGACTGGCATTATTTTCTTTTCTCCGCTTTTTTAAGTGCCATATACTCCATAGGTGATATTCCAAATTGTTTAGTGAAGTTACGCCCAAAATGGGTTTGTGAGCTGAATCCTGTCATTTCAGCCACTTCATAAACTTTGTAATCATGCTCAGCAAGCAACTCGGCAGCTTTTTTCAGCCGGGTGATATTGATGAGTTCATTGGGCGTGAGATTGGAAATCGCTTTGATCTTACGGTACAGGGTAGCCCGGCTCATATTCATGAAATCGGCCAGTTGGTCAACACTGAGCTCCATATTTTCAATATTCTGGTAAATGGCTTCATTCAATTCCTCAAGAAATTGTTCATCAGCTTTTGAATAGGCCATAGTATTGATATGCACCAATGGGCTGCTGGCAAAGAATTCCCTGATCTTGTTCCGGTTGGAAAGCAGATTGGCGATCTGTACCTGTAAGTGCTCGGGTGAAAAGGGTTTTTCGATATAAGCATCTGCACCCATTTCCAATCCTTCGATCTTTGATTGCAGGGTGTTTTTGGCTGTAAGCAGGATCACAGGGATATGGCTGTATTCAAAATTTGATTTGATGTTGCGGCACAACTCATAACCATCCATCACCGGCATCATGATATCACTGATCACCAATTGAACAGGCTCATGCTGCAGGAGATCAAGTGCTTCCTGGCCGTTGAATGCTTTCAGCACAGTATATTTTTCTCCCAGGTCCTCCGATATAAAATCGAGGATCTCTCCATTATCATCCACAAGCAGTATAACAGGTTTCATACTTTATTTTATCGGCCTAAATTAAATTCTATTTCCTGGTGCACTGGCAGAGCCAGTACAAACATGTTCATATTGCCACTGGGCTCTTTAAGACATAATGTTCCTTTGTGCAATTCAGCCAGTGAGCGGGACAAAGCCAGCCCGATACCGGTACCGGATTGTTTTCCGTTTTCCTTTATCCGGAAAAAGCTTTCAAATATT
The DNA here is from genome assembly GCA_051954695.1 of Chitinophagaceae bacterium. GTDB lineage: Bacteria > Bacteroidota > Bacteroidia > Chitinophagales > Chitinophagaceae > Terrimonas_A. The sequence continues at coordinate 12,977 of JBQCHL010000018.1, forward strand.
TTTTCCTTCATATCAGCAGGGATCAGGTATCCATCGTTTTCTACTTCCACTTTGAATAATGTGTCCTGGTCGCCACCCGTGATCAGCTTGATATGAACTTTGCTTTCTGCATATTTAACTGCATTGTCAAGCAGGTTACTCATGATCTTGTTGAAAGCCTCAGTATCTACATAAGCGTTGAACAAGGCAGGCGACTCCAGCGTAAAGGATAATCTTTTTTGCTCGGCAGCAGGCTTAAACCTGATATAAGCATCGGTGATAAGATCGGCAATATTGGCCTTTACGAAATTCAGGCTGAAGCCCTTGGTTTCTGTTTTACGAAAATCCAGCAACTGCGTGGTCAGGTCAAGCAGGCGGTCAATATTGCGTTTCATGATCTGCAGGTTATTGCTCACAGCAGGAACAGAGTCGATCTGTTTCATCACTTTTTCCATTGGCCCTTTGATCAATGTCAATGGTGTGCGGACCTCATGCGCCACATTTGTAAAGAACTCGATCTTGGCCTGGTATATCTCTTTTTCTTTTTCATGTTCCAGTATTTCCAGTTTGCGCCGGTTCTTTTCTTCGGTGCGGCGATGATAACTGCGTATCAGGAACAGTATGATCGCTGTTATAACAAGGGCATACAACAGATAGGCCCAGATACTTGCCCAAATAGGCGGTAATATCTTAATTACCAGTGAAGCCGGTGTACACTTCCATTCACCGCCACTATTGCTGGCCTTTACAGTAAAGATATATGTGCCGGGCGACAGTTTGGTGAAATATGCCTTGCGATTGGTCTTCAGATAACTCCAGTCTTTGTTCAGCCCTTCCATTTTGTAGGCATATTCTGTCATGTCCGGTGCCGTATAACTCAATGCTGCAAAGTCAATGCTAAAGGAGCTTTGGTTATGGGTCAGCGTAATAGTATGGGTATAGGTGATGGATTTCTGCAAAGGCGATCCTTCTTTATTAATGGCCAGTTCCTTATCATATACCTGGAACCCGGTAATGTATACAGGTAAAACAAAATCGTTTTTGATGAATTCATCCGGATGAAAGCTGATCATTCCTTTTACACTGCCGAAATACATGCGGCCTTTGGGGTCTTTATAAGCGGAGTTGTAGTTGAATTGATCATTCAGCAATCCGTGTGCCCGGGTGAACACTGTTATATTACCATTGGCAGGTGTGAACCGTACCAGCCCTTTTGAAGTGCTTACCCAGAAATTATTTTGTCCATCTTCCAGCATAGCATACATGATATTGCTGGGGAACCCGTTTTTAGTGGTATAGGTAGTGAAATGTTGCCTGGAAGCATCCAGTTTGCACAAGCCACCTTCCGTCGCTATCCATAGCTGCTGTCTGCTGTCTTCAAATATCCAGTTAACACGATTGCCTCCCAGGCTGCCAGGCTTCCCGGGTTCATACCTGAAATGTCCACTGCGCCCGGTTTGCGGGTTGAACCAATGTACACCATCCGCATAAGTGCCAGCCCATATATTTCCAAAGTGATCTTCATACAGGATGGTATAAAAGTTTTCAGGAGCAGCTTCAATAAAATCAAAATTATCTTTCTGCTTATTATAATAAGACAATCCGCGGTCTGTACCTACAACAAGCTTTCCCTGTTTTGTTTTCAGGAAGCAATAAATAAAATCGCTGCGAAGATTGTGTGTGGCGGCGGAGTAATGCCGTAAAAAACGACCAGTCCTGATATCCAGTACATCCAGTCCGCGATGAAATGTGCCCACCCATAATTCATTTTCATATACCAGCAAGCCATGTATATTGGAAGAAGATACATGGTTCGGTGAAGAAGTGTTGAAATGAGTGAAGATGCCGGAACTCATTTGAAGCTTATTCAACCCCGCATCTTCAGTTCCGATCCACAGGTTACCATCATTGTCACGGACTATTTCGCGAACGGCATTACCACTAATAGCGTTGCTGCCTGATTGCGGGAAGAATTTTTTAAAACTGGTGTATTGTTTTGGATAATAATTAATGCCACCAAAATAAGTGCCTGCCCAGATGCCCCCTTCCTTATCGCAACAAAAAGTATACACGGCATTATCTGAAATGGAGTAGGGGTTATTGTAATTTTTTTTCAGGTTTATATATTTGCCTGTCCTGTTATCGTAAATAAAAACACCTGATTCTGTTGCGATCCAGTATTCGTTATCAGACTGCCGGATAAAATCCCGTACAAAAATTTCCTGTTCATCGGCCGTATGATTAAGAATGTCTTTGTACAGACCGGTGCGTGTGTCAAAGAGTTTGGCGCCTTGCTTGGAAGTACCTACAAGGATACTGCCATTACCCGCATCATAAATTTTCTCAATCCAATTATTGACACCAGGGCCGCTATGGTCAAATACATTATAGCCGGTATTGGAAGGCCCATCCTGCAGCAACCGGTGAATGGTGCCGGTATTGGAAGAGACCCAGAGGTCTCCATTGGAGGTAGAGCAGACGGATGAAACATTCAGGTGGCCAGGTTGATCAAAAATTTTAAATGCACCTGTTTTCGGATGGTAATAATATAGTATCAATCGGGAGATGAACCAGATGGCGCCTGTGGAGTCTTCCTGGATATCCAGTATTTCCGTGACAGGGGCTTTGCTTATCCTATGAAAACTTTCCGTTGTTCCATCATAGGAAAAAAGCCCGCGATCACAGCCTACCCATAAAACGCCGGCCCGGCCCTCATGCAAGCTGTAGATATAATTACTGCCGACGCTGGTTGAATCATCTGCATCGTTGCGAAAGATCTTGAACGAATAACCATCAAAACGGTTGAGCCCGTCTTTGGTGCCAAACCATAAAAAGCCGTTATGATCCTGAAGACTACAGATAACAGCGTTGTTGGAGAGCCCGTTCTCCACCTGGTAATGGGTGAAATAATATGACTGGCCTTTCGCAAAGCTAACGCCGAAGGCCAGTAGCATGAGCATCAGCCAATATTTCATATAGCAGCCGGAAAATTTCATAATAACTGAAACGAACTTACTCAAAAAATACACACAAGTGGTTGCTCACGTAACATGACACTGGTTCAAGGCCTTTATAAACGATAATAAAATGCCTGGGCAGGCTTTTTGAGACGAATTGAGGAAAGAATGAGACGATCGGGCACTGGCTTTAAGCAGGAAAGGTTCAACTTAGATGCCAAATCGATCTGCTTTCCAAACCAAAATTTCTAACAAATAATTGCCATTATGAGAAAAGGATCATTCGCACATACCTTTTGTTGTGCCTTTGCATCAATACAACAGAAGGTATACAGCACAGCCAGTGCTGTATTACTGTTGATCGCACTGTTCTTTGCTCAATTACTATCAGCACAAACATCCCCCACAGTTAAAGGAAAAGTAACCAATCAAAAAGGTGAGGCGCTGGAAGGCGTCAGCGTCACTGTGAAAGGCACTGCTACAGGTACCAGTACCGATGCAGGCGGTAATTACAGTTTGGAGGTACCTAATACGCAGGCAACCCTGGTGTTCAGCAATATTGGCTATGCAGATATGGAGATGTCCGTGAATGGACAATCTACCATTAATGTGCAATTGCAACAAGGTGCCACTGACCTGGGAGAAGTGGTTGTGGTAGGTTATGGGTCACAACGTAAAAGAGATCTCACGGGTGCAGTGGCCGTTGTGCCTACTGAAGAAGTGACCAAGCGTCAGGCCACTACTGTTGGTGAAGCGATGCAGGGCCTGGCTTCCGGCGTACTGGTCCGTGGTGGAGGACAGCCTGGTTCAGAAGCCAGGGTGGAGATCCGCGGTTTGAAAAACCTTACAGGCACCAACCCACTGTATGTGATCGATGGACTGGTGACCAATGCCAATCGCGATTTTAATCCCAATGATATTGAATCTATCCAGATCCTGAAAGATGCTTCTGCAGCAGCGATCTATGGTTCACGTGCTGCCAATGGTGTGATCATTATCACTACGAAGAGAGGAAAGAAAGGCCCGATGAAAGTTGATTTTTCTGCCAAATCAAGCATACAGACCACACCGAGATATGATCTCGCGGGCAAAGATGAATTTGTGAAGCTGAACTATATGGCTTACGATAATGCCGGTGTTCCCCGTCAGAATCTTAACCTGGATGTGAATACCGACTGGCAGGATGCCGCTTTTCAGACAGGTAATATGCAGGACTATAACGTAGGTTTTTCCGGCGGCAGCGATAATGGCAGCTATATGGTATCTGCCAATTATTTTGATAACAAGGGTACGGTGATCAGTACCGGTTTTAAACGCCTTAGCCTGCGTGTAAATGCACAGGGCTCAAAAGGCATTTTCAGTTTTGGAGAAAATCTTGCGTTGAGCAATGCCAAGACTGATGAAATGTCGGGTAATCCATATGCAGATGTCGTACGCCTTTTGCCAACCATTCCTATATACGATGCAGCCAATCCCGGAGGCTATGGTTATGGCAATGAAAGCCGTGCCCGTACTTTTGGTACAAACCCTGTGGCTATCGCAGATCTGGAAGACCGTACCAACGAGAACTTCCGCGTGCGTGGCAATATTTGGGGTGAACTCAAACTCCGCCCATGGTTGAAATACCGGCTGAACCTGGGTTATGAAACAAGCGCAGACAATTATACTTACAAAAGAAAAGAAGGCAACTGGACATTGAACCAGGCTTATGATCCTGCTATCTACAATGAAAACAGGGCACGTTGGGAAACCATGCTTGTAGAGAATACGCTTTCTTTTAATCAACGGTTTGGTAAGCACTCCGTGAATGCTGTTGCCGGACAAACCTATCAGCGGGATAAGTATGGCCAGATCTGGGGCACCAAGCGTAACATTCTGCAAAACTCATCATCCGGTTCTTATTACTGGGTGCTTGATCAGGGCAGTGAGCCACAAACCGGTGGTTTCCTGCAGGAAGCATACCTCCTGTCTTATCTCGGAAGGGTGGAATATAATTTTGATGATAAATACCTGCTGAATGGAGTGATCCGCTATGATGGCTCTTCCCGTCTCGGACGCAATGACCAATGGGGCACTTTCCCTTCTGTGTCTGCTGCATGGCGTATCAGCAATGAAGACTTCTTCAAAGTAAACTGGATCAATGATCTTAAGATACGTGCCAGTCATGGCACACTGGGCAGCAGCAGCAATCTTGGATACTGGGATTACCTGCCGGTGATCAATACATTCTCCACCATTGCTATGGGGACAGGTCAGAACATATTACCCGGAGCTACACAGGTAAGGCTTGCCAATCAAAACCTGCGTTGGGAAAAATTGACACAAACCAACTTTGGTATCGATGCTACAGTGCTGAATAATAAATTAACACTTACTGCAGAGTACTTCATTGCTAAAACAACCGATGTGCTGACCTATATGCCCATTCTCATGACAACGGGTAATGATGGCGGCAACCCTGCTGTGAATGCAGCCAGCCTGCGCAATACCGGTTTTGAATTCTCTGCTACTTATAATGGAAAGGCAAAAGACTTCAGTTATTATGTAACGGCCAACCTGACCACACTGAAGAATAAGATCCTGAACCTGGGCTATGGCCGTAATAATATATTCACCGGCACTACAGTTACAGAAGTAGGCCGCTCCGCTGCAATGTGGTACCTGCTGGAAACTGACGGCCTATTCCAGACCCAACAGGAAGTAGATAATTATAAGAACAAGGACGGGATAGTGATACAACCGACAGCCAAGCCCGGCGATATCCGTTTTGTTGATCATAATGGAGACGGGCAGATCAGCAATGACGATAAAGTGGTGCTTGGCAGCCCCTGGGCTGATTTTGAACTGGGGGTGAACATGGGCGCTTCTTATAAAAACTTTGATCTTACCATGAACTGGTTTGGTTCTTTTGGTTCAACTGTATATAACGGTTACAGAAGCCTGGTTGACCGGTTTGATGATAACTCTAATTACCGTGCCGGCATTAAGCCATGGACTCCTGATAATACCAATACTGATGTGCCCCGTGCATATTATGGTTCCACCCTCAATTCAAGAGGAGACAGCAACCGCTGGTTGGAAAGCGGAACTTTTATGAGGTTGAAATTTATTAGCCTCTCTTATCGCCTGCCTGCATCATTCGTAAAACGTATTGGCTTTGCAAATGCACAGGTAACGCTATCCGGTCAGAACCTGATCACTATCACCAATTTTGGTGGACTTGATCCGGAGTTCAACAACTCGAATATGTTTGAAAGGGGTGTGTATAGTTTTCAGTTCCCCAATCTGAAAATGTATTCTGCCGGTTTGCAGTTTGGATTTTAATAGCAGCGCATCAATATTTAATATAACTAATTGCACTATATGAAACAGTTTATAAGATTAACAATCGCCATAAGCATGATGGCATGTATAATGCCTTCCTGTAAAAAGGACCTGCTTAATGTGGATAATCCCAATACCATTACAGAAGAGCAGTTCTGGAAAACAGAGGCAGATGCGGAAAAAGGCATCAATGCAGCTTATGCCATGTTCTACAAACCTGGTGGCTGGGCGCGCTGGATCTATTTCCGGCTTGATCTTACATCAGATGAGGGTTGCAGTAAAAGCCCATGGATCGAGTTGGCCGACTGGACACGTTTTCAGTACGTGAATTATAATTTCTGGGAAGGCAATGCGATCACCTGGCGTGATACCTATAAAGCCGTTTTTCGTTGCAACCAGGTGCTGGCCAATGTTCCCGATATTCCGTTTAACGATAATAACAAAAAAGACCTGATACTGGCACAGGCGAAATTCCTGCGTGGGTTACATTATTATTATGCAGCTATTATGTGGGAGAACATTCCACTGGTACTGGACCCTTCAAAGCCGGATGATCTTCCACAGCAATATCCATTAGCAGAAGTGTGGACACAAGTGGAAAAAGATTTTACTGAAGCACTGGCTGTGCTGCCTGTGCAATGGGATGATGGAAATGTAGGCCGCCCTACCAAAGGCGCTGCGAATGCTTTTCTTGCCCGCACATTTATGCAGCAACATAAATGGCAGCAGGCTAAAACTGCGCTGGACTATTTCTTTACCGGTGCAGGCTCCGGCAAGTATGATCTGATGCCGAACTTCCAGGATAATTTCGTTCACACCAGTGAGAACAATAAAGAGTCTGTATTTGAGATACAATTCTCTGATGTAAACAAAGGAGGTGATGGTGACGATCCCAATCAGAACATGGGAAGCCACCGTGCACAGTTCTTTGCTCCCCGCGGCATAGGCTGGAGCGATGGCCAGGCACGTTATTGGCTGGTAAATGAATTCAAAAAAGAAAAGACTGCCAGCAACAGTCTCGATCCACGGCTGCGCTATTCATTGTTCTATCCTGCACTGCAGGCAGACTTTGGCGATAAAGTATATGGCCGCAACTGGGAATGGAATAATGATGAAGCCTGGTTCAGGAAATACCAGCGTGATTATTTCCGTACTAATGAAGATTATTTTTCCCAGGATAATTTCCGTATGGTCCGCTATGCCGATGTGTTGTTGATGTATGCGGAAACATTGAATGAACTTGATCAAACAATTACTGCAGCAAAATATGTAGACAGTGTGCGTGCGCGTGTGAATATGACTCCACTGGCTATGGCACATCCTGATGCATTACTGAGTAAAGATGCTTTCCGCGAACGCTTAAAAACAGAACGTGTGCTTGAACTCTGTGGTGAAAGCGTACGCTGGGCTGATCTTAAGCGCTGGGGCGACCTGGAAACACAGGCGAAAGTGAACCTGGTAGCACAAAGAGATCCTGACTTCAACAATTTTGTGGTAGGCAAACATATCCGGCTACCGATACCTCAAACAGAGGTGCTCAATAATCCCAACCTGGAACAAAACGACAAATATTAACGTATCACTAATGAATAAGCAAGCAATGGTCTTATATGCTTCTCTGTTGGTATTGATGACGATGTGCACTAAAAGCAAGGAGGCACAAAGCGGAACAGGCACTCCTTCCTGGCAGCCTGTTTCGCTTGCTGATCCTTTTGTGTTGAAGCATGAAGGCATGTATTATCTCTATGGAACATCAGGCTCCACTCCTGATGAAGGCATCCCGGTGTATAAATCCACTGACGGAAAAAACTGGGAAGGGCCGGTAGGTAAGGCAGGTAATGGATGGGCGCTTGCAAAAGGGCAATCCTATGGTGCTACAGGTTTCTGGGCTCCGGAAGTTTTTTATCGCAACAATACTTTCTACATGTTCTATACAGCGAATGAACATATTGCGGTTGCTACCAGTGATTCGCCATTAGGGCCATTTAAACAAAGTGATCAGCAGCCATTGCATACAGAAAAAGAGATCGACCCGCATGTGTTTGTTGATGATAATGGGAAAAGCTATTTATATTTTGTCCGGTTCGATAATGGTAATCGCATTTTTGGAGCTGAGTTGAATGATGACTGGAAATCGATCAAAGGAAATACGATTGTTCCCTGTATCTCACAAAGCCAGGAATGGGAGATCGTTTCAGGTGCCCAATGGCCTGTAACAGAAGCTCCGGCTATGTTGAAACATAAAAATCTGTATTACTTGTTTTATACGGCCAATGATTTCAGAAGCCCGGCCTATAATGTGGGATATGCTGTATCTGCTTCACCATTGGGGCCTTTTACAAAATATGCTGCTAATCCGATCATTCCAAAAACGGACAATATACAGGGCACTGGGCATAATGCATTTGTTACAATAGGAGATAAGCTGGTGATGTATTATCATGCCCATAACAGCCCGCAGCATGTGGCGCCTCGCCGTACACTATTCAGCACCTGCCAGTTCATAGCCGGAAGTGATGGAGTTGATGTATTGCAGGTAAATGAAGACAAGCAGGTGCCTGTTGCTCAAGTTCAATAATATAATCCTGAAAATTTAAATAGCATGAAGTTAATCCGACTTTCCGGGCTTTTATTGGCAGCCGGTATTTTAATCCAGTCAACAGCGTGTAATGAACAGGGGAAGCAAGAAGAAAAGCAACCAGTTGCGCAACAGGAAACCTCTAATGGTCGTGGAGTATGGACCAAAGAGCAAGCCAATGACTGGTATAGTAAACAACCCTGGCTGGTAGGTTGTAATTTCATCCCAAGTACTGCCATCAATGAGCTGGAAATGTTCCAGGCCGAGACTTTTGATACGGCCACAATCAACCGTGAACTGGGTTGGGCTGCAAGTATCGGTATGAATACTGTTCGGGTATACCTGCACGATCTTTTATGGACGCAGGATGCAGCCGGATTTCAGAAAAGGCTGAATACTTTTTTAGAAATAGCCAGTCGTCATCATATCAGACCGGTATTCGTGTTGTTCGATTCCTGCTGGGATCCCTTTCCAAAGCTGGGCAAGCAACGTGATCCCAAACCTTTTGTACACAATTCAGGTTGGGTACAAAGTCCCGGTTATGAAGCACTGAAAGATTCAACCCAGTATCCCCGCCTGGAAGCTTATGTGAAAGGTATGGTGTCAGCATTTGCCAATGATGAACGTATACTTGCATGGGATGTATGGAATGAACCAGATAATACCAATAACACCGCTTACGGTAAGGTGGAGTTGCCCAATAAGGGCGATTATGTGTTGCCGCTGTTGCAAAAAACATTTGAGTGGGCGCGTTCTGTAAATCCATCACAACCGCTGACATCCGGCGTATGGGCTGGCGACTGGTCGTCACCGGAGAAATTGAAGCCCATTGAAAAATTACAACTGGACCAGTCAGACATCATCACTTTTCATAATTATGAAAATGGCGAGGAGTTTGAAAAGCGGATCAAATGGTTGCAGCCTCTTGGCCGACCTATTATTTGTACAGAATATATGGCCCGTGGCAACAATAGCTATTTTGAAAGTTCATTACCCATTGCCCAAAAATATAAAGTGGGAGCTATCAATTGGGGTTTGGTGGATGGTAAGAGTCAGACTAAGTATGCCTGGGATAGTTGGACCAAACAATATAACACTGAACCTCCATTATGGTTCCACGAAATTTTCCATACCAATGGAAAACCCTACAAGGAAAAAGAAGTTGAGTTGATCCGTAAACTGACAAGTGAGGCCAATGTGATGAAATAAAATCACTACAATGAAAGTCTTTTCAATCATAGCGGCCGTTTTGGTCTGCATCAGCACGGCTGCTCAGCAAAGGATCATCAATCCTGTTATTGATCTTGATTTCCCGGACCCTACGATTATCCGCACCAATGGCAGGTATTACGCCTATGCAACGAATCCTAACCGCCGGGGAAAAACATTGCATATACAGGTCGCAGGTAGCACTGACCTGCAAAACTGGATCATTATAGGTGATGCGCTGCCACAGAAACCGTCATGGGGCAGCCATGATTTCTGGGCGCCACATGTAATATATGATCCGCAGATAAAAAAATATGTACTGTTCTATTCCGCAGAATCCATAGATACAACATTGGGTAAATGCCTGGGTGTGGCATATGCTGACAAACCCGATGGGCCTTTTGTTGATAAAGGTACACCGCTGATCTGTGGTGAGACCTTTGTCAACATTGACCCTATGGCCTTCATTGATCCTGTAAGTGGCAGAAAGCTGTTATACTGGGGTTCGGCTCATAAACCCATCAAGGTGCAAGAGATGACAGACGATTGGAGTGCTTTCAAACAAGGCTCTTCACCCAAAGACCTGATCTTTCCTGCCCGCGAAAAAAAATATGATCAGTTGGTGGAAGGAGCCTGGGTAGATTATTACAATGGTAAGTACTACCTGTATTATTCCGGAGATAATTGTTGCGGGGCCAATCCCAGTTATGCTGTGCTGGTAGCACGGGCCGATAAACCCGAAGGCCCCTTTATTACATTAGGTGAAGAAAACGGAACAGGTAGCAGTGTTGTGCTTGAAATGAATGAACACTGGATAGGGCCTGGACATAATTCCATTTTTACCGATACAAAAGGTAATCGTTATATCGCTTATCATGCCATTGCTGCGAAGCCGGGAGAAAAAGTAACAGGAGATATCCGGGTGTTCCTGATCGATCCTGTTGAATACAAGAATGGCTGGCCTGTTGTAAAACGGCAAAGCGGTTCATCTGTTTCCTGGGCAGATTCAGTTGATGTGCGGAATATACCTGTGTTTGAAGACAAAGGAAATGTGTCTGAAGCAGGCGGGACCAGCGGACGCAGTCATGGGAGATATGGGGCTCAATATGGAAGACTACTGCCATTGAAAGGCAAGACATGGCTGGCGGGTTATACAATAAGCCGCAATAATGGTTATGCCAAAGAACCTGATGGGGGACTGGAACTGGAAATCGCCCGGAGTGATGATAATGGCAGAAGTTGGAAAGCTATAGCCACTCTATCCGATCCGGGAAGGGACCTGGATAATGCGCAACTGATCCAGTTGGCTGATAAAAGCGTTTTATTGTCATGCCGGTCAGTGCGCTGGCAGGAATCATACCGTCTTTATGTTTATCGAAGCACAGACAATGGCCTTAGCTGGACAAAGCTTAGCACTATCGATGCCAATGAAGGAAGGCCCGGGGAACTCGGCAAACCTGATAAAGGCGTATATGAACCGCATTTTTATATGCTGTCTGATGGCCGTTTGGCTGTTATGTATGCAAGTGAAAAACATGTAACAGACAGTGTTTCATACAGCCAGATCATTTCACAAAAAATATCATCGGATCAGGGAAAGACCTGGGGGAATGAGATATGGGTGGCTTATGAACCCGGTCATCCGGAATCAAGGCCAGGCATGCCTGTGTGGACACGGATGAAGAATGGCCAGTACATCGTGGTATATGAAATATGCGGACCTGAAAAATGTAATGTCTATTATAAGACCAGCAAAGACGGCTTTACATGGCCGGTGGGATTGGGCACGCCGATCTCCAATCAATGGGCCGGTCCTTATATCCTGTCATTATCAGACGGCAGGCTGATCGTTACTTCCAATAAAAGCAATATTTCCATCAGTGATGATTATGGAAAGCACTGGCACACTACCAATGCTGCCTGGAGCAGGACTTTATGGCCTTCCATTTATCAAAGCGGTAAAAAAGAAATAATGGTGGTTAATTCTGCTGCACGCCCGGAGGGCGGGCATGCTATTAAAGTACGTATTGGACAGGTATCCGAATAAGGTTGGCAGTTAACAGAAACCCGCTACAATTCTATAGTAGCGAGGTTTATTGTTTTTCTGTTTGAACGGACCTTCTGGTTTAAATTTTTTGATGTTGATATTTGTTTTCAACAGCCAGCACTTCTTTCAGGTGTCCAAGATAACTCCATTGATAATTTTCAATCCGCTCCAGGGTGGCATTTTTTTCCATGTCATGGAAATGAAATCCCTGTATCCTGTCCATTCCTACAAACTGGTTCATTTTATGAAAACCAAACAGTACACCATCGTCTACAGATCTTTGCTCGAAAAATTCGCCTGGTAGAGTGAACGCTGTATCGGGAGCATTCCAGGAAGTTGTTACCATGTATTTTTTGCCATGCATTAATCCTCCCGTTCCATAGTTAATGGCTGGGTTCTTCCTGGTTCTTCCATCGCTGGCATACATCCCGTTTTGATGCCCTGCTGTAAATACCTCGTCGATATATTTTTTTAAATGACCGGGTACCTGGAACCACCATATTGGTGTATGATAAATGATAATATCTGCCCATTTAAAATTTTCCACTTCGGCCATAGGGTCAAAAGCCTGGTTGATATTATGGAGGCGATATTCGATTCCAGCATGTTCCAGAAAACCTGTTGTCCAATTAGTTAGCGTATCATTAAACTTCCCACCGGAATGAGAGAATACCTGCCCTGCATTGATAATGAATATCTTCATGAGTGTAATTTTTATTATTGATACCGCAAATTTCTATCAGATTTTTATATCAATAAAATAACTTAAGTTGTAGATTTGTATCATAATTATAATAGTTATGCGATGGAATCTCGAATGGCTTCGCACCTTTAAGGCTATATATGAAACCGGGACTTTGTCTGCCGCTGCGCAGGAATTATTTATTTCACAACCGGGCGTAAGCCTGCATCTCAACTCGCTGGAGGCTTTTACAGGGTATAAATTATTTGACCGTTCAGCCAGGAAAATGGTACCAACAGAAAAAGGGAAGAACCTGTACAACTATATATTCGAGCCGTTGAAAAAACTGGAAACAGGTGAGCAGCATTTTCAGAAACGTTCACAGGATGAAAGAGCAACGATCAGTGTAGGAATGTGTTTTGAGACTTTTCAATATACGCTGGAAGAACATATAGCTGATCTGCCATTCAACCTCATCATCAAATTCGGCGAATATCCCCAGATGCAACAAGACCTGGATAATGGTTTGCTTGACCTGATCGTTACACCGCAAAAAGGAAACCAGCAGAATCTGCAATACATGCCGTTCTCCAAAGAAAAGATCGTACTGATCGCCGGCAGCAAAACCGATACAACTGAACTGGAAGCTTTATTGCATCAGGATGATACAAGCAAAGCCGCCGGTTTATTGAAGCAGCAACTTTGGTACAGTACTGCAGGGGATATGGAACATTTAAAGAATTTTTGGTTGAAGCATTTTGGAGAGCATCCTGATTTCAGTCCTAATTATATAGTGCCTAATATAAGTTCCATTATCCGTTGCCTGAGCGATGGCACAGGGTTTTCAATAGTACCTGATTTCCTTTGTGCGGAAGCGATCGATTCAGGGAAGATTAAACTGGTATGGGAGGGTGATACCCCTTTGGAGAATACCCTTTATTTCGGAACAAGGAAAAAAACAATGTACGAGGAAGAGATCGGGCAGTTGGAGGAGTTATTTAAAAAGAAATGGTAAACCTGGGTAAACCACCGGGAAAATCTTATTCTTAAACATTCGTCTTTAAAGTATCTTTTAAACCGCTTGTAGCTTTTTCCACCACTTTCTTGTTCTGCTGGTTGGGGCTTTCAGGTGTCTGGATGATAAATTTATAATCGCCTGCTTCTAACACTTCAAATTGTATTGTACCGTTATTATCAACTCTCAGGTTGGTCATGTCTACTCCGGGATTCTTACCACCTTTAACGATAACGCCTTTGATAGGCTGACCAGGCTTCGCCATTTCTGAAGCTTCGACACGTTTTACTCCTTTCTCGTTAATGCTTTTTCCCTGTGGGCTTTCAGGTGCTGTGAGCACAAACTGGTATTCGCCTGCTTCCAATGCATTTAATTCAAACTCACCCATATCATTACTGGATTTGATCAGTGAACTTCCTCCCGGGTTCTTCCCACCTTTAACGATAACGCCTTTGATAGGTTGACCCGGCCTTGCCATAGCACCCGAGCCGTGCATAGGATTCTGCTGGCTGCTGCCACTCGGTTCATACAATGGATTTGCCTGTTTGGCACCGTTATCTCCGGGCTTTGTTACTTTTCCCTTTAACCGCCTTGAGCTACTGCCTATATTCAAGCTTATACCTGCATTTGCATTCAAAGTCCGGTAGTTGGTTTGAGCAGAACCGCTCTTTAATGTTCCGGAAGAAAGTTGTGTAGGCTCATAGGTATGTTGATCATTAAAACCACCTGCCGGCACCAACCTTTGTTGTGTTGTAGTGATTTCCGGGCCTAACAGGAACGCTGTGGAAGCATAAATGCCAAGACAGCCTGTAAGCGGATAACTGATCCTTATTTGTGGTATAGCAATAAAGCCTGTATGTTTTGTTTCGGGTGATTGGGCAAGGATAACAGGTTTTGAATTTACCAGGGCTTGCTGCACATATCCTTTTTGTTTTAAACTGAAATAGCCGCCGCTAAAAGAAGGGGAGAGGATAAACCGTCCCAGTGCAAAAGCTGCTTGCAGGCCGGCTGAGGCTGTGAAGCCGGCAGCTGCTTTCTTTTCACCGGTAATGTCAAGATTTCCGTTATATACTTTATAAGCAGCTTGTACGGTGCCCGCATCGGGCATCAGGTTTTGGGAGTTGTTATAGGTTCCTCCGGCGATAACACCCCAGGCAAATCTGCCCTTGTTTACAGGAATAAAAACATCTCCCTGGAGGTAATAACCGTTACCCATGTATGATTTGGCCTTCATATCAGAAGATGACCAGGCAGGGCCTCCTCCAATTGAAACAACAGTGGGATGCTGGGCGAGGGCGGCTGTAGTGGATATTAACAGTAAAGAAGCAAGTGTTTTCTTTTTCATGATCGTTTTGTTTTGGTTCGTTTTATGCTACACAACCGGCCATGAATTTTTCACCTGATTTTAAAAGTAAACAGAATCTTTCGCACTTGCAAGCATTGCCCTATTCAAAATTTCCTCCAAATTGCTGAGTAGGTTTGTTCTAAAAAATGAAGGAATTAAATAAGGTAGCACCCATTACGCTGTTGTTTTGGTTGATGAAAATAGTGGCTACTACATTGGGTGAAACGCTTGGCGATTTTATTTCAATGACATTAAATCTTGGCTATGTCGTAGGGATAATAATTACTTTGGCAATTTTCCTGGTTGCACTTCTCGTGCAGCTGAATGCAAAGAAATATACCCCTGTTAAATACTGGTTGGTGATTATCGGCACCACTACTTTTGGTACAGAAATCTCCGATTTTATAGACAGGACACTGCATTTAGGATATTTTGCCGGGAGCATTATATTAGTTTCCTGCCTTGTATTGACCTTATTGCTTTGGAACAAAAAATACAGATCTCTTGAAGTTTATCCCATCTTTGAAAGGAATAAAGAGTTTTTCTTCTGGACTGCAGTTTTGTTTTCTAACAGTTTAGGTACGGCCTTTGGCGATTTCTTAAGTGATAAATTAGGACTAAGCTATTTTTGGGGTGCATTGATCACAGGAATCATTATCCTGATAGTTGTTTTGCTGCACTACCTGACCAAACTCAATCACATACTATTATTTTGGATAGCCTTCATCTTTACAAGGCCATTCGGCGCAACTTTTGGCGACTTTCTTACAAAGCCCCTGGGAAAAGGAGGACTTGACCTTGGCACGCTCAATGCTTCCATTGTATCGGTTGCTATAATGGCGGTATTGATTGCTGTTTCTTATCGGAATTTTAAAAGAATGAATTGGGCTGAATAGGTTATTCAAAGTTTCTTCTAAATCGCTTCGGAACCTTGTAGTTCATCGTTTAAAATTCAAAAAAATGAAAAAGATCGCCTTTCTGTTGGCTGCTGTGGCAAGTGTATCCTTCGCCAACGCACAAAAAATTCAGGAGAAAGATGTTCCTGCAGCAGTTAGAACCGGCTTGCAAAAACAATTCCCCAATGCCCGGAATGTAAAATGGGAAAAAGAAAAGGGCAATTATGAAGCGGGTTTTAAAGTAAAGCAAACTGATTATTCAGTTCTGCTGGGTGCTTCGGGAAATATAATGGAAACAGAAGTGCCCATCGCAAGTGATGCATTGCCAGCACCAGTAAAAGAGTATGTTTCGAAGCATTACCCGGGTAAAAAAATCAAAGAAGCTGCGAAGATCACCGATGCCAAGGGAGTGATCACTTATGAAGCGGAAGTAAATGGCAGGGATTTGATTTTTGATGATTCGGGTAAATTTATAAAAGGTTAAGACCCGCGGCTTTTGTTTTAATAAAGGGTTTGATTTCTTATCCGGTACAGTCTGGTAAATTGTAAATTTGTTCAGTACAGATTTCAATTTATAAGATGAAGAACTATAGATACAGGATATTTACTTCTGCTATAGAAAAGCATATCAATGAAGGGATCTTAAGGCCAGGAGATAAGTTGCCTTCTGTTAGAACCGTAAAGCAGGAATATCACCTCAGTACCAGCTCTGTTCAAAGCGGATACGATTATCTTGTTCTTAAAGGATTGGTAGCAAGTATTCCCCGGTCAGGGTATATCGTAGCTTCTGTGGTTAAACGGGAGATCAGCGAATTTTATCCTGAATTGCCACAGGTTCCCAGGGACCCTGTTTTCAGAAAGAATATACTCCTGACTTCGGACATGCAGGACTATTCGGAATTTACTTCTTTCAATGTAGCTGCACCTTCTGATCTTTTTGTGCCGCAGAAGCTGGTGTTAAGAACGATGCAGGAGGTTATTCGTGAAAAAGGAGCTGGTTTGCTTCGTTATTATCCTGCTAATGGATCTAAGAGATTGAGAGATCTATTATCCCGGCGTGCTGCTTCACATGGAGCATTGATCCAGCCAGAGGAATTACTGATCACTGATGGGGCTTTACAGGCAATATATATTGCATTAGCAACCACAACTGTTCCAGGTGATGTAATTGCAGTTGAAAGTCCCTGCGTATTCTCCGTTCTGGAAGTTATTGCCAATCTTCGTTTAAAGGCCATTGAAATTCCGGTCAGGCATAAAGATGGATTTGATACCAACCGTTTGAAGAGTATTTGTAGTAAAAACAGGATAAAAGCCATCGTGCTTACACCTAATTTCCATAACCCTACCGGGATATTAATGTCAAATGAAAAGAAAAAAGAAGTGCTTTCTATCGCGTCGCGCCATAATGTGCCCATCATTGAAAACGATATTTATGGCGACCTGTACTTTAATGATACGAGGCCATCAACTATACGGAGCTTCGATACCACAGGGCTGGTGATCACGGTATCTTCTTTTTCAAAAACCGTTGCTCCAGGTATCCGATTGGGTTGGATGGCTGCAGGTCGTTTCTTTTCAAAAGCAGAGCGGGTAAAGTTTTCACTGGGCAGATCGGTTTCGCCGATTAACCAGGAGGTTGTTACAGGACTACTCAGTTCGTCCGGTTATGACAGGCATTTGAGATCGTTCCGTCATCAGTTGGAATATCAGTCCATCCAGTTGCTGGGCCAATTCGACAAGTATTTTCCAGAGCATGCTTATGCTCATATTCCACAAGGAGGATATAGTATCTGGTGCAGATTGCCTTCGGACGTTGATATGGCATTGTTTTATAAGAATTGTGATAAGTTCCGCATACGATTTACTCCAGGCAGCACTTTTTCATTTACAAATGCATACGATCATTGCTTCCGGATGGTTTTTTCGCAACGCATTACACGGGCCAGCCTTGATGCAGTGAAAAAAGCAGGTAAGTTGCTAAAGGTCTGACTGTACCGGTTTATTTTTCGATTTCTGTACTCTATACCGGCTTCCCTTGTACAGTATTTTTGTACAAAATGTCTAAGATGGATATTGTATCAAAGTTTACAGTGGCTTCAGAGCAAGGCATAAATGATCTGTTCTTTCTTAAAGAGGCTAAGTATAAAGAAATGTATAAAGAGGTTATAGATGCAGATATTTTAGATCACTATATCAAAGAACAGCTTGATCACGTTAATGCTGTTAATGAATTGAACTCCCTTGGCAACCAGATGATCATCCTTTATGTTAAAAATGAACCCGCCGGGTTTGCCATTGTCAAGAAAACCAGCACTTATCCTGAAGTGCTGAGAGGAAAAAGGATTCTCAACTACTCATTTTTTTATATCCATCCACGGTATGATAATTCTGAAACCAGGGCGTCTTTATGGCAAAAATGTTTATTTGTAAGTAAAATGCAGGATGCTGTTTGGATAGAGCTGCTTCAAAATGACCCATTGATCCCTTTCCTGGAACGTTGTGGATTTGTCATCCATGAAAAAGCTATGATAGCACCATTCGATCAGCCATCGTATATTTTAATACGATATAAAGACGATGATGTGTTGTCCTGAAATAATTGACAACTATTATCCTTAATTGCTCCAGCTACCGATATTCGATAATCCCCAATGGTCCGGGTCTGCATACTTAAAATCCAATTTATAACGGTCGGGTATTTCTTCCAGGAACGAACCGGTAGCGTAGGTAGGAAAGATCTCTTCATAGGTTGACATAGACTGGAATGAGATCCTCCTGTAAATATGAGAGCGGGTAATGTTTTCTTTTCGTTCGAGGCCTGATGCACCCAATAGCTCTACAACACTTTCAATGGTATTCCTGTGGAAATTTGCTACCCTGGTTTTTTTATCTTCTACAACAAGCCCGACAGTTAACCTGGGATCCTGTGTTGCCACACCTACGGGGCATTTATTCGTATTGCACAACAGTGCCTGGATGCAACCTACAGCCATCATCATCGCCCTTGCAGAATAACAGGCATCAGCACCGAGTGCCATTGCCCTTACAATGTGAAAGCCGGTGATTATTTTACCTGATGCCAGTATTTTGATATGCCTGCGGATATTCAGGCCATTGAGAACATTATGTACGAAGTCCAATCCATCCAATAAAGGTGCACCTACATAGTTGGAGAATTCCTGAGGTGCCGCACCTGTTCCTCCTTCAGCGCCATCTACGGTAATGAAATCAGGATAAATATCCAGTTCCATCATTGCTTTGCAGATACCGATAAATTCACTTTTATGACCGATGCACAACTTGAATCCAATAGGTTTACCGCCGGAAAGTTCCCTGAGTTTTTGGATGAAATGTATCAGTTCCCTGGGTGTGCCGAATGCTTTGTGGTAAGGCGGAGAAGCTACTACTGTGTGCGGTTCTATATTTCTGATGGCTGCAATTTCAGGAGTGTTCTTGGAAGCCGGAAGAATACCTCCATGTCCCGGCTTGGCACCCTGGGATATTTTTATCTCGATCATTTTTACTTGCGGAAGGTTTGCTTTTTCACGGAACAGTTCTTCGCTAAAATTTCCATCGGCCGTTCTGCATCCGAAGTAGCCGGTACCGATCTGCCATATAACATCACCTCCGTGTTTTAAATGAAACGGGCTTAATCCGCCTTCTCCAGTGTTATGGGCGAAGCCTCCGATCCTGGCTCCTGCATTCATAGCTTCAACAGCATTAGAACTGAGGGCTCCATAACTCATCGCCGATACATTATAGATACTGCAGGAATAAGGCTGGGTACAGTCTTTATTGCCTATCATTACCCTTGGGTTGTGATCCAGCAGGTTGAAATCCTTTGGTGCCATAGAATGGCACATCCATTCGTATCCTTCTGAATATACGTCCAACTGTGTGCCGAAAGGCATGGTGTCATTTTCCTTCTTTGCCCGCTGATAGATCGTGGAGCGGTCAATCCTGTTGATCGGTCTGCCATCAATATCCGACTCAATGAAATACTGATAAATTTTTGGACGAAGCTCTTCCATCAAAAACCGAAGCCTGCCGAAAACCGGGTAGATCCGCATGATAGAATGTTTGGTTTGGAGCATATCATAATATCCTAAGCAGGTCAGGGTGATTATAATAGCTAAAACAACATACCAGTTGGGGTTGAGATACAGGGCAAGAGAAAGTGTGACAAGGATCAGCAATGTGGAAATGATGATGAAACTTCGTCTCATAACGATATTATTTTATTCGGCTAATTAAAAGTGGACGTTTTACCAGTTGTGTTTTTCCTTCTGCTCCTGGTAAATGAAAATTATAAACAGAAGGACCTACCTGGGAAAGACGCTGTTATTAGTAATAACTGGTAGTGTATGTAGGGGTGACTTCATAAAATTAAGTATGCGAAAATAGCACTTTATTCCTTGAAGCATTTTTTGCTTATCTGCTGTTCTTTGCCTTTGATTCAATTGTGCGTGAACATCAATATTTTACAGATGATTTGCGCAAGATATATGTCAGGACTTTTGAAGCAGGCGGAATGTATCCATTCGGATTCTTTATTTCACTTTCTACCTGTCCCACAGGTATGCAAACTTTTGAAAATGTTCCCTGATCTACTACGTTGTTCTTAATCTGCTCTTTTAAGATCTGATAATTCCTATCGCTCAACAATGGTAGCGTTATTTTTTGTACAAATAATTGTACAGCCCGATACAATACTTACTACCCGCTCCTTTTTTCGTGGAATAGTACTTTTAATATCAGGAAATATTACATCCGAAGCGACTTGTAATAACTTTTAATCTAAAACTATGAATCTGCAATCTATCCGCCTATCCATGCTTTCCCCAGCCAGGAGTACTTCTTTTTGTATCTGGCGTGTTTATGTAGACAATATTGGTCATTGTTTATCTCCTGAATATTAATAGCCGCCAAGCCAGTAGCCTGATCAGTGATATTTCAACTGATTTTCCCTGATGATCTATACCTGTTAATCACCTATACCACATGAAAAAAGCTTTATTTATTTTATTCGTCTTATTTGCCTGCAAACTTAATGCTGCTGACTATTATTGGATAGGCGGCGGCGGCAACTGGAGCGACCTGAATCACTGGAGGCTTGTTAGCCCAGCGGGTGCCATTCCCAGCATTGTGCCATCTACCGGAGATAATGTCTTTTTCGGTTCTTACAGCGGCTTTGGTACTACTACGGCTACGAAAACAGTTACTTTGGATGCCAATGGTTTTTGCAACAACATGACCTGGGAAGCAGGTGTGCCGAACAATCCGCGCTTTGTTACGGCCAATGTTGCTTTTTCCATAGAAGTATGGGGCAACCTGAATCTTTCTCCCACTACCACTTACATCCTCGTACACAGGATGCGGGGAGGTACAGTCAATACAATTACCTCCAATGGCCCGGTATTGGGGGAATTTGGTTTGGATATTGACAAACCGGGTGGTGGCATCACCATTACAGATAGCCTGGTAGTGCCTTCTGGTCTCAACAATGGCACCAATGGGATCACGTTTACGTCGGGGAATTTTGATATAGCAGGAAAAAAACTGGCTGCTCTCACGTTTGTAAGTACTGGTACTGCAACGAGAGTGCTGAATATGACCAATTCAGATTTCACGGCTTATTATCGTTTCTATTATACGGGAACCAATAAAACATTGAACGCAGGTGGGTCCATCCTGGGGGCTTATGGTTACTTTTTTGTTGACGGTGGCATTTATAATATCGCAAGCAGCAATGCAGTTGACCGGGGTAATTTTGGTATATCGGGAACAACATTCTCTAAACTTACTTTCAATACTCCAAGCGCTGTATCGAGAGCATGGATCGGTGATCTCAACACGATCGATACACTTGTATTCCGGGGTTCAGGGGAAATTACAAGCAGTAATACTATCCATTATGCCAGTATGGGTGGAAGTGGTATCCTTGGTCATAACAACATCATCGATACTGTTAATGTATTTGGAGGTGGGGGGATCGGTTCCAACAACAGGATAGACCGGATCACGTTCGGTGGCGGCAGTAGTATGGGTGCAGGCAATGTCATTCCTTATTTTGAAACAGGAGGAGCTTTTACTGTAACTGCTGCAGGCGTCAATACAGTGGATAGCCTGTTGCTGGCTCCCAATCACACTGTTACTTTCAGGGGAACGTTCAATATCAACAAATACCTGCTTCTCGATGGTCAGCCTTGCGATGCATTTACGGAAGTGTATGGAGATTCTACTTCCGGTAGTCTGAATTTTGCCAATGGAGCGGTGGTTGATATTAATAATATGATCCTGACCGGCGTAAAAGCTTATGGCGCTGTAACGCCTATTGCTGTAAGCGCTATTGATGGTGGCGGCAATGCCGGCTTTGCTATTACACCGCCTACAAGCGGCGGCACTACTTTATACTGGGTAGGCGGCCCCGGTGATTGGAATGATCGCACGCATTGGAGCAATACCAGTGGCGGCTCCGGCGGCGCCTGTGTGCCTTTTATCGGTGATGACGTGGTCTTTGATGGCAATAGTGGGTTGGCGAGTGGCACCGTTACTACCAGCAGTACTTCTTTCTGTAAGAATATGACATGGGTCAATGTAGGCAATGTAACGTTTGCTGAATCCGGTTCTTTTGGATTCCAGCTATACGGATCATTAGTGATGGATAATTCCGTTACAATGAATGCCGTGCCGCTGATGGTGGGTAGTGTCAATGCCTCCATTACCACTAATGGCAGTACCCTGGGCAATTTGCAGTTTGATATCGGCAAGACCAATGGTGGAACGGTAACCCTCACCGACGATTGGACTAATCCCACCGGTGGTAGCTTTGTACTCCGGCTTGGCGGCCTGGATCTTAGCGGTCGTGCCGTCAATATTGTATTATACACGAGCAGTATTAATTCGGCACGTTCACTGAATATTTCCAATGCGACGATCACTGTCAGAGATTATTGGGACTTCCGGGGCACTGGCAAGACTTTGAACGCAACAGGTTCCCATATTATTACCAATGGCGGTTTTGGTTCAGACGGCCAAAACTATCCCTGGGTTGATGCAACCAATCCTGTGGGCATAGGTATAGGTTTTCCGATTAGTGCAACTACCTTCGGGCAACTGACATTTATAAGCAACTCATCAACGAGTAATGCTTTAGTGGGAGCAACCAATACTATCCGCCGGCTGGAGTTTAAAGGCAGGGGTGCTGTAGGAACAGGTAATGCAATCGACAGTCTTATACTCGCCGGATCCCGCAATTATACTATTACCGGCATACAAACAATCAACAAATACATACAGGCCGAGGCAACCCCTTGTTCAGGTTTGACCGAAATACGTGGTGTGGGTACATTTGCTTTTGCCAACGGGGCAGAGTTGCACATCTCTAATATATACTTACAGAATATGACTGCTACCGGGTCTATGATACCTGTTACTTTCAATGGTGCAGACGCAGGAGGCAACAATGGCTGGATAATCAATTCTACGCCGGGCACCAGGCATTATTGGGTAGGCGGAGCAGGCGACTGGAATGATAATGCGCATTGGAGCGCTACCAGTGGTGGTAGTGGCGGCGCCTGTATCCCTACTGTATTTGATGATGTATATTTCGATGCCAACAGCGGCTTTACAGCGGTGAGCAAAACAGTTACCATCAATAATGGTAATGCCTATTGCCACAATATCAACTGGTCAGGTGCTGCCAATAACCCGATCTGGAATAAAGGCGCATGGACGATTGAAAGCTGGGGTGATAGTGTTATCCTGAATCCGAATGCTACATTTACGGTTGCCCCGCTTACATTGAAGGGAAATAGCGCCACTTTTCTTAAAGGTGATGCGCCGGTTGGCAACTTCGATATAGCTGTTGACAAACCCGGTGGTAGCCTTACACTCCTGAATAATTACAATAATCCGCAAACAGATATCGCGCTGTATGGAGGCGCGCTTAATGCAGCAAGCCGTACACTGAATATATCCAGTATCGATAACATTGTTCAAACGAATGCCACAAGTGTTGATATCAGTAATTCAATACTGACGCTTGTATATTGGCGTTATATCAATGCTGCTACGGCCCGTTCACTCAACGCTGTCAACTCAGCTATTACGACTCCGCAATTTTATGCCACAAGCTTTGTCTATAATAAGGTAACAGCAACAGGTGCCGCGGCCAATGTTACCCAGCCTAATAGTACTACAATCGACAGCCTGATCTTTACCGACCCCAACTCTGTTTCCGCTGTAGGTATCTTCGGTAGTACTAATACGCTCAATTATGTAGAATATAAAGGAGGCGGTGGTATCTACGGTTCAGGAAATATCATTGATACCCTTGTGTTTTTCCCTGGAAAAACTTATGTTTTCGCTGGTAGTTCCAACAATACCATTACCGGTGAATGGTATGGCAGTGGCACACCCTGCCGGTTAACTGAAATACGCAGCACTACTACAGCCAACGCTATAGTCAATAAAACGTCGGGAGATATAACCTTCGATTATGTACGCCTGCAACGCATCACCGGTACCGGCGGTGCTACCTTCGGCACACGCGAACACAGCATTGATCAGGGTGGCAATACCGGCTGGAATATGATGCCTTATGACGGCGCTGCTCCTATTTATGGATTGGGTCCCGATGTAATGGCTGCCCCGGATGATTTCCCTTATGTGCTTCGTACGGATGGTTTTTTTGGCTCTCCTTCTTCCCAATACACCTGGAATGACGGAAGTACGGCCGATACTCTTCTCGTTACTCAAACAGGAGCCTATAATGTGGCGGTAAGTTTCCCTGATGGTTGCACTATTAAGGATACAATCACAATAGCTCCTGCCTCCACATTGCCTGTTACCCTTGTCAGCTTTACTGCCAGATCAAAGGATTGTCAATCGCTGCTAAACTGGAAGGTGACAGACGTGGAGAACTTCAGTCATTTTGAGATAGAGCAAAGCAAAGACAATCTCCGTTTCAATACAGTGGGACAGGTTTTGTATACACAGGGCAGGTATGAATATTCATATACGCATACCGATGGAGTTGCCGTCAGCGGAACCAGTTATTACCACCTGAAATGCGTGGATATAGACGGAAGATATAAATACAGTCCTATCGTTTCTGTACGGTCAGCCTGTGATAATAAATTGATCCGTGTATATCCTACCATTACCCGCGACATGGTGCAAGTAGTGCTGCCGCAGGGATATGAAAAAGCTCAGTTATTTATTATCAATACGAGCGGGCAACGTATGGGAGGCTTTACGCAAACAACGGGTTTATCAAGAGTGATCGGTTTGCAGACACTTCCTGCATCCACCTATTTATTGCAGGTGGTAAATGACAGGGAGACCAAAAGTTTCAAGATCATTAAACAGTAATATGCTATTACTTTTTAATAACCGGTAAGCCCCTGTAATAAGAGATTTAAGGGTTTCTCATTAATGAATAAGGGGTATAATGGTAGATATTCCAGTCATAAAAACCTGGAATAGATTTATAGTAAGCCCGTCCTTTTCTAAGGAGGGGCTTTTAAATTTATCCTGTTTGCCTTGTCATTTATAAATATATTCGCCTGGGTGTTTTGCAACTCATCAGTCTCATTCGTAAATACTAATGCACCGGATTTTACCGCTATTTTATTTTGCAGTTATATTTTCCTTTCAGGCTGTTTCAGTCAATGGACAAAACAGTTATATCATTCAGCACTATACAAACGAAAATGGGCTGCCGGCCAACGGTGTTAAAGGCATTGAACTGGATAAAAAGAATGGCTTTTTATGGATAGGCACCCAGGCAGGCCTGGTTCGGTTTGATGGAAAGAATTTTAAGAATGTTACTTCCAAAAACAAACTTGCCGCAGATTCACGTATTCATTTTATTGCAAAAAACCGTGAGGGCAACCTTTACCTGGAGGATGATAATTTTTCAGTTTATCAAATAGTCCGTAACCAGCCTGAATTTATGATGACGGACTCTTTTCTGATAGACCCTTTTCTGCTCAGGGGCGGTAGTGTTAACAGCCTGCAAGGCTACCAGGTAGCTGAAAAGCTACGGCATCATCCACGTTCTTCCTTTCTTCCACCCTGGATGGTATTTCATGATGAGACCGGCGATAGCAGCAGCTTTACATTTATATATTTCGGATACGCTTATCATTACAATGCAGCCAGAGATACATTGCTGCACTTTACAGAAAACCTGAATTTTCAGCAGATCATAAAGCTTGATGGGCGGGTGTATTTTGTTCGAGAGAACCTGGATGTGTGGACATATAATGACAGCCTGATGAAATTATCGCTTGTTCCTGTAAAAGGCCTGCCGGCCTGGGATAAGAAGGAAAACAATACGCCGCTGTTCATCTGGAAACCAGGCATGCAGGAGCCTTTACTGATCTATAAGGAGGATATATGGACACTGCAGCGGAAAGATGATTCGCTTTATCTGCAGCCCTTTTGCCATGCATGCAGCCCTCCCAATACACATATCATTGCAGCTCAAATATGGAAGGAGCAGGGGGTCATTTTTTTGGGTAGTGATGTGGAAGGACTGTTTGTTGTGCGCAGCCAGTTCTTACACACCGTTCAGTCTGATGCTGCCACTGGCGCCGAAAAGGCGGAGTATGCCCAGGCTGAAACAAGTCCTGACGTGGTTACCACGGCAAGAGGACTTTCTTTTTCTTCACAAGGCAAATTGCTTCCACTCAAAACGCCCATGCCGTCTTACCCATTTACCATTTATCAAAATCAACAGGGAGATCGCTGGTTTCATGTAAAGGATACGATCATTCATTTTCATCAGAAAGACAAGCGCTATACGAAAATAGCAGTGAATGATAATGCCGTTAAAATGGTTTTTGTTGAAGCGGGCAACCGCATGTATGTTGTTTCGGATATAGCTATTGCGGAAATAACGGAGGACAGGTACCGGCCGTTATATAAGCTGCCTGTTTCTGGCGACAGGGCTCTTAAAAACTCGCTCAATCCCGATGCTGTCATTGAGTGGAAGCCTGGTGTACTGGCTATTGCGGCAGAAAACCTGTTGCTGTTTGATATCGGAAAAAAAGAAGCTCCTGATACCATACCGGTTCCCGGTCTGACAGCCAAGGTAAGGACTTTGCAGAAATGCGGAGATTATTTGCTGATCGGTACTTATGGGCAGGGCTTTTACTTATATAGAGATGGGATAGTAAAAAGAATGCCACTCGATAAAAGCCGGTATCTTTCCTATACACATTGCTTTATGCCAGATGATAAAGGGTATTGCTGGATCAGTAC
Organism: Chitinophagaceae bacterium; assembly: GCA_051954695.1. GTDB lineage: Bacteria > Bacteroidota > Bacteroidia > Chitinophagales > Chitinophagaceae > Terrimonas_A. Next base: position 40,280 of record JBQCHL010000018.1, read on the forward strand.
CAATCATGGCTTATTTAAAGTAAGCCTGAACGCTTTGATGAAAGCCTATGAGAACAACCTGACTGAAATTTATTACCAGTATTTTGGCAAAGATGATGGCATATTTAATACAGAATTTAATGGAGGTTGCCAGCCCTGCGCATTAAAACTGAGCAGCGGCCTGTTTTCATTTCCTTCCATGAATGGAGTGGTTATTTTTAACCCTTCCCGGCAGCATACCCCTCCTTTTGGAGGACAAGTATTTATTGACGAAATATTGGCAGACTCTACCTTGTATCAGGCAAATGACAGCTCGCTGTACGCATTGCCTTACCAGCTTAAAAACCTGCGGTTCAAATTAGCACTGCCCCAGTTTGGCAATACCGAGAACATTTATTTTTCCTATAAACTGGAGCCTTATAGTAGTGAATGGGAAACGCAGGATATTGCTCAAAATAATATGCTCCTGTTTGGAGGACTAAAGCCAGGCAATTACCAATTGTACCTGCGGGTAAGGAATGGCTTTGAGCCTGATCAGTTCAGTACAACGGTGATAGCATTCCATATATTGAAACCCTGGTACCAGACCTGGTGGTTCTATTTGCTTTGTTTGCTGGGCTTTATTGCCATGACCTGGGGCCTGGTAAGATGGAGAACAGCACGGATCGCCAAAAGAAAAGAAGAATTGCAACAGCAGGTTGCCATGCAAACCAAAAGTATAGAAGAACAAAGCAAGCAGCTCGAAAGCCAACTCGGGCAGTTGCAAAGCCAGCAGGAAAGACTTGAAGAAGACAACCAGATCAAGGCCCGTCTGATCGGCGTTATCAGCCACGACATGATCAGCCCGCTTAAGTTTATGGGCTATATGAGTAAAAGGATGAAGGAAACTCTGCCTGAATCGGATGCTCATCACCGTACGGCCGGCTTTATAGCAAATGTGGCTCAGGAACTCGAATCGCTTTCCGTGAATATCCTGAACTGGATCAAATTCCATCATGGATCAGTAAAAATGAAGGCAGAGAAATTTGATCTGCATGAGGTGGTGACAGAGTCAGTTAAAATAGCATCCACGCTTGCAAGGGAGAAAGGTGTTTTGTTTAGCAACAATATTTCCGTAAACACTGAAGTGTTTCAATACCGCCAGGCGGTTGGTGTAATAATATACAACCTTGCCATGAATGCTGTGAAATACACCAGCGCAGGTCAGATCAGTATCAATAGCCAGAGCACAGACCATCACCTGACACTTTCCATATCGGACACTGGTATGGGCATGCCCCCGGAACTGATCAAAAAATTAAATACTGCAGAATTTTTTGTTGCCGGTTATTCCATAGGAGAAACCTCCAAGTATCAATTTGGATATGTTATTATAAAAGACCTGCTTCGGCTTGCAGACGGCAATATGAAAGTGGAAAGTGTCCTTAATGAAGGCACCCGGGTTACTATCCGGTTCAAACAGGTTGCCCGGCCGGGAGGATAACCATAAACCAGGTTTTAATAACCAGATTATTGAACTTATAACTGTGTTCGAAAATGGAAACTGTTTTAATTGCTGATGATCATGAAATAGTGCGTCATGGGATCAGGATGATGATTGAAAACTTATACCCGGAATATAATTCTGTAGAGGCTTCTTCCTGTTCAGAGGTGATGCAGGCTTTGGCATCACATGAGGTGAGTTATGCCATTCTTGATATGTATTTATCAGATGGGAATATCTTTTCTTCGATTGACCAGATCATTGAATGCCACCCTAAAACCAATGTTCTTGTATACTCCATGAATGCGGAACGCATTTACGCCAGAAGGCTTATCGAAAAAGGTGTAAAGGGCTTTGTGTGTAAGCGGGCCAGCATGGATGAGTTGGAAAAAGCTATCCATAGCATTTTCAATGGAGAAATATACCTGAGCCAGGAGTTAAAGGAGGCATTGGTCAGGTCATCCAGGGCAGGTCAGTCAGATAATCCTATCCACCTGTTATCAGACAGGGAACTGGAAGTAACAGAATTTATCGCCATTGGATTGGGGGCAAAAGAGATAGCCCAGAAAATGAATCTTGATATCACCACGGTCAGTACTTATCGAAGGCGTGCATTTCAAAAACTGAATGTGCAGAATGCGATTGAGTTGAAGGATAAATTTGAGATATATAAGGAGCTGTTGTAAGTCAGCTATTATTGGGTAGCATTTAAGATTTGTTTAATGCTGCCTTTTGTAGTTCCTGAGGTATTTAATCAACTCCATAATTGAGAGCACTCCTACTATGAAGAGTATGACAATCGGGCCATATGGTTGAAAGGAGAGAGGCATAACTTGTAAGTAAGTTACACTTTTTAGATCAGTACTTCTTCTGTTAGTTTAGAACGGCCATTAGGTTTAACACTTTATCATAAAATGCATAATTAACCGCTGCGATGACATGTATAAAATAAGATAGCCTTGTAAGTTGTTGACTTACAAGGCTATCTGGTGCCCAGGACTGGAATCGAACCAGCACATTCTTGCGAACGGCAGATTTTGAGTCTGCTGCGTCTACCAATTCCGCCACCTGGGCTGCTGATTGGGGCTGCAATATTACAGCTTTCCGGTCATTTGCTGTGAAGTGGGCTGCAAATATTTTTTAGCATGATCAATTCACTTGCAACAACTCTTCTTGGGCAGTAATATCTTCCTGATAAGGTTCCACAATTTCTTTAATAGCTCCATGATCTTCCTTTTGCAATTGCTCAGGCGCCCTGCTTTACCGCTGGAATAATTCACGGCTTATTCTCCGGAATTTTCCAACTACTTTTGCTGCGCGCTGAACGATTGCAAATTTACAACTATGATTAGAATCGGACTGATCCGCGAAGGAAAAATACCTGCTGATAACCGGGTAGCCCTGACACCCGCTCAATGTAAATGGATACACAAGCAATTAGCTGATGTAAAAGTAGTGGCACAAACTTCGCCCAGCCGTTGTTTTACCGATCGTGAATACACGGCCGCGGGAGTGGAAGTAAGAGAAGACCTGAGCGACTGTGATATATTGATGGGCATTAAAGAAGTGCCGGTAACCCAATTGCTTCCCGGCAAAACCTACCTGTTCTTCTCTCATACCAAGAAAAAACAACCGCATAACCGGGGGCTGCTCCGCACTATCCTGGACAGGAAAATACGCCTCATAGATTATGAATGCCTGGAGCATGAAGATGGGCAACGTATTATCGGGTTCGGATTTTTTGCAGGGGTGGTAGGGGCGCACAATGGTATAATGGCTTATGGCAACCGCACCGGTTTGTACTCGCTCGACAGGGTATATAAGGAAAGAAGTTTCCGTGAACTGATACACCATTATTTTGGCCTTCGCTTACCCAATGTCAAAATAGCTGTTACAGGCAGTGGCCGTGTTGCACATGGCATCCTCGAGATCATGAACCTGATGGGCATTCATGAAGTGGAGCCGGACGATTACCTGCGTCGCAGGTTTTCCTATCCTGTGTACACACAACTGAAAGGCCCCGACCTGTATCGTCATAAAAAAACAGGAACGTATAGCCGTGAAGACTTTCATGATCACCCTGGTGAATATGAATGCCGGTTCCTTCCTTATGCTGCGCAAACGGATATCCTGATGAACGGAATTTACTGGGATAAAGATGTGCCCCGTTTGTTTGAAAAGGAAGATGTGGCGGCTGATGATTTTATTATTCAGACTATTGCCGATATAACAGATGATGCAGATGGTTCAGTGCCGATCAATCTTGGTGATCAGGCGATCGAAGACCCTGTGTATGGTGTTGACCGGAATACACTGCAGAAAACTCCGCCTTATCTGGAGAATTCTATTGATGTAATGGCCGTGGGTAATTTGCCTAATGAGCTGCCAAGGGATGCTTCGCGTTATTTTGGAGAACAACTGATCAAGTTTGTATTGGAAGACCTGGTGAAGGGAGGCTCTTCAATTGTTCAGCGTGCAACGATGACTGAGAATGGTCAGCTTACTCCACTTTACGAGTACCTGAATGATTATGTTAACGGTAATGTTTCCTGATATATAAAGGGCAACAAGGTTTGTGGCCCTTTTATTCTCCAATAAAGAAGAGTAATTATTCTGCAATCCGGTAAACTGATGACATAGTATAAAGGGTACCTGTCAAATATATTTCCGTATACTTCAAGCTGCTTTCTTTTACGTTCACATTTTCCAGTATGATGGATTGGTTGGTGGCAGCCGGGCCTCCATTAGAGTATCCTTTTATTACCATATTGATTTTTGATTTTTCTGCATCGCTAAATTGCCAGGTAATATCGAATTGTTCGTTGTAAGTATTATTATACTTGCCGGTTCCGTCAGTTTTGAAAGTCAGTTTATCGTTCCGGAAAGCGGGGGAGCCGCTGGATCGTTTATAGTTTGTTAGTGTATTGCTCTGTAAATAAGTAAGCTCATCAACAAGCCAGGTTTTTGCAGTCAGGTATTCTTCAGGTGTTTTTACAGTGGGGGTGGGTGTTTGGGGTTCCTTTTCATCTTTCGAGCAGGAAATAGAAGCAAAGCTTAATGCAATTAAGACGCTAAAAAGAATTTTCTTCATGGTGGCTGTTTTCTGGCAAATATATAACCCAATCTTCAGTTATGAAAAGGGAAAGCACCTCCTCCCGGGTGTTTTGGAAAGGGTTATAACTGAAGATAATAGTCGCCAAGAAGTTGCCTGAACTCCCTGGTGTATGAGTTTTCGCTGGTCCGGATAGCCATTTCTTCCTGTTCCGGCTCTGCATATTTCCTGCCTCCTTTAATAAGCACTCTGAAAAAGGAATGGCCGGTCGACTGCCGGACCTTACAAATCCTGTATAAGTGCAGGCCAGATCCGGCAATTAACGAAAATGCTTCATTCAACCTTTTGTAAGGTAATAGAAGATAAAAGGATCCAGCGTTTTCAAGTAGCCCTGAGATAATAGGTATGAGTTCTCTCAGTACCAAGCCTGCATCATGATGTGCAATATTTTTTTGTCTGTTGCTGGCCGTCAGCTCCTTTTCGTAAAAAGGAGGATTGCTGATGATCACATTGTAGGGATAGGGAAGTCTTGCCTCGCGTATATCTGCATGAAGCAATCGCAACTGCCCGGACCAGGGGGATTGCAAAAAATTTCTTTCAGCCTGCATGGCTGCTGCTGCATCCAATTCTACTGCATCTATAGCTGAACCTACCTGCTGAGCAACCATCAGGCTCAGTAAACCTGTGCCGGTGCCAATATCAAGGATTGAATCAGGAGCCTGAGACTGGCGGTGAAGGTCTTCTGCAACCCATGCACCAAACAAACAGGCATCAGTGGTCACCTTCATTGCAGCCAGTTCCTGGTGCACGGTAAATTGTTTAAAGCGGAAATAACTGTTAGCCATCTGGATGATTATTACCACTCCGCCCTCGCAGAGGCTTCAATTTCCAGGCCGGCAAACTGCCCTGCCTGGTATTTATAATAACCCGTGATAGCGATCATGGCTGCATTGTCTGTGCAATATTGAAAAGCAGGGATGAATGTTCTCCAGCCTTGTTGCTTTCCCATTTCTTCAAAAGCTTTCCGTAATCCACTGTTGGCCGAAACACCACCTGCCAGGCAAATATCTTTGATGCCTGTTTCCTGCGCTGCTTTCCTGAGCTTATGCAACAGGATGGTCACAATGCGCTGTTGAATGGATGCACAAATATCATTCAGGTTTTCCTGGATGAATTGATAACGTTCCTGTTCACTTGCCCTGAATTCTTCCTTATACACGAGGCTGGTTCCTGCATTCTGCAGAAAATAAAGAATGGATGTTTTTAATCCGCTGAAACTGAAATCGAGCCCGGGTATCCTTGGCTCAGGAAACTGGAACCTGTCAGGGTTCCCTTCTTTTGCATACTTGTCGATCAGCGGACCTCCGGGGTAAGGAAGGCCCAGCAACTTGGCAGATTTATCAAACGCTTCACCGGCAGCATCATCAATAGTTTCGCCGATCACACGAAGTTGAGTGGGCGATTCGCATATCACGATCTGTGTATGTCCCCCGCTTACAGTGAGGCATAGGAAAGGGAAAGAAGGTTTGGGATCTGCGATCAGGTTGGCCAGCACATGGGCCTGCATATGATGCACTGCTATGAGTGGTTTGTTCAACGCAAGCGACAGGGATTTGGCAAATTGCGAACCTACCAGTAATGAACCGATCAGTCCCGGCGCTTGCGTAAAAGCAATGGCATCCACAGAGGATAAGGAACAGTTTGCAGAGGATAAAGCTGTGTCCACTACCGGCACTATATTTTGCGCATGGGCACGGCTGGCCAGTTCAGGCACCACGCCGCCGTATTTTTCATGAACAGATTGATTGGCGATAAAATTCGACAGTATCTTTCCATCTGTACACACGGCTGCAGATGTTTCATCACAACTCGATTCGATCGCAAGGATAGTAACAGACATGCAGGCAAAAAATTTGCCTCAAAGGTAGCGAAGGCTGACGATTTTGATGGCTTACTTGCTTCTGATCGCCACTACAGGATCCATTCTTGCAGCCTGTGAGGCAGGAATAAAGCCGGCAAGAATTCCAACAATGACACAAATGGCAATAGCCATCAACATATTATTAGTGGAAATGAAAACGGGGAAATTCAACAAGCCTGATAATACCTGTGTCAATATGAATACCAGTGTTAACCCGATCAGTCCTCCGATGATGCACAGGAATGCTGATTCAAGCAGGAATTCAGTCAGAATGATATGGCTCTTTGCACCGATCGCTTTTTTCAAACCGATCTGGCTGGTCCTTTCGCGGACGGATACAAACATGATATTGGCTACGCCAAACATCCCAACGATCAATGAAAGAGCAGCAATGGCCCATCCGCCGATATTGAGACTTACGAAAGCAGAACTGATAGAATCAGTGAGGTCATTGATATCATTAAGCGCAAAATCATCTTCTTTGGTAGGGCTTAGTTTATGCAGTGCCCGCATGGTGCCGGCCAGTTCATCTTTAAGCACTTTACTGCTGAGATTATCTTTTCCCTGCACCATGATCACGGGGTCGGCCCTGTCTTCACGGATGATGGTGCGTGCAAACCTGTAAGGGAGGATAACACTTTGATCAAAATCCCATCCTCCGATCATTTGCTTGCCTTGCTTCTTGATAATGCCGATGATCAGCACTTTTTTCCCCCGTATGGTAACTTCCTTATCAAGCGCCTGTTCAGGAGAGCCGAACAGCATTTCTGCCACTGTATTCCCGATTACCACCACATTGGCGCCCCGGTCAAATTCAGATGGGGAAATATAACGGCCTACCGGCACCTGCAATGCCTGGATGTTCTCAAAATCTTCGGAAGTGCCATACAGGTTTACATTGGAAAGGGAACTGCCTTTGTAATCCACATTATCCTGGGTGGCTATCCTGTACACCGTGTATTTGGCACTGGGTGTTCTTTCCTGGATCTGTCTTACTTCTTCGAATTTGGGGTAAGGGCGGTTCACATAACGCCACCAGGGATAATCTTCGTCGTCCGTAGTGTATTCCCATTTATCAATGTAAATGGTATTATTGCCAAGGGAGTTCACTTCGTTCTTGATGTTATGCTCCAGGCTGTTTACCGTGGCCAGCACACCAATAATGCAGAAGATGCCGATCGTGATACCGAACAGCGACAGGAAAGTGCGGAGCTTGTTTTTCCAGAGCTCCTGCACAGCCATTTTAAAACTGCTGATAATCACTTCAATTGTCCGGCGGATCATGTAACAAATGTACTGCTTGGCTTGCTTGGCGGGAAAATTTAATTTTAAGGGAAACATAAAAATTTGCTTTATTTCCAGCCTTACCTTTGCGGCTTTCCAAAGCGGGGCAATGATTGCCCGGGATCGGGGATGACCGGTTTAAAAGTTTAAGTGTTTAAGGTTTAAAAACCGGACCTCAGAAAAACGTCAAAACCTGGAAAGGACATAACCTGTTGACATGAAGTATCATAACGAAATACAGCGCCGGCGCACTTTTGCCATTATCAGCCACCCTGATGCGGGCAAAACCACCCTTACAGAAAAATTCCTGCTTTTTGGTGGAGCGATACAGGTGGCGGGAGCGGTTAAAAGCAATAAGATCAAGAAGCACGCAACCAGCGATTTTATGGAGATCGAACGGCAGCGGGGTATCTCCGTGGCCACTTCTGTGATGAGCTTTGAGTATAATGACATTTTGATCAACCTGTTGGATACTCCTGGTCACAAGGACTTTGCTGAAGATACTTTCCGTACGCTTACGGCAGTGGACAGTGTGATCCTGGTGGTAGACAGCGTGAATGGGGTAGAAGAGCAGACCCGCCGGCTGATGGAAGTATGCCGTATGCGCGATACGCCCGTGATCGTGTTCATCAACAAAATGGACCGTGATGGGAAAAACCGGTTTGACCTGCTGGAAGAGATCGAGAAGGAATTGAAGATATCCCTTCATCCCATGTCATGGCCGATCAACAGCGGTAAAGAGTTCAAAGGAGTATACAACCTGCACGATAAAAACCTCTTGCTTTTTATGGCCAATACCAAAGCCAGTGAAGAGGACAGTCTTTCCATCTCCGATCTGAATGATCCTGTGCTGGACCAGAAACTGGGAGACACAGATGCTGCCCAGCTCCGGGAAGATGTGGAACTGGTAGAGGGCGTGCACGGCCAATTGAATGTGGATGACTACCTGGCTGGCAAGATCGCTCCTGTTTTCTTCGGAAGTGCCATCAACAATTTCGGGGTAAAGGAAATGCTGGATACATTTATTGATATAGCTCCCAGGCCGCGCAGCCGGGAAACCACAACCCGCCTGGTGGATGTGGAAGAAGAGAAACTGAGCGGTTTTGTATTTAAGATACATGCCAATCTCGATCCCAAGCACCGCGACCGTATTGCTTTCTTCCGTGTTTGTTCCGGCAGGTTTGAGCGCAATAAATATTTTCATCATGTGCGGCTTGATAAAGATGTCCGTTTCAGCAATCCTTACAGCTTTATGGCGCGTGATAAAAGCATTATTGAAGATGCTTATGCAGGAGATGTGGTGGGTTTGTTTGATACCGGCAACTTCAAGATCGGAGATACACTTACTGAAGGCGAGGATTTTTATTTTACCGGGATACCTTCTTTCTCCCCCGAGATATTCAAGGAAGTGGTGAATAAGGACCCGATGAAGACAAAGCAACTGGAGAAGGGCCTGATGCAATTAACAGATGAGGGGGTGGCGCAGTTGTTTACCCAATTCGGAGGAAATAAAAAGATCATCGGTTGTGTAGGTGAACTGCAGTTTGAAGTGATCCAGTACCGGCTGCTGCATGAATATGGTGCTTCTGTAGTGTTCAATTCGCTTCCGTTCTATAAAGCCTGCTGGCTCACCAGCAATGACTCCAAAAAATTGCTGGAGTTTTCACGTTTCAAACAGGCCAATATTGCAGAAGACAAGGACGGGCATATGGTGTACCTGGCGCAAAGCGAATGGTTCCTGAATACCGAACGAAGCAATAACCCGGATATCCAATTCCATTTTACATCGGAGATACATAAAGAAGCAGCGCAATGATCTTCGAATCAGAACGATTATATACCCGTTATTTCACCATGAGCGACCTGGATATTTTTTTCCGGTTGAATGGTGATGAAGAGATCGTTCGATATATCCGTGCTCCTAAAACTTATGAAGAATGCCGTAGCTTCCTGGCACAGATCATTCAATGGTATACCGGGCCGGAGATCAACTGGAGGATCGCGCTTTCATCGAAAGAGAATGAACAGGTCATAGGTTCATTTGCTTTTATCCCTATAGGAAATACGGCCGATATGCAACTCGGCTATTCTTTGCTGAAAGAGCATTGGGGGAAAGGATATGCCACCGAGATAACAGAAGCCGGGCTGCGGTATGCTTTTGAAAAACTGGGATACGCATCCATAGCTGCTATTACGGAATCAGCGAATTCGGCTTCACAGAAAGTTTTGCTGAAATGCGGTTTCTGCCTGGAAGCCGAATATGAAGAGGAGGGAAGAAAGCTGCTTCGTTTTCGCAGGCATCAGAATGATGCTGTCACACCCGTATAATTATGCGGGCTGATCTTCTTAAGTTCCTTTTTCAATTCAGTACTGATCTTTAATCCATCAACAAATTGGTGAATGGCATTCTTATCAATAGCCTGTTTGCCGCGCGTAAGTTCTTTTAACGCTTCATAAGGCTGAGGATAATTTTCCCTCCGCAACACGGTTTGTATGGCTTCCGCTACAACCGTCCAGTTGGCATCAAGTGATGCCTGGATCTTATCAGGGTTGATGATCAGTTTACCCAATCCTTTTTCAATGGACTTAAGCGCGATGATCGTATGTGCAAAAGGTACCCCTACATTGCGCAATACGGTTGAATCGGTAAGGTCACGCTGCAGGCGGGATATGGGCAGTTTGGAAGAAAGGTGTTCAAATATGGCATTGGCCAGCCCAAGGTTGCCTTCTGCATTTTCAAAATCGATGGGGTTTACTTTGTGCGGCATGGCAGATGATCCAACTTCTCCTTTTTTTGTTTTCTGCTTAAAGTATTCCATGGAGATATAGGACCAGACATCGCGGCAGAAATCGATCAGGATATTGTTGATCCTTTTCATGCAATCGAAGTGGGCTGCAAGATTATCGTAGTGTTCTATCTGCGTGGTGAACTGCTGGCGGCTCAATCCCAGGTGCTCCAAAAACTCATTCCCGAATTTCACCCAGTCGGTTTTGGGATAAGCAATATGATGGGCATTGAAATTACCGGTGGCGCCTCCGAATTTTCCCATGAAAGGAATGCCGATGAATTGTTCTACCTGGTTTTGTATCCTTTCTGTGAACACCATGATCTCTTTTCCCAGCCTGGTAGGGCTTGCCGGCTGGCCATGCGTATGTGCCAGCATGGGAATATTCTTCCATTCTTTTGCCAGCAGTTTTAGCTGAGTGTTGAGATTAAGGATGGATGGAAGATATTCGTATTCGATACTGTGTTTCCATGAAAGCGGAACAGCCGTATTGTTGATGTCTTGCGAGGTAAGGCCGAAATGGATCCATTCTTTGGCCTGTTTGCCACCGCTTTTTTCCAGTTCATTTTTCAGGAAATATTCCACCGCTTTTACATCATGATTGGTGGTGTATTCGATTTGCTTGATCTCCTGTGCATCTTCCGGACCAAAATCGCTGGCCAGTTTCTGGAGGTGTTTGATGCTTTTATTCGAAAGTTTGACAAACTTCTTTTTTTCCAGGAACAGCAGGTATTCGACCTCAATAATGACCCTGTATTTCATCAGGGCGTACTCGGAAAAATAATCGTCCAAATGCTGCACCTGTTTGCGGTAGCGGCCATCAATAGCGGAAATAGCGGTAAGGGGAGACAGTTCCATGTTTGCAGTTTGCGGTTTATAGCCGCCTCTGAGCGATCTATAAAACCAGGGATTTATATTTGCGCAAAAATAACAGAATTGGAGAAGATTAGAGTTGGGATTGTTAATTACCGCAATACCAAACCATTGATCTATGGTTTGGAAAGAGAGCCGGTAAAGAGCAGAATAGAATTGATAGGAGCTTACCCGTCCAAGCTGGCGCAGATGCTGCTGGAAGGAGAGGTGGACGTAGGCCTGATTCCCGTGGCAGCCATACCACAGTTGAAGGAACATTATATCGTGGGAAATTACTGTATCGGGGCAGAAGGAGAGATCGCATCCGTCTGTCTTTTCAGTGAAGTGCCGCTCGATCAGATCGAGAAAGTGTACCTCGATTACCAGAGCCGCTCTTCGGTAGCCCTGTTGAAATGGCTGATGAAAGAATCCTGGGGTATCCACCCGGAAATACTGCAGGCAGAAGATGAGAGCTATCGTGACAGGATAAAAGGTACTACTGCCGGGTTGGTGATTGGCGACCGGGCATTGGAGCAGCGTAAAATATCGACATTCATTTATGACCTGGGCAGCGAATGGCGGGGGATTACAGGATTGCCTTTTGTTTTTGCAGCCTGGGTAAGCACAAAGCCGTTGCCGGAAGAATTTATCCGGGAATTTGATAAAGCAAACGCATTAGGATTAACTTGTATAGATGAGATCGTAGCATCTAATCCATATGATGTGTATGATCTGAAAAAATATTATACGCTTCATTTGAGCTACGAGCTGACTGAGGCAAAAAGAAAGGGAATGGAGCGGTTTTTAAGCGTAATATCGTCCTGAATCTCTTCATTTTCCGGTCTTTTTTGTCTATCTTACCGCCACACCAAAATTGCTTTTCAGCGTAGCCGCCGCCTATGTCCTTTCCTTACCGAGCCCTTATTGGCTTTTTATTAAGCCTGCTTTATGCGATTCCTGGCCATTCACAAACATGTAATAATTGGTTAAGTCTTCCATCGTACCAATCGTACGTCAGCGTTGGTGATCTTGATGTGCCTGGTGATAAAATAACGGTTGAAGCCGTATTTATGCGAACAGCACCTTATTCTGGTGGTGATATATGGGCTGGTGATCTTGTGTCTAAACATAATAATCCCCCTGATATTAATTACCTATTGAGGCCTGGTACAGCAGAGATCACTACTTCCAATAACGGCTATGTAAAGACGCCGGATATCTGTCCGATCGAATTGAACAGGATCTATCATGTAGCGATGGTTTATGATGGGGCAAGTCTGAAGTTTTATCGTAATGGCTTTCTTATGAGCAGTGTGGCCGCTTCGGGTACCTTGTTTCAGAACAATTTCAACACCAGGATAGGCTTGTATGATGCGCTGGTACACAATACGCAATTAATCGGTTATATAAACGAGGTCCGTATCTGGAACATAGCGCGTACGCAGAGCCAGATACGGGCATACATGAATACCTCATTGCCTAACCCAACTACACAAACTGGGTTGCAGGCCTATTATACGTTTGATAACTTACTGAACAAACAGGGAAACCCTGCCTGGAATGGAGTATTAGGCGGATCGGCACAAATAAACCAGACCAACAACATCTCTTGCACATTTGTTGCTGATTCCTGTCCACAGGCGACTCCTCCGGTACATGCCGATTTTGATATTCCATCTTCCGTGTGCGTGAATACTCCTGTGACGATTGCCAACACATCTCAGAATGCCAGCTCCTATTACTGGAATTTTTGTGTGGCAGATATTAACCAGGCGCCGATTGGTCAGAATCTTGGCAACCCGGGTGGCAATCTTTCCCAGCCGGTATTCATGGATTATGTTTTATACAACAACAACTATTATGGGTTTGTCATAAATCACTATCCGGGAAAGCTTATCAGGTTGGATTATGGAAATAGCCTGTTGAATACGCCTGTTAGTCATGACCTGGGAAATTTTGGTGGCATCATCCCTCCTGGTTATGGTTCTGAAGGCATCCAGGTCGTACAGAACGAAGGGAAATGGTACGCTATTATTGTTGGTGGATATGTCCCTTCCGGCAGCACTCCGAGGGTTTTGAAAGTTGAATTCGGAGCGGATCTGGCCAATCTCAATCCGACAGCCACTAACTGGGGAAACATCGGCGGGCTTAATTCACCACATGATCTGCATGTTTTCCGGGAAAACAATAACTGGTATGGGTTAACAGTAAATGCATATGACAACTCCGTTACCCGGTTTAGCTTCACCAATAGTTTTGATAACACGCCAACTGGTGTCAATATAGGCGGGTTTGGATTGCTGTCATATCCTGACGGTGTTTTTGCAATAAATGATAATGGGTTCTGGCGGGTGTTTGTAACTAATAATAACGCCAACAGCCGGCTGGTGAGACTGGATTTTGGATCATCGTTGCTGAATACACCTACAGCTGTGAGTGTCGCAAATGTTGGCAATACGGATGGCCTGCGTGATCTCACATTGATCAAATATTGCGATCAGGTTGTAGGATTTGGTGTGAACGGTACCAACCACAATCTTTACCGGTTGAATTTTCCGGACCTGGGCAGTGCTCCTGTGGTAACTAACCTGGGTAATGTTGGCAACCTTTTAATTCCTCATTCAATCTCGAAGCTTTTTCGTGTGAATGACGACCTGTACACATTTATCACGAATGTGGGCAATAATACTATTACCCGTTTGCGTTTTCCCGGTTGTGCAAATGCCAATGTGCCTAATTCTACGCTTCAAAATCCACCAACGATCATTTATAACACACCAGGCATTTATAATATAAACCTTACTGTGGATGACGGACTTCCTACGCAAGCCTCCATTTGCAAGCAGATAGAAGTTACTCCAGGTCTGCCTCACCGGCCCTTACAACTTATAGAGATCTGCAAAGGTGAAAGTATCAGACTCGGCTCAAATACTGCACATGCAACTTATGCCTGGAATAATGGAGCAGCAACAGATTCCATTGATGTAAATGCAGAAGGCTACTATTGGGTTGAAACAAGCCTGGGAGGCTGTTCAAGCAGGGATAGTTTTCTTATATCACATTATGACGGGCAGGCTGATTTTAGTTACCGTCAGGATGTATGCGATCCGCTTACCCTTCAGATGAGTGCATCCAATGCTGCAACAGCTACAACCTATTACTGGGACTTCGGAGATGGATCCTTCCTGACAGGCGTCAAAAATACTGTTCATTCGTATGCTTCCACTGGCAATTACATGGTACGATATGCAGCAGGGAATGGCACTTGCGCAGACACAGTTTCCAAACTGGTGTCGATAGATGTTTCCCGTGAGGATTTCATTACTACCAGCGACACTACCATTTGTTTTGGCCAGCAGCTGCCCTTGAAGACTTTGAATACGCTGAGCAGTTGCTGGACACCTGCTATCAATATTGATGATCCTTTGCTTGCTTCTCCTACTGTATCTCCTGTTTCTGATATTACCTATTTTGTAACTTCAGAAGTTACAGGCAGCAATCTGATAAGGAATGGCGATTTCACACAGGGTAATACCGGGTTTGTGTCGGGGTATGTCTTGTCCGATCCTAATTCGACAGAAGGGCAATATTTTATTGGTAACAATCCGCGCACCTGGAATAACAGCATGAATAGCTGCACAGATCATACATCCGGTAATGGAAATATGATGATGGTAAATGGCTCGCCGGTAGCCGGAGTAACTGTGTGGAAACAAACAGTTGCAGTTAGTTCCAACACCAATTACGCATTTTCTACCTGGGTGCAGTCTCTTGTATCACAGAATCCTGCACGATTGCAGTTTTCCATTAATGGAAAAATAATTGGCAATCCGATCACTGCAGTTGCCCAGGCCTGCGACTGGAGCCAGTTTTATACTACCTGGAATTCCGGAAGCGCAACCAGTGCGGAAATTGCGATTGTTAACAACAATGCTGTTATTCAGGGAAATGATTTTGCGTTGGACGATATTTCGTTTGCCCCAGTATTCATTAAGCAGGACTCTATAAAAATAATCGTAGAGAAACCGGTTGTAACAGCCAGTGCTGACACTATTATTTGTGCCGGCAGACCAGTACAGTTAGAAGCTGCAGGAGCCCAGGATTATTCATGGTTGCCTGGTATTGCCCTGAATGATGGCACCCTCAGTGATCCTATAGCCAATCCAACCATTTCCACAGAATATATTGTAACCGGAACAACAGCGAACGGATGTATTGCAAAAGATACAGTGCAGGTAGATGTGTTTGCAAAACCTTCCATAGATATCCACACGGATACATCAATATGCAAAAACACATCATTGCCTTTATGGGTCAACGGAGGCATCTCTTATGCATGGTCGCCATCAGCTACACTGGATGATCCTTCCAGCGCCAATCCTGTTGCTTCACCGGCATCTTCTACTTCATACCAGGTAGTGATCACGGATGCCAACACCTGTGAATACCTGGATTCCGTCAGGGTGGATATTTTACCGGATCCCGTTTTCTCTGTCAGCAGCCCGGTGCAGATCTGTCTGGACGACTCCATTGTGTTGACTGCTTCAGGTGGTGACAGCTATTCATGGTCGCCTTCCAACGGATTGAATACTCCTGCTATTGAAGTTTCTCCGGCTGCCACTACCGATTATGAAGTGACCATCACTGAAAGTATCTGCGGCAATTCAACTACTCTCCAGACCAGGGTGACGGTTTTACCATTGCCGGTTATCAGCGCTACAAGCTCCAATGATATTGATTGCAGTTATGACCGGAGCCGTCTCGATGCTACCGGTGCAAGGACCTATAACTGGACGCCTTCTGCTACATTAAGCAATGCGTCTATCCATAACCCTGTTGCCATGCCCAGGGAAACCACGATCTATGTTGTGGCAGGCACTGACAGGTCGGGTTGCACAGGTTATGATTCCATAACAGTGAAGGTTGACGATAGCAATAAAGGTGGTTATCTAATGCCCAGTGCGTTTACTCCGAATAACGATGGACTCAATGATTGTTATGGTATTAAATTCTGGGGGATTATTGACAATATCGAGTTCAGTGTTTTTGACCGCTGGGGCGTACGGGTATTTTATTCCAAAGAGCGGGATGCCTGTTGGGATGGAACATATAAAGGGGAAAAGCAGCCGGCAGGTGTGTATGTGTATATGATCAAAGCCAGCACCAACTGCGCCAATCCTGTTTTCAGAAAAGGGACTTTTGTATTGGTGCGCTAAAGCCGTGTTTTATTTAACACTCAATTTTAGAATACCCTGATAACATTTATAATACCTTATAAAAATGTGGTTTTTTGTTTAGAATAGCGGG
Source organism: Chitinophagaceae bacterium (assembly GCA_051954695.1). GTDB lineage: Bacteria > Bacteroidota > Bacteroidia > Chitinophagales > Chitinophagaceae > Terrimonas_A. The sequence continues at coordinate 56,944 of JBQCHL010000018.1, forward strand.
AACAAAACTACATACCCCGATCACATTCACTGTAAATCCCCACCAGCCAGCCCATTCTCTTTTCCGGCCGGGCCGCAGGAACAATGTCCGGATAATGGCTACAATGAGGTAAACCGGAATGGTAAAGAGGTAGGCTGCGAGGTGAAAAAGGAACCAGCCTGCCCCGAATTGTTTACGGATGCGCAGCAACCCCGACAGCATGATCTGGTAGCCTTTCCTGTCTGAAAGGTTATAATACCCCTTGCCGCTGGAACCAAAAGCATCATTGGCTGATTCACCCTGGAGATGCAGCGTGTGCAGGTCGCCATATACGCATAATTTGCCAATCCTGTGCAGGCGGCTACACCATTCGATCTCTTCAGCATACAGGAAAAAATCTTCGTCCAGCAGCCCGGCTTTATCGATAGCAGCACGTTTAACCATTAAAAAAGCGCCATTGATCCAGTCCACCTCTACCAGTCCTTCGGCGTGAGCCACATTGGTCTTTTTGACCTTGAGCCGGTAACCCAGCCAACGGATCAGCCTGCCAACGGCGGGCAATGCCATAAGGTGGTTGAGTCCGCCTGTCATGAAATAATTACCGGTGATCTGGGGGCTCCGGTCTGGATTGAGTAATTGCACGCCAGCAGCCACATATTCCGATGATCGTAGCCTGGCGGCACATTCTGCAATAGCATCGTCTTCAACGAGTGTGTCAGGGTTCAGCAGCAGGATGATGTCGCCAGCTGCAGCGCGTATACCGGCATTGTTAGCCCTTGCAAACCCGGCATTATACCCCATCCGTATCCATTTTACCATGGGATAGCTGCTGCTAATGGTTTTCCTTCCTTCCTCATCATCTGAATTGTCCACTACTGTCACTTCAAACTCATCCTGTCCCTGACGGTAAATGCTACGCAGGCAATCAAGGATAAGCCGGCTTGATTTGTAGTTGACGATGATGATGGAGAGGGGCACTGTTTGAATTGATTTACGATTTCTTGTAGTGTTTTTTGGCGACTGTTGAATAATTCAGCAGCATAAGAAACTTTGAAAAGGCTCCGATCCGAAGTACTTTTCCGGGTAATCTCCGCTGCCAATTCAACATCCCTTTTATGATTGCCGGCACTCTCTCCGGAAGAACGCCTGTAACATGAATATCACTTTCAGACCTGATACCATAATTTCTCAAAAATCTCCAGTAATAATCGAATATATAAATATCCCTGAAAACAGCGGGATCAAGCTTGGACGCGTGAATAATATTTTCCTTCACAATGATGTCGCTATTAGCCTGGCAAAAATTAGTAGTCTGCTCCTGGTGAAGACCTATGCTAACCAGGTGTTCGTCTATATAATCCGGCTTGTACTTATTCTTTAAAAGACGGACATAGTAATCTACATCTACAAGCCATATATATTCTTCGTCATACCGGATATCTATTCCCTTTCTCAGCATGGTATTACTGGGTGGGCCGATGACATTAAACCGTATAAGATGATTGTATTTCTGCGGGAGTGTTGTCAATAAGGATGGGATCCCCTGCAAGATCAACTCTTGTCCATCCTCCGTTATTGCGGTATTTCTGCAAAAAGCAAAATCAGTTGTCGGATCATTCCTGAAAACAGAAAGGAATCTGTTTATGGCATAAGGAACATGAAACCAGTCGTCCTGGTGAACGAGCATATAAAAATCTCCTTCAGCTTTATCTATGGCAAAATTCCAGTTGCGGGGAGTTTTAAGGGCCGGTTGATGGTGATAATACTTAATTTCCAGCTTTCCCATGAATTTCTCAGTAACTATCTTCACCCCATCATTTGTAGAATCATCAGATATAATAACTTCGATATTTTTGTGATCCTGGCCGGCAATTGAGATCAGTAACCTTTCGAGCAAGCGTGGTTGATTATAAGCCGGGACGCAAATACTGACTTTGGGGTTCAAGGTCATACCTTAATACTTTCGACAATGAGCAAGATTAAATTAGCGACAAATATAGCTAAAAGTATTGGCAAACGATTTTTAAAGCGTTCCGTAGCCCCAACCTATCCTCCTATATCTTATCTTAAAAAGAAAATCCTCAAACACCAGGATCACTCCACAGAAAAGCAGATCGAACTTTCTGATTTTAAGATCAACTATCGAAACCCTCTCGAGGTGATCCATACGTATGAAGACATTTTTGTGAAAGAGATTTATAAATTCAGCGCCGCCGGTAATAACCCGGTCATCCTGGATTGCGGTTCTAATATCGGACTGAGTGTATTCTACTTTAAATCATTGTACCCGGATTCAAGTATTACCTGCTTTGAACCGGATGAGAATAATTTCGCTCTTCTTAAAAAAAATATTGACCAGAATCGTCTTTCAAACATAATACTTCAAAAAAAGGCGGTATGGATTGATAATGCTGGTGTATTCTTTGAAGCAAAAGGATCGGAGGGGAGCCGGATTTCCACGGGCGTTGATCAATCTTACATAAGGAAGGTGGAAACTATCAGGCTGGCCGAATTGCTCAGCGAATTCAAATCGATCGACTTCTTAAAAATGGATATCGAAGGAGCAGAATATGATGTGATAATGGACTGCAAACCCTATTTATCAAAAATCGATTTCATGTTCATAGAATATCATGGTACTGCTTACGAAACTGAACGATTAGCTAACCTTCTCCATGTTTTTGATTCGGCTGGCTTTGGAGTGTATATTAAAAATGCAGCCGACCTGCTGCAAAACCCATTTACTCAACAAAGGACGGGTGATGCGTATGATGTGCAATTAAATATATTTTGCTATAAAAAGAAAAATGTATGAATGAACCAGGTTTTATAAGCGTAGTTATTCCTTGCTATAATGACGGTCAATTCTTACCTGAAACAGTTGACAGGGTAAAACGGCAAACCTATAAGAATTTTGAAATAATTATTGTAAATGACGGCTCTGATGATCCGCACACCATAAATGTATTAACTGAATTAAGCAAAGACAACTCTTTAACCATTCTGCATAAAGAAAACGGAAGAATGTCTTCGGCCAGGAATTATGGAGTAAAGCATGCAAAAGGTGAGATCATTGTACCTCTCGATGCCGATGACTATTTTCATCCGACCTTTTTTGAAAAAGCCGTGCCATTACTTTTCAGTGATCCTCAAATCGGGGTTGTAACCTCTTATATCAGAAAGTTCGGGAAAGATACCGGCCTTTTTAAAGTAAGAGGTGGAAATGTCTATAATTTCCTTTTCTCCAATCAGTGTCCTGCGTGTGCAATGATAAAGAAAACCTGCTGGGATGAGATCGGTGGCTATGATGAAGAAATGAAGCTTGGTTTTGAAGATTGGGAATTCTATTTAAGGCTGACGGCTGCCGGCTACAAAGTTCATGTTATACCTAAAGCTCTATTTTATTACCGTCAAACACATAAGTCAACGCTTCACAACGATACCTACCCGAATAAGGGTATCCTCGTCGATTATATTTTAAGAAAACACAAAGACGTTTATGTGGAATCCTTAAAGCAACTTATTACTAAAGAGCAGGTCTTATATACCGAGTCGAGAATTTCATGGCAAAACATCCTGAAAATGATCAGGAACAGGTTGTCGGGTAAATTCAGGTAAGGCTGGCCAGATCAGGTAACATTGATATTATCAAACAAACCACATTTCTATAAAGTACTTTAATACCACAATCTCGCTTTCACTTTTTTAAGATAAGCCAGCGCTTCTTTTCCCACCGGATTTCTTTTTTCCGTGAACCCCGCTTTCAAAGCTTTTCCCCAGGATTTAAAATAAGTGCCCCAATGCCCACCTGCTTTTTTCAGGTATTCCCAGCTCCACCCGAGCATTGTAGTAAGGTAATAAACAAAAGGCAGGTACCGCCGCGCCACCTTGCTTTTGTTTACCCATTGTGATGCCAGTTTCTGGTAATTGGGCTGCCTTCCTTTAGGAGATTCCTTATGTTCAAATGTAACTGCATTGTCGTAGCCAAGTGTATAACCGGCTTTGATGATACGGTATGAGAGGTCATATTCTTCCATACCATAAAAAAAATCCTCGGGGTATAAGCCCGTTTTTGCCAGCACTTCTTTTTTTAATACATGAGAGCAGCCTGTGAAATAGGAAGTAAGGAAAACCGGTTTATCCCTGTATTCTTCAAAACGTTTATGAGGAAGCGCTGTTTGCTGTTGCTCTTTTGTTTCATAATAAATAACACGGAATGTGATAATGCCGGTATTAGCCTGTTGGAAAAAATCTTTTTTAAATACACCGGCTATCTTAGGAAGACTGTCTGTAGAGTGAAAAACAATATCATCATCCAATACCAGCAGCAGGTTACCGCTGGCCATAGCCATCAACTTATTCCTTCCGCGTGATACACCCAGGTTTTCGCTGGAAAGTATATAGTTTATTTTGAGGCCCGGGTTTTGTGTAATAAAACTTTCTACTTTTTCGTAAGAAACGGTGCTGGCATTATTCAGGATCAACACTTCTTTCAGCGGAGTGATGTCAGTCTCCTTCCGCAGGCTTTGCAGTAGCTCCAGCAGGTCGTCGGGGCGGTTATAGGTAATGATTATGATCGACAATACTTCATTCATGCGCTTGCAAGTTATGAATAAGCGGTTGCAGGATGCGGTTCCAGTCAAAATAAGCAAAAAAAGAATCAGGAGTCGGGTCTTTATGGGTTGCAGTCTGTATCACAAGGGAAGTAAAATGGTCCCAGTTACCGTCCTCTGCTATGCTGAGTTTTGTGCCGCATTCATGTGCCGGGATGCCTGTGGACTGGGATGCAAAACAAATCGTATTGCAGCCATGTGCAATGGCATCTACATTCTTTGTTTGAATACCTCCGCCGGAAAGGACGGGGTTGATGAACACATCTGCTGCTACAAAATAAGGGGTGATCGAAACTTGCTCGCCGGCCATGATCACGGATTCATCCGATAATTTGTTCAGGTATTGAAAGGCCGGGAAACGATTTCTTCCGCAAATGATTATCCTGAAAGGTATACCAGCAGCACGGAGCCTTGGCGCAATGGCCGAAAAAATATCTTCCACAGCTTTTGCATTCGGTTCATAATCCAGTGTGCCGGCAAAGAGCAGTAGTTTTTCTTCAGCCCGTATACCATATTGCCTGCGCAATTTTTGACCATCTCCAGGATCTATTGCCGGCCGCTCCACTCCATAAGGAATGATCAAACATTTTTCTGCAGAAAGCCCAAAATGCCTAACAGCCCATTCCTGGTCTTCACGGGTTTTGAAAAGGCTCAGGGATGCACGGCGATGCACCCATTTTTCATAGCGCTGCAGCAGTGGCCACCACCATTTGCCAATCTGCCGGAATCTGTTTGACTCGATGTTATGGGAATGAACGATGAAACGTGCTTTGATGGCTTTGGCTGCCAGCCATGCCGCAATGCCCTGGTAGGGATGTTCAAGAATAATGGCGGCTGCTTTTTCCTGCCGGGCGATCTGTTTCACTTTGCGCCAGTATAATGGGTTGAGTACATGCTTCTGTCCTGTAGGCAGCACCGGTAAAACTTTATATGGTAATTCTTCCTTTGGTTGGTTGTTATCGGAACAAACACATACCAATGGATAATAAAGGGAAAGGTATTGATTGAAATAAGCAATCCCTTTCTGCCCTCCAAACAAAGGAGGCAGCACTTTATACCATACCAGGCTGATGATCTTTTCCAGGAGTGTTTGGTTTAGGTTTGACGCATTAAACCATCGCAGCACTCACCTACTTTGTCGTTTTCTTGTTACTCTGCCTCCATGCCATAAACAAACCTCCAACCAGGGCGATCAGTATAGCAAAGGATGCGATAAATGAAATGTTCGCCCCTTTCCTGTAGGTGGATGGTTCAAACACAAAACGTATGGCATGCTTGCCTGCAGGAACTTGTATCCCGCGCAAAGCATAATCCGTTTTTAAATAAGCAGCGGGTTTGCCGTCTATATAAGCGTTCCAGCCTGCAGGGTAATACATTTCGCTGAACACCGCAAATTGTGGGGCCGCAGCATTGGATTCATAATCGATCTGGTCATTATCAAATTTTACCAGCCGGATAGAAGCGGTAGAGTCCCACTGAGGCTGTGATATTGAAGCAGCAGTTATTCCTTCAACGATTGCTGTATCTTTTAAATTGGTTGAACCAATAGCCTGCAGGGCAGCAGTTGCATTGTCTACTACCTTCACCTGCTTCACCAGCCAGCATGCTCCATAAGCATCAGGATTGGGAACAGCATGAGGCGTACGGCTCTGCGGGTCCACGACGATAAAATATTTTGCATTCAGCATATTCAGTATGCCCGGATTGGGAATGCCATTCAAATATTTCCTGGCAAGGTTTTCTGCCAGCGTAAGCTTGGCCGGGTGATAGCCCGTAATGGACTTATGGTAATAAGAGGCCTGCGCTTCGGGATAAACTGCCTGCGCATTATTGAATATCCTGAAATCAGGGTCTTTATCATTCAGTAATTGCTGATCTACCGCCTGAGGTGTGAAATGCATGCTGATGTCATCAGACGGAACATAGTTCTCATCATTGAGATAATCATGGCTTACCAATGCCAGCTCTATAGTGCTGATAACAACCAGCCCGATTGCCAGTGCAAAAGGTTTGATCATGTTCCTGGTATAAAGATAGAGACCGCCCAACAGCAATAAAGCAAAACCTGCGGCTCTCAGCAACTGGCCTCCGAACATGGCACGGCGGTCTTCTTTCAGCCCGTTGATTACAGCCCGGCTGATATCGTCGTTCTGGGATTGCTGCTTGATGTTGGCTGCAAGTGCGCTATCATAATAAGCAGTATAATCCATCAGCAGGTACATCAGCCCCAGCAATGCAAAAAGCCCGCCTACTGCATAAAGCACTTTTTTGAAATCCTTTTTCAAAAGTTCCTGCGCATTGCTGCGGAACAGGAGATATTGCAAAGCCAGTGCAGCCATTACTCCCACGGTCAATTGTGGAATTACCTGGGCCATCGAAGGTGCCCTGAACTTATTGAACATGGGAAGATGTTCAAACAGGAACAGGTTAAAGCCCATAAAATTTTTCCCCCAGGCAATAAAGATCCCCAGGATGGTTGCTGCCAGCAGGCCCCAGCGCAATGGTGATTTTACCAGTACAAAACCGATCACTCCAAGAATGCAAATAAGCACTCCAAGGTAAGCGGGACCGGCAGTGTAGGGAAGAGCGCCCCAATATTTAGGCAAACCTGTATTGGCAGCCTGGCTTTCGGGTACACCGGCTGCTACCAGTTTTTCCACTACATGGGAGTTCTCATCTACGGTAGTGCGCGAATGCCCGCCGAATGCATTCGGCATAATTAGCGTGGTGATCTCAGGTTTGCTTAAGCTGTATTCGAATGCATAAGCCGTATCGAGCCCTTTGATCTGAACAGCTTTCACACTGTCTCCCTCAATAGCTACATCATTGCCGCCGCGGGGAGTGTATTTCACATATTCGGCAGTCGTCATCAGGGGTAATGCATTTCCGGCGAGCCCGATCACCACAGATAAGGCGGTGATGCCGGCAACAATACCCATGTGTTTCCATTCTTTATTTTTTATCCAGACATAAGCATAGCCTAGAGTAACAAGGGCAGCTATCAGCAAGAAATAATAACTGATCTGAAGGTGGTTCATGCCCACTTGCTGACAGGTTGCAAAGACAGTGATGGCAAGGCCAAGCCAGTATTTCTTATCATAAATGGCGATAAGGCCACCCAGCAATAAGGGCATATAAGCAGTTGCCAGCATCTGTGTATCATGGCCGGCATTGATCACAACAGGATTGTAAGTAGAGAATGCATAACCAAGTGATGCAAGTATGGCCACCACGGGGCGTATATTCAATATCAGGCAAAGGATATAAAAGAAAAGGCTGGCCAGAAAAAAGAAATTGATTGGTTTAGGAAGGCCGAATGAGAGCCATGAAGTGAGATCAGGTAAAACAGATTTCCCTTCCATCGCTATCTGATAATTGGGCATGCCACCATAGAGATTCGTGTTCCAAAGGGGAAAATGACCATGCTTTTCCTTGTACTCAAAAGCATTTTGAGCCATACCCTTCCAGTTGATGATATCATGCTGGGTAAGTTCCATGCCTTCCAGGGCGGGCTTGCAAAAAATAAGGGCCACAACAAGGAAAACTAAAATGGCAATGATGTGTGGGAGTATCTTTTTAACAAGATCGTTTTTCATCCGTTTCTTTTTATTTTTTGGCAGATGGACGGTCCATCTGTTTCTTTTGTTTTTAGGGTGGGCCTGAGTTATCCCGTCTGCGTGGAAAGCTTTGAGCTTCCGGCTGACAAAATAATGCTATTTTAGACGAAAATCACGGATGCGCTGGCTATTATTTTTGTCAAGACTGGCTTTCATTTGCGGCATATTTTTCCTTCTTGCGATCTCTCTCCAGATCAGGGATTGGCTCAATGAAGAGGCTATTACATCCACTATTGTTATTATAGGTTATGCAATAGGGCTGATCGTTGTTCCGGCGGTCAATATTTGTTACTTGGCGGTCCTTTTCATTAAAAGAAAGCTGACGGCTTATGTGCCTTTATGGTTGGTGCTGGGGAACATCCTGTTTTTATTTATACTTGGATTTTATATCTTTTATCTCAATGATCCATACTATCATCAGAAATAAGCCAACCAGGCTTTTTATTATTCTTGGCGGTATATTCATAGCGAATGCGCTGATCGCGGAAATAATCGGTGTTAAAATATTCTCCCTGGAAAAAACATTGGGTATTCAGCCTTTTCAGATAGGGCTGTTTGGTGGTGTGTATTCATTCAACCTTACTGCCGGTGTATTGTTGTGGCCCGTTGTTTTTATCATGACGGATATTATCAATGAATATTATGGCATGAAAGGCGTGCGGTTCCTTTCCTGGCTCACGGCAGGGTTGATAGCTTTTGCTTTTCTTACTTTTTATGGAGCTATGCAGTTGACGCCTGCTGATTTTTTTGTTACCAGTAAGCAGGGGAGTGGAGTGCCTGATATGGAGAAAGCGTATAATAGCGTATTGGGACAGGGCGGGTTTATCATTATCGGGTCGCTGGCTGCGTTTATTTTAAGTCAGTTGATCGATGTATTCGTTTTTCATAAAATAAAGAAGACGACAGGGGAGAAGAATATCTGGCTCAGGGCAACAGGCTCAACATTGGTGTCGCAGTTTATTGACAGCTTTGTGGTTTTATTTATTGCGTTTTATATAGGCACGCGGGTGAATAGTTCGGGGAACGATTTTGTGTGGCCATTCAAGTTATTTATAGCTGTGGGTATCGTGAATTACATCTATAAATTCATCATCGCGATCGTGTTGACCCCGGTTATTTATCTCGTGCATAACTGGATTGAAAAATATTTAGGTCATGAGCAGGCTGCGGAGATGAAAAAAGCGGCAATGTCTGATTAAGTAATCATTCTTCGTTAATAGGTACTCTTGACTAAATCCGATACTATTTTATCGATCGGTAATGACACAGCTTCTGCAGAAAAGTTTTCCCAGTCCACAAAACGGAATGTCTCTGTTTCGCCGGTACGCTGGTAAATATCCAATTGCTGACTGTCAAAATCAAAGGCCTTATCCCGTAGCGGCACTTTAATTTCTTCCAGTGCATTCACTGCATAATAGATGGATACGATCTGATGTTCCGGGTTGAAAGCGGACATCTGGAAAAAATCAGTGGTGTAGATATGCTCGCCTATTTCAACATTCAGGCTCATCTCTTCCATGAACTCTCGTTTCAGGCAATCGCGTGTGCCTTCACCGAATTCCAATCCGCCACCGGGAAACTTTGTGTAGTAATTACCGCGGATGAATTCATCACTTACCAGCACTTGTTTTTTATCATTGATGAGGATGCCGTATACCCGGATATTGAAGAAATGCATTTGTTCAGAATATTTTTTTACGCAGGAACCACCAGCCTACAGTTAATGAAATGACCAGGGAAAGGAACACAACTATATGGAACGCATAAGGAGATGTTTCAAAACCATTCGGAACGTTCATGCCAAACAGGCTGGAGATCAGAACAGGGAAGGTGAGCACAATGGTGATCACCGCCAGGCGTTTCAAAACCTGGTTCTGGTTATTGGCAATGATGCTGGCGAATGCATCGAGGGTGCTGCTCAGGATGTTGGTATAAATATGCGCCATTTCAAGGGCCTGTGAGTTATCAACGATCAGGTCGTTCAGGAATTCTTTCTCTTCTTCATTAAGCCCCAGGAAATTTGTTCTTTCCAGTTTAACAAAGAGCAGTTCATTCGATCGGAGAGCTGTAACAAAATAAACCAGGCTTTTCTGGATGCGCATCAGTTCAAGCAGGTGTTCATTCCGGCTGGCATCGTACAGTTTTTGTTCATACACATTCCTGCGCTGGTTAATTTCCTTGAGATGCTCCATAAAAGTTTGCACCACTTTCTCAAATATTTTCAGCATCATCATGTTCCGTTTATCAGGATGACGATTCTGGAAAGTGTTCAGGAATTTTTTAATGGCAGCGTTCTCAAAAGAGTTGACCGTTACGATCTGGTTATGCGTTATGATGATGCAGATGGGAATGGTAATATAGTAAGCATCACTTTCGTTGAAAGAATTATTCTCAGTAGGTGTTTTGATCACCACGAGTTTAACCGTGGCTTCTTTTTCAAAACGGCTTCTTTCGTCAATATCCAGTGAGTCGGTCAGAAAGTCGATGGGGATATCAAGTTTATCCGATAGCTCCGTAAATTCTTCCTGCCTTAGTGGCGGCAGCACGTTCACCCATGAACCCTCTTCGGGCTTGTCGATTTCGACGGTCTTATGATTGATATTTTTGAAGTACTGAATCATTGGTGAGTCGTGCGTCAGAAGCCTGGTGTAGTAGCCCGGCCCTTACTATTAGTTAATAAATCTATTTAGCTATCGTAAAAGTATAATTGCTATTCAGCAGCCTGGACTATCGACTGCCGACTCAACCAACTTCCACACTTCCTTCATAAACCTTCTCAGCCGGTCCACAGAGCCAGATATTTACATAATGGTCTTCGCCAAGCCGGTCAAATTCTACGGTCAGCGTGCCGCCAAGGGTCTTTACTTCCACATCATTGAAACCGTTCTCATTGTGGTAAAAGACCAAAGCTGCAGCCGTGACACCGGTACCGCAGGAATAAGTCTCATCTTCGACGCCACGCTCATAGGTACGGACAATGATCTTATCATCGCTTACCTGCTCAACGAAATTCACGTTAATTCCCTCCGCTTCGAAATCCTTACTGTAGCGGATATCGCGGCCTTTCTGATATACGTCTATATCCATTACCTCACTTACAGGCTTGATATAGTGGGGAGAACCGGTATTTAGAATAAAGTCGCTATGAAAGCGCTGCACCTTATCCACGTTCTGCATTTTAAGTGAAACGATACCATCGGTGTCGATTTCGGCTTCATGCTCGCCATCTACTGCCAGAAAGCGGTATTCAGTGCGGTGGATGCCCAGGTGATAGGCGAATTTGGTAATACAACGTCCGCCATTCCCGCACATGCTGCCTTCCCTGCCATCGGCATTGAAATATTTCATTTCGAAGTCGTAGCCGGCTTTCTGGTTCAGCATCATAAAACCGTCTGCGCCGATACCAAAACGGCGATCACATAAGCGGCGGATCTGGTCGGTGGTCAGGAAGGAATATTCATTATTCTGGTTATCCACTACGATAAAGTCATTTCCCGTTCCCTGGTATTTATAAAAACGAAGCGTCATATCCTGTTTGATAAGTAAAATTCAAAAGTAAAAAATCAACGATCAAATTTTCGAGTAAAGTCGGATAAAGGGATGGTTAATCCCACTAAATAACCGGGTAAACCGGTTATTTCAATTACCGGTTATTTCAATTACCGGTTGTTTTCCCCCTTATTTACACGACTTAATAATCAGATATTTTCCGCAAATATCCCGATGAATTTTTTAATGAGGTTTTCCACGGCAGCTTTTCCGTCTTTGGAGAATTCTTTTTGCACCCTGTTGGCTACAATGGCGTTGACAGCCAGACAGTTATGGCCTAAAAGCTTACCCAGGCCATATATAGCGGAGGTTTCCATTTCAAAATTGGTGATCCTGTGTTGTCCAAAGCGGAAATCCGTGAGGCGGTTGATCAGCTCGGGATTGCGTACACCCAGGCGCAGGATCCGGCCCTGGGGACCATAGAATCCGGGGCAGGTGACGGTGATCCCCTGGTGAAAATCCTTTACAAAATGCTTGAGCAGGGAAGGGGCCGCTCCGCTAACATAGGGCTGTCCCATCTGGCCATGCATTTGTGTGTGGGTAATAAAGGAGTGGAGCAATTGATTTTCTTCCTCGTTCTGCTCATGCCGATAGAAATTGAGCAAATTGTCTATACCCAGACCATGAGTAGAAGCTACGAAACTATCAACCGGTACATCAGCCTGCAGGGAGCCTGAAGTGCCGATGCGGATAATATTCAAAGAGGTCAGCTTGCTTTTTATTTGCCTTGTTTCGAAGTCAATATTCGCCAGGGCATCCAGTTCGTTGATAACAATATCAATATTGTCTGGCCCTATGCCTGAAGAAAGTACCGTTATTCTTTTCTTACCCACATAGCCGGTATTTGACACGAATTCTCTGTGCTGCCTTTTTACTTCAATCGAGTCGAAATATTTGCTTACTTCTTTTACCCTGTCCGGGTCACCGACGGTGATAACGGTGCCGGCGATTTCTTCGGGGCGGAGATCAAGGTGATACACGGCTCCCCTTGGATTGATAATCAGCTCGGATTCTGCAATACGGCTCATATAACTTATTTAATGTGAAAAGCTTCTGTTCAATAACCAAAAATATCCTATTTTTGCGCCTGTTCAAAAAAAGCACTGGAGAAGTGCTTTTGGAGAAGGAAATGGTCCTTTGGCCGAGTGGCTAGGCAGAGCTCTGCAAAAGCTCGTACAGCAGTTCGAATCTGCTAGGGACCTCCAGGCTTCATTTCAATGGCGTTCAAACGGAACGCCATTTTTCGTTTAAAGCCGCTACCGGACTGCATTTTGTGCAATTTCCTGTATCAATTCAAATCCTTTCAAATAAGATGGAGGCTACCACCGGGGTAATGATTACGCAATTAAATAAACAAAAAGTGGCAGATTAATGAATACTGCAATTGTTAGAGGACTTCATTAGCCTCGTTTTTACCTGCTTTGAACTAACTGATCCTCAAAAACAGTTATCTTTTTTCCGTCTGCATATAATTTGCCCCAGCTACATAAGCTATCTAAAATCGGAACCAAATCAATGCCCTTGTTGGTTAAAATGTACTTTATGCCCATTGGAACAGTATTTGGAATTCCCCTTTTTACCAAAATTGCGTGACTTTCCAATTCTTTTAGCTGTCTCGCTAAAACTGTCTCTGAGATATTGGGCAATTTTTGTTGTAAGAGATGAAAACGATCATTGCCTTGAGAGATGTAGTAAACAATTTGCCCTTTCCAACGTCCACTGATCATACTGATAGCTGAATTACGCTCGCAAAGTTGGAACAGGGACTGTTCATTGGCATAATCGGTAGATTCTTTTTTTCTCATCATTGAAAGATTTACTACTAACAATTTTGTCAGTTATTGTACACAGCGTAAAACGTTCACAATTTTGCTGCCAATTCAATTTCGTTTGAATAAGCATCGGTTTTAAACGAATAGACAAACACTAATTTAGTAACTATAAAACTAAAAAAGTCATGAAAATCAGCATTTATATCGCATCCTCTGCGAACGGGTTTATTTCAAATTCAAGAAATGTGCCCGATTGGCTTTCTCAAGAGTATGGTCAAGGCATGTACGCTATAAGTCAGAAATTTAAAGCAGTGATTATGGGGAAAACTACCTATAAAATCCTTGCACCTGATTATTTGCCGCTTAAGGATGAAGGAACAACAGTAGTTTTAACGACAGATGAAACTATAAAGTCGAATAACCCTACTGTAACGTTTACAAAAGACAGCCCTGCTGAAATCAAGCAAATGTTAGAGAATAAAGGCCATACCGAAGCGGTGATTATTGGAGGGGCGATGACCATTAGTCAATTCATGAATGCCGGGTTAGTCGATGAAATTTATTTTGTTGTAGAACCCGTATTGTTTGATAATGGATTGCCACTCTTAAAAGATGTGGTTGGCGAGTTTAAACTTAATTTGTTGGGAGTATCGAAATTGAATAACAATACAGTTCAGCTTCATTACCTAATACAGAAAAACAATTAAACTTTGAGTTCGCATGACCCCCAATTAAAAATTAATTCCATTGTTGTTGCGAGTTCAATAAAGCCTGGTAAGATGGAAATTGCAAAACAAGTGAAAACCCTATTGAATCATTGTCTGATCGCGAACTGGAAGTTATCGAATGCATGATCAGTGTTCAGATCGCGTTATTAATCGATAAAAGGACGATTGTATACAGCCAGCTTATTTCTCTATTTTCCCCAACATCCACTCCACATAATCAAAATATTTGAGCAGTTGTTTTTCATATCTATCAGAATTAAAGCTTTGAAGCTCCTTTGATATGTTCTTGTATGACAATTCAGGGATCTTGCGTTTACGGGGGTCCGGCCACAATAAGATAAACTTCAATAACAGCGTTTCCGATTTCAGCAGAGCATTTTTTTTGCTGAAGAAGCGCTTGTAAGAGCGGATCTCATATTCAAGATAATGTGAGTCACCTTTTTCATAATAAATGATAATGTTGAGCAACCGGATGGCTTTACATACAAGTAGCTGCGGCTGCACTTTATGTACCTGCATTACCTGGTTGATATAGCTGTGTGCCTTTTTCCAGTCCTTATTGCCGAAATGAGCAAGACTGCAGAAGAAATAAAGTTCCCACTGCCTTTCCTCATTGATCATCGGATACATTTTCAGGAAACCCGGTTCCATATCTTTGATCATCGTAATAGCTTCTACGGATTTTTCTTTTCCTGTAAGGATCGCCAATTGATATACTATTGCTGATTTGCGTACCTGGTAACGGAAGAATTCAGGATAGATTGATTGGTCGAGCCGTTTTAATTTTTCAATGTAATAATGTATCTCGTCATATTTTTTTAAAGTGTGCAGGCTGTCCAGGATGCCGATAAGCGTTGAAAGATAATCGAGCGGGGGCTTGTCCAACAGTGTAATGTTTTGTTCAAACAGGTTGTTCAACGCATGAAAAGTCTTAAGTGCCGACTGGTGATCGCCTACATCAGTAAAAAAGAAAGATTGAAAAAGCAGGTGCAGCTTTTGTGCGGCAAAACTGTTTTTTGATTTGCCGCTTACCAGGATCATTTCACTCAGCATAAGGTCGTTCAGGCGTTTACGGTCTCCGTCTGAAGAGATTTTTCCTGAATGCACCAACCGGTATTTCAATAATTCAAACAGGGAATGATGGTCCTGGATATGATTCAATGTTTTCAGGATGTCCTTGGCCTTCATCTGCGTTCCAACCAGCACTTTATCAGAGATCACTTTATAGCTCGAATCAGATAGGTAATCCAGTTCCTCCCGATAAGTAAAATATTCGATCAAATGTTGCTGCGAACCTATTGCTGATTTACGGACTTTTTTCAGCAATGCATAACCTTCTTCGTGCAGCGAACGTGCTTTCAATACTTTGATGCGCATCAGTTCCTGGAAAAGGTGGAACTGAGTATCCTTTTCCACTTTCGATTGGATAAGGCCATCGGTAAGCACTTTCAACAGGTAGCGCGCTGTATTATTGAGCGAAGAACCGGCATGTGCTTTCCTGAATCTCTGTTTCACCGTGGCTGTATCAGTTGCCGGAGTCTTATCAATAATATCGAACAGGATAAGATAATCCTTACTGCCGGTCTGCTTGCGGGTAAGTAATTTGAAATGCCTTTTCTCTGCACCAGAGAGCGATTTCACGAGCTTTATAAGTGTTTCAAGTACCATCAGCTTGTAATCTGCCTTTCTGTAAAATAGAAAAAATGAAAATTCTAAGATAATGAAAAACAGTTTCTTGAATTGTTATATATATCATATTGTATAAAACAGGACTATCAGTTTTTAAAATATCTGGCCGGCATCCTTAGATGCCCATATCTATATTTGGTTCAACGATCAAACATATAATGTTATGCAACCAATCAACATCGGCACACCTGTCTATCATCAACGGAACGGCAAAGAAATAAAGTTGCTGCTGCTTTTTATCGCTTCTTTTTTTAGCTGGAAGCAAGCCACTTCGCAGACAACAGCGCTTTCATTTCATGATTATGAAGATCGTGTGCACGGAGTGTGGCTGGCACAGATCGCAGGCACGCTGATCGCATGGCCTTATGAACACCAAACTGCTTCTGTAGCATGGCTCAGCGATTATCCTACCAAACGTACTGAAGCACCGGTGGACGATGACTGGTATTATGAAATGATCGCTATCCGCGCTTTTGAGAAGTATGGGCCGGCAATGACAGTAGAACAACTTGGAAAGCAATGGCAGGAGAATAATGCAGGCACCTGGGGTTCCAGCGAACAGGCGCGGTTGCTGATGGCAAAAGGTGTAAGTCCACGTAATGCGGGGCATCCACGCTACAATAAACTCTGGTTCAGTATCGGCCCTCAATTCAGTGCGGATATTTATGGAGCACTTGCTCCTGGTATGCCCAATCTTGCCGGAAAAATAGCAAGAGAACTTTGTCATATTAATGGTTATGCTGAAGGTGCTGACGGAGGTGTGTTTATTGCGGCCATGGTGAGCCTTGGGTTTACAGAAAAAGATCCAAAGGCCATTGTACGTAAAGCCGCAAAACTTATCCATCCGCGGTCGCCTTACCGCCAGTGTCTCGACCTGGTGATCGCTATGGCAGATAAAGGAAAAAGACCACAGGAAATATTTGATGCGATAGAGGACAGATGGCATATCGAATATCCTGCTACAAATAATGCAGTGGCCAATGGTGGTATTGTTGCTGCAAGTGTGTGGTTTGGAGAAGGGGACTTCCTCAAAACGGTAAACCTTGCAGCATCAGCGGCTGATTTCACCGATGCGGACTGCAACGCAGCAAATGCTGCTTCAGTGATCGGGGCCATGAAAGGAATAAAAGGTATTCCGCCACATCTCGTATCAGCACTTAATGACCGCATTGCCGGAACTGAAATGGGTGGCCTTCCGCTACAACCTACAGTTGACGAAAAAATATCAGTGCTTTCGCAACGCACAGCGGAAGTTGGAAAAAAGATCATGCAATTGTATGGAGTAAAGATCAGTGACAATACTATCCGCATACCGTTACAGCAACCGGTAACACAGCCTGCTGAATTATTTACTTTATCTGAACTCACTCAATACTGGAACCCTGAATGGAAACTGGAAAGGGCCGGATACGGCGGAGCAGGAGGCGGTATGTATGGTATCCGGGGTATTACTTATCTCAGCGGTGATACGCTGATCACCTACCCGCGTGATGAAGTAAGAGGTTTGTTGTTGCGTCGTGTATTAAAGATTGACAAGGACTGCAAATTGTTCTTTGAAGCAGGATCAGATGCGAGACGGGCCTGGAGGCTGCAAGTGTATGTGAACAACAAACGATATATTGGCAAATTGATAGAAGGAAGCGATACAGCAAGGCAATGGCAAAAGGTAGAAGTGGATCTTAGCGAATTCAAAGGGCAGGATATTACTATTCGCATCTATCAACGGGTGTTGATACCTGGCAAAGAAGCCGGAAATGCCTACTGGAGAAATTTTAGCATTCAATAAATAATCAATCGCGTCTTACCTGATCACAGTAACCTGTGATATTTCTTAATCAAATGTTTCTGGCTGCCTGCAAGGGCAGCCATTTTATTTTATGATCCACACTGCATTTTATTCAGCATTTACAAAAAGGAATAAAAATACTATTATCAAGAGCCTAGTAATCATTAATATATAACGAGTATTTCGAATTTAGGATTCCCAATTTTGGAAATAATGTGCCTTGTTCCTGCTGGTGTCACGGTTATTTTTGGTTATTCGGTTGAACCAAAACAATCGCTTGTTTATGAAATCAGGAAAGATAGTAGTAATAGGAAGTTCTAATATGGATATGGTGGTAAAAACAGATCATATCCCCGTACCCGGTGAAACAGTTTTGTCAGGATCCTTCTTTATGAACCCCGGTGGCAAAGGTGCCAATCAGGCCGTAACGGTAGCAAGGCTCGGCGGTGAAGTGGTGTTTATCTCCAAGCTTGGAAACGACGTTTTCGGAAAACAATTCTCCCAGTTATTCAGTGATGAAGGTATCGATACCAGTTTTATTCTTTCTGATGAAGACTTTCCTTCAGGTGTAGCGCTTATTACAGTAGACAAAGCCGGGGAGAACAGTATTGTGGTTGCTTCCGGTGCTAATGCCAACCTTCACAGCAAAGACATGCAAAAAGCACTGGACGAAATTGCTGCGGCCAGCCTCGTGCTGTTGCAACTCGAAATACCTATGGATGTTGTGCACTTCGCTGTGAATTAT
Source organism: Chitinophagaceae bacterium (assembly GCA_051954695.1). Lineage (GTDB taxonomy): Bacteria > Bacteroidota > Bacteroidia > Chitinophagales > Chitinophagaceae > Terrimonas_A. The sequence continues at coordinate 75,422 of JBQCHL010000018.1, forward strand.
GCCGCCAGCAAAAATGTAAAAGTGATCCTTAATCCTGCACCGGCCAATGAACTGAGCGAAGAATTGTTAAAGAATATCGACATTCTTACACCTAATAAAACAGAAGCGAGCATGATCTCCGGTGTGGATGTAACCAATATTGAAAGCGCAAAAAAAGCCGCAAAGGCCATTTGCTCCAAAGGCGTAAAAAATGTGGTAGTGACGATGGGGCCGCTTGGTGCAGTGATCTGCCAGGACGGAAAATTTTCGGTAGTGGCTGCACAAAAAGTGGAAACCGTAGATACCACTGCAGCAGGTGATGTATTCAACGGGGCCCTTGCTGTTGCACTTTGTAAAGGTGACAGCCTTGAAGAAGCCGTAGGCTTTGCCTGCGAAGCGGCCGCCTTATCTGTAACTAGGCTTGGTGCACAATCTTCCATTCCATACAGGAATGAACTGATTGCAAGAAAACTGAACATCGCCAATATCAAAGAATCACAGTAGACTGGAAGAACCTGATTTTTATCGACCCTCTCCGCCGTTCTTGAAAAAGGGTTGAGCTTTTATAACGAAAAATTGCTGCCGTATGTTTATTGTAGAAAGCTATACACTAGCTATCGTCTTTTGCTTTGTTACAATGCTTTGCTGGGGCTCATGGGCCAATACTCAAAAACTTGTAACCGGCAAATGGCGCTTTGAACTTTTTTACTGGGACTATGTAATCGGTATTTTACTGTTTTCCCTTCTCGCTGCTTTTACACTGGGTAGTTCGGGAGATCAGGGCCGGGGTTTTGTTGAAGACCTGAAACAGGCCAGCTCCGGCAATATTGGCAGCGCCTTCCTGGGAGGGATCATTTTCAACCTGGCAAATATCTTATTGACAGCTGCTATTTCCATTGCCGGTATGTCTGTCGCTTTTCCTGTAGGGATTGGGATTGCATTGATCCTTGGTGTAATTATCAATTATACAGGTGTTCAGAAAGGAGATCCGCTCGCGTTATTTGCCGGCGTGGCACTGGTAGCTCTTGCCATTATATTGAATGCAGTAGCCTATAAAAAAACAACGGCTTCTTCGCAGAAGACAGGCACCAAAGGCATCCTGCTTTCCATAGCGGCCGGTGTGCTGATGTCTTTTTTCTATCGCTTTATCGCTGCATCAATGGACGTTAACAATTTTGAACAACCCGAGCCCTTAAAAATGACTCCCTATTCTGCTTTTGTCATTTTTGCGGCAGGCATCATTATCAGCAATATCGTTTTTAATACGATTATGATGCGCAGGCCGTTTGAAGGAACTCCCCTCTCATATAAAACCTACTTCCGCGGAAAATTCTCTTTGCATCTTGTCGGCATCCTTGGTGGAGCTATCTGGGGTACCGGTAATCTTTTCAATCTTATCGCTGCAGGTAAAGCGGGCCCGGCTGTTTCTTACGGGCTCGGACAGGGCGCTACATTGATTGCGGCCATCTGGGGCGTGTTTGTCTGGAAAGAATTCAAGAATGCACCCAGGCAGGTATCGTTGCTGCTTGCTGGTATGTTTCTCTTTTTTCTGGCAGGATTGGGCCTGATCATTTATGCAGGAACTGCATAGGTCAACCCCTTCCGGATATTGGTCTTAAAATTTATTCATTATCAATTCGACACTGTTTATGAAAAGGAATTTTCTAATTGCAGCATTATGCATGTTGTCATTGATTTGGGTACAGGTAGTTGCTGCGCAAGCCTCTGTATCCGGAAAAGTAACCAATGAACAAGGGCAACCACTCAGCGGTGTGAACGTGGTCGTTAAAGGGACCTCTAACGGTACCAATACCGGCCAGGACGGATCATTCACCATTCCGGTTCAACGAAACCAGGTGTTGGTGTTTTCATTGGTCGGTCATGAATCGCAGGAGCTGACTTACAAAGGGGAAGCCAGCCTGGCTATCCGGATGCAGGTCGCTTACGGCAACCTGGAAGAAGTGGTGGCAGTAGGTTATGGAACTGTTACAAAAAAAGAAGTGACCGGTTCTGTAGTAACTGTAAAAGCTAAAGACTTCAACAAAGGTGATATGAGCAATCCTATGGGTTTGATCCAGGGAAAAGTACCAGGGCTCACTATCACCAAATCGGGCGGCAGCGATCCCAATGCCGGATTCCAGATCCAGTTGCGCGGGCTAAATACCCTGTCTGCCGGTAAGAGCCCACTCATCATTGTGGACGGCATCATGGATGCCAACATTGCTATGCTCGATCCTAACCAGATCGAATCCATCGATGTGTTAAAGGATGGGTCGGCTGCTGCTATCTACGGCACCCGTGCCACCAATGGGGTGATCCTCATCACTACCAAACGTGCAGATATCGGTGATGTAAAATTTGAGATCAACAATTTTGTGTCTACCGAGCAGATCATCGAAAACAACCGTTACCTGTCTGCTGATGAATACCGCGCCGCAATAGCGCAATATTATCCCGCACGTACCTATCTCGACAAAGGACAGGATACCAAATGGATGGATGAAGTGACACGCACCCCGGTAAACCAGAACTATAGCTTCACCGCATCTGGTGGAACCCGCAAAATAAATTACCGTGCTAACCTCTATTATAAATCCGATCAGTCCATTTTAAAAAATGCCAGCAACCGGACCATTACGCCGTCGATCTTTATTAGCCAGACCGGCCTGAATGACCGTCTGAAGATCGATTACCGTTTGATCTATTCTTCGGTAAAGAGAAAACTGGGCAACTACGGCGTATTAGGGCAGGCTACCTGGCGTAATCCTACCGAGCCTGTCTACGATCCAACCAATGTGGTCAATGCAGGGTACTACACGGTTTCTACTGCTTCAGGCTACCTGAACCCTGTAGCAATGCTCGACCAGGAAAAGAACGAACGGGATGATCAGTACGTAACCGGTGATATCAATGCTTCTTTTAAGTTGCTTAGTGAGTTGAAACTTATCCTGCATGGATCTTACAATAGTTTTCGCAGCTTTGGCGGCAGCTACAAAACAAAATATTTTCCAGAAGTAGGTACTGATGGTTATGCAACAGCCGTGTCAAACTACAATGCCAATTACCTGTTTGAGCCTGGTTTTGAATACAAAAAGAAATTCAATGGCCATAGTGTGCAGGTGATCGGTGGCTATTCGTATTATGAAAATCAGAATAACGGGCTTTCAGCACTGAACTACAATTTCGACCTGGATAATTTTTCTTATTATAACATCGGTTCAGGGTATGCGCTTACAAGCGGCCTTGCAGGCATGTCTACCAGTAAGTCGATCAACAAGCTGATCGCGTTTTATGCAAGAGCTATTTATAATTTCAATGAAAAGTATCTCCTGTCTGCTTCAATACGTCATGAAGGATCTTCCCGCTTTGGCGCCAACCATAAATGGGGAAATTTCCCTGCGGTCAGCATCGGCTGGAGATTGAATGAAGAAGATTTTATCAGGAATATAAAATGGATCAACAACCTGAAGCTGCGTCTCGGCTATGGTGTTACCGGTAACCAGGATATCTCTAATTATCTTTCGCTTTCCCGCATTGCTGTTGGATCGCGCCAGTTCTATTATGCAGGAAACTGGATCAATTCTTACCGCCCTGCCAGCAACCCCAACCCTGATCTGAAATGGGAAAAGAAAGCAGAGTACAATGCCGGTGTGGATTTCGGATTCCTGGATAACCGGATCTATGGCAGCATTGATTTTTATCTCAGGAGAGTATCCGACCTGCTTTGGTCGTATGCAGTGCCGGTACCTCCCAATGTATACAATTCCACTTATGCGAACGTAGGCACGATGCAGAACAAAGGTGTGGAAGTATCGCTGAATGGCGACATCATCCGCTCTAAAGATCTGACGCTTACCACCACTGTCAACTACACGCTTAACCGGAACAAACTGATCTCCTTCTCCGATCCCGGCAGGGGATATACACTGCAATACCTGAAGATCAACCCGGCTGCCACTACCTGGACTCAACTGGTGCTGGAAGGGCAACCGCTTGGAAATTTCATGGCTCCTGTATTCCTCGGTGTGAATGGTTCCGGTGGAGCTATTTATGAGGATGTGAATAAAGATGGTATTATCAACCAGGAATCAGAACTCGACAGGAGAGTGGTAGGCAACGCCTATCCCAAATTCGAACTTGGCTGGAACGTATCGATGCAATACAAAAAATTTGATCTCTCCTTTTTCTTCCGCGGCGTATTCGGGCAAAGCCTGTTGAACTATGAGCGCGTGTTTTACGAAAACTGGACACCTTTCCTCAGCGGCCGCAATATCCTGAAATCAACACTGGAAAACTATCCGACCTATACAGGCATTACGACTTACGATTCACGTTATGTGGAGAAAGCATCTTTTGTGAAGCTGAACAATGTATCGCTGGGTTATACGATGAGCCTGCCCAAAGGGAACAGCCTTCGCTTCTATGCAACAGGCCAGAACCTGTTTACCATCACCAACTATTCCGGTGCAGATCCTGAGGCAGTCATCAACGATTTTAACCTCAGTACTGCTACTGCGGGTACAGAGAACCTGAGTTATTTTCCTTTTACCCGGACACTGACGTTTGGTATTAATTATAAATTTTAATGCTGCTAATTATGAAACAGATAAAATATTTCATCGTGGTGATAGCTTGTATATTTTCTACCGCGTCCTGTACCAAACTGGATGAGGAGCTATTCTCTACACTCGATGCTTCTGAATTTTATAAAACGGAGAGGGAATGTATTCTTGCCATGGGGAATGCTTATGCGCAGATGCAATACCGCGGTACCAGTCTCTGGGGGCTGATGGGCACAGAAACATTGGCTACCGATGAAGCTTGTTGCCCTGTAAGAACGCAGGGGACTTATTTGAACAATAATGGCCTGTGGGTGAGGTTGAACCAGCACAATTTTGTGGCAACCATGGACCCTGTAGGTTCTTCCTGGGAGTTTTGCTTCAATACTATTTCAGCGTGTAACCAGGTGATCTACCAGATCGGTGAATCACCCGCGGAATTTGCAAAGAAACCCAATATGATCGCTGAGTTGAAGGCACTGCGCGCCTTTGCCTATTATACAGCCATGGACCTTTACGGAAATATTCCTGTAACGCTGGATTTTACGGATGTTTCATTGCCGCAACAAAAAACAAGAGCAGAAGTGTTTGGTATTGTGGAGAAAGAGTTGCTCGATAATCTTTCATTATTGGAGGAAAAGCCTTCTGCCGATTATTATGGACGCTGCACCCGCCCGATGGCATATGCAGTGCTTGCCAAAATGTATCTCAATGCGGAAAAATGGATCGGCACGCCCCGTTATGCTGACGCGATCACGATGTGCAACAACATCATCCAGCTTAACAGCTACTCACTGGAACCTGATTATTTCAAAAATTTCCAGGTTGACAATATAAGCTCTAAGGAAAATATATGGGTACTGCCTTATGACCGCAAAGTAGGTTGGGGGTTGCAGATGCATCAGTACACATTGCATCCTGCACAGGCCAGTGTATATAATATCTCATCCCCGATCTGGAATGGTATGGTGGCTTCTCCTGATTTTTATGCATTGTACAATAGCAACGATAAACGTATCAATTCATGGATGGTAGGACAGCAATACGATGCGAGCGGGCAGCCGCTGAAAACTTCTTCAGGTGCTCCACTCGTATTTACACCTTCGATCAGCGGCTTTCAAACAGCAGGAGAACTGGATGGCGTCCGTTGCAAAAAGTGGCAATTTCCCAGTGGTCTGCAGACCAATCAGACCATGGACAATGACTGGGCCTTTATCCGTTATGCCGATATCCTGTTGATGAAAGCAGAAGCGATCATGCGCAACAACGGAGGCACACCGACCCAGGAAGCGGTAGACGAAGTGAACAAGGTACGTGAAAGAGCTTTTGGCAATACCAGCAATGATTATACAACGGCTACGCTTACTCTTCCTGAACTGCTGAATGAAAGAGGGCGTGAACTGGCATGGGAAGGACATCGCCGGCAGGACCTGATCCGCTTTGGTAAATGGCAGGATGCATGGTTCGGTAAACCTGTTACTGCTGCTACCAAAGAGCTGTACCCGATCCCGAGTACGGTTTTGCTTGCCAACTCCAATCTGAAACAAAACACAGGCTACTAATCCGGATATGCTGTAATTCATGCGCGTACGATCTCCTTTAATATTATCGATATGGATGTTGCTGGTGGCAATATCAGGCACCCGTTGCCGTGCCGAACAGCAATCACCGGCACCGTCCAAACCTGTTGCTTATTATATTGACAGCAGGGAAGGGAACGATGGCAATAGCGGAACTTCAGCAGCTGAAGCCTGGCAGTCATTTAAGAACATAAAGCAAGGTATGTTGCATCCGGGTGATAGTATCCGTTTTAAAAGAGGCGCTGCTTTTACCGGACCATTGTATATCTATGATTCAGGAACGGGTGACAATCCCATTGTGCTCACCGATTATGGAGAAGACTCAGAGCCTGCTCCCTCTTTTACCAACCCGGTTTTTGCATTGAACAATTACGGTAATTGCGTACGCATCAAAGGCAGTTTTGTGATCGTGGAAAATTTGTACCTGCATCACACTGCGGCTTATGTACGCGGCAGTTACACACCTTCTTCAGGTTGGGATACTACCGTATGGGAAATGGGGGCAGTTTATATTGATAAAGAAGCAGAGAATTGCATTGTCCGCAACAACGAGTTTAATGACTGCGTGGTAGGTGTAAAAAGTTATGGCAGGAATGCAGTGATCCGCAACAACTATATTCATGATTGCAATCGCGTGTTGAAAGAATGGGGTTGGGGCCCGATAGGCATCTGGCTGGGTAATGACTACCAGGAAGCCTCCTATAACCGCATCTTTAATTATAGCGCCGTAGACCCGCGCATTGAGTGGGGAGCGGATGGTGTTGGAGGTGGGGCTGATGGAGGTGCTTTTGAAATTGATGATGCCCGCTATGACAAATCGCATATTTCCATTCATCACAACTATACCCGCGATTGCCAGGGATTTCTTGAAATAACCTGGACCGATATTAAACAGCACCCTGTTTATAAATCATTCGATATTCATCATAATATCAGTGACGATTACCAGCAGTTTATTGCCATGTGGCAGGGTGCAGAATGCAATATTGAGAACAATACGATCGTGCGGCGCAAGAAGAACGTGAATGACTGGGGCGTATTCAATATCACCGGCAGCAATACACGCAACAGGATCAGGAACAACCTAATCATTACAGAATTGGATATCCAGATCTATAACACGGGATTGCGGACGTCGACCAACCCGCAGAATATTATTGAGAATAATCTTTACTATGCAGCATCGGGCAACCTGGTGATGGGCAAAGAAGGACCTGGCACAGCACCTGTTTTTGCTGATCCGCTGCTGGTTAAATATTCCGGTGCAGATAAGCCGGAGGATTTTGCATTGCGCACTGGCAGTCCTGCAGTGAACAAAGGATTACCGGGCTTATTCAATATTGATTTTTTCAACAAACCTGTTAAAGGAATGCCGGATATCGGAGCTATCGAATCTGGCGAATAATAGTATGAAAAGATTTTTTATTCTATGCAGCATTTTATTGGCCTGTTGTGCCGGCAAGGCGCAACAGCGGCCGAATATTGTTATCATCATGGCGGATGATATGGGCTATGGCGATCTGAGTTGCTATGGCGCACAAAAAATTTCAACACCCTCCGTTGATAGCATTGCGGCGCAGGGCCAGCGTTTTACTGATGCGCATACGGCTTCTTCGCTGTGTACCCCTTCCCGTTACAGCATGATGACGGGCCGTTACTCCTGGCGCACACGATTGCGTGCAGGCGTATCTACCTGGTTTGCCAAACCATTGATCGAACCCGGCCGTACCACACTCGCTTCTTTATTAAAAAAGAACGGATATGAAACTGCCTGCATTGGTAAATGGCATCTCGGTTTTGATTGGGCGCTGAAACCCGGTGCTCCAGCCAATGCAGACTCAATGGTATTTGATTCATGGGAAGTGAATACACAGGACTATATAGATTTTTCCAAACCAGTAAAAGGCGGCCCTGTCGAAAGAGGGTTTGATTATTATTATGGTATTTCTGCCTCCAATAATATGATCCCCTTCGTGTATATAGAAAACGATAGAGTAACTCAACCGCCAACGATTAAGAAGGAATATGTATACGATACAGACCAGGAAAGTACCCGTGCAGCTAACTGGGACCTTACCAGGATGGATGAGATACTTGCCGGAAAGGCTGTGGAAGTGATTGATGGGCATTTCAGCAAGCATGATCAAACTCCCTTGTTCCTCTATTTTGCAACCAGTGCCATTCACCGGCCCTGCCTGCCCGAGAGAACCAAAGGGAAAAGTGGTGCCGGCCTCAGGGGAGATATGGTGATGGAGTTTGATTGGGTAGTAAGAGATGTGGTGAATGCATTGAGAAGAAACAATGCCCTGGATAATACCTTACTCATTATTACATCTGATAACGGCGGCGTACCTGGTGATGCACTGCTGCCACTGGAACGATACAAGAAAGATCTCGGTGATCAGTATTATCCTGCCCAGGCTGCCAATTATTCTCCTGAATATGTAAATCCCAAAGGCAATGCGATCGGCAAAAAAGGATGGATCACTTATGATCACCGCGCATCCGGCCCTTATCTCGGGTTCAAATCAGATGCATGGGAAGGCGGTCATCGTGTTCCGTTGATCATGCGCTGGCCCGGTGTCATTAAAGCCGGTACTCTCAATAACAATATGGTATGCAATGCAGATATGCTGGCCACTTTTGCTGAATTAGTAGGCGACCCTCTTGCAACTGGTGAAGGAGAAGACAGCTATAGTTACCTTTCCAATATTACAGGTAAATCATCGGCACAGGTCCGCCGGTCGCTGACGATGGTGGCAGGAGGAAGCGGCGCTTTTGTGGTGCGGCAGGGAAACTGGAAGTATATTGAACCGGGTAAGCCGGCCTGGGGGCAAACTTTTTATGCCGACGGACCAAAGACAATGGACTATCAATTGTATGATCTGGGAAAAGACCCGCAGGAGCAGCACAACCTGTATAGTATCCAGCCTGATCGCGTGAGTGCATTTAAAAAAATAATTGAGCAGGCGGAAAAACAATCGCATACTGAAGCGAATGATAAACGCTAAGGTTACAATGATCTTTCTTTAAAAAGACTAAGTATGAAAAGCATAATAAAGAATAAGCCGGGATTATATTTATCTTTTGTTTTGGCGACGATGTTGTGGTGTTTTGCAACGAATGCGCAACAGCCGCCAAAAAAAATGAACGTGATCTTTTTCCTGGTCGATGACCTTGGATGGAATGATGTGCAGTGCAATAATCCCAATTCTTTTTATGAAACACCGAATATCAACTCATTCGCCAAAGAGGGCATGAGATTTACCAATGCTTATGCATCCTGTCATGTATGCTCGCCTACACGTGCCAGCATTATGACCGGAAAATATCCTGCACGATTGCAGTTGACCGACTGGCTGCCGGGAAGAAAAGATTATGCATTCCAGCAATTGAAAAATGCGCCGGTTATCCAGCATCTGCCCTTTGAAGACAAAACAATAGCGGAAACATTTAAAGAAAACGGCTACCGCACAGCGATATTTGGTAAATGGCATCTTGGTGAAGACAGTTCTTCTCCTTTGCAGCATGGTTTTGATTACCGGGTGACCGAATGGAACAAAGGCTGGCCGCTTACTTACTATTCACCGTTCCGGTTAAAAGGACTGGAAGGCCCCGATGGGGAATACCTCACCGACAGGCTTACCACGGAAGCGCTGAAATATATTGAGCAGAACAAGGATGCTCCTTTCTTTATGTATCTCTCTCATTTTGCTGTGCATGATCCGATTGAAGGCCGCGCTGACCTGGTGAAAAAATACCAGGAAAAGTTAAAGAAGCTGCCGCCGTCTGCAATGCCATATATACTGGAAGGCAACCCTGACGATCCTCATCCGATGACAAGGCAGGCATTGGATGAAATGATAAAGCAAAAAGAATATGCAGGTTATTCGATCTTGCCCAATCGTACCGTTAAAATAAAACAAAGACAGGATAATGTGCAGTTCGCCGCCCTGGTAGAAAGCATGGATGAAAGCCTGGGTCGTGTGCTTACCAAATTAAAGGAACTGGGGTTGGAAGATAATACCATTATTGTATTCGTGTCTGATAACGGCGGCATGTCTGGTGCCAATTTCGGCAGGCCCGGCAAAAAGTTTGGTGAAGCTGCACTGGATAAAGAATTCGCTACTTCCAATCTGCCTTTGCGCGGCGCCAAAGGATGGTTTTATGAAGGTGGTATCCGTGTGCCGATGATCGTAAAATGGCCAGGTCATAGCACTCCCAACACAACAACCGATGTGCCGGTGATCAGCACAGATTTTTATCCTACGCTTTTAAAGATGGCAGGTATTGCAGGCAATCCCAAACAAACGCTCGATGGAGTGGACTTCAGCCCGCTGGTGGAAGGTGGTGGGATAAAGGAACGAAACCTTTACTGGCATTTTCCGCACTATAGCAATCACGGCATGCAAAGCCCGGGAGGGGCTATGCGTAGCGGAGACTACAAGTTGCTGGAATATTTCGAGAATGGAACGGTGCAGCTTTTTAATTTAAGAACAGATCCTTATGAGCAGGATGACCTTGCTGCAACAATGCCGGGTAAAGTAAAAAAGATGAAAAAGCAATTACATGCCTGGCAGAAAAAAGTGCATGCAGCTAAGATGGAGCCTAACCCGGGCTACCAGCCAGATGCCACCCCACAAACGGCGACAACTCCTTTAGATACGAAGTAATGAAAAAAGATATTTTGAACTTTCAATCAATCAGTATGAAAAAAGTAAAGATGGTATTGCTCTCTTCCCTGGTAGTTGCAGGGATCTCCTGCAGCGAAAAAGGTTCTGAGTCATCTGCTCAAGGCAAATTGCCTGAGAATGTAACAATGTCTGTTGAGAAATTAAAAGACAAGATCAAAGGTGGCTGGGCAGGCCAGACCATTGGGGTTACTTATGGCGGGCCTACAGAATTCAAGTACAATGGGACTTTTATCCAGGATTATCAGCCCATTGTATGGTACGATGGTTACCTTAAAAAGACCATGGAAGAGATCCCGGGCCTGTATGATGATGTGTATATGGATCTCACTTTTGTAGATGTTCTGGAGCGTCTCGGCCATGACGCACCGGTAGATTCTTTTGCCCAGGCATTTGCCCATGCTGAATATAAATTATGGCATGCCAACCAGGCTGCCCGGTATAATATATTAAATGGTATGCAGCCACCACAAACCGGTCATTGGGAGAATAATCCGCATGCAGATGATATCGATTACCAGATTGAAGCAGATTATGCAGGACTGATGAGCCCTGGCATGCCTAATGCAGCGTCGGAGATCAGCGATAAAGTAGGCCATATCATGAATTACGGAGATGGCTGGTATGGTGGTGTGTATGTCGGCGCCATGTATTCACTGGCTTTTGTTTCCGATGATATTCATTTTGTAGTGAATGAAGCGCTGAAAACCATTCCCGCTCAAAGCAATTTCTATAAGTGTATGTCGGATGTGATCAAATGGCATAAGCAATACCCGAACGACTGGAAACAGACCTGGTTTGAATTGCAGAAAAAATGGGCTGATGATATTGGCTGCCCCGATGGCACTTTTATCGCCTTTAACATTGATGCTACTATCAATGCGGCATATATCCTGTTGGGATTGTTGTATGGTGACGGTGATTATGGAAAAACACTTGAGATCGCTACACGTGCAGGACAGGATTCTGATTGTAACCCTTCATCTGCCGGAGGGATCCTTGGCACTATCATCGGCTATGATAAAATACCGGCCTACTGGAAGATGGGATTGAAAGATATTGAAGACATGAATTTCAAATACACTACCATGTCGCTGAACAAAGTGTACGATATCGGGTACAAGCATGCTGCAGAAACCATCAAAAGAAATGGCGGCACTGTAACTGATAAGGATGTAACTATTAAAGTGCAGGCGCCTGCTACAGTGAGATTTGAAAAATCATTTGAAGGACTGGTGCCTGTAGCTAAATATGAATTTACCGATACCATTACCGGCGAGCATCAGTTTGAATTTGAAGGAACGGGCTTTGTATTGCGAGGCCGGGCTGCAAAAAAGAAAAACGATCTGCCCGATACTGTTCTTGAAGCAGCAGTGTTTGTAGATGGAAAAGAATTAGGCACTTACCAGTTCCCGACCAATTTCACGACACGCCGGCTGGAAATTGCCTGGAAATACCAGTTGCCCAATACAAAACATACGGTGAAGATTGTTGCAAAAAAAATACCGCAGGGTTATGAGCTCAGGCCAACAGAATATATTGTGTATTCAGATAAGCCACTGCCCAAGGAACAACATTAAAAGATCAGGATGCATGCATGATGCATCCTGTTCTTAATAACCAATTGAATCCCGCAAAATGTTTAAACAAGGATTTATTCTTCTTATCAGCATTCTGTTGTGCAGGATCTTACCTGCGCAACAGGCAGATCACCGGCCAAATGTGATCATTGTATTGTCTGACGACCAGGGATATGGAGATTTTTCCTGTACAGGCAACCCGGTATTAAAAACCCCTGCGTTGGATAAAATGCATAACGAAAGCATTAGCATGAGTAATTTTCATGTTAGTCCTTTATGTACTCCCACGCGCGGGCAATTGATGAGTGGGTTGGATGCAATGAACAATAAAGCAAGCAATGTGCTCACTGGCCGGGGGCTTATCCGTCGCGATGTGGCCATTATGCCGGAAGTGTTCCGTGATAACGGATATCTTACCGGTATTTTCGGCAAATGGCATTTGGGTGATGTATATCCCGACAGGCCAATGGACCGCGGCTTTCAAAAAAGCATCTGGACCAAGGGGTGGGGGCTTTTATCCGAAACGGAGTTTGATAATGATTACTATAAGACGCGTTACCAGGACAGTCTTGAAATAAAATATTCTGATAAGTACTGTACTGATCTGTGGTTTGATGAAGCGATGAAGTGGATGGATGGGCTCAATAGTCAATCCAGGCCCTTCTTTACCTATATTGCACTGAATGCTCCTCATGGCCCGTTCTATGCACCGGAAGAGGAGGCTGCCAGATACCGCGGTAAAGTTGCTGATAGTGCTACTGCCTCTTTCCTGGGCATGGTCAGCAATATCGATAAAAACATGGCGAAACTGGATGAATGGCTGATCAAGCGGAACCTGAAAAATAATACGATCGTTATTTTCATGAATGACAATGGCGGAACAGGAGGCGTGAAAGTATATAATGCCGGCATGCGTGGCGAAAAAACAAGTGTGTATGATGGCGGACATCGTGCTGCCTGCTTCATTAGCTGGCCTGGCGGCAGCTTCGGGCCTGCGCGTACTATTGATTATGCCTCCAATATACAGGACCTGCTGCCAACCTTTATTGATCTGCTCGGGATGAAGTTGAAAAAGAAACAGTCTTTTGATGGGATAAGCCTGAAGCGGGTGCTGGAACAACCGGGAAAGCGTTTTGATAACAGGATGTTCGTGGTGCAATATACCGGTAAGGAAAAACCTGAGAAATATTTCAGTTGTGTGGTATGGGATAACTGGCGCCTGGTAAATGGAAATGAATTGTATGATATCAGCAAAGATCCCGGTCAGCAACAAGATATTGCAACCGCATATCCTGCTGTTGCTGCAAAGATGAAAAACCACTATGAGAAATGGTGGAAAAAGCTGGAACCGGTGATCTTTAATTATGTTCCCGTTATTATAGGCAGTGAAAAGGAAAATCCCGTTTTGCTCAGCTCAAACGGCTGGATTGGTGCTGGTGGCATCAACACACAATGGGGTGTAGCTATGGCAAATGGAAATGTGAAAGGAGGTGTCTGGAGCATTTTTGCTGAAACTGACGGTATATATCAACTGGAACTGAGCCGCTGGCCTCCGCATTTGAATCGTTCGCTTACTGTAGCTGGTCCCAATGCAGGTGTAGGCGGCACCTGGATCCGGCCTGGTAAAGCCATACCGATCGTGTACGGAGTAGTTTCAGTGAACCATGGAGAAGAGGTGGTAGCGAAAGCCGAGCCGGCATCGGATAAGATCATTATTCAAATTAAAATAAAGAAAGGAGCCAATGAATTGCAGGCATGGTTCCGTGATAAAGATGGAAAAGATAATTGTGCTGCATATTACGTCAACGTAGAAAAGCTCCGTTAATCAAATTATGCTGCTATTTAAAAGCAAAAACTTTCCCTAAAGCCTCGTTGCTTGTAAACGTATTATTAAGATCGATCAGTTCACCTGTACCGATATGAATGACTGTGCCGTGGACCGCCAGTTCCTGGTTGTTCTTCCATGCATTCTGAACGATGGAGGTGGTGCAGAGGCTGAAAACCTGCTCTTTTACATTCAGTTCTACTAACCGGTCTGCTTTCTTTTCCATATCATCAATAGCGTCGATCTCTTTTGCATACAGGCGGTAAACGTCTTTGATATGGCTTAGCCAATTGTCAATAATACCAAATTGCTTCCCACTGAGTGAGGCAGCAACGCCACCGCAGCCATAATGCCCGGCAACAATAATATGTTTTACTTTCAGAATATTCACTGCATAGTCGAGTACGGACAACATGCTCATATCGGAGTGGATACACATATTAGCTATGTTACGGTGAACAAACACTTCTCCGGGTTTCTTCCCGGTGATCTCATTTGCCGGAACCCTGCTGTCTGCACAACCTATCCATAAAATCTCAGGGTTCTGACCTTTTGCAAGTTGTTCAAAACGGCTTGTCTTGTCATTTTTGACGAAATTCATCCAGTCTTTATTGCCTTCAAGGATTTTCTGCAGACCTGCTTTATTTTCCATATTTTATTTTTAGAATATTTCAGGATAAACACAATGTCGGATAATATTTTCTTTTTGCTGTACCTTACAGGTATAAAAATACCAAACAATTTAAACCGGGCAGGATGAGAAAAGTAATTGCAGCAATCAATATGACACTGGATGGATTTTGCGACCATACGGCAATAAGTCCTGACGAAGAAATACACCAGCATTACGCTGACTTATTAAAAGGAGCGGGCGCTGTTCTGTACGGAAGGAAGACATACCTGCTTATGGAGTATTGGCAAACTGTATTAGAGAATCCTACTGGTGACAAAGCAATGGACGAATTTGCCCTGGTTATGGACAGGACACCGAAGATTGTTTTTTCCCATACACTTAAAAAACTGGAATGGGAAAGTGCGGAGCTGGCAACAAAAGACCTTAAAGAAGATGTTCTGGAGCGTAAGCAACAAACAGGTAAAGATATTTTTGTAGGCAGCCCGGGTTTAATCGTTGAACTGACACAGTTAGGTTTGATTGATGAATACCAGATCTGTATTCATCCTGTTATTCTGGGAAGCGGGTTGGTGTTATTTAAAGATGTTGTGAACAGGGTTGATCTTAAACTTTTAAAAACAAAGACATTTAAGAGCGGCGCTGTAATCCTTTATCATGAGCCGGTAAGAGAGTGAGCACTGGTATGGGATATTCCTCTTCAGAAGCAGACCTGTTTCCGGACCATGTATCTTATTTTGCGAGAACAACCGGCTTATACCGTTCGATCAAAGAGATATGCTGGTATTCATCCAGCATCCCACTCTCCATGAACTCAACATCCCCACCTGCTTCCAGCACTTTCTCGATCACTTCATCCACGGAATCTTTTATGTAAGAGAATTTGCTGTAATTCTTCCCGTTGACGGCTGGCGCGGCACTGGTATAATCTTTTTCAAGAACCAATAATCTTGCATTTTGCCTGTTTGCCTGCTTCAGTACTTCATGCAGTCCACGGGCCAGCAAACCGCCATCTGCTGCAATTTCAAGCTGATGCCTTATATCCTGCTGATGCACTTTTTCCCAGTCGTTGAGATATGGCATCAGCAATTGAAGTAGTTCTGCAGGTTTGTCTTCCACATGGCTACCATGTATGTAACTGATAATATGTTTTTCGTTGCGGGTAACCTTACGGAAGGTACCGAGGATTTTTTTTGTTCCTACTACAAATACAGGTAATAGTGAATAAGCATGCAACAGAGCGGTAAGTCCCTGGTCGGTATAGCGAAGAAATTTCTCAGTCAGCACTTGTTTGATTTCCGTTGAGTCTGAAAAATTTCCGACTTTTTCAGGAAGGTCTGAACGGAAAGCAGCGATATGGCTGGGAATATCGGTCTTTATATTCATCAGCAAATGTGAATCGCCGATGTATGCCTTGCATTCCTTTCCGCTTAAGGTCAGGAGGAGGAACTTTCTTGCTTTCTTTTTGTAAAGCAGTACTTCGCGTATGGCGAAAGAACCATTGATCGTGAGCTTTGGTTCAACAAGAATATCTAAGTATAAAACCTTTTCGAAAAAAGGGGAAACGTAAATAGCAATGCTTTTTTTATAAGTGGAAAAATTAAGTGAAGCTACCAGTTGTCTTAATTTGTTCAGGACAAGCCAGCCAATTTCTGTGTCATGTTTTTCCCTGATGCTATCTTCTGCTTCGGTGATAAATTTTTTCAGCATCCTGTTCAGGTCCGCTTTTGCGGTCATTTTGGGTTCAAATGGCAGCATAAGGGATATGGAGGGGTGGCTGTGCCTGGCTTCGAGCAGTTCTTCCAGTGCAGGATCTAGGATGGGTTTCATACTTATCAATTTAGTCAAATATAAAAGCGAAAGGGTAGGTATGCCAATGATCGGGGTCAGAAAGTCGCTTGATCCCGGTCAGACAAAAGCCGGTGATGCATTATCCGGCCTGGGTTTCACTGTTGTCATTCAAGCGGAAGAATATCATTTTTAGCAAGTCTGCGCTAATGAGATAGCCTAATAGTATAAAGAACAGATCTACTGCTTCCTGGAAATGAGCGATAGAGAGGCTCAGCAGGGAAGCAAAGGGTGACACGGGAAGCAGTATGGTTACCAACATAATAAATAATGTTGTGATCAACAGAACCCTGCCTGGCCTGCTTTTTATCACCGGTTTCCGCGTACGGATGACGTAGAGTATCAGTAATTCTGTAATAACTGATTCGATAAACCATCCTGTTTGAAAAAATGATCCGGAGAGGCGTAAATGCACATACAGCACATAAAAAGTGATTAGATCGAATATGGAACTGTGGAGGCCGAATACGATCATGAAATTCCGTATCATTTTAAGGTTCCAGCGCCCTGGTTTTTTCAATTGCCCTTCATCCACCTGATCGGAGGCGATGCCAAGGTAAGGCAGGTCTGATAACAGGTTGGTCAATAATATTTGTTTGGGCAGCATGGGAAGGAATGGCAGGAAAAGTGAGGCGCATGCCACGCTGAACATGTTGCCGAAAATTGCACCGGTATTGATAAAGATGTATTTCATGCAATTGGCAAACGATTTCCTGCCTTCGTATACGCCGTCAGATAATACGGAAAGGTCTTTTTCCAGAAATACAAAATCAGCTGCTTCTTTTGCCACGTCAACAGCATTGTTGGTGGAGATGCCGATATCAGCAGCATTGATGGCAGCCACATCATTTATCCCATCGCCGATATATGCAACGGTAAGCCCTGTTTGCTGAAGCGTTTTGATGATCCTTTCTTTCTGATGTGGTTCTATTTCGGCAAAAACATCATACTGCTTCACTTTTATGGCCATTGCTTCGGGCGAAAGTGTGTTGATCTCTTCGCCCGTAAGCACCTGGCAATTGCCCAGGCCAACCTGTGCTGCTGCATGCGCTGCGGAGTAGCGGTTGTCGCCGGTGATGATCTTGGTAAGAATGTGTTGCTGCTTTAATTTCCGGATAGAAGTGATGGCAGTTTCCTTTAACGGATCTTCCAGTAAGATATACCCGAGGAAATTCATTTCCTGTTCATCCTGCCTCGTCATCCTGGCATTGGGAATTTCTTTGCAGGCTAGCCCAAGCACGCGGTACCCTTCCTTGCTCCAGGCAATAAACTGTTCCTGCATTTGTTGACGCAACGATTCATCAATAGCCAGCTTATTACCGTCCTGCCCTTCAATATAACCGCAGATCTCTGTGATGCTGCTGAACGCGCCTTTGGTAATGATAAGGTACTGGTCGTCTTTTTTCAGTAAAACACTTAAACGCCTCCGCATAAAATCATAAGGGATCTCATTGATCTTTTCATAACCCGAACAGGTGAGGGCCAGTGAAGCAAGTGCATCATCAATGGGGTTCCCAAACCCGTTTTGCATTGATGCATTCAGGAAAGCATACAGGCGCAACTTATCGTTTGTATTTCCGTTTACATCAATGATATCCTTTACGGCAACTTTACCTTCAGTGATCGTACCTGTTTTATCGGTACACAGCACACTTACTTCTCCGAGATTAAAAATGGAAGAAAGTTTTTTAACGATCACTTTTTTTGCCAGCAGACGTTTGGCACCGGCAGACATAGCGAAAGTCATGATCGCGGGTAAGAGTTCGGGTGTCATGCCAACTGCCAGTGCCAATGAAAATAAGATCGAGTCAAAAAGGCGTTGGTGAAAGTACAGATTGAAGCTGAGTGTGACGATAGCCAGCACTACGGTGATCCTCAGCAGGAAGTACCCGAACCTTCTTATCCCTTTTTCAAACGCGGTCTCGGGTGTTTGTGACAGGCTTTGCGCCAGTTTCCCGAAGGTTGTTTGCTTTCCTGTATAAACGGCCAGCGCTTTCGCGGTGCCGCTGACCACATTCGATCCCTGCCAAAGACAATTGTATTTTTTACTGGCAGGTAGCTGATCGTCTGCCATTCCTTCCTGTTTTTCGACAGGAAACGATTCGCCGGTCAATGAACCTTCATTTACATGCAGTTCATTACTCTCAATGATGCGGCAGTCAGCAGGGATAAGATCGCCTGCGTCCAGCAGGAGTATATCACCGGGAACGACCTCCCTGGTTAATACCTGTATCGCCTGTCCGTTCCGCAACACAGTATGTTTCATCTCGATCAAGCTGAGCAGATCGTCCATAGCACGGCCGGCTTTTTGCTCCTGCAAAAAGCCAAACACTCCTGTAGTCAGCAGGATCACCAGGATAATGATACTGTCGGATGACTCGCCCAGAATAGCCGACAGGATAACAGCAATAAAAAGCAGCAGAGCCAGTGGATTAAGGAACTGGCGCATTAACAGCCTGACAGCTTTTTTGAAATGATTTTCTTTTTTGAAAAAAGCTGATTGTGCTTTGATCCTTTCCATGACCAGTTCTTCCGTCAACCCTGCCGGGGAAGTTGCGAGAGCTTTGTATAGCTCTTCAATGCTGATAGAAGAAAAAGGGCTGCCTGTCATCGGGGGAAGCTTATAATAATTGCTGAGTTAGAGCTGGTGGCAGATAAACAAAGGATTGCTGATAACTTTTTTCAGTAATTGGAATGTACCTGGCCTGATCAGTTTTGATACGAGGTTTCTTCCAAAAGCGCCGGTTATCAAAAAAGCATTCTTATGCGATAGCAGATAATTAAAGAGGCTTTCTTCGGTCTGCCCGTTCAGTAATACAAACTCAATGTTTGTATAATGATCTTCCAGCCATTCTTTTATTTTGTATTTGCCTGAATCATTCCAGCCTTTGTTTTCGCTGGCATGAACTATGAATATTTTAGTTTGCTGATAGGAGGGGAAAAGATAAGTGAATTGTTTGATGGCAATATATTTTATGATCTGCATGATATTCTTTTTACGAATTTATAAAGCTTCTGTCCGATCTGCATTGACCACGAGAAACCGATTCCCTGATTTTCGTCAGTTATGCCGGCCGGGACTGCTGGAATACAATAGATAAAATGTAAATAAGCCGTTAATGACAAGGATCATTATATGTCCCGACGCAGATCAGATAATACGAGTGTTGCTTAGTATAGTTTTGAATCAAACTTGTTAAGATGGCACAAACACTGTATTTATCCCCCCGTAAACATATATATGAGCTCCAGCAGGAGTTCGCGGCTTTTTATCCTTATCTCCGGCTGGACCTGTTTCATCACCAGTATAGTGATGTTGCAGGACGTCCGGTAAAGATCATAGCAAGGTCGTCATTACTGGCGGCTGCAGGCCTGAAGGAGGAAGGTACTATGGATATCAGCGATACCATGACCATTGCAGAACTTGAGTTGGCAATGAAAGAAAGGTTTGGCCTGCTCGTTCAGGTTATCCGGCAATCAGGTACTATCTGGCTGGAAACTACCATGACCGACGACTGGACGCTCAAACAGCAGAATGATCATGGCCGCGAATTAAGCAAGCACATTATTGCGGATCGATCGGAGGACTTCGATCTTGGACGGGGTAATCTTTCTTAGAAATGATCATTGTTCACAGACATATCAATAAGATCTGAAGAGTATCTTCCATCCGCTAACTGTTTGCCAGAATGAAGTTTTCAGTACTTCTGACTTCCTTGCGAAGAAAAAGTATTCGAGGCTATTCCAGAAGAAAAACCACCCCGCAGGTTCAAGCAGTATACGCAAGGGAGTTAAATGAGCCCATCGTTGGTTGCCCGGGATATTGATAATAACACTGGCAGACATTATGATAATGCTTATACAAAAGAATACGATATTTCTTCCGGTATTCTTTTTTACAGCCTGCAGATAGTGTTCATATTCATGGTTGAAGTGATTCTTTAACCTTTCCGAGATCAGGCGTTCGTCTTCCTGGTTCCTGACAACAGCCGGTACCTGGAGGATGAGCAGGTGGGTGTTTTCCTCCCTTCGCCTGAAGGCTATTTCCAACTCATGGATGAAATCTTCAGAAATACGCCGTTTCAGTAAGGTTCTTGCGTCAAAATCTGAATAGATATCATCGTAGCTGTCCAGCCATAAGCTAAGCTCTGCCATGCGATTAAATTAAGAGTGGCCGCATTTGGCGGCCACTGTGCTGTTTATTTTACGGAGATCTGTTTGTTTGGGCTTTTCCTGGCTTCTTCTTTTACCGGCAACGAAAGCTTGAGCACGCCGTTTTCATAGTAAGCATCAATTTTGTCTTTGTTGACCTGGGAAGGCAGGGTGAAACTTCTGCTGAAAGCCGAGTAGCTATATTCTTTACGCGTGAATTTCTTTTCTTTTTCTTCTTTGGTTTCCTCTTTCTCCGAGCTGATGGTCAGGATATCGCCGTTGACATCAATTTTGAAATCGTCTTTCTTCATTCCGGGAGCGGCCAGCGACAATTCATAGGCGCCATTGTTCTCCGTAATGTTTACAGCCGGCATAGTTGATAAGCGGCCGGGAAAATAGCCGTTGTCAAACCATTCATTCCATGGTTTGAAAAAATCATCGAAGAGTACCGGCCATCTTTCGCCGGGTTTCATTACTTGGGTTGACATATACACCTCCTTTGATTATAAGTGAGAAAATTGATTGCATATTGATCCGGTTATCACGGATGGCTATATCATTTTTCATGAAATGACATCATAGGTACGAATGCTTCCCTTGCCAGTTTCTTTGATTTGCTTTTATGGAACAGGCTCTCAAGAAAATTATGCTTTTTGGGAAGTACGATAAGGAGTTCAATATTGTTTTTCTGTATGAAATCAAGAATGGCTTCGGTTATGTCTGCACGGTTAAGGAACTGATAGGATGGGTGCAGATCGGCGAGTAATTGCTGTAAATCGCCGGCACCGTCTATTACCGGTTGTTGATAGGGCTGAGTGGTGTCAGGATGCACATGAAGCACGAATAATTTGGACTTGAAAGTTCTGACAATATCTTTGATTGCTGCAACTGGTACGGTGCTGGTTACTTTTTCATAATCACATGCTAATGCAATATTTCCGGGCGATTTGAATTTTGCTCCTTTGGGAATAATGATTAAGGGCCAGCTTAAATGGGTTACTGCGGCGTTTGTTTCGCTGCCCAGGAGTAGTTTCTCAAGGCCAGCATTGCCATGTGAGCTCATTACTACTGCATACGGCTTTATTTTATCACTGTACTGCTGAAGATTGGTAAGCAAACCACCTGGGAAAATAATTGTATCAATGGGGGTACGCCTCTTTGTATACTTTTCAAGATCTGCTTTTGCCTGGCGCATAAAATCTTCTGCATCTCTTTGCAGGGTATCGAATACCTGTGGCGGCACTGGTATTTCAGAAAATGCCAGGGGCAGCGGATAAGCATGGAATAAAATGATTTTTGCATTCAGTTTCTCTGCCAGAGCTACGGCATATTCTGCTGCATTAAAGGCTACAGTTGAAAAATCTGTGGGAACAATAATTGTTTTCATGTTTATATTTTTATCCATTCAGGAACGATAGCTGGAGTCGGCATCTCAAATTTATCCCGGGTATAACCTTCAATCCTATGATTGCTGTCAGGGTCGGAACTAATAATGGTCACAATTGTTGCAGACTTGCTGATAAGTGCGATCATTGGCGGCAATGAGCAATGAAGACCGGGAGATTCGTGCTTTTGATCAGGTGATCTGCAAGACTCTTTTTTAGCCATCGTGATACCTGGTTCCGTCCATATGCTCCAAGCACAAGGAGGGTTCCTTCTTTTTGACGGCGCAGGTATTTATCCATTTTCTCGTTGAGATTGCCTGCAGCAGTTGCAAAATCAGCCTTTTCGAAATGCCGTTTCACCAGTTCCTTCATCAGCAGGCCATCAGGTACATGTTTTGCTTCATTTTCCTCCAGTATGGAGATAACCTCCAGCGGAAGACCTTTGGAAGAAGGCAATGCATAACTAAGCATTTTAAGGGCGAAAACAGATGAAGGTTCTCCATCATAAAAATGGATGACCTTATGAAGAGGATGAAAGATCTTTGGTGTAATGAGTATGGGGCATATAGCCTGGGCAAGCAGATGCTGAACAAAACGGGTCGGCTGCGGTTCATTGTAATGTGAAAAGGTTTCCCGTGCATGAATAATGATCAGGTCGGCAAATACCGATTCATGAAGAATCTCGTTTACTGTAACATTTTTGTCCCGGTGTACGGCATATTGTATTGCTGCATTACGGCATGCTGTTTCAAAATCAGAAACGGATTTTGAACGCCTGTCGCTGTCGCGGCGGTTTAATGTTTCTTTCAATTGTTCAACCGGACTTTCTGTTATAAGATCATAGACAGTGTAACTGGTATACATGACCGATTCGGGAAATATCCCTACAAGGTATGCACTGTTCTGTTTGGCGAGATGAATGGCATATTCCACAGTGCTGGTATTGTATCTAAGTCCGTCAAGTATGGCGATGATCTTGTTCATTCCTCCTTGTATTAAGTATGAGAGATGAATAAAGGCCGGGGAATTGCATTGATAACAAAGTCCGCATCACTGTGTGAGAAAAACCTGGACAGGGCAGTACGGCCATAAGAACCCATTACGATAATATTGTTTCCGCGTTTCAGCAGGTAGTCAAATATTTTGTCTTTCACGTCTCCTTTCTGTATTTCAAAACCAATAGCCGAATACCGCTGTTGCAGCCATTCCTGCATTTGCTGCCTTTCGTGGTCCTGCCAGATACCATCTTCACTAATGCGGAAAACGATCACACGTTTATCATACAGTTCAGGAAAAAGGTAGGTGAACTGTTTGATCGCGTATGCGGCATTCTTTGAACCATCATACAGAAAGACGATCTCATTGATAGCTGTAAAACTTTCCGGGGCTACGATCACAGGGCATTCTGCATGCCGCAGGATCTGCTGTACAAAATCGGATGGTGTGCCGGTATATCCTTTAAAGCTCATGCACGCATCCAGTATAAGCAGGTCAGCAAACCTGCTTTCGGTTTCCACCTCGCGCAATGGAACACTTTTGTCTTCATGCACTTTGCATAATACCTGGTTGGCCTGGCAAACAGCTCTGAATTTCTCAATATTGGCATTTATCTTTTTGGCTTTCGCCTCCAGGATTTTGGAATGGTCATCAGTTTCCCATTCAGGATAGTTACCTCCACCAGTCACTTTCCAGATAAGCTGCTCATTCTCGACCATGTTTTCCAGGAATATACCTGTAAGAGGTGATCCCTTGATCCGTGCAATGGCACAGGCAAAATTTAAAGCCTGTTCATTCAGTTCTTCGCCGTTAATGGCAATTAATATCTTTTGCATAAAAGTTATTTTTTACTTGTGAGCAATGAATACCGGGAGACGATGGCTGGCAATAGTGTCAGTTATAAAACTTTTTTTGAAGATCATGGAAATATCTCCTCTGTTGAAAGCACCGGCTATCACTACCGGACTCTTGATCCCGGATACCCAAGTGCCAAAGAAATTTTTACCATCAGCGGCGAGATGCACTTCATCGAGCCTGGGATAGTGGCAATTGACCAGCTCCATAACGTAACCGTGGCCTGGAATCTGATGGTCAGGATCAGGATTGGCATATACCAGCGTTGTTGGTTGACTGGCTAATTCCGGAAACAGGTAAGCAAACTGCTTGATGGCATAAATGGAACCTTCCTTACCATCGCATGTAAGTATGTTGTTAGCAGGAAAATCAGATTTTTCAGGGATGATGAGCACCGGGCAATCAGTATGATGAAGTATCTCTTTCAGGTAATCGTTCAGATCAATGCCGGTTTGTGAATAAAACAGATCGCTGCCGATCAGCAACAGATCGGCATAAATGGTTTCTTTCTTCAGCTCAGGCAATGCAAAATCAAAATATTCCTTATGTACTGTGAAGCGGATGTGATTCTTGAGGCAGTATGTTTCAAACCGGTCAATGGTTTTCTGAATGGCTTCTGCGGTTTGCGGTTCAATTAATGGTATGTACACGCCGTCGGCAATATTGGCGGCGGCATAGCTCCATAAGCTGGCATAATCCACCTGTGGCAAAAAAGCGCCGACCAACAGGATAGGTTCTTTTTTATTCAATTCGGACGCAAACTGCATCATTCCTTCTGAATAATGCCCGTTATCAAATGCAGCGATTACCTTTTTCATACTTATTTTTTTTACAAATATGGGGCAACATGCTACTGTGATCCTATGATGGTAATACGGGCGATCTATGATCATCGTCAGTTCTGCGTACTGAAACAGGTACCTTCCAGGGGAGATTTACCTTATATACCTCAAACCAGAGAACGCTGGCAAATGCTGTCGCGAAACTTATCCCGAACATCGTTGGGCTTATGGCTGTCAGCTCAAATAGTTGACGTACGGGAGCGTACAGCAACAGCAAAACAAGAAAGATGGCCGAACTTCCCAGCACTGGCAATGCCAGCCTGTTCTTATAGCGGATTGTGGTAAATATTGTTTGTGTATATGATCTTACTGCGAATGTGAGGAAAATATTGGAAAGGATCAGTGTGGTAAAAACCATGGTCCTTGTTTCTTCAAGCGAGTGACCTGACTGCATGGAGAAATAATACAGCAGCAATACACCGGCAGCAATAATGACTCCCTGTGTTATACTGATCAGCAGATCACCCTGGCCAAGCAATGGATCACTTTTTTTTCTCGGCCCTTTTTCGACACTGAAATGCTCGACGGGTTCTTTTTCGAAAAATACCGAGCAGGTCGGCCCCATGATAAGCTCCAGGAAAATAATATGGATAGGGGTGAAGATGTTCGGGAATGCCCATCCAAGGATCAGCGGCACAGAGGCTGTAAGTATGATCGGGATATGAATGGCGATGATGTAACGTACAGCTTTTAGCAGGTTGTGATAGATCTTACGGCCTTCTGTGATAGCCACATTGATCTTATCAAGATCATCGTCTGTAATTACCAGGTCGGCTGCCTGTTGCGCCATTTCAGTTCCCCTGTTGCCCATAGCGATCCCGATATCAGCAACCTTGAGGGCTGGTGCATCATTTACTCCGTCACCTGTCATGGCCACAGTATGTCCATGCTCTTTCAGATGCCTGATCACTTTCAGCTTTGCACCGGGAAACATTCTTGCAAATACGTTGACATTGCTGATCGCTTCTTTCAATTCCTCATCCGTCATTTGCATAACCTGCTGACCGGTATAGCAAAAAGCCGGCTGCCGGATGCCTGTCTGCTGAGCGATCGCTATAGCTGTGTCAGCAAAGTCGCCTGTCAGCAACTTAACGTTCACTTTTGCTGCGTATAGCTTACTGATCACTTCAGGGAGATTTTTCTTTGGTGGGTCAAATAATGCCAGTAGCCCTTCAAACTGCCAGGCAAAATCGTCCTGCCTGCCGGGGAATGTTCCGGTATGTGTTGCGCTTGCAACTCCCAGCATCCGGAATCCATTGCTGCCCATTGCTGAAACATGCCGTTCTATTTTTTTGCGCTCTTCTCCGGTTATGCCGCAAACATTCAGTATCCGTTCGGGAGCACCTTTGGCCGCAACAATAATCTGATCATTGAAGCTGTATACATGGGTCATCATTGGCACCGAACCCTCCAGCGGGTATTCATGGATCATTGGAATCGTACGCCAGGCCGCCTGATCAGGCATTTTAAGGTAGGCCTGGACGATTGCTTTTTCCATGGCATCAAAAGGCTTCGATTCACTGGCGAGCATGGCAGAACGTAATAAGTGGTCACATCCGGGAAAGTTATCCTTCGCATGGTAAAGCTGATCTGTTTGGTAATTGTAAACAGTGTCCAGTACCATTTTATTTTCTGTGATCGTACCTGTCTTGTCAAGACATAATACGTCCACGCATCCAAGGTTTTCGATGATCTGCGGTTGACGTGAAATTATTCCCAACTTGCTCATCTTATAGGCACCCAGTGCCATAAAAGAAGAAAATGCTACAGGAATCTCTTCCGGTATGGCAGACATCGCCAGCGTCAACGCAAACAAAAGGCTTGTAGAGAATTCATGATAATGGAGAAAGTTGATGGTAAAGATGACTACAAAGGCAAGCAGGCCGAACAGCGCCAGCTTGTTGACAAGCCGGCCTACCTGTACCTGCAGCACTGTTTTATTCAATAACTGATCTTCTACCAGGTGCCCTATCTGGACCAACTGTGTGTTATTGCCCGTAGCAGTGACCATGGCGAGGCAACTGCCTGAATTGATCAGCGTGCCCTGATATATTTCCTTGTTTTCGTCGGAAGAGGTTTTTGCAACAGGAACGGATTCTCCTGTCAATACGGCTTCATTGACAGTAAAATCATTTGCCTGAAGGATGATGCCGTCTGCAGGAATTTTTTGCCCCTCTTCAAGCAGCATGATATCGCCTGGTACAAGCTCTCTGGAATGAATGACTATTTGCTTTCCATCCCGGACAACTGTCACTTCCGGTGAAGTCATTTCCTTTAATGCGTGTATGGCTTTTGAACTGCGTACTTCCTGGTAAAATCCTATGGTGAACACGATCAGGGTGGCAACCAGCATCATGAACCCCTCGGGGTTCTTACCAAGGATGAAATACAGGCAGCAAGCTATAATGAGCAGGATCGACATCGGCTCTTTTATAAAAGAGACCAATAGCTTTAACGAGCGGAAACGTTTATTCCGGCTGAATTCATTTTTGCCATATTTCTCCTGCAATTGCTGGATCGAACTGCTTGATAACCCACTTAGGCCGGATAGTGCTTCTGCAATGGACGACATACATATATTTTAGAGGTAAACGTATAAATGCCGATGCCAATTTATCCATGTTGCTGCGGCAGCCAAATGATCTGTTGCAAAGGTAAGGTTGATTTTGATCAGGCTATTGAGGGTGGGTGGATATGTATTCAAATCATCCGGCTTGCTGACGCTGATCATTGCTACAGCAACTATTATTTTGTCTTTTTGTATTAAAAGATCGCTTTGGAACTCAAATGGCTGATATTGTTGTTTACCGGTACTGCCTTGTGGCGGACGGCAAATGATCTTCATCAACCCCCGGTATCTGTAACACAGCCAGTGCAGCAGATATCCATTTATCTCACTTTTGATGATGGCCCGATGACAGGTAGTGGGTTTCTGGATTCGCTGACAGCTACTGACAGCATACCGGTCGATGTTTTCCTGATCGGGGCGCAGTTGGAGAGGGATGAAAAGGTGAAAAGGATCTTTCAGCAATATCAGAACAACCCTTTCATTGAAATAGCCAATCACAGTTATTCCCACGCTTCAGGCCATTACCGGATGTTTTATTCATCCCCGGAGAAAGTTGTTGGGGACATATTGGTGAATGAAAAACTACTTAGGCCGGAAAATAATTTTGTAAGGTTACCTGGTCGTAATACCTGGCGGATAGCCAACAGAAAAAGAACTGATCTCATAGATGCGAATCTATCAGCCGACTCTCTTTCAAAACTCGGGTTTCAATTAATTGGCTGGGATATGGAATGGCGTTTCGATTCCACTTTGCAGCAATATTTCTCTGCGGAGAGAATGATTACCTGTGTAAAAAGCAGCGCCTGGGGAAATGTATTTGAAAAGGGTCATGTTGTGATCTTATGCCATGACTGGATGCTGCCTGATCCTTATTTCCGGGAACAATTGATCCTGTTTGTTAAAATGATGAGGGCAGCAGGGATTGCGGAATTTTTGCATTTAAATAAATACCCGGGTATTAAAAAAGGTATATGCAGATGCGACAGCCATTGCCAATCATAAACCATGAATTTTCAAATTATGCAAAACGGATCTCTATATCAAAGAATCTTGAAAAGCTGGAGACGCTTCCGCTTTGAGATCTCCAGTTTTGCCCTGATCGTGCTTGGCGTGTGGCTTATCTGGAAGCTGTCTCATAAACCATTTGTACAGGACTGGATAGTATATGTGATCGTTCTATGGTGTATTGCGTTGGCACTGCACTTATGGAGGATTATCTACCTGATAAGAAAAACAAGGAAAAAATAATTAAACTCTTCTTATATGAAAAGCATGATCGTTTATCAAGGAAGATATGGTGCCACTCAGCAGTATGCCGAATGGCTGCATCAAAAACTTGCGCTCAGCCTGTTAACTACGACGACATGCGGTGAAGGCCAGCTGAAAGATACAGAACTGGTGGTAATGGGATCGAGCGTCTATATCGGGAAACTGGAGATCTCAAACTGGGTTAAGCAGCATTCAGCTACGTTGCGGGGCAAAAAACTGGTATTATTTGTAGTGAGTGGTACGCCAAAAGATCAAACTGAAAAGCTCAGGCAGTATGTAAGGTCTTCTCTCCCTGACTTTATTGCGGAGAAATGCGATGTCTATTATCTTGATGGCCGCCTGGTCTTTAATAAGCTTTCACGCAAAGACAGGTTTATGCTGCGCATGGGTGCGCTTTTTGCTGGTAAAGTGAATGGTCGTAAAATGCTTGCAGGCTATGATGGCGTTAAAGAAGAAAACCTGGCAGATATGTATCAGCACCTGGAAGAAATATTGTATCAGCACGCCTTATGAATTTAATTTATTGTTCACCATTAATTTAATGAAATATGAAAGCGGTAAACAGGTCCATTTTCAGCTACCTGCAGATTTTCCTCCGTTTCAATACACATCTTTCCATATTTCTTGTTGTATTGTCCATTTTATGGCTTGTTCAATATATTGAACGGGATATCTGGGGGGCTGAATGGCTAATTGTTATCTCCATTGTTTGGGGAAGTGTGCTGTTGGTACATTTTCTTGTTTCGTGGTGGAAATTGCGCATAAAAAGAAATCAGAACCGATAAATTTTTATATCAATGTATACATATCAGACCGCTGAAGATGCTGTAAGAGTGATAAAGTCGGGTGACCGCGTTTTCCTGCATGGAAGTGCTGCAACGCCAACTGTGCTGATCAAAGCCATGCAGGCCAGGTACCGGGAATTGAAGAATGTTGAACTGGTCAGCATTACCAATCTTGGGGATAATGATTTTAATGAGCCGGTTGTCAGGAAAAGTTTCTTTTTCAACGCACTGTTTGTCAGTGCCAATACACGGGCAGTCGCCAATAGCTCTTATGGTGACTATGTACCTTTGTTTCTTAGCCAGATCCCAGGGCTTTTCAGAAATAAGATTTTCCCTATTGATGTTGCGCTTATACAGGTTTCACCGCCGGATGCTCATGGTTACTGTTCGTTAGGCACTTCAGTTGATATTGCACTGGCTGCAGTGGAAACGGCAGCTTTCGTGATCGCACAGGTAAACAGTCGTATGCCGCGGACAGCAGGAGATGGTTTTGTGCATGTGAGCAAGATCAATACTCTGGTGAAATGCGATACAGAGCTGCCTGAGCTGGATTATTCTTCAGCGGCATCGGTTATCAGTGAAAAGATAGGCCATAATGTGGCCAGCCTTGTTGAAGATGGTGCAACTCTCCAGTTGGGTATTGGATCAATACCTGACCAGGTTTTGAAGAATCTTTATGATCATAAGGGTCTTGGACTTCATACGGAGATGATGAGCGATGGAGTGATCGACCTTATTGAAAAGAATATCATCAACAACCGGTTTAAAAAGAATAACCCGGGGCAGTCTGTTACCAGCTTCCTGACCGGTACACGCCGCCTGTACGATTTTGTGGATGATAATCCATCCATTAAAGTTATGGACATCAGTTACGTGAACGATATCAGTGTGATCAGACAGAACCCAAAGGTTACAGCAATCAACAGTGCGATAGAGGTGGACCTGACTGGTCAGGTATGTGCTGATTCGATCGGCACTTATCAGTATTCAGGCATCGGCGGCCAGATGGATTTTATGCAGGGTGCTGCATTGTCTGAAGGAGGAAAACCGATCATTGCTTTGCCTTCCATCACATCAAAAGGGCTTTCCAGGATCGTTCCTTTTTTAAAAGAAGGGGCAGGCGTGGTTACCACACGCGGTCATATACACTGGGTGGTCACAGAATATGGCATGGTGAACCTTTACGGAAAGAATCTCCGGCAACGTGCTATGGCATTGCAGAGTATTGCACATCCGCAGCATAGAGAATACCTTGACCAGATGATCGCGAAACGGTTCCGCCATGAGCAGCCGGGTGTTTATATTTCGAAGAGTGATACAGCGATCCAGCCGGTGTATTAAAGTGATCGTGATAAGGGCTGGGTAAAAAGTTAAACAAACTAATAATTTTTCCTATGGATGTTCCCTTCCGGTTCCCATATGCTGTCGACCCTGCTTATCCCAAAAAGGTCGCTTATTTCTGCATGGAGTTTGGTATTCATCAGCCATTGAAAACTTATGCAGGAGGGCTTGGGTATCTGGCCGGTTCACAAATGCGCGGTGCGTTTGCCTTAAAGCAAGCCGTGATCGGTATCGGGATACTTTGGAAGTATGGCTATTATGACCAGGTCAGGAAGCAGGACCAGACAATGGATGTTCTTTTCCAGGAAAAAGTGTACGGCTTTCTGGAGAAAACCGATATGCGTTTTACTATCCGGGTGTCGGGACATGAAGTATTTGTGACAGCGTACTATCTTCCTCCGAAAGTGTTTAATACGGCCCCCGTTTTTTTTCTGAGTACAGACATTCCAGAGAACGATTACCTCTCGAGAACGATCTGCCATAAATTATATGATTCGAATCCGGAGTCAAAAATAGCTGCGGCCATCCTGTTAGGGCAGGGCGGTGCCAGGCTGTTGGAGCAACTTAACTGGCAACCTGATGTGTATCATTTGAATGAATCGCATGGGATGCCCCTTGCTTTTTATTTATACAGTAAGTATGGAGGCCTGGAAGACGTGAGACGCAGGCTGGTTTTTACTAATCACACCTGCGAAGCAGGCGGTAATGAAAAGAATTCCATATCACTGCTGGCTAAGATGGGATTTTTCGGAGCAATCGATCCTGCTGAAATTAAACAGTTCATACAGGTAGACAACGAAATGCTGGATAATACATCCGCAGCATTGCAGATGGCAGGTATCGCCAATGGCGTTTCCCGGATACATGCAACGGTATTACAACGTTGGTGGAATGCTGTTCCCGGAGCTTGCAGGATCATATCCATTACTAACGCGCAGGATTTTACATACTGGCATGATGAACAGATGTACAAGGCTGTAGCCGGTAATGACCAGGCTGTGTTCATTCAAAGAAAAAAGGAAGCTAAAAAACTTTTATTTGAGGAAGTGGCAGATCAAACCGGAGAGATGTATGATCCGGATGTCTGTACCATTGTATTTGCCAAGCGGTTTGCTAACTATAAAAGGGCAGAGTTACTATTATCCAATATGGACCGGTTTCAGCATATTGTCAGCAATAGTACGCGGCCGGTACAACTCATTTGGGCAGGAAAGCCTTATCCCATGGATTTTCCGGCGATTGCCTTATTTAACAGGATCGTCAATATCTGCAAAACGTTTACGAATTGCTCTGTGCTTGTTGGTTATGAAATGAAACAGTCCAGGCTGCTGAAGGGCGGCGCAGATATCTGGCTTAATGTTCCCAGGATGGGCCATGAAGCGTCCGGCACCAGTGGAATGTCTGCAGCCATGAACGGAGCGTTGAACGTATCCATGCCCGATGGGTGGTTCCCGGAGTTTGCAAGGGATAAGATCAATAGTTTTGTTATTCCGCCAGCGGATCAAATGCTGCAGGACCATGAGCAGGATGAAAGGGATGCCAATACTTTGTATGATCTGCTGGAGAAGGAGGTCATACCGCTGTATTATGATGCACCGGACAAATGGATAGCTATGGCAGAGCAGGGAATGAAAGATATCAATCCTGCTTTTGGCAGTCAAAGAATGATGAAAGAATATTATGAGATGTTATATAATCACTAAAATATTCAGGCAGGAGTTTCAATAGCCGGGTCAGGATTTTACAGATAACTGTCTTTCTGCTATCTTTATATTTTCAATCCCTTTTAAAAGAGCATCAGGATTAAAAGAGATACTTGAAATCCCTTCTTCTACAAGAAACTGTGCAAATGCAGGTATATCGCTTGGTGCCTGTCCGCATAGCCCGATCTTTATTCCTGCATGTTTTGCCTTTTGAATCACAGTAGCGATCATCTGTTTTACAGCTGGGTCCTGTTCATTGAAAATATGATTGATGATCGCAGAGTCTCTGTCCACTCCCAGTACAAGTTGTGTAAGATCGTTGGAGCCTATAGAAAATCCATCAAATATAGTGGCAAATTCTTCCGCCAGTAATACATTGGACGGTATCTCCACCATCATGTAAATCTCCAGGGTGTTGTCAGCATTCCTGTTCAGTCCATAAGCACGCATGGTAGAGATCACCTGTTTAGCCTCGTCAAGTGTACGGCAGAATGGGATCATCACTTTTACATTGGTCAAACCCATTTTTTCGCGTACCCGCTTAATGGCAGCACATTCCAGCTCAAATCCTTCCCGGTAATATTCGCTGTAATAACGGGATGCTCCCCTGAAGCCAAGCATCGGGTTTTCTTCTTTGAGTTCAAATGCAGCGCCACCTGTCAGATTTGCATATTCATTTGTTTTGAAATCACTTGTCCGGACGATCACATCTTTTGGATAAAAGGCTGCTGCAATTGTTGCGATACCCTGGGAAAGTTTGTCAACGAAATATTCTTTCTTATCGCTGTAGCCAATTGTTAGCTTTGCCAGCTTTTTCCTGACCTCTTCATCCTGTAATTGATCAAAGCGGACCAATGCCATAGGGTGGACCCTGATCGCATGAGTGATGATAAACTCCATACGCATCAGGCCAATCCCATCATTAGGATAAAAAGAGAGTTTGAATGCCTGGTCCGGATCGCCAAGGATCATCATTGCTTCTGTAGCTGCCGGCCTGGTGATGCCTGCCAGATCAATATCATTTGTGGAATAGGGGAGAGCTCCTTCGTACACATGACCTGTTTTTCCTTCACTGCAGCATACAGTGATGATATCACCATCCTTTATTAAAGAGGTTGCATTACTACATCCGACCAATGCCGGTACACCCAATTCGCGGGCAACTATAGACGCATGGCTGGTCCTTCCGCCTTTATCTGTAATAATTGCTGCCGTTCTTTTCAACACCGGATCCCAGTCCGGGCTGGTAATGCTGGTTACAAGTATTTCACCGGCATTTATTTTATCAACATCTGCTGGTGACAGGATCACCCGCGCAATGCCTGTTGCGATCTTTTCTCCGACAGCATTGCCTTCCACAATTGCCCGGCTTTTCCGGAGAAGCTTATATTCTGTAATGTGATGCGGGTCCTGGTTTGAATGTACGGTTTCCGGTCTTGCCTGAACGATGAACAGGCCACCTGAAATCCCATCTTTTGCCCATTCAATATCCATGGGTTTCCCATAATGGTCTTCAATTATCAGACACCAGTTGGCCAGTAGATATATCTCTTCTTCATTAAGTGTAAATGCAGCCCTTTTCTCTTCCGGTGTTTCAATATTGACAGTGGATGTTGGATCATTAGGGGAAGCAGTCTGTTTGTAGATCATGGTCAATGCTTTTTCACCAAGCTTTTTTTGGATGAGCGCTTTCTGCTTATTCCGCAGAGTTGGTTTGAATACAAGGTATTCGTCGGGGTTGACGACACCCTGCACGATATTTTCACCCAGCCCCCATACACCACTGATGGAGATCACATCGGGAAACCCTGACTCTGGCTCAAGGGTGAAGGCAACACCCGAACATGCGAGATCACTTCTTACCATTTTCTGAATACCGACCGAAAGAGCAACTTTTTCATGGGCAAAGCCATTGTCTTCCCTGTATTTAATGGCCCTGTCTGTGTAAAGAGAAGCAAAGCATTGCTGCACTGCCTTCAGCACATTCTGCTCACCCGTAATGTTGAGATAGGATTCATGCTGCCCTGCAAAGCTTGCTTGTGGCAGATCTTCAGCAGTAGCACTGCTGCGAACAGCCACAGTGCTGTCATTGCTCCTGTCAAGATGATGATAAGCATTGAGGACCGATTGGATGAGATCATCCGGAAGTTTTGCTTCCAGTAGTAATTTTCTTGCTGATGCACCAATCGATGAAAGATTTTGAAACGAAGGCCGATCCAGTTTTTGCATAAGCTGATGCAATGGCTGGTGCAGCGAATTAGCTGCAAGGAAATGGTTAAATGCCTGTGCTGTTACAGCAAACCCTTCAGGAACGGCAACACCTTTGCCGGAAAGACGGGCATACATTTCTCCAAGAGAAGCATTCTTGCCACCAACAATGGCTACATCGTTGATCGAAATTTCGGTAAATCGGAGAATATTATTATTCATATAATACCAGTTGATGAATGTATCAATAAGCACGAATCTGATGTCTTGAAAATGAGTATCAAGTTAATCGTTGAATCATTTCTGTTTATTGATGGGCATCAGGCCTGTTCGTGATATTCATCATCGTGCCTGTGGATATATTTCTCCCGATACAAATCAGGCAGGAAACTGACTGTAGTCATCTACTATTGCAATTAAAATTCATTGCTTTGAACAAAACATCGTTATGGTCGGTAAACTTGATTTACAGCAAATGGAGCAATTACTTAGCAAGCAGTTAGTAGGCAGGCTGGGCTGTCATGCGAATGGCACAACCTATGTTGTTCCTATCAGTTATGCTTATAAAGGCGGTTATATCTATTGTCATACAACGGAAGGGCTAAAGATTTCCATACTCCGTAAAGAACCCCGTGTATGTTTCCAGGTAGACAATACAAAAGATCTTTCCAACTGGCAGAGCGTAATATGCTGGGGAGAGTTTGAAGAATTGAAAGACCATGGAGAAAAAAGGAATGCTTTGACCATTTTAAATGCCCGTCAATTCCCCATGGTCCCG
The DNA here is from genome assembly GCA_051954695.1 of Chitinophagaceae bacterium. GTDB lineage: Bacteria > Bacteroidota > Bacteroidia > Chitinophagales > Chitinophagaceae > Terrimonas_A. The sequence goes on from JBQCHL010000018.1 coordinate 110,998, forward strand.
ACAGAAAAAATGCAGATCAATTCAGAGTGGCCTTTTGTTGATTCCAATACCGGCGATATTCAGGGTATTTTCTTTCGGATCAGGATCGATGATAAGACCGGACGTTATGAAGATTCCGGCAGCAGCGGATCCCTTACAAATTAGATCGCTGCGGAATTTGGTTTAAAAGCATGTATACATCCTGTGGTTCACAAAGTCTGCTTCCTTCATTCAGTGTCGCGGCCGTTCCGCAGGCTACACCCAGCCGTAATGCTTCTGAAAGAGCATAATTTCCTGTAAGTCCCAGCAGGACGCCTGCTACCATGCTGTCTCCTGCGCCAACTGTGCTTTTGCGTTTCACCGGGGGAGCGGCAACCATTTCTGAGCGATCGGCTGTTACTAACATGGCTCCACGCTCACCCATTGATATGATCATAGCTTCGCATTTGCCTGAAGACATGATCTGACGGGCAGTTATTTCAATTTCATTGTCCTGGATAAAAGATTTGCCAGCCAGAGCCGCCAGTTCGCCCAGATTTGGTTTGACCAGAAACACGCCAGACTGAATAGCCTGTTGTAATGAGCTCCCTTTTGTATCAACGATAAACTTCGCTTTCTTTTTCTCCGCAATGACTGATAACCGGGCCATCATATTTATATCGATATTATCCGGCAAACTTCCGCTTACAACAAGGAATGCCAGTGAAGGGATATCTTCGATCAGTTTAATCAGTTCTTCAGATTGTGATAATGTGATGGGAACGGCGGCCATACCGAGCCTGTACTGCTTACCCGACGCTGTTTCAGCGATCACAATGTTTTCCCGCGTTTGGATCTGGGTGGCTACAGTAAGAAAAGGGATTTTTTCAATAAGCAGCATCTCTTCCAGGAATTTCCCCGTATAGCTACCAGAAGGGAATACTGCAGTTGTATCAATATTGAAACGACGAAGTACGCGTGCAATATTAACACCGCCACCTCCGGGGTCGAGCTGTACATGGCCACACTTCAGTTTCCGGTCAGGGATTAACTGTTCAATAAAGATTGTTTTGTCGACGCAGGGACTGAAGGTGATGGTGACAACAGTGGACATAAGAATATTTTGCGAAAAGTTAGTTTATATACCGGAAACCTACATGGATAAAGTGAATCTGAGAAGCTCAGTATTATTTGTCTTTACGGCAATTACAGGCAGTGAATATAAAGCTGATCTGGAGTGAAGGTCCGCTTACTACCCAAATCAATATCGTTGCGATTCCCAAACAGCATTAATATTAGATAAAATCAGTTTGCAATCAGTTAAAATATGTAAAGCAGGTGTGCATTTTAAAAATGTAATTTTAATTAGTCAATTAGACAATTATTATTGATGCATAGATAACCCGGGATAATGTTGATTGTCCTGTATTATATGCCTCTACATTATTAACTACTAATCAAACTGCTTATGCGACTACCATTGTTAAAATGGAAGGGTGGCACTCTATTGCTTTGCCTGAACCTCTTTATGCGGAAATCTCCCGTTTGTTTCCTGCTGATTTTTTCATTCCTGTTACAGATCAACGCTCAATCACAACCTGCCCAGTTGAAGATCACTGGCCAGGTGAGTTCTGATGATGGCAAACCCATGCAGGGCGTAACTGTGCAGCTGAAAGAAAGCTTTATCAGCACCATCACCAATGCAGAAGGAAGCTTTACTATTATGGTGCCTGTAAAGAACAGCGGTATCCTGGTTTTTACCAATGTAGGGTATGCTGATAAAGAAGTTAATATTAACAGTTCAACAGCAGCATTGAATATCCGGCTGAGCCCGGTCGACAAATCGCTGGATGAAGTAATTGTTGTTGGTTATGGGAAACAGAAAAAAGCTACGCTTACCGGTTCTGTTACCCAGATCAATACCGATGAAATAAAGCAAAGCAGTTCTGTAAATATTTCCAATTCTCTTGCCGGTCGTATGCCCGGCATTATTGCCAACAACAGGAGTGGGGAACCGGGTGCAGACGGTTCCTCCATTTTGATCAGAGGTGCAGGAACCACAGGTAATGCCAGCCCTTTATATGTTATCGATGGTGTGGCCAACCGGAGCGGTTTTGAAAGATTGAACCCGAATGATATTGAAAGCATCAGTATACTGAAAGATGCTTCTGCAGCTATCTATGGTGCACAGGCTGCCAATGGCGTTATACTGGTTACCACGAAAAGGGGTAAAAGCGGTAAGCCTACTATCAACTATGACGCAAATTTTGGTCTATCACAACCCACCCGTGTTCCTAAACTGGTAAGCTCATACGAATACGCCCTTTTCAGAAATGAAAAAGATGCCCGTCAGAACGCCGGCTCTCCAACATTTTCACCGGAGCAGATCCAGAAATATAAAGACGGATCTGATCCACTTAATTATCCCAATACTGATTGGTACGACGAAGTGCTGAAACCTCTAACCCCTCAAACCCAGCATTCGCTTTCAGTTTCCGGTGGCTCAGACAGGGTAAAATATTTTATGTCGGGTGGTTACACTTACCAGGATGCGTTTTACAGGAAATCAGCTACCAACTACAGGCAGTATAATCTTCGCATGAATATAGATGCTCAGGTTACCAAACTGCTCAAACTGTCGCTTGATGTTGTTGGTCGCAATGAATACAGGAAGTATGCGCCAGCCGGTTCGGATTATATATTCCTTTCCATACTGGGTAGTTATCCGGGTCTTTCACCTTTTTATCCTAACGGATTACCTGTGGCAGGTATCGAAGGCCCTAACCCTTTGCAACTGGCACAGGGCTATGATGGCTACAGGAAAGCTGTTAATAATTCTATACAGACCCTGGCTTCTTTTGAACTCAAACTTCCTTTTATCACCCAGGGACTGTCATTGTCTGGTTTTGCTGCTCATGATTTTGCATTTTATAATGGCAAATCATTCTCAAAGCCTTTTGATCTGTACAGGTATGACAGTACCAATAAAGAATATATTAATGTAAGTGATATACTGCTTGGTGATCCTTCCATTTCTCAGAATTACGGAAACAGCTTGCTGAAAACCTATCACCTGAAGCTGAATTATGAAAAACGCTTTGGTGACCACCGCATCAATACATTTGCGGCCATTGAGCAAAGTGATTATTACAATGAAGGCATCAATGCTTCCCGCTCCAGCCTCGTGAGCAGCCAGATCGATCAGTTGTTTGCCTTTACCAATGATGCTACCAGGAACACCAACGGAAGTTCTGCTGATCAGAACGCCCGCCGCAATTTCTTTGGCAGGATCAACTATAGTTATAAAGACAAATACCTTGCTGAATTTGTATTCAGGAGAGATGGCTCTTTCAACTTCCCTCCGGGCAAGCAATATGGCAACTTCCCTGGTATTTCAGTTGGCTGGGTAGCATCTGAAGAAGATTTCATTAAAAAAGCATTGCCTTTTGTCAGCTTCCTGAAGCTGCGTGGATCTTACAGTCAACTGGGCAATGATCGGATCGCTCAATATCAATACCTGGCCCGTTATACAGTAGCAGATCCGTATGCTTACCAAACTTATTTCCTCGGAAATGATGATAATCCCGTTTATGCTCCCGGTTTAATGCCCGGTGTGGCTCCCAACCCCGATGTAACCTGGGAAGTAGAGAAGATGAAGAATATTGCACTGGAAGCTTCTATATTGAAAGGCAAACTCGATTTCAGTGTGGAATACTATACTGCACGCAGGGATAAATTGCTTGCACCGCGTAACGCTTCCATTCCTTCAACTGCAGGTCTGATCCTGCCTGATGAAAACATCGGGCGAGTGGACCGTCATGGTATTGAACTCACCCTGGGACATAAAGGAACGATCGGTAAGGATTTCAATTACTATGTTTCCGGCAATTTCACCAAAACACGCAGCACGATCGAATTTATTGATGAATCACCTAATGTAAAAGAATGGCAAAAACGCCAGGGCTATCAATTGGGTTCCTGGTTGGTATATAAGACTGATGGTATTTTCAATACACAGGAAGAGCTGGACAGGGAAGCTGCCAAATTACCCGGCAGTAAAGTAGGAGATATCAAATACATCGACTACAACAAAGATGGAGTGATCAATGCGAATGACCAGGTGCGTATCTATGAATCACCGGTGCCATTGATCGTTTATGGTTTCAGAATGGGTGCAGACTATAAAGGATTATCATTAAACCTGCTGTGGCAGGGGCAGGCAAAAGCCAAACAGGTTATTCTTCCGCAAGCCAATAATGGTGAGTTCATTCCTCCCAAATGGTTGTATGATGGCCGCTGGACAGCCGATAATCCCAATGCGACACTGCCTGGTTCGTTCGACAGAACTTATGGCATCAATAACAGGGCTTCTGATTTCTGGCTGCAGGATATGTCTTTCCTGAAATTGAAGTCTGCTGAACTGGCTTATACATTTAATTCTCCAGGACTGAAAAATATAGGTATCACCAACCTCCGTGTTTATCTCAATGGGTTCAATTTATTCAGCATTGATAAAGTGAAACACTATGATCCCGAAACCGTGGCATATACCGGAGCATATTATCCTCAAACACGTATATACACGATCGGTCTCAATCTTGGTTTTTAATTGAACAACCTTAAAAAAATTGTATGAAGAAGTTTATTTCTATATTAATGCTTGCATGCCTGATGCTTTCTGCTGGCTCGTGCAAGAAAGATTTCCTGGAAAAAAAGCCGCTGGATTCTTATTCGGATGCTGATCTGTGGAAAGACCTCAATCTTGTCCAGGCTTTTGTCAATAGCCGTTATCCCATTCTTCCATTTATGGAATTTCCCGGCGTGTTAAAATCCTATTTCATGTCAGGCGCTTGTGATGAAGGAAATTCTAAACACAGTTATGGTAATGAAAGGGCGCTTGAAACCGGCCAGATGAGCCCTGATAATACTGTATATGATTTCTGGGCAAATAATTATCAGCAGATAAGGAACTGCAATATTTTCCTGAGTAAAATTGATGAAGTGCCTGCGCAAGGCCCGGCCAATGAAGCAAAAAAGAAAAGACTGACCGGAGAAATTTATTTCCTGCGTGCTTATGGATATTTTGATCTTCTCCGTCATTACGGAGGTGTGCCACTGGTTTCAAAAGTATATGGGCTTTCTGATACTACTTTTAAAGTGGCAAGGAATACATTTGATGAAGGAGTCGCTTTTGTTTTGAATGATATAGCAAAAGCTGTAGACCTTTTGCCAGCCAGCTATGCAGACGATCCTGCAAATGCAGGACGTGCTACTTCTGTTGCTGCCAGGGCATTAAAATCCAGGTTGCTGCTTTATGCTGCCAGCGCTTTGCATAATCCTACCAACGATCAGGCTAAATGGCTGGCAGCTTCCACTGCAGCAAAAGAGGCCATCGATTTTGCTGAAAGCAATGGATATGAATTGTACCAGGGAACTGATTACAAGAACATCTTTATGCAAAAGAATAACAGTGAAGTATTGCTCGCTTATAATTTCAGTAATGTGCCTGGTGGTGGTATCGATATTGTATGCCAGCCAAACAGCTATGGCGGATGGAGTGTGTATACGCCTTCACAAGCCATGGTAGATGCTTTTGAAATGAATAATGGCAAACCCATTACGGATGCTTCGTCTGGTTATGATGCTGCTAATCCTTATATCAATCGCGATCCGCGTTTTTATGCTGATATCCTTTACAACGGAGCGGTATTTAAAGGTTCTGCTGTGGAAGTATTTGCCGGCGGAAAAGACAGCCCGCAAGGCCCACAGGGATGGAATGCTACAGAAACCGGCTATCACTGGAGAAAATATATGAGCGAAACCATTGACATGAACAAAGAAGGCAGTAACCAGAACCTGATCATCTTCCGCCTTGCTGAACTGTATCTTAACTATGCAGAATGCGAGCAGGCCCTGGGGCATGATGGCGTAGCAAGAGATTACGTGAATATGATCCGGAGCCGGACAAGTGTTAATATGCCTCCGATCACTGAATCTTCAACAGCATTGCAGGACAGGATACGCCAGGAAAGAAGGGTAGAGCTTTGTTTTGAAAGCCATCGTATCTATGACGTGCGCCGCTGGAAAATCGCTTCTGTTACAGAGAATAAACCATTAATGGGCGTTTCAGTGACTAAGACCGGTAACACTTTCACTTATCAGCCCAAGCTTGTCCGCACCCGTGTATTCAGGGAAGAGTATTATTTATGGCCGATCTCAAGGTCCGAAATGAATAAAAACCCTTTGCTTGTAAATAACCCGGGATATAATTAAGATCATTCAATGCCATTATGAAAAATAGTATAGTTCTACCGCTTTTGTTTTTGATAATTTCTTCAGGGCATACCGGGGGTGAACCCCGGTATGCCCCTAAAGCTAAGCCGGGTAAGGAAACGTATATCCCGGCGAAAGTGTGGCGGGTGCCTGAAAATAACAACTACAACAGCGATACAAGTGAATACAGCTATAGCCGTAAAGTGGAATCAGATAATATAGTGATCTTCTGGGCTAAAGAGTTCGGTGCTGACCCAATGAAGAACCCGGACTCTTTGAAGCGGTTCAACGTTCATGAAGCATTGGTTGAATGCGAACGGTTCTACCAGTTTTATGTAAATGAACTGAAGGTCGTAGAAAAGGGCAAATCGCTGACAGATAAATATAAGGTACTGTTCTATGTGATCGGCGGAGATGAGCAGACTGCATTCGGAGGCGGCGAAGAAAATAAGGTGGGTATTTTATGGACGCCTGCTGTAAGAATGCGTAAAGCTCCTTATGGAGCGCTTGCGCATGAATTAGGACATGCTTTCCAGTATCTGGCGGCAAGTGATAATGGCACCGGCCCACGGGGAGCGATCATGGAAATGTCGGCCCAGTATATGTTATGGCAGGTTTACCCCGAATGGATGACGTTTGAGAATTACCACCTGGTAAGCTTCATGAAGAAAACTCATTATGCCTTCCTGCATCCCACAAACATGTATCATTCTCCTTATGTGATCGAATACTGGTCAAATAAGCGTGGTATAGATTTCTTTGGTAAGTTATTGCGTAACACACAAAAAGGAGAGGATGTGGTAACAGCATATAAAAGGATAAATGGTTTGACGCAGGAACAATTCAATGATGAGATATTTGATGCCAGCCGCCGGTTTATCACCTGGGATATGAAACGGATTGAAAAAGTGGCTGCAAAATATGCCAACCAGCATTTTACCTCTTTTCAGCCGGTTGAAGATGGCTGGTACAGGATCGCGGAAAGCAATTGCCCACAAAACTATGGCTACAACGGGATCAAATTGAAAATGCCTGCTGCCGGCACGAAAGTAAAATTATCTTTTAAAGGATTGGCTGGTGCGGCAGGGTACAGGGCTATAAAAACCGATAAGGCCGGCTGGCGTTATGGTTTCCTCGCCGTTAAAAAAGATGGCAGCCGCGAATATGGGAAACCTCATGCTGATGCTGACGGAACTGCCAGTTTTAAAGTTCCTGCCAATACGGAATACCTGTGGCTGGTAGTAAGTGGCGCACCAAAAGAGCATTGGGAAGTGTCTGGCAAAGACGAGAACAATGAACAATGGCCATATCAGATCAAACTTTCCGGAACAGACCTGGCCGATCTTCCTGTAAAATAAAGGCATAGAAGCCTTTACCCCTACTTTATCGGGTCATTTACGGATATGAAGTTAAAATCTGTAAATGATCGGCTACTTTATTCAAATAAACTTGAAGGGCTGGATCATAATTTTGCGCATTATCAATTAAAAACGAATTTATGCGTAGAATCAACTGGGAAGGCGTGTTTCCTGCTATGTTAACACCGTTTGCTGCAAATGACACGATTGACTTTAACATGTTTGAAAAAAATGTTACTGCGCAAGTGGCTGCAGGGATAGATGGTGTGATCCTGGGAGGATCACTGGGAGAAGCAAGCACACTCGAATATGAAGAAAAGATCCAATTGCTGGTGTTTTGTGTGGAAGTATTGAAGGGGCGCATACCTACAGTAATGAATATCGCGGAGCAATCGACCAGGGTGGCTATCAAGCTTGCACAGGATGCAGAAGCTAATGGCGCCGATGCATTGATGGTGCTGCCTCCGATGAGATACAGGTCCGATGAAACTGAAACAGTGACTTATTTCAAAACGATCGCAGAAAATACTTCACTGCCTATCATGGTCTATAATAACCCGATCGATTATAAGATCGAAGTTACCCCGGACATGTTTGAACAACTTGCAAAAAATCCAAATATCCAGGCCGTTAAAGAATCGACCAGGGATGTTACGAATGTTGTTCGCATGCGCAACCGGTTTGGCAACAGGTTCAGCCTGCTTTGCGGTGTGGACACCCTGATACTGGAGGAACTGATGCTGGGAGCTGATGGTGTGGTAGGTGGACTGGTGGATGCATTTCCTGCGGAAACAGTAGCCATCTATAAACTTGCAAAAGCCGGTATGTACAAAGAGGCGCTGGAAATTTACAAATGGTTCATGCCAGTTCTCGAACTCGACATTCATCCCAAACTGGTGCAGAATATAAAGCTTGCCGGTGTTCAAACCGGGCTTAGCACTGAGTATGTACGTGCTCCACGTCTGCCATTGGTAGGAGAAGAAAGAAAGCGTGTTCTTGAGATTATTAATACAGCTATTGCAACAAGACCACAGCTTCCTGATTATCTTAATCTCCCCGTTTTACAAAACGCTTAATTCCCCAACTGAAGATATATGCAGTCTATTTTGAGGTCCTTCAGCCCCGGATCAACGTCCGGGGCAGGTCCGGTTCTGGGAACTGAACTGACAGATGAATTTACAAGTGCCGGCATTCCTGAAATTGAAGCTGCTGCTCAGAATGCATCCCGTGCTTTCCCGGTTTATTCTTCAACAACACCGGAAGAACGTGCCGGGTTCCTGGAAGCTATTGGTGAAGAGATCATGTTGCTTGGCGATGTATTGATCAACCGTGCCATGCTTGAAACAGGTTTACCGGAAGCCAGGCTGATCGGTGAACGTGCAAGAACAGTGGGACAATTACAATTATTCGCAGGCATCCTGCGCGAAGGTTCCTGGGTGGAAGCAGTAATAGATCCTGCTTTGCCCGATCGCAAACCGTTGCCCCGTGCCGATATCCGGAAAATGCTTGTGCCCATTGGCCCTGTACTCGTATTCGGAGCCAGCAATTTTCCCTTTGCATTTTCAACAGCAGGTGGTGACACGGCTTCTGCGCTTGCCGCCGGCAATCCTGTGATCGTGAAAGCACATGAAGGACATTTAGGCACGAATGAACTGGTGGGTAAAGCCATACAGAATGCAGCAAAGAAAAAAGGTATGCCCACAGGCGTATTTTCTTACCTGGTGATTGATAAGATCGCCAACGTGCAGGAACTGATCAAAAACGAATCTATCAAAGCCATTGGTTTTACCGGATCATATAAGGCAGGGATGTCCATTTTTCATACTGCTACTACTGCACGCAGCTCGCCCATACCGGTATATGCCGAAATGAGCAGCGTGAATCCTGTAGTGATTCTTCCTGAGATACTTCAGCAAAAAGCGGAAACACTTGCCGCGCAGATCGCTGCTTCGATAACATTAGGTTCAGGACAGTTCTGCACCAATCCCGGCTTAGTTTTTTTAATGGCATCAGACGATGCCAGCCGTTTTGAGAAAGAACTGGCCAATCTCATCAGTAATTCGTCTCCCACGCTGATGCTGAATAAGACAGTCTGTAATAATTATTACAACTCAAAGAAAGCATTAACCGGGCAAAACGGAATTTCCATACTGGCTGAAGCGTCCGACCTGTCGGCAGAATTGAAAAGCGCTCCGGCATTATTAAAAACAACAGCCACTGATTTTATCCGGAACGAAGCCTTGCAGGCAGAAGTATTCGGCCCATCATCCTTGATCGTTTGGTGCAAAGACCACAATGAATTACTTTCAGCACTTGAATCATTGCATGGTCAGCTCACCGGCACAGTAATGGGCACTGCAACTGATCTCACTGCTTACAATGAGATCATCACTTGCCTGAATAGCAAAGCTGGAAGAGTATTATTTAACGGAGTTCCGACAGGTGTGGAAGTTTGCCATGCAATGGTCCATGGCGGGCCGTTCCCTGCTACCACCGATGTGCGCAGCACTTCTGTAGGTGGCGATGCGATCAAACGGTTTGTGCGGCCATTCTGTTTACAGGATTGCCCTTCCAACCTTCTACCGCCTGCTTTACAAAATGAAAACCCCTTGAACCTTATGCGAAAAATAAACGGACAGTTCACAACCAACAAGATCAATTCGTAACCAATAGGATAAAATCTGTATTAATACATCCTTCCCGTTCTTCCCGTCTTACCGGTAAGACGGGAAGAACGGGAAGGATGCTAAACTTAAGTGAGTACCATGGCTTCCAAAACCTTTTTTTGTATAGATGCGCATACCTGTGGAAATCCTGTAAGAGTAGTTGCCGGAGGCGGACCCATTCTCAGGGGTGAAAACATGATGGAAAAGCGCCTGCATTTCCTGGCAGAGTATGACTGGATAAGAAAAGGCCTCATGTTTGAACCGCGTGGGCATGATATGATGAGTGGCAGCATACTTTACCCGCCTCATGATCCGCTTAATGATGCAGCAGTACTGTTTATCGAAACAAGCGGATGTCTCCCTATGTGCGGGCATGGCACTATCGGCACCGTTACCATTGCAATAGAAGAAGGATTGATCATTCCAAAAGTTCCGGGACAACTCAGGCTGGAAACCCCGGCCGGCCTGGTATTGATCTCTTACCAGCAGAGTGGAAAAAAAGTAACTTCTGTGAGACTGACCAATGTAAAATCATTCCTTTATGCAGAAGGCCTCGAAGTAGAATGCCCGGTGCTCGGAACACTGAAAGTAGATGTTGCATATGGAGGTAATTTCTATGCTATCGTGGACCCGCAAACTACTTTTCCTGGATTAGAGCATTTTAAAGCCGATGACCTTATAGCCTGGAGCAGGGTATGCCGTCAGCGCCTTAATGAAAAATATTCCTTTGTTCATCCGGAGAATGCACATATAAAAGGGTTGAGTCATTTATTATGGACTGGTGCTACGATCTCTCCGAAAGCTTCTGCACGCAATGCTGTGTTTTACGGCGATAAAGCGATTGACCGGTCTCCCTGCGGTACCGGTACATCTGCACGCATGGCTCAATGGCATGCAAAAGGCAAATTGAAGAAAGGGGAGGAGTTCATTCATGAAAGCATTATCGGATCGCAGTTTATCGGGAGGATAGAAGAGGAAACGACTATTGCAGATAAGCCGGCCATTGTTCCAAGCATTGAAGGCTGGGCGATTGTTTATGGATACAACACCATCAAAATAGATGATGATGATCCTTATGCACACGGATTCCAGGTACTGTAAACCCTGACTACGATTATATTTTTCACCCGGATTGTAAGAAATAAATCTATAATAATGTACAAGCGACTTTACATTTCCCTGTCAATACTCCTTGCCGTACTGACAGTAAAGGCCCAAAAGCCTGAGATGAATTTTACAGTAAGCGTGAAAGAACCGTCCACGCATGTTTATGAAGTCCGGTTTGAATGCAATGGTGTGAAAAAGGAATGGGTGGATGTTAAAATGCCGGTATGGATGCCGGGTTATTACCAGATACTGAATTATGCCGATAATGTCGGCGCATTTCATGTTGAAGTGCCGGGAGGTGATACATTGAAATGGGAAAAAGCTAATTATAATACCTGGCGTATTTATTCCAATTATGCTGATAAGCTTAATATCAGCTACAATGTAAAAGCGGTACGTCATTTTGTCGCAACCAATTATCTCGATGAAGAACGTGGGTTCATAGCTCCAACAGGTATGTTCATGCATGTTGACGGACTGATCAATCAGCCTGTAACCCTTACAATTGAACCATATAGTAAATGGGACCGTATTGCAACCGGGCTTGAACCGGTAAAAGGAAAGAAATACCAGTATTCATCTCCTGATTTTGATGTGCTGTATGACAGTCCCATACTGATGGGCAACCTGGAAGAATTGCCTTCATTTTCTGTAAAAGGAGTTCCTCATTATTTTATTGGTTATAAACCGGGTCAGTTCGACCGGCAGGCATTTATCAATGACCTGAAAAAAGTTGTGGAGGCCGCTGTGGACATGATGGGCGATATTCCTTTTAAGCATTACACATTTATTGCCATTGGCCCCGGAGGGGGAGGAATAGAGCATCTTAACTCAACAGCAGTCAGTTTTGATGGCACAGGAATGAATACTCCCGAAAGCCGTAAAAGAATGCTGTCTTTCCTGGCGCATGAATACTTTCATCATTATAATGCCAAACGTATACGGCCTATAGAACTTGGCCCGTTTGATTATGACAAAGGCAGCAGAACAGACATGCTCTGGGTAGCCGAAGGCATTACTTCTTATTATGAAAAATTCTGTCTGAGAAGGGCTGGGTTGATAACCGAAGATGACCTGCTCAAAAATTTTGAGAACCATATCCGCGCGTATGAAAATAAACCGGGCCGTTTATTCCAATCCGTTGCACAGGCCAGTTATGATACATGGGCTGATGGGCCTTTTGGCCGTACGGGTGATGATGTGAACAAGACTATCTCTTACTATGATAAAGGACCTGTGATGGCAATGATGCTTGATTTTAAGATCCGGCATGAAACGCGAAATAAGCGCTCACTCGATGATGTGATGAGGACCCTGTATAAGGATTTTTACCAGGCTAAACGACGTGGCTATACTGCAAAGGAATTCCGGGAAGTATGTGAAAAGACTGCAGGCGTGCCCCTGGGTTCTTTTTTTGAGTATATATACACCGTTAATGATGTTGACTATGCAAAATACCTCGGATATGCAGGGCTGGTAATAGATACAGCCAATAAGCCAGTTCCGGGAGCATGGCTGGGAATTGATTCCAGGGCAAAAAATGATACAGTCATTATCAGTGCAGTCGACTGGGACTCACCCGCCTGGCTTGCAGGCATAAGGCCACGTCAGGTATTGAAGACCATCGATGGAATGCCTGCTACAATGCAGTTGCTCGGAGAGGTTAAGAATAAAAAAGCCGGAAGCATAGTAAAGTTGCAGGTAGAACAGGGAGGTGTATTGAAAACGATCCCGTTGATACTGGGTACTCAATTCACCCGTAGCTTTACAATTGGAAAAGCAAGCAACCCGGATCAATTGCAGTCGGTCATTTTTAAAGATTGGTCGCGCGTAAACCCATAAAACTTAAGTATTCTAAATATTAAAGCTCATTCAAGGTGAAACATGTCGTTGTCATTGGTGGAGGAATAATCGGATTAAGTTCGGCTTATTATTTACAACAGGCCGGCCATCGGGTAACAGTACTGGATAAAGGTAATTTCCTCGATAATTGCTCTTATGGCAATGCGGGTTATGTTTGCCCCAGCCACTTCACTCCATTGGCGGCACCAGGCATTGTGAGCCAGGGATTGAAATGGATGCTGAATTCCCGCAGTCCTTTTTATGTGCAGCCCTCTCTTAATCCTTCACTGATAGACTGGGGGTTTAAGTTCATGAAAAGTGCTACGCAAAGAAACGTAGACAAGGCCGCAGTGCCCCTGCGTGATATTGCTTTGCTGAGCCAGCGGGAATATGAATCATGGGCAGCCCTTCCTGGTTTTGATTTTGCTTATCAACATAAGGGCTTGCTTGAGATCTTTCAAACAGAAAAAGTGGCCGAGCATGCAAAACATACAGTAGAAAAAGGAAAAAGGTTAGGGCTGGAAGTAGAGTTGCTCGATTATGAAGCTATGCAACAACTCGAGCCACAGGCAAAGATCAATGCATTGGGAGCCATTTTTTTTAAATGCGATGCCCATCTTTATCCCAATAAACTGATGCAAAACCTGATCGCTTACCTGAAACAGCAATCAGTTCAGCTCCTCGTGAATGAAGAAGTAACGGGTTTTGAGAAGAAGCAAAAAAATATAACCAGGGTGCTTACTGCTACAAACGCTTTTGATGCGGATGAGGTGGTGATCGCCAGCGGCTCCTGGAGCAGGGAAACAGCCGCTTTACTTGATACCAAGATCCCTTTGATGCCCGGCCGCGGTTATTCCATTACACTGGAAGATTCTCCTTATTACCTGAACTATCCCGCTATACTGACTGAAGGAAGAGTAGCCATAACCCCGATGGATGGAAATAAGATCCGCTTTGGCGGCACTATGGAAGTGGTATCTACCAAAGCAGCGCCGCGTTATAACCGAGTGGAAGGCATCTTGAAAGCCGTAAAAGATTTTCTGCCTTCTTTCGATATACCACGCCCTCCGGATGATAAAATATGGTTTGGTTACAGACCCTGCTCTGCAGATGGGTTACCTTATATCGGGCGGATATCGAAATTCAATAATGTGGTTGTTGCCACTGGCCATTCCATGCTTGGTTTGAGCCTTGGCGCTGGTACAGGCAAGCTGGTTGCTGAAACGATAGATGGGCAACCTGCCAGTATAGATCTTTCCGCCTTTGCTGTTGAAAGATTTGGGTAATCAATTATTGGATAGATCGTTATCCTTTTGATGGTAAATTCTTCCCCGGGAAGCCATCACGAGGTAATACACGGGTATTCCAAGTAGAGTAATGATAAGCCCCGGCCAGGTGAACTTCGGCTTATAGATGATCAATAGAATGCAGAATGTAAGTCCCATGGCGATATACAGCAGCGGCAACACGGGATATCCTACTGCTTTATAAGGCCGCTCGATATGCGGTTGCTTTTTTCTTAAGATGAAGATGCCGGCAATGGTAAGCATATAAAACACTACAACCACAAAAGAGATCATATCAAGCAGGTCGCCATATTTGCCGCTAAGGCTCCAGGCGCAGGCAAATAAGCATTGAATCCATAAGGCAAAGCCTGGCACTGCTGCCTTATTCAGTTGAGCCGCCTTTTTAAAGAAAAGCCCATCATTTGCCATTGTATAATATACCCTTGCGCCAGCCATCACCAACCCGTTGTTGCAGCCGAATGTAGAGATCATGATCATGACAGCGATGATAACGGTGCCTGCCTGCCCAAAGATGATGTGTGCGGCAGATACGGCCACCCGGTCTTTATCGGCAGATGCAATGTCCTGCAGGGACAACACCCCGAGATACATGATATTGGTAAGCAGATAAATAATGGTAACGATCAATACGCCGAGAAAAAGGCTGAGGCCGATATTACGTTTAGGATTGCGGACCTCGCCTGCAATAAACGTTACATTATGCCATGAATCGCTGCTGAAAACAGAGCCGACCATTGCGGCAGCTATGGCTCCCAGGGCGGCAATGGTGGTATAATTGGTGGTACTGCCTTCAGTTGATAAATGCTGAAGCTTCCATGCATCTGTCCAGTTGGCATTCCATATTTCAGGTTTAAGGGCTACCAATCCAAAGATGATCAGCCCGAAAAGACTTAAGAGTTTTGTAAGCGTAAAAGTTGTCTGAATGCCTTTCCCGCTTTTTACACCACGTGTATTAATAAATGTGAGCAGGACAATAATAAGTATTGAAAGTAATTGAGCTGGTGAAATAGTAAGAAAGCCAAGGTCTAATGCCACTTTATCTTCGCTGAAAGCCGGTATGATATACGCAGTGAATTTTGCAAAAGCCACACCAACAGCGGCTATAGTGGCGGTCTGTATCACCGAAAAGAAACTCCAGCCATAAAGAAAACCGATCAGAGGATTATATGCTTCCTTTAAGTATACGTACTGACCACCTGCTTTGGGATACATGGCACTGAGTTCTCCATAGCTGACGGCAGCTATCAATGTCATAATACCTGTGATCAACCATACCAGTATCAACCAGCCGGCGCTTCCCACATTGCGGGTAATATCAGCACTTACAATAAAGATCCCCGATCCGATCATGCTTCCGGCAACAAGCATGGTGGCATCCAGCAGTTTGAGCGTTGGTTTGAAAGTAGTCATTCTGCTAATATATGGAAGGGGCTGTAGCAGCAATTGACCATTCTTGCCTGGATATAAGCAGATATTAACTGGTTATGGTTGTTCCACGCTCTGGTAAAAATTGTTGACGTACTCTGAAGGAGACAGGGCTGTAACACTTTTAAACACACGGTTGAAATTGGTGATGCTGTTGAACCCGCAGCGGTAGGCAATGGTAGAGATACTATCATAAGCTCCATCTGTAAGTTGCTTACAGGCTTCATTGATACGCACTTCATTCAAAAATGATACAAAAGTGTGGCGGGTATGTTTTTTAAAATACCTGCAGAAAGCCTGGGGCGTCATATGGGCTTGCTTTGCTACATCTTCCAGGGCTACTGCCTTGTCATAATGCTGCATGATGTAATTATATATGCTGGCTATGCGCATCCCTTCATGCTCGCTGTATTGCTGGGGTTGGGTAAAGGACGATAGAGGAGGCAACTTTCCGTAGCCAAGCAAACTGCGGAGGATCTCTATAAAATGGACCACTTTATCGGGCCCTTTACTGTTATGCACTTTCACCATAAGGTTTGCGATCTCTCCTACATGCTGCTGCGGTATCTGGAACCCTGATGTTTGCTGCATAATGAATTTTTTAAGGCTTTTCATTTCCGGCAGATCAAACAGGGGCACAAGTGCTTTGGAAGGATTGAAAAAGATATTCAGTGCTGAAATGGTCTTTTTGCTTTTGGGAAGAAAATAGGAAGGGTCACTTTTGAACAGATGTGGCTGGTTGGCTCCAAGCCAGAAAATTTCATTGGCACCAAAAATATGCATGTTATTATCCACTACTAATGTACCTTCCCCTTTCTGAACCCATGTCAGTTGTATCTCTTCATGCCGGTGCAGGTGTGGGTAGAAATAAGGCAATACTTCCTGCTGCGCAATGATCGTTTGATTGGCTGGGACAGGGATAGTGAACTGCAGGACTTTCATACTGGCAAAATATTAAATTACGTAAATTAACACTGAAACCTCGACCTCGTCGCAAAATAGGTTAAAATTTGGTTACCGCAGGGGGTAGAGTAATATCTGGTAATAGATAGTTAATATTTGTATATATGACATTTATAAAAAACCCTATTTTTAGCTGGCTTATGCAAACTACATTATCCTCAATTATGCTTCGTCCGGTACGGATAACCATCCTGCTTATCGCATTAATGTGCTTACATTTCTCTGTATGGGCCAGGAAATGGGACCTTGCTTCTCCTAATGGAACGATCACTATCACAGTGGAAGTAGAAGGAACGATAAAATGGTCGGTCCGTTATAATAATGAATGGGTATTAATGCCCTCTGCAATTGCCATGCAATTCAGTAATGGGGTAAAAGCCGGAGAATCTGCTTCTGTCAAAAACTTCAAACTTTCGTCTGTGAACCAGGTGATCGAAGCAGTGGTGCCGGTAAAAACGCGTTTTATACCGGAGTTGTATAGTGAGATCCGCATTAATTGTAAGGAAGGATATTCAGTGATCTTCAGAGCCTACAATGATGGAGTGGCTTATCGTTTTGAAACAGGTTTTCCTCAGGAGAAGGTGCAGGTGACAGGGGAAACCGTAGACCTGAATTTCACTGGTGATCACCGTGTATTCTGGCCAGTGGAAACAGACAAAGGATTCCAGTCGCATTTTGAATCGCTTTATAAAGACAGTGTGCTGTCTGCGTTCAGCGCGCAACAGCATGGAGCCCTTCCTTTCCTGGTAAAAACAGGACAGGACCTTAATTTGCTTATCAGCGAATCAGACCTTTACGATTATCCCAACCTTTTCTTTACAGGAACAGGCGGCCCAGGTCTTAAATCAACTTTCCCCAAAGTCATCCTTGATAAAGTGCCTTTCCGCGATCGCGGATATACGATCACCAAACTGGCTGATTATATCGCTGACACAAAAGGAAAACGCGTTTATCCCTGGAGAAGTATTGCGATCTGCCCCCAGGATAAAGACCTGCTGGAAACCAATCTTACCTATAAACTGGCTTCACCCAATAGCTTAACCGATACAAAATGGATCAGGCCTGGCAAAGTAGCCTGGGACTGGTGGAATGCGAACAATATTTATGGAGTGGATTTTAAAGCCGGATTGAACACAGCGACCTATAAATATTATGTTGATTTTGCATCGGCCTATGGATTGGAGTACGTGATACTTGATGAAGGCTGGTCTGCTACCACCACTGATGTATTGCATTCCCGCAAGGAAATTGACCTGCAGGAACTGGTCAGCTATGCCAATTCAAAAAATGTAGGCATTATATTATGGACACTCTGGAACCCGCTCGATGATAATATGGATGCGATACTTGACCAGTTTGCGCAATGGGGCGTTAAAGGCATCAAGGTTGATTTCATGGCCAGGGCAGATCAATATATGGTGAATTATTATGAACGTGTTGCATCAGCAGCTGCCAAAAGAAAATTACTGGTCGATTTTCATGGCGCTTACAAGCCGGTAGGGCTTAACAGGAAATATCCGAATGTGCTTAGCTATGAAGGCGTGCGTGGTTTGGAAAACGATAAGTGGAGTGCGGATATCACGCCAACGCATGATGTAACATTACCGTTTATCCGGATGGCAGCAGGACCGATGGATTATACCCCCGGCGCTATGATCAATGCCAATAAGTCAAATTTCAGGATCGTATTTACTGAACCAATGAGCCAGGGCACCAGGGCTCACCAGGCTGCAATGTATATTGTATATGAAAGTCCTTTACAGATGTTGGCAGACAACCCTTCCAATTATCTGAAAGAACCTGCGTATACCCAGTTCATTTCGCAGATGCCTACTGTATGGGATACCACCATTGCATTGCAGGGCAGCGCAGGGGAGTACGTAGCAGTGGCCCGGCGTAAAGGTGAGAAATGGTATATCGGGGCGATGACAAACTGGAGCAGCAGGGAACTGTCTGTAGCGCTTTCTTTCCTGGCACCCGGCAGCAATTACTCCATGCAGGTATTGGAAGATGGCCCGAATGCACAACAGCATGCAGCAGATTATAAAACATCCACACGTAAAGTGGCGGCGGGTGAAAAGATATCTATTCCAATGAGTGGCGGCGGCGGATGGAGTGCAGTGTTGACACCATTGGCAGGGGGTTCACAATAATTCAAATAATTTCTACCAGTCCCGATAAATTAAACAGCAATAAAATGAAAAAACTGATTGTGTTCCTGTTGCCCGGCTCCCTGTGTTGTTTGTCTGATGCTGGCGCGCAGGTGCAGCTACAGAATGATTATCCGATCCAGCCCGTGGCTTTTACCCACGTGCAGGTGACAGACAATTTCTGGGCGCCAAAGATCAGGGTGAATGCGGAAGTAACGATCCCTTATACGCTCGATCAGTGTAAACGGACAGGAAGGATAGATAATTTCCTGGTAGCAGCCGGCAAAAAGAAAGCAGATAAATTAACGGAGTATACTTTTGACGACACCGATCTGTATAAAGTGATAGAAGGAGCAAGCTATGGCTTGCAGGTAAAAAAGAATCCTGCACTGGAGCGGTATCTTGACACGCTGATCAATATCATCGGCGATGCGCAGGAAGCTGATGGATATCTTTATACATTCCGCACAGCAAAAGTGGCCAAGCCCCACGACTGGATTGGCAGCAAGCGCTGGGAAAAAGAAGAAGACCTCAGCCATGAATTGTATAATTCCGGCCACCTGTTTGAAGCCGCAGTAGCACATTACCAGGCTACAGGTAAAAAAAGCTTGCTGAACATTGCTATTCGCAATGCAGACCTGCTGGTAAAGACCTTTGGACCGGGAAAAGAAGAAAAATTTCCCGGCCACCAGATCGTTGAAACAGGACTCACAAAATTGTATCGCGTAACAGGAAAAAAAGAATACCTCGATCTCGCCAAATTCTTTCTCGATCTCCGCGGCACGCCAGGGCATTTGAACCATGAATACAGCCAGGCACACAAAAAAGTAGTAGACCAGCATGAAGCAGTAGGTCATGCCGTTCGGGCAACCTATATGTACACCGGCATGGCCGATGTAGCTGCGCTTACCGGCAATCAGCAATATCTTGAAGCAATTGATGATCTGTGGAATGATGTTGTGTATAAAAAAATATACATTACCGGAGGCATAGGCGCTACCGGGGCTGGCGAAGCATTTGGCAAACCTTATGATCTGCCTAATATGTCTGCTTATGCAGAAACCTGTGCAGCTATTGCAAATGTGTACTGGAACAGCCGCATGTTCCTTCTGCATGGCGATGCAAAATATATCGATGTAATGGAGCGCACTTTATACAACGGATTATTATCCGGCGTTTCTCTCAGCGGCGACCGTTTCTTTTATCCCAATCCTTTAGCCTCTATGGGGCAGCATCAGCGAAGTGCATGGTTTGGTTGTGCCTGCTGCATATCCAATATGACAAGATTTCTTCCTTCAATGCCTGGGTATGTATATGCGCAAAATCAAAATGATCTTTATGTAAACCTTTTTGTAGGAAGCGAATCAGCCATTCAATTGCCTGCCGGCAAACTTAATATCGTTCAAAACACTAACTACCCATGGGATGGAAAGAACGAGATCGTGATCAATAACGAGAAGAGCTTCCGTTTTGCTTTGCATGTGCGCGTTCCCGGATGGGCAGTTAACAAGCCAATACCCGGAGATCTCTATAACAGCGGCAGCAACAGCGAAGCGCCTGTCAGGTTTTTACTCAACGGCCAACCCCTTACGTATAAAATGGAGAAGGGCTATGCAGTGATAGATCGCACCTGGAAAAAAGGTGACAAGCTGAGCTTTGAATTTCCGATGGAAATAGAAAAGATTGCGGCCAACGGCCAGGTGGCAGCTGATAAAGACCGCTTTGCCTTGCAACGTGGGCCTATCGTTTATTGCTTGGAAGGACCCGATAATAAAGATGCAGCAGTAATGAATATCGTAGTTGATAAGAATGCTCCTATACAGGCTGTGTACAGACCCGATCTTTTGAATGGAGTGATGACGCTGTCGATGAAAGGATCTTCTACCAAACGGCAACTCAATAGCAGTGAACTGCTCAAAACTGCGCAGGACGTTACCGCCATTCCCTATTATTCCTGGGCTAACAGAGGCCCCGGTGAAATGGAGGTTTGGATACCTTTTGAGGAATCGGCTGCAAGGCCTATGCCTGCACCTACTATTGCTTCAAAAAGCAAGGTCTCCGCTTCTATCAAAAATGGCCGTATGTTAAAAGCATTGAACGACCAGTATGATCCGCAGGATTCAAGGGATGCAAGCGCTGTGTACCTGCATTGGTGGCCAAAGAAAAATTCCCTGGAATATGTGCAATACGATTTCGATGCTGCGAACACTGTGTCTGAAACAAGCGTGTATTGGTTTGACGACGGACCTTTCGGCGGTTGCCGTGTCCCGGCTTCCTGGAAAGTATTATATAAGAAAGGGGAAGAATGGGTGCCTGTTAAAGTGATCTCCGCCGACCCTATAGCCAAAGACAAATACAATACGATCCGGTTTGAACCGGTTACTACCACTGCATTGAAACTGGAGATACAGCAACCCACGGACCATTCTGCAGGGTTGCACGAATGGATCGTGAAGTAATTTTAACATCCAATACACGATGAAGCAACTTTTTATTTGTTTCGCAGGGATCTGTTGTCATTTTTCCATGATGGCACAACAGGCTTCCATACAGATCGATGCAACAAAGCCCGGTAGTAAAATACCTTCCACACTGCATGGGATATTTTTTGAAGAGATAAGTCATGCCGGTGAAGGCGGGATCTATGCCGAATTGATCCAGAACAGGGGTTTCGAAGAGAGCCGTATTCCTGCGGGCACCAAACTGGAAAATGGTTTCCTGGTGCCCTGGCCGGAGAAGCCTCATTTTATGATCGAGCCGCGGAAAACAGACTGGAAACTTGAATGGCCACATACTTCGCAATGGCCTGCATGGTCAGTTGCTTCAAAGAACGGCGCAACAGTTGAATTAGCGCTTACTACCGAACATCCACTCAATAACGCGACACCTAATTCTTTACAGGTAAGGATGAACAATCCCGGTAGTAAAGGAACAGTTGATCTTATCAATGAAGGCTTCTGGGGTATCAATGTTATTAGTGGCGACAGTTATAATCTTGTATTTTATGCACGGACCAATGAGCAGTATACAATGCCTGCAACTGTTTCCCTGCAATCGCCGCATGGTAAGATCCTCGCCAGTCAGACATTTAAAACGATACAATCCGGATCATGGAAGAAATATAGCTGTACATTAAAAGCTACTGCTACAGATAAAAAAGCAAGATTCGTTTTCAGTTTTCCGGGAAGTGGAACAGTTTGGCTGGACTTTGTTTCTTTATTTCCTGCCAAAACATTTAAAGGCCGTGCAAATGGTTTGCGTCCTGATCTGGCAAAACTGATCGCCGGTTTGACACCCTCTTTTGTCCGGTGGCCGGGAGGCTGCTATGTAGAAGGCATCACCATTGAAAGTGCACCTGACTGGAAAACGACTATTGGCCCGGTAGAGAAGAGGCCTGGTACTTTCAGCCCCTGGGGATACTGGAGCAGTGACGGTTTCGGTTATCATGAATACCTGCAGTTTTGTGAAGACATTAATGCAGATGCCCTGTATGTTTTCAATGCAGGCGTTTCCTGCGAATACAGGAGTGGGACTTATGTGCCGGAAGCGGCTATTCAACCCTATATCCAAAATGCGCTTGACGCGATCGAGTATGCGATCGGGCCGGTCACTTCTGTGTATGGAAAAATGAGAGCAGATAATGGTCATCCAAAACCCTTCCCATTAAAATATGTTGAGATCGGCAATGAACAGCATGGGCCTAAATATGCAAGCCGCTACAATTTATTTTATGAAGCCATACGCAAAGCATATCCTTCCATCCGCATCATGGCCAGTATGGGAATAGGGGACGTGAACCAACGGACCCTGAAGGATATGAAGAAAGTGGATATCGTAGATGAGCATGCTTATAAAGATGCTTACTGGAGTATGCGTAATACAGATCATTTCGATAAATATAAAAGAGGCGATTGGGAAATGTATGTTGGCGAGTATGCTACAAATGGAGGAGTGGGAGCCGGTAATATGCGTGCTGCCCTGGCAGATGCTGTGTATATATTGGGTATGGAAAGAAATGCCGACCTCGTGAAATGGAGCAGTTATGCACCCTTGCTTGTAAATACCAATGATGTGGATTGGCCGGTGAACCTGATCAATTTTGATGCTGCACAAAGTTTTGGCCGTATTTCTTATTATGCCATTCAACTGTTCAGTGACAACAGGGCTGATATAAATCTTACTACTGCAATAGATATTCCCCGTGAATCATCCACACAACCTCTTTTTTCCGGCAGCATCGGCTTAGGTACCTGGGATACGCAAGCCGAATTCCGGGATATTGAAGTAAGCCAGAATGGAACAGTTGTATACAAATCCGATTTCATCAACAATGCAGCGGAATGGGCGGGAATCAGGGGTGAGTGGTCGGTAAAAGAGGGAGCACTGGCCCAAACTGCTGAAGGGCCGCAGCGGCTTGCTATGCTATCCAAAAAATTTGATACATGCACCATCCGTTTGAAAGCGCGGAGAATGGGTGGATTGAATGCGTTCATGATCCCTTTTGCGGTAAAGGACAGCAACACCTATTTGCGTGCTCATATCGGTTCATGGCTGAATGCCTGCAGTGTGTTTGAAAGTGTTACAGATGGATATGAAGTGGCAGGTCTTACAGACCAGAAACGCCTGGCAAAACCGATTGAAACGGGAAGATGGTATGATATCCGTCTCGTGATCGGTGCCGATAAAGTAGATTGCTATCTCGATGGGGAATTATTGATGACCTATACACCGCCGTCCAAAATATTTGCTCTTGCTGGTAAAAAAGAGAGCACGGGAGAGATCATTCTTAAGCTGGTTAATGCGGGACCCGCTGCTGTAAAAACAAAGATCAATATTGCCGGATTGGAAGGAATTCCTTCACAAGCGATGCCGAGCAGCTTATCGGCTTCCAGTGACCAGGTGGAAAATTCTTTTGCCCAGCCGCGGCAATATACGCCTGTATCCCGCCAGATTGTTATAGACCCGAAAAATCCCGAAGTGGAATGGTCTCCCTTCTCAATTAATGTACTTCGTATTAAACCAACCGGTAAATCAAAACAAAGCAGATAGTTTTTTATAGTAAGCCAACAGTGTTTACCTTAGATTCGATATTTGCCCAGCTATGGGCGATTGCTTTGCTTTTTTAAACACGTTAAATTTTTATGCGATCCTTTATTTGTTTTATCCTGTGCTTTTGCATATTCTCTTTTGCTGTATCCGCTCAACGCGGATTAAAATGGAATAATGACGGCACAGGTTATTATTTAGTTGAAAAAGGTGTGATCGTGAAATACGACCTTCCTTCCTTTTCCCGCAGTGAGGTGGTGCAACCTTCACAAATTACCCCGGCAGGCAGCAGCAAACCACTTGCTGTTCGCGATTTTTCCTTCAGTGCTGATGGCAAACGCCTGCTGATCTATACAAATTCCAAAAGAGTGTGGCGGCAGGATACAAGGGGCGACTACTGGGTGCTTGATATGACTGATAACAAATTGCAACAGCTCGGAAAAGACAAGCCTGTATCTTCACTGATGTTTGCCAAGTTCTCTCCTGATGCCAGCCAGGTAGCTTATGTAAGCGGACATAATCTTTACGTGGAAGATATTGCCACCGGCAAAATCTCTGCGCTTACTTCAGATGGTACCGACAGGATCATCAACGGCACTTTTGACTGGGTATATGAAGAAGAGTTCAGCTGCCGGGATGGGTTCCGGTGGAGCCCTGATGGCAAAAGCATTGCTTACTGGAGAGTGGACGCTTCCAATATCAGGAATTTCTTAATGATTAATAATACTGATTCCCTCTATTCATTTACCATACCTGTGGAATATCCCAAGGCAGGCCAGGACCCTTCGGCCTGTAAAGTTGGTGTGGTAAATATTGCAACAGGCACTACTAAATGGATGGATGTACCCGGTGATCAGCGTCAGCATTATATTCCAGCAATGGAATGGATGGCAGACAGCAGGCAGATCATGTTGGAGCAACTGAACCGCAAACAGAATGAAGCGAAAATATATCTCTGTGATATTGTAACAGGAGCTGCCAATCCTATTTATTCCGAATCGAATAAATCATGGATAGATGTTGAACCAACTGAAGGGAATGGATGGAAATGGATCAATAATGGTAAGGAATTCCTGGTGATCTCGGAAAAAGATGGGTGGCGCCACCTGTATCGTGTCAATACCAATGGAGGGAAGGAATTGCTGGTAACAGTAGGCAATTACGATATGATCAGCCTGAAAGCTGTGGATGAAAAAGGAGGATATGTATATTTTATGGCGTCTCCTGATAATGCGACCCAACAATATCTTTATCGGATCCAGCTCAACGGAAAAGGTAAACTGGAACTGTTATCGCCGGTTGATCAGAAAGGAACGCATAATTATACGCTTTCTCCCAACGGCCGTTATGCCAATCATAGTTTTTCCAATCATAAGAACCAGTCGGTTTCAGAATGGGTTAGTTTTCCCGGACATAAAACATTTAAGGAAATATCCCGTAAAATGGAACCTTCAGGTAATGTAGAGATGTTCCAGGTCACTACAGATGATGGTGTTACTATGGACGGATGGATGATCAAACCAAAGAATTTTGACAGCACCAAAAAATATCCTGTGCTTTTTTATGTGTATGCAGAACCTGCTAACACCACGGTACGGGATGCGATAGGGTCTGCAGGTACACGCCTTTATGCCGGTGATATTGCCGCTGATGGATATATACAAATAAGTGTGGAAGGCAGAGGAACACCTGCTCCGAAAGGTGCGGCATGGCGTAAAGCTATTTACCAGAATATAGGCATCATCAATATCCGTGACCAGGCAATGGCTGCAAAGAAGATTATACAATGGCCTTTTGTTGATCCCGATAGGATAGCCGTTCATGGCTGGAGCGGTGGTGGATCTACTACCTTAAATCTTTTGTTCCAGTATCCCGATATTTATAAAACAGGTATTGCGATAGCGCCGGTAGCAAACCAACTCCTGTATGATAATATTTACCAGGAAAGGTATATGGGGCTGCCACAGGAAAATAAAGAGCCCTTTGTTCAGGGTTCACCTATTACACATGCAAAGAACCTTAAAGGTAACCTGCTGGTGATCCATGGCACAGGCGATGATAACGTGCATTACCAGGGAACTGAAATGCTGATCAATGAACTGGTGAAAAATGGTAAGCAATTCCAGATGATGAGCTATCCAAACCGTACACATGGCATTAGCGAAGGGCCAGGGACCTCTGCTCATTTGGCGCAGTTGTTTACAAGTTATTTAAGGACCCATTGTCCCGGAGGACCCAGATAATAAAATGATCATTAAATAGGAGAACATGTTTAGCAGAGAAACTTATAAAGAGAGAAGACGCGTGCTTTCCGCTGCAATGGGTAAGGGACTTATATTATTACTCGGCAACAGTGAAAGCGGCATGAACTATAAAGACAATGTGTATCCGTTCAGGCAGGATAGCAGCTTTCTTTATTTTTTTGGCCTCGACAAACCCGGCCTGGCTGGAGTTATTAATGTAGACGAGAATACAGAAACGATCGTGGGAGATGAAGCGACGCTTGATGATATTGTATGGACAGGACCACAGGCTTCCCTGTCAGAGGCAGCAGAAAAAGCCGGTATTAAAAAAGTGATCGGTACGGATAAGCTGCCGGATATAATCAAGCGGGCCCTTGCATCAGGACAAACTGTACATTATCTTCCCCCTTACCGGCCGGAAAACCTGTTATGGTTGTCAGCATTATTGAACCGGCCTGTTGCGGCAGTGAAGGATGATGCTTCCATTCAGCTTATTAAAGCGGTGGTGGCCCAACGGGCTATAAAATCTCCGGAAGAAGAAGCAGAGATCAATAAGGCAGTTAATATCAGCAATGAAATGCATCTTGCTGCAATGCGGGAGTCGGTTGCCGGTGTTACAGAAAAGTTTGTCAGCGGCAAACTGGAAGGTATGGCGGTAAGCGCAGGTGGACGCCTTTCTTATCCTGTCATCTATACAATCAATGGGCAGATCTTGCACAATCATCCTACCGATGCTGTTTTGAAAAGCGGGCAGATAGTGCTTTGTGATGCTGGCGCCGAAACAGCCATGCATTATGCAGGTGATCTTACGCGGAGTTATCCTGTAGATAAGAAATTTACTTCCCTGCAAAAAGAAGCCTATGAAATTGTTCTGCGTGCACAGGAAGAAGCTGTCAATTCCTTAAAGCCTGGTGCATTGTTTTACGATATCCATCATCTTGCCTGCGAATGGCTGGTAAAGGGCCTGCAGCAATTAGGCTTGATGAAGGGTGATGTTAAGGAAGCGGTGCAATTGGGGGCACATACATTGTTTTTCCAGTGCGGCCTTGGCCACATGATGGGATTGGATGTGCATGATATGGAAGACCTGGGTGAACAATATGTCGGCTATGCTGATGGTCAGCAAAAAAGCAAGGAGTTTGGATTAAAATCCCTCCGTTTAGCCAGGAAGCTTGAGCCAGGCTTTGTGCTGACGGTTGAGCCAGGACTTTATTTTATACCCGAACTGATGGATATATGGGAAAGCCAGAAAAAATTCAGCCAGTTCATTAATTATGATAAGCTCGCTCCATTCCGCAGTTTTGGGGGTGTAAGGGTAGAAGAAAACTTTATTATCACCGGTCAGGGCTACCGGTTGCTGGGAGATCCGCTGATCAAAACCGTAGCGGAGATCGAGCAGTACAGGGGATAGCCCGCAGCTTATGTTATTAGTGATTTAAGCTACTACCAGAACACAGTATACAACGCTGCCAGTATCCCGCAAATAATGATTGATCCAATCACGAATCCCCTTGATACACGGAACATAGAAGTGTCTACTGCTATTTCATGTGTGCCGGGGGATTTGGGTTTGGCAAGGCTTACAACTATCATAATAAATGTGGTCAACAGGAATGTAATCCCCATCCTGTCAAGAAATGGATAATCAGGAAAAGCACCATTAGACCAGGATGGCAGGAATTTCAATACAGTAGAAATGGGTATCGTCAGCAATGCTCCTGCCATTGCGGCTGTAGCGGTTGTTTTTTTCCAGTACAGACCAAGCAGGAAAATGGCCAATACACCCGGAGAGATAAATCCAACATATTCCTGTATGAACTGGTAAGCCTGATCCAGCGATTTTAATGCCGGCGTAACCAAAGCAGCGATCAGCATTGAGATGATCACCGCCCATCTGCCTATCCGCACCAGTTTTTTCTCTGAGGCATCTTTATCAATGAATTTCCTGTAAATATCCAATGAGAAGATAGTGGAGATACTATTGGCTTTGCCTGCGAGGGATGCTACGATGGCAGCAGTAAGTGCTGCAAAAGCCACACCCTTTAATCCTGCAGGTAAAAGATTCATGAGGGTAGGGTAGGCATGGTCTGGTTTCACTGCGCCTGCTGCATCCGACATCTCCTGTTGGAACAGGCCTTTGCTGTGCAGCACATACATAGCAATGCCGGGCAGCACGGCAATAACGGGAATGAGTAATTTCAGGAATGCAGCGAAAAGGATCCCTTTGCGCGCTGTTTTCAGATCAGCACCTAATGTGCGTTGTACAATATACTGGTTACATCCCCAATAAGCAAGATTGTTGACCAGCATGCCTCCGATCAATACAGACAATCCTGGCAATTCCTTGTAATGAGGGCTGGATTTGTCAAATATCATATGGAAATGATCCGGTGCCTCCTGGCGCAATATTGAAAGGCCTTTAAATATGTTTTTGCCAAATCCGAAATTTTCGGATAATAAAGTGAGGGCAAGATAAGTGGTGATCAATCCACCGATGATCAATACGATCACCTGCACCACATCTGTATACCCTATCACTTTCATTCCTCCCAGTGTTACTATCACTGAAAAAATAGTTAGCCCTACAATACACCATTCAAAGCTGATACCTGAAATAGCAGAGATGGCCAAAGAACCGAGATAAATAATAGAGGTGAGATTAACGAATACATATACCAATAGCCAGAACACCGCCATCACCGTGCTCACCGAATCATTATACCGGGTGGCAAGAAATTGCGGCATAGTAAATATTTTATTCTTGAGATAAACAGGTATGATAAAGATGGCGACAATGATCAGCGTAGCTGCTGCCATCCATTCATACGTGGATATGGCGAGACCCAGGGCATAGCCTGATCCACTCATGCCAATAAAATGCTCTGCCGAAATATTAGAAGCGATCAGCGATGCACCAATTGCCCACCAGGTGAGTGCTCCCTCTGCCAGGAAGAATTCTTTTGCCCCCTGGCTGGCTGATTTCTTTTTATTGTAGATATAATAACCGTATGCGGAGATACCAACGAAATAGATGAGGAAAACAATGTAATCTGCAGTATGTAAGGTTTTCAAAGCAATCGTTTTTTTTATAAGACGGTATTTTATTTTTTTCCTTTTGCCGGATCCGTGGCTTTTGATTTTGCAACGGGAATGATACTGGCTTTAACAGGTGTTGACTCCCTTACGATCAGGTTGGGGAGCAACACGGATTTCACCTGTTTCAATTCTTTTTTGTCAATCTGATCGAGTAAAATCTTCAAAGCATTTTTCCCGATAGCCCTGATGGGTTGGGAAATAACTGTGATGGATGGCGATGCCAGCCTGAAGTGATCATTGTCATCAAAACAGATAACAGCAATATCCTTTCCTACTTTCTTATTCAGGTTGCGCAATCCTTCCAGGCCGGGAATGCCCAGGTTGTTGGACGTAAATAATATTGCATCTATATCGGGATTGGCAGCAACAAAGCTCTCTATCTCGCGCACTGTTTTCTGGGCAGAAAATTTGAAAGGGATCTTTTTCACATATTCAGGAACAAAAGGGATCTTATGTTTTCGCAAAGCCGTTTTGTATCCTTCAAAGCGTTCCTGCAACTGGATCTGTTCTGAGTCATTGGTAACGATCGCGATCCTGGCATAGCCCTGTTTTGCCAGGTGGGTCACACTGTCGAAAGTTCCCTTGTAGTTGTCCAGTGCTACATAACTGGCAGACGAATTCTGGAAAAACCGGTCTACAAGTACCAACGGTTTGTTTTCCTGCACCAGTTGATTGATTTCCTGCTGCATTCCCGAAGTAGGAGCGATCAGGTAACCGTCCATCTGCTTATTGAGCAGTGTGCCAAGCACATTCCTCGATTTGCCTTCATCATTCTCGCTGCTGCAGAACATTACGGTGTAGCCGAATTTGTCTGCTTCTTCTTCTACCGTTTTTGCCAGGTGGCTGAAGAAAAAGTTGGAGATATCATCCACGATAAGCCCGAGAGTATAAGTTTTCCCTGTGCGCAAACTTTTGGCTTGCTGATTGGGCCGGTAATTCAGTTCAGCAGCTACGTCCATGATCTTTTTGATCTTGGATGGACTGATCTTTCTTTCCGTGCCGTTGCCATTGAGCACAATAGAGACCGTAGTGATGGAGACCCCGGCTTTTTTGGCAATGTCCTTGATCGAAACCTTATTCATAGAATTAAGTAGTTATATCCTGCATTGGTTGTTCCCTGTCACTGAACAAACAGTTGATATGAGTTCAAGTTAATCCATTTCATTATTAAAACCGACTAAACCAATGCACCGCTTTTTTTTATTTCTTCCAGTTTAACAGGGCTGCCTGTTTCCATCGACTGCTTTGCTGCTGCTGCAATAATGGTGGCCTGTATGGCATCTGAACCAGTTGCAGGCATGGATGTGTTGAGTGTTAATGCCTGGATGAATAGTTCCATCTCCTTTAAATAGGAACGGCTGTATCGGTCCATAAAGAAGTCGAGTGGCAATGCCTGGTGTATGCCCGATTCATTATAAAGCACGTTCCTGTTGTGAAGATTGTTATCCACCTGTATCATTCCTCCGCTTCCGAATATTTCAAGGCGTTGATCATACCCGTATATAGCTTTCCTGCTATTGTCAATAACGGCATAGGACCCGTCTTCAAAGGTCAGAGTAGTAATAGCTGTGTCTACATCGCCGGCTTCAGCCACTGCCGGATCAATTACCACCAGGCCTTTAGCAAACACTTCCACCACTTCTTTATTCATGATATACCTGGCCATATCAAAATCATGAATGGCCATATCCATAAACAAACCGCCTGAATTGCGGATATAATCAAGGGGAGGAAGACCGGGATCACGGCTGGTTATTTTTACGATCTGAACATTGCCGATCTTTCCTTCACGGACTGATCTGTATGCCTGCATGAAGTCCGGATCGAAACGCCTGTTAAACCCGATCATCAGTTTCACTTTGTTGGTTGCTGCCATTTCCGTAAGAGCCTCTGTTCTTTCCAGGGAGAGGTCCATCGGCTTTTCACAGAAGATGTGCTTGCGTTGACGAATGGCTTCTTCTATCAGATCCGCATGCGAGCTTGTAGGTGTGCAGATCAATACTGCATCCACGTCATTGCGTTTGATCGCTTCATAAGGGTCGTTGGTGAAAAAAACATTTTTATATTGCTGATGGAGTGATTCGTCTGACGCAGGGTCTGCCACAGCAGTAATGGTTGCTGAAGGGAAATACTGCTTAATGTTCATAAAGTGTATCTTGCCAATACGTCCCATTCCTAACAATGCTATATTGATCTTCTTCATATTTTATCTTTAGTGGTACTTGAAATCCGGTTAAGTTTTCACAATCTATAAGCCGATCGATCGCAGGTATTGCCTGTTGTTCTCTGCGCACCTGGCAGGTTCTCCCATGCCGGGCAATACATCCTGTTCTACAACTATCCAGCCATTATAATTTTTCTTTTGCAGGAAATCGCGGATGGCTTTGAAATCGACTGTTCCTTTTCCCAGCTCGCAGAAAACACCTTGCTGAACTGATTTGAAATAATCCCAGTTGTTGGCAGCCCCGATCGCTGCTATTTCAGGTGAAAAATCCTTGAAATGGATATGCCAGATCCTGTTCCAGTATTTATCCATGAATCCCAACGGATCGGTTCCCCCTCCGAATTGATAGTGGCCGGTATCGAAGCACAAGCCTACCAGTGAAGGATCGGTGGCAGAAAGAAATGCATCTATTTCCCAGGGCGTTTCGATATAGCCTGCACAATGATGATGGAAAACAGTACGCATGCCATATTGATCTTTCACTGCTTTCGCGATCTTTTCTGCTCCTGTTCCGAAGGTTTTCATGCTTTCAGCATCCAAACTGTGTTTCGGTTTGATCCTTCCTGCGTTTTCGGTACGGAAATCAATACTGCCATTATTATCAGCCAGCACAATAAATGCTTCGGGATAACCTGCTTCATACATGAGGCCGGCTGTTTTCAATGCCTGTTCAATACCTGCTTCGTGTGAGGATGTGTAAGCGAGCGCTACAGGAACAAAAGCTCCAAGCAAACTGAGTTTGCGTTCTGTTATTTCCTGTTGAAGGGCAGAAGGGTCGGTGGGCATAAATCCCCAGTCGCCCAGTTCAGTGCCTTTGTATCCTGTTTGTACAATCTCATCCAGTACCTGTTCATACCCCAGTGCTTTTCCCTCCAGTTCAAATTCAAGTATTCCCCAGGAGCAGGGGGCGTTTGCAATCTGTATAGTTGATCTGTTCATCTTTGTTTAAAATTTTCTTGACCATTCTTTTGGCCAGCGTTCGATAACAACTTTTGTTTGTGTAAAGAATTCAACAGCGTGTTTGCCCTGACCATGCAGGTCTCCAAAAAAACTTTCTTTCCATCCGCTGAAGGGAAATTGTGCCATAGGCGCCGCTACACCGATATTGATCCCAATATTACCGGCCATAGCCTGGTTGCGGAATTTCCTGGCACTTGACCCGCTGCTGGTGAACACACAGGCCATATTCCCATAAGCGCCGCTGTTAATAAAGGCGATGGCATCCTCCACTGTTTTCATGTGCAGCAGGCTCATAACAGGTCCGAATATTTCTGTCCGTAACAGTTCGCCGCCTACCGGCAGATTCTCAATGATCGTTGGCCGGATAAAATTCCCTTTTTCATAATTTTTGATAGCAGCATTCCTGCCATCAAGCAACACAGATCCACCTTCTGTTATTCCTTTGTTGATCAGGCTTTCGATCCTGGTTTTGCTTTCCGAACTTATCACGGGGCCCATTTCCACCCCTTTGTCCAATCCATAACCAACCGACCGGTTTTGCGCAGAAGCATATAGTGCATCCCTGATCTGTTTGTTGTTATCTACAGTGATCACCACAGAGGCTGCAAGGCAGCGTTGCCCTGCACAACCATACACGCTGTCTGTAATGATCTGCGAACTCATTTCTATATCAGCATCAGGCAATACCACTACAGGATTCTTTGCACCACCCTGTGCCTGCACACGCTTGCCATTGGCCGTGCCTCTTGCATAGATATATCGCGCCACCGGTGTGCTGCCCACGAAGCTGACAGACCTGATCTGGGGATGATCGAGTATTGCATCAACAGTATCCTTGCCTCCGTGCACCATGCTCACCAATCCATCGGGCAGACCAAGCTGATCGATCAGTTCAAATATCTTTACCATGGTCAATGGCACTTTCTCGGATGGCTTTATGATCATGCTGTTGCCGCAGGCAATGGCGTAGGGAAGGAACCAGAAGGAGATCATAGCCGGGAAATTGAAAGGCGCAATGCAGGCAGTAACTCCCAACGGTTGGCGCACCATATATTCATCGATGCCTGAAGCAATGTTCTCCAAAAATTCACTTTGCATCAGCATGGGCGCGCCTGCTGCTACTTCTACATTCTCTATCGCCCTTTGCATTTCTCCACTTGCTTCGGCCAGTGTTTTCCCAGATTCCATGGTGATCAGCCTGGCGATCTCTGCACTGTTTTCTTCCAGTAACTGTTTTAATTTAAAAAGCGGTTGTATTCGTTTCAATACAGGCACATCTTTCCATTGCAGATATGCATCCTGTGCTGCTGCCACGGCTTTTTCTACCTCAGTAGCTGCAGCTTTGCCGGCAGGCACCCTGGCGATCACTTCACCTGTGGCGGGATTGACGACATTGCTGGTTTCTGTGGTATTGCAGTCCGTCCATTTCCCATTGATATAATTCTTGAGTATCTCCATTATGTTCAATATTTTTTATGAGTTATAAATGATATTGTTGTTTTCTCCGGTTGTTCTTCAATTTTTGATAGCTCTGTTTTACAGAACCAGCAGTTGATATTTCTGCAACAGGTACATCCCACCAGGCATATCCACCTACCCGCTGATCACGATCGGTTTCAACGTAGATCACTGTAGTGCGGTCATTTGATTTAGCCGCAGTGAGCGCATTCCTGAACTCCTTGATGGTCTTTGTACGCAATACGATCGCTCCAAGGCTTTCTGCGTTAGTGGCCAGGTCAACAGGAAGAAAATCTCCGTCCAGCTGTTTGCTTTTTTTGTTGCGGTATTTGTAATGAGTGCCGAACCCTTCTGTACCTAATGACTTGGATAAACCACCGATGCTTGCATATCCATTGTTATTGATCAGCACAATGGTGAGTTTATAACCTTCCTGGATAGAAGTAATGATCTCCTGCGACATCATTAAATAACTGCCGTCCCCAACCATCACATACACTTCCCGGGAAGGATCGCCCATTTTAGCGCCTAATCCCCCGGCTATTTCATAACCCATACAGGAATAGCCATACTCAAGATGAAAGCCTTTGCTGTTGCGGGTCCTCCATAATTTATGCAGATCACCGGGTAAGCTGCCTGCGGCACAAAGCACTACATCTTTGGGTGATGAGAAAGTGTTGACAGCTCCTATGATGGCGCCTTGTGTAGGATAGGCGGCCGTGTTGCGGTTATATATTTTATCTACCGTATTGTTCCATTCAGTATTACTTTTTTTAACAGCCGTAGCATATTTTACCGGCACTTTGTAATTTTTTAAAAGCCTGTCCAGCTCAATAATGCATTCCCTGGCATCCCCCATTACAGGAAGGGCGGATTGTTTGAACGCGTCTATACCTGCTACATTGATGTTGACAAACTGAACAGCGGGATTAAGAAAACCTCCCTGCGACACGGTCGTGAAATCGCTGTAGCGTGTGCCGATGCCAATCACCACATCCGCATTTTTACAGGCTTCGATTGCACCGGGTGTGCCAGTTACACCGGCAGCACCAAGATTTTGTGGCTCGTCAAAATTCAGGCTACCCTTGCCTGCATAGGTTTCCACTACAGGTATACCTGTTCTGTTGACGAGTTTTTTTAATTCACGGCAGGCATCGCTATAGATCACACCGCCACCGGCAATGATCACAGGGCGTTTGGCACGGCTGATGATGGCCGCTGCTTTTTGCAGCAGTTGTTTATCGGCCCTTGCTCTTGCTACCGTCCACACCCTTTTCCTGAAAAATGAAACAGGAAAATCAAAAGCTTCTGCCTGCACATCCTGGGGTAGAGAAATGGTAACGGCGCCAGTCTCTGCAGGGCAGGTGAGTATCCGCATCGCCTGCAATAGTGCAGGAATGATTTGTTCAGGGCGGTTGATGCGGTCCCAGTATTTGGATACAGGTTTAAAGCAATCGTTGACAGAAGCATCTTTTGAATAATTGTATTCCAGTTGCTGCAATACAGGGTCTACATTTCTGCGGGCGAAAATATCACCAGGCAGAAGCAGGACGGGTAGGCGGTTGATGGTTGCAGTAGCAGCACCTGTTACCATATTAGTAGCACCAGGGCCGATGGAAGTGGTGCAGGCAAAAGCACTCAGCCTGTTTTTCATTTTTGCATACGCGATGGCAGTATGTACCATTGCCTGCTCATTCCGTGCCTGGTAGTAAGTGAAATCAGGATACTGGAAAAGGGCTTGTCCAACACCCCCTACATTGCCGTGGCCAAAGATGCCAAAGCAACCGGCAAAGAAAGGCGTTTCAATTCCATCACGTTCTATATGCTGGTTACGGAGAAATTCGATAGTGGCTTGTGCCGTAGTTAATCTTTTTGTTTTACCTGACATGTCTGTTTCCTCAGTTGTGTTGATAAGATTCTTTTTCATTTCCTAAAAGCCCGCCTCTTGTTTCAACGAAAGCCATCAGTTCATCATAATAAGGCATATCATTGGCGCAGCCAGGTTTTTGTACTACCCATGCACCGCAGGCATTCCCCAACCGGCAGGCTTTATACAGGTCCCATCCCTGCAGATAACCATAAATGAATCCGCTGGCAAATGCATCACCGGCTCCCAGTACGTTGAGTATTTCTACCGGGAAGCCGGGTACATCCTGCTTCCGTCCATCTTTATAGTAAATAGTGGCTCCTTTTGCTCCGCGCTTAACGATCAGTATTTCAGGGCCGGCCTGGATGATCTTTTGAATGGATTCTTCAATATTCCCTTTGATCTCAGGAGCAGAGATCTGCTGATGTTCGATATTCACCTGGCTGGCATTTTCGAGTGTGGCGGCCAGTATTTCTTCTTCGGTGCCAATGGCGATCTTTACTTTAGGAAGCACAGCCCTGATCATTAATCCAAATGAGCGGACATCTTTCCACTGGTCAGCCCTGAAGTCTATATCCAGTACCACATCCACGTGGTGCTCGTTGGCCTGTTCCAATGCATAAAAGACTGCACTGCGGCTTGGTTCCACATTCAATGCCGTAGCGGATATTTCCAGCATCCGGTACTGATCTATCCTGGCGGCGATCACATCGTCGATCGTAACCTGGCTGTCTGCTGCATTGTCGCGATAGAAAACAAGCGGGAACCGGTCGGGAGGTTCAATGCCCAGTACCACTGCGCTTGAGCGTGCTGCTTTTATACGAGCGATCGTATCTGTATTCACCTTCTGCTTTTTCAGGAATGCAAGAATGAACTCACCGATCTTGTCATCGCCAACACCTGTAAGCAATGAAACGCTTGCTCCAAGCCGGCTGGCACCTACCGCAATATTCAATGGCGATCCGCCCACAAATGCATCGAACCCTTTTATCTCGATGAAATCGGCACCTATATTCTGGGAATAGAGGTCGATAGAAGAGCGGCCGAAAGTGATAAGATCAAATTTTTTGTTTTCCATTTTATTTCAATTGTTCATTGAAGAATTAACCATCGGTATCCGTGGATCAGTTCCTTTCCATGAACCGAAGATCCAGTTGTGGTCAGGGTCAGGTGTATTGGCTAAAGATTGATCACTTCCTGCAAGGAAGTTGAGATAATAACAATGATAACCGTGAGCTGCTGCCACCGGGTGATATCCTTTAGGTACAAGCACAGCATCGTTTGTTTTTACCTGCATCAATTCGTTCAGGCTTCCATCGCTGGTATACACCTGCTGAATAGCATAGCCCTGTTCTTTATTTATCTTATAGAAATAGATTTCTTCGAGATTGCTTTCAATTACATTCCCTTCAACATCTGTTTTTCTTTCATCATGTTTATGTGCAGGGAATGAACTCCAGTTGCCTGATGGTGTATACACTTCCACGGCAATGATGCGGCTGCATCCGAAGCCTGGTTCCACCAGGCTATTGATCTGCCTTGTTGCATTGTCGCCACCACGGACCTCGATGGCTGCTTCTTCGGGGCGTTTGAAACGTGCGGGAAAATCATCGTGGGCAATGCACCAGCCGGCGGCTATGTCGAGCCATTCACTTTCAGCCGTTATTTTAAAAGAAGTATTCCTCGGCAAATAAAGACTGTGGGCAATTCCTTCAAAAACACTTTTTCTTCCATTCTCCGTTTTCCAATTGCCTTTGTCGGTAAAAGCACTGTAATTGCCGCTGAGAAGCACGAAGGCAAATTCATATTCGCCAGTATTCCCTTCCCAGCTTTCTCCTTTCTGCATCAATCTTGCTTCAAAATTGAGGTGAGTCCATCCCGCATCCGTGGTCGTTATTTTCTGGTACACCCCGGACGCTCTCAGGGGATGTTTAACCAGTTTATATGTTTTCCGGGTTTGCATGTATATTAATTTGTTTTGAATAAGGTTTTTTTATTGGAAATGGATGATGCCTGCCCGATGCATCCCAACACATCAAACCGTTGGATCATGAATTCCCTGTAGGCTTCCATATATTTCTTCCCGGGTACAATGGGGTCGAATAATTCAGGCTGTTCGGCAAAAAAGCTTCTGTGTATCCTGGTCCACAAAAGGCGCAGATCAGTAGCGATATTTACTTTGCAGATCCCATAGCGGATGGCTTTTTGCAATTCGCTATCGCTTACGCCACTGGCATTCTCTTTCAGTTTCCCTCCATACTGGTTGATGGCTGCTACATCACTGCTGCTCACACTGGAGCTTCCATGCAGCACCAGGGGATATCCGGGTAATTGTTCCTGTATCTTTTCCAGTACCTGGAATTGCAATCCCTGCCCGCCACTGAATTTATAAGCGCCATGGCTGGTGCCTACTGCTACAGCCAGGCTGTCGCAACCACTGCGCTCCACAAATTCACGGGCCTGTTGCGGGTTGGTATACTTCGCCATCGACTCATCAACGGAAAGATCATCTTCCACGCCACTTAATACGCCAAGCTCAGCTTCTACAAAAACGCTCTTCTGATGGGCAGCCTTTGTAACAGCACTTGTTCTTTTAATATTTATTTCAAACGGATCATGAGAAGCATCGATCATTACAGATGAATAGCCCTGATCAATTGCGCTGAATGCATGCTCTTCGGTGCCATGATCAAGATGAATGGAATAGACGACTTCCGGGTAGATTTGTGCGGCTGCCTGTATCATTGCCTGCAGCATCTGAGGGTGTGCATAGTTCCTTGCTACCGGCGTAAGCTGAACAATAACAGGAGTGTGGGAAACCTGCGCTGCTGCAAACAACCCGTGAACCTGCTCCATAGTAAATACATTCACGGCGGCAATGGCATATTTGCCATAACAGTGATCGAATAATATTTTGGGTGATACCAGCATCTTGATTCTTTATCTGCTACTTAGGAAATTGAATGGCACTGTCGTTCAGCTCAAATTTGTTTGTTTTCAGCAAGCTGTACATTTCTGCGCCTGCGAGTAATAATGGACCATAGCTATGCGCGGCATATTTATTTACAGGGCGGTGGTAATAAAAAGCCGGATCGAAACCCATTCCTGTTCCTACACAAGTGCCTTCCACCTGGCCGGCATCATTCACCTTTGAGGCAACTGCATTCCAGGCCAGCAATACCATCGGGCCATAAGCGGTTTTATCGAGCCATCCGCGATTGATAGCCCTCGCGATGGAATACGTATAGATCGCTGTGCAGGACGTTTCGAGATAGGAATCATTTTTATCCAGCAACTGGTGCCAGAAACCTGTTCCATCCTGCAATGCAGCCAATCCTTTTACATGTGCACGCAATAATTCCATTACGGCATTTCTTCCCGGATGGTTGGCTGGCAAAACGTCGAGCAGTTCCACGATCGTCATCAGTGCCCAGCCATTAGCTCTTCCCCAATGAAATTCAGGATGAGGGTTCATGTCCTGCACCCATCCATGCATGAAAATCCCTTTTTGCTTATTGAACATCCGCCCTGCAAAAGCAAGCACCTGTTTCACTGCTTCATCATAATAGCGTGTTTGCCCGGTGAGCTTACCCATCTGGGCCAGTGCAGGCACGCTCATGAAAAGATCATCCAGCCAGAGTGTATTGGGGAATGGCCTGTTGCGCGCGAGCGTCCCGTCTTTCAGGCGGTATTCTTTTGCAGTGATATAATTGATATAATTATCGATTATCGGCCGTGTATTGATTTTTATACCTGCACTGATCGATTTGATCATAGCAGCACACATGGCACCGGCATCATCTAATGCATGCGGGTGAATGACTGATTGAACAGGTGATACAAGTGAAAGATCTTTTTTGGATTGTGTTTGATAATACGGAACGATATCGGCGATCAGCTGCAGGCGTTTCGCTGTATAACCGGTGAACTTGGGATCACCGGTTACCTGGCCTGAAAGCAACATGCCGGCATACGTAACACCCCATTCATAGCTGATAAGCCGGTAATCGCCTTTCTGAAAAATAGCATTTGTCCCCGGGTTTTTATAGTCGGTGATCTCGGCGCCGCTTTCTTTGTCAACCAGCTTAGCGGGTGTTGTTTCTTCGAGATACTGATGTACCCTGTCAAGCACCTGTTTTATATCTGCCAGCGTGGTCTTTCCATATTGGGTAGGATAATCAGGCTGAAGCATGTGCAAAGGGGTATTGCCATCCTTCTGGTCTTTATTGGATTGTGCGCTGATGGATAAAGAAGTGAACAGCACAGCAATCAAAGTGATCGTTAACGTAATAGGAGATCGGTATCGTTTCATTGTTCCGTTGTTTTAATTCACAGTGATCTTTAATCCGGCAGCCAACTGCTCCGCCAGGTTATGTACATAGTCGGTAAAATATGCTTCGTCCTTAAACTGCTCATTGCTGAGTTCCCAGGCTGTCACGGCGTAATAGGTAACAGGCTGGTTATTCTTTATTTTCAGCTTTGCAAGAAATGTAGTGGAAAGCTTTCCCTGTTTGGGTGCTTCCATATAACCGAGATAATCTTCTCTTGGTAAAATAAGCGCCAGGCCCAACCACCAGGTTTTATTGACCGATTGCTGATCGTGTGTGAGCAAGGCGACCCATTTATCGTTGATGAAAATCTCTTTCAATGGCTTGGTGGTATTGGAATTAACGAGACCGACCACCAGTGTTTCGTCGCCAGTGAGATTTTGCAGGCTGACGGTATTCTGAAAAGCATACATTCCCGGCCATATGCTGGTATTCATTGTTGCATAATAATCCCGGTTAAGCACCTTCCAGTTGCGGTAATCAAATTCCATCAGCGAGTGAACAGGACCATTGGAAACCACATTGAAGATGGTGGTGTCTACATTGTTTAAGGAATCCTGTTCCGTTACACCCAACCGGGCAAGACTGTCTTTTATCAGTAATGACACGCCGCCAATACCAACAGAATTACCTACAGCGAGGATATCGGTGCCCCAGTCTTTCATATCGCTGTAGTTGTTTTCTGTATGGCCATCTTTTCCAATGCCAATACTGTCTGATGTTATGTATGAAACCTTTTTACCAAAAACATCGATCGAATTCCTTCCATCGAGATAAAGTCTGAAACCTACCTTATCATTTTCCCAGGTAGGGCCATCAGTTTGATAATGCTGGTATCCGATCACGCCAGGCAATTGATCTGCATAGAATGTATCGCTGATGGCAGGCTCAACACGGCTATCCATGGTTTGACGGACACCAAAGCGTATATGACTTCGTGCATCAAGCTTGATGGGAGCATCGGCCCAGCTCAATTGAAATTTCCTTTCCTCCTCAGGTTTGAAATCTGCGACAAAGAACAGTTGGTCCCATTTTCCGTCGCGGTCAATATCATCCAACTGTGCTGCTATAGTGTCGCCGGCACTGGTAGTTACCAGCGGAAACCGGTTTTCCTGTGAAATATTCGCAAGCGTTTGCCGGTTGATGATAACTGGCTTATCATTCAATGACACGGCGGAAGCGTTGGTAACGGTTATCGTATTTGTTGGGCTGTTGTTTGTGTTGCAGGAAATAAATCCGGCAAGTAATAAACAACCCGGGATCAGTTTTCTATTCATTTCAAATTGATAAAATAACAGGATCGGGTTTTAAAACTTAACTGAATTTCAATGTGTGCTTAAATGGCGTGTTACCTGTGAGGTAAACATACATGCCTTTCGTACGCAAGCTGCCGAAGTGCGTGCTATAGCGTTCACCTTCAAGTCCGCGGATCATCCTCACATTGCCGGTGCCTGGGCCAAAATTGATTTTATCGCCACCGAACTCATAGCTGCCTTCACCACTGGTAAGAAAGCTGTTCTCATTTTCGCCTGCAGTTACTCCATTGAGTTTGCCACCTTCATTGAAACACAACTCGATGGTAACGGATACACCTTCGGGGCCTGTTACTTCAAAGTCAAGTTGATCGCTTCCATTGTTTTCAGTGAGGGTCACTTTTGTCTCCAGCGTTTTCACATTGCTTACAGGACGATTGGAGAAATCCATCTTGTTCCAGAAGCGGTCATCGATGCTGGGCGATAAAGCATAGTCTCCGTCTTTCTTGCGTTTATCCTTTGGTAATGGCTGATAATATGGCGCTGAAAGTTTCCGGTAAAGCACATACTTGTTGCCTTCTTTTTTCATTCCATCGCTATAGAAATAACCCATGCTGAAGAATGAGGAAGAGAGACGCATATATTTGAGAATGGCTTTTCCTTTGCGGTACGCAAAGAAGTTAGGGCTATTGGAACGGCCCGATGCAATGATGGTAGGAAGGTCTGGCCCTCCAAAGAAAGTTGTAGTTGTATCATTGCGGCGGATGCGGAGCAAACTGGAAGTGGTGAACAATTTTTCAAAGCTAAGCGGCAATGCAGCTGATGCTGGCAGTTGCTGCTGCAATACCGGATTTTCCAGGAAATCATAGATCGTGTTGCCTACGATTTCTTTGTCGAAGCCCGGCAGCGTTTCTATAAAGCGGGCAACGGCAGCAAACATGCCATTGTTAAGTTTGATGGCCAGATAGCGGTAATGCAGGTAGAATGCCATGATGTTTTTGGATGACCATTGGTCCTGGCGGCGCGAGTCGTTAACAGCGAGGTTGCCATCGGGGTCCATATAATAATAGGCCATTTCAAGGTTCTTCTTTGCATAATCAAACATGGCCGGTTTATTGAGCAGGCGTCCCAGCGTGATCATGGAATTGTTCTCCACATTTGCATAGTTCTGGCTTCTCTCGGGATAATGACCATCCTTGTCCTGGAATATGCCTTCGCCCAGCCAGTCATCAATACGATTGAGATAACGCTTGTCGGGATATAATTCATTCAGTCTTGCCAGCACCCCACACACGGCAAAGCGATGGTTGGGCGTGTGCACACCACCGGTAATTAAAGCTTCACCGGCTTTGCGGATAAACTTTTTTACTTCACTGTTGATCTTGCTCATGGCGGGTGAATTATCCTTTGCCAGGATATAAGCGCCTGCTGTGAGAGACTCCATCATGAAAGCTGTATCCGGAGGAGATTCAAGATTGCCGGCATTCAAAGTGCCATCTTCCGATTGGTGCTCCAGCATGGTTGTTGTAAGCCTTTCCAATGGTGCAGCCAGCCTTGCATCATGATAATATTTGGATGATGGGCTTGAGTAAGCTGAGGCCAGGTAAGCAAACTCATAACCCAATGCCCGGCCAGTACCTACTTTCTGCGTCTGGAGAATAGCGCTTACTTTCTCATCATTGGCTGCAATAAGGTTGTTCATGAAATCTGTATCAATACTGCCCTGGTTGTTTTGGGCGGCTGAGAGAAAGGGGCTTCCAAATTGGGCGAGTGCGACGAAGGCACCGGCTTTCATGGATGTTTTCAGGAATTCATTACGGTTAATATTTTTCATATAAAGAGTATTACGTTTTTATCAGATCATTTGATGAAATGTCGAGGGTTATTGATAGCCTTCGTTTTGGACCAGCAATGGATTCAATACAAAAGCACTTGTCGGGATCGGGAATATCCTGCGATAAGGTTCTGCATTGGTTTTGAATCCCCATGATCCTTCATATTTTCCAAAGCGGATCATGTCGTTGCGGTGCCATGTTTCTGAAACAAACTCACGCGCTCTTTCTGCATACAGATAGTCCAGAGTTACGGATGAAAGCGGGGCAGAAGTTGTCCGTTCAGCACGCAGCATATTGGCGAGTGATAATGCAGTATGCCCAAGTGTGGGAGTGCCACCGCGAAGAATGGCTTCCGATTTCATCAATATGATATCTGAAAACCGGAAGATGGGCATATCGTTATTCTGGTTCCGGGAAATGGAAGTGCTGTCGGGGTAGAATTTATTGTTCCGGTATCCCATATTCCATCCGATCTCGTCATTGCCCACATCGAAGGTGGCTACGCTTTGGCGCAACACAATATCCGGGGTGAGGTTTACATGAAAGCTGTAAGGAGCAGAACCGTCTGCACCAGTATAAGTTTGATCATATCCTTTCTTCGTAGTGGTCACGATCACAGGCGTTCCATCATGATAATATTGCAGACCCGTAAGCCATTGACCATTGCGGACATCATTGGGGTCATCAAAGTGCGCATAGAATTCAGGAAGTGTGCTCTCGGGTCCTTCAGTAGTATAAGGCAATGAGTATTTCTTTCTCATCGATCTTGGTATATCATACCGCGCACGATACATCATACCGTTTGTGCCTGGTGCTGGTAACGCAGAAGGATCGTAAGGAATAGTAAAAATGAATTCCTTCATCTGCGGGCCATTGTTGGGATAGAACATGCGCAGGTAGCTGCTCCTGGGTTCCAGGTTATACCTGCCTGATTGGATAATACTGTCGCAGGCGGCTATGCAATCATTGTAGCGGGCTGTGCCGGTATAATATTCAGCATTCACATACAT
Organism: Chitinophagaceae bacterium; assembly: GCA_051954695.1. GTDB lineage: Bacteria > Bacteroidota > Bacteroidia > Chitinophagales > Chitinophagaceae > Terrimonas_A. Next base: position 155,367 of record JBQCHL010000018.1, read on the forward strand.
TTTAGCCAGCAATGCAAAAGCCATGTATTTATTGGCGCGGCCATAGGTAGCTGTTCCAACAACAGGGCTAAGGTAGGGAAGGGCTGATTTCACTTCGCTTTCAATAAAGTTGAAAACCTCTGTGCGTGGTACATTTGCCCTTGGTTTGAAATCGCCATACACGGTATCGAGCGGTAAATTGCCAAACAGGTCCATCATCATGAAATAGCCTAAAGCCCTTACCGTTTTCAATTCACTCAGGTTGGCTGCTTTGGAAGCGCCTTCCGGCATGGTTTGCCTCAGGATGGATATAGCCTGGTTGCTGGTGCCGATCAGTCTTGATAAATAGCTCCAGCTTGCTCCGGTGAAACCATGGTCCCTTGTCCAGTCATGATAATGCAGCATACGGTAGTTCTGGTTGTCGAACCAGTTGCCACCACGCGCAGGCATGATCGCTTCATCACTACTTAATGTTTGCTCAAACCAGTAGGAGATCGCAAAGTCATGCCTTAATGCAGTGTAAGCAGGTCCCATAGCCTGTACATACTGGGCTTCGTTCTGAGGAAAAACATTTGGTGTCAGTTCCGTGGTAATAGGAACTTCTACCTTGTGGCAGGAAGCCATTGCGCTCAACAGGAGCGTGGGTGCCACTATATAGTTCATGATTTTTTTCATACACAAAAATTTGTTCGCAGTAATTAGTTTAGAACGACACGTTCACGCCGAGAAGAAAAGTCCGTGTGCGTGGATAGAAATTGTTATTGTCATAACCTGGTGCCAGGCCTCCCTGGCTGATCTCAGGATCGATACCAGTGTAGTTGGTGATCACGAACAGGTTGTTGCCGGAAACATATACACGCAGTGATTTAATATACTGACCAAGCCCGCGGAAATTATAAGCCAGCGTTGCATTGTCAAGGCGTACATAGTTGCCGCTTTCAATAAAGCGTGAAGAGTATTTGAACACGTTAACATCCGTGATCGGTTCTCCTGCCGCGTCGCTGAGGATATTGCTGTATTGTGCGGTGCTTGGGCGGAAGAGGTCTGCACGGGTCGCATTAAAGATCTTGTTGCCAAAGCTTCCTCTCAAAAAGAAGTTCAGATCAAAATTGCCATAGCGGAAGGAGTTGGACCATCCTGCCAGGAGTTTGGGTTGCGGACTTCCGAGGTATCTGTAATCTGTACCGATCAGCGGAGTGATAGTAAGCACGCCTTTCTGATTATAATACTGTGAAATACCATTTTCATTTTTGCCTGCATATTCCAGTGTGAAGAACTGCCCCAGTGGTTTGCCTGATTTCAGGATCTGGATAGTGCTTCCTGTTTGACCCTGTCCATTGGGGCCGGTAATGCGAACAGAGTCGCCACCTGCGAATAATGGATTGGTAAGACTGGTGATCTCATTACGGTTGTGTGCGAGGTTGATGCTGGTAGTCCATTTGAAACGGCTGGTGTTAACAGGGCTTGCGCTCAGGCTCAACTCGATGCCTTTATTGTTCATACTTCCTCCGTTGGCAGTGATGCGTCCTGTAGGAATAAGCGCAGGGTTAACATTATAAGCATAGATCATGCCTTTGGTATTCTTGTCATACACTTCAAGCGTACCGCTGAGTTTTCCTTTCCATAAAGAGAAGTCCAAACCGATATTGGTCATGCTGGTCCTTTCCCATTCCAGGTCAGGATTGTCTCCCTGGATGGGGCCATAAGCTGCGAGTTGTGTACCGTTGTTGTAGAAAGTGCCCAGGCTGCCCGACATGATCTGGGCAGTGTAAGCATTAAAGCCGGTTGAATTACCTGTTACACCATAGCTGGCTCTCAGTTTAAGATCAGAGAACAAAGACTGATCAGCCATGAAATTTTCCTGGATCAGTCTCCATGAAGCACCAACGGAAGGGAAATAACCCCATTTATTGTTGGCGCCAAATACAGAACTGCCGTCTCTGCGCACAGAAGCCTGCAGCATGTATTTATTTTTAAAGCTATAATTCACCCGGGCGAAATCGGAGATCAACCGCACTTCCTGGTAAATACCATCAGCCCCGAAATTAACACGGAAGGGAGCGATCGCATAGGGATTACTTAAGGCGAGATTGTTATAACCTAAATTGTCTGAAGGGAAATTGGTGCTGGTGGTCTGGAAACCTTCACCAATGATATTTTGCTGCCAGGAATAACCAAGCACTGCATTGATATTGTGTTCGCCAAAGCGTTTATTCCAGGTGAAGAACGTTTCAAGCACTTTCGCTGTATTCTGGTAAGAGTTCCTCAATGCAAGCCCGTTGGTCCCGAAATTCGCAAGAGCACTGTACTTAGAGAAATACGAATTGTAATATTCTCCATGGAGCATATTGGAATTCTGGTAAGAAATATTCAGGTCATAGGTCAATCCCCAGGGAAGTTTGACATTGGTATTGAAACTGCCGATCAGGTTATTGGTCTTGGTATTATCCTGTGATTGCTCAATCATAGCAACAGGATTATAGGAATTCACTGTGGCAAAGTTTTCAAAATAAGTGCCGTCATCATTTTTTATAGGCGATACAGGCAGATAGCGGATCATTTGTGTCAGCACTGTATTGAGGTAAGGGACATTATTGGCAACGGCATGGGAGTTGTTAAGCATGAGGCTGAACTTCACCTTATCATTAATTGCATATTGCTCCAATGCAAGGCGCACGATCACTTTTTCCAGATCACTGAAGCGCATGATGCCTTCTTTCTTCGCATAGTTGATGCTGGCATTATAAATGGTCTTGTCTGATCCGCCGCTGATGGAAAGATTCTGATTGTGTGATACAGCCGACTCGCGCTGCACTTCTTTCTGCCAATCAGTATTGGCGCCTTTATCGTCAGCAGGAGTGAAGGCCTGTCCATTGGCCGTCAGAAGATTCCTGAGCTGATCAGAGTTCATCATTTCAAGCCGTTTGGAAACTTTTTCAAGACCCACATAACCGGAGTAAGAAATAGTAGCCTGTCCTTTTCTTCCTTTTTTAGTAGTGACCATGATCACGCCGTTGGCAGCGCGATTACCATAGATGGCAGTGGCGGCAGCATCTTTCAATACGTCGAAAGTGGCGATATCATCCGGGGCGAGAATCGAAATATCTGCACCGGGAACACCATCGATCACATAGAAAGGAGATTGCGAGCTGTTGAGGGTGGATGCACCGCGAAGGATCACAGCAGCAGGAGCATTGGGATTGCCGCTGGCTGTTATGTTAAGCCCTGCAACCTTGCCCTGCAGCAATTGTGCAGGATCAACAATAGCGCCGCGGTTGAATTCGTCGGGTTTGACGGTGGTAATGGCACTTGTCAGTTGTTTCCTGTTCTGGTTGCCATAACCGATCACTACCACATCACTGAGAACGGTAGCAGTATCAGCCAGTGATACATTGATCACAGACTGATCGCCGACATTGACTTCTTCAGCCCTGAAGTTGACTGAACTAAAAACCAGTACAGCAGTACCGGCAGGTAAGGAGATGGAGTAGCTGCCCTGTTCGTTGGTGACAGTAGCATTGCTCGTTCCTTTTTGTGTAACTGTTACACCGGGAAGGGATGTTCCGCCGGTAGAAGTTACTTTTCCCGTAACGGTGCGGTTTTGTGCCCATACACCGAGGAAGGGGAAGATCATTAATAGAAGCAAACAGATTTTACTTTTCATACGACAATCGTCAGTTTGGATGAAAGATGTTTTTTAACCTGGCAAGGCGGTTAAAGAACCGCTGACCGGTAAGGGCAAGCCAGGGCGCGCGGGCAATTGTTACCCGTGTGAATAGACAGGAAAGGAATAATGATTTCTGTAGGAAAGGTTGCTTTCTCTTATGATACGGTCGAGGGAGAAACTAAAAAGCTGCGATGTTTTAACCGGTGTCGGTTTGTACCAGGTAAGGAGAAAAAACAGGCCTGGTCAAAACCGGGAATGAAATGAACTGTTGACATAACAATCGTTTTGGTAATGACTTCGATATGGCTTAGTGAAACGTTTGAGTATAACGTTTTACTAACGGAAAGTTAGGGCCATTTTTTTACAATCCAAATTTTTTTTTCTTTTTTTTGTCATGCCGTTCCGGGCCATCAAAAAGTTCTTTCCCGGCTTTACTCATTCATCATTATTTTACCTGCATGAAAATTGAAATGAATAATAACAGGAAAGCGGTCAATTATTTTATTCATGGTATATGGTTGCTTTGTTTGCTTCTGCCTGGTTATGCCGGTGTATCCCAGCCTTTGCGCTTGTGGTATGACAAACCCGCTTCCAAATGGGTAGAAGCCCTGCCTGTTGGGAATGGACGTATTGGGGGAATGGTTTTTGGCGGAGTGGAAGAAGAGTTGATCCAGTTGAATGAAAGCACGCTTTACAGCGGAGGGCCGGTTAAAAGGAACATCAATCCAACAGCATATACCTATCTTCCACAGATAAGGGAAGCTTTGTTGAAAGAAGAAGATTATGAGAAAGCTGATCAGTTGACAAGAAAGATGCAGGGGCTGTTCACCGAATCATACATGCCTGTCGGTGATATCCTGATCAGACAACTGCTGAGCAATAAAAACGTTTCCGGTTACTATCGTGATCTTGATCTGCAAAAAGCTGTCGCCACTACGCGGTTTAGTGTTGACGGTATTACTTATACAAGGGAAGTCTTCTGCTCTGCCCCTTCCAATGTAATGGTCATACGACTTGTATCCAGTCGTAAAGGCGCTTTGAACCTGGAAGTAGCCGCTCAAAGCCAGTTGCGTTATCACTTATCGGTCGATAACAGCAATGAACTTGCAATAAGTGGAAAGGCGCCTGCTCATGTTGATCCGAGCTATTATAATCCCAAAGACAGGGAACATGTGATCTATGAAGATACTTCAGGATGCAATGGCATGCGCTTCCAGTGTCGTATCAAAGCAATAGCCAATGATGGAAAGATAACAGGCGATTCTTCAGGTCTTCATGTGCAGAATGCAACTGAGCTTGTTTTATATGTTGCCATGGCAACCAGCTTTAACGGATTTGATAAGTGCCCTGATAAAGACGGAAAAGATGAGAAATCCATTGCCGCTTCCATCATCGCTGAAGCTGTGAAGAGAACGTACAGCTCCTTATTGAAAGAGCATACAGCGGACTATCAGCAGTATTTTAACCGGGTATCATTCACGCTGAAAGATACAAGTGCCGTTAATAAGTCTGTAAGCCTTCCGTCAGACGAACGTTTACTGGCTTATTCCAATGGAGCTTATGATCCTGCCCTGGAAACATTATACTTCCAGTATGGCCGTTATCTGCTTATCTCATCTTCAAGGCCGGGTGGGCCACCAGCTAACCTGCAAGGGTTATGGAATAAAGAATTGAGAGCGCCCTGGAGTTCCAACTATACCATTAATATCAATACACAAATGAATTACTGGCCGGTTGAAGTGACCAACCTGTCAGAAATGCATCAGCCCTTACTTGATTTTATCAAAAACCTTTCCGTGACAGGAAAGAATACCGCCAATGAATTCTACAGGGCTAAGGGTTGGGTGGCCCATCACAATTCCGATATATGGGCTTGCTCCAACCCGGTAGGTGATGTAGGCAACGGCGATCCTGTTTGGGCTAACTGGTATATGGGAGGCAACTGGCTTTGCCAGCATTTATGGGAACATTATGCTTTTACAAAAGACCAGACGTTTTTATCACAGGCATATCCTGTTATGAAAGAAGCTGCCTTGTTTACACTCGATTGGCTGGTAAAAGATGATGCCTCCGGTTATTGGGTGACAGCTCCATCCACTTCGCCGGAAAATGAATTCTTCGATAAGAATGGAAAAGGACAATCGGTATCGGTTGCTTCAACAATGGACATGTCGATCATCTGGGATCTATTTACTAACGTGATTGAGGCATCACAAGCGTTGAGCCTTGATACTGAATTCAGGGACCAGTTGGTAGCGACCAGGACTAAACTATACCCGATGCATACCGGCAGCCAGGGTGAACTGCTTGAGTGGTATAAAGAATTCAAGGAAGTGGACCCCAAACACAGGCATGCATCACATTTGTTTGGATTGTTTCCCGGCCGGCAGATATCGCCAGCGCAAACGCCCGTATTTTTCAATGCTGCAAAGAAAACGTTGGAGATACGTGGTGATGAAGGTACAGGTTGGAGCCGTGGCTGGAAGATCAACTGGTGGGCGCGACTACTCGACGGAGATCATGCCTATAAGCTGATCAGGAACCTGCTGCATTATTCCGGTGCTGACGGTAAAGGCGGTGGTGGCACTTATCCCAATTTTTTTGATGCTCATCCTCCATTCCAGATAGATGGAAATTTTGCCGGCACAGCAGGTATGGCAGAGATGCTGCTGCAAAGTCATTTGGGAGAAATACATTTACTTCCTGCGCTTCCTTCTGCATGGAAAGAGGGATCTGTAAAAGGATTAAAGGCAAGGGGAGGATTTGGGGTGAATATCGATTGGAAAGATCATCACCTGGCTGGCGCAATCATCACTGCTGTTGCCGGTGGAGTATGCAGGGTGAAGTGTGATCGTCCTTTCACCATCCAGGGGCAAAAAACGTATCCGCAAAAAACCGGTGACAGTTACGTGCTTTCCTTTAATACTGTCAAAGGACATACCTATCGTATTATCACATCAAAATAATTCCAGAGACCAATGAAAACTTCCAGAATGAATTCCGTATTCCTGCAGTATGTAACAAAAGTTACACTGGATAATATACCTGGTTATATTTTTGTTTGTTTACAAAGACAATTATATGAGCACTGAACAGTTAGCTGGTTTATTCCCGGGTCTGGAACCTGAATTGTACGAAGAAATGGAAAAAGCAGGTGTTGTTAAAGAAATACCTGCCGGCAGCATCGTACTTCGGAAAGGGCAGGTGATCCGTTCAGCGATACTCGTGTTGGAAGGGGTGGTCAAGCTTTACCAGGAAGATGAAGATGGCGGTGAGTTTTTCATGTATCATATTGAACCTGGGCAAGCATGTGCAGTATCGATGGTATGCAGTTACAGGCAGGAAACCAGCAATGTGCTGGCAAGTGCATTAACTGACGCGACTGTTCTGCTTATCCCGCTTTCTTATATGGATAAATGGATGAGTAAATACAAAAGCTGGCACTATTTCGTGACCAATTCCTACCGTTCGAGATACAGCGAATTGCTTAATACTGTCAGTGAGATCGCTTTTAAGAATATGGATGAAAGACTGGAGTTTTACCTGAAAAAGCAGGTTAAACAATTGGGAAAGCATGTACGCCTGACCCACCAGGATATTGCCACTGATCTCAATTCTTCAAGAGAAGTGATAAGCCGCCTAATGAAAAGAATGGAAAAGAATGGCTGGATCATCATTCATCGTAACTCCTTTGAATGGATAAAAGACGATCCTTCCGCTAAGTGATCAAAATCACTGTCCGGGCCGGACACACTTTGCAACTTGCAGCATAATTTTTATTATGGAAATAATGGGATATGCTGCAAGCTTATTGATAGGGCTCTCGCTGGGACTGATCGGCGGCGGTGGCTCTATTCTTACAATGCCGGTGCTGGTTTATCTTTTTCGGATATCTCCTTTGCTGGCTACTTCTTATTCATTATTTGTAGTAGGGGCTGTCAGCCTGTTTGGATTTATAGGACATTATAAGCAGAAGCTGGTGAACCTGCGGGTTGGTTTTTTATTTGGTTCATCTTCTATCGCTACAGTTTTCCTTACCAGGCACTTCCTGATCCCCCGTTTGCCGGCTGTGCTTTTCATGATCGATGGGTTTCAGGTAAGCACCAGTTTGGCAACAATGGTACTGTTTGCATTACTAATGATTACTGCGGCAACTGCAATGATCTTCAGTAAAAGGCAAACGGTGCAGCAGGATGCTGATAAAAAGAATCCGCTGTGGTTGGTTGTTTATGGAATGGCAGTAGGATTGGTGACAGGCGTATTGGGAGCGGGTGGCGGTTTCCTGCTTATTCCTGCCCTGGTCTTTTTTGCCCGGCTGCCGATGAAAGTGGCTGTAGGTACATCGCTCCTGATCATCACGCTTAATTCTTTCTTTGGCGTCGTATCCGATCTCGGCTATTTTGAGTTTGACTGGTGGTTATTGATCAGGATCGTTACCATCGCTTTTTCCGGCCTGGTTACCGGTATGTATCTAAGCCGGTTTATTCCTTCATGGAAATTGAAAAAAGGGTTTGGATGGTTTGTGTTGGCCATGGGAATTTATATCCTGTTGGCGGAGCTGACAAAATAGTGATCCTTAAGTGACAAATGTCATAGATGATGCAGATCGGTAAACGGAACTTTGAAGCCTAAAACAAGTAATATGAAAATTGAACAGATCTATACCGGATGTTTGGCCCAGGGAGCCTATTATATTGAAAGCGATGGAGAAGCTGCCATAGTGGACCCGCTTCGGGAAGTAGCGCCTTATATAAAAAAGGCGGAGGACAATGGAGCCAAGATCAAATACGTGCTTGAAACACATTTTCACGCAGACTTTGTATCAGGCCATCTTGACCTGGCAAAAAAAACCGGGGCAAAGATTGTGTATGGCCCAATGGCTGAACCTGCTTTTGATTTTTATCCTGCCTGGGACCAGGAGGAGTTGAAATTAGGAAAACTCAGGATCCGTGTGATCCATACGCCAGGCCATACCATGGAAAGCTCTTGTTATCTTTTGCTGGATGAAAATGGGAAAGAAACGGCATTGTTCAGCGGCGACACTCTTTTTATCGGAGATGTTGGCCGGCCTGATCTTGCGCAAAAAGTGAATGCTGAACTCACCCAGGATAAACTGGCTGGTTATCTTTATGATTCACTGAGAGAAAAGATCATGCCTCTTCCAGATGATATCATTGTTTATCCTGCACATGGCGCCGGAAGTGCCTGTGGCAAAAACATGAGCCGGGAAACTACCGATACTTTGGGGCACCAGAAACAGGTAAACTATGCATTGCGCCCGGACCTGGGCCGTGATGAATTTATAAAAGAAGTAACAGAAGGGTTGGTGGCACCACCTGCTTACTTTCCTTCCAACGTGCTGATGAATATCCATGGTTATGAAAGTATAGATAAGGTATTGCTTCGCGGGCTACATGGATTGGACCCGGATGCCTTTGAAGCAATGGCAAATGAGCATGATGCCCTGATCCTTGATGTGAGGGCTGCCCAGGTATTTGCAAAAGCTTTCATTCCCAATTCGATCAACATCGGGCTTGCAGGTTCTTTTGCCCCATGGGTTGGAACGCTGATCACTGATATACGCCAGCCAGTATTGCTGGTTGCAGATAAAGGAAGCGAAGAAGAGACCGTTACCCGTCTTAGTCGTGTAGGGTATGACAATGTATTAGGTTACCTGGAAGGAGGGATGGATGCATGGCTGCAGGCTGGTAAAGAGGTGGATAGTATAAAAAGTATCAGTGCCGCAGCATTGGCTGATATCATGCAGGCCGATCCTTCTGTTCAGATCATCGATGTAAGAAAAAGGAGCGAGTATATGAGTGAGCATGTAATTGATGCGGTGAATGCTCCATTGGATTTTATCAATGAAATAATGCCCTCCATTGATAGAAATAAAAAAGCGTATGTTCATTGTGCCGGAGGTTACCGGTCAATGATCTTTACATCTATCCTTCGTGCACGCGGTTATGAAAACCTGGTGGATGTGCAGGGTGGGTTTAAAGCGCTGAAAGAAACAGATCGTTTCAGGATAACAGAATATGTTTGTCCAACCACTCTTTTATAAACTCAGTTATGATAGATTTTTTGAAACATCCATGGCCCTGGTACATAGCAGGGCCACTTATTGGTTTGACGGTCCCGCTATTGCTGCTATTGGGCAATAAGCATTTTGGTATTTCCGCTAACCTGCGGCATGTTTGTGCCGCTTGTTTTCCTGCAGGCATTTCTTTTTTTCAATACGACTGGAAAAAGGAAGCCTGGAATCTTTTCTTTACCGGAGGCATATTCCTGGGTGCTATGCTTGTATCCAAATGGCTGGCCAATCCCGCTCCTGTGATCGTTGATCCGGGCCTGACCAGCGAACTTGCCGGTTATGGTATCTCCACAAAAGGAGGATTGATGCCGGCTGAACTGTTTTCCTGGAGCAGTTTGTTCAGTTTACGCGGGCTCGTCCTGCTGATAGGAGGTGGTTTCCTGGTAGGTTTTGGAACCCGCTATGCAGGTGGCTGCACTTCTGGCCATGCTATTATGGGGCTGAGCACTTTGCAATGGCCTTCACTTATAGCAACTATTATGTTCATGATCGGCGGTTTCTTAACAGCCAATCTTATTCTTCCTCTCATTTTACAGTTATAATCATTTAGCATGAGTTCGTCCTTAACTAAAAATAAACCACAGGCAGCAGGATCTTCTGCACAGGAACCACTCGACTTTGAAGTGCGTTCGCTGGACACGATATGTGTGAATGAATCAAAGCAGCATCATCCCTGGTGGCACAACCTGAAATATCTTGTGGCAGGCATGTTGCTGGGCATAATCTTTGTAAAAGCAGAGATCGTTTCATGGTACCGTATCCAGGAGATGTTCCGGTTGCAAAGTTTTCACATGTACGGAGTGATCGGTTCAGCTGTTATTACCGGCGTTGTTTCCGTATGGCTCATCAAACGTTTCCGTATCAGAACGATCTATGGTGAGCCAATCGTTTTTCACCCCAAGAAGTTCAATAAGGGGCAGATATACGGAGGATTGTTGTTTGGAACAGGCTGGGCACTTACCGGAGCCTGCCCCGGACCATTGTTTGCCCAGATAGGTACAGGTTTCACTGTTGTTGCAATAGTAGTATTAAGTGCTATTGCCGGTACCTGGACCTATGGATTCTTAAGGGAACGGCTTCCGCATTGATTGATCACTCATTGCTCATGATCACTTTGAGCGATTTGCTTTCTGCTGCATGAGAAAAAGTATCATACGCCGCCATGATCTCGGATAATTTGAAGCGGTGTGTGATCAGTTGCTCCGGTTTGAGCTTTGCTGACTGCACGGTTTTCAGCAACATGGATGTGGTTACAGTATCTACCAGTCTTGTAGTGATGGTAATGTTTTTGGACCATAGTGTTTCAAGATGGATCTCTGCGCTTTTGCCATGCACGCCGATATTCGCGATCCTTCCTCCCGGAGCAATGATCTCCTGGCAAAGCCCGAAGGTAGCCGGTATGCCTACTGCTTCAATAGCAACATCCACGCCTACACCGTTGGTAAGTTGATTGATACTGTTTGTTGCATTTGAACTGGCATTATTGATCAGATGGGTGGCCCCGAATTTTTTGGCAACAGCCAACCGGTTTTCATCGGGGTCGATCATAATAATACTGGCCGGTGAATAAAACTGTGCGGTAAGCAATGCTGCAAGACCGATTGGCCCGGCACCTACAATAGCAATAGTATCGCCTGGTTGAACCTTCCCGTTCAATACGCCGCATTCAAATCCTGTTGGAAGGATATCGCTCAGCATCACCAGTGCTTCTTCATCCATGCCCGGAGGAACCAGGTACAGGCTTGTATCTGCATGCGGGATGCGTACGTATTCCGCCTGTGTGCCGTCTATCATATTACCCAGTATCCAACCGCCATCTTCACAATGTGAATACATGCCTTTCCTGCAGTAAGCACATTTACCGCAGGAAGTGATGCAGGAGATCAATACATGATCCCCTTTTTTGAAATTGCTTACGGAAGAGCCTGTTTCTTCAATTATGCCAACCCCTTCGTGGCCAAGGGTGCGTCCATCAGTAACGGTTGCAACATCTCCTTTCAATATATGAAGATCGGTGCCACAGATAGTGGTCTTGTATATTTTTACGATCGCATCGGTTGGATGTTGTAAAACCGGTTTGGGTTTTTCCTCCCATGATTTCTGGCCGGGGCCATGGTATACGAGTGCTTTCATGTTTTATAGTTTTAAAACAAATATAAAAACTGCAGAAGGGGGATCGGGTGATGCAGGTTTTTCACTGAAGTGATTTACATCATAAAGAGAGGCGTTCTTAATGGCAGGATATCTTTTCAATATCATTTTGGGTCAATTCCGGGCTCAGGTAGGGGATTCCCAGGTTAAGCCCGCGGATGATCAGCAATAGCCCCATGCCTGCAATAATATAAGGAGACAATTTGCCTAACCATTTTCTCCCCTGCCATCCAAGCCTGCGGACCGCATAAGCTGCGAACATCATTGCAGGCAATGTGCCTGCACCAAACAGCAGCATAAATGAAACTGAATCAACAACGTTTCCCAATGAAATGGCCGCTATGGCTGCTATGTATACCATGCCACAGGGAAGCAACCCGTTTGCCATGCCGAGAAGGAAGGCGCCACCAGGGCGACGGGCAGTTTTCAGCAAACGGAATATTAATGAACTGATGAACTGATAAAAACCTTTCATAAATGAAAAGGGCTTTGCACTTCTCCCTGCAAAATAACCAAGGGCCGCAATAAGCACTACAAGCCCTGCTACAATTGAAACAGATTGCTGATAACCGGCCGATAAAATACCTGTTCCTGCAAGGCCGGCCAAAGCGCCGATCAAACCATAGGTACTGATCCTTCCGGCCTGGTAGGAGAGAAGGATGAATGCTTTGCTTTTGGGATCAACGCCACCTACAGGAATTGCCAGGCTTAAAGGCCCGCACATGCCAATGCAATGCAGGCTTCCCGCCAACCCTAATAAAAAGCCAGGTATAATGGCTCCTGCACTCATTTTATGTAAATAGGGATTTCTGCATAATATTTTTCGCCGCTATCTTCCCAATTGATCTTGGCAGTATAGCTGCCCGGTAATAGTAAGCTGTCTGCAAAATGTTGTACTGCATTTTCATTTACCTGTAAAGGCAGTTTCCGGTCCTGCACTGAATTGTAAGCACAATAGAACCAGATATCGCCTTTCAGTTCTTTGGATCTCATTTCTGCGGGCAATTGTATTTCCAGTCCACTGTCTGTTTGCTTCCAGTGCACGGGCGACTGCAATGCTTGTGTGCGCTTTGTGGCATCGATCACCTGCTGATAGCCCAGTTCGGTTTTATAATAATCTTTTTCCACCAGCTCAAATTCTGTATGCATCGACCGGTATACGAGATAGGTCATGCCTGCGCCGAAAACGAGAAAGGTGATGAACAATTTATTTCCCCAGTTCATGTTATTGAATTTTTGTTTTATATCCTGGTAAATGGTCCCATGAAATTGGTAGATAGAACAGTGATCAGTTTATCGCCTTCATAAAGGCCAATATCCAGTGATAGTTTTCGTTTGCTGATATAGCTTCTTGGAAGTATGATGAAGAAAGAACTTTTGCCAAGATCTTCTTTTTTCACCAGCACACTTCTTCCTTCTGCTTCCACGATGCGGCCTGGGGCCGACATCAGCCGGAGTGTAAGCGGAATATCCTTCAAAGTTTTATTCACCACTTTAATGGTGTATAAATTAGAAAGACTGTCGGTGCCACGTTCCTGGTAAAGCTGCCCCTGAGCACGAACGATCGTGCCGTCCACATCTTTCCGGCTGAGCAATAAAAGCGTGAGCAGGCCAGCCAGCAGAAAAAGCAGGAAGGTGTAGAACTTCATCCGCCCTGTATACCGGATCTTTTCACCTTTGGCAATGCCATTTTCTGAAGCATAGCTGATAAGACCACGGGGTTTGTTTATAGCATCCATCATCCTGTCGCAGGCGTCGATGCAGGCAGTGCAACCCACGCATTCCATTTGTATACCGTTGCGGATATCAATGCCGGTGGGGCATACTTTCACGCATTGGAAACAATCGATACAATCGCCTGCTGTAGACAGTGTCGCATTCTTCTTGAACTTCCCTCTTGGTTCTCCTCTTTTGTAATTGTAGGCAACTACCATGGAGTTCTTGTCGAGCAACACGCTTTGCAGACGGCCATAAGGACATACTACCGTACATGCCTGTTCACGGAACCAGGCATAAACGGCATAGAATACACCAGAGAAAATAACAATGGCGAAAAAGCCACCGATATGTTGACTGATAGGTTCACGGATGATATTCAGCAATTCATCCATACCGATGATATAGGATAAGAAAAAATTAGCGATAATAAAAGCAATCAGGAAAAAAACGACATGCTTTAATATTTTTCGCCTCCATTTACTGCCTGTCCATGATGCGTTGTTCAACATTTTTTGTTTCGCGGCATCTCCTTCAATCCAGTATTCAATTTTTCGGAACAGCATTTCCATGAATATCGTTTGAGGACAAACCCATCCGCAAAATAAACGGCCGAATGCGGCGGTGAACAAAACGATGAATATGATAAAGGCTACCATGGCCAGGCCGAAAATGAAAAAGTCCTGCGGCCAGAAGATCTTTCCGAAAATGATAAACTTCGCTTCAGGAATATTGAAAAGAAATAATGGCCTTCCATTTACTTTTATAAATGGAAGGGCCAGGAACAGGGCAAAGAAGAACAGGCTGACGATGGTGCGGGCGCGGTAATATCGGCCTGAAGGCTTTTGGGCATACACCCATTTTCTTTTACCCTGCGCATCAATAGTGCTCAACCTGTCGCGGAACGAGTCGGTCGGCTCTGTATTTTTTTTATGAATGTTTTCTTCCATGATCGGGTAGCGGATGTTTATTGTTTAACATCAGCAGTTGCTTTGGTTGAATCAGCAGTTGCCGGTGCATCCTCTTTCATTAATGCTCCCTGCGGTGCTTTTGGAGAAGCAGGGTTGGTGCCATGCAATGATTTCACATAGCTGGCCACCTGGGCGATCTGCTTATTGGAATAAGTGTTTTGCCACTGAGGCATGGCATTGATACCATAACGGATTGTTTTGAACACGCTTTTCATATCATTGCCGTGCATCCAGTAATCATCAGTGAGGTTGGGACCAACATCGCCGGCACCGGATTCTTTATGGCAACTGGCGCAGGATTTTTGGAAGATGGATTTTCCCTCTGCCAGGTCATCCGCACCAGGCAGGTACACTACTGTATTTTCATCCACTGCATCTCCTTTCTTCTTTAAATATTCCTGGGTTTCGAGTTGTGCTTTGGTAACGGAAGCAGTATACTCTTCAATGCTGGAAGGAGCGGTGTGGGATACATGGTATCTCCATAGATAAATAACAGCGAACAGGATAGTGGCATAGAATCCATATAACCACCATGGAGGAAGACTGTTGTCCAATTCACGGATGCCATCATATTCATGGTCCATAACAAGATCGGCTTCCTGGCTTGCCGGTTTGAATTTGTTCATCTTGCCCCACCAGGAGATCTTATTCCGTTTCATCTCGGTGATGGCTTCCGGTGAAAGACCTGCAAGTTTTTCCTTTTCCTTTTTGATCAGGATGCGGATATTGACCAGCAGGGTGAGAATGATCAGGAACTCGAGCAGGATCACTCCATTCATCAGGTAGAAAACAGAAGGTTGAAGTCCGGCAATAGTGGAAACAGTTTTGACTTTTTCAGCAGGTGCTTCATCCTGCGCCTGTAAAAGCCCGCTGCTGGTTAATAAGACAGCCAGCATTATCATGGGCAATACCTTCTGTTTGATCTCCCCGTTTTTTTTCTTTTCCTCAATCTTTATATCAGCCGCTCCTACCAACACGGCCGACAATACACCAATTATGATCAGCAATAAAGCCATGACCAGTAATAGTGCAAGGGCCATCGGGTTGGTGAAGATGGATGGCTCTGGTGGACCCGCGGCCAGGGCCGGTTGGTAACAATGGAGCAGACTAATAGTAATGAATGTTGTTAAGAATTTGATCCGTTTGGCTGAAAGCAAAAACATATATTAATTCTTTTCTCAGTTATCTAATGGTATTTGGCTGATGGATTTCAATGTTTGCTTATTCGTTCTGAAAACCCAGGTCAGCATGATGGTAAAGAAGAGGAAGAAGATAGCCAGCGACACGAGGCCAAGTATTTCCACTCCGCTTATTTTTTCGAGATAGTTTATGAATTTCATGTCAGCTTTATTTATTGGTAGTGATAGTGGTGGTAACATTTTTTTCAGGCTCAGCCTTTATATCCGTTCCCAATCTTTGCAGATAAGCGATCAATGCTACGATCTCCACATTGGGTGGTGTTTCGATCTTGTCTTTTTTAAGATTGGCAGCAATGCTGTTAGCCTGTTGCATCAGGTCTTTATTGGCCTGCAGGTCATATCCTTCAGGGTAGGGCACGCCTATGGTGCGCATAGCCCGGATCTTTGCTGGTGTTGAAGCAGTGTCAAGTGCATTATCGAGCAGCCAGGTATATTGCGGCATGATGGATCCCGGCGACATTGATCTTGGGTCATACATGTGATTGTAGTGCCAGCTATCAGGATATTTATTCCCTTCCCTGGCCAGATCAGGCCCGGTGCGTTTGCTGCCCCATTGGAAAGGGTGGTCATATACAAACTCACCTGCTTTTGAATACTCGCCATATCTTGATACTTCATCACGGAACGGCCGGATCATCTGCGAGTGGCAGGTGTAGCAACCTTCGCGGACATAGATATCACGGCCCTGTAGTTCAAGCGGCGTATAAGGTTTGACACTTGCAATGGTGGGCACATTTGATTTAACGAGGAAGGTGGGAACAAACTCGATCAATCCCCCGATCGCTACCACGATAAGGCTCAGCACCAGCAGGGTCACCGGCCTGCGTTCAATAACACGGTGCCAGTATTCTTTTTTTGCATGTACTTCTTTTACAAGCGGAGCGGCTTCAGCGGCTTCATTGGCAACAAAGCTGCCTTTGGCCATTGTTTTATAGAGATTGTATACCATCATTAATGCACCTACGAGGTATAAGCCTCCGCCGATGCTGCGGGTGATATACATGGGTTTGATACTGTTAACTGTTTCCATGAACTGGAATTTCAGTTGCCCTTCCGGTGTAAAGGATTTCCACATCAGGCTTTGTTCAAAACCTGCCCAGTACAGGGGAACGGCATAGAGAATGATGCCGATAGTGCCCAGCCAGAAATGGTTGGTGGCGAGTTTCTTTGAATACAAATCAGTACCCCACATTTTTGGGATCATATAATAAAGGATAGCAAAGGCAAGAAACCCGTTCCAGCCAAGCCCGCCGATATGAACGTGTGCAATGGTCCAGTCGCTGAAGTGGGAGATCGCATTTACATTTTTCAAACTCAGCAAAGGGCCTTCAAATGTGGCCATACCATAACAGGTGATCGCCACTACCATGAATTTCAATACAGGATCTTCTTTTACTTTATCCCATGCTCCGCGTAAAGTGAACAGGCCATTCAGCATACCTCCCCAACTTGGAGCGATCAGCATTACGGAGAAAACGACACCTAATGATTGTGCCCAATCAGGCAATGCTGTATAAAGCAGGTGGTGCGGCCCCGCCCATATATAGATAAAGATGAGTGCCCAGAAGTGAATGATGGAAAGACGGTAAGAGTAGACCGGGCGGTTAGCTGCTTTGGGAAGGAAATAATACATCAATCCCAATACAGGTGTGGTAAGAAAGAACGCCACCGCATTGTGGCCATACCACCACTGCACGAGCGCATCCTGCACACCTGCATACCAGCTATAGCTTTTCAGAAAAGAAACAGGGATCTCTATCGAGTTAACAATATGCAGCATGGCAACGGTAACCCAGGTGGCAATATAAAACCAGATAGCAACATACAAATGCTTCTCACGCCTTTTAATGATAGTGCCAAGCATATTGATACCGAATATTACCCACACAATGGTGATGGCAATATCTATAGGCCATTCCAGTTCTGCATATTCTTTACCGGTTGTTTTACCCATCAGCAGGGTGATGGCTGCTGCTGCAATAATAGCCTGCCATCCCCAGAAATGCATCCAGCTTAGTTTGTCGCTGTACATTCTTGCCTTACAAAGACGCTGCAGTGAATAGTAAATGCCGGCGAACGATGCGTTGCCCACAAAAGCAAAAATGATGGCATTGGTGTGAAGCGGGCGTAAGCGGCCAAAAGTAGTAGGGGCAAGATTGAGGCTGCTTGCAGGATAATAGATTTGGATGGCGGCCCATAAACCTGCCAGCATACCAACGATGCCGAATACGATGGTGGCCAATCCGAATGCCTTTACAATCTTGTTGTCATAGTAAAACTTCTCAATTTGCATAACCAGGGAGATTTATCGCTTGTTATTATTTTCTTGGGTTAAAGCGGGGTCATCAAAAAGGATCCTCGAGGCAGGTGAATAATCATCCTCAAACTGGCCGTCCTGCACTCCCCAGAGGAAGGCGAAAAGAAAAACTCCGGCAACGGTAACGCTCACGATCAGCAGGATAAAGATGACGCTCATACTCTTCTTATATGCTGTAAAAGTATTTTGGGCGAGGGGAGTTGTTAATAAGGATAGTCAGTTGGTAATATGATCTTTGTCATGTTGTTCATGACAAAGATTAAAGCCTCATCTTTTTAGCGAGTAAACTGCTGCTGCCAAATGTGATCAGGAAAATGCTTAATGAGCTTGCCGGCATCAGTATGGCTGCGATCAACGGGGATAAAGTTCCCTGCACAGCGAAATACAAGCCTGCGATATTATACAGGATGGATAGCACAAAACTTGCTACGATGATCTGTTTGTTGGCCCGGCAAAGCCGGATAAAACGATAAAGGCGCGGCAATTTATTTCCATCAATGATCGCATCGCTGGATGGAGTGAAATTATTGGTCTGCTCTGCTACAGCTACGCCTACATCACTTTGCCGAAGAGCTGCTCCATCATTCAGGCCATCACCGATCATCATCACTTTAGCGCTCTTCTTCTGCAGTGCGCGCACATATTCTACTTTATCTGCAGGTTGTTGCCGGAAAAGAACGGGTGAATGGCGCGGCAACATGGTTGTCAGTCTTTCTTCTTCCGCATTTGAGTCGCCACTCAACACCGAAAGCTGATGCTTACGGGAAAGTTTGCTTAGCAGTTTTGTTATGTTTTCCCGGTAATGATTATTGAATTGAAAATAGCCTGTCATTTTATTATCGACAGAAAGAAATACGGTTGTACCTGCGGCCACGGTCATGCCTTTGCCGGCAAAACTTTGTGCTCCAAGGCGGATATACCTGCCTTCCACGATGCCTTCAATTCCCTGTCCCGGATATTCATGAAAATCTGAAACAGCAGGCCTGCCGGGTAAAGGGAAATGTTTGGCCAATGCACGGCTTAGCGGATGGGTGGAACAGGCTGCCAGTGCTGCAACCTGTAGTTGCATGTTCCGAGTCAGCGGGATGCCCTCATAAGTGATATCCTGTATTTCAGCAACGGTAAGTGTTCCTGTTTTATCCAATACAATATGATCGACCGAAGCTACCTTTTCGATCACGCCGGCATTCCGCAGGTAAAAACCATTTCGCCCGAGTATGCGGATAATATTTCCATTGGTAAAAGTGTGTGACAATAACAAAGCACAGGGGCAGGCAATGATAAAAACAGATGTAACAGCAGGCCAGAGCCTGGAAGGATCATTGATCTGCCAGTATATGCCGGTAATGGTAGCAATAATGATCAGGGTAAGAGTAAAATACCTGCTTACAAAATGGACGAATGATCCTTTATCTGTTTCAACAGGGTCTTTCTTTTCCTGGTTCCAAAGATGGGTAAGATAGCTTTGCACCACTTCTTTTATTACCAACACTTCCAGTCTTTCACCTGTTTGCCGTCCTCCTGCATATAATAGTTCTCCTGTTTCCCTCGGCACGGGCAGAGCCTCGCCGGTCACAAAGCTGTAATCGATAAAAGCTTTTCCTTTGGTAAGAATACTGTCTGCCGGGATGAGCTCACCATGATGGATAACCAATGTGTCTCCCGGTTTTATATCAGGCAGCATCACAGGAGTTTCCCTGTCTTCTTTTAAAACAGATACTGCAATAGGGAAATAGGAAGTATAATCACGGTCGAAGGATAATTGCTTGTATGTTTTGTCCTGCAATAACCGGCCTGCCAGCATAAAGAAAACGATCCCGGTCATGGAATCGAAATAACCACTACCACTGCCGCTGATCACTTCATAAGCGCTTCGCGAAAAAGTGATAATGATAGCAAGTGCAATAGGAGCATCTATGTTGAGAAAGCGATGCCGCAAGCTTTTCCAGGAAGATTCATAAAAAGGGAAAGCCGAATATAGTAATACAGGAATAGCAAGCGCAAAATTGAACCAGCGGAACAGGCTTCTCAATGCATGATCGCCTGCTTCTATACCGAGATATTCAGGGAAGCTGGCGAGCATTACATTCCCAAAACAGAAACCCGCAACACCCAGGCGGAAAACCATGCTCTTGTTTACAGCAGGTCTTTTTTGTTTGATATCATTCAGGCTGATATAGGGTTCATAACCTATGCTGGTGAGAGTTTCCACTACAGTGCGCAGGCTGCATTGATCGCTGCGGAAAATGACATCGATCTGCTTACGTCCAAAGTCTACTTTGCCGGAAATGATGCCGGGCTGTATCCTCGGCAGATGTTCCAGCAGGTAAAGACAGGAGCTGCAATGGATCTGGGGAAGATGGAAACTGATCCGCATCTGGGTATCATCTTTAAAGCTGATCAGTTTTGCAATAATGCCTGCATCGTCAAGAAAAGCGAACTTATCTTTTCTTACCCCGATCCGTTGGTTGATACCGGGATTCTGGTTCAGGTCATAATAATGACAGAGTGAATGTTCATTGAGAATGGAATAGACCATCTTACATCCTTCGCAGCAGAATTGTTTGCCGTCAAGGCTGGTCTTCCCGGAAACACAGGTCTCCCCGCAGTGATAACAGGTGGTGGATGGTGGCGCGGATATCTCAACTGACTTCATATTATTATCCTGGAATTGTCAAAACTAGCTGCAGGCAATACGAGATTTCCTGACAATTATCAGGGCATAAGTTGATTTTGATCAGCCGGGCAGGAAAACCAGCCGGGTAATTTCACTGAGCGGTAAAACCCGGAAACCGGGCATGAAATATGCCGCAGGAATAAACATGTTTTTAAACCTTATTGAAATTGATCCGGCTGCCAGGGCACGGGAAATCGTTGAAATGGATTACAGGACTGCCGATGTGTTCAGGCGGTATGGAATCAATTATTGTTGTGGTGTGCAATGGCCCTTGCAGCAGGTATGTGAAATGCAGGAGATCAAAATGAAGGACCTTTTAGCGGATCTGCAAACGGCTTGCCACACTGTCAATATACCTTCCGGCACCCAGTTTGAAAAATGGCCGGTCGATTTTCTTATTGACTACATCATTAATATACATCACCGCTACCTGGAGAGATCATTCCCTGAACTTGAAGGCGGGCTTGCTCATTTTCTTGAGGAACATGGGAAGCGGTTCCCTCATTTTACTGTTATATATGAAGAGTTCAGGAGCCTGGTGGCGATGTTCGTGCCGCATCTGAAACAGGAAGAGGAATCCATTTTTCCTTATCTCCGCCAGGTTGCACATGCGTATGATGATAAGATCGATCCGTTTGCCACATTACTTGTAAAAACGCTCCGGAAACCATTAAACAGTTTTGCAGACCAGGAGCATACGATGATCGGGGAAAAGATCCGGCGTTTTCGCGAACTGACCAACGATTATACCGCGCCTTCCAAAGCATGTTCCAGTCACCGGGTGATATTAGGTAAACTGAAAGAACTGGACCAGGACCTGCTGCAGCATCTTTACCTTGAAAATGATATACTGATACCGAAAGTGATCAGGATGGAGCAGGAATTGCTGCAAAGAATTTACTGATGGAAATGAAGAGGCCCAACCAGCTTTTTTTATACCTTACGGCAAATTCTTTGTATGTCGGTTAATGCAACCCACCTGACATCTCTTTTTGAAAATGCAACGGAAGGCATCATTCTGACCAATGGCCAGGGGAATATTGTGATGGTGAACCCCGCAGCCGAACGGATATTTAACTATAGTGCTGCTGAATTGACAGGAAAGGCTATTGAAATACTTCTCCCGGAAAAGGCAAGGCCCCAGCACCATCAAATGCGCGAGCAGTTCTATAAAACCCCTTCGAACAGGCAGATGGGGCATGGGCGCGACCTGTATGGAAAGAGAAAGGATGGTTCACAAATACCCGTGGAAGTAAGCCTTAGCTTTTATAAAAAGGACGATGAACTGTTTGTAATTGCTTTTATTGTTGATATCACCCAACGGAAAAAGCACGAACAGGATATTCTTCAGCAGCAGAGGGAACTGGAAAGTATGACCCACAACATGCAAAAGCTGAACACCCAGCTTGAAGCAAAAGTGGAAGAGAGGACGCTGATACTAAAGGAAGCATTGAAGAAACTGGAGGAATCCCAGAAAGACCTCAGCGAAGCACTGGATAAGGAAAAACAATTGAACGAGATAAAGAGCCGGTTTGTGTCAATGGCTTCCCACGAATTCAGGACCCCGCTCAGCACAGTACTTTCTTCTGCGGCACTGATAGCGAAATACAAGCAGACAGATGAACAACCACAGCGGGAACGCCACGTGGAAAAGATCAGGAATTCTGTAAAGAACCTGAATGAGCTGCTGGAAGATTTTCTTTCACTGGGTAAGCTTGATGAAGGAAAAGTGGAAGCGCATCCTGTATCATTCGAGCCGGAAGAGTTTATGGCAGACCTGATCGATGAAATGAAGGGGCTGTTAAAACCGGGTCAGCAATTTTCTGTTCAGCATGAAGGAAGCTATGCCTGTTTTTCTGACAAGAAAATGCTGAAGAATATTATCGTCAACCTGCTGGGAAATGCTATAAAATTTTCCGGAGAAGGCGACCCTATCTATCTGCATAGCAGTACAACAGAAAAAGGATTGCACATAATGGTCAGGGATAAAGGGATTGGAATTCCTGAAGACGAACATGAGCACCTGTTCAACAGTTTCTACCGGGCAAAAAATGCAGTTAATATCCAGGGCACAGGACTGGGTTTACATATTATTAAAAGATATCTTGATATTCTTAACGGAGAAATAAACCTGAAGAGTCAATTGAATGAAGGCACTCAGTTCGATCTTTTTATTCCGAATTATCAATAGGTTCAATTATGAAAGCCATACTTGTTATAGACGACAATACGGATATCCGGGAAAATACAGCAGAGATCCTTCAATTGGGAGGATACAAGGTGTTCACCGCTGAAAATGGGAAAAAAGGCGTGGAGGTGGCCCTCCGGGAAAAACCGGACCTGATCGTGTGTGATATTATGATGCCTGAGTTGGATGGTTACGGCGTATTGCACCTGCTCAGAAAGAATGCGGACACACAATACGTCCCATTCATCTTCCTGACAGCCAAAACGGAAAGGCTTGATTTCCGTAAAGGCATGGAGATGGGGGCTGATGATTATATCACCAAACCTTTTGAGGAGATAGAGCTGCTGAATGCAATTGAGATCAGGTTGAAAAAAGCGGAAATACTGGGCAATCAGTATTCTCCTGATGCTGCAGGGCTGAATGCATTGATGAATGATGCCCGGATGACCGGTCTTGTACAGGAAGTGGCGGAGAAATATGAAACAGTGCCGTACGACAAAAAACAAACACTTTACCAGGAAGGCAAGCGCCCCCGTTTTTTATATTACCTGTCAAAGGGCAAGGTAAAAGCATTCAGATCGCATGAAGATGGAAAGGAGTATATCACTGATCTTTTCAATGAAGGTGATTTCCTGGGTTATACTTCCATCATTGATGATAAAGCTTATGATGACAGTGCAGTAGTAGTGGAAAATGCAGAGATCATCCAGGTGCCTAAAGATGATTTCCTGCAGATGATTCATGGTGACCCTGGTGTTGCTGCCAAATTTATCCGGCTTATCACCAAGAATGTAAAGGAAAAAGAAGACCGGCTTCTGCATCTCGCTTACAGTTCCCTCCGCAAGCGGGTCGCCAACGGTTTGGCAGAGATCTATAAAAAACTGAATCCCGGTGGTGAAAAAAAGACGATCGAAATATCCCGGGAAGAGATCGCACAATATGTGGGCACGGCCACTGAATCATTGATCAGGACCTTAAGTGATTTTAAAGCAGAAAAGCTGATAGAGATCAAAGAAGGCAAGATTACCCTGCCGGACCCTTCCCGTTTAAATAATCTCCGTTACTGATCAGGGGTTATCTCTTTCCAGGTCAAAGTCGTCCGGGGCGTCTTCGGGCAGTGTGCCATGTGTTGTTATTTCGCGGCCATGATCGTTTTGCTGTTGTAATGTCCAGTCATCGGTCATCGTGGTTTCCAGCCAGATATTGCCGGAGCGGCGGACCACCTGCACATTCATTCCATATCTTTCCGCGATCAGTTTCTCCAGTTCGGCAACGGTCATTGCGTCGCTTATGTCCAATGTCCCATCTTTTTTGAGCCCTATATCTTTAAGCAGCGTGGAGGTGGTAATGAGTTTTTTGGTAAGTACAGGACGGTCGGGTTCTGTAAGACGGCTCAGGTAAAAATCCAGACGGAGGAAAGGATATGTTTTACTGAATTCCTGTTGTAATTCATACACATGTTTTGAAGGGGATATATGCAAAGTAGTTGTCATTTTTTTGAATAAATAATCCGCTGTAAAAATAATTGGGAGATTTCTTTGTATGTATGATCTGGAGGGTACGGGAAGATGATCTTAATCAGCCTGTATTAAAATGGGTGTACTCCAAAACTAATCGAACAACTATTTGCGGTTATCAAACGACAATCGAAATATGAAGCCAGAGCCACAGTGTAAGAAATGTAATTGACGACTACAACTTTTTAAAAATATCTATCATGGTTTGTTTGTCCAAGGCTTCCATTTGCACCAATTTTAGGGACTTGACCATTTTCATCGTAGAGGTCTTATAATGCTGGAAATGGGGTGTTTTCAGGTGAGCTTCATAAGATTCTTTAGTTGCATAGATTTCGATGATTCTAACCTGGTGGGGTTGCTTTTGTTCAAACATAGGAAATATAGCAATTACTCCAGCTTCTTTTTTTATTGAAGCAGCCGCTTCTTCCTTTAGTATATCCTTATATTCATTAAGATATTCTGGATAAATTTCAATCTCGGCAATGCGTACCATCATGCCTGGATCTGAAACCTGTTCCTGCGCAAAAATTGTTGATAGGTTAAGCGTTAAAATTAGCGCAAGTATAATTTGTGTGCATTTGGTCATGTCAGTATATTTAATTGATCATGACCAAAAATAGTTTTTTTTGAAAAACCGGGAAATATTTGGATCCAGCCTGGAACGACCTTTAACTTATTAACCAAGCCGGTTGTAAACCGGCTTTTCATTATTGCTTCACTAAGGCGTTTATCTCCATCCACCTCCCAATCCCCGATACACTCTCACTACGGCACTCATTTGCGCCTTTTTCGTTTCAATCAACTCCAGCTTCGCCTCCAATGCATCCCGCTGCGTCATCAATACTTCGAGGTAGTCAGCCCTTGCATTCTTGAACAGATCGCCTGAAATATCGATCGACCTCGTCAATGCCTCCACCTGCTGCGATTTCAGGTCATAACTTTTTTCAAGATTGCTGATACTCGATAACTGCGTTGACACTTCGATATAGGCATTCAGGATCGTTCTTTCATAATTGTACATCGCTTGAACCTGCCTTGCATTGGCATTCAGGAATTCTGCTTTGATCGCGTTGCGGTTGATCAGCGGGCCGGCAATATCACCGGCTATAGAGTATAACAACGATTCCGGCATACGGAAGAGATAAGTAGGGTTGAAAGCCTGGAAACCTACTCCTGCTGAAATACCAAAGGATGGATAGAACTCTGCCCGGGCCACTTTCACATCCAGTTTAGCTGTTGCCAGATCGAGTTCGGATTGCCTGATATCAGAACGGTTGGCAAGTAGTTGTGAAGGAATACCGGAATTGATCATCGCCGGCATTATTGTTAAGAAATTAGCTTTCTCACGGGGAATATCCTGCGGATAGCGGCCCAGCAAAAAATTGATCCTGTTCTCTGTTTCCTTTACCTGTTGTTGGATATCATATTCCAGGCTTTGTGTTTTCAATACTTCTGCCTGGAATTTTTGTACTGCCAATTCTGTAGCACGGGCTGCTTCTTTCTGTACTTTGATGATCTCCAGCGCATTTTTTTGCAACTCGATATTCTGTTTTACGATTTCCAACTGGTTGTCCAGCGCAAGCAACTCATAATAAGAATCGGCTACTTCTGCGATCAGGTTAGTGATCACGAAATTCTTACCTTCTTCTGTAGAGAGGTACCGGGTGATAGCTGCTTTCCTGGAATTACGCAGCTTCTTCCAGATATCCACTTCCCAGTTGGCCATTGCGGCAATGCGGAAATCGCCTAATGGATCCGGCATTTCCTTACCGGGTTTGATATCGGTGGTGGCATCACCGGCACCCTGGCTGGTATAACGTCCTACTTTTTCCACGCCTACACCAGCGCCGAGGCTCACAGATGGAAGCAATGCCTGTTGCTTCATGCGGATCTCATTGCGTGCGATCTCTACTTCCTGTAAAGTGATATTCAGTTCCTGGTTGTTTTTGAGCGCAGTATCAATCAGGTCCAACAGGTTTTTATCAGTAAAGAACTGTTTCCATTGAATGGTACCGGTATTAGTGGTATCGCTGTTATTGCCATAAGAAACAGGAACAGTACTGTTTTCCTGCCGCTGCACCACTGAAGGGATCTTGCAACTTGCAAGGGTCAGGAAAAGCCCCATCACACCAAGGCAATAATTTATTTTCAGTTTAAACATTATGATCAATTTCTTCTGTTAAAGGATTTTCTTCTTCGTTTTTAACCAGCATACGCTTTTCAGCGATCTTGCCGAATATGTAATATAGGCCGGGGATAATGAGTACGCCGAAAATAGTACCGAGCAACATACCTCCGGCTGCCGCCGTACCAATCGTTCTGTTGCCGATCTTACCTGGTCCGCTTGCAAATACAAGTGGTATCAGACCGGCGATAAAGGCAAACGATGTCATCAGGATAGGGCGGAACCTCACGCGTGCACCTTCAATTGTCGCCGCTAATATGGTAGAGCCTGCACGATGTTTTTGCACAGCAAACTCCACGATCAGCACGGCATTCTTACCCAGCAAACCGATCAGCATTACCATGGCGATCTGCGCATAGATATTATTTTCCAGCCCCAGCAACTTCAGGAAGAGGAGGGCTCCGAATACACCTGTAGGCAGGGAGAGGATCACGGCCAGTGGTAAAATGAAACTTTCATACTGCGCTGCAAGGATCAGGTACACAAAGCCCAAACATATCAGGAAGATGTATACAGCCTGGTTGCCCTGTGCCACTTCATCTTTGGAGATACCGGCCCAATCGATACCAAAACCTCTCGGCAATGTTTTCGCTGCTACTTCATTGATCACTTTGATGGCCTCACCACTACTGTAACCCGGTGCTGCAGACCCGCTGATTTCCGATGCATTGTACATATTGTGCCGGGTGATCTCTGAAAGGCCATATACTTTCTCCATTGACATAAACGCCGAGAACGGTACCATCTCATCTTTTTCGTTCTTTACATACAGTTTCAGGATATCTTCCGGCAAAGCCCTGTATTGCGCACCTGCCTGCACAATCACTTTATATTGACGGCCAAAATTGATAAAGCTGATCTCGTAGTTACTGCCCACCAATGTTGAAAGGGTGTTCATTGCATTGTCAATGCTGATGCCTTTCTGCTGTGCAAGGTCATTGTCTATTTTCAGCATGTATTGCGGGAAGCTGGCGCTGTAAAAACTGAAGATGGAGCTGAGTTCTTTCCGTTTCTTCAATTCTTTTACAAAATCATCGTTCACCTGTTCCATCAGTTTGTAATTGCCGCTACCTGCTTTATCAAGCAAGCGCAATTCAAATCCACCGGCTGCACCATAACCGGGGACTGCGGGTGGTAAGAAGTATTCAATATTAGCACCGGTGATGTCTTTTGATTTTTCTTCCAGTTCTGTAATGATCTCCTGCACGGAATGCTTCCGGTCTTTCCAGTCTTTAAGGTTGACAAGGCAGGTGCCGGAGTTGGAGCCGGTACCTTCTGTCAGGATCTCGTAACCAGCCAGAGCTGACACAGATTGAACGCCTTCTACTGTTTCTGATATTTTCTGTAACCGTTCTGTTATTTCATTCGTCCTTTCCAGTGATGATCCGGGAGGGGTTTGGATAACGGCATAAAACATACCCTGGTCCTCATTCGGAATAAAGCCGGAAGGGACCGTTTTGTTGAGGAAGTAAGTAGCTACGCAAAATCCTGCCAGTACAAGAAAGGTGAGTAGCCTGCGGGCAGCCACTTTTGTGAGTACAAACTGGTATTTGCCTGTTAATCCATTGAACCAATTATTGAATCCATCCAATACCTTGTTTA
Organism: Chitinophagaceae bacterium; assembly: GCA_051954695.1. GTDB lineage: Bacteria > Bacteroidota > Bacteroidia > Chitinophagales > Chitinophagaceae > Terrimonas_A. Next base: position 183,630 of record JBQCHL010000018.1, read on the forward strand.
TAATGGACTTTCGCCTGGGCTTGCCATGATTATTCTTCATGATCATGGCGCATAAAGCCGGTGTAAGTGTAAGTGCAACAATACCTGAAAGAATGATGGAGGTTGCCATGGTAATGGAAAACTGCCGGTAGAATATACCAACAGGCCCCGACATGAATGCAACTGGTATAAATACCGCAGCCATAATGAATGTAATGGCAATGATAGCCCCGGCAATTTCATGCATTGCTTTTTTCGTTGCCTTTCTTGGCGTGAGATGTTCTTCTTCCATTTTGGCGTGTACCGCTTCAATCACCACGATCGCATTGTCCACCACCACACCGATCGCCAGTACCAGGGCAAAAAGCGTGATCAGGTTTAACGTGATACCGAAGTATTGCATGAACATGAATGTGCCGATCAATGATACCGGCACTGCCATAATCGGGATCAGGGTCGACCGCCAGTCACCCAGGAAAAGGAATACCACTAAACCCACAAGGATAAAGGCTTCTACCAGCGTATGAACTACTTTTTCGATAGAAGCGTCCAGGAACTTGGATACATCATAGCTCAGTTCATATTTCATTCCTTTGGGAAAACTGCTGGCTGCGATCTCTTTCAACTTGGCTTTTACATTCTCGATCGTCTGGCTGGCATTGCTTCCATAAGATTGTTTCAGTACGATCGCTGCTGAAGGTTTGCCATTCAGGTTGGAGTAAATGTCATACATGGAGCTGCCGAATTCCACATCCGCTACATCTTTCAGGCGAAGCAACTCTCCATTTGCGCTTGAGCGAACGATCACATTTTCATACTGTTCTTTTGTGGTAAACCTTCCTGAATATTTCAGCACATATTCAAACGACTGAGATCTTTTGCCGGAGCTTTCACCGGTTTTGCCGGGAGAGGCTTCCAGGCTTTGCTTGCTGAGGGCTTCCATCACTTCATCTGCAGAGATCTTGTAAGCCAGCATGCGGTCGGGCTTTAGCCAGATACGCATGGCGTATTCACGGTTACCAAGGATATCTGCATAACCTACACCATCAACCCGCTTCAATTCGGAAAGGATATTGATATCAGCAAAATTGAAAAGGAATTTCTGATCGGCATTGGGATCATCGCTGTACAGGTTGATGTACATCAGCATGTTTGATTCCTCACGGCTGATCTTTACACCTTCCCTTACTACGAGTGGGGGAAGTTTGTTCACCACCGAAGCCACGCGGTTTTGTACGTTCAGGGATGCTACGTTGGGATCAGTGCCGAGATTGAATATAACCTGGATGGTACATTCGCCGTCATTACCTGCATCCGATGCCATGTATTTCATGCCGGGGATACCATTGATGGCTCTTTCCAGGGGAATGACCACTGATTTGATCATGAGTTCATTGTTCGCACCGGGATAGTCTGCAACCACATTCACTTTGGGTGGAGAGATGGAAGGGAACTGTGTTACCGGTAAGCCTGTAATGGCCAGAATGCCCAGGAGAACGATGATCAGGGATATGACAATAGAAAGGACTGGCCTTTGAATAAATTTATTAAACATTATTAATGCTGATTATTCTGCTTTTAATTTCAGGTGAGCAATAACTTCTTCCGGTTTCTCAAAATCGTACTCGATCCTGTCATTGTCTTTTACTTTCTGGATTCCTTCGAGGAGGATCTTATCACCATCTGCAAGGCCGCTGGTAACAACATAGAGATCGGGCAACTGGCCGGCGATGGTAATGTTCCTTGATTCGAGCCGGTTGTTTTTATCCACTACGAATACATAGATCTTGTCCTGTACTTCATAAGTGGCTTTCTGAGGGATGATCATGGCATTTCTAAGAGGCATGGTCATGCGTACCTTTCCGGTTTCGCCATGCTTTAATAGCTTGTCAGGGTTGGGGAAGATAGCTCTGAAAGCAATATTGCCGGTTTCATTATCAAATTCGCTTTCGATCACTTCCACTTTTCCGGGATGTGTGAGCGTTGTGCCATTGGCCAGCAGCAGGCTTACCTTACTGTCGCCACGATTTTTGACATTGGTCTGATAGTCCAGGTATTCCGGTTCGGATACATTGAAGTAGGCAAACATCTGGCTGTTGTCTGAGAGGCTGGTGAGCAGTTCACCTTCATCTATCAGGCTTCCGATCTTTTTAGGGATGCGGTCAATCGTTCCATCAAAAGGTGCTCTGATCTCGGTGAAAGAGAGATGCAGTTTTGCAAGGGCGATCTCAGCATTGGCCTGGTCAAGTTTTGCCTGGGCCATGGATTGTTCGTTTTTAGAAACGATGTTTTTATCAGCCAGTGTTTTGGCATTCTGCAATTCGATTTCAGCAGCTTTGCCTTCAGCCTGCGCTTTCAGCAATTCAGCTTCATACATTTTTGGCATAATGCGGAATAGTACCTGGCCGGCTTTGACAAACTGCCCTTCGTCAACATAAATATTTTGCAGGAAACCTTTTTCCTGGGCGCTGATCTCGATATTCCGCACGGAACGGATCTGTGATACATACTCTTTGGTAAAGGAAGTATCTACACGGATGGGGCTGGTCACCGTATATTTGGTGACTTCTTCTTTCTCTTCTGATTTAGCCGTGCAACTTGTATGGCCGATCAGGGCTACCAGGCCGGCAAAAATGGCTATTCTTTTCATAATTACTAGATGAATATTGATCTGTTGAATGTGTTGTTCGGGTATTATTCTTATGACAAGATGGTAATGGTTGCAGGAGGATATCCTGTTGAGGCAAGCGCTAGAGGCCAGGCAGTGTTGGTATGTGTATTTAAAAAGGTATGCAGGAATTGCATACACTGGCACAGCGGGCGGGTGTATAAAAATCAGACCCTGAAAACCCGTTGCAGGATATATTTATCGGATTCCTGGGGCCAGTAAGGAGGGGCTGTATCAAAAAGATGGTCCAGGCGGCTTAATAAGATATGACAGGATAAAAAGGATTGATACTTTATTGCCCGTTTGAATTTACTGAGCTCAGTATCACTGTCCCTGTCATCTTCTGGTGAATCAATAAAGAGATAATCGTTTTCGGCAGTGATGGAACTGTGTTTGGCCGGGGTTGAATCCAGGTCGGCCATATTCCGCTTCCCTTCCATTTCATGGTGATAGGTGCGGGCATAGCAGCAATTCCGGGAATGCTGACCTGCAAAAACACGGTCGGCGCCACTCATCAGGAATAAACAAAAGCTTATAAGAAATACTGCTATTTTCATTCAGCCTCAAAAATAGACAAGATTGTGCGAGGTGTCAGTTAAGATTTGTAAACGAATGGTTAACGGGGGTGATAATTAAGTGCGAACGACTGTTTGCGAGGTGTTTTATTCCACAAATCTGTAGCTGGCATGCGTGTCATAATCAATCCAATGTTTTTTCTTCAGCTTCTCTATATAATCGAGGGTGGTAAATGTGTGAGGGCTTGCGACAGAATCACCCACCCGTTCAAAAGTATGCAATAGTGTTTCTTCCAGGCAGCTTGAAATGCTCATGCCTTTGTGTTCGGCAAGATCAGCCAGCAAAGCGGCTAATCTTTTTTCCAGCCTTACCGGCACGTCTACCCGTTCGATCCTGACAGGAGGTCCCTGGTTGTAAATATAATGGCCAAAGCCCAGGTGATTTCCATCGGGGTCGGCAACCTGGTAGTCGCGCAAACCGTATTCACGGTCACCAATAGGGAAACTAATAGTGACCCCATTTGCCTGGTGCATTTTGTAAAGAGCATTGGCGTCACCTACCACGAAATTGACCTCCGCTTTTTCAATAGGGCCATCGGCTTGCTGTGCTGCATGAATGGTTGTTTTGCCAAGGTCAAACCCGGCATAAACGGTTGGTTCTCCCCAGGTGAAGCGTAGGGTAAATCCCAGCTTTTGGGTATAAAATTCAATTGTAGCGTGAATGTCTTTCACTCTGATGGTTGGAAAGAGTTGGCTGCATTCGATAGAAGTGGCGACTGACGACTCCATAGTTTGAGTATTTAATGGAACAAGACAGAAGGTATCTGCTGAATAAAGATACGAAAACCGGATGGGAGAAAGCCTGGCTGCGGCAGTACTAAAATCGGTTGGATGAGGGAAACTTACAGGTATACCTGGAGTATCTCAAACCGGCTATGTATCAGCTCTGTTGTATAATAGTCGTTTGTTTTGGTTTCTTTCATCCGCACATTGATCATCTTCTTTGGTTGCAGTTTCTCTTTATATTTCGAAGCAATGTATTTCAGGTTGCTGTCGGTAATGCTTGCTTCGATCGTTTTTCCTTTCCATAAAAATTTTCCCTGATACGCATTGTCTGTTTTATTCAGGCTTAAAATTTCCATGATCTCATCCTGGTAAAATATATCTTCTTTTATCTGATCTATGGAATTGGCAAGTTTATCAAATTCGGCCCTAGAAATATAAAGGGCAGGATCTTCTTTCACTTTATCAGACGGGGAGAAGCTCATGTATTGAATGCGCTGGTCATTGCTGATCTTCACAAAAGTTTCTATCAGTTGACCATTGATATAGCGGTCCTTTCTAACAGCTTCATAATTCGCCAGCGAATCTACAGGCATAACATAGGTTTTGCCATTTATATCCAGCCGTGCTTTGTTGCCCACCACTTCTATCGGTGATTTAGGTAGTTCAGGCGTTGATGGGTGGATTTTTTCCCAAACAAAACTTCCGAGAATAGCGAAAGCAAGATTTTCGAAGACCTTTTTAGAAAGCTGTTTGAAATTTATTTTGAAACTGCCAGGCTCCATGGCTACGATCACAAATTCAGACCGCTCTTCCGGCGACATGATCTCGTCAATGCGATGGAAAATATTGGTGAGGAAATTGATCGTGCTGGTCAGCGTGTCGATATTCATTTCATGGCCTTCGACACCATAAGTAACGACCAGGGTGGCCTGGAATTCATTGAAACTTTCCATAAGTGATTAGGGGTGGTGGTATTTTGAATATAGTAAGTTATTTATTTTTTTCAAAACCCGATGTATAATTCATTATAGGGAAATGTAAGCTCGTATTGTTGATAGAATGGCATTAAAGAAAATTAAAACGAGGAATTATACTGAAGAATTAAATTATTTCAATTAACAGTAAGGTAATACTCTTAATTAAGAGTGGCCTGATATGATTACTCTTATTGCTGCTTTTGTTTGTTGAAAACTTGTTTTCTGTTTTTTGAGAAAATATTTGGATTGAACATTTCTTTTATATTCCTTTAATAAGCTACCAACTGTTATGTTATTCCGAACTACCACCAGCATATGTTTAGGAATATTATTTATTCCTATTTGCGTTTCAGCGCAACATTCATCCTCTGTAGTTATACCAGGTAGCAGATTTCAGGATTCTACTTCTTTTAAGACTAAAATAGATACTCTTCCTACGAGCATGCTTAAAAGGAATGCTAATGCTGTAAAGAATTCTTTCCAGGATTTAGGCAATTCGGCGAAGTCGCTTGTTGCTCAGCCATTAAATGATTCAAAGGAGCTTATTAAGAATGAAGTGAATTCTCTATTAAAGAAACCCATTGTACTGGAAAGGGCTGGCTTGTCAGGTACAGGTATTGCAGACACTTCCTATTTTTTGACCGGTAAGAAATTTTATTACCAGCATATTGTTGATTTCAATAGTTCATGGTCTTTAATGGGGGTACCTGTTATCATTAATTATCAGAATCAATATATGGCAGACGGCTTCACTGCTACGGTAAATAATTTTGATTTTAGATTTGATAAGGAAGTGCATTTGAAGCAACTGCAGGCAAGAATAGCAGGGAGGATGAATCCTTCAGCATTATTGAGCAAACTTAGTGACCCTGTAGAGTTATTGAAGCAGCAGGCGCGTCAATCATTGGATGCTGACCTGTTAGAGTTGCGAAATTCCTACAAGGGAGTGCTTGATAAAGACATAGCTGCTATTGTGGCTGATCCTGCTTCTGTTTTTTCTTCTGATATACACCAGATTCGCCAGGAGATATTAAATGAAGGGTTTATACAGAAGGTGAGGCAGGAAGAACAAATGCTTGAAGCACTTCAACAAAAAAAGAACCTTGGCGAAGGAGGGCTTCAAGGGGAAATAGAAATGCTGAATAAAGACGTTGTTCAGTTAAAAGCCAGGCAGGATCTTCTGGATAAAATCTCTGAACATAAAAGGAGATGGGAAAGTTCAGGCTTGCTTAGAAAGATAAAAGAAGCAGATATAGCGAGAAGTGAACAATTAGCACGGATGCTTAAAGATCCTGTCTTTATCCGTGAGCAGGCAAGAAAATATCTTCCATTAAAAGGGTTGGAACGGTTCTTTTTAAATGTTAACCGGCTTAATCTTGGAAGAGATGCCTTGTCTTTAAGCCCGATGTCATTCCAGCATTTCCTTCATAATGGGATAAGTGCAGAATTTCTTGGTAATAAAGGGAAAACCCTGCTGTTGGCGATGGGAAAACAAAGAGACTTCAATGCAGTAATTGATAATGGGTTTACTGGTTCCCTTTTTTCGAACAACAGTCAGATGAAAGCAATCCGGTTTGGGTTGGGGGCGGGTAAATTGTCCTCTTCCCAGGTATCTGTTTCTTCTTTCAGCCAATCAATGGGGGGAATGCTGGGAACGCCTTTTGCCAGCCAGGAATTCCGTCGTATACTGGTTACCACTATTTCCAATCAATTGAATATTGGCAAAAAAGGGATGCTGGCGATCGATCTTTCCCGTTCTGCTACTTCTTATCAGGATATTTTGAATGCTCCGGATTCCATTCTGAAAACGCGGAACCCATTGAACCGTATTTTATCAGGAGATAATTTTTTAAATAATACTGCTTTTGCCTTAAGATATTCTGATGAATATGTTGCAAAAGGATTGTCGTATCAGCTAAATTTCAGCAAGGTTGCCAATGGTTATAACAATCCGGGGAACACATTCCTGAACGGAGGATCGATTGAAGTAGGAGGGCAGGTAAGGAAATCTTTTTGGAAAAACAAACTGCAACTATCATTCCGTGGCAACCTGAAAGACTATCAGTATGGCGATGAAGTAGACCGGAAGTGGCGGAATATATATGTTGTAATGGATGCAAGATGGAAAATGCGCAAAGGGCAGCATATCGGTTTGAGATACCAACCCAACCGGATGCAACGGATTGAGGGTGGAGCAAAATACACTGCTACAGCCGTTGATAGAATATCTGTCGAGACCAGTTTGTATAAGAAAATTGGAAAATTGTCTTACCGGAATTACCTGACTGTCGGGTATCAGTCGAACAAGTATGTTTATTCGGGTTCCGGCAATATTTATTCCACATCCTTGCAATTATCGAGCTTTCAAAGCGTAGCCATAAACAACAGATTGTTATATGCCAATTTTAATTATACACGGGCAGATAACCGGTCGCAATATGTTTTCTTTAACAGCTCGTTCAATGCCGATGCAGGTTGTAGTTATATTCTTTTGAAAAGAATAACAGCGTCATCGGGTTTGGTATATGCATCAGTCAGCGAATGGTATAATCAGTTTGGGGTAAGACAAACTATAAGTGGGCAATTGAGCGAGAAATTTTCAGTGAATGTTTATCTGGATGTTAAGAAAAATATCCGCACAACAAGTCAATCCTCCTGGAATGAACCCGTCAGAGCCGATATTTCAATAAGGTATATGTTTAAGTAAGATGAAAAGAAAATTACAGCAAATAGCATTTTTATGGATTATCTCACAAATGTGGGTGAATCTGGCATATTGCCAGGTAACCATCCAGTTTAATGCTGCCGTATATGGTCAGAGCCTGGAAGGGCTAAGCCTTGCACAAATATTGAATTCTCAGCAACAGGAACTGATCGGACGCATTACGATTAAGGTAAGGGAGGTGAAAGCCGGGCATGTAGTTACGGTGGTCATTCCTTCTTTTACATTAAGGCAGGGCAATAATATGATAGACCGGGTTGCTTTCTCAAAAGGCCGCTTTTTGTTTGGTAACAATAATTATGGTCTTACGCTCAGCCAGTCGGGCAGATTTCCAGAGGGTGAATACGAGTATTGTTATGAAATAGATCTGAGTGAATCCAAATTGCCGTTGAATGTTCCCTTTTTTGAAAATTGTTTTGTACAGGAACTGCAGCCAATGACACCTCTTTTATTGATCAATCCTGTTGATGGTGAAGAGGATTGCAATAAGCGCCCCCAGTTTATCTGGCAACCGCCATTGCCACTTCCCGCAGATGCGCGATTCAGGCTTGTTTTGGCAGAGATTGGCGATAAACAGGATATCATTGAAGCTATCAATTATAACCCACCTATTATTAATCAGGGGAATATTCCCGTTAATCAATTGAATTATCCTGTTAATATCCAGGAACTGAAGCAGGGGCGCCGCTATGCCTGGCAGGTGACCGTATATACGGGCGTGACGATCCTGAAAAAATCGGAAATATGGGTGTATATGGTTAAATGTCCGGAAGAAAATACGGAGATAATTACGGATAGTTATCGCGAAATGAAGGAGCAGGAAGATGGTAATTATTATGTAGCCAATAAGGTGGTCCGTTTTTCTTTTAATAACCCGTATAATCCCGGTCCGCTGGATTACCGGGTTGTAAGCCTGGCCAATCCTGACCAATTATTTAAGAACCTGCCTAAACTTAATAGCCGGTCCGGGTTGAACAAATTCGACCTGGATCTTTCTGACAGAAGAGAGTTTAAGAACGGTGGGGAATATCTTTTACTGATCAAACTGGAGACAGGCAGGGAACTGAAATTGCGATTTACCTATACGAATGAATAATTGCAGAAAAACGATATTATACATGGCGGCTTTATGTTGGTTCACAGGCTGCAAACCGGCGCAGAATGAATCGGATTATATAGCTTATATCAATAATCCCGAAAATAAAATAACACAAAAGATCAAACTCAACGATATCCAGATCAGTATGAAATGGCAGCCTGAAACATATCGAAGGATAGTATATGGAAGAGGTAATTATGATAAAGATAGTCCGGTGAAGGATGATGGCTTATATTATTTCAATGCAAGGTTTGATAAGGAGAAAGGGGAGAAACCAGAAAAGGAGAAAAACCTGTACCTGGATTTTGATATGCAGCAGGACTTTGTGTTGTTGAATGGTAAAGACTCTATCGCACCTGTTTTTTGCCAGAAAATTGAAAATGGGATAGGAGGGAGTTATGAATACATGCTGGCTTTCGAAAGGCCGGCAGGTGTTATAAATGACTTTAGTGTTATTTATAACGATAAAATTTTTGGAATAGGCACTGTTGCCTTTGTATATAGGAATGAAGACATCATGAAAATCCCCATTTTTAAAAGTAAGGACCAAGAATGAAGTTTCTAGGAAGACAACAAAAAAGGATAGCATGGATGCTTTTGCTTATCATGGGTTCAGAATTGCTGATGCCTAATATAGCGTATGCATTGACATCAGGCCCCTCGCAACCTGAAACCCAGGCATTTCAGCCGATTGGCAACTCGAACATGGTTGACCTTTTCAGTGGCGATTTTTCTTACAATATACCATTGCTGGATGTAGGCGGATATCCGGTTAATCTGGCGTATCAATCGGGAGCCAACATGGATGATGAATCCAGCTGGGCCGGCTATGGATGGAACATTAATGTTGGCTCGTTGAACCGTCAATTAAGAGGATTGCCTGACGATTTCAATGGCACAGATTGGCAGGAGAGAGAAATGAATATGAAGGACCATATAACAAAGGGAGGGCGATTTTCAATGACGCTTGATCTGCTGGGCGTTCCCAAAAGCAATATCAAATTCAAAAAGAAAAAAAAGAAAAAACTGGACCTTGCCCTTACGGTAAGTGTTGGTGTTAAAGTGGATAATTACAGGGGCATAGGAATGGAAGTGGGAGTGAACCCCGGGGTGAGCCTTACGGATTATGCTGCAGGTGCAAATACAAAAGGCGCTGATGGGTTATATAGTCTTGATTCAGTCTCATCGTCAAGCCTTCCATTGGGAGGAGGCCTTACACTCAGTTCGCAAGATGGAGCCACTGTGAACCTGAATGCTGCTATTTTGCGTAAAACCCTTAATAAAGGAGAAAGCAATTTAAGCAGATCTGTAGGCTTTGCATACAATACAAGAGCGGGCCTGCAGGGAATGACAATGAGCGGATCGTTTGACAGATACAAACTGGATGCTGCAGATCAAAAGATCAAAAGAGCCTATGGCCGGGAGTTCAACTCTTATCTCTCTTTCAATGGGAATACCTATACACCAACCATTGATCATGCAACGCATAACGAATCATATTCTTTTTCCTTACACCTGGGGCCTGAATTATGGGTTGCCCTGGCGGGTTTGGGTGTTACCGGCTTCTATTCCAAACAAAAAGTAGCACAACGAAAAAGAATATCGCAGGCATTTGGTTATTTGAACAGCGAACGGGGGAAAGATATCCCTGAGGCATTGCTTGATTTTAATCGTGAAAAGGATGTTCCTTTCCACAGTCAGGTTAAATATTTACCCATACCGGTTCCTACTTATGATTTGTTCAGCGCAACCAGCCAGGATGGAGCCGGACAGTATCGTATATACCGGGGTAGCTCGGGTGTCTTTTTTGATCAGCGGACAGAAAACACAAGCAATGATTTTTCACTGGGTATTGAAGGTGGTGCCGGTGCTTATTTTGATGTAGGCGCAGATGTGTACAATCAAAGTATTGAAACGATCTCTCAGAAATGGCGCAGCAGGAACACTTTTCTTTCCAAAGGAGATTTTCAGGGAGCCGCCATGTCGGAGCCTTTATATGAGCCTGCATATTTTAAGAGGGTAGGTGAGCCGGTCCCTTTCGATAATGATTATGTTTCCTCACTTAAAGGCGTATCCCCTGTAGCTGTCAGCCTCCCTTCAAGGATAAGTAATGCAACAGAAGGGGCTGAAGCTTCAGATAAACTACGCACAAAAGCAACGCCACAGGGCGAGGTAATCCCTGTTCTGAAAAGACAAAAAAGAGAAGTCCGTAACACAACGTTCAACTACCTGACTGCTAAGGAAGCTGGGTTTCATGCTTTGGATAAAACATTAAAAGATCTCCATCCGGACTCCCTGGTATTGAATAACTGTAATACCGGAGGTATACGCAATTCGTTTAACCGGTATAGCAGCTACCGGAAGGGGCATCATTTCTCTGAGATCACCGTTACAGGCGATGATGGCAAAAGATCTGTTTACGGGTTGCCGGTATATAATATTTCACAGGAAGAAGTGTCTTTCAGCGTTACGGGTAACCCTGCTCTTCGTAATAGAGGGCTGATCCCTTATGTTAACGGGTCAGACAACTCGGTCAATAATACTAAAGGCCGTGAGAATTATTACAGTAAAGAAAAGACCCCGGCTTATGCAAGCTCTTACCTCCTGACTGCCATTCTTTCTCCTGATTATGTTGATCGGACAGGGGATGGAATAACAGATGATGACCTGGGGTCTGCCGTAAAATTCAATTACAGCAAGCTACCTTCCATATATAAATGGAGAACTCCTTTTGCATTCGGGCAGGATACAGCTAACTATAACGAAGGTTTATTGAGTGATGATAAGGATGATAAGGCCAGTTATGCCTATGGTGAAAAAGAAATATGGTACCTGCATTCGATTGAGTCGAAGACAATGGTAGCGCATTTTATTACTGAAGACAGAAAAGATGCTTTTGGAGTGCTGAATAGCAGAGGAGGAGTAGATACTACCATAAAAATGAAGCGGCTAAAAGAGATACGCCTTTACTCAAAATCTGATTTAAGGATTAACGGAAATGATCCTTCAAAAACAATTCCCGTTAAAGTTGTGCATTTAGAGCACGATTATTCTTTATACAGGGGACTTCCCAACAGCCTGGATAAAGGAGGGAAACTGACATTGAAGCGGGTATATTTCACTTTCGGGCAAAATCAGAAAGGCCGTTTGAATCCATACGATTTTGAATATGATACCACTTATAATACATATGGCTACAGGCAATATGACCGTTGGGGAAATTTTAAAGAAGCGGCACAAAATCCCGGAGGGTTAAACAATGCTGAATATCCTTACGCATTGCAGTCGTCAGTGAGTGATGATTTTGCTTCAGCCGGCCAGTTAAAAAAAATCATCCTTCCTTCCGGGGGAAGCATAGCTGTTCATTATGAAGCGGATGATTATGCGTATGTTCAGGACCGCCGCGCTTCTGTGATGTGCAGGCTGAATGGTATATCCACGCAAGGGACCAGCACAGGTTTGGTCAATGCTGATTATGTTTTGGTTGATCTGCCTTATCCTGTTGCCAATAACCAGGAATTGCGGGAACGTTATTTTGAAGGAGTGCAAAATCTTTACTTCAAATGCCTGCTCGATCTGGATGCCCTGGGGCATAAAGAGTTTGTTCCTGGCTACGCCGAAATAGATCCTTTCGTAAAGCCTGAATTGGTTTCAGCGAGCATAGCGAAGATTAAGCTCAAAAAAGTGGATGGGGTGAACGCCATAACGCGTTCAGGCTGGCAGTTTATCCGCAGCAATCTGCCTAAGTATGCTTATCCCGGCTCTGATAACCTTGATGATAACGGGAGCAATATTGCCAAAATCATCAAGGCGCTTGTGACGGCTTTTGGCAGTATTAAAGAACTGGTATATGGTTTTGAGAAAAGGGCCAGGGATAAAAAATTTTCTGACAAGCTGGTGCTGGCTCAATCATGGGTAAGGCTTTGTGCGCCGGAATGGAAAAAGAAAGGTGGGGGCAGCAGGGTAAAACGTATTGATATTTCAGATGACTGGGCTGCAATGTCCGGCGCTGCAGGGGCCCAAACTGCCATGTATAGCCAGGTGTTTGATTATACGACGAAGGACGGGAAAGGCCGTTCTGTTTCCAGTGGGGTCGCATCATACGAGCCGTTGATCGGGAATGATGAAAATCCTTTCCGCCAGCCAATCCGTTACAAACAAAGCCAATTTCTGGCGCTGGATAATTTTTATTATATAGAAGAACCTTTTGGTGAGTCCTTTTTTCCTGCGGCTAATGTAGGATATAGCAAGGTTACTGTCAGAACAATTGGCGCAGGCGACGCAGAGTCAGTGAACCGGACAGGCACCTCTGTCAGCGAGTTTTATACTGCAAGGGATTATCCGACCAAGGTGGATGTATTGGGAATGGAACACCGCAAACCGATTGCCAGTAAAGTGTTCAAATTAATTGGCGGCGTGTCGTATGATATGCTTGGCGTATCCCAGGGGTATAGCATAGAGCTGAACGATATGCATGGGAAACCCAGAACGGTGAATGTTTATAATAAAGCCGGACAAAACATTTCCAGTGTAGAATATTTTTATCAAACAGTAAATCCCCATGCAGAGAAAAAGGAATTGAGAAATGACGTGAAAGTGATTTACCGCGATGGAACTGTAAAGGATGGCGTGATTGGTACAGATGTGGAACTATTTAATGATATGCGCCAGGAAACAGTTAATAATCTTGGAGTAAGCATGAAGATCAGCGGCGGTTCGGGAGCGGTGTTTATTTTCCCTTTGCCATTCTTCTTTCCGGGTGTTGGCGTCAATTATGACAGGCGGTCTTTCCGTTCTTCTTCTTCTATCAAGATAGTTAACAGGTTTGCTATTCAGACCAAGGTGACAAGGGTGGAAAATGGCTCTTCCATTACTTCTGAGAATCTTGCCTGGGATGCGGAGACCGGGAATATTTTACTGACGAAAACACAAAATGAGTTTGATGATCCTGTTTATTCATTTGCTTATCCTGCCCATTGGGCCTACGATGGAATGGCCCAGGGGTATCGTAACCTGGGGACTGTATTAACGGGATTAAGTACAGGAGCCAATGGGCAGATCCTGAATAGCGTATATGATGCATTGCTGGTGCCTGGTGATGAGATCGTGAATATGGATGGAACCGGGAAATACTGGGTGGCAAGTACGCCAGTGAGCAGCGTAACTCAAAAAAGACTGATTGATAAAGACGGAAACATTGCATTGCTTATGAATATAAAGGCAAGAGTGCTTCGTTCAGGAAGAAGAAATATGGCCAACACGGCAATTGCTACAATTGCTTCTTTAAGAAATCCAATTGCTTCGGATAAGTTGAACATTTCCTCATTTATTAAAGTGCTGGATGCAAAAGCTTCCATTTTTGAAGAAGAATGGTCTGTGCCTTTTTACTGCCTTGATTGTCCGCAGGGATTTACTAAATCGGAAGACGGATCGTATTGCTATAAGGACACCGCAGCTACTTACAACCCGCCTTCGTATATGGTTTGCGAAGGAAATGTGGAAGGGCATTATACATCATGCGGAACATATTTTTATGATTCATACAGCTCCTATGGAAGCGTTTTTGTCCGTCACCGCATAGCACGTAATAATCTTTTCTGGAATGGCGATACCACTAAATGTACCCAGACCCCACCCGGAAGTGCCGAAAGCGGTAGTCAAATGAGTAACCTGATGGCTGTTCAGGATACCGGTACACTTGCCATGAAAAAAGCCGACCAAACGACCATGTCTGCGTTAGTTGAAAACGATAGTTGTACCAATCAGAAACCGACATGGGGAACAGGTCCACTGAATCGTTGCGGTATCTGGACATATCCTTATACTGCTGGTAGCGGGATTAGCCGTCAGCCTTTGAACAGGTTTATTGGATTTTCCAGAACAATTAATGTTCCGGCTACGAAAACTTACCTGATGGGAATTGCTGCGGACAATGACTTTAATGTATCTATTGATGGCTCATTGTTGATACAGCAAACCGGAAGCAATGAGATGAATTTCCGGATCTGGCATGTATATCCTATCCAGTTGACAGCCGGTCAGCATATTATTGAGATGAGTGGTTTAAATACAAGTGCCAGTGCAGCCTTTGGAGTAGAACTTTATGATAATACAGAAACTGAGCTGGCTTCGGTTACCAGTTATAGCGATACAACCTTGAATCTTGTGTTCAGCACCAAGGATATGATAGGTCAGCAATTTGATGTTGGTGTTTATACCTGTCCTGCCGGCTATGCACTGAATACGGCTGATACTCCCTATACCTGCCGCCAGATACTGAATGCGGACAAGGTGATCAATCCTTACAATACAGGTATGAAAGGTAACTGGCGGCCCAAATCTCAGTCGGCCTACCAGGTGAACCGGGAAACACCAGTGTCGGACCCGGGCAGGTTTGGTAGCACAGATATTCGCCGGTCCGGGGCTTATAGTGTGTTCAATCCTTTCTGGGTATATGATAACAGCAGTTTAAAATGGATAAGGAACACGACCCAGGATAATCGTTGGATCGCTGCTAATGAGATCACTTACATTAATACAAAAGGTGTAGAACTGGAAAATAAAGATGCATTGGGCCGGTACAGCTCTGCTTTGTTCGGCTACCTGGAATCTTTACCGGTGGCGGTGGCATCCAATACAAGATATCGTGAGCTGGCTTATGACGGCATGGAAGATTATAGTTTTTCTGTTGATTGTGTAAGCGGGTGTGATAAAAGCCATTTTGATTTCCGCCAATTGCTGAACGGCGGCACTATTGATACTACCAGTGCTTATGCTCATTCCGGCAAATACAGCCTTAAACTCGGAGGGAATGTGTCTTTATCCAAGACCGTCTATACGGGGCCTCCGTCTTCCTTATATTCTTTTGACAATAATGGAAGGTACCTGTTTGCAGATAATGAACTGGGAAAAGGTTTTTCTCCTATTCCCGGGAAAAAATATGTGATCAGCTTCTGGGTAAAAGATAACAGCCCGCGAAGTGCCAATAGCACCATGCAGGTGAATATTAATGGGAATACATTGATGAATTCATCACTTAAATGGCCGGTGGTGGAGGGTTGGAAGAGGATAGAACTTCCATTTATGCTTGACGTATCGGCTGGCTTATTCTCTATTCAATTACAATCAGGCGGCGGAACGGTGTACCTGGATGATATCCGTATCCACCCTTATGAAGGGCAAATGAAATCTTATGCCTATGATGCTTCTACTCAAAGGCTGATGGCTGAACTGGATGAAAACAATTTTGCATCCTTCTATGAGTATGATGATGAAGGCACTTTAATACGAATGAAAAAAGAAACCGAACGGGGTATTATGACTATTAAAGAATCCAGGTCAGGATACCGTAAAAGACAATAATATGAAACGCTCACGATTACTTATCCGCGTTGTGGCAGTTGTCATCCTTGCAGGAGGCCTGGTTTGGGTATATGCCCGCCAGGCAGGAAATCATTTTGAAAACGGTCATGTCCGCCTGGCAGAGAAAACGGATACGGCGAAAGACGAGGAAGATGCGGAGGACCAGGGCACGCCTACCGGAGATGATCCCTGGAAAGAAATGGAACAATTGGTGAAAGCATATTATTCCGGAGAAAACTTCCTGTATAAGGGCACAGTCAAGCTGATCGATGATAACCAGGAAGAAGAAAAGGTGATGGAGGAATATCCTTTCCAGTATCAGTATGCGGGCGGAGACTTTTATTATTCCCTCGATTCCACGGAGTTCGTACGTCAGGCTCAGTATTTACTGGCGGTAGATCATCGGGGAAAACTGGTATCATTATCTGGCTCTGCGCAAGCGAAGTCCGTGTCCAAACTCTTCGATATATCGGATTTCCGGGGCCTTATGGAGAAACAGAAAGCTTCTGCGGTTGTAACGATCGCAGGTGGCGTAAAGATGCTGACTTTGGAACATATCCAGGATCCCCAGATACAGGGTTATCGTATTTATTATGATCCTCAAACTTATTCTGTTCAGAAGATGCTGATAGGCATGTTGCGGCTATCACCGCTAGAGGATGAAAGCGGGATATATGATGTAAATGCCAGCCCGGAGGGAAGATCAGAAAGTACTGACACGGAAGTACCGACCTATAGCTACTATATGGAAATAGGTTATAAAGAAAAGAAAACCTTGCCAGGAAAATCAGGGTTGAACATTCTTGACAGGTTTGTGAGCAGGCAAGGAAAGTCTTTCAGCCTTCAACCCGCATATATAGATTATCAGATGGTGAATATGATCCCAACGGATAAACCTAACCATGAATCTTCAGCAGGCGAATGAATAAAAGACATGTATTATATCACCCCTTCAGCAAAGGGAAGCAAGTGTTGCTTTCGCTTTGGCTGTGTTTTATAGCTGTTTTCGCATTTGCGGCAGAGGAGCCATACATAAATGAATTGAGAGGGGCTGACGTAAAAGCCGGAGGTGTCTTTGCTGTGTCTGATGAAAAATTCAACACCCCATCTGCATGGGCAAAGGTAAGCCAGCATATAAGCGTGGATGATATCGTTACGTTTGAGATAAATTTTGATACTACTATTCATTTTTATAATCAGCCTTTCAGTTGCGCGCTTAATTTTAAAATATACATATACGGCAACCAGGCAGATACAAGCCAGATCACTGATTCGGTTACACACAGTGATATTACGCTTGATGTCCGGTATGATACAGTTACTGGCAAGCCATACAAGGGTATTGCCATGTATAAGTTCAAGAACGCCCATAAATTCAAAGTCAGGATAATCAGCATAACATCTCCGCAGCTTAGTCCTGTTCCGGCTATTTTCCGTGTAAAAGGGCAGGTAATTGTAAGCCGGCAATATGTTTTTGAAGACAATAGTACTGATGTAACCCGGTATTCACTGGCAAATACCAACCAACTGAAGCTTGAGTGGACGCCGTCTCTTTATCCTGGTGCAGAAATGTTTGACCTGGAATATACATTTGTTGACAAGCAGAGCCGGATCGCTGAATCAATTGCGGGTTTTGAGAGCGCCGGAAAATATACCATTCATGCAGACACTCTTGCCAAATGGTTCCTTAATAACAGTACCCGTATTACTACGGCTTCTTCTTCTTACCTGGTAAATGCGCTGTATGACAGCGGATTTATTTTATTCCGGGTGCGGGGTGTGCAAATTCATTACCCGGATGAGATCAGGTGGGAAGGTAACTGGAATTATTCAGCACGGCAGGTGTCTGAAGGTGATTGCGGAGAAGATTGTGCATCAGGTGTGGTGTGGCTCGATGGGCATGAGCAAAACCTCAACTGGCAGGCTTCTGTTTCTTTTGCAGAAGAAGGGAAACGGAAAGAGATCATCAGCTATTTCGATGGCAGTTTGCGCAACCGGCAGTCTGTGACGCTGACTAACTCTGATAACAGGTCTGTTGTGCAGGAAACTATCTATGATGCATTGGGAAGGCCATCTGCGGCTATACTGCCCGCACCTACACCGGACAGTACATTACATTATTTCCGCGGTTTTAATAAGAGCGAGACCACTGGAGATCCATATAGCTTTTCCGATCTTTTATACAATTGTAATACAACTGCAAATCCAATCAGTGATACAACAGGTGCTTCGAAGTATTATTCTTCCAATAATCCTTTTATCAGTAATTATTATCACGCGCGATATATACCAGATGCCAAAAAATTCCCTTTTACTGTTACCGAATATGTGGCAGATAATACAGGGCGCATCAGGGCCCAGGGCGGAGTGGGCGCTGATTTTCAGCTTGGGTCTGCACATGAAACAAAATATTTTTATGGTAAGCCTACTCAAACGGAACTTGACAGGTTATTTGGAGCAGAAGCGGGCGTGGCAAGCCATTATCTTAAAAACATGGTAGTGGATGCCAACGGCCAGGTAAGCGTAAGCTATCTTGATGCCAGTGGTAAAACGGTAGCAACTTCGTTGGCGGGCCTGACACCGCCGGGAATGAAAAGCCTTCCTTCCAATAGCAATGAGACGGCGGTCCGCGTTTCCAACGAATTGATTACTCCGGGAGATTTCCGGGCAAACACCAATGATTATTCCTTAACGGCTTCAGCTACTTTCCTGGCACCTGTTACGGGAGAGTATAATTTTAAATACAGGGTAGATCCTCAGCAATATTCCAAGCTGTTTGGGCCGCAGAAAGACAGTGTGATCTGCAGCAATTGTTATTATGATCTTGAAGTGTTATTTAAAAATAACTGCGATAGCCTGCTGACAAGGGATACTGTTTCTGCCGGTAATATTTTTGATACAGCCTGTAACCCGTTGCCCCAACCAATTATCGATTCATTGGGTGTGACCATTGATCAGATCGGGGAGTATTATGTAACCTATATATTGAGGGTAAGTAAAGATGCATTGAATTATTACGACAGTGTACATCTTGCAAAGAATTCGGATATACAGAAGCTGAACTATTTTCTTCGTGAAGAGCTGAAGAACACTGATTTTACCGGTTGTTTCAATAATTGTGAAACCTGCAAGGATGAATTAGGGGAAAAGCCGGAGTTTTATGAGCGGTTTAAATCATTGTTTGTCGCCGATTCTGTTCCCTTCGCTTCTGAAGACTCTTTATGGATACTGTCCTTGTATGATTCGCTTTATGCACATTGCCAGAGCATACAGGCCGGCTGCGGATTGAATGTGTGTGATGAAAAACTGGCTATCCTGAAAATGGATGTATCCCCCGGTGGTCAGTATGCCCTGTATGATAGTAGCTACGGGTTGCTGGAGCGGACCATTAACCGGCTGGATACGGCCTGGCGTAATAAGATCGCTTTCTTTACGGATGAAAATGGTTTGCGCGATTCCGTTGTTATTTACAATGCCGAAGGAGACGATTCATTGAAAGTAGATGTCAAAAACCTCCCTGATTCATTGTTTATCCAGTACTGGAATGATAGCTGGGCAGACTCCCTGGTCCGTTTGCATCCTGAATATTGTTATTATCTCTGGTGTGTGGCCAACTCATCCAGTTTTGAATTTGACCATGATATCGGGAATTGGGAAGATGCTGATACGGCACAGGCAAAAGGATGGTTTGATCCTGCTGATTACAAAGCTATCCTTGATGCTGATCCGTTCTTTACCAATGGGGGCAATGGTGTTGCATTTTATTCGCGGATGAAAGACAGCCTGCGCCTGTTTTCCCGCCATTCCATAGGTCTTTCCAGGCCGGACAAGAATATCCTGGAGTTTATTGATGTGGTTCTTTATTGCAGCCAGCAAACGAACGGGTGGGAGCAGTGCCGCATCGATAGTGCCTGCCGGAGCCGTAACAGGGAATGGTTCCTGTACAAGAATTTTTACCTGACACTGAAACAACGGTTTTATGAAGAGGCAAGAAGAATGAGCTCAGATCCTGTATTTGCTAATTGTGCCAACTGTTTTATTGGCAAAGATGCTTTGCAGTATGTTAATACAAATTGTAAGGAACTGACGGCACTGGAAGAAGAATATAAGCAGATCCAGCTTGAAGTGACCACCGGCAAGGCGGGGCTGGGATACCGGTTAACGCCTGTAAAAGATGAGATCATCGAGGGTATCAATGGTTTGCTGGAATGGCGCCGGCGGGCTTCTACCGGAAGAACGCTTAGTAGCAGGTACAGGTATAAAGCAGTCAACAGGCCTTTGAACAACGAGTTTTATTCTATTGCATATTCCAGTCATTCAGGAGCGGATTCCGTATTCAATATGACTTTGGGGATTAATTTCGATTACCTGCCTGCCAGGTACCGGTTTAATAGCCCGGTGGCAACGCCTCTTCTTCCGGCTTTCCGTACCAATCAGCAAGCTAAGGTCTCGAATTATGCAGGCGCAGTGTACGCTTCGGACCTGGAAAAGAAATATTATGCAACCAGCCTGATGGATGAATGGGGGAGATTCAGGATGATGTGGTCTGGTATTAATCACTGGGGTGCAACCAATGGATGTACCCCCAATCTGGCCAGTTATTATGGCGTGAATGGCCCACCGGCTGAGTTCTTGCTGGGTGTGCCCTGCGGACAGATAGCGAATGGTTATATAGCACTTACTTTTTTTAAGATGCCTGTAGCTGATCCAACGCCCTCTGAATACCTGGCCTATTTGCCGGGAATCCATAGCCTGATCTTTCAAGTAGGTGGGAATGATGACCGTTTGCCGACCGCTTCGCTCCGTGATTCGCTAAAAACGTCCAACCGGCTGTATCAAAATGCTGATATCCGGAAAATACTGGATTTCCATCTCGACACAAGTCTATTAAGACAATATAACCCTGCTACTAATAGTTACGCAGATACGGCGAATACCCGCTTTGTAAGAGCAAAGCTGTTGCTTAATGATGATAATATTGTTGACGCCTATGTTTATGACAACCTGTTTTTCTTATTTAAAGAAAAGGTGGACACAAATATTTACAGTAGTGATTGTCAGAAAGGCTTTGCGGCTTATTATAACAGCAGGAAAGGGACCAGCTATACTTTTAACCAGATAGATTCGATCTACCAGGCCACTTGTGGTAAGCCTCTGTCAGTTTGTGACCCCGTGCAACTGTCCTTATTCAAAGATTCTTCCTGTAATTATTACTGTTCTCCTGGCATTCAGGTGCCCTACGACCGGGATAGCGTTTCTTTCTATGTAGAGCAGGGAAGCCCCGATACATTGCCTTCTTCCATGCCTGCCGGGTATGACCAGCCAAGGTTTTACCCCATTTTTGATGTAATGACAGGGCCTTCGTCCAGTTGCCGTTTCTTTAACGTTTGGGTGGGAGTTTACGACTCAACAACTGCTACAGGAGCAAGCTGCCCTGTTGTAGTAAATGGAGTGATAGGCTTTGAGCAGGGAAGGGATACGGCGAATAATGTATTGCCCTTAAATGGAAGAGATCCCCATTACCAATATTCGTATGATGATATCACATATGACTCTGCTTATGCGATTGATCATGTATGGCAACCCGGGGTGGCGAGATTGGTATCCGGCCCTAATAAAAACTATCTCGGCACCATTTATTTCAGGACCTATATCTATGTGATGCCGCAATCAGTCGCAAAGATCCGGCATAACTTTATTACGGATGACGGTTCTACTACCCCTCCTGTATGGGTGAATGGTGTCAGTGTTACCTACACTACCGGCTCCTATATCCCTAAACTAAAAGCAGGATGGAATGAGATCAAATTTAAGGTAGTGAATACCGTTGGAAACATTGCTTTCGGATCTTATTTCACAAGTGAATATACCGGGACAGACCTCGCTGCTTATTGTTCATATCCTTCTTATTGTCCTGATGAGCCTGATGCTGCTTTGTATCAAAATAAAATACGGAGGTATGCAGAGTATACCAACCCGGAAGACTTCATGGATGATGCGGCGATGGCCAACCCCCAGCAGGGAGCAGAGGAAGGAATGGCAATTGTTATGAGTGAATGCCATTCCAATTGTGAGGCCCAGGCTGATGTATGGATCAGGACCCTTTCCCGATGCACAACGGACCCTGTAAAATTAGCTCAGCTGAAAGCGGCCCTTATTGATGTTTGTTCAAAAGGATGTTCTGTTGATCAGCCCTTTGGCACTTCCAGCATTCCTTCCAGTGTACCTGCCACGTATCACAGTTTTGAAGAAGCCATTACCGGCATACTGGGCGCTGGTGCGATCAATGATTCCTGTACAGCCGAGCTGATAGGATCGCCATACCCGCACAATAACCAGCCGGTGTATGCCGAACAGGTGATCATGGAAACGAACTATGAGATCTGCAATAAGATCGGTACTTACCGGAAAAAATGGATGGACAGTGGCACTGCACTCTCCTTTCATAGCTGGCTGCGGTTGAACTATGGGAATGCATACACCCTCGATTCGCTGGAACTGGATGATCTGTTGAATGGTTGTACCAACTGTAACGGGATCCTTAAAGATGATATCGTATTGCCTGTATTGTTTGATCCTGATTCGGCACCCTGTCTGCCTTGCGATTCAGCACAAGCGGCACTGACAGCATTCAATGTCAAATTCCCGGGATTAACAACTGCTTCAGAGAATTACGAGGTATTGTTCTCTAATTATTTCAATCACCGTTTTGGGTTCTCGCTTGCCTATGCACAGTATCGCCGGTTTCTTGACAGTTGTGCCAACCCAGGCTATCAGCTTGCTTTATGCAATCAGCCGGCCACCCAGGAATATACTATCAGCCAGGATAATAGTTGCATGGCTGAATTGTTTGCTACTGCGTTAACGAATGCCACGGCGGTTTATATCGCTTATATTGATTCAGTGCGCCGCGATTTCCGCGAAGCCTGGATGACCAAATGCCTGAATGTGCAGCCGCGTCTGAACATGACGGCAGACCTTTATGAATATCATTACACCTTATATTATTATGACCAGAGCGGCAACCTGGTGAAAACGGTGCCGCCGGAAGGAGTGCAACTGCTTTCTGATGGGGCGATCGCTACGCTGCAGGAGATAAGAACACGGACTGATCAGTATTGCTCCAATACGAATGCTGTCCAGTTTACTGATGGATATATTGCACTATGGCCTATATCATCGGATATCAGGCCTTATAGTGTAGATTCTTCTGATTTTACTGTGGAGGCCTGGGTTAAGTTGAGCAGCTATGATAAACAAGGTGTTTTATCCAATAACTATACAGATCCGGATCCTTTTGTTCATGTAGTGATCAACAAAGGATATACTCTTGAGCTGTCTGCGGATTCGGTATTGAGATTTCATTTGTACCTGCCATTGGCAAGTATCAATGCAGAACTGCCAGCCATTGACCGCTTTATTCGCCTGGGAGAATGGTCGCATATTGCTGTTCAAAGGGTCAATAACAATAATGCAAAAATATTCCTGAATGGAAATGAATTGCCAGCAATTGTCACAAGCACTACCCTGATCGGAAGATATGGCACTGCTGAACACAATGAAAATGTGCCATTCTATGTTGGGGCATCTTTTAGTAGTAAGTCGCTTAAAGAAATGGACAACGGCGGCCTAAAACATGTAAGACTTTATAAACGAGCTTTATCTCCCGCTGAGATCAGACAAAACAGCGCCGATTATTGTGGTAACCCATCAAATACTAATGCACTCTTGCTTTGGTTGCCGCTAACGGAAGGCCGTTGGTCTTATGACGAGGGGCAGCGTTTTGTAACGGAACGTATCGCACATCTGCCGGGCAAAGCAGGCGGTGTGCTGGATTTTGAGATTAAAGAAGACAGCACGCTCACACCTGCGCATGGACTGGTGACAACTTACCAGTACAATTCATTTAACCAGGTGGTCCGTCAATACAGTCCGGATGCCGATACCTCGGAATTCTTTTATGATCGCCTTGGACGTTTGACCGTTTCGCAAAATAGAGAACAAAAAGAAACTCCTGCTTATAGTTATACAGGATATGATGGCCTCGGCCGGATCATTGAAGTAGGGGAGAAATCCAGTGCTGCTTCTGATATCCGTGCTGTTGATATGCTGGATACCACTGCTATAAAGACCTGGCTGGCCTCGGGCACCAACAAGCAATTGACCAGAACCATTTATGATGAGCCCGTCAATCTCCAACTGCAATCTTATAGTGCCAGCCGTAAGCGTGTCACTGCCAGCATTTACCTGGAAAATTCTCCGGATGCAGAAGGCGATTCCACTTTGTACAGTTATGATATCAATGGCAATGTGAAGACCCTTGTGCAGCATGTAAAAGCCCTGGTGGCTGCCGATCCCGGTAATGGCCGCAAACGGATCGATTACGATTATGACCTGATAAGCGGCAAAGTGAACCGCGTGGATTACCAGCCTGGCAAAGGCGATCAGTTCTTTTATAAATATGCCTATGATGCCGATAACCGGCTGACACGCAGCTATAGCAGCCGTGATAAGCTGGTATGGTCGGAGGATGCTTCGTATACATATTACCTTCATGGCCCGCTTGCCCGGACCGAACTGGGTCATTACAAAGTGCAGGGCGTGGATTATGCCTACACCGTGCAGGGTTGGCTGAAAGGGATCAATGGCACAGAACTGACGCCATCGAAAGAGATGGGCAATGACGGGTTTAAACCTTCTCCCTTTGCCCGGGTGAGCCGTGATGTGTATGCTTTTTCTCTTGGCTATTACCAGGGAGATTATGCAGCGATCGGTGGTGCTTCAGCGCCGGCGCTGCAGCGCAGCTTTTCTCCGGAGACGGGCCCGGTATCAGCCGATAACAGCGGCAATAACCTGTTCAACGGCAATATCAGCCATACGACCCTGGCCTTGTCGCGGATCAACAGTGCGAACATCGCGGGGTATGCCTATACGTACGATCAGCTGAACCGGCTGGTGGCCATGGACGCGCATGATGTGGGGGTTCAGAGCAATAGCTGGAGCAAAGCCCAGCTGATCAGTGCCTACCGGGAAAGGATCAGCTATGATGCGAACGGCAATATCCTGCAATACCTCCGGGATGGTCAGTCGCCGCTGGCGATGGACAGCCTGAACTATAAGTATACCCGGGATGGGCAGGGGCGGCTGCAGAACAACCGGCTGACGCATGTGCGGGATGCAGTGAGTTCGGGGAACTATGCAGAGGACATCGACGATCAACCGGCAGGGAACTATGGGTATGACCGGATCGGGAACCTGAAGCAGGACCTGTCGGCCACGATCAACGATCTGAAGTGGTCGGTGTACGGGAAGCTTCGGTATATCGCCAAACTGAGCGGGTCGGGGACATTCATCACCTATGGGTATGATGCGTCGGGCAACCGGACGTACAAGGAAGATTCGGTGACGGCCGGTGGTAGCAAAACGCGGAGTTATTATGTGCGGGACGCGCAGGGCAATGTGCTGGCAGTGTATGGCAAACGGAACAGCGGGCCGTTGAAATGGGAGGAGCAGCACCTGTATGGCAGCAGCCGGCTGGGGTTGTGGCGCTGGGACACGCTGGTGCCGGTTGGGCCTCCGGTGGTGGGAGATGGGGACTACCTGTATGACAGTGTGCTACTGGGCAGCCGGCAGTATGAGCTGACGAACCATCTGGGGAATGTGCTGGCAGTGGTGAGTGATAAGAAAGTGGGGAATGACAGCAGTGGGGTGGTAAATTATTATCTTGCAGAAGTTCTTTCACAGGGAGATTATTATCCGTTCGGGATGGGGATGGTGGGGAGGAAGTTTAGGGTAGGGGATTTGTATAGATATGGATTTAATGGAATGGAGCAAGATCCGGAGACTAAAGGAGACGGAAATAGTTATAGTACGTTAAATAGAATCTATGATCCGCGTTTAGGTAGATGGCTAAGTATTGATCCTATAATCAAGCATGGGGAGAGTCCCTATTCAGGTTATCATGATAATCCAATAATGTTCAATGATCCGTTTGGTGATGATCCTCCTAAGAAACCCGGTTTTTGGACTAAACTATGGCGAGTGGCAACTGGAGATTATTATAAGAATAGAGCGGAGGAGTATGCCAACAAAAATAAAATCGATGAAAGCAATATTTTAGATGTTGGAAGAGATACTTGGGTTATCGTTAACGACAATAATAAAGACGATGTACGCTATAGCGTCTTTAGAAAATCTGGTAAGCCACTTTTAATGACTTCTAGTGGTAATGATGATTATAACCTCACAGAAGATCAGTTGTTAAATACTCAAATTCAGGGGAATTTAGTACTCGACGCTCCAACTCCTTGGAGTGCAGGATCATCCCTCGCTAAGGGGCTGGTATTAGCTGGTGGTAAAAGCAAATCTGCTGTTGTAGGGGTGCTTGATAAAACTGTAGATGCGCTTGAGGCGTATAGGAAACAAATAAGGTTAGGTGTTCTGGACGATGATGTTTTAGTTAAAGGCTTCCATGTGCATTTTGATAAAGTAAAGGGTATAGAATTAGGTCTCGTGCCAACGCAAGGAGGCGGAATAGGGTTGATACAAGTCGGAAAAAAAATAGGCACAGCTGACGATATAAAGCAAACAGTAACGTTGTTCAACCGAGCAATGGCAAGCAGTAAGTTTAGGTCTGAACTTCTTGTTCGTCTTAAGGTTCAGCAAGAAGCTTTGCAGCAAGCCTATAAGGGAACAAGAAGTGCTCAACAAGCTATTGATAAGGCCCACGAAATAAATTACTTGATAAAAGCTGTACAGAAATATTAGACGTATGCTTCAATTATTAGATATACAAAAATTTTTGAAAGAAGGGCAATTGTTTCCAGTGGATGAAATCAGGACAGAAAACCTGGTGCTTAATAAACTGGGAAAGCCTGATGATGTTGAAGATTATGGGAGTAAGGGTAGGTATCTCCACTACAACAACTTAAGATTTTTATTTTCCGGGAACGAACTCACCAGTATCGCTATATTCTTCATGAATTATGAAACTTCTTTTGAGATCAATATTGACGATGAAGTTTTTGTACTTCAAAAGGACATGCCGTTAACATCTCTGCTACGGATGCTAAATGAAATCGGTTTAAGGTGGTCAATCCCTTATGAGCAATCAAAGTTGGATTACTTGATGGTTGAGGTTGAATCTGGTGTGAAAGTTTATTATTATCTTGAAAATGATCGGCTAGAAAGAATAACAAAAACCTTTTCTTAATCAGTCTTGTTGGTAATGTATCAGATTATCAGGTTTGTCTAAATTGCTCATCGATAATCAAATACGGGTAGCTGTTTTCAGGGCTATCCGTATTTTTTTGTAATTTTTCGCTCTGGTTGAAAAACATAAAGGGCTTATCAGGCCCTTTTTTCATATTCGTGTATCAAATTATCAGGTTCCATGGAATGCAGGTTCTGTAAAGGTAAATGTCAAAAAGCTGGCAGGCAGAAAAGCGGAACGCCTAAATATTATTGCACCCATTGTAAGAAGTATCAGCAAAAGACGTATATCTATAAGGCCTGCCAGTTGGATCTGAAGATATGGATACCTCGTTTACTGTGTAACAGCGTAGGGATAAGAGGTATGGCAAGGGTATTGGAAGTGTCTGTTAATACAATCGTTAAGAATATTCTACTAGTTGGTAATGCTGTTCAAAAACCTGCAATCCCTTGTCAACAAGAAGTTGTTGAGATGGATGAATTATGGACGTATATAGGTAAAAAGGAAAATCCCTATTGGGTGTCGTATGCCTTATGCAGTAATACAAAGAAGGTAATGGATTTTAAGGTCGGAAAGCGAAACAAAATAACCTTGAAAGTGATTGTCTACACCCTGTTGTTATCTGGTGTGCAAGTAATCCGGACAGATAAATTGCGCCTTTATCAAGGGTTGATCCCAAAAGAAAAACATGTTAGCAATGCCTACAGTATTAATTCCATAGAGCGAAATAACCTGAATCTCCGAACTCATTTGAAGCGATTGAGTCGCCGGACAATATGCTTTAGTAGAAATTTGTTGATGCTGGAAGCTTGTTTGAGGATTTATTTTTGGTTAGGCTAATGAAATCCTGAATTAGCTGAAAGTGCATCCTAAAAGGGATAGTACATGGCAGGGCATAAATACATATCCAGTACAGAGAAGTATGCTGTTCAGGAAATGGATGGTTTACAGGATGCCCTGTCAAAACATCACCCTTTCGGATGAGAAGGAAAAATAGTAGATTTGTATTGAAACAATACTTTAGTATTTTAAAAATACCTCTATGGGAGTAGCAAGACCATTGGATAAAGAGATAAACCACTATTTGGAATATCTAAACACAGATCAGAAAAGAGCTGTGCTGGGTGTAGTGAAAAGTTTTGCCAAAGAAGAATATGCTTGGTGGGAGGATAAAGATTTTGTTAAGGAACTTGACAGGAGAAGTGAAGAGTTGGAAAGTGGTAAGGTTAAAGGTTTAACATTCGATGAATTGGCACAAGGAGTAAGGCAAACATACAAGAACAGGAAACGGAAAAAATCATGAGCTTTACTTATGAGCTGCATCCGTTAATCAGGCAGGATTTTGATGAGGGGTATAGCTGGTATGAAGAAAAGCAGAAAGGGTTAGGAGAGAGATTTCTTAAAGCCGTAAAGGAAAAGATTGATGAGATTGTAGAGCATCCGGAAGTGTATGGCCATCGTGGAAATAAAATATACCGGGAAGCAAAAGTTGATGATTTCCCTTATGCAATAATTTATAAGCTCGATAAACGCAAGAGAAAAATCTACATCAACGCAGCCCATCACATGAGTAAGCATCCCCGTAAGAAATTCCGTAAATAGTTTGATTCAAATAGAAATCCACTATATTTTAGTAGTGGATTTTTTATATCACTACAATAAAACAGTTCTTTGATTTTACAAAAAGAGTAGTACAGCTACCTGACCAGTAAACAAAAAAAGTGCAGTAGGTGAATCATTTGGGGAATGTGCTGGTGACAATATCGGATAAGAAGATAGCGTATTGTTCGGATCCTGATGAAGGTGTTGCTTGCGGGTATGATCATTTGGGTCAGCCGCAGTTGTGTCCCTGCAGTGCATCGCCGTATGTGTATACGTATAAGGCGGATGTGAGGAGTGTGAGTGATTACGCGCCGTTTGGGATGGGGATGGTGGGAAGGAAATAGCAGGCGGGGGATTATCGATATGGGTTTAATGGGAAGGAGATGGACAACGAGGTCGCTGGTGATGGGAACCAATATGACTATGGGTTCAGAATATATAATCCGAGGATAGGAAGGTTTTTGTCAGTAGATCCATTGACAAAAGAATATCCCTGGTACACTCCATATCAATTTGCAGGAAACAAACCAGTTTGGTGCATAGATTTGGATGGGTTAGAAGAAGCGTTACCTAAACCTCCTGCAAGAATCCCGATGTTGACCAATGCGTCAGAATCTACTTGTATTGGATGTTCGGATAGAGCAAAAATGGTTGCAATGCAGCGCGACAATGCGAATCTCGAAAAACTTAAGAAAGAGTATGATAGTTGGCGAACCAATCCCGAAAACTTTGGCAAGCCAATTCCTCCGCAATATCAGAACGTAGCTATCAAACCTTCGTCACAGCCTGCGTCTGTTGGTGCATCTGTCTCAAAAGAGCAATTGATCGCCCAGGCAAATTATGATACGTACGGAAAGTATTTGCCCGGTGTCTCTGATATTGACGATGGGTTGACAGTAATCTCCAACTTAGCCGAAGGGAATTATAAGGCGGCGGCATTTAGTGCATTGTTTTTCTTACCTGGAGGAGATTTCTTAAAGCCCCTTAAAAAGTTGAAAGGTGCCGGGAAATTGGTCGGCAATTCTTGTATAGACTTCGCGAAAGATTTTATGCAGAAATATGGTAAGAAGATTGAAGAAGCTGGAGGCAATGTTAAGAAGATGGAAATAAAAATGGACGGAGGTTTTATAGGAGCTGGAATAGGTGCAGAAAGCAAACAGCTTTCAAATACGGGACTTCATCAGTTTATTGAAGTCGCTGATGCCTCCGGGGCGGTTAAAATATTTGACAATGCTCATCCGGAAGGGATCCTGAAAAGTGACTATCTAAAGTCAGTGGTTGGATCGAATGCTACAGATGGCTTTTTGGAAGGAGCTAAATTGTATGAAAAATACGCAAAACAAATACCATGATAACTGAGAAAGATTTTTTTGAAAGATTGAGTTTTGTTTTAGAAAGACCAGGAATGTTTGGTATTCAGAAAATCGAAGACGTTTTTTTGATATTCTCGGCTGAGATATTTATTCACAGGAATGAGTGGGTAGAAAAATGGAATCAGCGTTTCAATGAATTTGTGATTGGAGAAATTAATGAAACACTTACAAACTTTGACTGGAGTAAAGTTATAAGATTGTATTCCGGGAGTGATTATTCTTCGATCGAACTTTTTAAGCAACTTTATTCCAGGTTTACTGAAGCTGAATAAGATAGGATTTAATCATGCTTTATGATATAGTAAGAGCCGCTGATCATATGATTTTTTGCGCCAAAACCTTTACCTTAGCTGGTATCAGTATATGATGAAGGGAAATGTTGTTTTTTCAATTGAAAGAAAAAGTGTCTTAATCTTAGGAGCTGTACGGGAAAAGTTCTTTGACTGTGTCCGCTGTGGCGGAGTAAAAAGCTGGTGCAGGTGCTTATCGTTATGGGTTTAATGGGAAGGAGAATGATAATGAGGTGAAGGGAGAGGGGAACACCGTGGATTTTGGAGCAAGAATATATGATCCACGAATAGGGAGATGGTTTAGTGTGGACAGAGTAACGAAGCAATCCTTTTCTCCATATCAATTCTCCAAAAACAATTCTGTAAATTTCATAGATCCTGATGGGAGTGATGAAATTCATTTTTATTATTATACCCAAGATAATTTTGATGCTAATGGACGGATATATACCACCATTACTATTTCGACTAAAATAATTCAGAATGGTGGAAAAACTCATAGCTTCTTCGTACACAATCAGAAGATAGGGGCTTTTGATGGCGCAGGTGTTGAGATAAAGCCATTCCTTAATGGAACTAATTTACCTAATCAATATTCTTTTAATGCTGCTGAGAATGGATTGCCGCTTGCACCCATAACGAAATATCTGTTTGGATTTGGTAAAAATTATACGGATGACTATGAGTATTTAGGACGGCTTTTGCAAGTTGATCCAAGTGTATTGGATCATTATAAAAATGACAATCAGTGGTCTTGGGCATTTAACGGTGCAAAGGCGCAAGCAAGCACGGCTAAGTTCGCAAAAAAGCTAGTCGGGAAGTCTGAATTTGTATTCGCTATTATTGACGGGTATTATGCCTTAAGAGGATTGTTCTCAATGGTCAGGTCGCTAAAATCTGGTCTTGAGTTTACAAGATTTGAAGGAGGAGCAACCTATGTGGAGTATGAAGGGAAAGCTTTAGGGTCATATTCTCATACCGTCGAAAATGGTTTAGAATTAGATTTGAATATCCCTTCAAACCTCCAAGGTAGGGGATTCGGTTCTCAGATTTTTTCAGATGCTGTTCAAGCCACAAATGCTAATAAGTTTACCGCAACATGGGTAAAGAGCGCTGAATACGAAGGCGGATCTTCTGTGAATTTAAAGCAATTTTGGGAAGCGAGGAAAGCTGGTAAGTCTGAAGTTGAGGCTGCGTGGTCTACATGGTCTGGACAACAGGCAAGAAATAGTGGTTTTACAAATGTTACAGTTGAATATACTAATGGAGGAACTGGCGTAAAAGCAATTTTTACAAAATAATAAATTATGGCAGAGTTATGTATATGCTCAGATGTCACTGAGAATCATATTTTAGTTAATATTTCAAGTTTGCTTCAAATAGATAGAATTCTTAGCCTAGAGGTACTAAAAAAAGATGTGTGGTTCTTGCGGTTCCAAGATCAAGGTCTTCTTGAGATAAAAAATGAGCTCATTGGTGTACTTGATAAGCTATTATCTGAACGTGAACCGATAAAAGAAATGTCAAAAAGAATTATAAGTAATGGAAAGGAGATCGAATTTAGAAAAACAACAATAATCTCTATTAGTTATAAAGGAAAGGAAATAAAAGTCGATTTAAAAAACAATGATGACTTTAGAATCTGTGTTTTAATTGATTTGCTCAATTTACTAGAAGTGACCTTTAATCTGAACGGGATTTTATTCTTGTATAATCGGACCGAAATAGAAAAATATAACGGGGTCGAAATAATATCATTACTTCGAGCGATGTATTCTTTGTCTGAAGAGGAATTGGCAGCCCAAATGAAACTAAAATTACAGAACCAAAATTCATTAGAAAAAATGTCATCGTTAATCAGTGATATAAATATGTTAAGAAAAGCCGGTCTATTATATTATGACAAAGAGCTTAGAAAGTATACTCTTACAGGTAGGGGGTACATTTTTTGGTAAAAGGTAATTGGTACTGTATCAGAATGTGGAGTTTTAAAATGAGTATTACAAGAGTCATTCATAAATATTCCGGACAGTATGCATTTGGGTCATGTATCAGGTTTTGCCTAAATTGCTCATAGATAATCAAATACGGGTAGCTGTTTTCCGAGCTATCCGTACTTTTTCTGAAATTTTTCACTCTGGTTAAAAAAGTAAAGGGCTTGTCAGTCCCTTTTTTCGTGTTCATGTATCAAATTATCTGGGCAGATATGAACTCTGACCAGGATGGATTTCTCAGGCATAATCACTTTTAGCTTCCCATTTAGACCAGCCTCTATTTGTTAAACCTTTCCCCCAATGCCGAGTAGAATTACCGGACGATGAAGTGAGTGACACAACAGGCGATGATAGTAGCAACGCAGCCGGGCCTCACCCTGCCTGCTTAAACAATCCCTCACTCACTACCCCATAAACCTCCCCCTCCCAACCACTGTAATGCTTCAATCCTGTACGCTTTTTGAACATACCCACTCCTGGATATTAATGAGGGTGCTTCATATTCAGCTTTCAGCGATGATGACACTTCTCTCAATCTATCGCTCATTATATAATCCGCTGAATAGTTAATGACCCGAAGCAGACCTTTCTTTATATAAGGAGTCCTCACTATCTCAGTTGTATGGGGTTGTATGGAAAAAATATCCAGGGGAGAACTGGCTGATGTGTCGAGTATGCCCAGATGAATATGCAAACTGTCATTAATGCGATTGAAAGAGTGTATGGCCTGAGATGGTAGTGTATTCTGACCGGGTAGATACAGAGGAGAATTGCTGCGATTGGCGATGGTGATTTCAGCCGAAATACTGTCCGTTTTCTCGACGAACAATATACTTATCGAAATGTTTTCAGAATTAAGCTGCAGGTGTTGGCTGTTTGACACAAAATATAAGAAGAGTGATATTATGCAAAGGAAGGAATTTTTCATAATGAAATTTTTTTGATGATTGCCGGTATATCAATAGTGCCCGTACCTTCTTTTAAGGTATTCTTCTATTTGCACTCTTTTGCTTTCATTGTGATCTTCCGTATACACAATGATCTCTACAATTTTTTTCTTGCCGAAGTAATAATTGTTAGGATCACTGAAGAGTGTCAGGGCAGTAGGTGCAATAGTCCGGTTTGCTTCTGTGTAAGATGTTTCTGCATTATTATTCAGGCTGATAAAACTTGTAGTTCCATTACTGCGAAGGCGGATAGTATAAAAAATATTATTGCTTGCGCTTTGGCGGGCGCCGAAAGGCAAAGTGTAGCTGTCTGCTCCCGCCAGCATCTGTGAATGCGTGAGATAACGCCTTATGTGCCATCCTTTATCATAATCAGCATCGACGAAAACTCCATATTCATTATCTCCGTCTTCCTGCCGTGCTACGATATAAGCCGTAAGCGTGGTGAAAACCGGAAATGTTGTGGCTGTTCGAAGATGTTTGGTGCCGTCACCATAAATGGCAGGATAGCCATTAAGCTGGTTGGTTTGAATAACAGGTCTTGCCCCTGTTGTAACGGTGTTGAGATGCCGGGAATTGCCACTTATATCTTCCCATGATACTACATCGCTTCCGCTCAGGGTAATTGCTGTATCACTCCTGTACCAGCAGGCAAGATTAGTGAAATCACTGGGCCGGAAAGATGGATTGAATGTACTCTGAATGGTCCAGAAATAATTGGTCCCGTCGAATGACCAGGTCAGAAGGTCAACGGAATTGGCAACCGTTGATAGAGCCGTATTTTGATTGGCTGATGTTAGGATGAGGCTTCCTGCCGGCAGGGTCAACCTCCTGTTTCCCGTAGCATCCTGTTTTACAATCAATCGTCCCTGGGACCCATTTTGCGCATTCAGAATGGAAAGGATCCTGTTGCCCTCCAGTACGACTGACTTACTGCTTCCGTCAGAATAATCCCACACAATCGTGGCCTGATCCGTAAGGGACTGATACGGACTATTGATGGCCGCGGGTCTGAATTCAGTCCTTCCATTTCCCAGGTTGTACAAGAAACCATTGACATCCTTTGTACTGTTTTTTATCACGAGCTCTGCATTGCAGGAGTCATTACTGATTACAACTGTATCGGCTTTGATACGGTAAATGTATTGTCCGTTTGATACGGTACTGGCAAGCTGCAAAATTGCAAGCAGTAAAAGGTAACGATACTGGTGGCGCATGACGGTGGATTTATAAAAGCATTGATGATTTGTTGCGCGAATGGTGCTCTAATACTGTAAGAAAGTTAAAGAAAACAAGTCATTCTTATAACTGTATTTCTTTTTTGTGGACAAAATGCTCTATCTGTGAAGTTACCCACCGATTATTGTTTATTGTGTTTTAGTTAAGTGTTTGTTATTGCTTGAATTAAGTAGAAATACTTGTTTTGTCCAAATAGCCTGGTCGCTATATATAGCAATGCTTTTAACAACGATACCCTTACTCTTCATCGTCATCATCTTCTTTCACTTTAAGGAATGAACTTCTCCGTGGAGCCGGCATAACGCTCTCTTCGCCTTTTACAGCTTTCCAGATAATATTACTGAAAAGCAGGTCAGGGATAATATCCTCCTTGCTGAAGTCAAGCTTATTGCTGAGGGCAGCAGTAGCATTATTAGCCGTGTTCTTCTCGTTAAGATCAACATTGGCCGGTACGGATTTATAAGGAGTAAGGTCAGGTATGGCAGTAAAGCTGCGCCACATAGGAGTGGCAGCCGCATCGTACTGGCTCATGGGTGGTAAGCCCAGTATCAGTTCCATTGTCCGCAACATGGAAGAGGTTGAATACATGGTATGGTCCACAGACCTCCGTTTGGTGAATGGGCTTGCCACATAAGCTGTAGTGCGATGGGCATCCACATGGTCGGGACCGTTTTGTGCATCATCTTCTACAATAAATACGACTGCTTCTTTCCATATAGGGCTTTGTGAAAGATACTCCAGGAATAGACCAACGGCCAGATCATTATCTGCTACATGCGCAAATGGAGAAGGACGTCCTGTCTTCAGTCCTTCTGTATGGTCGTTACCAAAACGGATGCTGTTGAACCGTGGAACTTTTCCAACTGCAAGAAGCGAATCGAATTCCCGCTTCCATTGATAAAAACGGGTTGTATCACGAACACCTAGATTGTAATCTGCATAATAAGGACAGAGATTACCTTCAAGCACAGGTATATTGGGTTTGCCATTGTCTGCAAATTCACCATAAGTGCGGAAACTGACACCGGCACGCTGGCAATAATCCCATATAAAACCTTTTTTGGGATTAGCTACTTGTTTTTTTCCCTCTCCCGGGTAATCGCCACCACGGCCTCCATAGCTCGAGGGCCAGTTTTTCTCAAGGTAATCTGTAGCATGAGCAGATGTGCTCCAGTTGTGTCCATCAGCACTTACTTCGCCATCGGCATAAAAATTATCCAGCAACACAAATTCTTCTACGATCTTATGCTGGTTAGGTGTAACATGCCGGCCGAACAATAGCAAACTGGTATCACCATTGCCACCTGCTACATCACCCAGCACCTGGTCATAGGTGCGGTTTTCCTTGATGATATAAAATACATATTTGATGGGAGAAGGATCTCCTACTTTCATGGGTATGGGGTTGCCTGCTTCACCGGATGCGACCAGCTCACCTTCTTTGGAATAAGGTGTGTTGGTATAAACCGCTTTGGAATAAATCGCCAGTGCGGCGCCATCGGGTTCAGGTATAATAGAAAGGGTCCCTTTCATTAAGCCACCGATATACTCCACTTCTTTGGGAGCAGTACTGTCTCCCTGGTGATGGATCACTGTTCCGCGTGGTCTTACAGGCGAAGGTCCATTAGGATTGGGAAAAGAGGAAAAGCCTTTACCGTTTGATACAAATATCTTTTTACCGATGACCTTGATATTTGTCGGATACCAGCCGGTAGGAATAAATCCTTTAGAGCGGGAAGAGCCTGGTTTGCTGACATCAAATACAGCCAGGCAGTTGTTGTCTGCGTTAGCTACATACAGTGTTTTCTCATCGGCAGACAATGCCAGCCCATTTGAAGTTGTTCCCTCAGGGGCTGCAGGATATAATGCGGCATTCAATACTTCCAGTACTTTGCGGTTCTTGCAATCGATCACTGAAACACTATTGTCGTTTGCATTGGCAACAAACAGGTAATTGCCTTTGCGGGTAAGCAACAGTTCGTTCGGGTTGTCACCTACAGCAATTTCGCTATCCATTTGTTGTTTCCGGGTGTCGAAGATCAATACTTTATCTCCTCCCCATAGGGAAATATACAGGTATTCTTTGCCGGGAGATAATATGCAGGCATATGCTTCTTTGCCTAATGGGAGCTGTTTGATCAGCGTTTTTGTTTCAGTATTGAATATATAGAGAGAGTTGTTATCCTTGGTTACAACATATAACCTTTTGGCTGCATCATCTATGGCAATGCCGGCAGGAGATATTTTCTGCGGCCAGGGTTTTCCAAGTATGATACTGTCTGCCAGCTTCAGTCGGTTATTTTGTATAGCATATTTCAGGATGCGGTTATCGTTGCCTCCCGAAGCATACAATGACTTTTCATCACTGCTGAATGCAAGCCCATACCATGATTTGGGGATGATCACATTGTCTACTACTTTTCCTGCCACTGCATCGATCAATTGAATGCTTTGCACACTCTGGCCATTATTTGTTACCGCCAGTAATTTTTTGGAAGGCGAAACTGCCATATTCAAAGGGAGATCACCCAAGGGCAATGATGTGCCGGCAGGAGAGAGGTGCCAGCTATTCGGAAGCCTTACCCTTTTATCGGCGAGTGTGTATTCGAGAGCGGTTGTTTTCTGGGCGGCTGCAGATAACTGCAGCAGGCAGTAAAGACTACAAAAGAGGAGGGTTCTCATGGAATCTGTATTAATATAATGGACTTCAAATGTAAGGGATGGGCGGCAAGTAAATGCAAGGTTTACAATTGCTTAATATTCAATGATGAGCCGGCGAAAAAACAAGATCAGCCGTATATATCCAGTTCTTGATTCAACTGATATATACGGCTGATCTTGCAATATTATCTTATGACCACTTACACTCCCTTCAACAACTCTATCGCCACACTCACTTTCTTTTCAATTGTTGCTCCCTCAAACCCGATCATCCTGAACTGTATCATTCCATTCTTATCAATGATAAAAGTTGCAGGGATCACCTGGAACCCTAATTGCTCTGTCAGTTTTGGTTCAGAAGCAAAATAAACCGGGAAATCGTATTTCTTTCTGCCTGCCCATTTCTGTGCATCCTGCAAAGTGTTGCGGGCTGCTGAATTAGTGACAAGGAATACCACGTCAGGATTATTCTTATACTGCGTGTACACTTTTTGCATGTAAGGCATTTCTTCCATGCAGGGTACGCACCAGGTAGCCCAGAAATTGAGAATGACGATCTTGTTTTGAAGACTGGCTGCTGATACAGGATTGCCTTCCATATCAAGAAGTCCTTCCAGGGCAGGAGCTTTTTTGTTCAGCCGTTCGCTATTGAGTGAAGCGCGCATCCGGCGTGTCCAAACTGTATCCAGTTCTACCATTTTTGCAGGCAGGAGATCAGTTTGTTCCGTACGTTTGAAAGCATTCAGGGCCATGGTGTCGTTAGGAGTAAGCATCAGCATATCCCAGGCTGCAGAAGCAGCTTCAGGTTTGTGCCCTGTACTTTCATAAAACTTTAATGCTTGTGTTAGTGTTTCTTTATCCTTTGAAAGCTGCAATGCCTCTTTCATCAATGTTGCTGCAAGATTGGATTGCTTTTGTTCCTGCCTGATCATTGCCAGCAAGGCAAGCGTGTTGGCTTTGGCTTTATCTGTGCCCGTTTTCCTGTCTTTTTCGCTTACAAACGAAGGGATAAAACCGGTTTCGGGAAAATAGCGTATCAGTCCCAGCGGAAACTTATCTGCCAAAGCTAATGCCCTCGAGGCATAGGATGCTGCAGAGTCAAGCACGATCTTATTCTTTAAAAGAGTTTCTGCAATGCTTTTTAGCGAGACAGGAATATACGGACTGTTTTGCTTTGCCCGTAAAGCCAGCATGCTGCGGGCATGTTGCAAGGCTTCGCGGCTGTTTTTGTTTTTAGCAAAAAGCTCAAACAACATCTCGTGCACTTCCGCAAATGCTTCTTCATTGGAAGGTGTTCTTTCTTTTAGCAAAGCCTGAAGTTTGCGAAGTTGTTCCTCTTCATCATCGAGGTTGGCTATTTCACCTGTCCGCAATTCTACTCCTGCCATACCCTTGGGATAGCGCTGCACGATCACTTTACGGATTGAGTCGAGCCGGTCATTTTCACCCATGATCAGGTAACCCATCGTCACTTTATTGATATTGCCCATCTTATAAGGATCGGTATAAAACCGTTCAGCGATGATAGCATTAGCTTTTTTCAGGGCGAGTTGTTCTTCCTCCGGAGTTTTCCCTGCATTAAGTTCTGTGCTCAGCAGGCGAAGTTTTGCTTCATAGTTGCTGGGATAGTTCTTCAGCTCTTCCTCATACATGGCCCTTTGCGCAGCTTTCACACCTGGAGCTTTGCCCATTTGTGCAGGAAGGCTATAGCCATTGTAGAGATAACCATTCTCCACACGTTTCTTTTTATTATACACAGCAATGGCGTAGTGTTGTGTGGAAGACGGTTTATCTGTCCACTCGCCATTTTGCAGATAAAAAGTGGCATACACTCCATAGCGGGGAATCTGGAATGAAGTAGTCCAGGTTTCACCTGATTTTTTCAGGGCGATCTTTCCCGGCAACTCATACAGATTGGAATAACTGAAAACCAGTTGCACTGCTTCCTGTTCTTTTCCCTTGCCGGAGCTATCAAGACCGGGATGATAAGTAATAGTGACCATATCGCCACGTTGTGGAAATTTAGGTGTAATGGAGACCCGCGTTGCTTGTGACTGCGCCAGCAGGGCAAATAGTATAATGCAACCAACAAAGAATATCTTCTTCATAAAATGAATTTACGCAAACCAGTTTTTAGTTATAACCATTATTCTGACTCAGGTTAATATTTGTCCGTCTTGCCGGAGCTGGGATTGGATATAAGGTGTCTGTTGATTGCCATGATGATGCTTGCAACGTGTTTTTCATAGGTGCAAGCACTGCATCGGCGCGGTTGGTCCTTTTCAGATCAAACCAGCGGTGTCCCCACTCTGAGAAGAGTTCGACTCTTCTTTCCTGTTCCACGGCCTGCAACACCTGGTCCTGGGTAAGGTTATCATCAAGCGGGTTCAGTCCTGCACGATGCCTGATCTCATCGAGGTCATCAATAGCGATGTCCAGCTTATTCTGTTTCGCCCTTGCTTCAGCACGGATAAGATATAATTCTGCCAGGCGGAGCACAGTAGTATATTCAACTACCGGGGAAATGAGCCTGTTTTGATATTTAAAGGGACAATAGAATGTATTGGCTCCAACTACATAGGATTTTGTCCAGTTGGCTTTACGCAGATCTCCTGATTCAAAGGCATTCACCAGTTCAGGAAATATCACGTAATAGCTAC
Source organism: Chitinophagaceae bacterium (assembly GCA_051954695.1). Classification (GTDB taxonomy): domain Bacteria; phylum Bacteroidota; class Bacteroidia; order Chitinophagales; family Chitinophagaceae; genus Terrimonas_A. Next base: position 223,716 of record JBQCHL010000018.1, read on the forward strand.
GGCTGGTAGGAGTAGCAGGCACAATATTAAAACCTTCCCAGGTATTCATGCCTCCGGCCCCGGTAACGGTATTCACTGCTGCAATTTGAAAAATGGCCTCATGGCTTGTTTTGAGAAATACTGAGTTCAGGTTGGTCAAAAGCTGGTAACGGTTATCACCGATCACTTCACCTGCCAGTGTTTCAGCATCGCTCCATTTCCCGGTATACAAATAAGCGCGTGCCAGCAAGGTTTTAGCGGCCGCTTTATTGGGACGGATACGTTCTGAGTTCTGATATTCATCCTGGAGTTTGTCTACTGCCTCTTTCAGATCGTTTATAATGCTTTCATACACCTGGGCTGCAGGAGTGCGGGGCAGGCTGGAGTTTTTTCTTGCATCAGTGTCCAGGATCAATGGCACATCGCCGAAATAATTGACCAGGTAGAAATAAAAGAAGGCGCGCATAAAACGGGCTTCTCCCAACAACTGTGATTTAACAGCAGGCGAAAGCGAATTGGAAGCTGCTACGCCTTCATAGATCGCATTCACATGGTATATATATGCATACGGCTGTTGCCAAAGGGTGTTTACGTAAGAATTGTCAGGAGTAAGACTGTTCAGCTTGAATGCATCAAAGGATGTAAAAGCTGAATAGAACTCGTCGGCAGACATAGCCGGCATGAAAGATGCCAGTACGTTGCCAAACGAATAGTTGTAGCCGTTCATGTCGCTGTATAAGCCTACCATGGTAGCAGTAGCTGTTTTGTCGGTCGTGAAGGCAGCTTCTGCAGGCAACTGGTCCTGAGGCGGTGGAACGTCTACATATTTTTTACAGCCAACTATAGCTGATAAGAGAAGCAAAGGCAGTATATATCGCAATGTATGTTTCATATCATTTCATTTAACGGTGATGGTTACAGAGAGAATCTTAATCCAAGTGTGAACGTGCTTAATGTCGGTACAACGGCCGGGCGGATAGTGCCGAAGGGAAGCACTTCTGATACAGTAGTGCGGTCAAACCCTTTTGTTTCGGGATCAAATCCATCATAATTGGTTATGGTAAACAGGTTCTGCGCCTGGAAATAAACGCTGCTGCTTTGGATCTTCCAGGAACGGGTAAAGCGTGACAGGTCATATTTCAGCGATATATTTTTCAGCCTGATAAAGGAAGCGTCTCCCCAAACAGCACTTGAATACCTGTATTGATTATTCAATGCAAGGTAAGCGGCATTGGATGCTGTAGCTGAAGGTCTTGGCACTGTAGTGATATCTCCGGGTTGTTTCCAGCGGTCTTCCAGTTTTACTGTTTGATTGGCGAGCGTTCCGTAAATAGCAGCCTGTGCACCATAATCAATGGTTGGTCCTTCCTGTTTTACAAACTGGAATAAGAAATCAAGTTGCCATCCTTTGTAAGTGATACTGTTTTGCAAGCCACCATAATACTTGGGCAATGTATTCCCAAGAACCACAAAATCTCCTTCTTCTGAGATCGCATTGTCTTTGTCCACATCAAGGAATTCCGCAATACCTGTCTGGCTGTTTACACCGGTGAACTGGTAACCTTTAATGATACGGATAGATTTTCCGATAACATAACGTGAGGCATCAACAGATTCAGCAAGACCGGGATATTCCAGCAGCTTATTGGATACGATGGAAAGATTTGCAGAAGTGGTCCAGCTGAAATTTTTCTTTTTAACATTGATTGTATTAATCTCAAATTCCCATCCGCTGTTCTCGATTTTAGCAGGCAGATTGGCGATATAAGAATCAAAGCCTGATTGGGAAGAAAGTGAATACTGGATCAGTTGGTTGCCTGAGCGGTTGTTGTAATAGCTTGCATTGAACAGGATCGCGTTTTTCAGGAAACCCAGTTCCAAAGCAGCTTCCAGTTTGCGGTTGGTTTCCCAGCTATATTCTGTATTGGCAAGGCGGGTAGGGTAGAGGCCGCTTGAGCCGCCATAGGGGAAATTCACAGAGCTCCAGCTATCGAGATAAGCATAGTCGCCGATCTGATCATTACCGGTAGAGCCATAGCTGCCTCTCAGCTTTCCGAAGCTGAGGAAAGGCAATGCATTGCTGATAAAATCTTCACTTGAGAAGATCCAGGCAGCACCCACAGAACCGAAATTACCAAACCGTTTATCGGGACCAAAACGGGATGAACCGTCGCGGCGGAATGTTGCATTGAGCAGGTATTTCTGGCGCCAGTTATAGGTAGCACGGCCAAAAACTGATTGATAACGGTATTTAGAGTAGTTGTAATTCTGCACAATGAGTTCCGAAGCATCCTTCATATTCTGCAACAGCACATCACTTGAATAGCCTGATCCAGTCAGGTAATGCCCTTCACCGATGTTTTGCTGCCAGCTTGCACCTGCGAGCACCTGTAGGTTGCTGTTGCCCAGTTTTACAGAATAATCGGCCTGTGGCTCTACGATATAAGAAGATACATCTGAAAATCCATATTGGGCAGAGCTGCCGGAATATGTGTCCGGGTTAAAGGATATTTCAGGAAGCGTTAATGTTTGTTTGAAGTTGGTGTTTGTATAACCCAGGTTGGCCCTGATATTCAAGCCCGGCAGAATTGTGTAACGGATAACTGAATTGGCGATCAGGTTATTTGTTTTGGTTTCGTATGAGCGATTTAAAAAAGCCATGGGGTTCTGAAGGCTGGTACCAAACCAGTAATAGCTGCCATCATCATTATAAACCGGCATATTGGGAGCAAGCTTATAATATTGGGTAATATCACTAGCGATAATATTGTTCTTATCGGCAGAATAGTTGATGGAGGCAGTGATATTGAATTTCCGGTCAACTGAACTATGATCAAGGCTTAGATGAGCGGAACCGCGTTTATAACCGAGGTCGATAGGCAGCACAGTGCTTTCGTTGCGGTAGGTGCTGCTGAAAAGGAAACGTGTGGTCTCATTGCCGCCGGAGATACTTGCCTGGGCTTGTGTTACATTGGCTGTATGACCGATCAGCATATCCTGCCAGTCATTGTGTGCATTCTGATCCCAGGTAAGAAGATCAGGAGCAGAAGTGGCTGTAGGAGTTGCACCGTCAGCAGTAAAAGCTTCGCGGCGCATAGCAAGATATTCACTCGTGCTCAGCATCTTCACTTTGCGGGTCACCATGCTTACACCGGAATAAATATTGAAATCAGTAACAGCTTTGCCGCTCCTGCCTCTTTTAGTACTGATCAGGATAACGCCATTGGCAGCTCTTGATCCGTAAATGGCGGTAGCATCAGCGTCTTTCAATACATCAATACGTTCGATGTCGTTGGGGTTAATGCTGGCCATTGGGTTTTGTGAACCATTGGCCCCGTTGAATTGATTAAGCGGAGTGGAAATAAAGGGAACGCCATCTATAATATATAATGGATCGCTGCCATTGTTCAACGAGTTCTCTCCACGCAAGCGCACCTGCAGGTTAGAGCCTGGCAGGCCACTGGTGGAAACAATGTTCAAACCTGCTACGCGTCCCTGCAAAGCAGAAAGCGGATCGGCGACAGGTTGATCTTCGATAGCCTGGCTGGTAACGCTGGCGACAGAACCTGTATTGAGCCGTTTGGAAGTTTTACCATAAGCAATTACTACCGCTTCATCCAGTGAATTAACAGCAACTGCAAGTTGTGCATTGATAACAGTGCGGCCATTAACAGGCAGTTCCTGTTTTTCATAACCGATCGAAGAAAATACCAGCACATCATTTTCATTGATGCCACGGATCTGGTATTCGCCCTGGTCATTTGTATTCGTGCCTTTTGTACTGTTTTTGACGGTCACTGATACCGCAAACAGGGGTTTGCCGCTGGCATCAGTCACTGTGCCGTGTACGTCCACGGCTGGAGGCCGTGCAATATTGGGTTCAGGCGCGTTCTTTTCCTTGATAACAACGGTGTAGCCAACGATCGCATAATCAAGGTCCTGGTTGTTCAGGCATGATTTCAACACATCATCGAGGCTTCCGTTCCTGATTTCAATGGTAACTTTTTTTGCATCGCGGACGAGTTTGTTCTCGTACCAGAAGATATAACCCGTTTGCCGGGTGATCTTTTTGAATACAGACTCAAGCGAAGCATTCTTTTCAGAAAGCGTAATGTTTTGAGCAAAACCTTTGGCTTCTGCCTTCAACAGGAAGGCAAAGAGCAGGAAAATGGTCAGTTTCATAATACGCACAATTGGCTTGGATGAAAAAATACCGGTTCGATACATCGGGTGTTATTTTGGTTTATACAATATGGTTCCTTTAAGCCCGGTCGTTATTACCTGGCTTTTATAAATGATGGCTGCACGCAGTCGTTGTAGAGTAGTAATTTTATCCGCTGACGATAATCGTTCTTCCTTCTATCTTGAATTTGATCTTACTTAATTCCAGTATATGCAACAGGTCGCTCAGGCTGGCGGAACGTAATAACGAACCAGTGAAGAATCTGGATGGGACCTCTCCCTGGTATTCCACGTTCACATCATACCATCTTGATGCTTCCCGCATAATTGTTTTTATATCTGCATCCCTGAAACTGATAAACCCGTTTTTCCAGGCGATGCTTTCTTCAGGATCGGTTTTATTGATTACGGAAATATTGCCGGGGTTAACGATGGCCTGCTGACCTGGCTGTAATTTTCTGACCAGGTTCCCCATACTGATATTGATGGAACCTTCCAGTAAGGTAGCTTCCGGTGCAGGTTCATCTTCATACGCCATTACATTGAAATGAGTGCCGGTCACTTCCACTTTGGCACCGTCCCGCATCTTAACATAGAAAGGTTTTTGACTATTGTGTGCTATTTCAAAGTATGCTTCTCCATCGAGTTCGACAGTCCGGTCATTACCATTGAATGAAACAGGGAAGCGAAGGGAGGTAGCGGCATTCAGCCATACTCGAGAGCCATCGTTCAATACGAGATTGTATTGTCCGCCACGCGGCGTACGGAGAGTGTTGTAGGCATTGGAGCCGGCCGCTCCCTGGTACCCGAGTGTTGAGCTGTCCTGCTTGATCACACTGGCAGAACCCTGTTTGGTGAGTTCTCCCTGCGGATGATCATTAAGAATGATCGTGCTGCCATCGTCCAGTATTAATGATGCCTGGGTTGTGCCGGGGCGGATTGTGGAGTCAATGGTATTGTTTGTAGCAACGGCGCGAGGTTCTTGTTTTTTTGTATTGAGCAAAGGCCATAAAGATCCCAGTGCGATAAGCAATGCCAGGCAGGCGGCTGCCAGCCAGCGATAGCGGTAAAAAGCTCCGGGGCGTTTACGGGTATTTTCCAAAGGGTACGGAGCACTAAATATGGTGGAGAGGATCTGCGCTTTCCGGTGCTCATTCAGTGCCGGCAGTTCCTTTTTTTCTGCATCCCAGCTTTGTCCGATATGCTGTTCCAGTTCCTCATCATACACACGCGATTGCAACAGCAGGAACAGCTCTGCCGTTTCCTCCTCCGAGGCCGAATGGTGGAGATATTTGTCAATCAGTTCGAAGAACCGGGATGAGCCGGGAAGCATAAGCGTTTATTTAATTAATACGGTGATCCTGTTTAATAAAGCCGGAACCAGGCTGCCAGTGCAACCTGGCCGGCGAACTCACTCAGGAATAATATAGACGCATGGCAAAAGCCTGCGGAGTACAAGCGATGAAAATATTTTTTGCAGAGCATCTTATTTTTTCATCAGCAACAGGATAAAATATATTTCTCCATGCTTTTGAAGAAATTCCCTGATGGATTGCAAAGCCCTCGCCACATGCGTTTTAACAGTGAGAGGAGAAAGGCCCATTTGCTCGCCGGCCTCTTCATAACTTAATCCCTGCTCCTTTACCAGTTTGTAAACGTCTTTCTGCTTTGGTGAAAGATTGCCCAGGGCCTGCTGAAGTAGTAATTGATATTGATAATGGCGTGCGCGGAAATCGGTTGTATTATCGGGTTGCTGTCCTTGTTGCCCCAGTTTTTCCAGGGCAGCAGATTCGCGGGCGATCTTCCGCAGGTGATCAATGATATGATGCTTGGTGAGTTTGAGCAACCAACTTGTGAAATAAGTCACATCCTGGAGGGATTGCTTCTTTTGCCAGATCTTGATAAAAACCTCCTGCACCACCTCTTCAGCGGCGGCTTCACTTTTCAGGTAAAAAAAAGCTGTTTTATATACTTTATCCTGGTAGCGTTCAAACAGTTGGGAAAAAGCGGGCCCGTTACCTTTTGCCACCAGGTTAATCAGATCCTTTTCATTATGTAAATAGTCGCCCCGCAATTATCCGCAGCAGTTGAGTACAAACACCAAATTTAATGGTTTAAGTGCAAACTCTTAAAGAATATAACTGGCTCTTACCCAGCTATTGAAACCGGGGATCAGTGGAGGGATTGATACATTATTCCCCATTTTCGCGTTACATGTGTTACAATAAATAAATTATATATCAGTCCGTGGTATCATAATTGGTTTAACCAGTTTGAATATGAAAAACGACGACCTGATACCTGTGAACGAACACGGCAAGCAACTTAACCTGCAGGCCAGCACTACACTGAACACAAAAGAAGCAGCTGTGAGGCGATTCAGGCTGGCATCAGCCAGGTTATTGAAGCCGCAACTATGGCAACAGCTATGCGGGTCTGCAAGTGCTTCATTTGAAGTAATGGGAAAAAAGATCAGGCCGCTTTCCCGGTCTGTTGAAGAAAATGATTACATACGGATCAATATTCCGGGGCCTGGACCAGGTAATGGCAACTTATCACGGACGCAATGAAGTAGTGAATAATGAAACAGGTAATGTGCCTGATAATGTCCGCAACACTTTGGTGGGCGTAGGAGCGAAGGCCGGTTTGTCTGAATGGCAATGGTCGCGTCTTATTCACGCCTTGATTGAAGAAGAATAGAACTGGATAAAGAAAGTGGCAAGTAAATGGTAGTAGGTATGGAAAAGCTCAAGTATGTTTATCCCTTCCAGCACATACCGGATACAATTCAATCCCCGTTTCAATTTTCATCATCTTGCAGGCATCATTGATTATCTCGATGACCTGGGTATTACTGCTATTTATGCCTCGCCTATTCTCCAGCCTGCAAAAGGCAGTGAACACGGTTATGATGGCATTGATCCTTCAACGATCAATCCTGAACTGGGCACACTGGAAGAACTGGAAGTGTTGTCAGGGCTTCTTCAGCAAAAAGGGATAGGATGGATACAGGATATTGTACCCAATCACCAGGCATTTGATACCAGCAATGTGTGGCTGCGCGATGTACTGGAACGTGGAATAAATTCCACCTATGCAGGATATTTTGATATTGACTGGGACCATCCAATATACGGTCAAAAGCTGATGGCTCCCTTGCTTGGAGAAGGGTTGATGGAATGTATGGAGAATGGTTCCCTTTCGCTTGAATTCACATCAAAAGGATTTTTTATTTCCTATTACGCGAACAGGTTCCCTGTAAATATCGAGAGTTATCCCATATTGATCTCCGGTTGCTTTGATGATGAGTATAATTACGTAAATGCGGCTATAAGCGCCTTATTAAACAATATTACCACGTCCATTGATCATTGGAGCACGATGAAGGACGATCTGCTTAAGCAACTCGCAGGCTGCCTGCATACAGAAAAGGTTACTGAAAAAGTGAATGATATAAACCATGATAAAATGCTGCTGATGGATATTTTAAAAAGGCAGTACTACGTGTTGTGTCATTATGCAGAATCCCATACGCAGATCAATTACCGGCGCTTCTTTAATGTCAACGGGCTTATCTGTCTTCGCATGGAAGAGGAAAAGGTGTTTGACGATTATCATCGTTTTATACACAGCCTGTATGAGAAAGGTTATATCCAGGGGCTTCGCATCGATCATATTGATGGGTTGAAACGGCCGGGTGAATATATTGACAGGTTAAGGAGATTGTTCGGCCCTGATTGTTATATCATCGTGGAAAAGATACTGGATGTAAAAGAGGAACTGCCTGCCGGCCTTGATATCCAGGGCACCAGTGGTTATGAATTTCTTTCTTATGTCAACCAATTGATCACCGACAATAAAGGAGCACAGGAGCTTTTAAAAATATACAATGATTATGTACCGGAATACAAAGACTATGAAGCTATGGTTTTCGATAATAAGTTGTCGAACCTGCAAAGTTATCTGAACGGCGATTGGGACAACCTGCTTAGAATGTTGCTATCCTTAAACCTGATCGAAGACCAGGAGATAAAGATCAGCAACCTGAAAATGGCCCTTGGTGCTTTTATGGCAGGCTATCCTGTTTACAGATCGTATATAGATAAACTGCCGGTGGAGCCGGCAGATGACGAAAAAATAGCTGCCGCTCTTGCTATGGCTCTCAACAGGTTTCCCGATCTGCATTATGAAATAAGTGTGCTCCGCCAGTTGTTTCAACCGCATCCGGACCATGTAAAGGCCAGTAACAGGCTATTGTTTGTGCAACGGCTTATGCAATTTACCGGGCCGCTTGCAGCGAAAGGAATTGAAGACACAACTTTCTATCGTTATAATGCGCTTATTTCCCATAATGAAGTAGGCGATCAACCTTGTGTGCTGGGTATGACAATAAAGGAATTTCACAAAAAGATGATCAGGCGGCAGTCAGTTAATCCTTTATCCCTGAATTGCACTTCCACTCACGACACCAAGCGTGGAGAAGACAACCGGGTGCGGATCAATATCATCAGCGAACTGGCAGAAGAATGGAGGATACTGGTGGCGCAATGGCAGCAGGAGAATGAACCCTTCCGCCAGCAAACAGGAAGTATAAGAGCACCGATCGTGAATGATGAATATTTTCTTTACCAGACTATTGTAGGCGGTTTTCCTGAAGACCTGGTATTGAAAAAAGAATTTGTACAAAGGACAAAAACATTTTTTAAAAAAGCATTGCGCGAGTCGAAGCTGATGAGTGATTATGTTGATCCTAACTTAGCTTATGAACAGGCTGCCGGATCATTCATCGAATGTTTACTGAACCCTGATCATTCTTTCCTGTCCACCCTTGTTCCTTTTGTAGAAAAGATCATCCGTTATGCCAACACATATTCCATGATGCAGGTGATCATGAAAGTGACAGCCCCAGGCATCCCGGATATTTATCAGAGTTGTGAGTTGTGGGAGCTCAGTTATGTTGATCCTGATAACCGGAGACCGGTGGATTATATACTGCGCAGGAAATTATTAAATGAACTGAAGCAGCATGAAGCGGAAGGCCGGTCTTCCCTGCTTGCCTGGGCAGAAGAAAACTACAGGGTTGGAACGCAAAAGCTGATGGTGACCCGTGAGTTGCTGCAATTACGGAAAAGAAAGAACAAACTTTTCCTGGAAGGGAACTATCGTCCGGTGTACCCGGCTGTAAAGAATAATGAGGTGATCAGTTATATCCGTCAATCGGGAGATGAAGCTGTGCTGGTGGCTTTACCGTTGGGGATTGTAACAAATACGGCAAAGGATGCGGTATTGGAATTGCCGGTAGGAGTGCCGCAGAACTGGGAGAATATATTTACAGGAGAGAGGATAGCAGGGGATTTTGTGGAGGTGGGGAGATTGTTTGGGAGTTTTCCGGCGGTAGTGTTGGAGAGCAGGTAGACTGTGTAAGAGAAAATACTTATTGTTGAAAATGTTAATAACTATAGACTCATCCTTGTTTATAGATTCGAAAAAATTCCCACTTTCGTTAGACCAAGCCAAACCACTAAGTTGTTATGAAACTTCACCACCCTCTGTTGCTATCTACATGCAACAAAAAGCTGCTTAATACTGCGGCTACTATTCCTGCCTGTTTACATCATATTTTATTGCGCCTGTCACTGATTTGCAGGATAGCATTATTTCCGCAATAAAGGTCCATCCCTGTTATAAAATAACAGGGATAATTGTTATGTAAACTATTTGCCCGGTTCACGAAAAACCTTCTGTAAACATAATCAAATCTCATGAAGCTTCTTTTAGCCTTATTAATAATGTTGACCGGTTTTGCGGCCCTGTCGCAATCCCGCTTGCAGGTTGTTGCAGATACGGTGAGGGTCGCCGATGCTGAATTGGTGATCAGGAATAATTCACGCAGCGCAAATGGATATTTGTATAATACAGGAAACGGCATAACGAAGTTTGTGCAACTGGGAAAAAGTTTTCAGTTCAACGTTGGAGGTGATCCATCATATCCCAAAAATGGGGATAGCAGTTTTACTCATCCGGACCTGGTGAGCAGGAATATAAAAGTATGGCGTAATGGTATTTTTCAATACCGCGGCACGTCGCAGGGGATCAGGGTGGATAGTGTTGCCGGTACGATCGTTTTTTACCCGGCTCTTGTGAGCAATGATAAAATTTATATCGAAGGTTTGTATAATGTTGCCCTTGTGGTTAACCTGGCTGAAGACACTTCTGCATTCCATACCAATCTTGAAAAGCTGGCGACAGGGATTTCTACCAGTGGAAATAATTTTACCCTTCGCTGGGCAACGAACAATTCAACTCTTTCTGCTTCACCAAGGGTAGTAGGCATAGGATCTTCGACACTGGCAGGACTGGGCCTTTCGGCCCCCAACCGGTTAGGTGATAAGATTGAAGCCTGGCTGAACACAAATACAACCTCGCCTGCCTGGGTGAACCTGGCAGTGAGTGGTTATTCGAGCTCGAACCTTTTGCCGGCGGGTATGGGAGGCAACAGCGGCACCAATATTGAGACAGCGCTCAGCAGCAATCCTGATTTTATTTTTGTAAGCCTCCCTTCCAATGACGCTGCATTGGGATATACAGTCAACCAAAGCCTTGTCAATTATCGTTTGCTTGATAAGCTTGCTTCAGACCGGGGAATCCCCATCTTTTTTGAGACCACCCAGCCACGTACACAACTGAATTCTGATGGACAATTATTATTGAAGCAGCTTGCAGACAGCATCCGTGCTATCTGGCCAAAGCGTTTTGTAGAAGGGTTCTATGACATAGTAGACAATTCGGCCTCTACTGCTGCAGTGATCCTTCCTCAATATGCCCAGAGTGATGGCATTCACCTGAATTCAGACGGAAATCAACTCGTCGCAAATCGCCTGTTTTCCCGCTGGCTCGGATATTTCCAGGCTATCACGGGGGTGCAGGAGTACATAATAGAAAAATCAACCGATAGTCTGACCTGGACCTCCTTCGACGTAGTCGCCAATGCCAACCTTGTTAAAAAAACATACGAAAGAACCAATAATGATTCTGCGTATTTCAGGGTGAAGGCGAAGTACACGAATAATACCAGCAGTCCGTATTCAAATGTATCCTTTTTGCCTAAAGCCTCTTCAGGCGGCGGAGACACTACCGCATTGGGGAATACGCGTATACTCATTGACCTCGGTGGAGATGGTGTTACAACTATCAATGGCAGCAATGCTGTTGATGGCCGGCCCATGCCTGCACCTGACAGTCTTGGAAAATACTGGAACAACTGGACCGGCACAGGTAATCTTGGTTTCCGTGACGGTGCTCAGAAACTTGGCCTGGTTACAACCACTAATGAAGAAACGGTAATGTCGATAAAACTGATCGGCGATCCTTACGGAACTTTTTTTGCCAGTGCTCCTACCAGGGGAATGAACTTTAATGGATTTACTGTTGGGGTAGAAGACTATCCGCAACAAGCTTTATACGACAACCTGTTCCTGCATAACTCCAGCACAGGCAGCAAGCTTCGTCTGAAAGGTCTGCAGCCGGGTGCTACATACCGTATAAAAATCTGGGGTGCCCGCATCGATGGCGGCGCCGTGCGGACAGTGGAAACGAAACTCGGGTCAGAAGCATGGACCAGCTCCAAAACTTTCAACAGCCGTTATCTGACTACAGAAGGTCCGGAGTATGACCGGGCAATTGTGTATACCAATATTACCGGGCTCGATTCACTGGATATAGATATGCGGGTGCTTTCCGGCAATACCTTCGGGCATATCAGTTTGATTGATATTCATGTGGACGATTATCTTCCTGTACTCACAACCGGTGTGAACTATAATGATACTTCCATGAACCTGTCTTCTTCAAGCATACAGCTGGCTGGTAGTGTAAATGTGCCTGGCCTGACAGTTTCACGTTATGATTGGGGACAAAGTTCTGGCCCGGGTACAGCTATTATTTCTGATGGCAACACAGCTCAGCCTACGATCAGCGGGCTTACCAATGGTGTTTTCGATTTCAAAGTGGTCGTAACGTTTACCAACGGTCAGCAAGCCGTTGATAACGTAAAGCTCACGGTGTTCCCGGATAATGAAGGCAAGAAAACGATGCGGGTCCATTTCTCTGCCGCTGCTGCCACACCGATCCCGGGATGGACCAATGCATATGGTGCTATCACCACTTCTGTCAGGTCTGCTACCGACGCTGTTACAGGCTGGGGAGTGAACAGTGTTGCGGCCAACAGCACCTATTGGGCGCCACTGGGAGGAACAAACAGCCAGGATAATCTTGGTCAAACCACGGGCAACAACAGCGGGATCGTACCTGATATTGCTCTTAATAATTACTGGTATAACAATAACCGGAAATTTAATGGCAGCAATTACAACGTGGAAATTACTGGTCTCGATCCTGCAAAAACATATACCATCAAACTGGTTGGATCACGCAATACAAGCGGTGCTGCGCCGAGATACTCGGATTTCCGGGTTAACACAACGGATACATCTGCTCATTTGCTTAATGCACATGGCAACACATCGCAACAGACAGTGGTGACTGGTATTGCTCCCGATGCGAACGGGAAGATAAAGATCGGCGTGTTTACGCCGAATGATACGACCACTTATGGGGTTTATGCTTATTTGAATGCGATGATCGTACAGGAAGAAAATTAGAAAAACAATGCTGCGAACCCACTCCATACTCCTGATCTTGCTGCTGGTATTCTGCCAGCAGCAAGATCTGCGTGCGCAGGAAGGGATAAAGATACAGGCCTTACCGCAGCAGCAGGATACACTGCCAGGTGTCGCCAAATGGCTTGGGATGAATCCCAGGCTGGTTTCAATCGGCGATAGCCTTTGGTTGATCAGCGGGATCTGCAAGGTGTTGAGAAAAGAGAAATATACCGGTGAGCTATTACCTGCAGTTATAACATCCAATGCATTGGCAGAAAAAAAATCTGTGCCTTTATTAAAAGTGCATGGAAACATTCAATATGATTTCCTTCATCGTTCTTATGTAGATACTCCTTTTGCACAGAGGGATTTTCAACAACATACTGTACAGGCTTCTTTAAGGGTGACTGTGAAAGACAAATATCCTTTGAAGATGAATATTGCAACCCGTGCAAGCAATTCGCCTTATTTCAGGAATTTTCTTGATTTGGGTTTGCAACTTGATCAGTACAATTATGTAAAAAATTACAGACAGCAATTACTGGATAAGACCAGGCAATTTCTATATCAGCAGTCTCCTGATCTAAAGCGGATGGAAACTGTTCTCCAGGAGAAAGCTGAAAGATTGCAGGCTTTAAGGGCCCGTTTAACTGAGCCTGATATCTTTAAACGTATCATGGAAGAGCGGGAGAAAGATTTCCTGGATAAGTATAAACAAAAGGCCGATAGCCTAAAAAATGAAATAAGCCTTCAGGAATTGAATGACCAGTTGACCCATAAAACTAAAATGCCTGCGCTTCCCCTGGCTGACAGTCTCTCCAAAGGCAAATCCTATCTTGAGTTTATCAATGAGAAAAAGAAGGAGATGGATAGCCTTCAGCAGGATCTTGTCCGTTTTCAACGTAAGACTGACAGTTTGAGGCAAAGTGTTGATAAGAACATTATGGCTCTCAGGCAGAAGATAAATCAGGCCCGAAATAAAAATGAGTTGACAAAACTGGCCCGGGAGAATGGGTTGTTCCTAGAAAAGGAAAACGGATTTGATCATTTTTTATCCAATGTCAAAAGCATTGGTATCGGTCGTTCTATGGTTAGTTATTCTGAACTTACCGCCTGGAATATCTCGCTGACCGGTATTAACCTGGAGTATAACGATGGAAAGATATACGGAGCTATTGCCGGAGGCCGGATGGATTATGGATTCCGTGATTTTTTTGGGAGTAACAGTCGCGCAAGGCATCAATCTTTATTGATGGGCAGGATAGGGATAGGTGATAAAGAAAACAAAGCATTGCTTCTATCTGTGTTTACAGGCCGTAAATACAATTATGGTATTGCACAGTCAGATAGTGTCTCCAGTTATGTTAACCTTGCAGGTTATTCGCTTGAAGCTATTTGGAAAAAAGATGCTTATACGTCTTTTACTGTTGAGCTTGCGAAAACAACAAGGCCGGCAAGTGGAAGTTTGTCGGCCAATAATTCCCTGCAGGGATTATTTGATCTGTCTGATAAGAGAAATCTTGGGATCAGTGTAAAAGGTCAAACAAGACTGGATAAGACAGATACCAGGATAGACGGTTTTCTGAGAAAAACAGGCGAGCACTTTCAATCCTTCAGTCTGTTTACCTACAATACGGATCAAACAGCGTGGCAACTGAAAATAGATCAGCCATTTCTGAAAAACCGGCTTGGTTTGATAGGGATGCTTCGCCGGAATGATTTTACACATCCCTTTGCAGATAAATCTTTTAAAACGAGTACTGTATTTACCAGCATACAGGCAACTGCCCGGTTCCCCCGGTGGCCGGTTGTCAGTGTTGGTTACTTTCCGGGAACCCAGCTATACATTGTAGATAAAGAACGGGTATTGGAAAATGTTTATTACATGTTGAATGGGGCTGTAAATCACCAATATACAATAGGTTCTGCAAGAATGACATCGTCTGCTATATATAACCGTTATTCAGGTAAGGGAACTGATTCCGGTTTTATTGCATACAGGGGAACAAACTATATGCTGTCGCAATCCGCTTTGATGGGAAAAATGCAGTTCCAGGGATTATACAGTTTTACCGATCAGGAGCGTATGCGCTACCATACAATGGAATTGGGTATGGAGTATTCAATTGCTAAAGCTGTCCGTGTTGGTGGCAGCGGTAAGTATAATAAAATACAGGATGGTAAAGGTTATTGGGGTAGCCGGGTTCAATTGGATATACAATTCAATCAACTCGGGGGACTTCAGTTGCAATACGATAAATCTTATTTGCCCACGGTATACGGCGATCTGTTTCCTATCGAAAGCGGACGTGTAACCTGGTTTAAACTCTTTTAGGTATGTTGAAAAAGATATTCATTTTATGGTTGCTTGTTTTGCCTGGATGGCTAAACGCCCAGATTGTGTTAAGTGTGCAACTTCCTCCGGGAGGTATGGTGCAGAAAGACCAATTATGGAACCTGGTAGCAATGAACAATGGAACTGCTTCTATGGATGCAGTATTATTATTGAGTTTGCAGGATGTAGCAACAGGTCAAACAGTACTTACGGCTTCTACAAGAAGTTTAGTGTTGCCGCCGGGAGTAAAAATGATCAGGGTACAGGACCTGCAGCCGGTTCAATACAATTATAGTGGTGCCGGCTTTGAAGGTTTATACATTCCACTTGGTGCTTACAATGCTTGTTATACGATCAGCCGTACTACAGCCGAATCGCAGGAGCCCGTAACAACAGAATGTGTAAGGATCAATATAACTCCGTTAGGCCCTCCGTTACTGAACTTACCGGCAGATAAGTCCATTATAGAATCGTTTTATCCTCAGTTCAGTTGGATGCCACCCACACCGCTGGATATGTTTAATGATCTCAGCTATGATCTGAACGTAGTGGAAATGCTGGAAGGGCAATCTCCTGCCGAAGCTATCACCAATAACTCTCCCGTTTATAGCCGGCAATACCTGAAGCAGCCGTTTGAGAATTATGCAACGAGTTTTGCACCACTGGAAAAAAATAAAAGCTATGCGTGGCAGGTTACTGCGCGCAATGGGATGAACTATGCAACATCTACAGAAGTATGGATGTTTAGTTTGGCGGGAGACTCGGCATCAATAACGGCCGGCAATGGCGTTTACCTGGAGATGAGCTCTTCCAGGCAAAGGCAGGGGCATGGCCTGATAAAGGATGGGATGTTGTATTTGAAGTATCACTCGTTTGACAAAGAACATGAAAGTGTAATGCGCTTTTTAAGTACAGATGGTAAAGTGATTCAAACCCAGAAACGAAAAATATTGTACGGAGATAATTTTTTCCGTTTAAAACTGGATAAGAAATTTCAACCAAATCAATTATACAGGGTGGAGCTTACCGATCAGCAGCAGACGATTTATCGTGCCACATTCAATATCCAATAAACGCATTCAACTTCTTTTCTTTTTATGATTCAATTATTAGCCAGCAGATACAGCAAGCATATAGCATATTATCTGTTTCTTCTTTTTACCAGTAGCATGGCTTCCGTAAGTGCAGGAACAGGAAGAGTCAGTACAACAGGTTTCCCTTCTTCCGGGGAAATGTATAAACCAATAAAGATTGATCAGCCTTTATTGGTCAATGTTCCTGCAGCTCCGTTAGTGAATAAGCAACCTGGGCTTCCTGATCCGGTTGCTAAAGAAGAAGCCTTTATTGATGGACCGTCCCAGCCGGAAATGTCTTCTTTTAAGTCTGCAGGAGCGAACAATATGGTGGATTTGTTTACCGGCGATTTCAGCTATAATATTCCACTTCTTGATGTAGGGGGATACCCGGTAAATATATTCTATAATGGAGGTATTTCGCCTGAGCAGGAAGCCAGTTGGGTAGGGTTGGGTTGGAATATCAACCCGGGAAGCGTTACCCGGAATATGCGTGGCATACCTGATGATTTTAATGGCCAGGATACATTGACAGAATATCAGGCCATGAAACCCAATAAAACATGGGGCGCAAGAGGAGGAGCATCACTGGAATGGATGGGACGTCAAACTCTGGGCGGAGGAGTTGGTGGAAACCTGGGGATATCCTATAATAATTACCTGGGACCTGCAGCAGAATTAGGTATACGTGGAGGATTGAATGTTATGCTCGCTCCAAAAGTAGCGTATGAAAAAACTGTAGATTCATTTGCTTCCCTGAAAGTAAGAGTGGGGGTTACAGCAAATAGCAGGTATGGTTTAACAGTAGCTCCCAATGCATCCTTTGCTGCAAGGTACTTCTCTAATATGAGAAGCATTCAGGGGTCATTGAATATGGCCACCAGTTACAATTCGAGGACTGGTATCAGTGATCTGCAACTGAATGGACAGGCCACATCCAGCAAGTATATCGCGAAGGAAGATAAAATGAATATATCGCCCACTGCTACTTTGCTCGGCTCATCTATCAGTTTTGCCCGTTCGAGTTATATTCCTTCTTTACGTTCGATTGTCACCAACAGTGCCTTTTCCGCACACGGCCAGGTTGGAGGGTTTGGCTTATTTGGAGCTTCAGCTACTGCGGAGTTGGAGATATATTTTCAAAAATCCCAGATAATGCCCAGTGACAGGGTGCAGCGGAAGCCCATGGTAGGCTACCTGTATTATCAAAAAGCAAATGGCAATGCTAATGCTGTAATGGATTTTACCCGCTTTAATGATAAGGAAGTGACTCCGGAAACACCGGTAATATCTGCTCCCCAATACAGCTATGATGTGTTTTCCATACAGGGAGAAGGAACTGGAGGAAGTGTTCGTGCTTACCGTAATGATATTGGATATGTAAGGGACAATTATACAGCAAGCCGGAGTTCCAGCGCGAGCGTTGGGATAGATGTGGCCTTGCCAGGCCACATTGGTACAGGATTCAACGTTATCAATACACCTTCTTATGTAAGCGAGTGGCAGAATGGGAACGGCCTGCGTGGCCTTCCGGGGTTTGCCCGGAATATAGGTGATAATGAATATGCTTATTTCCGTAGCCCTGGTGAGTCAAGTGTCCTGGATGCTGGTCAATATGACAGAATAGGCGGAACAGATCTTGTACGTTATAAACTGGGAGGATCAAACAGTTCGCCCAATATTCAGGCGGCTTTGCAACGTTTTCCTGCTGATGGCAGTTCCGCATCGGATGTGGCTTTGTGGCAATATACATCCAGCCCCAGCCGTAAAAAAAGAACACAGGTGTTTAGTTTTTTGACCGCTGAAGAAGCATCATTGGTCGGCCTTGATCACAAGATCAAAAGTTATGATGCGGTTAACAGGCTGGATCAAAATAACTTATTAAAGTACCAGGAATTTGAGCGATACGGCACTTACCGGAAAAAGCATCATATTTCCCAGGTAACGGTAACGGAGCAGGACGGCAAGCGGTATATCTATGGCATACCTGTTTATAACCTTGTTCAAAAGGAATTCAGTTTTACCGTAAAAGAAGATGTTCCTTCTGATAGTGAAGAAGTGCCGGTAACGACCCAGGAAGCCAGTGTGGCTTCAAGGCACCTGAACGATAATGCGAAACAGGATGGTTTTGTCCAAATCACTCAAACACCGGCTTATGCCCATTCCTTTTTACTAAGCGGATTATTGTCGCCCGATTATGTAGATGTTACCGGTGACGGAGTTACAGAAGATGATATGGGCACTGCAGTCAAGTTTAATTATAGCCAATGGTCTGATCATAAATGGCGGACGCCACTGGCAAATACGGCACTTGCCAACTTTAACCCCGGTAACCTTACTGAGCAAAAAGATGATAAAGGCATTATCTCTTATGGAGAAAGGGAATCCTGGTACCTGCATTCTATTGAATCCAAAACGATGATTGCTTTTTTCACTGTTGACGACCGCAAGGATGGCAAGGGGGCCGTTGATTCAATGCAGGGAAGAAATGGAAGCGATAATTCATTGAAAAGATTAAAACAGATCGATCTTTACAATAAAGCCGATCTCAAGCGAAATGGAATAACTGGAGCAAGACCGATCAAGACGGTGCATTTTGAATACAGTTATAAATTATGCGCAGGAACGCGGGACAATACTTCTACCTCAGGTACTGATCTTGGTAAACTGACGTTGGAGAGTATCTGGTTTACCTTTAATGGACAGGACAGGATCAGTAAGAACAAGTATGTATTTGATTACGGAAGTTCGGCGGCTGAAAACCCGTCTTTTGAAATCAATAGTTCAGACCGCTGGGGTGTGTACAAGCCGAAATCGGCCAACCCCAACTCATTACTCAACAGAAATCATCCTTACACTATTCAGAATAAATCTACTTATGACCAGTATGCTGCTGCATGGTCATTGCGTAAGATATTGCTTCCTTCAGGTGGGCAGATCGAAGTAGAGTATGAAGGAGATGATTACGCATACGTGCAAAACCGTCGTGCAATGCAAATGATGGAGATAAAAGGGTTTGCGAAATCTTCTGCCTCTTCATATAATAATGCATTGTATCAGGTAGTCCGCAACGGAGCAGCTACAACAATAGAAGAAAAGGACTATGTGTTTGTGAAAGTGCCTGAGGCTTGCAATACCAGGGCAGACATCAAAGCAAAATACCTGGACGGGGTAAATCAGTTGGCATTCAGATTAGCTGTGAAAATGCCGAAAGGCCGCGAGTTTGTTCCTGTTTATGCGACAGTAGAGGATTATGGTGTATCCAATGATCCGACTATTATCTGGTTGCAACTGGCAAAATTGGATGATCAGTCTGTGCTATCTCTTTCGGCATTGGAATATCTGCGTGAACATTTACCGGGTCAGGCATTTAAAGGATATGATCTTTCGGAAGGGAACCTGCTTGATGCCGCTGCTGCCATGATCAAGATGCTGGGGGCCATCGGGTCTCAATTAAAAAATCCTATCAGCCAACTGAAAGGAGAAGGCAAGGCCAGGGAAGTGGTGCTTACAGAATCTTTTGTGCGGTTGAATACACCATCCGGGTTTAAGTATGGTGGCGGCCACAGGGTGAAATCGGTGAAGCTGAAAGATAACTGGAAGGCAATGACCAAGCAGGGTGAAAATGCCCAGTACAATTCCATATACGGGCAGGTGTATGATTATTCAATAACGGAAGTAAGAAATGGAGTGACGCAAAGAATATCCAGCGGTGTGGCTTCGTATGAGCCGACTATTGGGGGCGACGAAAACCCAATGCAGACGATCATGCAGATTGCAGACAAGTTGCCCATGGGCCCCACCACCTATGGAGCAGTAGAGATGCCGATCCTTGATGCATTCTTTCCTGCTCCTCTTGTGGGCTACAGCAAAGTTACCGTCCGTTCGCTTAATCGTAATCCTGAAAAGAAATCCAGGTCGGGTGTCGGTAAGCAGGTAACAGAATTTTTTACTGCAAAGGATTACCCCGTTTATTATGATCATACCCCTTTTGATCCTTCTGCTGATAAGCAGAACCATAAATCATCGCTTACTGCTTTCCTTTATAAATATGCATCAGACAGCAGGGCTTTGTCTCAGGGCTTTTTAGTAGCTGTGAATGATATGCATGGTAAAATGAAATCACAATCCTCTTACGCGGAAAACGATACGCTGACCCGTATTAATTACACAAGGAATTACTACCGCAACACCGGTGAAAAGGGCCTGAATGAAAAATTCGATTTTGTTCATGCTTCGCTGAATGGGGAAGTATTGCCGGGAAATATGGGTATTGATATTGAACTGATGACTGATACGCGCGAGTTTTCTGTTAAAACCAACAGCCTGGATGTACAGGCGCAGGCAGATCTGTTCCCGGTCTTCTTTTCTTTCTGGATACCCTCGGTATGGCCTGTTATGGGTAATTCTGAAAGCATATACCGGGCAGTGACAACAACAAAAGTGATCAATTATCATGCGGTGCTTGACAGCGTTGTGGTAATTGACAAAGGAAGCGTGGTATCTACCAAGAACATGGTTTATGATGCGGAAACAGGGGCAGTGGTCGTTAACCGTACCAATAACGAATTTGATAAGCCAATCTATACGGTCAATTATCCGGCTTACTGGGCTTACAGCGGAATGGGGCTTGCGTATAAAAATATTGATGCCCTGTATGAGAATATCAATTTCCTGGATGGAAAAATCATCGGAGGCAGTGTGCCTGACAGCATTCTGGAAAGCGGGGACGAATTGTTTATCGTCAATACAGGCCAGGTGCCGCAGGGGTGTGGTGAAAGATTTGTATCCAGCGATGCTGTCAGGACCCTTTGGGTGTTTGACCGTAACAGGAATAATAATGCGCTTACCAGTAGCGTGCATGATTTTGTTTTTATCGACCAGAAAGGCAAATTATATACAAGAGATAATGTGAGCTTCCGGATTATCCGCAGCGGTAAGCGGAATATGCTTAATGCTTCAGTTGCAGGTGTTACATTAATGGGCAATCCGCTCAGTATTATTGGGGGTAAACAGATGCTGCTGATCAGTGATACATCTAAAGTGATCAATGCTTCTGCGGTAGATTTCCGGGAGAAGTGGCAAACTGATAATGGTATGATTCGTTTGCTGACAATGGTATTCAATTCCACAACCTGTACGTATTCCGAAGTTGAAGATTGCCTGTCGGGCTATCTGGAGAAAAGCATCAATCCGTATATGAAAGGATTGCTTGGAAATTTCCGTCCATATCGGTCTTATGTGTTTTACAAAGACCGGAAAGGCGATAAAACATTTGCAGAAACTCTTAAGTTGAATGAAGCAGGTTTCTTGGAAGACTTTGAACTGTTCTGGAAGTTTGATGGGTATAAAAAAATTACACCATATAGCCAGCCAGCGCCACCACTTGTAAGTAAGTGGATAGAAACTAACAGGGTTACCAAATTTAATTCAAAAGGCATGCAGTTGGAAACAAAAGATGCAATGGATGTTTATACGGCCGCACAATACGGGTATAGTAAGACCATGCCCATCGCAATTGCGAACAATGCCCGTTACAATGAAATAGCCAATGACGGTTTTGAGGATATTACTTATTCGGACATGCTTAACAACAATAACGTTAACGAATGTGATAAACCCCATGCCAGCTTCCGGGGAATGCTCAATACTGAGGTGATGAGTGAAAGCATAGCTGGTGTAAACGCCCATACAGGTAAATATCTGATGTCGCTGGCAGCAGGGACTTCTGCGAGCCGTGTATTTCCGGTAGGAGCGCCTATTGATAGCTTTAATGTCAATGATTACCGGAAAGACACTACACATGATCTGCATGAATTTGGCGGCTTCCTGGAAAATAAATACAGTTCGCCGGTAAACCTTTCTTATACACCATTGAATGTGGCCTTTAACCCGGATAATATGGCGGGAATAAACCTCCGCGTATTCCCGGTAGATACGTTCACCAATATTACCGGTACAACTTATACCCGTTCTCATAGCTATACGTTGGATCTCGCACAGTACCTGGTGGTCACTACCAGTGGCGATTACACGTTTGATCTTACTTTTTCCAGTGCGGAAGTTCCGACATTGAATAAAAGCTCTATGAAAGTGATGGTTTATGATCTGAACAATATTTATATAAGTGGCTATCAAACACCCTTTAAAATAGATCCAAGCGGTACTAAAACAATGTTTTTGTGTGCTGGCACCTATAAAGTAAAGTATACGTTTGCCAGTGATTTATCTGTAAATGAAACGGGAACTCCTGATCAGCATGCGGCCACTGAAACATTCAATATCAGCTGCAATATTGCCAAGGGCTATAAAAGCCTGGATAAGCAAAATGGGTGCATTTATACAATTCCATTGCCAGGTAAGGATTCCATGTTAAACACACTATTCCGTGTATTACCAGAAAAAGATATGGTATTCAGTACATGGGTAAGAGAGACCTGCGTTACACCTCCCTGCAATGTCACTACTTATGCAAATAACCTGGTCAGCATCAAGTTTAATACTTCACCTGTCACAACAACTCAATTGAAGCCTTCAGGCCCCATTATTGACGGCTGGCAACGGTATGAAGGTTATTTTAAAGCACCGGCTGCTGCTACCAACATGACAGTGACGTTCAGCAACTCCAGTGGTCAGCCGGTCTATTTCGATGATATACGCATCCATCCGTTTAACGCAAACATGAAAACGTATGTGTATGACCCTGTTAACCTGAGACTGCTTGCGGAAATGGATGCAAACAACTATGCCAGCTTTTATGAGTATGATGCGGAAGGTACATTGATCCGTACCAAGGCGGAAACTAAAGAAGGCATAAAAACAATTACAGAGAGCAGAAGCTCCAAGCAAAAGAATGTAAACACCATTCAACCGGATTGATCTATGAAAAGAGGCAAACTGTATATTATCCGGACTATGAGCAGCATAATACTGCTCATGCAATTGACCTGTTTGAATGCCCAGGGGAATGGCGCTGACGGAGCTATGCGCCGTTTTGTAAAAATGTTGAATATGGAAGGGAAAACTCCGCTGGATATGTATTTGCAGATCAGCTACAGTGTGAACCTGCAAACCCAGCCGGATGATACATTGAATATGCAAGGAGAGTTTTACCTGCGTTCGCATGCCAGTTATGTGCGGATGGGAGAGCAGGAGCAACTACTTAACGATTCAATGGTATTGATCGTGAGCGATAATCTGCAACGGATGATCCTTTATCCCAGGGCAAAAGCCATGGTGGATTATATGCGCAATTTGCCGGGTATGCAATGGAGCGATTCTTCGATTAAGCAACTCGCTTTGCAGTTTAAAGTGTCTGAAGAAAGCAAAACCCAACTCGTTTTAAGCAGTAAGCAATTGCTGCCTGGTACAAAATTGCCCCGGAGCAACTATGTACTGTATTATGATGCGGAAACAGCAAAGCCTATAGAGCTGAGCATGACACAAAGAATACTTGTAGGAGTGGATTCCCTGCAATACGGGGCATTGAAACAATATCCGTCCTATGATTCAAACCTGTTCACTAAAGAAGGGATGTATTTTTTTATTAAGGAGAAAAAATTGACCATTCTCTATAAAAAAATTGAGCAGCCGGTTACTGATGCTTTGCCGGTGACGATAGGAGACAGGATTGAATGGACAAAAGAGGGACAGATTAAGCCCGTCGGAAAATATTTGCTCTATCAACTGGTGAATGCGGAATAAATCAATAATGACCATTAGCACGAACTGAAACTTATGATACAAGCCCAGAAACGTAAACGATCTTTTTTCCTGTCTGCCTGTAAAAGCATTTCATTCCTTTTATTGCTTTTGATCAGTATGACAGCTTCTGCAGGGAATGATGGCGGAGTAACGGAAATCAGGGTAGCTGCCCTTGCTGGTATTCAGACCAGCGGAGACACCCTGGCGCCGCTTGAAAAAAACAAAACAGTATCCCTTCAGTACTCGGCATTGCCGGGTGAACTAACCGTTCAGCGCAAGATCAATAATATTGTCAGTTTTGCGATCAATGAAGAAACCGGGGTATACATGGGAGTCCCTTTTACGGTAACAGCTTCGGTGCGGATCCAGTATGGGCCTGACGAAAATAACCTGTCTACTATCGATAGCAGTTTTACAGTGAGTTATGATGGCCGCCAGGGAAAGACTTACGATGCAAAAAGATATCTGAGCTTTGAGAATGCTGCTTATGTGCGCATTACTTTACTCGATGACCTGGTAACCGACCCTTCCAATGTAGGGGGTATTGATCTGAGGAAAGTGTTGATATTGGAAAACAGGATGCAGATCACCCGGTATTTTCAGTTGTCGACAAATCAGAGTGATCTGCAGGTGGTTGGATTTACCAGCGGGACAATGACCGATGTGTTGCCGGTCAGTTGGAGTTGGCCGGCTGCTGCGGGGCAAAATTATACTCAGTTAGAATGGACCTGGATAGAAGACGAACTGGAAGATTATTATAAAAAAAGCGGAGTACTGGATTACGGGTTGGTGTTTGGTCACAATTCTACCCGTATTGATCTGCCCAGAAATTTCCTGCAGTATGATATACCTCTTTATTATGATGGGATAGGCAAATTGTATTGCCGTGTCAGAGCTGTGAATATTCACAGCAGTGGCAGCAGAAATGATGGGCCATGGTCAACTGTGATGGTAACCTCATTTGACGGGCACAGCCCTGAGCTCAACTGGCAGGTGCGTACCAGTTTTGCGGAAGAGGGAAAAATGAAAACCGTAATGGAATATTTTGATGGTTCATTGCGGAGCCGGCAAACTGTGACCAAGGAAAATACGACCAATACTATCCTTGTTGCAGAAACATTTTATGATCGCCAGGGGAGGCCTGCCGTGCAGGTGTTGCCTGCGCCCAGTATGGCGAATGTTATTACTTACACGCAAAACCTGAACAGGTTCAACGGGCAGAATAATTATGAAGATCCTGCGGACCGTTTTGATTTTGATGTGACTGATCTGCCGGGGAAAACGACAGCTCCAATGGAAAATACTGTTACGAACAGTGCGGCACAATATTATAGTGATCAAAATCCTCAAAAACTTCTCCGGGTGCATCAGAATATCCCTGATGCCGAAGGTTATCCATATACTGTTACCCGGTACACACCCGATGCTACCGGAAGGATACTTTATCAGAGTGGTGTTGGTAAAGCTATGCGGATGGGAAGTGGGCGTGAAACCCGCTATTATTACGGATC
Organism: Chitinophagaceae bacterium; assembly: GCA_051954695.1. GTDB lineage: Bacteria > Bacteroidota > Bacteroidia > Chitinophagales > Chitinophagaceae > Terrimonas_A. Next base: position 249,160 of record JBQCHL010000018.1, read on the forward strand.
GCCTGCCCAGGAAGAACTGGATGGTTTGTTTGGAACAGACGTAGGTGATAAAAGCCATTACTTTAAAAATATGGTCCGTGATGCGAATGGGCAAATGAGTGTAAGCTATGTGGACATGCATGGCCGCACTATTGCCACAGCGCTGGCGGGAAAAGCACCGGATAGTCTGCTGGCGTTGGATTATACCAATAATGCACTTTATCCCAACCAGGCAAAGGCCATGATGACCCGTAACCTGTTGGATAAAAATTCCAATATCGTAAAAGGCAACAGTATTGAATCAGTGAACACGCTGCTTGTACCATATCCGTCAGATTATAAATTCGAATATTCATTGACCCCGGAGAGCCTGCAAATGGATGCATGCCCTGGGAGCAGCCAGCCCGTTATTTGCTATGATTGCCTGTATGATCTGGAAATATCGATCACGGATGAATCAGGTGAAAGTGTCCCCATGCTTTTTACCTATAATAATATCAGCCTGAGCCCAGACAGCAATTGTACTTCTCCAGCTCCTGCATTTCAGCCCGGCGACAGTACTCCGAATAAGATCGAGATTCCTGTTTCTTTGGGAGAAGGGTCTTATATTATCCGTAAAACACTAACTATTAGTGAGGCTTCATTGCAACAGTACAGGGAGATGTTCATCCGGCAAAGCATCTGCAAAACAGAGCAGGAGCTCATTGACTCGATCTATAATGTGCTGATTACTGTAACGGATTGTAACGATCCGCAGCCGGTCACCTGTTCCGGTTGCCTTGCTGAACTGGGGGATTACTCAACGTTCAGGACAAATTTCCTGAACGGTATCGGTAACCCAACAGTGACCCCATCGCTGGAAGCGGACATGCAGGAAGCTTATGATGCTGCAAAACTTGATTGTGAGAGACTATGCGGTGAAGCGTCCCAACTGATCTCCAACCGGAGGGAGTTGATGCTGGCTGATATGATGCCTGACGCCGGTCAGTATGCCAACCGTAATCCCGTCAGTGCCGGCTCAATGTATAATAAGTATGATATTTTCTCAACAGACACACCTGCCAGTCAACCTTTTTATCGCAAGCCGCAGACCAGCACAGGGCAGGCCGGGTTTTATTATGATTATAACGGCCAGGTAGACGGCAGCATCCATCCGGCAAGCGGTGATGCGTATGCATGGCTGAATAGTATGAGTGAAGAAGAATTTGCACAACGCTTTACTACCAGTTGGGCGAATTCATTATTGCCCTATCACCCGGAATATAAAAGGCTTCAATATGCCGAAGCACAGATGAAGCCAGGTTTCGACTGGATCACTAAATTCAGTGGTACCAGCAGCTATAATGATGCGGTATCGAAAGGTTATGTGCTTACAACAGGCAGTACAACTGCAACGCCGTATAACGATCCCTTTTTTATCAAACGGGGAAGCCTTTCCAGCGATTCTTTGCTTATCTGGGTAAAAACCAACTATATCCAGAATCTTAGCCTCTGGCAGATTGCTTATGGAGAACTGCGTTGCAAGACCATTGCTGATGCGACCCAGCGCGATCAATGCTATATCAATGCCCCCAAACTGCCACCTTATACGGACATTACCAGTACGGCAGAAAAGGACCAGTTGTGGCAGGCATTCCGTGATCTGTATGTGAGTGCCTGGGGCAATGAGGTAGATAAATATATTGGTGAGCAGGAACCGCTGGCTGATGAAACGGATTTGGTGAATGAGGGATATCATTTACGTTTTGCAACACATTCCCAACTGGCAGATCAGCATAACTGGGATTGGTTTCCCGTAAATCCCGGAGTTGCTCCCAATCTGCCGCCGAATGCCATGCAGGATAGTTTGAACCTGTATTTCAACAACAGCTGTAACGGGTATATCAATATATGGCGTGATCGCTTGCTGGAATGCGCGACTATTGCAAATCATCCGGACAGTGCCGCTATAATGAGCCAGATACTGGCAGGTATGCTGACGGTATGTGAGAAAGGTGCTGATGCCAACAGTCCTTATGGAGCTTCCAGTGTTGCGCCAGGCACACCTAATAATGGATCACCACGTAGTTTTGAAGAAGTGATCTATTCGGTTTTTGCACAGTATCACATTGATAAAACCGATCTCTGTAATGCTTATGTTATTGAGATGCCAAGGGGATACGGGCAGTCGCAGCCAATTGCACCTGCTATGGTTGCCGCGCTCGACAGTTGCAGTTGTGATCAATTGGAGTTGATGAAACAGAAGGCTTACCTGGCTTCGTATGATACAGCTCAATTAAGCAGCTTTAACCAGTATTTGCGATCAGTAAGGCAGGATACGATGACGCAGGTATTATTTGATGCCGGTAAACTCTGCAGTGCCAGTAACTTCAATAGAGCGGTGCCGCCTGACACGCTGCCCGCCCTGCCTCCTTATGTGATGTTGCCAACACCTCAACCTCTGCCATCGTTTATGCAATGCGGAGCGGCCGTTGCAGGTTGTCTTGACTGCGGCACACTGATAGAACTGATCAAAGAATTCAGGGATACCATACCTGCGCCTTACAACCTGGGGCCGGTGATGGATATGGAGCTGAGTGATTCCAGTATCCGGCACAATGAACTGCTGGCAAAATTCCTGAACTATCGGACAGGCTTTGAATATACCTGGCAGCAATACCTCGATTCTGCTGCCAAAGTAGGATGTGACCTTGTGGGGCTAGGGATGGCTTACCCCGATTTGCTGCAGGTGAGTGAACGGGAAAGCAGTTTACCACGTACTTATGTGGCCCGGGTTACTGTTGAATTCCAGCCAGGTTTTGCCAGTGTTCCCAATGACATGTTTGAAGCATACATAGCCAAAGACAGTGCTATAATGGTTAATATGGCAGTGATCTGCCCCGATGATAATTACCTTACTGATACAGCCGGAGTCTTTTTGCCTGAGCCACCCTGTCAAAAAGTATACAATATGGCCGTAGGCCTGGCGAAGCAGATCTATTTGCAGCGATATGAATCCCGCCTGGCTGATTTTGAGCAGGCGTATCGTGCCAGGTGCCTGGCAGCGCCGGAGAGTTTTACAGTGCGATATGAAAGGCAGGAGTATCATTATACGCTCTACTATTATGATATGGCGGGGAACCTGGCGAAGACAGTGCCTCCAAGAGGGGTGAGACCTGATTTCAGTGAATCGTTTACTAATTCTGTAAAAGCCGCAAGGGCTACCGGTTCATACCTTGGCCGCCCTCATGAACTTACAACGCAATACGTATACAATAGCCTGAACCAGGTAACGGCGCAGGTATCGCCTGATGGAGGCCGCTCATTGTTCTGGTATGATAACCTGGGGCGGTTAGTGGTAAGCCAGAATGCCCAGCAAAGAGAAGAGGGAAAATACAGTTACACGAGGTATGATGCAATAGGCCGGATCACGGAAGTAGGTCAGAAGCCGCAGACAGAAGCTATGGATCAGGCAAAGAGCCAGGACCCTGTTTCTCTTTTAAACTGGATCACCAACGGCGATGCCCGTGAGCAGATCACTCTTACACAGTATGACCGCCGTTATGAGGTTGGTTCGGGACTGGAGCCCATGCTGACGCAACAGAACCTGCGAAACCGCGTAAGCTATACCCTGGTGCGTAACAGTGCTATGGATGGCAGCAACTATCACGCAGGCACCTTCTACACGTATGATGTGCATGGTAATGTAGACACTTTGCTCCAGCATTACCGGGGGGTATCTGCCATGAGCAGCGACCCTTATAAAATGATTGCATACGACTATGATCTTATTAGTGGAAAAGTGAATGGAGTGGAATACCAGCCCCGTTATAATAATGGCGTGGGAATGGTTATACCCGCTGACCGGTTTTTCCACCGTTACCGCTATGATGCAGAAAATCGCCTGGTGGAAGTGGAAACCAGCCGCGATGCCCTGATCTGGGAACGCGATGCAGCTTACAGGTATTATAAGCACGGGCCTCTTGCCAGAACTGAGATCGGTCAGCTCGGCGTGCAGGGGGTGGACTATGCCTACACATTGCAGGGCTGGCTGAAAGGAGTGAACAGCGTAACCACCAGCAACAGCTATGACATTGGTGCTGACGGAACCGGAGTGACGGCGCGTGATGCATACGGCTACGCCCTTCATTATTATGATGACAAGGGAACTGAGCAGGATTATAAAGCCATCAATACAACAATCGCCACAGCATTTCCACGGCCATCAACGGATATCGGTATCCGTTCCCTGTATAACGGGAACATTGCCGCAATGAGCGTCAACCTGGTCAATAGTTTTGATCAGAGCCCCGGGGTATCGCATTGGGATCCGTTGTTCTACCGCTATCAGTATGACCAGCTGAACCGCTTAAAGGCGATGAAGGCCTACAAGGGGTTGTCATCGAACCAATGGACACCGGTAGGATTAAGTGACTATGAAGAGTCGATCGTTTATGATCCGAACGGCAATATCCAGTACTATAACCGTGCAGGAGCACCGGCAAAGGGAATGCCGTCCGGGATGGATGAACTGAGTTATTATTATAAAACGAACAGCAACCAGCTGGACTGGGTGGATGATGCGGTAAGCAGCGGCAATTACAGTGAAGACATGGATGCGCAGGCGGCAGGGAACTACAGCTATGACAAGATCGGTAACCTGAAAGCGGATGTAAAGGAGGGGATCACCCAAATCGATTGGACCGTGTACGGGAAGATAGCGGGTATCACCAAAGGAGGCACATCGATCAGCTATAGCTATGATGCAGCGGGCAACCGGATCAGCAAAACGGTGGGCACGACGACAACGGTGTATGTGCGGGATGCCAGCGGGAATGTGATGAGTGTGTATGAGAAGGTAGGTTCAGGCGGGTTGAAGCAGTCGGAGTTGCATTTGTATGGGAGCAGCCGGCTGGGGATCCAGGGAGCTTTGACAAATGGGCCGATCGCGGTATCTTTAGGAGCGTTTTCGGGAGAGATGCATACGTTCACCCGTGGCGAGAAGTTCTTTGAGCTGACGAATCATTTGGGGAATGTGGTGGTGACGGTGAGTGATAAGAAGATCCAGGTGGAGGATAATGGGCTGGTGGGATCGTATGAGCCGGAGTTGAAGAGTGTGGTGGATTATGCACCATTTGGTATGCAGATGGTAGGGAGGAAGTGGCAAGCAGGAGATTATCGGTATGGGTTCAATGGGAAGGAGAATGATAATGAGATGAAGGGAGAGGGGAATCAGCAGGATTATGGGATGAGGATTCTAGATACAAGACTAGGTAGGTTCCTAAGTGTTGACCCGTTACAAGTTCAATATCCTGAACTTACTCCTTATCAATTCGCAAGTAATAGTCCGATTGCAAATATTGATTTAGACGGTTTAGAAAAGAAGTATTACATATATGAATGGAAAGAGCAAACAGGGCTTACACTTTTAAAGCAGGTTACTCAAACAAATGAACTAGGTTCCTTTGGTGATGCATGGCGTGGAATTACTGAAGACTTTAGTAAGAATCCACTTAAGAAGTATGAGAATTTGACAAAGGCCGGAGGTAATCCTATAAAGGAATTATCGGTTGTTCCTGTTGTACTATATCCCGGAGGGCAAACTTTTGAATTTTCTTCTGTTAGGCAAATGGTGTCAACAGAGCACAAAGAGATGGCTGGACTTTTAGTAGCTCGAGATTTAGCTAGAGCTATCGGGGTTGCTGGACAAACATTGAACCAAGGTGCGGATGAGTCATTCTATGCTTCAACTCAGGCGGATGCGAGTTTCTCCACTGGAACTAATTATGGAACAGAGCCATCTTCTTCAACTGCAGTTCCTCAAACTCAGGCATCGAGAGTTCATAATGGTAATAATAGTGTTACAAAACCAAGTAGTCCGAAGTTAGGTGGGAGAGCAATTGTTGTAGATGAAAACTTGTCTCCCAAGTTAATAGCCAATTTGAAAGCACAAGGATATAATGTTAAGTCTTTTCCTAAAGGCACTTTGGATGCAGATATAATAACCTTCGCAGATAGAAATAATGCGATAGTGTTAACGAATAATTTAAAAGATTTCAATAAGTGGGGTATAACGACTTTTAAAGTTTCGGAAAATATGAAAGCGACTAAAGAAGTTGATAACGTTGTAAATGCTATCAACAATGTCAATACTAAAGCTCAGGCTGATCCAAGCGTTATTGCTCCGGGGAAAAATGTAAGCTTAGCTGAAAATAAACAATGAAAAAATGATTGAGTGTAATCCGGAAATAAATTTTGGCATGCCTGCTTTAAAAGGAAGGCGGCTAACAGTATATGATATAGTTACTAAGTTGTATTATGAAGAATCTATTGAAATTGCTATAAACGATTATGAGATTTCTATGCGAGATGCTAAAGAGGCATTACTATATTGCATGAACTTGCGTTGTAAGAAAGATAAAAACCGGGTTCATTTTTGTGATGGGTGTATATTAAGGACATTTGAGGAAGGGTCGGATTTTGATCGAGACAATTATATTGAAGCAAGGGTTGATGGTGAGATGATAACCATTTCAAGAGATGAATCTATTTTTTTTGCTGGGTCATTAGAAGAACTGGAAGATAGTGAGTTTGGAAAGGTGACTTGGCTTATAGCTGAAGAACTGAATAAGAGTATTTAGTAACGCATCAGATTTACAAATAAACGGTTTACAGGAGTCTTGAAAAGGCTCCTTTTTTTATTTCCTGAATTAAAGGGAATTGATAAAATCACCTGCCAGCTACGGCTGGCTTTTTTATTGGTAAAATTCAAACGACATTCTTATGGCAACAGTATTAAACACAAGCAATCCTGAATACCTGACTTGGGAGTATGAACAGATAGAAGTAGGTATTTTGGGAGGCATCCGAATAGAAGGGCTGGGCAGAATGCGGGTAACCCTGAAGATTCAATGAAAAGAACAGGTTATCCGGCATAACCTTGATCTGTACAATGATGCTGCTGTAGATAGGCTGGTCAAAAGATGCGCAGAGAGGTTTTCTTTGGGTACAGGATTCATGGCTGATCTGGTGACAGTACTTGCTAATACCCTGAACAATACAGGCTGGGAAAGCTTAAAAAGGGGGTTACAGAAGATGTGAAAAGCCCTATGAGTCCGGGTAGGTGGGATGAGATTACTGCTTTTCTGAAACAACCTGATTTACTGACAAGAACCAATGAACTGATTGGTAAAAGTGAGGTGGTGGGAGAAGAAGTAAACAGGTTATTGATCGAAGGGCTGAACAGAATGAGAGTACCTTGAGATTACCAATGCACTGGAACAATACAGACTACAAGAACTGAAGAAGGTGCCTTCATATTGAAAATTAATCCCAAATAATTATCTTAGAATATTCTTAAACCCCCAAAAATCACCCCTATGGGCAAATTTGTAATTACCAAAAGATCAAATGGCGAATTTCAATTCAATCTGAAGGCCGACAATGGACAGGTCATCCTCACAAGCGAAGGTTATTCAGCCAAATCCGGCGCTACCAATGGCATCGAGTCTGTCAAAAAACATGCCCCAGCCGACTCCAATTATGAAAAAAAATCTTCCAGCAATGGAAAGCATCACTTTAACCTGAAAGCATCGAACGGACAAATTATCGGATCAAGCCAGATGTATGAAAATGAATCCGGCAGAGATAATGGAATTGATTCTGTAAAGAGAAATGCTCCCTCTGCAACAACAGAGGATCAGACAGTATAAATTCTTATTACCTCTTTATTTGGATAATGACTCCATTACCTGCTGAAAATAAAAAAGGAACCTGCTCAGGGCTCCTTTTTTATTTTCTGTAGAGCTGTCTTCCTTACATAACTATAATAAACCGGAAATCCCTCTCCGGTTTATTATAATTGAGTTGATCTACAGGTTTATTTTTTCTATAATAATAAAATTAAGTATACCTGCATAACTGTTTGAACCTCCCACGATCGGGTTGAAATAAAGCTTCATCGGCACCCCCGAACTAACCGATACACTATTAAATACTGCTGCCTGGGAGGTATTACCTCTTGTATTAATAGTGATCGCCGACTTACTATCTACGCGGTATTCCGTTTGGCAATTCAAGCTGGGGCTGACAGAACTGATCAAAGATCCCAGCATCGTTACAGTATAAGTTCCCGCAGGAAGGCCGCTTATTTCCAGTTGCGGCTTGGCAGAGTTGTAGGTATTGCTGTTGAAGAAACATCCTTGTTGTACGCGCAACGGAGCTTTGAATCCATTTCCGTCATCAACGATTGCTCCCGTTGAATCGGCAGTAAAGCTGTACCAGGGCGTCCAGTTGGTAGTGGCCCCTGTGGTAACCGTTACACTGTTGCCTTCAAATGTTGTACTGTAGGTGGCTTCCAGCAGGTGGGGATTACCTGCTACCACTCCCCAGCCTGCTTCGGTATAACTTGTTTTCGACACGCCGATCCGTAAAGTTGGGTTAGCTGGTGCTTCCTGCACCGTCACCGTTACATCGGCATATCCTGTTCCGCCATCCTGGTCGAGAACGGTGCAGCGGAATACATAAGTGCCGGTCTCCGTAAAGCTGACTGTTGTTTGTAAACTGCCCGGGGTATTGATGACTGCTGAAGATGGCCCGGATACACGCGTCCAGTTCATGGATACGATAGGGCCGTCTGGGTCTTCTGCCAGTACAGAAACGGTTGCCACCGTAACTGGGAATTGAATGGTCTTATTGCCGCCGGAAGTTACGATTGGGGTCTGGTTGGGATTTCCGGTGGGTTCTTCTTCCACAGTAAGGGCATTCAACATACCAAACTGGGCCTGTCCTGCAGGCACGCCAACAAACAGGCTGACAGAACCGCTGGCGCTGGGAATGATTCCGCGGAAAATCGCTCCGTTGCTTGTATTTGTTTTGGCATTGACCGCTTTCGCATTATTCAAATTGTTGTTGACGATATACAAGGTCGGATCAGCATCCACGGTGAAGGTACTGGCCATCGAAGGATAACAACGGATCGTATATCTTTTTGTTGGGTAAAGCCCTGTGATCCGGAGCTGGTTGGAATTGCTGTCTGCATACGAGATTGAATTGCTGTACCAGGCTGTGCGAAGTACATCCGCAGGCACAGCAAAGCCGCCTGGGTCAGCTACTGTTTCCCCGCTGGCATCGCCGGCATTTCCACCATAGGAAGTTCCCCACCGCTGAGTGGTGCTTGCTATATTCAATACTGAGATCCCTGTGGCATTATCTGTCCAGTATTTATTATTGGTGGCAGCATTGAGCGGGCTGCCGGAAACGTCGGTCCATCCCTCGATGGAATGTGAACTAAGGCTAAAATTGAACTGAGCCTTAGGGTAAGCTGCTTCAGAGGTCACGATCACGGACACGTCTGTATAAGATACTATATTCAATGCATTCTTCACCTCGCAACGGAATACATAAGTGCCTTCCATCAGGTTAGTGACGCGTGTAGATGCCTGACTGCTGTTTTGGATGGAGGCCAGGCTGTTACCCATTACCCTGAACCAGTTGTAAGATTGGATCGAGCCACCCGGATTTCCATCAGATGCGATTGCTATCAACGTGGTGGAATCTTTGGGAGTTACAATTCGTATAGGTCCATTACTGGTTACTACCGGCGGTTGAGGACCGGGATCTTCCTGGTGAGCCGCAGTGCCTTGTGCAATATTACTCCAGTCGGAATAATAGCCATTGTGATACACAACACGCACACGATAAAAAGCACTGTCTTTAGGTATTACCAAAGAAGGCTGGCCGGCCGAAGTAACATATTGATAAGTTGAATAAATACCGCTAAAGCTGCTGGCCTTTTGCAGTTCATATCCAGCTACCATATTATTGGAAACGTAATAACTGGTGAGCATGTCACGGACAGCACCAAAGAGGATCTCACAACCTGCATCATTAAGATGGATTTGATCACCTACCTGTATAGAGGGCAGAAGTGCATTAGGATTTGCCGGGTCCTCCAGTAATTTATAGGTGTAGGCACATCGCTCGCCGAATTTTTGTTTTAACAGTCCTGCCATCACCCGTGCTGAATCCTTTAGCTCAGCAGGACGTGCGCCAGCAGGGTTTGTACTCATCACAAACAAGGTCGCCCCGGCTTTCTTGCAGGCTTCAGCAATCAAAAGAGTATTTGCCATTGCCTCGTTGACCGGCGTAGCCCCGCCTGCAGCAGAATTCAGGAAATCATTGCCGGTATTGCAAAGAATAATGATCTTATTTCCATCCGCCAATGCTTTGGTAATATTACGCTCATTGTCTACATAAGGATTACTCCCCGTTGGTGCAAGCCGGCGGGAATTATAACCGTTCTGACTATAATTTATGACTACAGGATTATGGCAGGCACCATAAATGAACTTTTGTAATCTTCCCATGGTGGAATAGGAATAGCTGGAGGCATATTCACCTTTACCCTGGCTATCTCCGATAATGCCGATTTTCGGGGAATTATAAAAATCGGTATTGGTCTTCCACCATTTTAACTGCATATTCCCCGCATCGTAAGCACGGATATTCAGGTCTACTATCCGGTCAGGATATTCATATACATACCCTCCGCCTCCGCCGGTGGCCGTTATAGTTGTGGTATCCTCTCCAAGAATAAAAAGTGTACTGTCACCTGCTTTAATCATTTTCAGGTTCCGGAATTCAGTAACTCCATTGCCTTTATTAAATAAAATACCGGGGACATTACGGGTTTGGTTGCGGATTATTAACTCTGCGTCACTTACACGTACTGAATCAGAAACTACCTGGAGTCTGGTTTGGGCGACTGTTCTTATACTACTTAGACATAGTACTATCGCCAAAAGAACGGATATCTTTTGCATAGTGGTTGGATGTGGCTTGGTGGTAAAGGAAGGAAAAAAAAGCAATGGAACCGGCCCCTGTGAATAAGTGGTTTATTTTTTTCATATTTATTAGAAAATTATTAGAAAATACTAAAAAACCATTATATCTTTGAGCCCGTTGCCATAGGCATCCAAACCTACACGAGATTCCACCCTTACATTTCAATCTCCTCGAATTCCATTTTAATTTATTGATTTTCAGCTTTTAATGATTTTTTTTCATTACTGCTGATGATACTTTACTGTAACCTAGTTAATTCTAACTACCTATATGAGGCGATTTGTTACCCTTTTAAGCGTTTGTCTGCTTTTGGTCGGTCTTCCTGCTTTTGTGCAGGCACAGGCCGGGATCCTCGATCCCGCTGACCCCGTTGTAACATATGATCCTTCCAGGCCGCCCACCATACCGGCTTACGGAACAATGGCAAAATGGGTCAGGACCAAACGTGTCAGTTTTGCGACCGAAACTTTTAAAGCCTATTATTATAAAGGCCTGCAGTTCCGGTTGAAGTTTCCCAAATCTTACCAACATGGCGTAGCCGATGGTAAGAAATACCCTGTCTATATTTTCTTCCATGGAATAGGGGAAAGGGGAACGATCTATGACAATGAATACCAGTTGTATCATGGAGGAGATACGCATCGTAAAGCCGTTGATAACGGAACTTTCGATGGATTTCTGTTATATGCTCAAAGCTCTAACGACAATGGAGGCTGGAGCCAGTGGCAATATGATGCCATTGCAGAGATCGTACAGAAATACCTCGTGCCGCAGGTAAAAGCGGATATCGACCGGGTTATCATTAACGGTTTGTCCGGAGGCGGTTCTGCCACCTGGCAAATGACACGCAGCTACTTTAAACTCGCTGCCACCTCATTGCCGATCAGTGCACCGGTGAATGTACCTACTACTACCGCTTCTATCCCTGATTTGAAATATACTCCCATCTGGACATTCCAGGGTGGCAAAGATGATGGCCCAACGCCTTTTACTACAGAAAGTGTGGTGAATGCTTATAAGAATGCAGGCGCCAACATGAATTATACGCTTTACCCGGACCTGGGGCATAATTGCTGGAATAAAGCCTGGGCTGAGCCCGGGTATTTCCCGTTCCTGAACAAAGCTCATAAAGCAAACCCCTGGCCCCTGAATGGAAGAACGGAATTTTGCCCTGGCGAAACGATCAACCAGGTAATTGGGCTTACTCCCGGATTTACCAGCTATGAATGGAGAAAAGATGGTGTATTGATACCAGGTGCCAACGGCAATGAGATCACCGCAACTGCATACGGTTCTTACTCTGCACGTATCCTTCGTGATACAGTATGGTCCGACTGGTCGCCCGTACCGGTTGTGATCAAGGAAAAAGAACCTACCATTCCTCCTGCCATTACCATTACAGGTATGATGAGCCGTGCCATTCCATCTGTTGATGGCAGCACGTCTGTGCCTCTTGAAGTGCCTGCAGGATATGCCAGTTACGAATGGCAACTGGTAGGCAACTCTACTGTGCTTGGCACTTCGCGCAATTTTGAAGCCACTGCTCCCGGTAGCTATACCGTGAAAGTGATGGAGCAATATGGTTGTTCAAGCGATTTCTCTGCTCCTGTTAAAATTATTGATGCGAACGGGACCAACAAGCCTGATGCGGCTGCAGGACTCAGCGCAACTGCGTTGTCTAAAACATCTGTTCGCCTGAACTGGGTCGACAACCCTTCTCCTGCCTATAATGAAACGAACTACGAGATATTTGAGTCCAAATCACCTGACGGACCTTTCAAACTGGTAGCTCTTGCAGATGCGAATGCGTCTTCTTATACCATCAATGGACTTGAAGCCAATACTACTTATTATTATAAAATAAGAGCAGTCAATGAGTCGGCTGCTTCTGCTGCCACTGATGCAGTAAGCGTGCTGACGATGAAAGATGTGCAGGCGCCAACTGCTCCAGGTAACCTGCATGTTACAGGAACAACAAAAACTTCTGTAGCGCTTGCATGGGATGCTTCCAGCGATGATGTCAGCGTTAAACTTTACCAGGTATATGTTGATGGTGTGATGTCGTATACCACTTCTCAAACAACATTTACTGTTTACAATCTTAATTATAACCAGAGCTACAACTTTGTCGTTAAAGCCAAAGACCAGGCCGGTAACATTTCCCAGTCAAGCAACCAGGTAACTGGTCAGCCGGTAATGAACGGACTGGTGTATAAGCAATACGTTTATACAGGTACCTGGACCAAGATGGCGGATTTCAACACGCTTGAGCCTGTTGCGACTGGCACGATGTATAATGTATTCATCACACCCAGAACACAGGAAGATCGCTTTGCATTCCTCTATGAAGGTTATATCAGGATCCCTGTTGACGGCACATATACCTTCAACACCAATTCTGATGATGGAAGCAAACTCTGGCTTGGAAGCCGCAATGGAACTTCTTCTCCATACAGCTTCACAGGTGCAGCTATAGTAGATAATGACGGTGGGCATAGTGCCAAGACAGTAACCTCTGCTGCTCTTACCCTTACTGCAGGTGTATATCCTATAGCGATCGGTTATTTTGATGGTACAAGCGGACAGTCACTGACCGTAAACTGGAAGACACCTCAAACCAATGGTAGCTTTACAGCCCTTCCTGATAGCATCTTCTATGACGTAAAAGCTGTGAATGGTCCAATACCTACCAAACCAGCTAACCTAACAGCTACAGCGGTTTCGCATAAGCAGATCAACCTTACCTGGACAGATAACAGCAGCAATGAGAACGCATTTGAGGTATGGCGCACTAGTGATCCTGCTGTTGCTTCAACAATGGTAGGACGTACCCCTGCTAATACAACTTCATTCTCCGATACTACCCTTGCAGCGAATACCACTTATTATTACCAGGTACGCGCGACCGGGCATTATGGTGAATCTGAGTTCAGTGACAACGGCTATGGAGTGAAGTATGAATACTACGAACAATCAGGATTATCTGTAGTTCCAAGTTTCGAGACACTAACTGTCCGTAAGACCGGCTTTATACCTGGTTTTATGTTGGGTCAACAAGACAGGGAAGATAACTATGCCTTTAAATTCAGCGGTACGATCAAGATACCGGTTGCCGGAAAATATACTTTCTATACTACTTCTGATGACGGATCGAACCTGTATATTGACGGGTTTACCTCTACGAACAGGGTAGTGAACAATGATGGTGTTCATACTTCAAGGGAGAAAAGTGGTACAATTACACTGACTGCCGGTACTCATACTATTTATGTGTCCTATTTCAATAAGAGCACTACCAATGCATTCGATGTGAAATGGCAGGGTCCGAATGGCAGCAATATTCCCAAACAGAATATCCCGCTGACATCATTGGGTACTGTTATGCCTAATGCAAAAACACTGGCCATGCCAGGTTTGCCTCTTGCTCCGTCTTCACTGACAGCAACAGGTGCAACTTTCTCCAGTGTTGCGCTGAACTGGCAGGATAACTCAAGCAATGAAGCCGGTTTCGAGATAGCAAGATCTATTGGTAACAATACTGATTACACGCCTTACAAAGCTGTGCCGGCGAATACAACAAGCTTTATTGATTCAGCCCTGGTTCCTAATGGTGTGTACTACTATAAAGTACGTGCAGTGAACGACGGCGGCAATTCTTCTTACAGTAATAGCGACAGCGCTATTACCGTAAACCGTCTGCCGCAGGTAAATGCTATCGAAAGCCAGTCTATGCGTTATGGTACGCAACTGAATATTAATGTATCTGCAACTGATGCTGATGGAGGCATACTGTCCCTCTCTGCAAGCGGTTTGCCTGCTTTTGCAAGCTTTACCCAAACACCGGGTACCAACACTGGTATTATCAGCTTCAATACCCCTGCTATCACTGACCAGGGAACATATCCCGTAACGATTATTGCTGCCGATGCTTTTGGTGGAAATGGCAGTACTTCATTCAACCTGGTGGTGAGTGATAACTTCAGCCCTGTGCTGGCCGCTGTTGATAATGTGACATTGAGCGAAAGCCAGACATCTTCCATTAGCCTGAGTGCAACAGATCAGAATGCAGCAGATGTGATGACCTGGTCATTTACAGGCCTGCCTTCTTTTGCAACAGTTAATGCAACTGGTGCAACGGCTTCCATTTCCCTGGCCCCAGGCTATGCAGATAATGGCTTATATAATGTAACAGCTAAGGTGGACGACGGAAAAGGCGGGTTCGATACAAAATCATTTACTATTACTGTAACGGATGTGAACCCGAACTATAAAGTGTATGTAAACTTTACATCCAGCACTTACCAGGCGCCTGCTCCATGGAACAACACCAATAAAGCTCCTGCTGCAGGTGATATTTTCGCTGGTTTGAAGAACGATGCAGGTGTAACTACCGGTGTCAGCCTTCAACTGATGAATGTTTGGCAGGGTCTTAATACAACAGGTGCCAATACCGGCAACAATTCCGGTATATATCCTGATAATGTATTACGCACTTCTTATTACACCAACACTACTGTGCAGAATGTGAAAGTGTCTGGTTTGTCGCCTGCTAATAAATACAATTTCACTTTCCTCGGAAGCCGCTACAATCCTTCGGGAGGTGTGGTAACCGTTTATTCGATCGGAAGCCAGAGCGTTTCATTGAATGCAGCCAATAATTACCTGAATACTGTCAGCATTAATCAGGTTTCGCCTGCTGCAGATAGTACTATTACTTTCACAGTAGCAAAAGAAGCAGGTTCAACTTATGGATACCTGAATTCTGTAGTGATCGAGGCTGTGTATGACGATGGTTCAGCTCCTGCAAAACCACGCGATCTGGCGGGTTCCTTTGTGAATGGTAAAGCACATCTTACCTGGACTGACGCTGCTTTCAACGAATCAGCTTATGAAGTGTACAGGTCTGCAACACGCAATGGCGCTTACACACTGCTCAACCCGGGTGGTAATAATGCCAACCTGGTTTCTTATGATGATGCGACTGTAACAGGTAATAAGACCTTCTATTATGCAGTTCGCGCTCTCAATGCTAATGGAATTTCAGCGTTCAGTGATACTGTTTCAGTTACTACGCCTAACACCAGCCCGCTGCTTGACGCAGTAAGCAACCAGCAGGTGAATACCGGTCAAACCGTAAGCCTGAATGTATCAGCAACGGATGATGCAGGTGATGTGATCACTCTTTCACTTGCAAATGCTCCGGTGTTTGTGACGCTGAACCAAACCGGCAATGGCACAGGAGTTATCTCTATTCAGCCTGGCAACACTACCGGTGTGTTCAAGGATATCAAACTTACCGCAACAGATCAAAGCGGGGCGAGCAGCAGCAAGCTGTTCACTGTAACGGTTGTTGACACGTCACTTACTTATGCGTATGTGAATTTCAACCTGACTTACCCGGTAGCCGGCTGGAACAACTTCAGCAGAACACCGGATGCAGGAGCCAGCCTGGCCGATCTGAAAACCTCCAACAATGCATCTACCGGCATCACGGTTACGCTTACAGACGGATGGGTTGGAAGTTCTACCGGCGGTACGCTTACCGGCAGCAACAGCGGTGTGTATGCTGATGATGTAATGCGCACTTCTTATTACGATCCTGCAACTTCAGGCAAACGTATTCTCCTGAGTGGATTATCAACTGATAAGAAATACAACCTCATCTTTACAGCCAGCCGTGCAAGTACAGGAACCCTGATCACGAGGTATGCAGCGGGTGGAAAATCAGGCGATCTGAATGTTGATAATAACACTACAGGCTTTGTGAAACTGAGCGATCTTTCTGCAGATGCAAATGGTCAGATCGAGATCGTAGTATCAAAAGTGGGCTCTACTTCCAATGCTTATATCGGTGCCCTGGAGATACAGTCTTATCCGTTCCTGCCAATTGCATTGCCACCTACCAATGTTACAGCTACTGGTCTTTCTACAGATAAGATCAGGCTTAACTGGAATAATGCAGGCAGTGCAGGTACGGGATACGAATTGTGGAGAAGCACTTCCGCTAATGGTGTGTACAGCAAGATCGCTGATATGGCGCTCAACAGTGTTACCTATACCAATACAGGCCTGACCGGCGGATCAGTTTATTACTATAAGATACGTACAGTGATCAGCGCAGGACAATACACTGCATTCAGCAATATTGCCAGTGCGTCTACTGTATCTTATATAGTGAACCTGAACCTGAATGATGCAGCAGCTAATGCAGAAAGTGGTGGCTGGAACAATACGAATACCCTGCTTTCTGATGACTTTACAATGTCTAACCTGATCAATTCAGTAAATCAGTCAACAGGTATCAATTTTAACGTAGTAGAGAATTTCAGCGGCTTCAATAATGCGTTGGGTCTCACTACCGGCAACAATTCAGGTGTGGTTCCTGATAAAGTGATGAGTAATTTCTACTTCATGGATTTTGCCGACACTGCAAGGGTTAAATTTACCGGGTTGAACCAGGCGAGCGCATATAATTTCATTTTCTATGCAGGCTCTTCCTACAACCAGGCTAATAATACGGTGTATAAGATCGGAGATCAGACAGTAAGCCTCAATTCTTTCGAGAACTATTCCAATACTGGCAAGATCAGTAATATCAGGCCTGATGAAAATGGAGAAGTATGGATCACTGTATATTCCTCTGTAGGTTATGGCTTCATCAACAGCATCTCGCTGGAAGCGATCCCGAACGTGGAACCTGTGACACAGCAGACCCAACAGATCACTGGTCGTTCCGGACCAACTGCACCTCAGATCGCAGCGGCGGCAACAACGCTGGCAGCAACAGCAGAAGCAGCGCCGAAACAGGAGGTTTCAACTGTTGAGGATGAAACATTGATCAAAGCTTATCCCAATCCTTTTGTGAGCGACCTGACATTGCAATTGTCGTTGAAGGAAGACGTTTCCAGGTTGACGGTCATTGTATATGATATGAGTGGAAAGGTTGTGTTCAGGAAAGAGTTCACCAATGCACTGAAAGGCGTTTGGAGACAGCAATTGGGATTGAATGGAAAGATCACCGGCAGGGGCAATTATATCCTCCAGGTGGTTGGAGCCGATCAAAAGCCACGGGTGACCAAGGTAGTTAAATACTGATAAGTTCAGGATAAATCCTTTATAGGAGCCTTGAAAAAGGCTCCTTTTTTTTGTTCAAATGATTCAAACTGTAAATTGCAACCTGTAAATACACACGCATGAGACATTATTCAAAGCAACCCCGGTTCCTGTTGGCTGTGGACTGTATCATTTTTGGCTATGATGGGCAGGAATTGAAGCTGCTGGTGATCCAAAGGGGATTTGAGCCCTGCAAAGGGGAGTGGAGCCTGATCGGTGGTTTTATACAATTACACGAAACAGCCGAAGCAGCAGCAAAACGGGTACTGAAAAATCTTACCGGGCTGGATGTGATGTATATGGAACAACTGCATGCGTTCAGCGATATCGAAAGGGATACAGAAGAACGGACCATATCAGTGGCTTATTTTGCATTGATCGATATCCAGAAATACAAACAGCAACTAAGTGAGGATTATCATCCGGTTTGGTTCTCGATCAATCACCTGCCGGACCTTATTTTTGATCACAACCGGATGGTGGAACTGGCCAAGGAAAAACTGCGCTATAAAGCCGCACTTCATCCGTTGTTGTTTGAACTGTTGCCGGCAAAATTTACGATCCCGCAACTGCAGAACCTGTATGAATGTGTTTATAATACCACCTTCGATAAAGGGAATTTCAACAGAAAGATATTGTCTACCCATCTGCTCACCAAGCTGGCGGATAAAGATAAGCTCGGCTCAAAGAAAGGGGCCTTCTATTATAAAGTGAATACAAAAGCATATAACGACAACTTCCATTCCTTCCTCAATTTTGTGGCCAATCCGCATAAAATAGCGAATGGCTCGTAAAGGCATTGCCGTTAAAATGAAAAAGCCACCGGAATCCGGTGGCTTTTTCATTTTACAAAGTGGCCATATCTATCACAAACCGGTATCTCACATCACCTTTCTCCATCCGCTCATAAGCGGTTTGGATATCTTTTATATTGATCATTTCAATCTCCGATACGATATTATGGGCAGCACAGAAATCAAGCATTTCCTGTGTTTCTGGCAAACCTCCGATAGAGGAGCCTGCCACGCTTTTCCTGCCGGCGATCAATGAAAAGGCAGGGATCCTGTTAGGTGCAGGAGGAACACCTACACAGATATGTGTGCCATCTGTTTTCAGCAAGGATAAATAAAGCGCGAAATCATGTTCGGCACTCACCGTATCGAGTATGAAATCGAAACTTCCTCTTGCTTTTTTTACCTGTTCTGCATCGGTGGTGAGCACGAAATGATGAGCTCCCAGTTTCTTGGCATCAGTCTCTTTTTTAGGAGAGGTGCTTAAAATGGTAACTTCTGCACCAAGTGCCACACCGAATTTTACGGCCATATGGCCAAGTCCTCCAAGACCCAACACTGCGAGTTTATGTCCTTTGCCTACTTTCCAGTGCTTCAGCGGTGAATAGGTAGTGATGCCTGCACAGAGCAGGGGAGCTGTGGCAGCCAGCGGAAGTTTGTCGGAAATATGTACTACAAAATCTTCCTTCACTACAATGGTATTGGAATAACCGCCATAGGTAGGGGAGCCATCGCCGTATTTATCAAGGCTGTTATACGTCAGCACATTGCCGTTGCTGCAGTACTGCTCCAGCCCTTCGCGGCAATTGTCGCAGGTGCGGCAGGAATCGACCAGGCAACCTGTGCCGGCAAGATCACCTACTTTAAATTTCTTTACATGGTCTCCCACTTTAACCACTTTTCCAACGATCTCATGCCCGGGTACCATCGGGAAAATGCCGGGAAACCAGTCATTACGCACCTGGTGGAGGTCAGAGTGGCAAACCCCGCAATAAAGAATATCGAATTGTACATCATGTGGGCCTACTTCACGGCGCTCAAAGTTCCATGGTGTTAATGGAGCGGCAGGGTTTTGTGCCGCATAAGCTTTTGCTGCGATCATAGTGATAATCTTGTTTTATAAAAAGAAAATTCAGCCGGTATTTTTCCGGGGATCGGATCAGAAGGAATAAGTGTCCTGTATGTTCCTCTTATGCCGGCGTTGTATTTGTGCCCAAAGTTAAGCAGGGCAATGATAGGTTGGATTGGGGAAATCAAACTAAAACTTGTAAAATTCAAACAACTCAACTCCTTTTTAAGTGAGCTGGTGTTCCGACCTTTCTTTTCTCAGGCGCTTCAGGTACCGCTGTTTTATGCTGTAACGGTCTTTTGTGATTTCTATCTGTTTGATCAAAAATAACAACGCATACATGGGCAGCATTAAAAGCAATGCCAGTGTGATCACAAGATTATTGCCTGACTTGACGATAAGATTGCTCATAGTTTTCCACACTTTTTTGTAGGGTTGGCAAGCATGGTACTCTAAGTTACTATTGCTTTTTGTGGAAAACTTCAGGCACCAAACTTCACAACATTAATTTAACCCTGCATGGGAATAAACAGGCTTTGCACGGTAGTAAACTGTGGATTTTGTTAATATCAATGTGCATCCTAACATCATAGTAATACTGAGATAACAATCCGGTAACATTGGAAGCAGGAAAGAGGGCCGGTTTTGCTTCTTGTATTACCGGATTATTCATAAAGTCATTGTGGGGTACTAATGAGGAGCTTCTGTAAGCTCAACAGGGTTGATATAATACATGTTTTCAATCGCTTCTTTTGTCAGTAAAGCAATCTGTTTGTCTTGTAATGCGGTTTCCTTCCATTGGTCTGTTGGAGTCAATGATAACTTGCTGTTTTCATTTTTAAGCGTCATCGGAAGATCAAACCCTTTTACACAGTTTGTGTAACGATATTTCACTTTCTTTTGATCCGGGGAAATATAAAATTCAAACGAAGGTATCTGCGTGGTGCGCAGGTATTGATTGAAAACCGGTGCATAATTAAACCTGGCCCGGGCAGAAATATAGTTTTCTATTTGCTGGGTTGTAACAGTTTGATGATAGAAGGTTTTACTCAGGCCCCTCAGTATGCTTCTGAACAATTCATCATTGTCCAGCCCGTGACGGATAGAATGCAACATATTTCCTGCTTTGGGATACATATCGCCGCTTCCCTGCGCATTTACGCCGTAAGCTGGGATAATGGGCTTGTCGTTCCGGATCCCCCTGCGGATCCCTTTATTATACGCGTCTGCTGCTTCCTTGCCAAAGATATAGTCAACAAACAGGGTCTCGCTGTAATTGGTAAATCCTTCATGCACCCACATGTCTGCCAGGTCTTTCGTAGTGATATTATTTCCAAACCATTCATGCCCGCTTTCGTGGATAATGATAAAGTCCCATTTCATGCCAATGCCTGTGCCGCTGGCATCACGGCCACGGTAGCCCGGCTTATACCAGTTGCCATATGACACAGCGCTTTGGTGTTCCATGCCTGTATGTGATGTTTCGATCAACTGATAACCGTCTTCATAAAAGGGATAGGGGCCGAACCAGTGTTCAAATGCATTCAGCATATTGTGTACTTCCTTCGGCATATAATCCCGGGCTGTTTGAAGATTGTAATCGAGCGCCCAGTAGTTGATGTCAAGTGATCCTTTTTCTCCTTTGTACACTTCTTTAAAGTTGGCATACTTGCCTATATACGGGATAATGCAATAATTGCTGATAGGATTGGTTACTGCATAAGTATAAGTAGCTGTTCCGTCATCATTGGCTTTCTTTGATTGCAGTCTGCCATTGCCGATCGCTGTTAACGTATCAGGCACGATCATAGTGAGGCTGGCTCCCTTATCCGGCTCATCACTTTGATGATCTTTGCAGGGAAACCAGACAGAAGCGCCCAGGCCCTGACAGGCAACGGTCATCCAGGGACGTCCTAATGAATCTTTTGCCCAGATCCATCCTCCATCCCAGGGTGCACGCCTTGCTTCATGCACTTTGCCCTGGTAGTAAATGGCAAGTGTATGCTGGCTGTTCTTTTTTTGTGCAGGCATATCCACGTGCCAGGCATTTCCTTCTTTGGTATAGGTAAGCATTGTGGCTTTATCCAGGATTATGCTGTCTATCACTAAAGGTTCCTGCAAATCCAGTTGTAGGCGTTTGGCTGATGATGAAACGGCCTGATAGGTCAGCAGGTTCTTTCCTGTAATGGTCCTGGAATTATAATCGGGCTTTACTGTAATATCATAACGTTGCACATCCCACCATGCGCGTTCAGGCGTGATGCTGCCACGGAGGGTATCTGCATGGGTATAAACAGGTTGCTGGGCTGAAGCGCCTGCAAACAGGAGCAGGCAGGCAAGCAAAGAAGCGGAAATTCTTGAGAACATGGAAAATTATTTAATTGCTGAACCAGGATTTAGTGGAAAACAAATTTATTGATTTGAAAACAGGAATATGTCAATAGTTAATTTCCTGCTGGAAAAAGTTAATATCTGTTGATCAGTTTTTCTCTTTCACGGATTATCTTAGGCGCAACTAAAACCGGATTTAGGTATATGAGACAAATCTTCATTCTGGCAGGCTTAATAACAGGCTGCCTGATCACCTTTAGCACTCCCGCACAATCACAAACACAAGTAAGCACTGATCTTTACGCACAGGCCAGTGAAATGACCAATATCATGGTGCAGTATAATGCAGACCGTGGAAGCCTGACCCGCTTTTACTCCACTACTGCTTCGGCGTTTGAAGGACGCGGGATGCGTGAAGGGCAGAATACAAGTTCTCCCGAGCGGAGGCAGCGCTTGCTGAAACTGATCGATGACTATGAAAAAACAATGGCGAAATCCGGCTTTGAGAAAATGAGCATAAACGGAAAAGTGGATTATATCCTTTTCCACCGCAATCTTGAAGATGAAAAAGAAAGACTGCTCGAGGATGGAAAGATCTACGACCAGATAGTAAAATACATTCCTTTTGCCACACGTATCTCTACATTGGAAAAGCCACGTCGCCGCGGAGCGAATGTTGACGGCCAGGCTGTGGCAAAAGAACTGAATGATATCTATCACCAGATCGAAGCGGCCAAAGCGGAGTTGAAAAAAACGCCTTCCATGGAAGCTTCCCTGGCTACTGCTGCTTCAGGCGCTGTGAGGGATTTGCAGGGCGTATTGAAAAACTATTTCAGTTTTTATAATGGCTATGATCCGATGTTTAGCTGGTGGGTACCCAAAACCTATGCATCTGTAGACAGCCTGCTGGGCTCTTATGCCAATGATCTCAGATCGAAAGGCAAGGAAACGACTGATCAGAAAGATGATGGCAGCGGCATTATCGGAAAGCGGGCAGGTCGTGAGGAACTGATCCGCCAGTTGAGAAAAGAATTCATACCATATACACCAGAAGAACTGGTGGATATTGCCAATAAGGAATTTGCCTGGTGTGATGCTGAATTGCTGAAAGCTTCGAAGGAAATGGGATTCGGCAATGACTGGAAAGCTGCACAGGAAAAGCTTAAGAATTCTTATGTGCCCGCCGGTCAGCAGCCTGCTGCTATGTATGATCTTTACCAGCAATCGGTAGAATTCCTGAAAAAGAACGATCTCGTTACTATACCGGCTCTGGCAGAAGAATCCTGGCGTATGTATATGATGTCGCCGGAACGCCAACTGGTAGCACCGTTTTTCCTGGGTGGGGAATCGTTGATCATATCTTATCCCACCAATACAATGGAATATGAAGACAAACTGATGAGCATGCGGGGCAATAATCCCTTTTTCTCCCGTGCTACCGTGCATCATGAATTGATTGCAGGCCACCATATGCAGCAATACATGACATCCCGGAATAAGACTTACCGCAATTTCTCCACACCATTTTGGAGTGAAGGCAATTCGCTTTACTGGGAACTGTTGTTGTGGGACCTTAAATTTCCCCGCTCCGCGGAAGATCGCATGGGGATGCTGTTCTGGAGAATGCACCGTTGTGCACGCATCATTTTCTCACTGAACTATCATTTGGGAACATGGACACCTCAGCAATGTATCGATTTCCTGGTTGACCGGGTAGGGCATGAGCGTGCCAATGCTGAAGGGGAAGTGCGCCGTTCATTCGTGGGTGGTTATCCTCCTTTGTACCAACTGGCCTATATGATCGGTGGTATGCAATTGTACAGTTTGAAAAAAGAACTGGTTGATACTAAGAAAATGACCTATAAACAATTCCATGATGCCATTTTCCGGGAAAATTCATTACCAATTGAAATGTTGAGAGCAATATTGATCAACCAGCCTCTGAAGCCCGATTATAAAACGAGCTGGAGGTTTTATGATCTGAAATAGCCGGGCTGCCAAACCTTGGTATCCTTAGCGCCCTTTGCGATCCATTGCACTTTTTCGATAAAAGTTTCCCGCATCTTGTAACTTTTTACGATCTTCATCGTACTTCAGGGATAATTAACCACTGTTATGCTAAAGAACTTCTTCAAGGTTGCCTGGCGCAACATGCTTCGCAGCAAAGGGTTTACCCTTATTAATATTACAGGATTGATCGTTGGTATGGCCAGTGCCATCCTTATTTTACTATGGATACAAAACGAGGTGAGCTATGACCAGTTTCATGAAAAAAAGGACCGTATTTATGAAGCCTGGAACAGGGCCAGTTTCAGCGGGGAATTGAACTGCTGGAACACCACCCCGAAAGTACTGGCAAGGACCCTGGAAAAAGACCTCCCGGAAGTGGAAGCTGCTGTAAGAGTGGATTGGGGCAGCAATTTCTTATTCAGCATTGGCGATAAGCGGATAACAGTGCAGGGCTCAATGGTGGACTCCAATTTCCTCCAGGTATTCAGTTTCCCCTTGCTGAAAGGTGATCCCGCCCAGGTGCTGAAAGACATGCATTCCATTGTGCTTACAGAAAAGCTGGCGAAGAAATTATATGGCAATGAAGACCCCATGGGCAAAGTGATCAAGATCGATAACAAAGAGAATTTCACTGTAACGGGTATTCTGAAAGACCTGCCTAATAATACCCGCTTCAGTTTTGAATACCTTATGCCCTGGTCTTATTTACGCTTTACGGGAGAGGATGACCAGTATTGGGGAAATAACAGCACGCGCACCTATGTTTTGCTTAAACCTCATGCCAGCCTGGCTTCAGTAAATGCTAAATTGAAAGTGTTCAAGCCAAAGTATGACCCTGAGGACCCAAAATGGGAAATGTTCGTATATCCCCTCAGCCGCTGGCACCTGTATTCCAATTTCACCAATGGCAAGGAAGATGGCAGTGGGCGCATCACTTTTGTCCGTTTGTTTGCTATTGTAGCAGCTTTCATTCTCCTGATCGCCTGTATCAATTTTATGAACCTGGGCACAGCCCGTAGCGAAAAACGTGCAAAGGAAGTGGGGATCCGCAAAGTGGTAGGTGCACGGAAATATTCATTGGTAACGCAGTTTATCGGGGAATCCATCCTGCTTGCGCTTATTGCCGGACTATTTGCAATAGCAGTTGTGCAACTGAGCCTCAGCGGGTTCAACCATCTTACTGATAAACAACTTTACATACCCTATACAAGTGCCAGCTTCTGGTTATGCGGGCTTGCATTTGTTGTATTTACCGGCTTCCTTGCAGGCAGCTATCCTGCATTCTTCCTTTCTTCTTTTCAGCCGGTGAAAGTGCTGAAAGGAGCATTTAAAAAATCACAGTCGCCGGTCACGCCACGTAAAATACTGGTAGTGCTGCAATTTACTTTTGCCATTATACTGATCATCTGCACTATTATCGTAAAGCAGCAGATCGATTATGCGCAAAGCAGGCAGACCGGTTACAATAAAAATAATCTTGTATATCATCATTTCACAGGTGATGTAGAAAAGAATTACCAGTTAATCAAAAATGAATTGCTGACACAGGGCATTGCCACTTCTGTTACCAAAACCAGTGCGCCGATCACTCAAAGCTGGAGTGATGGATGGGGCCAGGAATGGGAAGGCAAGGACCCGAACGATAAAACGGATTTCTTCCGGTATAATGAAGATGAAGGGTTGGGTAAAACTGCCGGCCTGCAATTTATACAGGGCCGCGATTTTGACCTACGCCAGTTCCCGACCGATTCAACCGGTCTCATCATTAATGAATCGGCTTTGAAAGTAATGAAGTTCAAAGACCCGATCGGTAAAATTGTAAAGGACAATGGCACCGAATGGCATATCGTTGGAGTGATCAAGGATTTTATTCTTACTTCTCCTTACACACCAACAAAGCCTATGCTGATCGCCGGTGCAAAAGCCTGGTTCAACGTGATAATGATCAGGATGAATGAGGAAAGGCCTACAGCCCAACTATTGCAACAGGCAGAAAAGATCTTTAAGAAATATAACCCGGAATATCCTTTTGCCTACAAGTTTGTAGATGAAGAATATGCCAATAAATTTAAAGGGGAACAACGTGTAGGCACATTAGCTGCTTTGTTTTCCGGCCTCACCATTTTTATCTCCTGCCTGGGTTTATTGGGATTGGCTATCTATATGGCAGAAGCAAGGATAAAAGAAATCGGCGTACGCAAAGTGCTGGGCGCTTCTGTTGGTGGACTTATTGCCTTGTTGTCAAAAGATTTTCTGAAACTGGTAGGCATCGCTTTCCTGATAGCAACACCTATTGCCTGGTGGGCTATGTACAAATGGCTGAGCGATTATCCTTACCGTGTTCCTATTCAATGGTGGGTATTTGCAGGTGCAGGATTTTTATCCATGTTTATTGCGCTGGCCACGGTCAGTTACCAGGCAGTAAGAGCTGCGCTGTCAAACCCGGTGGAAAGTTTGCGCACGGAATAAAGCGATTTTTATGTTCTAATCCCACAAAGACAACGAAGACCACAAAGAAATACATTCTGAGCATTTCACGCTCTCTAAGGTTTTATTGGTGTCTCAATAAAATAAAATATTTCTCTGTGGCCTTCGTTGTCTTTGTGGGAATTACCGAACCGGCCATTACTCAGAGAGCGATTTCCCCTTTTTTATTGTTTAAGTTGTATTTTACCCCAAAATACAACCGATGCGCCACCCAATATTTGCCGCAGTCCTTTTCACAGTTTTTCTTTTTGGAGCCTGCAGCAATCCCGACAAGCCTGTTACATATAAAGAAGCGGAAGATTTCAGCAAGCAGATCGATTCGGCTATAAATCATCGTAATCCCAAATACTTCAATACCCTGATCAATATAAAAGAACTGGGAAAACGTATACGGAAGAACTCCTCAGAAAAAATAAGTTCTGCCATGGAAAAGGGTGCAGGAACAGGGCTTGAAAGAGCCAATATGGGAGGCCAGATCATCCGGGCTATAGAGGAAAGAGGTTCTTATGAGCTGGTCAAGCATTATGAAAAGGATGGGGTGCAACACCTGCTATACCGCATGTATTCTGAACAGGGATTGAATTATCATGATTTTGAATTGGTAAAAAAGAACGGGAAAGTAGGCATTGCAGATTTCTATATTTATATCGCCGGTGAAAACTTCAGCTCCATGCTTGCCAACCTGCTAAGCATACTGGATAGCCCGGCCGGTAGTGAAAAGAGCGAGGACGAAAGATCTCTGGAGAATATTCAACAGATCAAAAAACTCATGAATGAGGGCAAGTATGAAACCGCTAAAGAAATATTCGATGGGTTGCCCGATAAATTCAGGAATCAGAAAACGATCCAGATCCTCGGCATCCAGATCACTTCACAAATGGATAATGAGACATACCTGCAGCAGCTGAAAGATTTTGAAACCCGCTATCCCAACGATCCCAATACGTATCTCATGACGCTGGATGCAGCCATTCTGAACAATGACTATGAAAAAGCGCTTAATAATATCAACCACCTTGATTCACTGATCAATAAAGACAAATTCCTGGATTTTTACCGCGCATTAATGTATAATCTCATGAAAGAACCGCTCAAAGCGCGGCAGCACCTCGAAACCCTGGTACAGAACTATCCTGCCTTCGAGAGCGGTATACTGGAACTGATGGCTAATTATCTTGAAGCAAAAGATTACGACAAAGCCAGGCCGATGATCGAAGAGTTCCGTAAAAACGAGGAGTTTGACCAGGACCTGCTGGAGTCGGTACTGGCCATGTATCCCGATTATACAGGTTAAGCGATCACCGGCTATCTTTGGGAAAAAATAAAACATGTCGTATTCTCAAAGGAACAATCACGAAATAGATTATAAAATATATGGAGAAGAGCTCCAGTTCGTAGAGATCGAATTAGATCCTTCTGAAACAGCAGTTGCTGAAAGCGGCGCCATGATGATGATGGAAGATGGCATTGCCATGCAAACCATTTTTGGCGATGGGTCGCAACAATCGCAAGGCAGCGGCTTATTAGGCAAACTGATGAGTGCAGGTAAAAGGGTGCTGACAGGTGAAAGCCTGTTCATGACGGCCTTTACCAACGTGGGCCAGGGTAAAAAGAAAGTGAGTTTTGCCGCACCTTATACCGGCAAGATCATTCCGATGGACCTGCTGGAACTGGGTGGAACAGTCATTGCGCAAAAAGATGCTTTTCTATGTGCTGCCAAAGGTGTGAGCATCGGCATCCATTTCCAGCGTAGATTAGGCACAGGTATTTTCGGCGGTGAAGGGTTCATCATGGAAAAAATAGAAGGAGATGGATATGCTTTTATGCATGCAGGCGGTTATATCGTGGAGAAGGTATTGGTGCCTGGTGAAGTATTGAAAGTGGATACAGGCTGCCTGGTAGCATACACGCCATCTGTGGATTTTGATATTGAATTCGTACGTGGTGTCCGCAATTTTATATTCGGAGGTGAAGGGCTTTTCTTTGCACGGTTGCAGGGGCCGGGAAGGGTTTGGATCCAATCGCTGCCGATCAGCCGGCTTGCCGGAAAGATGGTAGAATATGGAACCTGGAAGAGGAAGGAAGAGGGAAGCATATTAGGAGGACTGGGCAATTTACTGGATGGAAGGGACTAAGTAAAGTTGATCAGCATTTCTATATTGCACAAAGCCGGGAGATCATTCTTCCGGCTTTGTGTTTATACTCAAATACAAACTAATGCGGTTATCACCCAACGTTGCTACGTGTTAATACCTGATCATAAGCGGCCAGAAAACTACAATTTGCCGGGTATAATATCTTAAGTAACTAAACCGCTCTCATATGTCCATATCTACCCTTCCGCCAGATGCTGGCAGATTTATTTCATTGGATGAAGCGAAGATCATGACAGCCCGCTATCGTGCAGAAAAAGAGAATATCCTGGTGCCTGATTGTCAAGGAAAGGATATCCTGTCTATCTGTGAAACCTTTAACCGTGCTGAGTTCGATTATATACTTGCGCAGGAAGGATGTGCCGGCTTGCGCTTTTATTTCGGTATGACAGAAGAACTTAAGGTAAAACTTATCGCTGTTGGCGTGACCGGTGATAACAAAGACATCCTACCTTCGTCATCAGCGCCGGCCACTGGTGATGAAAGTACAGGTATAGTAGAATTTGGAAGGCCCTGCCCTGATTATTGCCCTGATACGTCGCTTAGTAGTAACATGATATGAGGTTTACAATCTATGACCTTTACAGTTTTAGTATCGCCATTGCAGCTATTATCGCTATAGTCAGGTACAAGCGTATTTATCCCGGCTTCCGGCCATTTCTTTTCATGTGCTGGGCTGCGCTTGCAACAGAAACGATCTGTTATTTCCTGATCTATCAACGGAATTATACTTTTATTCCTTACGGCATTTACAGTGTTGTGGAAGGTCTGTTGATCACCTGGTTGTTCCGGGAGTTAGGTGTCTTCGGCCGGAGGTCTTATCTGTTCGTTCTGTTGATCATCTTTTATCTGCTTGCGTGGCTAACTGAAATTATCTTTTTTGAAGGAATGAACCGCAATATGACCTGGTTCCGGCTCTTGCATTCCTTTATTACTGTGTTGCTCAGCATCTTGCTGCTCGGTAAGGAACTGTCTGTGCAAAGAACATTCCTGTTGAAAAGCCCTGTATTCCTGATCTGTACCGGCTTCCTGCTCTATAATACTATCGTGGTTATTGCAGGGGTCTTTGATCTGTATGGGTATGGAGGTAATATCACTTTCAGAAGACAGGTGCAGGCGATCATGATCTATATGAATCTTATTGTTAACCTTATATATGCTGTAGCTGTATTATGCATGCCTCGTCGCCTTCGTTATTCGTTGCCATACTGATAGCCTGCCTGATCGTATTGATACTGGTTGTCTTTTTTACGGCAACGATGATCCGCTATCAGCGGAGAAACCTTGCATTGTACAGGGAAAAGCTGGCTGCTGAGATCACTACCCTGGAGAAAGAAAGGACCAGGATGGCGGAAGATCTGCATGATGAACTCGGCCCCGTGCTGGCAGGCGTTAAGTTGAAATTGAATAGCCTTGACGGATTGAATACAGAAGATCAGGCCGTATTGGAGAAAGTGCATTCAGATATTGCAGGCTTGCTCAACAGGATGAAGGATATCTCCAATGACCTTATGCCCGTGATGCTGATCAAAAAAGGTTTGGTAAAAGCTGTTGACCAGATGGCGGATGAGATCAATCATAATAAAGGATTGCATGTAATGTTCTCTTCAGGCAAACTTCCTGAATTGTCGCAGCCGGTTATGATCAACCTTTACCGCATCTGCCAGGAAATCATGACCAATACCATCAAGCACGCTGAAGCAAAAGAATTGTCCATTCACCTTCAACGTATAGAAGACAAACTGGTGCTGATAACAGTAGATGATGGAAAAGGGTTTGAGCACCGGCAATTTTCTTCACAGGGGCCTGGGCATGGACTGGTGAACCTGCATAACCGGACAGAAATGTTGAATGGAGAACTATATGTAGACAGTAAACCGGGAAAAGGGACGAAATACCGGATTGAAATACCAATCTAGTTTTATGACAACAACAAACACACACATTACAAGGATCCTGATCGCCGACGATCACGCGATTGTGCGGGAAGGTTTTCACACCATGATCGAACGGCTGCCGAAAATGCAGATCGTTGGAGAAGCCGAGAATGGAAAAGAGTTGGTGAGCATGGCACTGGAACTAAAGCCCGATATTATAATCACGGATATAAAAATGCCGCAGATGGATGGGGTGGAAGCAACCCGTATTCTTACAGAAGCACTGCCTGCCACCGGCGTCATCGCTTTTACTTTATTCAATGAAGAAGAGCTGGTAGGGGAAATGCTGGAAGCCGGTGCACTGGGCTATCTTCTTAAGAGTTCTTCACGCCAGGAAATACTTGATGCTATCCAGGCAGTTTGTGATGGTAAAACTTATTACTGTCCTCAAACAACAGTGCAAATGGCGAAGATCATTGCCCGTAGCCGCCCTGGCGCCCGGGGCCGTTTTGCAAGACCTGGTTTTACGGAAAAAGAAAAAAACATCATCCGGCTTATCTGCGAAGAGTTGTCTAATAAAGAGATCGCTGCCAGGCTCGGCATCAGCATGCGTACCGTTGAAGGTCATCGCGAGCGTATCCAGGAAAAAATGAAAGTAAGAAATACCGCAGGGATCGTTGTAGTGGCTATCAGAGAGGGGATATTTAAGGTATGAGGTATTGAGTCGGTAGTCTTTGAGCTTTAATAATAAAAGATTAACCCTGGCAATACTGCAACAAAGCGGCTGGATACGCTTATTTATGTAAGTTGCACGTATCTTACCAATCAGTTTATAAGATGGATTCAAGAAGAGAGTTTATCAAAAAAGCTACAGCACTTGCCGGCGGAATGGGTTTTACCTATGCATTCCCGCCCTCTATCCAGAAAGCCTTTGCAATCGATCCTGTAAAGGGTACTACTTATCTCGATGCAGAGCATGTGGTAATCCTGATGCAGGAAAACCGTTCCTTTGATCATTGCTATGGATCATTACAGGGTGTAAGAGGTTTTAATGATCCAAGAGCGATCAACCTGCCCGATGGTGATCTTGTATGGCTGCAAAAAAATGCGGCAGGCGAAGCTTACATTCCTTTCCGACTGGATATAAAAGGCACCAAATCGACCTGGATCGGTTCCCTGCCTCATTCCTGGGCTGATCAGGTTGATGCAAGAAATGGAGGTAAGTATGATAAATGGCTGATCGCAAAACCATCAGGTAATAAACCCTATGCCAATGCTCCGTTAACCATGGGGTATTACAACAGGGAAGACATTCCTTTTTATTATGCCCTTGCAGATGCGTTCACGGTTTGTGATCAGAACTTCTGTTCATCGCTTACAGGTACAACACCCAACAGGCTGTATCTGTGGACAGGTACAATAAGGGAAAAAAATAGTGGCGATGTAAATGCCAATGTGCGCAATGAAAATGTGGATTATGAAAGAGAAGTGAACTGGACAAGTTTTCCTGAACGGCTGGAAGATAACGGCATCTCCTGGAAAATATACCAGAATGAAATCAGTCTTGCTTCCGGTTTTGAAGGCGAAGAAGATTCCTGGCTGGCTAATTTTACCGACAATCCCATTGAATGGTTTTCGCAATACAATGTGCGTTTCTCCAAAACGCACCGCGAGTATATACAGAAGATGCTGAAGCGGCTTCCTGCTGAGATCGATGCACTGGAAGCAGGGATCAAAGAAGGGATAGCGGATAAAGCGGCACTGGAAAAAGCAACGAAAGACCTCAACCGCAAAAAAGAATGGTTGGAGAAGATCAGGAAGGAAGCATCCATTTGGACGGAAGAGAATTTTGCAAAACTGTCCCAGCGCGAAAAAAACCTTCATACAAAAGCATTCACTACTAATACCAATGATCCTTTTTACCGTCAGCTTGATACGCTGGAATATGAAGATGATGGAGTGAAACGCGAAGTGAAATTGCCTAAGGGCGATGTTTTGCATCAATTCAGGAAAGATGTACAAGGCGGTGCATTGCCTGCTGTTTCCTGGCTTGTGGCACCGGAAAATTTCTCTGACCATCCCGGTGCACCCTGGTATGGTGCGTGGTATGTTTCAGAAGTGATGGATATTTTAACACAGAACCCTGAAGTGTGGAAAAAGACCATTTTCATTCTTTGCTATGATGAGAATGACGGATACTTTGATCATGTTCCTCCCTTTGTGCCGCATGATCCCAAAAAATCTGACACTGGTCTTACTTCAGCAGGTATCGATACATCTGTTGAGCATGTAACACTTGAGCAGGACCTGAAAGGCCGCAAGCCGGAATATGCAAGAGGGAGTGCTATCGGGCTTGGCTATCGTGTGCCTCTTGTTATCGCTTCTCCCTGGAGCAGGGGAGGCGCGGTTTGCTCACAGGTATTTGATCATACCTCTATTTTACAATTGCTGGAAAATGTTTTCAGTCGTAAAACAGGAAAGCAGATCAGGGAAGCCAATATCAGTTCCTGGAGAAGAGCGGTGTGTGGTGATCTCAGTTCGGTGTTCCGCCCATACAATGGTGAAAAAACAAAACTGCCAGCTTTTCTTGAGCAGCATGGCGTGATCGAATCCATTCATAAGGCACAGTTCAGGAAAGATCCTTTTGGTTACAGGCCAATGAGCAAAGATGAGATCGCACAGATCAATAAGAATGCTGCTTCGTCTGCTATGCCCAGGCAGGAGAAGGGGACAAGGCCAGCTTGCCCGTTACCTTATCAATTATATGCAGAAGGCGGATTGAATAAAGATAAAAAAGCAGTTGAACTACGTTTCACTGCAAGCAAGGATATGTTTAAGGAAGGTGCTGCAGGCAGTCCGTTTACCGTATATGCTGCTGGAAAATATGGAACAGCAAAGGAACCGGGGCGCAACTGGAATTATACGGTGGTCGCCGGTCATGAATTAAAGGACAGCTGGCCGCTTGATGGGTTTGATGAAGGCCACTATCATTTAAAAGTACATGGCCCCAATGGTTTTTTCCGTGAATTTGCCGGAGACAAAGCTGATCCGGGAGTAACGGTAAAAATTGAATACCTGTCCACAGGAGATATAACCATCCACTTCATGAATAATGATACGGGTAAAATGCATGAAGCGGTGATAAGGGATAATGCGTATAAGAATGCAGCACGCCGTGTAAAGCTTGGTTCCTCAAAGACCGAGGTTAGGCTCAGTCTTGCAAAAAATTATGGTTGGTATGATTTTACGATCGGTATTGCTGGAAATGATAAGTTCATGCAACGTTGTGCCGGTCATGTGGAAACAGGAAAGATGAGCCGCACAGATCCGGCAATGGGCGGAGAAGTATAAGAAAAAGGGAATAAGAGAGTGTGATCAATTCTGATGTTCGATATACACTTTTCTTCCTGTCATTACAGTGAGTGAATCAAGCACTCTGGTGGTGTCTGCATTTTGTGAGGGTAATAAGAGATAGAGTTTGTAGCGAACAGAATCAGTGGTCTCCAGTTTTACGTCCCAAAGATTGGTGCGGAGTTGTTTATAGCGCTTCATCGCTCTTTGCTGGTTAGCTTCTTCGAGCACATATTTATAGTTGGCGCTTGCCAGCGCAGCAGCTTTTTCAAGACTGTCCGTTTGCGGGACTTGAGTAATGGCTGTGTCCACTACAGTAGTATCACTGATAATGGCTGCCGAATCGGTAGCTTTTGAGGCAGATCTTTTAGAGATCGCATATCCTCCCCAGATGGTAAGGCCAAGCCCGCAGATGAGGGCAAGTGCGATCACTGGTTTTTTCCAACCCCGCTTCAAAGCCGGTTCAGAAAGAAAAGATTCATATTGAGGAGCAACTTCCTCACGGGTCGTGGCTTTCTGAGTTTCTTTTGTGTTCAATTGTTCCCTTACCTTATCTGTAGAAATGGAAATAGGTACAAACTCACATTCTTTCAGATTCACTTTTACCAGCGTACCGATGCCTTCAAAAGTGAAGGGTTTTCCGATATTGAGGAATTGTTGGGCTACTTCAATATAGGATTCCAGGTCGGCTGCAGCCAGCGGTTTCATCTTACCTGTTTGTGCAGAGATGTATGCAACAAGCTCAGGAGACTCTTTGAGATTGGGATTGTTTTCAAAACTGATGCCTTCCAGCACAGCGGAACGCTGTTTACTGTTTTCCAGTGCGTTTATTGCAGAAGGGTCTAACAGGAAAGTGCCAATACCGGGTAAATCGAGCCGATGGTGGTTATAGAGGTATTGAGTTAGTAAGGATGTTATTTTCACGGCCTTTGGATTTATCTGCACAATATAAATAATTCAACTGGCTGTTGCAAGCATCGGAACAGCATAAGTTTTAATTTTGGCCTGTTATGCTAACAGAAGAAGAAAAGAAATTCGTTGCTTCCTGGGAAACGGAGCGGCTTCGTAAGAAGAAATTGCTACGGCAACTTTCAGTGGGATTGCCATTATCCGTTGTATTTGTGGTCGCCATTTTCGTCAATTTTTTTTCAGGCTGGTATAAGCGGGCTGATATGGAGATACGCTCCAGTTCCTCGCTGATCCTGGTGCTGGTAGTTGCAGCCTTGCTAATTGTTGTTTTTACGACCGTATTTTCCGTAAAGCACAAATGGGATCTGAATGAGCAGCGCTATCAGGAGCTGAAGGCCAAACAGGATAAGCCCTGATTTTTTATTTCCTTGCAGCGTTTGCCTCATAAATTGGTCTTTATATCACAAGTACCTATATATTTGCGCTAATCTATTTGAATTATGAAGAAAATTTCGGTTTGGGCTCTTGCTGTTACCCTATTTCTCTCTGCCTGTAGTAAAAATAACGATAAATGTGAATATGATCAGTGTGGCAATAAAGCGCCCCAATCCGAGATCCAGGCGGTGGCTGATCATATCGCTGCAAAAAATATAACTGCTGTTCAGCACTGTAGTGGTGTTTTTTATACCATTGAAAATGAGGGAACAGGTAAAAACCCGACTCCCTGCTCCAATGTATCTGTAAAATACAAAGGATATCTTACCAATGGGTTCGTGTTTGATGAACAGAAATCCCAGGTGGATTTTAACCTTGGAGGCCTTGTTCGCGGGTGGAGAAATGTGTTACCCCTGCTGAAAGCCGGTGGCCGGATAGTGCTCTATATACCGCCAAGTCTGG
Source organism: Chitinophagaceae bacterium (assembly GCA_051954695.1). Classification (GTDB taxonomy): domain Bacteria; phylum Bacteroidota; class Bacteroidia; order Chitinophagales; family Chitinophagaceae; genus Terrimonas_A. The sequence continues at coordinate 284,951 of JBQCHL010000018.1, forward strand.
GTTATGGCAGCCAACCTTATGGGTCGATCCCAGCCAATTCTATCCTGGTATTTGAGATAGATCTGGTAGCAGTTCAATAATCGTCAACCAATACCGCCTGCATATTAGCCTTGTACGTTAACATCGTGCAAGGCTTCCTTTTAAGTACGAATGGCGCGAATGAGGTGTTGGAGGGTGGAGAGGATAATGGGCCGCGAATGAGGTGAATGGTGTCTGACAATAGGGCACCATTCGCTTCATTTGTGGCTTTATTTATTTCTCCTTCAATTTCAAACGACTATTTGTGTGATTAGTGTTTATCGTAGTTTTGCTTTATTATTAAAACTATATCTCTTGCCATACGAACCCATTTCTGTTTTTGATATTTTTAAGATAGGCGTTGGTCCTTCGAGTTCTCATACGCTTGGTCCATGGAGGGCGGCACAGCGTTTCCTTAAAAGTTTGGAGCAAAGCGGCAGTTTGCCTGAAGTTGAGTCCATACAGGTTTTACTGTATGGCTCGCTTGCTAAAACAGGTATTGGTCATGGTACTGATATCGCTGTGCAATTGGGATTGGCAGGGAATGATCCGGTTACTATTCCGGTAGATGCTATTCAGCCCAAGATAAAAGAGATAGCTACGCGGAAAAAGATAGAGTTGGATGGTAAGTATGAAATTGCTTTCGATCCGGAAACGGATATAGGCTTTCTTAGTTCTGAAACGCTTCCTTTCCATTCCAATGCGCTGAGTTTTTTAGTGAAACTGCGCAATGGGCAATCAATTGCTGAAACATATTATTCGATTGGCGGAGGGTTTGTTGTAAAAGAAGGCGAACAGGCATCGGGTGCATCGGCAGGCGTGCAATTGCCTTTTCCGGTGAATACAGCTAACGATTTATTGCGCTGGTCCATTAAAACAGGATTGGCTATTTATGAGATCGTGTTGGAAAATGAAAATGCATGGCGCCCTGAAGCACAAACAAGGGAAGGTGTATTGAATATATGGCGGGTGATGCGCGATTGTATTTATCGCGGTTGCCATACCGAAGGCTTCTTGCCGGGAGGACTGAATGTGAGAAGAAGGGCGGCAGGGTTGAATAAAAAATTGCTGAAGGGGGTAACTACTACCGATTATGAATCCTGGGCAAAAGCGATCAGGCAGGGAGGTATGGGCTTTAACTATGTGCTGGATTGGGTAAGCTGTTTTGCTTTGGCAGTGAATGAAGAAAATGCTTCTTTTGGCCGGGTGGTAACGGCACCTACTAATGGGGCAGCAGGAGTTGTTCCTGCAGTGCTGATGTATTTCATATTGTTTACTGAAGGGGAGGAAGAGGATAAAGTGATCCGGTTTCTGCTGACTGCGGCCGAGATCGGCAGCATCTTTAAAAAAGGCGCTACCATTTCAGCAGCTATGGGGGGCTGCCAGGCCGAGATCGGTGTTTCTTCTGCAATGGCAGCAGCAGCGCTTACTGAAGCCAGCGGCGGCAGCCAGAGACAGGCAATGATGGCAGCGGAGATTGCGATGGAACATCATCTTGGTATGACATGCGATCCTATTGCGGGTCTGGTGCAGGTACCCTGTATTGAAAGAAATACGATGGGGGCGATCAAGGCCATTACTGCCTCACAACTGGCACTGCAAAGCACACCTGATTTTGCCAAGGTTTCCCTTGATGCAGTGATCAAGACAATGTGGGATACAGCACAGGATATGAATTATAAATACAAAGAAACTGCAGATGGCGGACTGGCCGTGAATGTGCCTTTGAGTTTGCCGGAATGCTAGCGGGATAGGGTCCGGCTTATCCCTGGCCGTGGATATAGCTTTCGAGATGATTGATTGTTTCTTTCTGGTTTAATATCGTTTCTTTCACTACATCGCTCATGGAAATAAGTCCGGCGAGTTTTTCATTTTCAAATACAGGCACATAGCGGATATTGTTTTTTGTCATAAGCGACATGCAATGCTCCACAGTATCTTTCGGCGTCACGGAAGGCAGGTCAGACGACATGATCTCTGCTACCGTAGTATCATCTGAATGTTTGCCTTTCAATATCACTTTGCGGGAGTAGTCTCTTTCGGAAACGAGACCAAGGTATTTGCCATTTTCCATTACCAGCACAGAACCGATATTCTTTTCAGCCATTATCCGAAGGGCATTCAGTACGGTTGTTTGCGGAGACACACTGATCGTGTCAGTGCCCTTGCGGGCAAGAATAGATGAGATGGTATTCATAATGACAAGTTTTAGTATAGGAATATACTAAAAAAGGGAGGCCTGGAAAAATATATTTGTTGACAGAAAAGCTATCGCCAGGGATGCTACGTTGCGTTCCTGGCGGCTCTTTGCGCCCTTGGCGATACTTATTACGAAAGGAATGTCAATATTAATTCAGCAAAGGGTTCGTCTCAATATCCTTTATATCCATCCCGCTATAATCCCGGATAACATTATATAATGTTCCTCTTTCCACCGGTTTGCGGCGGGCTTGTTTGATAAGGGTTACCAACTGCGCCGTGTTCATGGACGGGGTCTGCTCCTCGGCGCCTGCCATAGAATAGATCTTGGTGGTGTCATCAATTGTTCCATCTATATCGTTCACACCAAATGAAAGTGTCAACTGCGCATTCTGTCGTCCCAGCATCGGCCAGTAAGCTTTCAGGTGAGGGAAATTGTCCAGGTAAATCCTGGCTATTGCATACATTTTCATGTCTTCCACCACTGATGATTCGGCCACATGGCTCATATCATTCTCCTTGTTGCGAAACTTGAGGGGGATGAAAGTATTGAACCCCCCGGTTTTGTCCTGCAATTCCCGGAGACGCCTCATATGGTCTACACGGTGATGATAGTTCTCGATATGGCCATACAGCATAGTGGCATTGGTATGCATGCCCAGTTTATGCGCTGTTTCATGGATATGCAGCCAGCCGGTACCATCTATTTTATCTGCACAGATCTGTTCACGGATCTCGGGATGAAATATCTCAGCACCACCGCCCGGAAGGGAATCAAGCCCTGCTTCATGCAAGTAGCGCATGCCTTCTTCCACAGTCTTTTTTGCTTTGCGGAACATATAATCGAGCTCCACCGCGGTGAAGCCTTTGATATGAAGTTCAGGCCGGTGAGCCTTAATGGTGCGCATCAATTCTGCAAAGAATTCCAGGTTCATTTTTGGGTGAACGCCTCCCACAATATGCACTTCTGTAACTGGTTTGCCATCATAGCTTTTCACAATGTTCATCATCTGCTCAAGGCTTAGTTCCCAGCCCTCATCCCTGTGGGCATATACGCGGCTGTAGGAACAAAAGTGGCAGGAATATACGCACACATTTGTTGGCTCTATATGGAAATTGCGGTTGAAATAAGTGGTATCTCCATGAAGGCGTTCCCGTACCATATTGGCAAGGGAGCCAACGAAAGCGAGACTGCCTTTTTCAAAGAGGAGCAGGGCATCTTCGTCGGTTATCCTTTCTTTCCGTTGCACTTTTGCGGCGATGGCAGTAAGGGCAGGATCTATATCAGTGGGAACCGGTATGTTTCCGGGTAGTATGTCAGCCATAAAACACTTTTAATCTGGGACAAAGGTACGATGTAGGTAACAATTGAGTGCAGCAAAGGTTTTAACGAAGCACTTCTGAAAAGAGGGCTCCGGGCAGTGGGGCGGCTTCCCGGGCATATTCTTTTTCAATAAGTAAAATTCTTATCTTCCACGATAATTATTCCGGTTAATGGATAACTAAAACTAACACAGTATGAATCTTAAGGTACGTCTCATTATACTTAGCTTCCTGGAGTTTTTTATTTGGGGAGCCTGGCTGATCACAATAGGGGCGTACTGGTTTCAGAATAAACAATGGGGAGGGGCTGAGTTTGGTGCCATTTTCTCTACTATGGGCATCTCAGCTATTTTTATGCCGGCGATTTTTGGGATTGTGGCAGACAGGTGGATCAATGCCGAACGTCTTTTAGGTATATGTCATTTGATTGGCGGGGTCATCCTGTACTTTATCCCTGAAGTAAATGATCCTGAAACATTTTTCTGGATATTGCTGCTATATATGCTTTTTTATATGCCGACCATTTCGTTGGCCAATACTGTTTCTTATACGGCATTGATCAGGAACAATAAGGATATCATTAAAGATTTTCCACCGATAAGGGTATGGGGTACAATCGGTTTTATTGTGGCTATGTGGATTGTAAGCTTATTGAAAATAGAAACTTCCGCCAAGCAGTTCTATGTAGCTGGAGTAGCATCCATACTTTTTGGGTTGTATTCTTTCACCTTGCCCAAATGTCCGCCTCAATTAAAAACAGGCAACAAAACATCATTAGTGGAAGCATTGGGATTAAAGGCCTTTTCCCTTTTCAAAACTCCCAAGATGGCCTTGTTTTTCATCTTCGCCCTTCTATTAGGAGCAGCCTTACAACTGACAAATGCTTATGGAGACACTTTCTTGCATGACTTCGCTAAAGTGCCTGCATATGAAGATACACTTGCAGTGAAATATCCTGCCATCATCATGTCCATTTCGCAGATATCTGAGACTTTATTTATTCTGGCCATTCCTTTTTTTCTTCGCAGGTTTGGCATTAAGCAGGTAATGCTGATCAGCATGATCGCATGGGTGTTGCGCTTCGGTTTATTTGCCTACAGTAATCCTGCTGAAGGATTATGGATGATCATTCTTTCTTGCATTGTATATGGAATGGCTTTCGATTTCTTTAATATCTCAGGTTCATTGTTCGTGGATACGCAAGTGAAACCGGAGATAAGAGCCAGCGCACAGGGAATTTATATGATGATGACGAATGGCTTCGGCGCATATCTTGGAAGTAAGATCAGCGGTATTGTTATAGCTACCTATTTTACCAATGCAGACAGGAGTATGAACTGGCCCGGTATATGGATCGCTTTTGCCGGTTATGCTTTAGTGGTGGCTGTTTTGTTTGCTGTATTCTTTAAGCATAAACATGATCCTTCGGCAGCGATCAATGCAAGCCATTAAACTATAATAAAGAGATGTAAAATAAAAAGCCTGTTCTGTAAGCAGAACAGGCTTCAATTTTTTAGCTGCGCTTTACTTAGATATGCGCTTCGATCTTCTTCACGAAGTTGCCCTTAGGTTGGGCTCCTACCAGTTTGTCAACCACCTGGCCGCCTTTAATGAAAAGGATGGCAGGGATGGACGTAATACCGTAGTTCATAGAAACCTGCGGGTTATTGTCCACATTCACTTTTCCTACATTCACTTTGCCTTCGTACTCTTTGGACAGCTCTTCGATTACTGGTCCGATAGCGCGACAAGGTCCGCACCATTCAGCCCAGAAGTCCACTACGGTCAGTTTATCAGAAGCCAGTACATCAGACTGGAAGTTGGAATCATTGAATTCTTTTGCCATTGTATGTGATTTTAATTTTAATTGCGATTTCGATAAGGGATGCAAATTTAAGTCCGATAACCATAACAGACAGAACTGGCAGAAAGTTGTGCAAAAAATGTCATTATTCGCTGCTTTTCTCTGCCATTTTGCTGGTATAAATAAATGAGTTCCAAATTGTTAAATCCTTTAACGATCGCCTTTCACTCATAGCCCATTCAGCATCAATATTTAACTGGCCATCACCTGTATGCCGAGTTCCGGCTTGTTTTCCAGGAAATGGATGAAATCATCGTTCATTTCAAATCCTGTGGTACCGGTTACCAGGCTGATCCGCATATTGCTCTTCGGCTCTGTCAGGATAAACCGCAGCGAGGTGTTTCCGCCACGGAAATTCCGCAGATTGCTTTCAACAAAATCGATCATGTCTTTGTTCAGGTCCTGTGGGTGAACTTCGATATTGATCTGCCTGGTCAGGGTCTTCTTGATCGTTTCTGCCAGTGTTACCTGCTGGATCTTAAACTCGTATTCGTCTTTATTATATCGTTGTTTCAGATATCCTGTCATGAACACCGTAGTGCCTTGCTGCAGAAAAGGTGATATGCGCAGGTAGTCTTCGCTGAATAGCGGGAACTCCATTTTCCCGGTATAATCTTCAACCACAAAACTGCCAAACTTGTTGCCGCTTTTAGCGATCCGGTGTTGTGCATCGGCCACCAGTCCCAGTATGCGGAATGTTCTGCCAGGGTTGGCCTGCATTTTAATGGAATCCTTGAACTCGTTGAAGTCTGCGATCGGCGTCATTCCGTAATGCTTCATTTCAAAACGATAATGGTCAAGCGGGTGCCCGCTCAGGAACATGCCGGTCACTTCTTTTTCCTTGTCCAGTTGCTCTGTCAGCGACCAGGGTTCGCAATCAGGCAGCCGGGGAGGAGGTATTTCCATGGTCACCGGCAGATCGCCAAACAGGGTATGCCCTGAATTCACGTTCTGATTGGCAATGATTTGTCCATATTTAATAATGCGTTCCATTCCCGTTGCAGTTTCGCCTTCAGGGGTATAGAAATATTGCCGGCGGTGATGCGCAGGAAAGCAATCAAATCCTCCGGCATAAGCAAGGCTTTCCAACGTTTTTTTATTGACAGCCCTTTGATTGATACGTTTGATAAAATCAAAGATATCAGGATAACCTGTTTTTCTTTCAGCGATAATATTTTCCACCGCAGCTTCACCCACACCTTTTAATCCACCCAATCCGAAACGGATCTCACCTGATTTGTTCACTGCAAAACCTTTCAACGATTCATTGATATCAGGTCCCAGCACTTTTATACCCATCCGCTTACATTCTTCCATGAAGAAAGTGATCTTGTCAATACTGCCGGCGTTGTTCAGTACGGCCGACATATATTCTGCCGGGTAATGTGCTTTCAGGTAAGCTGTTTGGTAAGCTACATAAGCATAGCAGGTGGAGTGTGATTTATTGAATGCGTATTGCGCGAATGCTTCCCAGTCGGTCCAGATCTTTTCAAGTTTATCCTGGGGCAATGATTTTTCCATAGCGCCTTTGATAAACTGTGCTTTCATTTTATCCAGCACCGCTTTCTGCTTTTTACCCATGGCTTTCCGCAACACGTCTGCATCGCCTTTGCTGAAGCCGGCCAGTTTTTGCGCCAGCAGCATCACCTGTTCCTGGTACACGGTAATACCATAGGTCTCTTCCAGGTATTCCTTCATTTCAGGAAGGTCATAGGTGATCGCTTCCCGGCCATGCTTACGGTCGATATAGTTGGGGATATAAGCAATAGGGCCCGGGCGGTACAAGGCGTTCATCGCGATCAGGTCTCCAAACTTATCGGGCTTCAGTTCACGCAAGTATTTCTGCATGCCCGGACTTTCAAACTGGAATGTACCGATGGTAGCTGCTTGTTGATACAGTTCAAATGTTTTGGGATCATCCAGTGGTATCTCATCTATATTGATCGTTACGCCATGGTTTTGCTTGATCATGGCGAGGGCATTCTTGATAATGGTAAGGGTTTTCAAACCCAGGAAGTCCATTTTGATAACGCCCGCTTCTTCGATCACGTTTCCTTCGATCTGCGTTACCCATAGTGGTGAATCTTTGGCTACTGATACCGGCAGCAGTTCAGTAAGGTCTTTCGGTGCGATGATAATTCCTGCTGCGTGGATGCCCGTATTGCGCACAGATCCTTCCAACCTTTCCGCTTCATGCAATACTTTACTGGCAGGTGTTTCCAGTTGATTATAGATATCGCGGATGCGTTTTACATTCTCCAGGTCATCACTGCCGAGACCGTCTTTTTCTTCCAGTGATTTTTCGCCTTCTTTTGCACGCATGGGCGCATGCAGCACACGTCTTAATTCAATGCCGGGTTTCTCCGGTACCAGTTTGGCTAAAGCATTTGATTCTGCCAGCGGTAAATCCATTACACGGGCAACATCCTTGATACTCATCTTGGCGGCCATGGTGCCATAGGTAATGATCTGTGCCACCTGGCTTTTGCCGTATTTATCTACTACATAATCGATCACTTTCTGCCGGCCTTCATCGTCAAAATCGGTGTCGATATCCGGCATGGATTTACGGTCTGGGTTCAGGAACCTTTCAAACAGTAAATTATATTTGATAGGATCGATATTGGTGATACCTGTGCAATAAGCCACCACCGAGCCTGCTGCCGATCCGCGGCCTGGCCCGATGAATACACCGATATCGCGGCCTGCTTTAATGAAATCACTTACGATAAGGAAGTAGCCGGCAAAGCCCATTGTTTTAATGGTAAACAATTCAAAGCGTAGCCGTTCATCTATTTCAGGTGTTATTTCTGCATACCGTTCTTTTGCGCCCTGCCAGGTAAGATGCTCCAGGTATTCATCTTGTGAAGCAAATTCTTTTGGCACCTGGAAAAAGGGGAGAAGGATGTCCCGCTTCAGGTTGAGCAGGTCTACTTTGTCGACGATCTCATTGGTATTATCAAGCGCTTCAGGAAGATCATGGAACACTTTGTTCATTTCTTCCGTGGTCTTGAAATAAAATTCATCATTGGGGAACGCAAAGCGTTTCCCTTTCAGGTTCACATCATCGTCTGCAAAATCGCGCAAAGCAGGGGTGGTGATCTTTTCACCGGTGTTAATGCATAAAAGAATATCATGCGCGTTGAAGTCTGATTTGTCCACATAATGCGAATCATTGCTTGCAATGATCTTCACATTGTATTTGCGGGCAAATTTGATCAGTACTTCATTCACCTTATCCTGCTCCGGCATCCGGTGCCTTTGCAGTTCAACATAAAAATCTTTCTGAAAAATATTCAACCACCATTTGAATTCGTTCTCGCCTTCCTCTTCACCCTTTCTAAGGATAGCCTGCGGCACGGAGGCACCCAGGCAGCAGGTGGTGGCGATCAGACCCTCATGATATTGAACGATCAGTTCTTTATCGATACGGGGATATTTACTGTAAAGCCCTTCAATAAAACCAAGGGAAGTGAGTTTTACCAGGTTCTTGTATCCCTGTTCATTTTTTGCCAGCAATATCTGGTGGTGGCGGACATCCCTTTGCTCTTTGGTAAATGTTTTCTGGTGGCGGTTGGTTGTAACATAGAACTCGCAACCTACCACGGGTTTTACTTTCAGGTTGCCGTTGGCGTCTTTATGTTTGTAAGCTTCTGCCACAAATTCAAAAGCGCCAAACATATTGCCGTGGTCACTGATGGCCAGTGCAGGCATACCATCTGCAATAGCTTTTTTATACAGGCTCTGGATGGAAGCAGCCCCGTCGAGGAGAGAAAACTGCGTATGTACGTGTAAATGAGAGAATTTCATGATAACCACCCCGGTTTAAAGGTTTGAAAGTTTTAAGGTTTAAGAGTTTCAAAAAACCTTTAACCTTTAATCTTTTAAACCATTAAACTTTTTTTATTTTCTTCTTAAAACTGAACACACTGATTGATCCGTTACTATAACTGCAAACCCAGGCTTCGAGTTTACTGTCGTTCTCAAAAATATCCACACCAACCGGGTGTCCTTTACAGGGCAAAGATGCCACTTTATCAAACCGGGTTTCATTTATTTTATAAACATCCACGAAATCGCTGTTGTAGCAGGTGACGAAAAGAAATTGCTGGTTTTTTGATAATATGATGGTCCGTGGCTGTGCATGTGTTTCGGTGGTAAAAAGCGTTTTTCCCGTGGAAGCGTCTACACAAGCCACTTTAGCGAGTTTATTGTAAGAAATGAACAGCCGCCCTGAAGTATCCAGCACAATATGGCGGGGATTGGAAATAACCTGGATCGGCGCTTCTTTTTGCCAGTTGCTATTGTTGATAACATCTATGATGGAGCCTCCCATGATGGCCACGTACGATTTATTTCTTGTATCATCTACGGCAATGCCACGGGGAATGGCATTTACGGTAACTGTATCCACCATCCTGGCCATGGGATATAAACTGGTGTCCATTTCCAGGGCACTTATGGTATAGGAATGCCAGTTGCTTACCAACAGAAAACGGTTGTCTGCTGTTTTGGCGATCACTTTGGGTGTTTTACCTGTCTTGATCAGCGGCACAGTGAAAGAATCTTTTTTTATACTCCCGGGGTACGACACAAAGATTTTTTTTACTGCCTGCTTATTGTCCGGCGATTTTTTATTTGCAGCGAGTGAATCAACACGGATGGGTACAATGCCTTCTGCATTATGCAGAGAAACCCATAGCACTTTATCATTATGACTAAGGCAGGCTTCCACTGGTTTTTCCTGGTAGGAGGAAATAGGTTTATCTGTTTCATAATCCCATCCAGTGCCTTTGGTAGGTTTGAATTTGAATTCTCTGACCACTTTGCGTGATGGCTGATCAAACTCGTAAATGCTCATGCCTTCAAGGTTCATGGCATAAAGCCTGGAACCATTGCTGTTGAAAAGAACAGATTTAGTGCCCGGTGCAGCACGAAGCAGTTCGGTTTTTTCGTATTCAATATCGGAGTAGGGAGGCAATGCCGGTGTTATTACCGTATCGACCGGAACGGAATCCATTGCCAGCACATAGTTGGGGGCAGCAGTGTCCGGAAACACACCGGTCACTACTTTTTTTGCGCCTATCGGCCCCTGACAGCTCAGCAGCAACAAGAAAACGGGCAGGATAAATAATACAGGCATAGGAGGTAATTAACATTACGAAAACCACTTATCTGTTGATCCGGCTCATCAATTTGAATATACTTAAACCTCCTGAAACAACCCGGATCCTGTGTTACGCAATTAAAAATTTTAAATTTCGTTAGTAGGTTGTTGAAATTTCAGCAAAATATCCTATATTTTTGCACGGTTTTTGTTGAAAACGGAAATCCAACATTTTAAAAAAGGCCTGATGATCATCCGACAACTGATACCTGTTTTTCTCCTTATTATCACTTTTTCAAGCTGTTCTTCACTCAGGCCAGTGAATTCTGCGGCAAAATCTTCTGCCTTGCAAAATCAGGCATCTGTTGGAAAAGTGCAATTCCTGAATGATATCACCTCAGAATCAGAACCTCCTTTATTAAAATATGAAGCCCCTAAATCCCAGGCTTCGTCAAAAGCATCGGCCAGGGAAAGTCATGAGCACCTGGTGAATTCTTCTGCTGCTGTTGAAAAAGCATCAGCTCTTCAGTTAAAATATGCTATCCTGCTTGACACGGAAGTGGAAACACTGGAGAATGATCCTTTATTAAGTCATGTGGATGAATGGTATGGAACCCGCTACAGGCTGGGAGGCACTACCAAAAGTGGGATTGATTGTTCAGCATTTGTACAGGCTGTGTATCTGTCTGCCTTTGCATTGAGCCTTCCCCGTACAGCAAGAGAGCAATACAAAGCCTCCCGGATTATTTCTTCCACTGAATTGAAAGAAGGAGACCTTGTTTTCTTCAATACACGCGGCGGTGTATCACATGTTGGTATCTATCTTCAAAACAATAAATTCATTCATGCCTCCACTTCCCAGGGAGTAACAGTGAGTGATATGTTCGATTCTTACTATATGCGGCGGTTTATTGGCGCAGGAAGAATTGAAAAATCAGAAGCCAGCCGATAGCCGGTTTTTTCAGAACTTCCAGGGCATTGCTGATCTATACTTATATTTTCAGCCGTTTTCTTATTGATTCCACCACCGGCATAATATCAGGGGACAATTTGAAGTAAATAATGCTTCCTGCATAGAGAATGATAAATGCAAGGCTCCGGCATATTAATCCTGGAAACCCATGCATGGAACGGAAAAGATAATAGCACAGCGTATAGCAGGCCACACCAAGCAATAAAGCATAGAGAGAATGGATAGTGAATGGAAACAGACGGAATTTTTTCCAAAGGAAAATGATACGCATAGCATTGTAGATACTGATAGACACAAACTGGGCAATCGCCGGTCCGAGTATATCATATTTTCTTGCCAGCATCAGTGTCAGGGGCAACATGAGTAATAACAGGATCACGCCACTGATCAACTGGAACCGCCAGTAATTGGAAGTGCCGATGATCTCCGTGTTAATACCCGTGCCCAGGTCCACAACACGGGTAAGCCCCAGAAAAATAAATGCATTGAAGCCAAGCAGGTATTCTTCGTTGATCCCAAAAGTGAGTATGCTTTCTTTATAATTAAGCAGGATCAAAAGGAAAATCCCGGTTGCAAATATCAACAGGTTGATAGACGACCGCTGATAGATCTTTTGCAGCAATTCCATATTCCGTTCTTTCCAGGCGCGCGACAGGTGAGGAATGGTTGTGGCAACAACAGCCCGTTGCGGTGCCTGTATCACACTGGTAAGAATAGAGGCAAGACCGAATATGCCAGCCTTGGCTGTACCATCTTCCAACACTGAAGCGATCACCAGGGAATCGAACACCTGCGATAAATAGAAGATCAATGCACCTGAATAAACAAAAAGACAAAGGGTCAATATCTTTTTGGCATATCGCCGCGTTACTTTACTGATCCGGAAAGTGAAATGGAGGTTCCTGGTAAATAATAAATATAAAAGAAGCGTAAGAGCAATTGCTGGATAGGTAAAAGCATACAGCTTGATAAAAAGATCAAAATCGGGGATAAGACCGAAATAGAACAGAACGATGATCACGGTTGTCAATAACCGCCATTGCACTTCTCTGAGAAAACTGGTCAATACAGGTTTTTTAAGGCTCCATGTATATGCTTCCAGTATGGTAAACACAGCCAACCCGAACCCCATCGGGAATATCCATGCATAGTACCTGACAAGTTCGGGTGAATTGGCGCCGAATTTTCTTATCACCAGGTGACGGAACACCAACCCTGCAACCATTACCAGTATGAACCCAATAGTGTTAACCACCAGGGCGATGCTCAGCATGTCATTTTTGGAAGGAGGCAGGTTGTCTTTATAGTAAGGATAAAATTTAAAGATATAACTGGGCATGGCCAGGGTGGAAAACGCCATCATCAAAGTGGCAATGGCAATAAAGATGGTGGTCAGCCCGTATTGAGAACTGAGAAAAAGGTCCTGCTTGGTAAAAAAATAAATATTCAGCAGGCCAACTACAAAGCCAATGTATACAACACCTGAAGAAATAATGCTTTGCCTGCGGATATTACTCATAAAGGAAGGTCCTTATAATTGAATAGGGAAATTAAGCGTTGATTAATTGCTTTTGTTTACATGGATATAAAAGTTCTTGTCGACCGAAAAATCCTTTTCGCTCAGCTCTTTTATTTTCGTGTTCTGCCACTCTTCACTGGGTTTTATCCATATTTCTTTTCCTTTTACAAATATTCTCAACGGCATATTGAACCCTTTGTTACAATCCATCCAGCGGTAAGACAGCTTTGTGCCTTCTATTTTATATTCGAGCACCGGGATACGTGTGCTGCGAAGGTATTGATTGAATACAGCAGACAGGTCTTTGCCTGATTTATTGCTGATATAGGCTTCCACTTCTTTTGAATCAACCACTTTGTGATAAAAATCCCTGTTCAATCCCTGCAGGATAGCTTTAAAAAGTTCATCGTTGTTGATGAGCTGGCGGATGGTATGGATCATATTAGCTCCTTTGGAATACATATCGCTGCTACCTTCTTTATTCACACCATAGGGGCCGATAATTGGCTTGTCATTTTGGATGCCACGTCTTAATCCCTGGCAATATTCATTGGCGGCTTTATTCCCATACTGGCATTCCACAAATAATACTTCCGAATAAGTGGTAAAGCCTTCATGCACCCACATGTCTGCCATGTCACGGGTAGTAATATTATTGGCAAACCATTCATGCCCGCTTTCATGTACAATAATATAGTCCCAGTTACGGCCCCACCCGCTGCCGGAAAGGTCCATGCCCAGGTAACCGTTTTTATATTGGTTGCCGTAAGCTACAGCACTTTGGTGCTCCATGCCCAGGTGTGGCGATTCAACCAGTTTATAGCTGTCTTCATAAAAAGGATAAGGGCCAAACCAGCTTTCAAAACATTTCAGCATTGCTTTTACATCGCGGCCAAACTGGACTTTCGATTTCTCCAGGTTATAATCCAGTACCCAGTAGCTGCAATGCAGGTTCCCTTTCAGGCCTGCAAAAGTTTCATCCCAGTTTACATAAGCCCCGATATAAGGAATGATATTGTAACTGTTGATGGGATTCGATACGGCCCAGCTCCACTCAGAAACACCTTTTCCCATTGATCTTTTCCCTTTCAGCATCCCATTGCCAATAGCAGATAATGAATCAGGGATGGATATAGTGAGGCTGGCACCATTATCGGGTTCATCACTTTGATGGTCTTTACAGGGGTACCATACGCTGGCGCCCAATCCCTGGCAGGCTACAGACATCCAGGGTCTTCCTTTGGCATCTTTTTTCCAGATCCAACCTCCGTCCCAGGGCGGATTGACCGCTTCACGGGGCTTGCCGGAATAAAAAATATCGATTGAGTCCAGTGTTTTCCCATTGGGATAACCGGAAGGGAAGCTGACGAGGAATATATTGCCATTACGCGTATAGTTCAGTGCCGTTCTTTCTTTTCCATATAATATACTATCGATCTGCATGGGTTCCTGCATGTCAATTTGCATGGCTGTGCCTGCGGGCTGAGCGGTTATTTTATAAGTAATGCGGTTGACACCACTGATCGTTTTGGTTGCATAATCCGGAGCAACAAAAAGATTATAGTAGGTTACATCCCACCAGGCTCTTTCAGGCGTGATAGAGCCGCGAAGCGTATCCTGGTGTGTGTATTGGGCAAATGAGTTGAGGGTAAAGAACAGCAGCAGAAATAAGCCGGTAAATTTTTTCATGTGTATATTTATTCGCTTGCCGCTTCTGGCGGCTGATATTTTGCCACATGCAATGCTTATAGCATTTCATGCAGTGTTTAGAGTTGAATGTATTTGAATTGTAAATTTAGTTGTTCATACGAAATATGCCTGTTAAAAGAACAAACCCCCTTTCCTGGTCAGCCTGTATCCTTATCCTGACCATCGCCTGCATTTTTTCTGCCTGCTCCAACAGGCGGAATAAAGACCTGAAGATATTTTATTATAATGAACAAACCGGCATTGCTTCACTTGATCCTGTTTTTGCCAAAAACCAATCGGTGATGTGGGCCGTGCACCAGTTATACAATACGCTGGTGGAAATTGATGACAGCCTGCATATCGTTCCTTCCCTGGCAAAAAGCTGGGATATTTCAGCCGACAGGAAAACCTATACTTTCCACCTGCGCAATGATGTTTTTTTTCATGACGACCCGGCCTTTCCGGGTGGTAAAGGCCGCTTGCTGAAAGCGGCCGATATCGCTTACAGTCTTTCACGGATCATTGATGGAAAAGTGGCAAGCCCCGGCGCCTGGATCTTTAATTCCAAAGTGGATACAGTGCAGCCCTTCCTGGCGATTGACGACACCACTTTTCAACTGAAACTAAGCCGTCCTTATAACCCGATACTGGGTATCCTGTCCATGCAATACTGTTCAGCCGTGGCAAAGGAAGCAGTGGAAAAATATGGCCATGAATTCCGCCGTCACCCGGTTGGTACCGGTCCTTTCCGCATGGTAGCCTGGGAAGAAGGGCAGGCGCTCGTGTTTACCAAACACCCTCGTTACTTTGAGCAGGATGAACAGGGCAACCGCCTCCCATATCTCGATGGTATCAAGATCAGTTTTTATGATAGCCGCGCCACAGAGTTTTTATTATTGCGCCAGAAAAAGCTGTCTTTCATCAACGATATCGAATCTTCATTTAAAGATGAAGTGCTTACCAAAAAAGGAACGCTCCGTAAAGATTGGGAAGGAAAGATCAGTTTGCAGGTAAATCCATATCTCAATATTGAATATCTCGGCATGCTGGTAGATACCAGCAATGACCTGGTAAAATCATCGCCAACACGATTGAAGAAGATCCGCCAGGCGATCAACTATGGATTTGACCGCCGCAAAATGGCTTTATACCTGCGCAATTCCCTGGGCACACCGGCTGAATCAGGTTTTGTGCCTGAAGGAATGCCTTCATTCGATACATCAGCAGTGAAGGGATATACTTATAATCCTGCCAAAAGCAGGCAACTGCTGGCTGAAGCAGGTTACCCGGACGGAAAAGGATTGCCGGCCATCAAACTACTTACGATCCCGATCTATGCTGATATGGGAGATTATATTGCCAAGCAGCTAAATGAAGTGGGTATTACTGTACAGGTGGAAGTGGTGCAGAAAGCATTATTACTGGAACTGACTTCCAATTCAAGGGCTTTGTTTTTCCGTGGCAGTTGGATTGCCGATTACCCTGATGCAGAAAATTATTTATCGGTATTCTATTCAAAAAACCCGGCGCCACCGAATTACACCCGATATAAGAATCCTGCATTTGATGCGCTGTTTGAAAAAGCATTGGTGGAAACGAATGATTCCATCCGTTACCGGCTGTATCAACAGGCAGATCAGTTGATGATGGAAGATGCGCCGGTAGTGCCGTTGTGGTATGATAAGGTGGTGAGATTAGTGCAGATGGATATTACAGGGTTTAAGCCGAATGCGTTGAATTTATTGGAATTAAGGAGGGTTGAGTTGATGAAAAAATAATATTTATTTGATAATCAGTTTTTTGTGTTTGAAAAATACTCCAAATTGTCCCTAAAATTTGGAGAATCATATGATTTACTCCTAATTTTGGAATAAATTAGGAGGTTTTATGAGAATTCCCGAAAGACCACCAAAACTTAGCGAAGAGTATTCTTATACTTCTATTGTGAATGACTTGTTTAGCACAAAGAAGTTAGAGGAGTTTTTTGAGATCAATAACAATCAATATCCCTATTGGGATAAATGGAAATATATCGCCAAACAATGGCAGTATGACCCCAAAAAACTATGGGCTGCGATAAAACATCACCGCCGGGGAGGTCTGCTGTATTTCTCACCTCAGCTATCACTCCAGCTTAATGCGCCTTCTGTGATCCAGCAATACCTGCATGAATTTGACATGAACCTGGGGGGAACCTTGCAGGGAGAAAATATTATTCCATCTGAGGATCGCGAACGGTACCTGATCAATTCTTTGATGGAGGAAGCTATTGCTTCTTCACAATTGGAAGGAGCTGTAACAACCCATCAACTGGCACGTGAGATGCTGGAATCAAATCGCAAGCCACGTAATCATTCAGAGCAAATGATTTTGAATAATTACGAAGCAATGAAGTGGATTGTTGACAACAAGCATTTGCCATTTACGTTGGGCAATCTGTTGCAATTGCATGCAATTGTTACCAACAATACTTTAAGGGATAAAGCAGATGAAGGCCGGTTTAGAACAGATGACGAAGTGAATGTAGTGGATGTTCAAACGGGCGAGGTAGTACACTATCCACCACCACATACGGAGTTATTATCCTTAATGAAGCGCTTCTGCGACTTCGCTAACGATAAGGTCAAACAATTTTCTTTTGTTCATCCTATCTCTAAAGGGATCGTACTGCACTTCCTGATAGGGTTTATCCATCCCTTTGTGGACGGTAATGGAAGAACAGCCCGGACAATATTTTATTGGTATCTGTTAAAGAAAGGGTACTGGTTGATTGAGTATATGTCTGTGTCAAGAGTAATATTAAACGCAAAGGCTCAGTATGCACGCGCTTATCTTCATACTGAGCTCGATGAAAATGACCTTACCTATTTCGTTTTGTATAATGCTCAATGCATCCAAAAAGCGCTCGAAGAACTCAAGCAGCATATCAAGCGCAAAACAGCGGAGAGAAAAAATGTCATGGACCTGTTGCGTAATACGGATTTTAACGAGCGTCAGATTGTATTACTACAGGAACTTATGCAAGACTCTGGCAGACGTTATTCCGTTTCGCAAATTGAAAAATGGTTCGATATTAGTAACCAAACAGCCCGCAACGACCTGAATGGATTGGTTGAAGCGGGCTTGCTTGCATTCCGCAAAACAGGAAAGAAAATTCAGTTTTTTGCGGTGAAAGATTTTGGAATAAAGGTCCGGAAAAAATAAAGTCTATTTCTTCAACCTGTCCTTAAAGACCTTCCTGAATTTGTCCACTTTCGGTCTTATCACGATCTTACAATAAGGATTGGCATTCTCATTATTCTCGAAATACTGCTGATGATAATCTTCTGCAGGGAAAAAGCTTGTAAAAGGAGTGATCTCTGTTACAATAGGTTTGTCGAAAGCTCCGCTCTTATCCAGCTCTGCTTTATATTTTTCTGCTTTTTCTTTTTGCTCCTGGTTGTGGTAAAATACCCCGCTGCGGTATTGCGTGCCTATATCATTGCCCTGGCGGTTGAGTGTGGTGGGGTCATGTGTTTCCCAGAACACTTCCAGCAATTCGTCAAAACTGATCTTTGCCGGATCATACACGATCTGCAATGCTTCAGCATGGCCGGTTTCGCCGGTGCAAACCTCCTTGTAAGTAGGGTTTGCCGTATGACCCCCGGTGTAGCCGGATACGGCGCTGATCACACCGTCCAATTGTTCAAAAATGGCTTCTGTGCACCAGAAGCAGCCGTTGGCTAAAGTTGCTGTATCGGTTTTGCCTGAAAATGAAGCTGTGCTCATGTTTATTTCCTTTTTTTTCGTGGTCTTTTTGTCTGTTGCAGGTGAGGGTTGCTGGGCGCAGGAGATCAATCCCCCCATTGCCAGGACAACCAGGCCCAGTGCCGCCTTCAGGTTCATGCTTTTTGCTAAAAGATTCATAAAGGTTGTTTATTCTGTTGACGAACCCATTACAATTAATAACAAGCACAGGATTTGAAAGTTCAGGAGCCTAACAACTCCGCAATAAATTACCTTTGCCTGCTGAAATAATTTGACGTCAGAGAGTATATGAAACGAAGCATAACAAATTTCTCAGGCGGGCAGGTGGTGAATATGCTGAGTTCCATCCGGCCAAATTAAAAAAATAAAAGATATTCGGATGAAACTTTTCCCTGAATCGGCTTATTTACAACTGGAATTTGATAAAGTAAAATCCCTGCTGGCCAATTATTGCCAGGCGGATCATGCCCGCCAAAAAGCGCTTGACCTAAGAATACATACCCGCAAGGATTTTATCGATACCCAACTAAGGCAAAGCTATGAATACCACCAGCTTTTGCAAAACGGGATTTATTTTCCCAACGATTATATACTGAATCTCGGCCGGGAGCTTAAACTTCTGGGCATCCCCGGTGCTGTACTGAATGGCGAAGAATTTATGGGCATCCGCAAACTGGCTGAAAGCATGGAGCGGATCTTCCGTTGGTTTGATGCGGAAAGGAAAAGCGCTTATTCTGCCATGGCTGGCGTGATCGCTAACACTTATTATGAAAAAGCGATCATTCAATTGATTGACGAAGTGCTGGATGATTCCGGCCAGGTAAAAGACAATGCCTCCGAAGAACTGAAAAATATCCGGATCAGCCTTTACCGCAAACGGAATGAATTGCGCCGGGTGTTTGACAAGATCGTAGCCAAGCTGAACAAACAGGGATACCTCGCAGAGATAGAGGAAAGCTTTATGAGCGGACGAAGGGTGGTGGCCGTATTTGCTGAACAAAAAAGAACAGTAAAAGGCATTTTACATGGTGAAAGCGATAGCCGGAAAACCGCTTTTGTGGAACCCGAAGAGACCATTGAACTGAACAACCAGGTGCATGAACTGGAAAATGATGAAAGAAAGGAAGTGTACCGAATTCTCCGGCAGCTTACTTCCAGGCTTTCGGCATATGCTGCTTTACTGAACACATATCATACCATCATCGGTGATTATGATTTTATCAGGGCTAAAGCAAAATTGGCTGTTGATTATAAAGGGGAGTTCCCTGCCGTGGTTGATAAGGCACATGTACATTTAGTGAATGCCTATCACCCTTTATTGTACCTGTACAATCAACGCACCGCCAAACCAACGATACCGGTAACCATCACTTTGGATGATGCTCATCGTATCCTGGTGATCAGTGGTCCTAATGCAGGAGGCAAAACAGTAACGATGAAAACGGTCGGCCTTTTGCAGATGATGGTGCAAAGCGGTTTGCTGGTGCCTGTTCATCCTTCTTCACAGTTTGGGATCTTTAAACAACTGATGATCCATATCGGTGATACGCAGAGCCTGGAATTTGAACTGAGCACCTATAGCAGTCACCTGCTGCATATGAAATATTTTATGGAGAATGCCAATGGCAAAACCCTGTTCTTCATAGATGAGCTGGGCAGTGGCAGTGATCCCAATCTTGGTGGTGCATTTGCCGAAGTGATCATGCAGGAGCTGGCAAGAAAGCATGCTTTTGGTATAGTGACCACGCATTACCTGAACCTGAAAGTGATGGCAGGTAAAACGCCCGGCATTATCAACGGTGCCATGGCTTTTGATGAAAAGAACCTTCAACCACAATACAAATTGCTTATCGGCAAGCCTGGCAGTTCTTATACATTTTCTATTGCTGAAAGGATCGGCCTGGATAAATCGCTGATCAGGAAAGCGCGTGAGTTGGTTGATGAAGATCAGTTCCGCCTCGATAAATTGCTTAACCGCACTGAACAGGACCTTCGCGACCTGGAGAAAAAAGAAAAAGAACTGAACCAGTTGATGAAGGAAAATGAAAGACTGAAAAAGGAAATGCAGCAGGTGATGGATAAGGAAAAACATCGCCAGCAGGTGGAAATACTGAAAGAGCAAAACCGTGTTTCAGAAGAGCGGATCGCTTATCTCAAAGACATGGAGCGAAAGCTGAAGCAGATGCTGATCGAATGGCGCAAGGAAGAAAATAAGAACAAAGTGATCAAGCAAATGGATGCCTTGCTCTTTAAAAAGGATGAAAAGAAAGTGGTAAGCAAAATGCAGAAAAAGATCGACTCAAAATTTGCGGAAGTAGGAGGGGAGATCAAAATAGGCGATAAAGTGAAAATGAAACGCAATCACCAGGTGGGGCAGGTAATGGAATTAAGAGGGAAAAAGGCAGTAGTTAAGATCGGCCTGTTGCCAATGCAGGTGGACGTGGGAGACCTGGTAGTAGTGAAAGAAAAAATAACAGACGAGAAATAACGAAAAATAAAGTAAAAGTTCAAAAAGCTTTTTGAACTTTTACTTCTAAATTTTTATTCCCCAAAAAACAGGGCTTTCAACTCTACTGCATCATCTGGTTTCATTTTTCCTCCAAGTATCAGCCTGAGTTGCCTTCTGCGCAAAGCCCCATCAAACAGTCTTTTTTCGTCATCTGTTTCTGCTACCAGGGAAGGAACAGGACGGGGGCGGTTCTGGTCGTCTAAAGCAACAAAAGTATAATAGGCTTCATTGCTTTTGTATTTCTGCTGTTTTTTCAGGTCTTCACCCCATACTTTCATATGCACTTCCATGGAGCTGGTAAAAGCCCGGGTAACTTTGGCCTCTATGTGCACCACATTTCCCAGCTTGATCGGGTTTTCGAAAGAAATATTATCAACAGAAGCAGTAACCACAGGAGCATTACAATGTTTTTGTGCAGCAAGGGCTGCAGCAATATCCATCCAGTACATCAGGCGGCCACCCATCAGGTTCCCAAACACATTGGTATCATTGGGCAAAACAAGCTCCGTCATAATGGTCAGGCTTTCTGCCGCTTTCTTTTCAGTCATTGGTAAAAATTTGCGCAAAGATAATAAACTGCAAACCGCTATTTTTGCCCCACATAAATAATATATGGAGCCCCACCCCTTAATTTCTTTTGATAATACAGAGTTTGCTTTTGAATACAAGCAGGATAAACAGTTAAAAAAAGCTCGTTTCCTTTTCAGCTGTATGGGAATGTCCTGGCTGGTAAAGCTAGGTACAAGATTTACACCCTGGGCGGTAAAATCCGGCCTGCCGGTAAAGGGGTTGATCCGGAGCACTATTTTTGAGCAGTTTGTAGGAGGTGAAACCCTGGAACAGACTGCTGTGGTGGCAAAAAAGCTGTCTGATTATCACGTACAGGTGATACTGGATTATGGAGTTGAGGGTGGTGACGATGGCGAGCAGGGGTTTGATCATGCCACTGAAGAATTTATCAGGGTGATCAATTATGCAGCCACGCAACCGAATATTCCTTTCATGAGCATCAAGGTTACCGGCTTTGCACGATTCGCTTTACTGGAAAAGCTGGATGAACTGATGCACCGGCAAGAAGGCACGCTAATGAAGCGTTATCTCCAGGCGGTTGATTCATTGCCGGCGGATGAAAAAGAAGAATGGCATCGGGTCCGCCATAGAATGATGCAGATATGTGAAACTGCTGCGCAGAAAAAGATAGGCGTGCTGGTGGATGCAGAAGAGACCTGGATACAGGACCCTGTTGATGCATTGACCATATTGGTAATGGACCTGCTCAACAAAGAAAGGGTAGTAGTGTATAATACAGTTCAATTGTACCGGCATGACCGGCTGCAATTCCTGAAAGACTCTTATGATGCAGCAAGAGAAAGAAAATTTATCCTGGGTGCCAAGATCGTGAGAGGCGCATATATGGAAAAAGAAAGAAAAAGGGCTGAAGAAAAACAATATCCATCACCTATCCAGCCTGATAAGGAAAGCACCGACAGGGATTATAACGCAGCCATTCGTTTTTGTATTGATCATATTGACCACATAGGGCTTATCGTGGCTTCACATAATGAACAAAGCAACCTGCTGGCGGCAGATCTGCTGCAGCAAAAAGGGTTGCCATTCAATCATCCGCATATTCACTTCAGTCAGTTGTATGGAATGAGCGATAATATTACTTTCAATCTCGCACATGCAGGTTGCAGTGTAAGCAAGTATCTCCCATTTGGTCCTATTGAAGATGTGATTCCTTATCTCATGAGAAGAGCGCAGGAAAACACTTCGGTAAAAGGACAAACAGGAAGAGAACTCGCCCTTATCAAAAAAGAATTAAAGAGAAGAGGCGTATAATTACAATCGATTACGGCACTTCAGCAACAAACTTTCAATAGCGATCTGTTACTCGTAGTTTTTTTCAACGGGTAAAGAAAATATTTTTTTTAAAAAAAAGTTATAATATTGTTATCACTATTGAATGAGGATTGCCACAGACTGCTACGATAGAACAACTACAACAACGAATTGCTCTGTATGAAGATATGAAAGCATACAAAGAGCTTTACTATCAGTTATTCGATGGCCTCCATCGTTTTTCTTATTCCATGGTCCGCTCCAAAGAAGTTGCCGAAGAAATTGTTTCTGATGTATTTATCAAGCTATGGCAGATACGTGCACGGCTTGGAGAAATAGGCAATCTGAAAGTATACGTGTATACCATTACCAAAAATTTTTCGCTCAATTATCTTCAGCGCACCTACAAGAATGCGCCGGTAAGCATTGAAGAAGTGGAAGTGGAACCGGTTATTGAAATGCGCAATCCTGAAGAATTGTTTATTTCAGCAGAGATCATGCAAACGATCCGCCAGGCCATTTTGCAATTGCCGCCGCAATGCAGACTGGTATTTCAACTGGTAAAAGAAGATGGATTAAAATATAAAGAAGCGGCTGAAGTATTGAATATTTCTGCGCTTACGGTCCGCAATCAATTGGCGATCGCCATTCGCAAACTGGGTGAAGCATTGCCGGCTCCGGTCCAGAAATTAATTCCCGCTACTAAATTATTTTCGGCTTCATAAGCTCACCAGGGTCTCTCGCAGGCAACCTGTTGTTTCCCTCAAAAAAATCTCTTTTATTTTTCTTGTTGGTCTTAGTGGCCCCCGTGGTAATTATGCCCCACGGACACAACTAAGACCAACAAGATAAGGAATGTATCTTCTTTTTAGCATGAGGTTATTCTAATTGATTGATTTGTAGTTTTTAGCGACTTCTTAGTGAGCAATCCTCCCATTTGTTAATTTTTTTTGCTTTTGCTTAGTACATCCGGTCTGTTCTTCGTGTCTTTATTGATTACAGACACCAACTTATGACGGAAGAAAGATTTTGGTTATTGTTCAGTGCCAGGCTTTCCGGTGAGGCCACACCGGAGGAACTTGCTGAACTGGGCGCTTTTTTACAGGAAAATCCTGATGCCCACCTGCGTACAGGAATGATTGAAAATATCTGGTCTGTTAATCCTTCACTTTCTGAAGACTATAAGGAAGCTGCTTTCAATAAGCATCTGCAAAGGATGAGCAATCATTTTTCAGAGCCGGTATTGCAATATGAATCGGAAGAAATACCTGAAGAGCCGGTGATAGAGAAAAAACCACGCAGGGCCGTTTATCGTGTGATAGGTTGGGTTTCTGCAGTAGCAGCCGCCTGCGTATTGGGGTGGTATGCCTATTGCTATTTCCCATTTGGAAATGAGGATGCCAATATTGCCCAGGCGCAAAATACTGTCAGCACAAAAAAAGGCTCCAAATCCAAAATACAATTGCCTGATGGAACACAGGTTTGGTTGAATGCAGACAGCAAGATCACTTATAATGAGAACTTCCAGGATAAATTACGGGAAGTGCAATTAACTGGTGAAGCATTCTTCGATGTCGTTCGCGATGAGAGCCGCCCTTTTATAATACACACCAATGTGATAGATGTAAAAGTGCTGGGCACTGCTTTCAATGTGCGTTCTTATGCTGATGAAAAAAATACAGAGACCTCGCTGATCCGCGGCTCAGTGGAGATCACTTTGCGGAATAATCCTGATAAGAAGATCATTCTCAAACCTAATGATAAACTGATCGTGGACAATATGGAAGCCAAAGAAGAGACGGCTTCGGTAAATATTGTTCCTAATAAACAAAGAAGCAATAGGCCTTCCCTGCTCACATTGAGAAAGGTAAGCTTCAGAGAAAATGAGAGCAGTGCACTTGAAACCCTATGGGTTAAAAATAAACTGGCTTTTGATGCGGAAGCAATGGAAGATATCGCATTGAAAATAGAACGCTGGTATGATGTGAAAGTGATCATGACCGATAACCGTATCAAAAAAACAGAATACAGCGGCATATTTGAGAATGAGAACCTGGAGCAGCTAATGGAAGCATTACAATTGACCGGAAATTTCCACTACAGGATAAATAAGAAGGAAGTAACGATCTGGCCTTAACATATCGTGAACCTTTGATCTTTTTTGTTTGAACTGCTAACAACGATTGCTCATCTAAAAAAAACTGCACATATGGTTAAAAACACATGACTCCCCTTTAAATAAAGAACGGAGAATGTTTGCGGCATTCCCCGTTTGAAAGACAGCAAGTTTGCTCAGGCTTGAGCAAAAATTCTATCATTAAATTCAAAACTAAGGTATGAAAAAAAATGGATCAGGCGTATCCCCCCATACGCCCTACCTATTCATCAAATGCTTACTCATGATGAAGTTTACCATTCTGCTTATTATCGCCTTTTCCCTTCAATCTTTCGCTAATGGTTACGGACAGGAAAATATCAACCTTAACCTGGAGAAAGTAACGCTGAAAAAGGTATTCAAGGCTATCGAACAGCAAGGTGCCTGCCGGTTTGTTTACAAAGACGAAATATTGCCGAGAGAACAGCGTATCAGCATTGCTGTTGAGAATGCCTCTCTCGAAGAAGTGATGAATAAAGTGTTGCGTAACACCGAATTAAGTTACAAAAGACTGAGTAGTAGCCTTGTAGTGATAACCGCAGGCATTGCCGGCACAAGTGCCGTACCCGTTACCGGTAAGATCACCAATGAGCTGGGTGAACCCCTGCCTGGTGTAAACATTGTTGAAAAAGGCACTAATAATGGAACAACCACCAATGCAGATGGCAGCTTCGTATTGAATGTTGCCAGTCTGGACGCAACATTGGTGATCACCTATATTGGATTTGTGCCCCAGGAACTGGCACTGTCCAACCGCTCTGAAGTGAGCGTAAAACTGGTGGCAGAAGATAAAAAACTGGAAGAAGTGGTAGTGATCGGTTATGGTACACAAAAAAGAAGGAATGTGACCGGTGCTATCACCAGTGTAAAAGCAAGCGACCTGGAGAATGCTCCCATCATGCGTGTGGAGCAGGCCTTGCAGGGGCGTGTTTCAGGTCTTACTATTGCCGCCGCATCCGGTCAGCCGGGTTCTTCTTCCACTATAAGGGTGCGTGGCACAACGTCCATCAATGATGGGGCGAACAATGTGCTTTATGTAGTGGATGGTATCGTGGTTGACAATGGTGGTATCGATTACCTGAATCAGAATGATATCGAATCAATTGAAGTATTGAAAGATGCGGCATCCGCAGCTATCTATGGTGCGCGTTCCGCAGCAGGTGTTATCCTGATCACTACCAAGAAAGGTAAGGCAGGTGCTGTTTCTGTTAATTACAATGGCTATTATGGTGTTCAGGAGCCTGCTTCCAAACTGAAACTGCTGAATGCTACTGAATATGCTACCCTCAGCAATGAAGCTGCACTGGCAGCCGGTGGTTCCGTTCTGTATCCTGATCCGAGTGCTTTAGGGAAAGGTACTGACTGGCAGGATGCGATTTTCAATAATAGTGCCCGCATACAAAATCATGATATCAGCATCAGTGCCGGTTCAGAAAAATCCACCTATTATTTTTCATTGGGTTATTTTGACCAGGAAGGTATTGTGGGTTCGGATATCTCCAGCTACAAACGCTATAATGCCCGCTTGAACTCTTCCCATAAAGTCACTAAATGGCTGACCATCGGTAATAATATCGGCTACTCTTATATCCGCAGCAAGGGTATCGGTAACACTAACGGTGAATATGGTGGCCCGCTGGCTTCAGCGATCAACCTTGATCCGATCACCCCTCTTATAGAAACTGATCCTTCCGTGGTGAATGCTCCGCCTTATTCCACACAGCCCGTTGTAAGGGACGCTAATGGAAACCCTTATGGCATTTCCAAACTGGTAGGGCAGGAGATGACCAATCCTTTGGCCTATATCAAAGCCCACGAAGGAAACTATGGATGGTCGCATAACCTGGTAGGAAATATTTTTGTGGAGATAGAACCGATCAAAGGTTTGAAGTTCAGAACTAATGTAGGTGCAAAACAGGCATTCTGGGGCAACACTTCTTTCAGCCCGGTAGTGTACCTGAATGCTTCAACACAAACTACCAATAACTCATTTTACAGGGAGAATAACCGTGGTTTCAACTGGACATTTGAGAACACCGTATCATACAACAAGAACTTCGGTTATCATAACCTGACTGTGATGGCCGGTACAGGTGCTTATGTAGACAATAACTCTGTAGGCAATGGTGTAACTTATTACAACCTGCCTGTCAACAGTTTCAAAGAGGCTTCCATGAATTTTGCGACTGTTGCTGCTGATATCCTCGCATGGGGAAATGAGAGCTACAAACACAAAATATCTTCCATCTACGGCCGTGTTATTTATGATTATAACGATAAGTACCTGTTCACCGGTCTTATCCGCCGCGATGGTTCTTCCCGGTTTGGTGCGAATAAAAAATATGGATACTTCCCCTCCGGTTCTATTGGTTGGGTAGTGTCAAGAGAAGATTTCTTCCCCACCAACAATGTGGTTTCATTCCTGAAGATCCGCGGTTCTTATGGTATTACGGGTAATGATGCGATCGGCGACTTCCGTTATATTTCCACTGTAGGCGGCGGCCGCAACTATCCATTCGGATATGACAACTACCTGATCGGTTACAGCCCCAATGCACCGGCCAATCCCGATCTGCAATGGGAGCAGACCAGCCAGTTGAACATCGGTTTTGAAGCTACCCTGTTCAGGAACTTTAGCCTTACATTCGATTGGTACAGGAAGAAAACCTCCGAAATACTTATGACAGTTACCATTCCTTCTTATGTAGGCCTTGGTAATCCTGTAGGCAACGTGGGTGGTATGCAAAACAGTGGTGTGGAACTGGAATTGGGTTACAACAAAAAATTCGGCGACCTCAACCTGTCTGTAAAAGGCAATGTGTCTTATGTAAAGAACAGGGTCACCTACCTCGGTGCTGATAAAGAATTCCTCGAAGGCTCAGGCTGGCAGGCGAGTGCTTACAACCTTACCCGTGCACAGGTAGGACATCCTACATTCTCTTTCTATGGATTTGAAACCCTGGGTATTTTCCAAAACCAGGCCGAAGTAAATAACTACAGGGATAAGAACGGTACCATCATCCAGCCCAATGCAAAACCTGGTGATTTCAAATGGGCAGATTTGAATGGTGATGGCAAGATCGGCTCTGAAGACCGTACTTTCATCGGCGATCCTACACCGACCTGGAGCTATGGTTTCACCGTCAATGCTTCTTATAAGCAGTTTGATCTGGTATTGTTTGGACAGGGTGTTACCGGTAATGAGATCTTCAATGCACTCCGCCGCCTTGATGTGGCCAATGCCAACTGGACCACTGCTGCACTCGGCCGCTGGACCGGTGAAGGTTCTACCAATACTTTTCCCCGCCTCACAACAGACGATGCCAATGGCAACTTTAAAAACCCATCCACTTTCTATTTGTCAGATGGTGCTTATTTCAGGATCAAGAATCTGCAGATCGGTTACACTCTTCCTAATTCCATTGCACAAAAAGCAGGTCTTAAAAGAGTGCGTATATACTTAGGCAGCGGCAACCTGCTCACTTTAACCAAATACACAGGATTTGATCCTGAGATTGGTGGAGGCAGCTATGGTATTGACAGAGGTATCTATCCTCAGGCCCGTTCCTATATGGTTGGCTTAAACCTAGGTTTATAATCCTAAAAAACTATTACAATGAGAACCAATTATTTTTCTAAAATATGCCTCGTGCTGCTGGCTTTGCCTGTATTGCACGCTTGTAAGAAAAGTTTTCTGGATGTAGATCCGGTCGGACTTAATCTGGAATCGAACTATTATTCAAATCCCACTGAAGCATTTGCCGGACTGGTAGCCGCTTACGATCCGCTGGGTATGGAAACGGCCGGTACATATGCCAATAAACTGGGACCGCTGAACTCTGCTTCTGATGATTGCGTGGCCGGTGGTGCTTCCGGTGGTAATGATATGAATACCTGGCAGGTTTGGAATAATTATACCCTTACACCTGCGGTAGGTCCGCAAATGGAATACTGGACAAGGAATTTTACCGGTGTATCGAGGACTAATATCATCCTCTCCAAACTGGGTGATGTGCCCGGGCTGGACGAAAACACCAAAAAGAGATATATCGCTGAAGGGAAATTCCTCCGTGCCTATTATTATTTCGATCTGGTGCGTTTGTTCAAAAATGTTCCTTTGTTCACTGCTCCTGTTGCAACAGAAGAGATCTACAACCAGGTGCAGGCAGCTCCTGCTGATGTGTATGCACAAATTGAAAAAGATCTGCGTGATGCTATCCCTGATCTGCCACCAACGGTGCCTGTTACTACAGAAGGTGGCCGTGCCACACAAGGCGCTGCTAAAGCCCTGCTCGGTAAAGTGATCCTGTTCCAGAATGATAACAGCAGGATGATGGAAGCGGCCAACCTGTTTGAAGACGTGAATAAGCAGGACAATATTTATGGGTATAAGTTGATGACCAATTTTGGTGACATCTTCCGCCCTGACAAAAAATTCAACAGCGAATCCATTTTCGAGATCGGCCATACATCTGTTGCCAATGGCAACTGGAATGCATGGGGAGCAGTTGAAGGAAATGTGTACACGCAAATGATCGGGCCACGCGCTTATACCGGCACGATCTATGAAACAGGATGGGGCTTCAATCCTGTACGCAAAGAACTGGCTGATCTGTTGTATGGTGATCCGCGTTATCAATACACCGTTGCGGATATCGACAGCATGGTGGATGCAGGTGCTGCTACAAGCTACGAGGCCAGCTATCAGAACACAGGTTATTTCGTTCAGAAATTTGCTCCGCTCAAACAATGGAAATCAACCGGCGGTGGCAACGTTGAATTGAACTATCCAAACAACGTGATTGAAATACGCCTGGCTGATACTTATCTCATGGAAGCGGAAGCATTGCTCCGTGCTCCGGGTGGTGATGCAGTGAAAGCTGCCAAATACCTGAATGATGTAAGAGCAAGGGTTGGTCTTGCACCTGTAGCAGCCACATTAGATAATGTGGCACTGGAGCGCCGCAAGGAGCTTGCTACCGAAGGTCATCGCTGGTTTGACCTGGTGCGTACAGGCAAAGCCGCTACAGTATTGGCGTTTAAAGGATTTGTTGCAGGTAAACATGAGATCCTGCCTATTCCTTTGAATGAACTGACCAATACTAAACTTGTACAAAATCCTAACTATAATTAAGGATTGCCATCCACTAAAAAATGTTTTTTATGAAACATACAAATAAAACAAAATTGCTGACCAGTGTAATGCTCATCCTTTTGGGTGTTGCACTTTTCCAGGCCTGTAAAAAAGAAGGAGAGGACCTTACATTAGGTGCTCTGCCTACGCCCGATTTTGAAGTGATACAGGGCACCGATCCTAATAATCTTATCCTCGTTAATAAATCATCCATGCCCATTATTCCTTACTGGACCGTGAGCAATGGAGCCAAACTGACCGGCGATTCTGCCAAGATCAATTTTGTGCTTGCAGGCACTTATGAAGTGACCCTGACAGGTGCCGGCCAGGGAGGATTAGGCAGCACTACCAAAACCATCACCATTGCACAAAATGATCCAACTGCCTGCAGCCCTACCAAGCCATTGGGCTTTATCGCAAGCTGCACCAGCAAAAAATGGAAACTGAACCCTGCAGCCGGTGCCTATAAAGTTGGTGAAGGCGCCGATAATGGCAACTGGTGGAGCAGTGGTGCTGGTGATGTTACAGGCCGCTCCTGCGAGTTCAATGATGAATACACTTTTGTGTTTGATGGTGCAGGCACTTTTACTTACGACAACAAAGGTGATTTTTATGCAGATGGCTATCTCGGTTCAGGTAGTAATGGTTGCGAACCCAATGCCAACCTGAACAATGCACAAAAGCCCTGGGCTTCCGGCAATTTCACTTACCAGGTACTTCCTGGTGGTGTGAAAGGATTAGGGCAACTGAAAGTGGTCGGCCTTGGTGCTCATATTGGTCTGCAGAAAGTTCATAATGGCGGGGAAACCACTACTGGCCCTACCTGGAACTCTATTACCTATGATATCATTGAGATGATACCAAATGGTGGTGGTCCTGGTCATGATATCCTCAAACTGGGTGTTGCCCTTGCTGCACCCGGATGGTGGACATTTACATTACGTTCTGAATAAAGGATTAGTATGCGTATAATTATCGTATCCGTCGCATGTCTTCTGGGTCTTATATCTTGTTCAAAAAGTGGAGGGGGAGGTTCTACAATTACTCCCCCCGGTCCACCGGTAGACAAAAACTGGAAATTTGAGACCACTCCCGTATGGGCCGAAGAGTTTAACTATACCGGTGCACCTGATGCAGCCAACTGGTATTATGATATCGGGGGAAGTGGCTGGGGAAATAATGAACTTCAGTATTACACTAACTCTACCGATAATGCAGTGGTGGCTGGTGGCGTACTTAAGATCACTGCCAGGAATGAAGCAATGGGAGGAATGAACTATACTTCTGCCCGGATGCTTTCCAAAAACCTGGGAGATTTTCTTTATGGCAGGGCAGAGATAAGGGCAAAACTGCCGGCAGGCCGTGGCACATGGCCCGCTATCTGGATGCTACCTACTGACTGGGTTTATGGCGAATGGCCCAAATCGGGCGAGATTGATATTATGGAACATGTAGGATATGATCCCAATGTAGTGCATTTCAGTGTGCATACACAGGCATATAATCATACTATCAATACACAAAAGACAAGCACCAAGACCATTCCGACGGCAATGACGGAATTCCATAATTACCGGGTAGACTGGACACCTTATGCAGTACGTGGTTATTTTGATGATGCACTGGTGTTCACCTTTACCAATGATGGAAAAGGTGCGGCCACCTGGCCGTTTGATAAAAGGTTCCACCTGATCTTGAATCTTGCAGTTGGAGGCAACTGGGGTGGTGCGCAGGGCGTGGATAATACAGCATTCCCTGCCACTATGGAGGTCGATTATGTGCGCCTTTATAAAATGATCCCCTGATGCAAAGCTATTTAACAGACCGTCTGTTGACGGTTGAAAGAAGCCATAGATACGGCAATCGTTAAGCACTTAGCAGCAGTTAGTGCAGGGCGGGTTGTTTTTAAGCAGGCCCGCCCTTATTATTTTATAGAAGGGATCCACCATCTTTTATCTATCCTTTATCAATCTTCATCCCCTTTTGGTACTATTGTTGAAGTAAGCGGCTTGTTCCTGATCCGGAAAATTAATATGGATAATAAAGTAAATATTTCCCGGTAAACCATTTTGTACTGAGAATTCTTAACTAAAGCTGCATGATATAGATATACTCAAAATTTTTTGAGGATGCTTTTAGCTGCGGGAGCTGTTTCCGAGATCATCAGTTTCATCCAGGTACTTTGCTGGATCATTCTTCCTGTTTTAGCCCTGGCTATCTTACTGACTGTTTTTTTGCATTACCGCAAAAAGAGAAAGAATGAGGCAGAAGCATTGCCTGCAGAAGAATTACTGCCTGTGCCGGCAACACTTATCCAGGGAAAAAAAACTGCTGACTACATTCTTTTCGACCATTCTGGCCTTGTGGATCAATACCACAACAGGCTTTGCCAAAGCCAGGCAAAGTATACAGCCCTGCGCCACGATTTTTCCAGGCTGGAAACAAAATATACTGCTTTAGCGCTATATGCATCGAATCATACCTATCACCCTAAAGAAGAAGAAATGGAAAACTCTGTCCTCCAACTAAGCCCTGCCATACAGGAAGAAATTGATTCACTGATCAAAAAACATAAAGCCGAAAAGCAGGAATGGAAAGAAAAAAATGAGCAACTGGCACATTCCTATCGCAGCCTGGAGCAGGAAAACAATCTTTTACAGGCCAAGCTTGAACTAGCCACTGCCACAGAAGAGGGAAAAGAATCAATAGCAAATAAATGGGCTGAAGAAAACAGCTTACTAAAAGATAAACTCGCCGAACATGATTACCTGAGCGATATAGTGGAAGAAAAAAAATCACAGATCATTTTCCTTCAAAACCAGCTGGAACAAAAGATCGTGCTTCAGCACGCCGCAGAACATCAAACATCCCAATTGCAGGCCGAGTTGGCAAAAAGGGAAGAGTTGCTTCAACAAAAAGAACAATACCTGCAGGAAAAACAACAGGAGCTCACTAACCTCCAGGGACAATTAGCCGCCCAACAGGAAATCCTGCATGCCACCGCAAAAAAGCTGACCGCCTGCAAACAACTCACCCAACGGTTTTACGAAGAGTTCAGCCGCGAATCAGCCGGACTACTGACTGCCGACTAACGACTCCCGGCGCGGGACAGGTTCCCTCCAATCCACATCTTCCCCACAGCCCGTTTCAGCACCGTGCTTTTCGCTAACTTGCACTTATGCAACAATACCTGACCCTGCTGCAACATATTCTTGACAACGGTGCTCATAAAACAGACCGTACCGGGACCGGTACGCAAAGCTGTTTTGGTTACCAGATGCGGTTTGATCTTCAAAAAGGCTTTCCACTGGTGACCACCAAGAAAGTACACCTGAAAAGTATTATTCATGAATTACTGTGGTTCCTGAAAGGCGAAACCAATATCGGGTATCTGAAAGAACATGGAGTAAGGATCTGGGATGAATGGGCCGATGAAAATGGTGAACTGGGACCTGTTTATGGAAAACACTGGCGCAGTTGGGAAGGAAAGGATGGCAAGATCGTGGACCAGGTAACTGATCTCATCAAACAGATCAAAGCCAATCCCGACAGCCGCCGCCTTATCATCAACGCATGGAATGTGGCTGATTTGCCAGAAATGGCTTTGATGCCCTGTCATACCCTTTTCCAGTTTTATGTTGCCAATGGAAAATTGAGTTGCCAGTTGTATCAACGCTCTGCTGATGTATTCCTTGGGGTACCTTTCAATATCGCTTCCTATGCTTTGCTTACAATGATGATCGCCCAGGTCTGTGACCTGCAGCCGGGAGAATTCATCCATACTTTTGGTGATGTGCATATTTACAGCAACCATATGGAGCAAGTGCAATTGCAGCTTACAAGGGAGCCATTCCCATTGCCGGTGATGAAACTGAACCCTGCTGTAAAAGATATTTTCAGTTTCAATTTTGAAGATTTTACCCTGGAAAATTATCAATCACATCCTGCCATTAAAGCTCCTGTAGCAGTATAAAGGAAATTTATATTCAGAACCATGATCATTACGCTTGTTGTTGCAGCTTCCAGGAATAATGTGATAGGAAAGGATAACCAGTTGCTCTGGCGCCTTCCTAATGATACCCGTTATTTTAAGAATGTGACCTGGGGCATGCCGGTGATCATGGGCCGCAAAACATTTGAATCGCTTGGTAAGCCGCTTGGAGGCCGCACCAATATCGTACTGACACGGAATTCTGGCTGGAAAGCGCCGGGAGTAACAACGGTTAAGAACCTGGACGATGCGCTTTTCCTGGCTAAAGAAATGGATGTAAAAGAAGTGATGGTGATCGGCGGCGGCGAAATTTATAAGATGGCTATGCCAAAAGCAGGAAGAATACACATAACAAGGGTAGAGGCCGACCTGGAAGGAGATGCGTATTTTCCTGAAATAGATCCGCTGTTGTGGAAACTCGTAAGCAGGGAAGACCATCCTGCTGATGAGAAACACCAGTATGCTTATTCATTCCAGGTATGGGAACGCCGCCCTCTTTAAAGTTAAATAAGATATCTATTCCTTTTATTCTTTCTGACTCAACAGGTTCTTCAGGTTTATTACTTTTGCTCAGTGTTCAATAAACTACAGCTTCTCTGGAAATATATCCGCTATTACAGCAAGGCATACAATGGTAAAGGACATGGTATGCACTCCCCGTTCGTATATGATTTTATCATCAGTGTTTTGAATGATAAAACACATTATGCCGATTATGACCGTGTAGAAACATTGCGCCGCCAATTGCTGGCAGATAATACCATTCTTGAAGTGAACGACCTGGGAGCAGGTTCGGCTAAGAACAACCATCCCGGCAGAAGCATCGCTGATATTGCACGCCATGCAGCCAAGCCTCCTAAGTTCGGGCAACTGCTCTACAGGATGGCAAAGTATTACCAGCCGCAGCATGTGCTTGAGTTGGGCACTTCGCTTGGCATTACCACACAATACCTGGCAATGGCCCGCCCCGGCGGTAGCCTGACTACGATCGAAGGGGCTGCCACTGTTGCCACTGTTGCGGAAGAAAAAATAAAAGCAGCGGGTATCGGGAATGTGCAATTGCTGCAAGGCAATTTTGATGAATTATTGCCGGAAGTGTTGAAAACACGGCCGCGGCCCGATCTTGTTTTTATTGATGGCAATCACCGGGAAGAGCCGACGGTCCGTTATTTTGAACAACTGGCCACAGTAGCGCATAATGACACGATCTTAATATTTGATGATATTCACTGGAGCCGGGAAATGGAACAGGCCTGGGCCCATATCAAAGCGCATCCTGCAGTCAGTTGCACGATCGATCTGTTCTTTATCGGGATCGTATTGTTCCGCCAGGAATTCCGCGAAAAGCAGGATTTTGCTATCCGGTTTTAGATCAGTTCGTAGAATTACTTAACACGCTGTCAAATTTTTAATATCTTCGGGCTGTGTGGTAATTCAATTCTCCCAATATAAACTGAACCACTTTCATGACCATCGGATTGATTAAAGAACCCGCCCATGAAACGCGCGTGTCCCTCCTGCCGGAGGCTGTTGCTACTCTCACAAAAAAAGGAATTACGGTACTGGTAGAAGAAAATGCAGGTGAAAAAGCATATTGCAGCAATGCTGATTATGAAAAAGCCGGTGCATTGATCAAAAACCGTGTCGATGTTATTACCGGTGCGCAGGTATTGCTGGCGATCAATACGCCTGAAACGGCCATTTCTTTTCCCGGAAACCAGGTGCTGATCGGCGTATACCAACCGTTGTACAATCCTGCTTTGATGAAAGAATGGGCCGCTGAAAAACTTACAGTATTCTCCCTCGATATGCTTCCCCGCACCACGCGTGCGCAGGCAATGGATGTATTAAGTTCACAGGCCAATATTGCCGGCTATAAAGCAGTATTACTTGCTGCAAACACCTATGGCCGTTATTTTCCTATGTTCATGACGGCTGCAGGAAGTATTGCTCCTGCTAAGGTATTGATACTTGGTGCAGGTGTGGCAGGATTACAGGCTATTGCTACTGCAAAAAGACTGGGTGCTGTGGTGGAAGTGTTTGATACCCGCCCTGCCGTGAAGGAAGAAGTAATGAGCCTCGGTGCAAAATTCGTGGAAGTGGAAGGTGCCGCTGATGCCAGCAAAGCCGGGGGCTATGCAGTGGAGCAAACAGAAGAATATAAGCAAAAACAACAGCAACGCATTGCTGAAAGCATTGCCAAAGCAGATATAGTGATCACTACCGCACAGATACCCGGTAAGAAAGCGCCATTGCTGATAACTGAAGAGATGCTGCGCTCTATGCGCAATGGTTCTGTTATTATTGACCTGGCTGCTGCTACCGGTGGCAACACACCTTTTACAAAGAATAATGAAACAGTTAACTATAATGGGGTGGCGATAGTTGGTAATTCCGTTCTGCCTTCCACTATGCCTTCAGATGCAAGCAAACTGTATGGTAAGAACGTGCTGAATTTCCTGCAACTGATCACAACCAAAGAAGGGCAGTTGAACCTTAACTGGGAAGATGACCTGGTGAAAGGAGCCTGCATTGTTCATGATGGAGAGGTGGTGAATGAGCGGGTGAAAAGCCTGTAACTGCTTTGTTGCACTAAACAACACGATTATTTTGAAACAATCACTGTATGAATAATTTTCTTTCCTGGATACACGATAATCAGCAGATCATCTATATCGTGATCCTGATGATCTTCGTCGGCATCGAAGTGATCGGCCGTGTGCCCAGTGTGCTGCACACGCCATTAATGAGCGGTGCCAATGCCATTCATGGTGTTGTGATCATCGGAGCGATCATTGTAATGGGCAAAGCCGAATCAGATAATTACCTGGCATTGATACTTGGCTTCCTGGCTGTAGTATTGGGTACACTGAATGTAGTGGGAGGTTTTGTGGTAACGGACAGGATGCTGGAAATGTTCAAAAAGAAAAAGAAGTAATTTATGGAGCTTAATATACTCACACTTTGTTACCTGGTCGGTTCGGTTACCTTTATTATTGGTTTGAAAATGTTGTCGAATCCTGCTACTGCACGGAAGGGAAACCTTGTTGCTGCAGGGGGTATGACCATTGCTATCCTGGGCACCATCTTCCTGTATGAAGAAGATGGACAGAAACTGGGTAACTATGGATGGATCTTCGGTGGTATCGCAATAGGAACACTTATTGGTTTTTTGGCAGCCAGGAAAGTAAAGATGACGGCCATGCCTGAAATGGTGAGCCTGTTCAATGGTATGGGTGGCGCCTGTGCTGCATTGATATCTATTGTAGAGTTTGATCACCTGATGGAACGCCCGCCCTTTGCTGAAGGGTTCACGGCATTTCCCCCGCTGAGCTTTTTAATAGAAGAGCCTGCTGTCCCTTATGGTAAAATATTGATCATCCTGCTGGGGCTGATCATCGGTTCTGTATCCTTTGCCGGAAGTATGATCGCCTGGGGTAAACTGAACGGAAGAGTAAAAGACTTTTCTTTTAAAGGTCAGCATATTTTCAATATTGTATTGTTGTTGGCAATCCTTGGATTGGCAGCTTATCTTATCACGAATATCACTACAGCCAATCATCTCTTGTTTTATGTGATATTCGCCCTTTCCCTGTTGTATGGAGTATTCTTCGTATTCCCGATCGGTGGAGCAGATATGCCGGTGGTTATTTCTTTGTTGAATTCATTCACTGGTGTGGCCGCTGCCTGCGGAGGATTTTTGTATGATAATAAAGTGATGCTGACAGGCGGTATCCTTGTTGGTGCTGCAGGTACATTGCTGACCATATTGATGTGTAAAGCCATGAACCGTTCTCTTCTGAATGTATTGATCGGTTCATTTGGCGGAAATAATGTCAAAGCTGATGCTTCAGGCAAACAACAAGGCACTTACAAAGAAATATCACTTAGTGACACAGCCGTGGTCATGAGCTATGCACATAAAGTAATGATCGTGCCGGGTTATGGATTGGCTGTTGCCCAGGCGCAGCATGCCTGTCATGAACTGGAGAAATTACTGGAATCAAAAGGGGTGGAAGTTAAATATGCGATCCACCCGGTTGCAGGGCGTATGCCTGGCCACATGAACGTATTGCTGGCTGAAGCAGACGTGCCTTATGATAAGCTGCTGGAAATGGAACAGGCCAATGAAGAGTTCGCTACCACAGATGTGGTGCTGGTGCTTGGTGCCAATGATGTGGTGAACCCTGCTGCTAAAACAGATCCTTCTTCACCCATTTATGGTATGCCGATACTGGACGTTGAACTGGCTAAGAATTGCATCGTCAATAAACGGAGCATGAAACCGGGCTATGCAGGTATCGAGAACGACCTTTTCTTTCAACCCAAAACATCTATGCTGTTTGGTGACGCCAAAAAGGTATTGCAGGACCTGATAGGAGAGATTAAGAATTTATAGTCTTAGTTTTGCCTGTGCAAATCCCTGATCCTTTACTTGATTCTCTGGAAGGCGTCAAAGGCTACGATAGAACGGCTTTTGAAAAAATACATGCTTCGGGAAAGCAGGTTACTTCTATACGATTGAACCCTGCCAAGCCATTGAAGCAGTTTCCCCATGCTTATATGTCTTCGCTAAGATCAATGGCCATTCCATGGACCCGTTATGGTCATTATTTATCAGAACGCCCTTCCTTTACCTTCGATCCGCTTTTCCATGCAGGCTGTTATTATGTGCAGGAGGCCAGCAGTATGTTTCTTGAGCAGGCTATTGTGCAAACGACTGACCTTGCCAAACCTTTGCGCGTGCTGGACCTTTGTGCTGCCCCCGGAGGCAAATCCACCCACCTGCAATCCCTGCTTTCAAAAAACAGTTTGCTGGTGAGCAATGAAGTGATCAGAACGCGTGTCAATATTCTTAAAGACAATATCATCAAATGGGGTAGCAGCAATGTGGTGGTAACGCATAATGATCCGCGGGACTTTGCGAAGCTGGAAGATTATTTCGATATCATTGTTGTGGATGCGCCTTGCAGCGGCAGCGGCTTATTCCGCCGGGAGCCGGAGGCGATGGAAGAGTGGAGCCTGGATAATGTAGCGCTTTGCAGCCAGCGCCAGCAAAGAATACTGGCAGATGCCTGGCCTGCCCTGAAAAGCGGCGGATTGCTGGTGTATTCCACCTGCTCTTATTCCAAAGAAGAAGATGAAGCTATTGCTGATTGGGTGATGAACACCCTCAGCGCAGATACGCAGCAATTGAAAGTTGAGCAGGAGTGGAATGTAGTGGAAGTGCAGGGCGATAGCGGCGCTTATGGTTATCGCTTCTGGCCAGATAAACTGGCAGGGGAAGGGTTTTTTATAGCCTGTTTCCGTAAAGCAGATGGTGGCGATACGCCAGTGTTGAAAAGTAAATCCAGGCCAACACCTGTCAATAAAAAAGATATTCCTTTATTACAGAAATGGCTTGCAAAGGATGATCATTATTTTCTTCAACGCGAACAAACCGTGTATGCGTGGCCGCAGGAACTGGAACAGGATTATAACTGGTTGTTAAATAATCTGCGTGTTATTTACTCAGGAACGATTATTGGGGAATTGATGCGGGATAAACTTGTACCGGACCATGCACTGGCCATGTCGGGTATCTTGAGTGGAACGGTTGAAAGAACATCGCTCAATTATGATGAGGCTATTGCATATCTCCAGCGTAAAGATCTTAAACCGGAAACAGCCAGTAAGGGTTGGCAGCTCGTGATGTTTGATGAGCACCCACTTGGCTGGATCAATGCCTTGCCTAACAGGATCAACAATTATTACCCGAAGGAACTCCGGATATTAAAGGAAAAACCTGAATAGAAAACAGGGGAATTTGTAAAGTAGTTATACGGTATATTTACCAATTAAAAACCACATCTTTGTGACCCAAATCTGGTCATTATGAAAAAGACCTTTTTAATTATTTTCCTGCTTGCTGCTGTCACTATTTCCCAGGCTCAAAGTGAAGGGTTGGCTGTTAAACATGGTGATAAAGGATTATACCTTGAGCATACTGTAGCATCGGGCCAGGGCCTTTATGCTGTTGGACGTTTGTATAATGTGAACCCGAAACATATTGCGGCATTTAATAAAATGGATATGAATAAAGGCCTTGAAATAGGCCAGGTGGTCCGCATACCGCTTACTGATACCAATTTCACACAGAAGAGTAATAAAGGTGTTCCGGTTTATTATACCGTTGGTCAAAGCGAGGGATTGCTTAAAGTGAGTACAGTGAACAATAAAGTGACTATGCAAAAGCTTCGCGACTGGAACGGGCTTAAAAGTGACGCTTTGCAGGTAGGCCAAAAACTGATCGTCGGCTATCTTGTTTCAAAAGAAATGCAAACCCTTGCAGCGAATACACCCAAAACACCACCTGCCAGAGAAGAAGTTAAAAAAACAGAGCCGGTGGAAGAAAAGCCTGCAGTGAAAACACAACCTGTTACTGCAGCGCAACCTGATCCTCCACCCGCTGCTACTCCAAAAGAAGAACCAAA
This sequence comes from Chitinophagaceae bacterium, assembly GCA_051954695.1. Classification (GTDB taxonomy): domain Bacteria; phylum Bacteroidota; class Bacteroidia; order Chitinophagales; family Chitinophagaceae; genus Terrimonas_A. The sequence continues at coordinate 325,494 of JBQCHL010000018.1, forward strand.
GAAAGAAGAGCCGAAAAAAGCAGAACCTGTTATCACCCGGCAGGAAAATGCCCCGGTAACTAAAGAGCAAGGCTACTTCAGGAGTTTTTATGAGCAGCAGATCAAACAAAATCCTGTTTCAAAAAATACAACGGTAACCGCCAGCATTTTCAAAACATCCAGCGGATGGGAAGATGCGAAGTATTACCTGCTGATAGATGGGGTTACAACAGGCACTATTGTTCAGCTTACTAATCCTGATAACAATAAAGCCATTTATGCAAAAGTGTTGGGAGAAATGAATGGCATCCGTCAAAACCAGGGACTGGGCATCCGCATCAGTAATGCAGGTGCTGCTGCTCTTGGTGTAAATGACATGGAGAAATTTATTCTGAAGATTGCCTATTAAAAGTTTCACGCAAAAAGTGTTTGTGTCATTTTCTTTGTGCTCTTTGTGTCTTTGTGGGAATTATCTCCCACAAAGACACAAAGAGCACAAAGAAGGATTTGAGGTCTTTTATTATAAAGAAAATAGTAGTGGGAACTACGGAGCCATGTTCTCAAAGCGGTATCCTCTTAAAAAATCACCTATCAGCATTCTTTTCTTTCCTTCTAACTGTAATTCTTTTACAAGAAGATAACCATTTGCGCAAGCAAATTTCAGGAACTGCTTGCCATCGGTTATATATTCTACTGTTGCAACAGGAGGCTTTTCACCAGGTCTTAAAACCTCTTTTTCTCCCCGATATATCTTCAGCGTTTTTCCATCCATAGTGGTGAATGCACCGGGAAAAGGGGAGAGACCCCGTACCAGGTTATGTACTTCCTCCACAGTTTTGGAAAAATCAATGCGGCTTGTTTCTGTGAATATTTTAGGGGCGTGCTTTAATTCGTTTTCATTGACCAGTGAAGATTGTGATTGTGGGGATAGGCTGCCACTGGCAAGCCCGCTCACTGTTTTTACCAGCAATGCAGCGCCGATCTCTTTCATACGATCGTGTACTTCACCGGCTGTTTCATTTTCACCGATAGGAAAACTTTCCTGCAGCAGGATATCTCCTGTGTCAATTGCATGTTGCAACTTAAAAGTAGTAACTCCTGTTTCTTTCTCTCCATTGATCACCGCCCAGTTGATCGGCGCTGCGCCACGATATTGCGGAAGCAATGAGCCATGAAGGTTTACTGTTCCAAGTGGCGGCATGCTCCACACCTGCTCAGGCAACATACGGAAGGCTACAACGATCTGAAGATCGGCCTTCAATGCTTTCAGCTCTTCAAGAAAAGCAGGGTTCTTTAATTTTTCCGGCTGCAACACGGGCAGGTCATGTTCAACAGCATATTTTTTTACAGCACTTTCAGTCAGTTTCATACCGCGGCCGGCTGGTTTATCAGGCGCCGTGATCACTCCAACAATATTGTAACCTGCTTTTACGAGTGCATCCAGTGAGGCAACAGCAAATTCAGGAGTGCCCATGAATACAATGCGCAGGGGAGGGACTGCTCCAAAACTGACAGTATTGGGTCCGGTTGGTTTGTGCTTAAGCTGAAATTCGATCATGCTGCAAAGATAGTGTGCTTCCTGCTGTTACCCCAATGCTCAACGATACAGCAAATACTTTTCCCGTATCTCTTTAAACTTCTTCAATCCGCGTTCCCAGCTTTTGCGGATATCTTCTTCTTTCATGCCCGATTGTATTTGTTTTCTTAGCTCGCTGCTGCCGGCCAGTTTATCAAAAAAGCATTCTTCCATTTTTCCTGATTTGGGAATGATAAAGAAGCTGTCTTTTTGAGGGAAAAGATGGTAAGCTTCCATCAGCCATTTCAACTGTATTTTCCCATCCACTTCTTTTTCGACTTCTGCTACTGTTCCGCTCAGATCCCATCCATAGCAAACCTGCCCGTAGAGTTTGGAAGCTTTGGCTCCTTCATTGGGATTGGGTGTGAATGAGTACAGGTTTTTAGGTAAGGATGGATGCCCGAATACCTGGAATGGCTTGTCTGTTCCTCTTCCTTCACTCAGTACTGTTCCTTCAAAAAAACAGGTTGATGGATAAAGATAGATGGATTGGATATTGGGAAGGTTGGGAGAAGGTTTAACAGGTAAAACATACCTGCTCTGATGCGTATAGTTTTTGCAAAGAATGATCTTCAATGCAAATTCTTTTGGTTTTATACTGGTTGGATTATACCAATTGTATTGTGCAGCTTTTTTATTCCATTCCGGTTTCAGCCATTGCTCTTTAGTGATCATCAGTGCGTATTCACCGATGGTCATGCCATATACAATAGGTACAGGTTGGCGTCCAACAAAAGACTGATATTTTTTATCCAGCACAGGTCCATCCACATAATGACCATTTGGATTGGGGCGGTCGAGAATGATCAAAGGCTTATCAAATTCAATTGCAGCTTCTATCATTCCTTCCAGTGAAGAAATATAAGTGTAAAACCGTACGCCAACATCCTGTATATCGAACAGCAGTATATCAACATTCTGCAGATCTTCTTTGGCAGGTCTTGTTTTGCTGCCATATAATGATACAACAGGAATACCTGTTTCTTTATCGGTGTAATTCCCCACTTTTTCGCCGGCATCTGCAGTGCCGCGGAATCCGTGCTCAGGTCCAAAGATGACACTGATAGTGACGCCAAGTTTACGCAGTGTATCCACAAGGTGACTGTTTCCTACTGTGGACGTAGGATTGGCAAAAACACCAACATGTTTGCCCTTGAGCAGGGGAAGGTATTGCTCCATTCTTTCGGCTGCAGGGGTAATATGAGAATTGGTTTGGGTTTTGCCGGAAAGATGAAGAGTGATGACAGCAAAAAAGCTCAGTACATAATATTTCATCCGTATGGTTTTGTTTTTAAATTTTGCCGGTTGAAACGATGCATATGCCCTGTTTCATCCAGGTGAAATAATTATTAAAATTGGATTAAAATACAGTAAAATAAATACTCAGACGGATTTAAATATTTCAGCGGTTGCATTAGCCGAAATAGGCTAACTTGCGGTTTAATACTTAATTTAAAATACAATAATGCAACAGGTAAAAAGCGGTGATAAGGTTAAAGTGCACTATCACGGCCGCCTCACCAGCGGAGAAACATTTGATAAATCTGAAGGCCGGGAGCCTTTGGAATTCGAGGTGGGTAGCGGCATGGTTATTAAAGGGTTTGATGATGGAGTCACCGGTATGGCCGTTGGCGAAAAGAAAACGATCAATATCCCCTTTATGGAAGCTTATGGCCCCAGAAATCCTGAGATGATCATTGAAATGCCTAAAGACCGTTTTCCTAAAGACATGGAAGTGGAAGTGGGCATGCCGCTTGGCATGAGTGATGGGCAGGGACATCAGTACCAGGTAGTAGTAACCGAGATCAAAGATGATGTGGTAGTGCTTGATGCAAACCATCCACTGGCAGGTCAGGACCTGATCTTCGATCTTGAACTGGTAGAGATCCTTGGCGGAAAGCCATTGATCATCATGCCCTGATCAGGATGAAGGGAGATGTGTTGCGGCATTTCATCCGGCAAAGTTTGGCAACAAAACACCCGGATGAACCAAATGTTAAGGCCTTTAACACATTCGGTTTATATTCCAACATTACCTAACTTTGAACATACACGGCCCGGCCTTCGCCGGGCATTTTTGTCGGAATAAGTGCGCTATGAAACAAAATGAATAATTGCCGGCAGGCATATTTTTAAATTTTCAGTATGTTCGATCGTTACACGTTTACCGCAGCAGAAAGATTTCTGCGGTATGTTCAGATAGATACACAAAGTGATCCTCAATCCGGATCATATCCCAGTACAGCCAGGCAAAAGGATCTTTCCATCCTGCTTGCACAGGAATTAAAACAGATAGGTCTGGCTGATGCCCATGCTGATGAATGGGGGTACGTATACGCAACCATTCCTTCCAATACAAACAAAAAGGTCCCTGTTATTTGTTTTTGTTCCCATGTAGATACTGCACCTGATTGCAGCGGCACTGGTATTAAACCTATCGTGCATAAAAATTACCAGGGGCAGGATATTGTTTTACCTGATGATAAAACTCAGGTATTGCGCTTGGAAGAATATCCCTATTTGAAAAAGCAGATCGGGAATGATCTTATCACAGCCAGTGGCACAACCCTGTTGGGTTCTGATGATAAAGCCGGCGTGGCGGAGATCATGGACATGGTTAATTTTTTGCAGACGCATCCTGAAGTGAAACATGGAGAAATAAAAATATTGTTCACTCCTGATGAAGAAGTGGGAAGAGGTACTGCTAAAGTAGATCTTCAAAAATTAGGGGCCGACTTTGGTTATACATTAGATGGTGGTGAAGCCGGCAGCCTGGAAGATGAAACATTCAGTGCAGATGGTGTAACGCTGGTGATCCATGGAGTGATCGCACATCCCGGCTATTCAAAAGGTAAAATGGTGAATGCACTCAAAATTGCAGGACAGATACTGGCTGAATTACCCAAAGACCGCCTTTCTCCTGAAAGCACAGAAGGCAGAAGGGGCTTTATTCATCCTGTAAGAGTGGAAGGCCTTGCAGAAAAATGCACGATCGAATTTATTATCCGCGATTTTGAAACACCGGGTTTGAAAAAGAAAGAAGATTTTCTTAAAACACTGGTGGAAGAAACTATCCGTTTTCATACCGGCTCCTCATTTGAATTTCATGTGACAGAGCAGTACCGTAATATGAAAGAAGTGCTGGACCTTCATCCTGATATCGTTGAAAATGCTAAGACCGCTATCACGCGTGCAGGGTTGGAACTGAAAATGGAAAGTATCCGTGGAGGCACAGATGGCAGCAGGCTTTCTTTTATGGGATTGCCCTGTCCTAACCTGTTTACCGGCATGCAGGCTATCCATTCAAAGCTTGAGCATATCAGTGTGCAGGATATGAATAAAGCAGTAGAAACACTGGTGAGATTAGTGCAGGTCTGGGAAGAGAAAGGTATTGCTCAGTAATTCATACGATCTTAACCGGTCTTCTTTGGTTTCTGCAAAAGTGGCTACTACGATTTCATCTGTTTGAAAAGAAGCAGCCAATTCCTCGAATTTTATTTTCAATTCTGCAGGTGTGCCGATAAAATAACGTTGACGATGGTATTCCAACCGTTGCAGATCAGCAGGTGTATGCACATGGTCTTTTATATCTTCATAAGCATATAATTGCTGGTAATTACCCTTTTCAAAACTCAATAAACGGTAATCGTACATGGCTTTTGCCTGCTCCAGCTTTTGTTCATCCTCTGAGCAGAATGCAAATATGCCAACATTGGTAACAGGAGAGTGGAGATCTGCAGAGGGCTTGAACCTTTCCTTGTATAGCCGGATGGCTTCAGGCCCGCCAATGGGATTGATGAACTGTGCGTAAGAAAGCCCCATTCCAAAATGTGCAGCGATATAAGCGCTCTCTCCGCTGGAAGTCAATGCCCATAAAGCAGGTGACGATTGGATGGATGGGATGGCTTTTATTTTCCCATTGAGATTATTGGGTGAAGGTGTTTCAGAAAAAAAGTCCTGCAGTTCCCTTATCTGTTGTATGTATTCCTGGGGATCGAATGTATTGGAAGGATTCAGCAATTGCGAAGTGGCACGGTCGCCGCCGGGAGCCCGCCCAATACCAAGATCGATACGGTGCGGATAAAGTGCTTCCAGCAAACGGAAATTCTCTGCCACTTTCAGGGCACTGTGATTGGGCAGCATAATACCTCCCGATCCCAGCCTGATACGACTGGTTTCACCTCCAAGCCTTGCAATGAACACTTCAGGTGCTGCACCGGCAAGGGTGATGGAATTATGATGTTCAGACAGCCAGTAGCGGGTAAAGCCTTTCCTGTCGGCCAACTTTGCCAGCTCTATACTTTCCTGGAGAGATTCTTCTGCTGAACTGCCCTTACGGATAGGCGTTTGGTCAAGTATGCTTAATTTCAACTGCATGAAGAAAGAACAATTCACAAACTAAAAAGTTGAACTGACCGTTTACTATAAGATGTACAGGAAAATATTGTATTTTCTAAAATCTTGAGCCCTTCCCGTTCTTCCCGCCTTACCGGTAAATATTTACCGGTAAGGCGGGAAGAACGGGAAGGGGAACAGGTTTAATATAAGAGTATCACCTATTTGTTTGTAAATGTCCAGACTGTTTATTTTTTTCTTTCTATTGTCTTCCGTGCAAACCCATTCACAAGGATTGTTAGCCAATGGAGGCTTTGAAGATATTAATGTGTGCACAGAATATAATGTAGAATGTGCACCGGAAGCCTGGATGAGTTCCTTAAGCGGGTTTAATAATTTCTTCAGGGATCCGGGCCGGGCGCATAGTGGCAGTAATTGCCTGGGTATTGAAGCGGCACATTTTCAAAAGCCTTATAACCGGTCTTACCTGAGAAGCCGTTTGCTTTGTGGATTGCGCAAGGATAACCTGTATCAGATCAGCTTTTTTATCAAATCAGCTTTTCCTATTATGGACAGTGTGGGTATTCTGTTCATGGACCAGGACCCATTGTATGGTAAGATTTTTATGCGTGGCAAAGAGCCTTCTTTTTATCTGAAAGGAGCGGTAAGCACTTCTGAGTTTGGCGACAGCGCCTGGCGTAAAGTATCTGTAGAATACCGTGCTACAGGCAATGAGATCTTTATAGTGGCAGGTTACTTTGCGAAAAGTGATTACAAAGCGAAACGGCTTGATGAACGGGAGAACCGTTATTATATTTTCCTTGATGATATTTCCATGACCCCGCTTGATCCCAATGAACATTTATGTGCAGGCTGGGAGGAGGCTAAGGAAGAAATATATGGAGAGAACGAACGGCATGAATTGCTCGACAGGAAGATAAAATATTACCGTACTAAGCCACCACCACCGCCACAACTGGAAAGGAATAGTTATACAGTGATCGATACGCTGGTATTACCGGATATTCTTTTTGAAACAGGTAAAGCTTCTTTGCAGACCGGTAGTTTCACTGTGCTTGACAGCATTTGCGGGCAGGTGCAGGGAAAGCAGATCGATTCGCTTGTTATAAAAGGACATACAGACAATACGGGTACTGCTGCGATCAATGAATCCCTGTCTTCCGACCGTGCAAAAACGGTAGCGGACTATATGGCTCCGCGTATCAGCATGAAACCTGTGCCGGTATTTATTTATGGACTGGCCGACAGTGTGCCGGTTGCCAGCAATTCCACTCCGCAAGGGAGACAGAAAAACCGCCGCGTAGAAATACTGCTGTATCTAAGGGAATAAAATTCATATAATTCTTCTGCCTTGGCTTATCTTTAGTTCACTAAATCACTTGCAATGGACATAGGTAATTTTTTGCTGCACTACTGGTGGATACTTGTTATTTTATTCATCTTTTTCAGCGCATTTTTTACGATCAGCCAGGGATATATTGGTGTGATCACTTTGTTTGGAAAATATCAGCGGATCGTAAGGCCGGGATTGAGATGGAAAATACCCTTGCTGGAGCAACTGTATAAAAAAATATCCATCCAAAACCGTTCAGTGGAACTGGAATTCCAGGCTGTGACGCAGGACCAGGCAAATGTATATTTCAAAAGCATGCTGCTCTATGCAGTGCAGAATGAAAACGAAGAAACGATCAAGCGGGTGGCATTCAAATTCATTACTGACAGGGACCTGATGCAGGCGCTTATCCGTACGATCGAAGGGAATATCCGTTCATTCGTAGCTACCAAGAAGCAGGCTGAAGTGCTGGGGCTTCGCCGGGAGATCGTACAATATGTAAAAGTAGAGATCGATCATACGCTGGAAGAATGGGGATATCATTTGCAGGATTTGCAGATCAATGATATCACTTTCGATAAAATGATCCTCGACTCAATGAGTAAGGTGGTGGCCAGTAATAACCTTAAAGCTGCTGCAGAAAATGAGGGACAGGCATTACTGATCACCAAGACCAAAGCGGCTGAGGCAGATGGTAATTCTATCAAAATATCCGCTGAAGCGGAAAAAGAAGCGGCCCGTTTGCGCGGTCAGGGGGTGGCTCTGTTTCGCAAGGAAGTGGCTGCCGGTATGACGGAAGCTGCAGAGCAGATGAAACAAGCGAATCTCGATACAAATGTGATCCTGTTCAGTATGTGGACTGAAGCGATCAAGAATTTTGCAGAATATGGAAAAGGCAATGTCATTTTCCTGGATGGCAGCCCGGATGGCATGGAAAGCACGATGAAGCAGATACAGGCGCTGATGGTGAAGCAGGCGGGCACCAGTGGAAATCAAAAGGAGTAAAAGTATAAGTATAAGTATAAGGGATGAGTTTAAGTGTTTAAAAGTTTAAAGGTTTAAGGGGCAGGGCTTATAAGTTCCAGCACTTGATACAGGGATTTTTAAACCATTAAACTCTTAAACTTTTAAACCGTTCTTGTTAAAATCCTCTAAAACTTCCCTTCCTATCACAACGCGGCATTGTTTTTTTCGTTCAAGGACGTGGTTATTCAGGGCTGTTGATAATAAAAGAAAACCTATTTATATCGCTTGCCTTACATTTACGCACTTAAAGAAGATCATCTATGTTTGACCTTTTACAGATTGTTGATACACTTGCAGGCGGTGCTCCGGGCAGCACAGTAGCAGGAAAAGAAGAGAGTATCCGTTTCTTTGATCTTATTTACATGGGTGGGTGGGTCATGGTCCCGCTGGGATTGATGCTGCTTTTGACGGTTTATTTTTTTGCAGAAAGGCAGATCGCTATCCGCCAGGCTTCACGCATTGATGCCAATTTCATGAACATTATCCGTGATCATATTGTAAGCGGCAATATTGCAGCAGCCCGCAGTTTTGCAAAGAATACGAATAATCCTGTTGCAAGGATCATTGATAAGGGCATTCAGCGTATTGGCAAACCGATTGACAGTATTGATAAAAGCATGGATAATGTGGGCCAGTTGGAAATGTATAAGCTGGAGAAAAATCTTGCGGTATTGTCATTTATTTCCAAAGCTGCGCCCATCTTCGGTTTCGTTGGAACACTGATCGGTTTGATGCAATTGTTTTCCAATATACACCGTGCCAATGAAGTGGAGATAGGTGTGATCTCACAAGGTATTTACACAAAACTTATAACTTCTATTACAGGGCTGGTGATTGGTTTGCTGGCTTATCTTGCCCATAGCTATCTCGACACGCAGATCGATAAAGCAGCCAATAAAATGGAAGCGGCTTCTGCCGATTTCCTGGATGTATTGCAGGAACCAACCACCCGATAAACCGGCAGGCGAATGAAGTTCAGAAAAAAACATAGAGAACACTCCGAGGTATTTACCGATTCACTGAATGATATTCTTTTCATTCTGCTGATGTTCTTCCTTATTACCACTACGATGGCTAATCCCAATGTGGTAAAAGTGAACAACCCAAGAGGAACAAAAGATACCAAGGCCAAGCAGAATATTGTCGTTTCCATTAATAAAGATCAGCAATTCTTTATTGGTCAGCAGCAGGTGGATCCATCCATGCTCGATAGCTTTGTGAAGCGGGAAGTGGACCGTATGCGTGCAACAGTTGATACACCTTCAGTGGTTATCAATGCCGATACGATCTCATACTATGGGGAAGTGTTCCGCGTAATGCAATCGGCCAAGAGGGCAGGAGCGAAAGTTGTAGCGAATGTGAAATGATAGCATCTCAGCTTTTATAATTGGCTTTCACCATTCTATCTTTTCCCTGCATATCTTTTTTCAATTCGGCGGTATAATTTTCACTCCTGAAATGTTGCAACACGTCTACACCCAATCCTTCATGTATTTCCATGTAAATGCTTCCATCTTTTTTCAGGTGTTCTTTTCCGAAAGCAGCAATGGCTTTATAGAATAGAAGCGCATCATTATCCGGCACAAACAAAGCCATGAAAGGCTCATAGTTCAACACATTCGGCTGCATTTCTTCCTTGTCTTTTTCGGGTATATAAGGCGGGTTGCTGATAATGATATCAAATGCGGGAAGAGTGGAACGCTCAGAAGCGGACAGAAAGTTCATTTCGACAAAATTCACTTCCATTCCTAAGGTCTGAGCATTTTCGCGGGCCAGTGAGAGTGCGCCTTTACTAAGATCACAGGCCCAAACCTCGGCTTTTCCCAGTCTCCGTTTCAGGGCTATAGCAATACAGCCGCTACCGGTGCCTATGTCCAGTATCCTGAGCTCGTTGAGCGGGAATTTGCAGTTGGCAATCACCCATTCCACCAGTTCCTCGGTTTCTGGCCGGGGAATCAATACATTAGCATCCACTTTAAGCCTCAGCCCGCAAAACCAGGCTTCCCCCAGCACGTATTGCACAGGTTCATGGGTGAGTAGGCGTTCGAGATACTGGTCGAGCAGGGATGCCTGCCTCGGACTTAACTCCTTTCTCGGATTAGCCAGTCTTTCCGTGATTTTAGACCCTGTAATATATTCTATCACCCAATCGGCGATCGTAGAGGCTTCACCGCTGGCATAAATAGCGCTTAGCCGGCTGGTGCCATACCTTCTGGCTTCCTGTATCGTCATGACGGCAAACTTAATTCATTTACATTTGCGGCCGATGAACGGCGGGACTTCAACATATACACACCAGGATTTTATGCACCGCTGCCTGCAACTGGCCAGGTTGGGAGCAGGATATGTAGCACCGAACCCGATGGTAGGCGCCGTACTGGTTCATAAAGGAGAGATCATTGGAGAAGGCTATCACCAGGTTTATGGGAAAGCTCACGCAGAAGTGAACTGTATTGAACAGGCGATCGCTAATGGGCATGCAGATAAATTCACGGGATCGGTGATGTATGTAACACTGGAACCATGTGCTCATTTTGGTAAAACCCCTCCCTGCACAGATCTGATCATTCATCATCATATCCCTGAAGTGGTCATCGGCAGCCGTGATCCTTTTAAGCAGGTGGATGGGAAAGGGATCGGGAAGCTGCAAAAAGCAGGTGTTAAAGTGACTACAGGAGTGCTGGAAAAAGAATGCCTTGAACTGAACAAACGGTTTTTTACTTTTCATACGCTTCACCGCCCCTATATTATCTTAAAATGGGCGCAAACGGCTGATGCCAGGATCGGCACGATCAACCGCCGCCTGCTGATCAGTAATGAATACAGCAACAGGCTGGTACATAAATGGAGAAGTGAGGAGCAGGCGATACTGGTAGGGACCAACACAGCACTGGCGGATAATCCTGAACTCACTACAAGGCTATGGCCGGGGCAATCGCCCATCCGGTTGGTGATCGATATGGAACTTAAATTGCCTGCTTCATTAAAAATATTCGCAGCGGAGGGAAGAGTAATTGTATTCAATGCTCATAAACAGGGCAAAGAAAACAATATTGACTATTACCAGGTGACGGAAGATGCCAGCATCGTGCATCAAATACTCAATGCCCTCTGTCATTTTAATATCCAAAGCGTGTTGGTAGAAGGAGGAGCGCAATTGCTGCAATCTTTTATTGATGAAGATGCCTGGGATGAAATAAGGCGGATAGAAAATCTTCAATTAACAGCAGGGCATGGATTGCCTGCACCTATTATCCGCCATGCAAGCCTTGTAAGCAAACTTGAACTGGAGCACGACAGCATACAATTTTTTGAACCCGATAAAAGCATCCGAAATAAATGACCCTTGATTACTACAGTACCGTGGAAAGACCAGCTTCTGCAGAGTACAAAGATCGCGGAAGCAAATTCATTGCTTATACATTCCCGGTAATGTCTGTCAATGATTTTAAAGACAGGCTGGCTGATATTAAGAAAGAGCATCCCAAAGCCACGCATCATTGTTTTGCGTATCGTTTGGGATTGGATGGGCTTCAGTTCCGCGTCAGTGATGACGGCGAACCTTCAGGTTCTGCCGGCCGTCCCATACTCGGCCAGATAGATAGTAAGGAGCTGACCAATGTGCTGATCATTGTAGTACGTTATTTCGGGGGCACTTTGCTGGGAGTACCAGGTTTGATCAATGCTTATAAAACGGCAGCAGCACTGGCCTTGCAGGTAACACCTTTTGTGCAAAGACCTGTGCTGGTCAATTACCGTCTTCAGTTTGATTACACACAGATGAATGATGTAATGAAAGTGGTTAAGTATTTTGATTGCGCTATTCTGAAACAGGAGACCAACCTGTTTTGCATAATGGAGATCGGCATACCGCGCAACAGGCTGGATGAAGTGTTGTTTAAGCTGGAAGACCTGCGGACGATAGAGATAGAAAAGACAGCATGATACTTGCCGGTTGTGGAAAATAACCTTGCAGTTACCTCAGAAAAGTCGTAACTTAAAAGGACTAAAGCTCTTTTTATGAATCAGCATCTTATATCCCGCATAGCCATTTGGCTGCTGGCCATCGTAATGCTTGTATTTGGTATTTATCATTTCAAGCGCCCCGAGAATTTGTTGATTTATGTTCCTACCTATTTGCCCGGGGGCATCGTCTGGGTCTATTTTGTCGGTGTAGCATTTATACTGGCAGCGCTTTCATTCATCACCAACCGGTTTGTTGCGGTTGCAGGTTATCTTCTGGCTGTTTTGTTGCTCATCTTCGTTGTATTGGTCCACTGGCCCAATTACAGTGAGGCAGGCGACCCGGAAATGAAGCAACTGGCTTTTGTGAACCTGCTGAAAGATACAGCGCTTGCAGGCTTTGCTTTATATATTGCTGCAAATGCAAAGCATCAGCGCCTGAATGAAGCCTAGCCTGGGATTTTAAGGAGGTCAGGAAATACTGAACCGGTTGCTTACGACCAGTTCCTTGCTCCCTGTTGCATAATTATAAAACCCTTCGCCCGACTTTACGCCCAGTTTGCCTGCTGTTACCATATTCACCAGCAAAGGGCAGGGGGCATATTTTTGATTGCCAAAGCCTTTGTGCAGAACATCCAGGATGGAGAAGCAAACATCGAGACCGATAAAGTCTGCGAGTTGCAAAGGCCCCATCGGATGGGCCATGCCCAATTTCATTACTGTATCAATGGCTTTTACATCTGCCACACCTTCATACAGGCTGTAAATTGCTTCGTTGATCATCGGCATCAGGATGCGATTGGCAATAAAGCCGGGATAATCATTCACTACACAGGGCACTTTATTGAGTTTTTGACTCAATTCAACCACTGTATCCGTTACTTCTTTTTTTGTTGCATAACCATTGATCACTTCCACCAGTTTCATCACCGGCACAGGGTTCATGAAGTGCATGCCTATCACATGCTCAGGCCTTTTGGTGGCAGCGGCGATTTTGGTAATGGAAATAGAAGATGTATTGGAAGCGAGTATGCATCCTTCCGGAGCTACTTCGTCGATCTGTTTAAAAATGGAAAGTTTCAGTTCTGTATTTTCAGTAGCTGCTTCCACGATCAGTTGTGAATCTTTCAGACCTGCAAAACTGGTCATGGTAGTAATATTGGAAAGGGCTCTGGCTTTTATTTCTTCGGTGATAAGGCCTTTATCAAGTTGCCTTTCCAGGTTTTTGGTAATAGTGGCAATAGCTTTATCGAGTTGTGGCTTCGAAAGGTCTACGAGATTAACCAGGTATCCGTGCTGGGCAAAAACATGGGCTATTCCATTTCCCATTGTGCCGGCTCCTATTACTGAAACGGTCTTGATCATTATGGCAAATTTTGAATCGCAAGATATTGATTAGAGTAGCTGTTCCGGCTCCCGTTATCAACTATTTATTTTTGAAATCCCCTCTCTTCCAGGCTTGAATAAAATCAGCCCAGGCAGCAGGGTTAAAGATATTCATGGGAGGCATCTGGCCCTGGTATACTGCACGGTTGGCAATATTTTTAAATTGGATATTGGTTGCTTCCTGTCCGTCGCCAGGTACGGTGCGCATTAATATCCTTCGTTTGGCAGCACTGGTATTCTGACGGGCGATCTCGATATCGTCGTCAGGAACTTTGGTGTTCACAAAATCCCTGGCAAATTGTTCAGGTGTTGGCCGGGGTTTGATGATCGTGGCGGGGAGATATACTGTGTCCTGTACCATCAGTTGGATCACACTGTACTGGTTTCCTTCCAGGTTCCGCGGAATGGTGATGGTCTTGGGTTTATAGCTAACGTGTGAGAATTCGATTTCATCACCTTTCAATACAACAATGGAAAAAACGCCCTGGTCGTTGGTGATGGTACCACGGTTCTGTCCTTTTATAGTAACACTCACAGCCGGTATGCCTACCAGGCTGTCAGCCGTCATGATCACGCCATATAATTGAACTACAGAATCTCTGGCTGTTTCAAATTGCGCTTTCGCGATGGAGGGTACTACTAAAAAGGCGACAATCGCCAGGTATTGTATAAGTTTCTTCACGGTATCAAAAATAAGGACAAGTTGCGTAAATCAGTCAACAATTTAGGGCTGCAAGTGTTTACCTTTGCAGCTCGATCCCTTTTTAACATAAGCTTTGAAAATGACGAAAGAAAAAATACTGGAAGCCCTTGGAAACGTGCAGGAGCCTGACCTGGGTAAAGATATTGTTACGCTCAACATGGTGAAGGATATTGAGATAGATGGTAACTATGTTTCCTTTACTATTGTGTTAACCACACCGGCCTGTCCGATGAAGGACATGATGAAAAATGCTGCTATCAATGCGATCAAATTACTGGTGAATAAAGAGGCAGCCGTAAATGTGAAATTCACGGCCAATACAACTACCAAACGTAATGATCCCGGCACAGTGCTGCCCAAAGTGAAGAACATCATTGCTGTGGTGAGTGGAAAAGGTGGAGTAGGTAAATCCACGGTTTCTTCCAACCTGGCCCTGGCCCTGGCTGCCAGCGGAGCCAAAGTAGGGTTGATGGATGCGGACATCTATGGTCCCAGCGTACCCATTATGTTTGGTGTAAGAGGCGAACGCCCCATGATGGTCGAAATTGAAGGCAAAGGCATGATCGTTCCCCTGGAAAAATATGGTATTAAATTAATGAGTATCGGTTTGCTGGTGGATGAAAAAAATGCTGTTGTATGGCGCGGACCTATGGCCAGCAGCGCTATCCGCCAGTTTGTAACAGATGTTTACTGGGATGAGTTGGATTACCTGGTGGTGGACATGCCTCCAGGCACCGGCGATATCCATCTTACCCTCATGCAAACTGTTCCGGTTACCGGCACAGTGATCGTGACCACGCCACAGGATGTGGCACTGGCAGATGCTAAGAAAGGCATTGCCATGTTTGGACAGGCGCAACTGAATGTGCCCGTGATAGGCCTGGTGGAAAATATGAGTTATTTCACTCCTGCGGAATTGCCTGATCATAAATATTACATCTTCGGCAAAGAAGGTGGAAAGCGACTGGCTGATGAGTATGATCTTCCTTTCCTCGGTCAGATACCCCTGGTGCAAAGCATCCGTGAAGGCGGTGATAAAGGCGCACCAATTATGGTAAGTGATGATGAGATCACGAAGAAAGCATTCGAAGAGTTCGCAAACCATGTGGTAAGAAGTGTGTCCATGCGGAATGCAAACATGAGCACGGAGAAACTGGTGGAAACGGTTGGTTGATGGTTGTTGGTTGACCGATCAACGGTCAACGCTTAATCATTACCTTCGTTCCATGTACAATCTTCCTTATTTCAAAGAATCTGATCCGGCAACTGTAATTCTGTTTGCCAGAGAACATCCTTTTGTTTTTCTGACAGGCTGTAATAAAGACCTGCAACCTGTGGTTACACAAGTACCAGTTTTCATCGATGAAAAAGATGGGAAGATTTTCCTGTCTGGTCATATCATGAAAAAAACAGACCATCACAAAGCTTTCCTGCAAAACCCGAATGTACTGGCTGTGTTCACTGGCCCACACACATATGTGAGTGCCAGTTGGTACGAAAATAAACAGCAGGGCTCCACCTGGAATTATCTTAGCGTGCATGCAAGAGGTGTTCTCCGTTTTCTCGATGAAGCAGCCTTGCTTGGCATATTGCAACGCACTACGGACCATTTTGAAAACAATCCCCATTCCGGTGCAAATTTTAAAGACCTTCCTAAAGAATACATTGACGAAATGATCAAAGCGATTGCCGCTTTTGAAATAGAAGTGCAATCGCTGGAACATGTATTTAAACTCAGCCAGAACAGGGATGAAAAAAGCTATGACAACATTATGCAGCATTTGCATAAGCAGGGAGGGGATGCGGCGGCAATCGCTGAAATGATGAAGGAGCGGAAAACAAAAGTTTTTGGCGAATGAAAAATGATCTTCAGGATTAATATTGCATTATGAATATTTCTCTTTCCGGTAAAACAGCCGTGATCTGCGGCAGCACCCAGGGTATTGGTCTTGCTATAGCCAAAGAGTTTGCGCTTGCCGGCGCGCAATGTATTTTACTGGCGCGGAATGAAGCATCCCTGAAAGAAACAGTTGCTTCATTAGCATCTTCAGGTGCAAAGCATCAGTATTATATAGCTGATTTTGCCGATAATAAAGCAGTTAAAAAAACGATCGATAAGATATTGCAATCATTCACGGTGCAGATACTGGTGAATAATACCGGAGGCCCTGCACCCGGCCTTATCACAGAAGCTTCCCCGGAAGCTTTCCTCTCGGCATTTCAGCAGCATATCGTGAATTACCAGCAACTGGTGCAGGCTGTATTGCCGGGAATGAAGCAGGCAGGCTATGGCCGTATCATCAATATCGTTTCCACTTCAGTTAAAATCCCTATTGCTAACCTGGGCGTATCGAATACTATCCGCGCAGCTACAGCAGGATGGGCAAAAACGCTGGCAAATGAAGTGGCAGCATGGGGCATTACCGTTAATAATATCCTGCCCGGATATACACAAACACAACGATTGGATAAGTTGATCTCCGGCAATGCGGCGAAACAGGAATTGGATAAAGAAGAGTTGGCTGGAAAAATGCAACAACAGATCCCTGCCAAAAGATTTGGTAAACCTGAAGAGATAGCTGCAGTAGCAGCTTTCCTGGCATCGCCGGCAGCATCTTACGTGAATGGAGTGAACCTCCCCGTGGATGGCGGCAGCACAGGAGCATTTTAATTGACCGTTTAAAAAATGTATGATATGGAGTTTCTCCCATCACTTGAATTTGCTCAATCATTAGATCAGCAGGATCGACTGAAGGATTTCCGCAACCGGTTTATTATTCCGGAAGCAGATGGAAAGCAACTGGTGTATTTCCTGGGTAATTCACTGGGACTGCAACCAAAATCAGCGAATGATTATATGCAGCGTATCCTGCAGGACTGGGCCAGCCTGGGTGTTGAATCTTTTTTTCAGGCCAAAGAACCCTGGATGGATTATCATGATAAACTGACCGGTACCCTCGCAACGGTTGTAGGTGCCAGGCCGGCCGAAGTGGTAGTGATGAATCAACTGACGGTAAACCTGCATTTGATGCTGGTGAGTTTTTACAGGCCTACAGCCAAACGCTTCCGGATCATTTGTGAAGCCAAAGCTTTTCCGAGCGATCAGTATGCTTTTGAAACGCATGTAAGGCATCATGGCTTTGATCCGGCAGAAGCAGTGATTGAGGTCAGTCCGCGGGAAGGGGAATTCACTTTGCGAACAGAAGATATTCTTTCCGCGATCGATCAATATGGACATGAAACCGCTCTTGTTTTATTCGGCGGTATCAACTATTACACCGGTCAGGCTTTCGATATGCAGGCAATTGCTGCTGCAGCAAACAAAGCAGGAGCAAGAGTAGGATTTGATCTGGCACATGCAGCAGGGAATATTCCGCTGCGACTTCACGACTGGAACATCGATTTTGCCTGCTGGTGCAGTTATAAATATCTCAATGGAGGGCCTGGTGCTATCGGCGGTGTGTTTGTTCATGAAAAGAACTTTGCAGAAGATCTTCCGCGTTTTGCAGGATGGTGGGGATATGATAAGCCAACGCGGTTTAAAATGGATAAAGGGTTTAAGCCAATGCAGGGAGCAGAGGGCTGGCAATTGAGCACGCCTCCGTTCCTGATGTATGCCACACTCCGTGCTTCGCTTGAAATAGTGGAGCAGGCAGGATGGGATGCCATCCAGTCAAAGGGCCGTTTGCTGAATGACTATTTATGGTTCATGCTCAAGAGGGTGAATAATACAATTGATCCTCCGGCCATTCAATTCATCACACCTTCAACAGCAAAAGACCGGGGCTGCCAGATTTCAATGCTGATGAAGCGGAGGGGAAGGGAAATATACAATTATCTTATGCAGCATGGCTTTATGGTTGATTGGAGAGAACCGGATGTGATCAGGTTGGCGCCTGCTCCCTTGTATAATACATTTGAAGAAGTCTGGCGCTTTGCTGATGCATTGGAGAAAGCCATCGGGTTTGATGGATATCTTGCATAAGCAGATACCATCTATTCATTACATTTGCTCCATTATGAACCGTCAGCAGTTAATTGAACAGATACAGCGGAAGAAAAGCTATCTCTGTGTTGGGTTAGATACCGATATTGCAAAGATTCCCAAACATCTTTTGAAAGAAAGCGATCCTGTGTTTGCTTTCAATAAAGCTATTATTAATGCAACGCGGGATTACTGTGTGGCTTATAAGATCAATACGGCTTTCTATGAAGCGTTAGGCCTGAAAGGATGGGAGGCAATGGAAAAAACGGTGAAGTATATAGGGAAAGATCATTTCACGATTGCGGATGCCAAACGCGGTGATATAGGAAACACTTCTGATCAATATGCAAAGGCTTTTTTTGAAACGTTACCTTTTGATTCGGTAACAGTGGCACCGTATATGGGGGAAGACAGTGTAAAGCCCTTCCTGCAATACCCTGGCAAATGGGCGATCGTGCTGGGGCTCACCTCCAATAAAGGCGCAGCTGATTTTGAATTAAAGAAAGCAGGCGATGGATTGCTTTATGAAAAAGTATTGCAAACGGTAAGTGATTGGGGCAACCCCGGTAACCTGATGTTTGTAGTAGGAGCAACACAGGCTGATGAATTTACCAATATACGCAAACTCACGCCTGATCATTTTTATCTTGTGCCCGGCGTAGGGGCCCAGGGTGGGAGTTTGAAGGAGATCTCTGAAAAAGCAATGAACAGGGATGTGGGAATACTGGTGAATGCCAGCAGGGCGATCATTTATGCATCCGGAGGAGAAGATTTTGCAGAAGTGGCGCAGAAGGTGGCTAAAGAATACCAGGAAGAGATGGCTTCTTATTTAGCTGTTTGACGGGCTTTTCTTTTTCTGCGCATACGCAGGGCTGTTCCGGTGAAATAGCCGGCAATTCCTACGATAATAACCAGAATTAGCATTGCGAGTGGTTCCTTACTTACAGAGCACAAGTAAAGCAATGAGGCAGTAACTGTCCATAGTACAGCCAGGAAGAGTGCATGGCTGTATTCGTCACGCTTTGAAATTCCTGCGCAAGCCCATCCTCCTGCAGTAGCAGCTACAAAAAGCCATATGTAAGCAATAAGAATCAGTAGAGCGTCTTTAATCCATGCGTTAGGTGGCGGGTCTGTAAAAACGTATAATTCAAAGAGTGAGTCGAATGCCAGATAAACAACCGGAAACAAAATAGTACCAGCAATAATAGTAATGACAATGCCGGTTAAAATGGCAATAAGGAAATTTGATTCAGGAACTGTTGTTTTCATTTATCGTACTTATCTCTTTCTTTGTGGTCTCTTCCCTATATTTTTTATTTAAAAATATACTTTCCTTTTTCACTCCACCACGGATAATACTCCATCTTCAATCTTCCTGTAATCACTGC
The DNA here is from genome assembly GCA_051954695.1 of Chitinophagaceae bacterium. GTDB lineage: Bacteria > Bacteroidota > Bacteroidia > Chitinophagales > Chitinophagaceae > Terrimonas_A. The sequence goes on from JBQCHL010000018.1 coordinate 345,189, forward strand.
CGTATCAGTATTGACCAATGCTGCTACTTCTGCTGAATCTTTTGCATTCATAATAAAAATGCCACGGAGGTCGCCGTCAGTCCCCATTGGCCCTGCCATAATGATCTTTCCTTCCCTTGCCAGCCGGTTGATGTTCGCCATATGGGCCGCCTGGATCTTTGCTGCGCTTGCACTGTCCTGTGTTCTGTTAGTTCCTTTCTTTAATAGCACCAGCCAGTATCGCTTCATCTCTCCGCTATACACAGAACTGTCTTTTTCCAGTTCATATTTTACAGTCTGCGCTTGTATTTCCGGTTGCTCTTTTTTATTGTTACAACCAGCCATTATCACAATGGCGAACAAGGCCAGTATAGGGGTCCTCATTGCAATCAATTTCGTACAAGGTAGGGAAATAACTGAAGTTTTTCTTCAGCCAGGATTGCCTCCAACTTCCCATATTTCCCAGTACCTTTGCCAAAACTTAAAACCCGATTGCATGGCAGCCCGTACTGATCTGTTTACCAGCCCGGATTATTTTAATGTAGATGAACTGTTGTCGGACGAACAAAAGCTCGTCCGCGAATCTGTCCGTAATTATGTAAAGAAAGAAATATCGCCCATCATAGAAGATTATGCGCAGCGGGCTGAGTTCCCACAGCAGATCGTAAAGCAACTGGGAGAGTTGGGTTGTTTTGGTCCGACCGTGCCGGTGCAATACGGCGGTGGCGGCCTGGATTATATCTCTTATGGACTGATGATGCAGGAACTGGAAAGAGGGGATAGTGGCGTGCGCTCCACAGCTTCAGTGCAGGGTTCACTGGTAATGTACCCCATCTATGCGTATGGCAACGAAGAGCAGCGTAATAAATACCTCCCAAAACTGGCAAGTGGCGAATGGCTGGGCTGTTTTGGTCTCACAGAACCTAATCATGGCAGTGATCCCAGCAGCATGCTCACCAATATCCGGGATGCAGGAGATCATGTGATATTGAATGGCGCCAAGATGTGGATCAGCAATGCCCCTTTTTCACAGGTAGCGGTGGTTTGGGCAAAAGATGAGCAGGGTATAGTGAGGGGAGTGATCGTAGAGAGAGGTATGGAAGGTTTTTCCACACCTACAACGCATGGCAAATGGAGTTTGCGTGCATCTGCAACAGGTGAGCTGGTTTTTGATAATGTAAAAGTGCTCAAAGAAAATATATTGCCCAATGTGCAGGGATTAAAAGGACCCTTGGGTTGTCTTACCAAGGCAAGGTATGGTATTGCCTGGGGAGCTATCGGCGCTGCGATGGACTGTTACGATACAGCTTTGCGTTATTCCAAAGAAAGGGAACAATTCGGCAAGCCTATCGGCGGATTTCAGTTGCAGCAAAAGAAGCTGGCGGAGATGATCACGGAGATCACGAAAGCGCAATTACTTAACTGGAGGCTTGGCGTGCTGATGAATGATGGCAAAGCCAGCCCGCAGCAGGTGAGTATGGCTAAACGCAATGCCTGCGAAGTGGCTACCAATATCTGCCGTGATGCACGCCAGATGCTTGGTGGTATGGGTATCACCGGTGAGTATCCCGTTATGCGCCACATGATGAACCTCGAAAGTGTGATCACTTATGAAGGAACGCATGATATACATTTATTGATAACAGGAATGGATGTGACGGGGATCAATGCGTTCAAGTGAACTATTACAAAATGAAGATATTCCTCATAGGTTTTATGGGCTCCGGCAAAACTCACCGGGGAAGGCAACTGAGCCAAAAGCTCAATCTGCCTTTTTTCGACCTGGATGAGCAGATCGTGAACTCCGAGGGCAAATCCATCAACCGCATTTTTGAAGAAGAAGGAGAAGAGCATTTCCGGCTGAAGGAGAAAGAAGTCCTGAATATTATTACGGAAAGCCATAGTTCTTTCATCATGGCTTGCGGTGGCGGAGCTCCCTGCTATTTCAATAATATCGAGTACATGAACCAGTCGGGCGTTACCGTTTGGCTGAATACGCCTTTGCAGACCCTGTTCAAACGGCTGGCAAAGGAAAGGGATCAGCGGCCTTTGCTGAAGAACCTGACTGACGCGCAGCTCAACAGCTTTATCATCCGTAAGTTTTCCGACCGGAAGATCTATTATGAGCAGGCAAAAGTGTTTATCGAGGATGATGAACATATAACACTTGATCAGATCATCGAAAAAATATTCCATGCATAAACCCTTTTTATTATCAGGAACATTACTTGGCGGTATTGCAGTGGTGCTGGGAGCATTCGGAGCACATGGATTGAAGAAGATTGTTCCTGCTGAAACAGTCACTACTTTTCAGACCGGTGTGCAATACCAGATGTATCACGCGCTGGCATTGGTGTTGACGGCTATTGTATTTGAAAAAATTGGGCAGCAGGGCCTGCTGAACTGGGCTGGTTATTGCTTCCTGGCAGGCATCCTGTTATTTTCCGGGTCGCTTTATTTGCTTACGATGATGAAAGCGACAGGTAAGGTAGGCATGGAAGGAATTGGTATTATTACACCGGTTGGCGGCTTGTTCTTTATTGCAGGCTGGCTCCTGTTTTTTATTAGTGTGCTGAAGATGAAATAAACAACTAGAGTGGCAGGCTCAGCGTTGTCACTGTTCCTCCATTAGTTTCTATCTGGTAAGTTCCCCCGATACTTTCCATCCGCTTTGCGATATTTTTTAGCCCGTTCCCGAACTGGCGGATCTTTTCGGTAGAGAGCCCAATTCCATTATCGCGGATCTGAATGGTCAGTGCGTCGTCGATAATAAAACGGATCCTCAATTCGGAAGCTTTGGAATGCTTGAGTGAGTTGTTGAGTGTTTCTTTTACGCAAAGAAAAAGATTACGCCGTTTTTCGCCGGCGAGTTCCCTGGGCTCAATTTCATCAGGGGTATATATTTTACAAACGATGGGTGTATATTCAAAATATTCCAGTGCATAAGCCCTGATATAAGAAACGAGATTATCTACTGTATCATTCCCACTGTTCATACTCCAGATAATGGCATTCATTTTATTCAGCACTTCATCTGCAGAATGAGAGATCTTTTCAATTTCAACCGGTGTATTCTCTTTCATTTTATTGCGGGCGATCTCGCTCATCAGGCGGATAGCCGTCATGCCGGAGCCAAGCTCATCGTGCATATCGGCTGAAATGCGCTCTCTTTCCTGTTGCTGGGCTTTATAAACAGCGATCTCTTTTTCATATTCATTCATCTGGTTTTCTGCTTTCAGCCGTTCGCGTTCGCGGGCGGAGGCGATCAACTGGCGGCGGTTTTTATAATTCAGACCAGCCAGGAAGAAAACCAGTTCCAGCAGCAGGCCTGTTTCATAATATACAACAGAAGAACGGAAAATGACTGGTGCTGATTTCGGTATCACTTCCCATAATATCAGCAACTGCGACATCAACGAAAAAACGAACAGGAAGAAATTGCCCCAGAAAAGATACCGCAGCAGTTTATTCTTCCATCGTTTAATACTGTATATACAGAATATAATTACCATTACCAGCAGCAATAGCTTGGTTATATTCTCTACATTCTTTTCGATCGCATAATTATCGGTAAAGAAATGAGCGCAGCTATAGGAAGTGATGGAGAATACCAGCAGGAGGATGCCGATATTGTACAGGCTGTGGAGAAAAGGGTGATTCCGCTTGGTGGCCAGGTAGCGTTGGATAAAAAGCATATAGAACAAATGCCCGATACACAGCATCACATAATCCAGGTACCCCTCCTGGAAAAAGCTCATTTTACTGCTATGATAACTGTAAACGGCTTTGATAAGCAGCATCAATCCCAGGAAAGCGGCATAGCCTGAATAGTACAGGAATTCAAGATTGCCTCCCTGAAGAAAGCTGGCCAGAGAAAAAAGGATCATCATCAGCAACAGGCCACAAAACAGGTAGGTGAAGGTTTTAGCTTCATTGTTGGTGCTGTAGGTGTCGTTGATAAAAGAGCTCAGGTAAGCGGGGTTGACAAGCTTGGGCCGGATGGTATTGAGATAGGTCCTTACCGGGATGAGTTCAGCCACAAAAACTGCTGAATCTTCCGCCGGTAGGGTCATATACCGATAGCTGATCTCGTTTTTATAGTCAGGTGTGACCGACCGGACGGCTTGGAGGTTGTTGCCGGTTTCCCTGTACAAATGAATATCCCAGTAATAATAGCCGGGATAAAACCAGACGGAAACAGCAGAGTCGCTGGTGTTGCGGGCTTTGAAGCGGAGAATGATCTTCCTGGTCACATTCTTGTCTTCGACAAATCGGCGGTGAACGTTACCCCCGTGTTTAAAAAGGATGGAATGGTACTGGTTGGGCAGGGAAGCGTCTGCATCTATATACCCGTAATCGATGTTTTTTTCCAGGGTCTGGGCAAGCGTGATCTTGCTTATGTCTACCCAGGTCAGTGCTGTACTGTCCTGCGCAGCAAGGCGGGGAGAGAAGGCAAGAAAAAATACGAAAGCTGTCAGGTAAAAAATGCGCATGAACCTGGGTTATTAAAAATATAGCTCAAATGTAATATAAGGCGCTTGCTTTTTTTAGGGTGGAGGCTACCACTTTCCGGTAATTTTTCCCACTAAGACAACGAAGGCCACAATGAATTACTTCCGGACCGTTCTTCTGCCTTGTGGTGCCAGAACTATAGTATACAAATAAAATATTCTTTGCGGCCTTCGTTGTCTTAGTGGGAAAAATTGATTGTTGAGACCGGGTCTTTATTAACCGAACAGGATACTACCGAAAACTCCAAACTATATTATCTTTGCCGCTATGGCTAATAAGTCGAAAAAGACCCCTGCCAAAACATCCAAAAATGGCAAAAAAAAGGTTGACGGAAAGGGTTGGAAGCAGGAGAAAGAAGAAAGTATAGACTGGCGGAAACTGGCTCGTGACGAGCGCACCTGGAAAATCACCGGCGCTGTTTCGATACTTGCCTCCATTTTTCTCTTTATAGCTTTCACCTCTTACTTTTTTACCTGGAGGGAAGATCAGGATAAGGTTTTCCGTTCCGGGGCTGGCATATTGGTCAACAATGATGTTCAGGTCTCCAACCTGCTGGGCCGGTTGGGTGCTTATATTTCCCATTTTTTTGTTTACAAAGGGTTCGGCATAGCAGCCCTGCTTTTTTGCACTTTCTTTTTTGTAGTGGGGGTGAACCTGTTGTTTAAGCGCAAGGTTTTCTCCATCTGGAGAAATCTGAAATACGTTACGATTGGTTTGCTTGTGCTATCCGTTTCACTGGCTTTCGTTTTTGGCGGCGGCAATGATCAATTCCCCTTTGGTGGCGGTGTGGGCAATATGATCAGCAAATGGCTGACAGGCATTTTCGGTACTATCGGCACAGCCGCACTCCTGGTACTTGTTGCCCTTGGATATATTATCTGGCAATTCAATCCTGCTTTCAATCTTCCTGAACGGAAGAAAGCAGATGCCTCGCCTGTTGCCGTGCCGGAAGAGGAAACAACTGAAGAAGAGGCTGAAGGGGAAGAAGACGGCGCTAAACTTTTTATACCTGTTACCGGTAAAGGCAACAAGCTAGGTCCGGGTGATAAGATGCTCAACATAGAACCCGAAGAAGAAATGCCTTTGCATAATCTGCAAATGATCGAGAAAGAAGAAGAGGAAGAAGATTTGGGTGACACACCGCTCAGCATGGAAAAAGAGATCGTGAATGATCTTTTCCATAAGCATGATCAGCTTGAGATAAATGATATGCCTTTTACTGTTCAACCTGCAGAAGAGGAAGAGCCTGAGCCGGAACCAGAGCCAGAACCTCTGCCGGTGGTGCAAAAGCCGGTGAGCAGCGGACTTGAGCTGGAAATAAAAACAGTACCGGATGAAGAGGTGGTGCCGGGTGAGGAGCGGGTAGTTGAAAACCTTCCTCCTTATGAACCGACGCTTGATCTGCGCGATTATAAATACCCCGGACTGGAGTTGCTGGAAACGCATGGCAGTGAAAAGATCATCCAGGACCCGAATGAACTGGAGAATAATAAAAACCAGATCATCGCCACGCTGCGCAATTACTCCATCGAGATACAAAAGATCAGTGCAACAGTGGGGCCGACCGTGACGCTGTACGAGATCGTTCCGGCAGCAGGGGTGAGGATCTCAAGGATCAAGAACCTGGAAGATGATATTGCATTGAGCCTGGCAGCATTGGGTATCCGTATTATTGCGCCGATCCCCGGTAAGGGCACGATCGGTATTGAAGTGCCGAATGTGAAGAAGACGGTGGTGAGTATGAAAACGCTTTTATCGTCTGAAAAATTCCAGCATAATACATTCAGTCTTCCTATTGCCATTGGCAAAAAGATCGACAATGACAACTATATCGTAGACCTGGCAAGCATGCCTCACTTGCTGATGGCAGGTGCTACGGGTCAGGGTAAATCTGTTGGGTTGAATGCTATCCTGGTGTCTTTGTTGTATAAAAAGCATCCTTCGCAAATGAAGTTTGTGCTTATTGACCCGAAGAAAGTAGAATTGAGCGTATACCGTCATATCGAAAAGCATTTCCTTGCCAAGCTGCCGGGCGAAGAAGATGCGATCATTACTGATACCAAGAAAGTGGTACACACGCTGAATGCGTTATGTATTGAAATGGATAACCGCTACGACCTGCTGAAAGAAGCCGGTGCGCGGAATATTAAAGAGTACAACGAGAAATTCATCAAAAGAAAACTGAACCCGCAAAAAGGACATCAGTTCCTTCCTTTCATTGTGCTGGTGATAGATGAGTTTGCAGACCTGATCATGACGGCGGGCAAAGAAGTGGAAATGCCTATTGCAAGGTTAGCGCAATTAGCGAGGGCTATCGGTATCCACCTGATCATTGCCACGCAGCGGCCTTCAGTAAATATTATTACCGGTACTATTAAAGCGAACTTCCCTGCGCGGATAGCATTTAAAGTTTCATCCAAGATCGACTCACGCACGATCCTCGATACTGGCGGTGCTGAACAATTGATCGGGAAAGGAGACATGCTTATTTCCCATAACGGCGAAGTTACCCGCTTGCAGTGTGCTTTTGTTGACACACCCGAAGTAGAAGAGATCGTGGAGTTCATTCACGAACAAAGAGGCTATCCGCAGGCCTTCCTGCTGCCTGAATACGTGGATGAGAAAGAACTGGAAGGGAAGGAGTTTGATTCGGCCAACAGGGATTCCCTGTTTGAGGATGCCGCCAGGCTGATCGTGCAGAACCAGGTGGGTTCCACTTCATTGCTGCAGCGCAGGATGAAGTTGGGGTATAACCGGGCCGGAAGGCTGATGGACCAGTTGGAGGCAGCCGGTATTGTAGGTCCAAACCAGGGCAGCAAGTCGAGAGACGTGCTGATCAAGACGGAATTAGACCTTCAGCAACACCTGGACATGTTGGGATAAGAAAATCTTAATTCAAATAATCCCTTTGCAACCCGGTACGGTACTTGTCAGTCTAAGTATGTAATTGACTATTTTTGCGCACCCTATTATAAACAAGGAATATTTTAAAATTAAATTAACAATGATGAGGAGTTTATACCTGATAGTAGCAGTTTTACTTGGAAGTCTTTCTGTGACAGCACAAAAAAATGATCCTGAGGCAAAAAAGGTGTTGGATGCTGTAAGTGCCAAATTCAAAACCTTCAGTTCCGTGCAAGCGGCTTTTTCTTATAAAGTGGAAGATGCAAAGGGTAAAGTGCAATCCAACAAGACCGGCACAATTACCATGAAAGGCACAAAATACAGGGTGAACTTTGGCAGCCAGGAGATCTTCTGTGATGGAAAAACTGTTTGGAGTTATGATAAAAGTGCCAAAGAAGTAACGATCAATAATCTTGATGCATCCGGCAGCACACTCACACCTCAAAAATTATTTACTAATTTTTACGATAAAGACTTCTTATATCTTTTGAATGGTGAAAAGAAAGTGGGTGCTAAAACATTGCAGGAAATTGAAATGACCCCGACTGATAAAAGCAAGGCGTTCCATAAAGTATACCTGCAGGTGGATAAAGCTGCTAAAACAATTTACAGCACCAAAGTGTTGGAGAATGGCGGTAACCGCTACACTTATACTGTTACCAGTATGAAAACGAATTTGCCTGCTGCAGATAATATGTTTGCGTTTGATAAGAGCAAGTATCCGGGGGTAGAAGAAGTTGATCTGCGCTAATACAACGATCGTCAAAATAAAAGAGGCTGTCTCAACGAAGGGGCAGCCTCTTTTATTTTTTGTTGGGCGCAATGGATATCTCCCTTATCTTTACATCATCATATCATCTGACGATTATGGAGCAAAACATTGTCCGCCGCTCGCTTGCCAATGAAGTGGCGGCCCGTCTGCAGCAAAAGATCATCTCAGGTCAGTATAAGGTTGGGGATCAGTTGCCGGTAGAGCCAGCATTGATGCATCAATTTGGGGTGGGGCGTTCTTCCATCCGTGAAGCCATTAAATTATTGGTTAACTCCGGTCTGCTGCGTGTGCAGCAGGGGGTGGGCACTTTTGTAGAAGACAATTCGGGTGTGGGTGAGCCACTGGCGCAACGGCTGAAACGGTCGGATGTAAAAGAGATCAATGAGGTGAGGCAACTGCTGGAAATGAAGATCGCCGAGAAAGCTGCATTGAACAGGACGGCTAAAGACGTGAAAAAAATGCAGCGGTATTTTGATGCAAGGGAAAAGGCAGCAGAGGAGCAGGATGTGGCAGGTTGTGTGGACGCGGATATTAATTTTCACAATGCTATCGCGGAAGCTTCGGGGAATGATGTGCTGGCTGATCTGTATAAATCATTTTCCACGCGCATGAAGAATGATTTCCTGAGCCGGTTCCCTGATACAACACCGTTTATTGAAACGATGCAGCTGCATAGTAAGTTATTAAAAAGCATTATTGATAAAGATCCAAAGAATGCCTGGCATTTTGCTGCGCGTATTAATGGACATATTTCTGCCTGAAATATTGAAGAACACTAATCACTTTGTATGAACCCGACAACAAGCACTACCTCCTCGAGGGAAGTAGTCAATACTACAGTTTTCCCTATCCTGTTTACGATCAGTTTTGCTCATTTGCTGAATGATATGTTGCAATCGGTGATCCCTTCGATCTATCCGCTGATCAAGAGCAATCTGCATCTGACGTTTTCACAAGTGGGATTGATCACTTTCACCTTTCAGATCACGGCTTCTTTATTACAACCTTTTGTGGGGCAATACACCGACAAATACCCCAGGCCTTATTCACTGGCGATTGGTATGGGTTTTACGCTTGCTGGACTTGTTACCCTTTCACTGGCCACCAGTTTTATTGCGATACTGGCAGCAGTAGCGCTGATAGGAATTGGCTCATCTATTTTCCATCCTGAAGCGTCACGGGTAGCGCATCTTGCGTCTGGTGGTAAACGCGGGCTGGCACAATCTATATTCCAGCTTGGCGGGAATGCAGGCAGTGCGATCGGCCCCTTGCTAGCAGCTATTATTATTATACCGCATGGGCAAACGAATGTTATCTGGTTTGGTATTGCTGCTGTGCTGGGTATTATTGTGTTATCGAAAATAGCGGTATGGTACAAGGAGCATCTTGTTTTGCGCGCTGCTAAAAAGAGCAATACAGAAATTGTTGACAATGGACTGTCTACTTCCAGGGTGGTTGTATCAATCGGCATCCTGCTGGTGCTGATCTTTTCCAAGTATTTTTATATGGCCAGTATGAGCAGTTATTTCACTTTTTATCTTATCGATAAATTTCACCTCACTGTGCAGCAGTCACAATGGTACCTGTTCATCTTCCTCGGTTCTGTTGCTGCCGGCACTTTACTCGGTGGTCCGCTTGGAGATCGGTTTGGCCGGAAATATATTATCTGGATATCTATCCTTGGTGTAGCTCCATTTACCTTATTGCTCCCGCATGCAAACCTGTTCTGGACCGGCGTATTGTCTGCAATCATTGGTGTAGTGCTTGCATCTGCCTTCTCTGCCATCCTGGTGTATGCACAAGAGCTGGTGCCAGGTAAAGTAGGTATGATCGCAGGCCTGTTCTTCGGCTTTGCATTCGGCATGGGAGGGCTTGGCTCCGCATTGTTGGGAAAACTGGCTGATATGACCAGCATCGGCTATGTATTTAAGGTATGTGCTTACCTGCCGTTGATAGGCGTTATCACTGGTTTTTTACCTGGAATGAAAGGAAGGAGGTCTTAAACAAGCGCTTTTTTCAGTTTCACTAATTGTTCCAGCAGTCCTTCCAGCAAATCCAATCTCAGCATTGTTGCTCCATCGCTTAACGCTTTGGCCGGATCTGGATGGGTTTCAATAAAGAGTCCGTTTGCACCTGCAGCGATCGCAGCTTTTGCAATAGTAGCGATCAACTGTGGGTTGCCTCCTGTAATACCGCTTGTTTGATTGGGTTGTTGCAGGGAGTGGGTAACATCCATTACAACCGGTGTTTTATGTTCCTGCATCCAGGGAATATTGCGGTAATCCACTACCAGGTCCTGGTAGCCGAATGTGGTACCCCTTTCAGTGAGAATGATCTTTTGATTGCCAGTTTGCCTGATCTTTTCGACAGCAAATTTCATCGCAGGGCCACTGAGAAATTGTCCTTTTTTTACATTCACGACCTTGCCTGTTTCACCTGCGGCATGTAACAGGTCTGTTTGCCGGCAAAGAAAAGCAGGGATCTGCAGGATATCTACATATTTGGCAGCTATGACAGCTTCTTCATGTGCATGTATATCTGAAGTGGTAGGCAGTTTATATTTTTCCCCGGTCTTTTTTACAAGAGCAAGGGCTGCTTCGTCACCAATACCGGTAAATGAATTAGCACTTGTACGGTTAGCCTTTCGGTAAGAAGATTTGAAAATATAGGGAATGCCCAGATTGCGGCACCAGCCTGATACTTTATCTGCCACTTCCATCACCAGTTCCTCGCTTTCCACTACACAAGGGCCTGCTATCAGGAAAAAATTATTTTCATCATACGATTGACCTTTCACCAGGTCCTTTAAAAAGTTTTCCATTCGGCAAAGGTAATGAGTTAGGGCCGGACTCTTAACTACCGACTAAAGACTCCTGACTGCAAAGATGGAAAGCCCTACGTCAAATTCCATTTGGAATTTGACGTAGGGCTTTCCATCTTTGCCTCAAATTCGCTTCATGCAAAAAGAAAAGATTCTTGTCATAGGCGCCAGCGGACAGATTGGCGTTGAACTTACACTTGCTCTTCGTAAAATTTATGGTAACAATAACGTGATCGCCTCCGATCTCAGGGAGCAAAACCCATTGCTGGAAGGTACTGGCCCTTATGTGAGCATGGATGTGATGAATAAGGAAATGCTTCATGTGCAGGTGATCCGCCAGAATATTACACAGATCTATTTACTGGCAGCCATTCTTTCTGCTACAGGTGAAAAGAACCCTAACCTTGCCTGGCACCTGAATATGCAGGGCTTGCTGAACGTACTGGATATTGCCCGGGAAGAAAATATACATAAAGTGTACTGGCCTTCTTCCATTGCAGTGTTTGGTCCGACCTCACCCAAGCAAAATTGCCCGCAGCAAACCATTATTGAACCTACTACGGTGTATGGTATCAGTAAATATGCGGGTGAGTTCTGGTGCAATTACTATTTCCAGCGTTTTGGCGTGGATGTAAGAAGCCTCCGTTATCCTGGTCTTATCTCTTATAAATCTGCGCCGGGTGGCGGCACTACGGATTATGCGGTGGAGATATTTCATGAAGCACTGGAAGAGAAAAAGTATAAATGCTTTTTGAAAGAAGATACTTATTTGCCGATGATGTATATGCCCGATGCGATCCGGGCAACAATTGAACTGATGGAAGCACCAGCGAATAAGATAACTGTGCGCACCTCATACAATCTTTCTTCCATGAGTTTTTCTCCTAAAGAAATAGCGGCGGGGATAAAAAAACATATTCCTGAATTTGCGATCAGCTACGAACCTGATTACCGCCAGGCCATTGCTGATAGCTGGCCTCAAAGCATTGATGACTCCACAGCCCGGAAAGATTGGGGTTGGAAAGAAGAATATGATCTTGATGCGATGATAAAGGATATGTTGGAGAATCTGAAGCAGGCGTAAGAGCTATCGTACAATATCGAAACCCTGGAATTCCTGTAAGGGAAGGTTCTCCACGTGCACGCTGATGACTTTTGCTCTGGCTGGACCTTCCTGGCACCATTGAGCCAGGGCATCCAATTGGTCGGGCAAACCGGTGGCAATGATGAATACAGAACCATCATCCTTGTTTTTTACTTCACCGGTAAGTCCAAGTTCTCTTGCTTTTTCTTTGGTCGATTGCCGGAAAAAAACTCCCTGTACTTTTCCTTTTACCAGTATGGAAATGGTTTCGGGCATATATCAAAAGGAAATAAGATCAACGATCTCTTCGAGATAGCGCTGATCAGTTTCATCAAACTGATCCGTTTCCACACTATCAACATCCAGTACGCCGATCACTTCGCCATTGCGGATCACGGGCACTACTATTTCTGAACGGGAATGGCTACTGCAGGCAATATGGCCGGGAAATTTTTCTACGTCGGGAACGATCAATGTTTTAGCCTGTGCCCAACTGGTGCCGCATACGCCACGGCCTTTGCTGATGCGCGTACAGGCCACTGGTCCCTGGAAGGGAGCCAATATTAATTCACCCTGTTTCACTAAATAAAACCCTACCCATAACCAGCCGAATTGTTCTTTCAATGCAGCTACTGTATTAGCCAGGTTAGCTACTAAATCCGGTTCGCCTTCCAGCAAACCTTTGATCTGGGGGATCAGGGATTGATATTGTTCTTCTTTGGTACCTGTGTGGATGGATAAATCTTCTGCCATGCTGTAAAGATACGAATATGGGCGCGCTAAAATTTCTTTGAAGGGTCTTTAATGCCGCTTCCCTGATTATACTGTTCAGACTGGCCAGGAGGAATAGACAGGCTTTTCCATGATTCTTTCCTGATCATCCTTCCGATGTAGACGATCTGCCCTACATGATAAGGGTAATGCGCCAATTGCCTGTTGATCGCATCTATTACAGATAAAGCTTCCTTTCGTATATAGATCGTTTTCAAAAGATCATCTTCTTTCAATGATCCAAGTGTGTTCAACAGACAATCCCAGCCTTTTTCCCAGATATCTATCAACTGTTGCTTTGTATACGATGTATGATTGTTGAATTCCTCATCCCGCTGTCGCCAGGTTTTTTCACCATCTTCCGTTAAGAAATTGGTCCACCGGCTCAGCATATTACCTGATAAATGCTGAATGATCACTGCAATGCTATTGGATTCATCGCCTGTATGGTAATGAAAGTCTGCATCGTTCAACTGAGCAAAAGTCTTATCTCCAAGCTCTTTGTATTGCCTGAACCTTCTGATGGCAGTACTGAGATATTCTTTACCTATGGAGTTCATAGTTTCCTTTTTACATCACAAAACTAAAACAATCTCTGATGTCAGGACTACCGACTGCCGACTATCGACTACCGAACTCAGAACCCCTCTGCCGAATCATCCCCCCGTCTGTCTGCCACAGCTTCCAGTTTTCCTCCCGGCAAAACCCTGATCACTTCTGTTCTTCCAATAGCGCCGATGGACTTTAACTTATAACCCATTTTTTTCAATGCTTCTGCAGTGGGCTCAGGAAATCCTTTTTCGATGCTGACTTCATCGGGTAGCCATTGATGATGGAATTTGGGTTTATCAACAGCATCCGTGGTGTTCAATCCAAACTCAATCACATTGACGAGGGTTTGAAATACGGAAGTAGGTATGGTAGTTCCGCCAGGTGTGCCCAATACCATGAAGGGTTGATCGTTCTTTAACACAATAGTCGGCGTCATGGAGCTAAGCATTCTTTTTCCGGGAGCAATGGCATTGGCTTCACCACCGATAGCTCCATACATATTGGGTACCCCGGGTTTGATACTGAAATCATCCATTTCATCGTTCATGAAAAAACCTGCATCACCCACCACGGTGCGGCTGCCGTATGAGTTGTTAAGCGTCGTGGTTACGGCTACTGCATTGCCTTCTTTATCCAGTATGCTCAGGTGAGTAGTTTCCGGGCTCTCATACCCCGGGATGGTCCCCGGTGAAATAGCCGAGCTTATTCCGGCTTTATCAGGGGAATAATCTTTCATTCTATCCTGCAGGTATTTATCGGAGGTCAGTTGTGCTACCGGTATTTTATAGAAATCCGCATCCCCCATAAATTTTGCACGATCGGCATAAGCTCTGCGTTCTGCTTCTACCATCAGTTGTACGGCTTGCGGCGATTGGAAGCCCATAGATGTGATATTCCTGTTTTCAATCATTTTCATCATCTGGTGCACCAGTAAGCCTCCGCTGCTGGGCATAGGCATGCCTACAATTTTATATCCTTTATAATCGAATACATGTGGTTCTCTTTTCCTGGCCTTATAATTCTTCAGGTCTTCATACGTAATGATACCATGGCCGCGTTGCATTTCTTTTACGATCAGGCTGGCGGTACGGCCTTCATAAAAACCGGCAGCGCCATTGTCGCGGATGCGTTTTAGTGTATTAGCAAGGTCTTTTTGTATCAATATATCGCCTTCTTTCCAGGGGATGTCTTTTACAAAAACAGGCATTTTGGTATTGTATTTTTTCAGATCATCCTGCAGGCGGTTGAGTCCTGCTGCTTCTCTTGCTGTTATTTTAAATCCTTTTTCAGCAAGAAGGATAGCGGGAGCGATCAGTTTTTCAAAGGGAAGTTTGGCATAGGCTGCCGACTCAAATAAACCAGCTACGGTTCCAGGTACGCCGCTTGATAAATGGCCGTCCTGGCTTTTATCTGTTCTGGCATTGCCGGCAGAATCGATATACATATCACGGTACGCATTTTTAGGAGCTGTTTCACGATAATCCAATGTTATCAGTTGTCCGTTTGATAACCGGGCTACCATAAAGCCACCACCACCGAGATTGCCTGCCTGTGGGTACACAACGGCAAGGGCGAGTTGCACTGCGATAGCTGCATCTACAGCATTGCCGCCTTGTTTTAATATTTCAATACCGGCTTTGCTGGCAAGTGGGTGGGCTGATACTACAGCGCCATTGCTGGTTTCCGTTTTTTTGGTAACGGAGTAGTTATAAGCATCAAAAGGGAGCCTGGCAGTTTTATTGGTCGTTTGACAGGAAACTACTAAGCAGGCTGCAAAAAAGAGTGATAGTAGAGTTCTCATATGTTTTTTTCTCTTTATTTTTTGTTTTTTCCCCATGGTTTTGGTTTCGGGACAAAAGATATTTGATTTCTGATTAATCGGTGTTTTTGTATGATTGAAAAATCATGCGGGTTGAATTAGCTACAGCTATTAGTTGTTGCCGCGGGCATAGGTGCTTCGGTGTGCAAGATATTGTATTACCCGAAAGTAAAACAATGTGCAAAATGGTAGGCTGGAGGCGGGGGAGGGAGGGCCCCGCAGGGAGACTTCAGACTCCCGCTTCAAAGAGCTATATTCGCTGAATATTTTTACCAGATGAAAAAAATACTGGCACTGATTATCACTCTCCCCCTGCTTGCCGCAACCTCCCATGCCCAAGCTTACCCATCCTGGACATCCGCAGAAATGTACCAGGCTCTTCGTAAACTCAATACACTCGGCTCTGTACTCTATATCGCCGCCCACCCCGATGATGAAAATACCCGCCTCATCACTTTTCTTTCAAAAGACCGCCTCTATCGCACCGGCTATCTCTCCATGACAAGAGGAGACGGTGGACAAAACCTCATTGGTGACGAACAAGGTATTGAACTGGGGCTGATCCGGACACAGGAACTACTGGCCGCACGACGCGTGGATGGCGGTGAACAATTCTTCACCCGCGCCTATGATTTTGGCTATTCCAAAAACCCTGAAGAAACATTTACCAAATGGGACAAGGAAAAAATACTGAGCGATGTGGTTTGGGTGATCCGGAAATTCCAGCCCGATGTGCTTATCACTCGTTTCCCGACTACCGGTGAAGGAGGACATGGCCATCATACAGCTTCAGCCATTCTCGCCAACGAAGCTTTTTCTGCCGCTGCAGATCCATCACGCTTTCCTGAGCAACTGAAATATGTAAAACCCTGGCAGGCCCGCCGCATTTTATTCAACAGCTTCAATTTCGGCGGAAATAATACCATTACCAGTGATCAATTGAAGCTGGATGTGGGAGGATACAATCCTTTGCTGGGTAAAAGCTATGGTGAGATCGCTGCAGAAAGCCGCAGCCAGCATAAAAGCCAGGGCTTTGGTGTACCGGCTTCAAGAGGAGAATCATTTGAAAGTTTTAAAACCACAGGAGGCAAAGCTCCTGTAAACGATATAATGGATGATATAGATCTTACCTGGAAAAGAGTGCCGGGAGGAGAAAAGATCGCGGCTGCTATCGATTCCATCACCCGCAATTTTGACCTGCTTTATCCTGAGAGATCAGTACCTGCTTTGGTAAAGCTGTATCAAGCTATCAACAGACTTGAAGATGGTTACTGGAAAACACAAAAGCTGAAAGAAACACAGGAGTTGATCGCACAATGTGGTGGTCTTTTTCTGGAGGCTACTACCACCGAACAATTTGCTGTGCAAACAGATTCTGTAAAGATCAGTTTCAATTTCAACAACCGCCAGGGAATAAATGCAGTGCTGCAGGACGTACGCATTGACCGGCTTGATTCCAGCTTTTCACAATCATTGCCAAAGAACCGGAATATCAGTTTTGCCAAAAGCTTTTATATACCTGCTTCCAAACCTTTGACACAGCCTTACTGGCTCGCCAAAAAAATGGAAGAAGGTTATTTTAATGTCAGTGACCAACTCCTGATCGGCCGGCCTGATGTGGAGCCGTCTTATATCATGCAAGTGCAATTGAAAATAATGGACCAGCTTTTCAGCTTTGAAAGACCAGTGAAATATAAATTCACCGATCCGGTAAAAGGTGAATTGTATGAACCACTGGTGGTGGTACCTCCTGTACTGGTATCGGTTGATCCTGCTACCGTGATCAGGACAGCAAAGGAATCCCCCCTTTTTACCGTTACTTTAAAAGCCAATAAAGACTTTACGGCTACTAACGCTTCGCTGCAGTTGGAAGGAAATTCCAGCTCTCCTTTGCTTAAAATACCCTTACCTTCTATCGGAAAAGACAAGATTGTAAGTTATGAAGCCAGGATACAGGATACGATCCGCCGTCCTTACCGCGATATCTACTTGCAAAACGGAAAAGAAATATTCAACCAGGGTTTGCGGAGCATTCATTATGATCATATACCGTATATAGCTTATTATAAAACCTCGGTACTGCAAACCAGCTTTGTTGACCTGAAAACATATAATAAACGGATCGGGTATATCACCGGGGCAGGTGATAAAGTGCCGGCCAGCCTGGAGCAGATGGGGTACGAAGTGGTACTGCTGGGCGATAAAGAACTTGCCCGCAACAACCTGCAGCAATACGATGCTATAATTACAGGTGTAAGAGCGTACAATACCAATGAATGGATGAATGCTCATTACGATAAGCTGATGAAATATGTACAGGATGGAGGCAATCTCATCGTTCAGTACAATACCAGCAGCAATATCGGGCCGGTAAAAGCCAGGATCGGACCTTATCCCTTTAATATTTCCCGTACCAGGGTCACCGATGAGAAAGCAGAAGTGAGTTTCCTGAAACCCGAACATCCTGTATTGAATTTCCCCAATAAGATCACCCAGGACGACTTTAAAGGATGGATCCAGGAGCGCAGTATTTACCATGGGGCAGACTGGGACAAAAATTTTGAAACTATTTTAACAATGCATGATCCCGGCGAAGCCGCAGATGCCGGAAGTTTGCTGATCGCTAAATACGGGAAAGGGTATTTTACCTACACCGGTCTTGTCTTTTTCAGGGAGCTGCCAGCAGGTGTGCCAGGAGCTTACAGGCTACTGGCAAATATTATTGCATTGAATAAAAAGAAGGCTTTCTGAAAATAAATAACATGGCAACTGAAAAGAAACCGGATGCAAGAAGGGGAGAAATGGCTTTTATTTTTGCCATTGTGCTGGGTTTATTACTGGGATTTTTTATTAAACGAATAAGGATAGGATTGATGATCGGGCTGGTGCTGGGTTTGTTGATCGTGTTTACCGGCCTGCTTCGTTCAACAAGAAGATAACTTATGGAGCAACCAAACGACGAAAGACCGCCATTGTTTAAGAAATGGAGTTACTGGTATGTGCTGGTGCTGGTGTTTCTTGTTGTCCTGATCCTCTTATTCACTTTGTTCACCAAACGATTTGCATGAGCCAGCTCGATTGGATAGTACTGGTCATCACACTGCTTGCCATTATTGTTTACGGTTTATCAAAAAGCCGGACCCCGCGCAACCTGGACGGCTATTTTCTAAGCAACCGTAGTTTGCCCTGGGGGATCGTACTGCTCAGTATCATGAGCACCCAGGCAAGTGCTGTAACATTTATCTCCGCTCCCGGACAGGCTTACACCGAAGGCATGGGCTTTGTGCAATACTATTTCGGTATCCCATTAGCCACTGTAGTGATCTGTATTTTCTTTGTTCCCATTTTCAGGAAACTGAAAGTGTATACAGCGTATGAGTATCTCGAAGGCAGATTTGATGGCAAAACAAGAACGCTTACCGCATTCCTTTTTCTTTTACAACGCGGACTTTCCACAGGCATAAGCGTTTTCGCTCCTTCGATCATTTTATCTTCCCTGCTGGATTGGAATATTTATTGGACCAACCTCTTTATGGGAGGGCTGCTGATCATTTATACCATGACTGGTGGAGCAAAAGCGGTGGCCCATACACAAAAACTCCAACTGATCATCATTTTTACCGGGATGTTTCTTGCTGCATATATGGTGGTGAGAATGCTACCAGAAAATGTCGGTTTCACCGATGCGCTTGAGGTGAGCGGCAAACTGGGCAAACTGAATGTGATCTCCAGTGGCATCACAGATGGTAAGATCGACTGGAGCGGGCGTTATAATCTGCTAAGCGGATTGATCGGTGGCTTCTTCCTGGTGCTTTCTTATTTCGGGACGGACCAGAGCCAGGTTGGCCGCTATCTTACTGCTAAATCAGACAGGGAAAGCAAGATGGGGCTGATCATGAATGCGTTTGTAAAAGTGCCTATGCAATTCCTGATCCTGCTGGTAGGGGCCATGGTATTCACTTTTTACCAGTTCAATAAAGCACCGGTGTTCTTTAATGAAAAACAGGTAGAAAAAATCCAGCAATCTCCTTTGAAGGATTCTTTTAATCTCGCTAATACCCGCTATGCAGAACTTGCCGTGCAAAAGCAATCTGCTGTAACCAATTTCACCAGTGCGCTGGATACTAAAGATGAAAATGAGATCGCCATAAGAACTGCTGAACTGAAGGCACTGGATAAACAATCTGATAGTCTACGCGCTAAAGTAAAATCCTGGATCAATTCCAAAGAAGTGGGAGGGGATGGGAATGATACAAACTATATCTTTCTCCGTTTTGTGCTGGATTATCTTCCCGCTGGGTTGGTAGGCTTACTGATCGCGATCATCTTTCTGGCCTCCTGGGGAAGTATTGCCGCTGCTATCAATTCGCTGGCATCTGCTACTATGATCGATTTTCATAAGCGCTTTTCTAAAACACAACAAAGCTGTGAAGATGAATACCGGCTTTCAAAAAAATATACACTGATCTGGGGTGTATTCTGCATCGTGGTGGCGATGTTTACTTATAATATCGGCAATAGTCTTATCGAGGCAGTGAATATCCTGGGCTCACTTTTTTATGGTGTGATACTGGGCGTATTTCTGGTGGCTTTCTTCTTTAAGAATATTAAAAACGGTAATGCAGTGTTTTGGGGAGCTGTACTGGCAGAACTGCTGGTGCTGGTAGTTTTTATTCTTACAAAACTGGAAACCCCTGTATTGAAAATGGGTTTTCTCTGGCTGAACCCGATCGGGGCCCTGGGCGTGATATTCTTTACATTACTGCTGAATCCTTTGGTAAAAAAACAGGAGCTAAGGAACAGGTCCTTAACTCCTGATCAATAAAAACACTTATTGCTTATTTCTTTTTCAGCTCAGCCAGCAGTTTGTCATTCATCCGCACATAATCTTCATTTTTTGCTTTTGCTGCCAGTTCCTTTGAGCGTTCAGCAGCCGCTGTAGCTTCGCTTTTTTTACCAAGCTTAGCCAGGCAGTTTGCCCATTGGTGTTGCAACCAGTAAGCATCGGGTTGCTGCTCTACCGCTTTATTGTACCATGCAAGGGCCTGGTTAAGGTCTTTGCCATTGTCCATATAGTATTGCGCAGCCTGGGCATAAGGAGGCTTATCTGTTTTCATAGCTGCATCAATAGAAGCCATGATCTTGGAATCAATATCTGTGGAGATCGGGAGGTTAACCACAGAGTTTCCCCACATCAGCATGAGGTCACAGGTATTGGGCTTCACGTTAGCGAATTCAATAGTGAATGTTTCCACTGCTTTTTTCAGTTTAGTAACCGGAGCAGTAACACGCACTACATCGCTTTCCTGTTTGTAAGCAGCAGGGCTGGTTACATTGGTCTGTTTGCTGATGATCAGCGTCCATTCTTTTTTACCGGGAATACTGAGCAATCCATATTTTCCGGCAGGCACTTTCGTATCGCCGATAATTACTTCATCGCCGAAAGTGAGGGTAGTGGCATTATTGGCTCCTGTACGCCATACTTCTCCTGCAGGAGCAATATCGGAATACAGTTTCCGGTTTTTAATACCGGGACGGGAATAAGATAATTCAATTGCTGAAATACCAAAGTCCTGTTTTACCGTTTGAGTTGGGCTGGGTGCAGGTGTTTTAACCTGTGCATTCCCGCTGATCAGCAGAAATGCTGCAATCGCTGAAAGTAATAGCCTTTTCATTGAGATGGGTTTTGGTTAGAGTATTGCGACAAAGATACTAAACCTGTTTTAGTTTCCTGTTGGAGGCGCTGGGTTTAAAAGCTTAAACATCTAAAGGCTTAAAAAGTTTGATCTTATGCTGACTTTCAGACTTTAAACGGCAAACCAGCAAAGCCCCGGAATGAATCACAACTCTCTTGTTAAATGAAATGATGAAGTAAGATTCTGTGCTGTCAGAATGGAATTGTCACAGTTGTCCGTTTCCCGTTTTTTACTTTCCGTTTCCATTTCGGGCCTTCTTTAAGCAGGCGGATGGCTTCTTTATCGCAAACCTCGCAAAGTGACCGTACCACCTTGATATTGACGGGTTCACCCAGTTGATTCACTTCAAAAGAAAGCTCTACTTCGCCTCCTTCAGACCGCCTGTTTTTGTAGGTCTCCGGTATATTGAGGTTATTGGCGAGATAAGTATCATAATTGCTCCAGCCATCTGCCGGTTCCGGCTCTTCCAATACCATATTGCTATTACGCAAACGGGTATTTACTTTCTTATTACTAAGTACTATTTCTGTAAGACTGCGATCGTCTTTCAGTGTCACTTTGTTAAGGGCCACTCCATTTTGCAGTTGGGTAGCGTTGTTCTCAAATCCAAGTGAGCGTACCTGCACATCCATCACAGAGTCAGGAGAGGTAAGCACGAAATTACCCTGTGCATCGCTGTAAGTGCCTACATTGTCGCGGCTATTGGTAATATTGGCAAACGGAAGTGGATTGTTCTGCTCATCCGTTACTTTTCCACGGAAAATATTGTTTTGGATGAAAGCCTGGGTACGGCGCGATTTGGCCGCAGAAGATACATTCCTTGCAACGTCTTCTTTTGGTAATACGCTGTAGTTGTATTGAGCCTGCGACCTGTTTTGCTGCAAGGCTACAAGGCTTTCAGCATTCCTGGTTGAATCAGCTTTTATTTTTGCAGCCATCTCGTCATTCAGAGCAGTAGTCTCTGCAGCTTTTTCTTCCAGCTTCGCCTGCGGCGCAGCCTGCACCGGGGCGGTAGTTGGAGGTGCTGATTGTTTCGCGGTTTGATCGGTTGTGTTATGCTGAACGGTACCGGCAGGTGAATCTTTTGCCGCATCTGGCTTCATTTCCGCAGCGGCTACTGTAGTTGTTTTTGCATTACTGTCGTTTGCGATAGTGGCGGCAGTATCCTGGCTTCTTTCCTGTGTTGTTGTTTGGGCAATATTTTTTTCTTTCCTGTCGAAGCCTAATTTGTAGACCAGCAAGCCTGCACCTGCTATAGCCACGATCATTGCGGCAGCTCTTAACCAGCCAAAAGATTTGGAAGGGGCCGCCAGGGGTATCACTTTTTTATCCTTTTCTTCCAGCCTTTCTGCCAATCTTCTTTTCAATTCATCGGTATCTGCAGGCAGGTTCACCCCCTCACTGGCATAGCCTTCAAGTGCATCCGCAAGAAAAGGATCTTCAAGGGCTGCTTTTTCCAGCGCATGCATTTCTGCGGGCGTCAGCTTCCCTTCATGATATTTCCGGATATCATCGGCGGTGAATGAAATATGGTTATTGTCTCCCTGCACTATTGATTGGTTGTATTTACAATGCTCTCATTTTTTTCCATACATATCTTCAGGTTCCTTCTTCCATTCTGGATAAAACTGCGCACCTGGTTCCAGTCCCTGCCCGTTGTGCTGGCTATTTCATGGTAGGATTTCCCTTCCAGGTAAAACAGCCGGATCGCATGGCTTTGTTCTTCCACCAGGGTGCCGATACAGTATTCCAGCTTGCGGAAATTTTCTTCTTTTTCCAATACGCCATTCAGATGCACATTTTCCTCATTTTGCACAAGCTCTGTTTTGAACTCTACCGTTTTCAGGTTCCTGGGCGTTCTTAACTGCATCAAGCAGTGGTTCTTAGCCAGTTGGTGCAGCCAGCCTTTGAAATTATCCACGTCATGCTTGCGCAGTTTGGATACCAGTTCTTCAAATATATGCATCACGCCATCCTTGGCTATTTCCGGCTCTTTGAAATATTTAAGGCAAACACCATATACCAGTTCCATATATCGCTGGTACAGTTGGCCAAGCACGGCCAGGTCGCCCGTGTCCTTGTAGCGGGATACGAGTTCTTTATCGCTCAGTGAGTTGTCCTGTATGTTCTTAATAAAAGACACCGGCTAAAATTAATAAATAACTGCCGAAATCACATAGTGATAATTTATGGAAGCCTTTCATGGTTGGATCTCTTTAACAGATTTTTTTAAACAAGTTTGTGTAATTTTTTTGAATCCCTCATCCATTTAAAAACAAATCGTATGCAACGGATAATCTTTATGTTGGTACCCCTCGTGATTTGCTTGCTTGCATTCCGCCCTCTGAATTTTCAAACGGTGTATGGTAAAATAACAGACGAGGATGGTAATCCCCTTGTAGGAGTAACAATAGCTGTAAAAGGAACAAAAATGGCTACCTCGTCTAATGCCCAAGGCACTTACCAGATCAGTGTGAATAATGAAAAAGCCACGCTTGTATTTTCTGCAGTTGGTTTTAAATCGAAGGAAGTAAAGGTCAAAGGCAGGACCGAAATAAATGTTTCATTGGCCTTTCACACTGAAAATCTGGAGGAAGTAGTGGTTGTAGGCTATGGACTGAAAGATGAAACGGCTAACTATGAAACACGGATATCACCAACCAGTGGGTATCTGCAACAAAGCCAGCAGAAGGCTTTGCAGGGAAGAATTGCTGGAGTTGCGCTCAACGGTAATGCTGGCTATAGTCGTAATGGTGGATATAGGGACCAGGCGCCGGTTCATTTCAATACAGAAGACTACGATGCGATCAATGAAACCCGTTTTCTTAAAACATCAGATAACCCGCTTTCCACTTTTTCTATCGATGTGGATGCTGCATCTTACAGCAATGTACGCCGCTTTTTGAACCAGGGACAGTTGCCTCCTTCCGGTGCTGTTCGTATAGAGGAAATGATCAATTATTTCAAGTATGATTATCCTCAACCTGCTGGCGAACATCCATTTTCCATCAACACAGAAATATCCGATGCTCCCTGGAATAAGGACCATAAGCTGGTGCTGATCGGCTTGCAGGGAAAAAAGATAGCTGCAGGAAATCTGCCTGCATCCAACCTCGTATTCCTGATCGATGTATCAGGCTCAATGGACGATCCGGATAAACTTCCGCTGGTAAAAGCTTCGATGAAAATGCTCGTTGATCAGTTAAGAGAACAGGACAAAGTGGCTATTGTAGTGTATGCAGGTGCAGCAGGCCTGGTGTTGAAGCCAACTTCCGGCAGCGACAAGATCAAAATAAAAGATGCGATCGATAATCTTAATGCAGGCGGCTCCACAGCGGGCGGCGAAGGCATCCGCCTGGCTTACAAAACAGCCAATGAATTCCTGGTAAAAGGTGGTAACAATCGCGTGATACTTTGCACTGACGGGGATTTTAACATAGGTGAAAGCAGTGATGCTGCAATGGAGAAGCTGATAGAAGAAGAACGTAAAACAGGTGTGTTCCTGACAGTATTGGGTTATGGCATGGGAAATTATAAAGACAATAAAATGCAGAAGCTGGCAGATAAAGGAAATGGCAATCATGCCTATATCGATGGCCTTAGCGAAGCGAAGAAAGTTTTGGTCAATGAATTCGGGGGTACTTTATTCACCATTGCAAAAGATGTAAAACTACAGGTGGAATTCAATCCTGCTATTGTGCAGGGTTACCGCCTCATCGGTTATGAAAACAGGATGCTTGCTAAAGAAGATTTCAACGATGATAAAAAAGATGCCGGCGAATTAGGCAGTGGACATACCGTGACGGCATTGTATGAGATCATACCAGTAGGAGTGAAGAGCGATTTTCTTGCTACAGTTGACCCGCTGAAATATCAGAAAGGAAAGGGTCAACCCTCAATCACCTCATCAGGTGATGAAATGTTTACAGTGAAATTCCGCTACAAAGCACCGGATGGCAACAACAGCCGGTTGCTGGAAAAAGCTGTAAAGAATGAAGGGTTGCCGTTGAACAGGACTTCTGACAATTTCCGTTTTGCAGCTTCTGTGGCGGAGTTGGGATTGCTGCTGCGCCAATCAGAATTCAAAGGGAATGCTTCGTTTGACCAGGTGATCAGTTTGGCCAAAGGCGCCCGGGGAGTGGATGAGGAGGGATATAGAAGTGAATTTATCCGGCTGGTAGACAATGCAAAGCTGCTGGCAAAAGAAAAACCTGTGGTTTCTTCAGAAGAAGTTGGCAAAAGATAAACCTGATTTTTATGTTAATGTCATTGTGTGTTGAAGGCCTCCTATTGAAAATAATCATCTAACAGCCGGTTAGTGATACGGGGCCGGTATTTACCGGCTCCTTTTATGCAAAAACAAGTCCATCATCTAATAACTTTTTATGGCTAAACATATCCAATTAACCATTTCCGAACCCTGCCATGAAAGCTGGGACAAAATGAGCACGGTGGAACAAGGCAGGTTCTGTGATTCCTGTCAAAAGAAAGTAATAGATTTTACAGGGATGAGTGATGAAAAGCTGGCAGTTTTTTTCCGGAAACCAGACATATCGGTTTGCGGAAGATTCCGAAAAGAACAATTGGAGACTGACCTGGCTATCCCTCAGAAGCGGATCCCCTGGATTAAATATTTATTCCAGATTGCCCTGCCGGCTGTTTTGTTTTCGTATAAGGGATATGCTCAACAGGTTAAAGGAAAAGTGTCTGCGAAGCCCGGTACTTTATTGATAGAACAGGAAAATAAACCAACAGAAAAGAATACACAAACACCGGAGCTTTCTAAAAAAGTGCTGGAGGGCAGGGTAGTGGATGCTGAAGGAAATGGCATTGGCTATGCCAGTATATGGCGTGAAAATTCTTCACAGGGCACAGCAGCCGACAGTGCCGGATATTTCAGGCTTACGATAAATGAAGGAGAGCCGCTGATCCTGCTTAAGGTCTCCTATATCGGTTATGAAACCGCCAGCATCCAGGTTGATCTTAAAAAGGGAACTATTATCCCGGTCATACGTCTTGAATATGCTGATATGATACTTGGGGATGTTACTGTTGTTGCTGTAAAAAAAAGAGCACCTGCGATCATACTTAAAAAAACTCCTATGCTCATTCCTGCAATCATGGATTCTGCATCCAGCCATTTTAAGATGTTTCCTAATCCCCTTGCTCCGGGAAGCAGTTTGAATATTGAACTGATCAATAAATTAAAGGAGGGGTATTATGATATACTTGTGACCAGTCTTGACGGCAAACAGGCTTTTCAGAAAAAGATATGGATTGATGCAGAAGCTAAAGTAATGAACATAGAACTTCCTTTTATGTCTGCGGGTAATTATATCGTCAGCTTGAAGAACAAGAAAAGTGGAAAGGCATTTGGAGAGAAACTCGTGATCCGGTAGCAGTTCCTGGGATTGTCTGTATCGCAAAGGGCGCAAAGGATACGCAAAGAACGCCACGTTGCGCTCCTTGCGTATCCTTTGCGCCCTTTGCGATCCTTCTACGCAGGGCGACTATTATTAAACGCGGGATGGAAATTCTCGAGTGTCTTTCTCAAAAACTCCCTGTCCAGGTGAGTATATATTTCTGTTGTCGTAATACTCTCATGCCCCAGCATTTCCTGTACTGCACGAAGATCAGCACCGCCTTCCACCAGGTGGGTAGCAAAGGAATGCCGGAATGTATGCGGTGATACGGTTTTATGAATGCCTGCTTTTTTCACCAGTTCTTTAATGATAAGAAAGATCATTACCCTGGATAATTTGCTGCCCCGGTTATTCAGGAACACAATGTCTTCATTCCCTGGCTTGGGCTGCGTGTGCACTCTTATCTGTTTTATATAAAGTGTGAGATATTTGATGGCACTGCTGCCGATAGGCACCAGTCTTTCCTTGTCGCCTTTACCCAGCACACGGATAAAGCCGACATCGAGATAGAGTTGTGAAAGTTTCAGGTTTACGACCTCGCTCACCCGCAATCCGCAACTGTACATGGTTTCCAGGATGGCCTTGTTTCTTCCTCCTTCAGGCTTGCTGAGATCCAGTTGTGAAATAATAGCTTCTATTTCGTCATAGCTTAAAACATCCGGTAAAGCCCTCTTCAGTTTGGGTGCTTCCAGTAAGATAGTGGGGTCAATGCGTGCAATGTTTTCCAGCAAGCAATATTTATAAAAGGATTTGATGCCGGAAATGATCCTGGCCTGTGAAGTAGGTGTCATCCCAAGCTCCGTGATCCATTTCAGGAACTGCTGCAGTTCTTTCAGCTCGATATCGCCGGGATTCTTTAAAGAAGAAGCCTCCTGCAGGTATTGCGTTAGCTTGTCAATATCCCGCAGGTAGGCTTCAATGGAATTATCAGCCAGTGATTTTTCCAGTTGCAGATAGGCTTTGAATCCTTTTTTGTAAGCCTCCCACATAATAAGCGTTTATAGTTGGCACTTTATTTCAGCTCAATGTTTTTTGATTTGACCTGCCATTCATCACCGATCTTTACTTTGGCCCAGATACTGGTGGGTGTAATATTTACTGAATCAATAAATTCATGTATTGCATCATAATCAATATCCAGCTTTTGTCCGAAGGTCATCATAGCCTGTTTGCCGGTAGTCATTTCTTCTACAAAAAGATTGCCGCGGTCTGAATAGGCGATGAGTCCTTGGGCAACGGCAAATTTGGGATCAAATGAATTAATGGCGCTGGTTTTGCGGCCAAGCGGGTCGCGTCCATTGAAAGGAATTTTCAGAAGATAACCGCGGCCATTGCTGCAATCATTAAAAGCCACCCATGCATAGCTGGTATCTTTAATAAAGCAACTAACGGCCTGGGGGGTCAGTTTTACAGGGGCGCCAACAAGATCAGGTATACCCAGTTTACGGTTATCACCCATACCACTGTAGCTCCAGGCGATAGTGTCAGCATTGCAATTTGCAGCACTGATATACACATAAGGTTTCAGGGGGTGCGCGTCGTCTACAAATTTAAGACTGTCTTTCAAGCAAATAGTATCGCAGAAAGAAGGCGGGCCGCCAGCAGATTTGCAGGAACTAAAGGCCCATGCGATGGATACGGAGACAACGAGCAAAAGAACTATTCTCATATTTTATTGGTTTAGTGAGGGAAACAAAAATAACCAATGAGCCGCTTCGGGAGGAAATAATTTTTTGAACGGCACTACATTAACTTACAGTAAGCCCCTGCACAAAACTTAATTTTATCTCCCCGATTTAAGTTGTGAATTGTGTTATCCTTTTAGTAGTATCTTCGGCGGTATGAGCGAAATGAAACCCTTTAATCTCCGTGCATTTAAAAAGACAGCCCTGAAAAACAAAGGGCGTTTCAGACGTTTTCTGTCGAAACTGGAAAAGCAACCACCGCGTGGGCTTGAAAAATTGACTGTTGCAGTTGAAAAGGAAGTGTGGCAGGAAGTGGATTGCCTTTCCTGTGCCAACTGCTGCAAGACAATGACGCCTACTTTTAATAAGGCCGATCTGAAAAGGATCTCCAAACATTTTGGTCAAACCCCTGAAGAGTTCGCGAAGCAATGGTTAAAAAAGGAGAGGGGTGGTGATAGGGACTGGATCAATAAGACCGAGCCCTGCCAGTTTCTCAATCTCAAGGATAATAAATGCAGTATTTACGCTATCCGCCCTGCTGATTGTGCAGGATTCCCACATCTGCCAAAGAAAATGAAAGATTATGTGCATGTACATAAGCAGAATGTCGAGTATTGTCCGGCAACCTATAAGCTGGTAGAGAAAATGATGACGCGTATACCGTAGTCATAGAAATACATCCTGCAATAAAAAGTATTCTGCCTCTTTATTTCTGTATACGGTTATAGCCAGGATATCATATTGTATCCATTTATATCCCGGATAAAGTGCCAGGAATCTATTGGCAGCCCGCTGAAGATGCTTGAATTTTTTACGGGTAACTTTTTCTTCCGGACAAACGCCAGGGAAAAATTTCCTGCATTTTACTTCGATGATATGAAGAATGCTGTTCTTTCTTGCTATAATATCGATCTCATAATGGGAATACCGCCAATTGATATGTAAAATTTCGTAGCCTTTTTCCTTTAGCCAGGCCACGGCCATTTTTTCTCCTTCTTTTCCAAACTCATTATGTAATGCCATAGTGTATCTTTACCTTTTATATAAGAAAGGTAAAAGCTTCAATATGCAGGACATTGGGAAATTAACAGGAACTGTAAAGCATTATGACTGGGGCGGCAACGTTTTTATACCGGCTTTGCTTGATGTTTTAAACGAAAAAGGAAAGCCTTATGCAGAATACTGGCTGGGTGTTCACCCGCAAGCTGATTGTAAGGTGGTTTTCCCGGATAATACAGCCCTTTTGCTGCGTGATTATATCGCACAGGAAGGAGATAAGGTTTTAGGGGGCTATGTAAGCCAGCGGTTTGGCAATATGCCTTACCTGCTGAAAGCGCTCGATGTACGGGACATGCTTTCTATCCAGGTGCATCCTTCCAAAGCGGAAGCGGAAAAGGATTTTGCTGCAGAAAATGCGCTTGGCGTGCCGCTCGATTCTCCCCAACGCAATTATAAAGACAACAACCATAAGCCCGAACTGATGGTGGCCATGGGTGAATTCTGGCTTTTGCATGGCTTCCGCCCACCTGATAGCATGAAGCAGGTGCTGACGCAAACTCCTGAACTAACTTTCCTGCTTCCTGTTTTTGAGAAAGATGGTTACACAGGCTTATATAAACTGGTAATGGAAATGCCACAGGAAGAAGTGAATGACCGGCTCAATCCTTTACTTAGCCGCATCCTTCCATTGTATGAGGCCGGCAAACTGGAAAAATCCAGCCCCGATTACTGGGCTGCTAAAGGAACAATTACTTTTTCCCAACCTGGCAAGACCGATAGGGGAATATTTTCGGTATACCTGTTCAATCTTGTGCAGGTAGAAAAAGGTCAGGCTGTTTTCCAGGATGCTGGTGTGCCGCATGCTTACCTGGAAGGGCAGAATATCGAGATCATGGCAAGTTCAGATAATGTATTGCGTGGAGGACTTACCAATAAGCATATTGATGTAAAGGAATTGCTGAAGCACGTGAAATGTGAAGCCACCTACCCGGTCATATTGAATGGAGATAAGAAAGGGCCGGAAATTGTTTATAAAACCCCTGCCCCTGATTTTGAGCTCAGTTCCCTGGAACTTAAAAAAGGCAATACTGCATCGCTGGATATTCTTACCACAGATATATTACTGCTCGTAAAAGGAGCTGTGCAGGTAAGCAGCCAGCATGGAACAGTAGAGGTCAGGATAGGGGAGCCATCTGCAGTACTTTTTCCTGCTAAAAACACACAGTTGAAGGCATTGGAAGATAGCCTTGTTTTTAAAGCTACAGTCCCACAACCATAGAGTTAGTCGGGGATTCCCCACTCAATATCTTCCCACTAAGGCAACAAAGAGCATAAAGAAATAATAAATCCTTTGTGCTCTTTGTTGTCTTAGTGGGAAAACACCTAAAAATGAGCTGAAATCCCATATAGTGAGATTAGCGTAATTGTTTTATTTTTGCTTATCCTGGGACCCAGGAAAAAATATTGACCATGAAACTGAATAAATCAACAATCTGGGCATTTGTAATATTACTGGTTACAGCTTCTCTCTACCGCAGTTGGGATAGCCGTCCTTTTGGTTTTGCACCACAGATGGCCATGGCCCTTTTCGGTGGCGCTGTGATCCGCGACAAACGTTTGGCTGTATTGCTGCCCCTGCTTTCCCTGCTGATCTCCGACACACTGTATGAGATATTATATACAAACGGCCTAAGCTCTATCCAGGGCTTTTATGAAGGTCAGTTATTCACTTATATACTGTTTGTGGGCATCACATTCTACGGTATGCTGATGAAAAAGATCAACTTTAAAAATGTAGTAGGCTTTACAGTCAGCGGATCACTGATCTTTTTCGTGGTTTCGAATTTCGGTGTTTGGGTTGCTGGTGCAGGATTGCAGAGGCCTAAAACATTTGATGGGCTGATGCTTTGCTACGGTGATGCCCTTGCTTTCTACAGGGATTATGGCCTGATCAATGGATTTTATGGTAACCAGTTGTTGGGTGACCTGTTCTTCAGCGGATTGCTTTTCGGAGCTTTCGTCCTTGTCAGGAACTATTTCTTCAAACCGGCTGTTTTGAAGTCTGAAGCTTAAGGATAATCTTATTTTTTATAAAGAGGGTGTCTCATACTTTGAGACACCCTCTTTTTTATCTGTTGTGTCTATGTAGCTTATTCAAGCATTCCGAACCAGTATTTCTCATGCAACACTTTTTCCTTTACGGTTGCATTGATCCTTTTTTGGAACAAAGGGCAATTCAGTACCAGCGTATGAAACTCTCCATTCTCACCGCAGGCATCAATGCCCATTGATTCCAGTTCATCCACCAATGCAGGAGTAAGAGTTTGCCCGATAAAGCGTTCGCCCATTATTTCATTACAGCTTACGATCATGGTTTCAATGCCAGCATCCAGCATTTGCAGCACCAGTTCTTTCCGGTTTTGCAGCCAGAGTGGCAATACTGCTTCCAGTCCCGCTGCTGCACACACTTTTTCTTCCCAATCGCGGTGTGCTTGCAGGTCTATGTCCCCGAACACGGCATGGCTGAGTTGATATTCTTCTTTCAGGGATTTTAATGCGTCAGTGAAATTCTTTTCATAATCATTCCATGAACTGCTGATCAGCTTCACCGGCAAGCCTGCCTCGGCAGCCTGTTGCCGCAATATGGCAGAGGGTATACCATGCGAGCGGGAGATCTTTCCTTTTTCATTCAATACATTCAGCAACACTTTAGGTGAATAACCTGCCGCTTTCGCTTTTATTAAAGCAAAACAACTGTCTTTTCCTCCGCTCCAGGAGCAAAGCGCGTTTTTTAAGTTCATGTTGTTTAATTAAAAAATCAGGCTTCAGGAAAAAAGGGAATCTTTTTCGCTCTCATATCCTGTATCCGGCAACAGGTTCTTTCCATCGGCCGCTGTGGTAGCAAGCACATCGCAGCGATTGTTATAAGGGTTGTCTGCATGGCCTTTTACCCAGATAAACCTGATCTGGTGCTTTTGTGAAAGGCGATGGAAGATCGTCCACAGGTCTTTATTCTTTTTTCCGCCTTTGAAATTGGTAGCTATCCAGTTCTTCAACCACCCCTGTTCCACTGCTTTTACAACATACTGACTGTCGGAGTAAACAGTGACCTTCATCCCTTCTTTCTTTAAAGCCTGCAAGCCGGCTATCACAGCCATCAGTTCCATCCGGTTGTTGGTAGTGAGCCGGTAGCCCTGGGATAATTCTTTGCGGTGTTGACCTGCCATTAATATAGTGCCGTATCCGCCGGGGCCGGGATTGCCGCGGGAAGACCCATCGGTGTATATAGTGATATCGCTCATTTAATGATTACTGTTTCTGTGCAAATGATAAGGCTTGTCTTAAACCTGGAATACTCCTGTTTTCAATTCTCCCATAAATGGATTGTGATCTGCTGCTTTTATTCCTTCTGAAATTAATTTTCTTGTATCAATAGGATCGATGATGTCATCAACCCATAAGCGGGCAGCGGCATAATAAGGAGAGGTTTGTTTCTCATAACGCCCTTTTATTTCATCCAGCAATTGCTGTTCCTGTGCTGCTGTTACTTCTTTTCCTTTTGCTTTCATGCCAGCCACCTGTATCTGCAAAAGCGTTTTCGCGGCCTGGTCGCCACCCATCACCGCAATTTTAGCTGAAGGCCAGGCGTAAATAAACCGTGGGTCATAAGCTTTGCCACACATGGCATAATTGCCGGCTCCATAAGAATTCCCAATGATGATGGTGATTTTCGGAACAACAGAATTGGCTACAGCATTCACCAGTTTGGCACCGTCTTTTATGATGCCTGCATGCTCACTGCGACTGCCGACCATAAAGCCGGTCACATCCTGCAGGAAAACAAGCGGTATTTTTTTCTGGTTGCAGTTCAGGATAAAACGGGCTGCTTTATCGGCGCTGTCATTATAAATCACTCCGCCCATCTGCATTTCACCTTTTTTGCTTTTGACGATTTTACGCTGGTTGGCTACAATGCCTACAGCCCATCCATCGATGCGGGCATAACCGCACACGATCGTTTTGCCATAATCCTCTTTGAATTGTTCAAATGCAGAATTGTCTACAATGCGTTCAATGATATCTACTATATCATAAGGCTTTCCATCAGCCGGGAAAAGTCCATACAGGTCCTGCGGGTCTTTTTGGGGTGAGGCAGCCGCGGTACGGTCAAACCCTGCTTTTCCCTTCTCGCCCAGCATGGACATGATCTTTTTTACCTGGTCAAGACATTCCTGCTCGGTCTTGAATTTATAATCGGCAATGCCGGATATTTCTGTGTGTGTTACAGCGCCGCCCAGCGTTTCCGTATCAATATCTTCTCCGATTGCTGCTTTCACGAGATATGGTCCCGCCAGGAATATAGAACCGTTATTTTCCACCATCAGTGTTTCATCGCTCATAATGGGGAGATAAGCGCCGCCAGCCACACAGGCGCCCATCACTGCAGCGATCTGCGTAATGCCCATGCCGCTCATCCTGGCATTGTTACGGAATATGCGTCCGAAATGTTCTTTGTCGGGGAATATTTCATCCTGCAAGGGAAGGTATACCCCGGCACTGTCTACAAGGTAAATGACCGGTAAATGATTTTCCATCGCTATTTCCTGCAGGCGCAGGTTTTTCTTGCCGGTGATGGGAAACCAGGCCCCGGCTTTCACTGTCTGGTCATTGGCCAGTATCACACATTGGCGACCGCTCACATAACCGATTCCTGCTACTGTGCCGCCTGCAGGGCAACCACCCTGTTCTTCATACATGCCATAGCCGGCAAAAGCACCGATCTCGATAAAAGGAGCGTCTTTATCCACGAGGTATGCGATCCTTTCCCGTGGTGTAAGCTTATTTTTTTCCTGCTGTTTTACCTGCGCTTTTTTGCCGCCCCCTTCATAGATCTTGTCCAGCTTTTGCTGCCGGTGGCTGAGCGACAGCTTCATGCTGTCTTCATTGCGGTTGAATTCGATATTCATATTTACAGATCGTTATAGGGCAAAGATAGGAGCTATCCCAGCTTTCTCCGGCAATAGTTGTTTCATTGCCAGCAACAAAAAAGCCGGCGATTGAGGTCGCCGGCTTTTGCTATATGAGATTAAATTAGAAGTTGATACGGAGCCCCAATTGGCTGATATACCTCGCACTCAATCCTGGAACAGAGCTTGTGCTCAGGCCCCATGGTGTACCTGTTTGAGGGTTGAACCTGTATTGAGGTGTGAGATTGTTGGCAGAAACATATCCTGCAAACTGTATCAATGAATACTGATCGAAGTTCAGGAAGTAAGTTTTACCCCAGTTCCGGTTCAGCATATTGGTGAAGTTGGATACGTTGTAGCTCACTTGTACAGTGTAAGTTTTGCCTCCCAGTTTAATATTGAAGTCCTGCTGAACCTGCAGATCAATTACATGGGTGAAAGGCAATCTTGAACCGTTACGTTCAGCAAACTGTCCTCTGCGTTTGCTCAGGTATTTGTTTCCTGCGATATAGTCATCCAGCATCTGACGCTGATCTGCTGGTGTGTACGTTACGTTGTTCACTGTGTTGCTCAGGAATACCATTGATTGTATATCTGAAGAAGTGGGAACGTAGATCAGATCACCAAAAGTGCTGCGGCCATTATCACCGATCATGCTGTTAGAGTAGATATAGCTGAATGGTGCTCCCTGCTGACCATTGTAAACAAGGCTGACAGTTGTAGCCATTTTGTTTTTCAGGTAGCTGAACTTCTTGGATACATATGCACTGATGCGATGTCCCAGATCGAAGTCAGATGTAGAGCGAACTACAAAGTTTCTTCCCTGAACAGTCTCCATGGTATTCCACTGAGAGTTGTTCTGAGAGCTGGTAGTTTCGTTGTTTACGATAGAGTTGCCATATACCCAGTTGGCATTGAAGGCCCAGCCATCGCGGAAGGCTTTATCAATAGAAGCGCTTATGTTATAAGAGTAGCCTTTTTTACCTGGGTTATTGTACAACAGGTAAATACCTGTGTAGGGGTTAGCACCGGAAGAACGAAGTGGAATATTAGCAGGAGTACCGCTGAAAGAATATACATTTCTTGAACCTGCTCCAACAGATGTCATGGTCGGAGGCAGAATGTTTACGTTCTGGTAGTATATTTCTTGCAGGTTCTTGGTGAATAAACCTTCAACTGTTACTGTCCATCCTTTGCCCAGTTGTTTGTCAACTGCGAGTGATGTACGGAAAATCTTAGGCAGTTTGAACTCTTTTGCCATCAGGTCCATCTGACCTTTGGAGTTAGCTAGGCTGATTCCGAAATCAGCAGAAGTATACTGATTGTATGGGTCAGGTCTGAAGAACGGAGCAGGAACAGAAGAGATCTGTGCTGCTGTAGGGTCAATACCTCCAACACTCACACCATTGTTGTTGTATACGCCACCAGGCCATACAAGCGGCATACGTCCTGTGAACAGACCAACACCACCACGGATAGTGATTCTTTCTTCAGGTATGCGGTAAGTAAATCCAACCCTTGGAGAAACTGACCAGGGCACATTGGCAATCTGTCCTGAACGTGCGCCACGGAGGTCGTAGTAAGGAGAGATTTTAGCAATGGCTGAATCGTTGAAGAAAGCGTCTGTTCTTGGTGTTGTCAGGAATTCAGTTTTGTCCATACGAACACCCAGGTTCAGCGTAAAGCGATCAGTTAACCTGACCTCATCATTAACGAAGAATGCAAGGTTGAGGTATTTGAATGCTGCAGCGGATGCTGTACCTTTTTCATTGTTGTTATCCAACAGAGAGAAGCTGCGTTGATAACGGGTAGGGTTCTGACCTGTCATGAAAGCATTCAGGTTGGCATACGTATAGGTTCCGAAGTTATCACGGATGAATACGTTTTTGGCATCACTGTAAAGGTTGTCAGTACCGATTGTCATTGCATGTTTGCCCAGGTTGATCTTGAAGGCATCATACAGTGTCCAGTTTTTCTGAGCCAGCAGGTTAGCGCCGGAGAAATTCTCAGTTCCGAATACATAACGGCCTGAACCATCGTTGATCGTTACCCGTGGGAATGGCTGTCCGATCGGGTTTCTGTCATCCAGTACATTGGTATAGGTCAACAGGAAACGGTTGGTGCTGCCACGTTTGAAAGTACTTCTCAACTCAGCAGTCGCTGTGTGAGTAGTGGTAGGGAAGATATAACCGTTGTTATAGAAATTGATAGAAGTAGTGCTGCTGGAAGAAGTGTTATACCGCTCACCATCATTGTAACGGTAGCTGAAGGTAAGTTTATTGGCACTGTTAAGGTTCCAGTCAACTTTTGCAGTGATACGGGTCGCTTTTACTTTTTCGGGGTTGTCCAGGAAAGTGCCTGGCTCATAGCCGAATGTATTCCTTAAGTAGTTAGCTAATTTGTTCACTGAATCGATATTGCCATTTCCGCGGTAAGTGCTCATGTCAAATGGCTGTGGACGCTCTTCTTTCTGGTATTCTCCCAATAAGAAGAAGAAGAGTTTGTTTTTGATGATCGGTCCGCCAACCCTGAAACCATAAAGCTGGTTTTTGAAAGGTGCGAGGCGGGTAGCATTTGCTTTGGGAACACCAGGTGTTTTACCGGCAAGCTTTTCGTTCCTGTAATATCCCCATACAGATCCTGTAACGGTATTTGTTCCGGAACGGGTTGTAGCATTGATACCACCACCGGTGAAACCACCGATCGAAGCGTCATAAGGGGATATAACTACCTGGAACTGATCGATAGCGTCGATAGAAATGGGGTTGATATTGGCCTGGCCACCGTTTGTACCGGATGCGGCAATACCAAACACGTCATTATTAATGGCACCATCAATATAAAAGGCATTAAAGCGGTTGTTCTGACCTGCGATAGAGATACCTGCTCCGTCTGAAGTCACTTTAGCCTGGGGGGTATATCTGAGGTAGTCATTCAGGTTTCTGTTAACCGTAGGAATGCCGTTTATTTTATCTCTGCCGATAGCTGTTTCAGTGCCTACACGGCCGGCATTTCCTGTCCTTCTGGCTGCCACAACAACCTCTGTCAGGTTGCCGGTAGCATCTGGAAGTACTATATTAAAGTTTGCCTTGTCTCCAAGTGTGAGGAAAACATCGTTTCTTGTTTCGGGAGTGAAACCAACAAAGGAGAAAGTGATGGAATAAGGACCGCCGGGCTGCATATTGTTTATATTGAAGCTGCCGCCGCTGCGCGAAATTACCCGGTAAAGTGTTCCTGTAGGTACGTGAGTCGCTGTAATTGTAGCTCCTACGAGAGGTTCATTGTTCGAACCCTTTACAGTACCGCCTATACTACTGTTCGTTTCTTGAGCCAATAAGGCAAAAGGAATAGCCAACAACAACACAAGCGATTGTGTGAGTCTCTTAAGCATATTAGTTAAATTTTCGTGATTGTGGTGCAAAGAAAGGGATTATTCCATTACTAAATATAGCCAAAATATTAACAAATTGTCACGCTATAATACCCGTGAAGGACAGTCTGCTAGGGGTTTATGCTGCTTTTGTTCTTTAGCAGTTTTGTACTTATACATACCCTCCTGGTCACTAAGCGGCTAAATGTTATGCTTGTTTTCAAGCCAACTTTCGCTTCCTTTCTTTGTTTATTACCTTTGTAAAAATTACACTGTATGTTCGATTCCATAGAGGATGCGATCCGGGATATCCGGAATGGCAAAATGGTAGTGGTCGTAGATGATGAAGACCGTGAAAATGAAGGCGATTTTATTACAGCCGCAGCCAATATAACCCCTGAAATAGTCAATTTTATGAGTAAGCATGGCCGCGGACTGATCTGCGTGCCGCTGCCGGAAGACCGTTGTGATGAACTCGGGCTTGAGCTCATGGTCAGCAATAATACAGCCCTTCATGAAACTGCTTTTACAGTTTCGGTTGATCTGCTGGGCAATGGCTGCACAACCGGTATTTCAGCCCATGACCGGGCAAAAACCATCCAGGCGCTGATTGATCCCTTCCTGGATTCCAAGGACTTAGGCCGTCCCGGCCATATTTTTCCTTTACGTGCCAAAAAGGGCGGTGTGCTCAGAAGGGCAGGGCATACTGAAGCTGCTGTTGACCTGGCCCGGCTGGCCGGTTTTCCCGCTCCTTATGGCGGAGTGCTGGTAGAGATCATGAACGACGACGGCAGCATGGCCCGGCTTCCCGAACTGATCGAAGTGGCAAAAAAATTCGATTTCCGGCTTATTTCCATAAAGGACCTTATAGAATACAGGATAAAACGCGATTCCCTGATCGAAGAAATCGTTCGCGTGGACATGCCTACCAAATATGGCGACTTTAAGCTGGTCGCTTTCAAGGAAAAGAATTCCGTGAACGAGCACCTGGCCCTTATAAAAGGCGAGTGGGCAAAAGATGAGCCCGTACTTACCCGTGTGCACTCATCCTGTTTCACTGGCGATATCCTTGGCTCGCTCCGCTGCGATTGCGGGGAGCAACTGCATAAAGCCATGGAAATGGTACAAAAAGAAGGGAAGGGGGTGATCCTTTATATGAACCAGGAAGGCCGCGGTATTGGCCTGCTTAATAAATTAAAAGCATACCGCCTCCAGGAAGAAGGTATGGACACTGTTGAAGCAAACCTGCATCTTGGCTTCCAGATGGACCAGCGCGATTATGGCGTAGGCGCCCAGATCCTCCGCTCGCTGGGTATCACCAAACTGCGTTTGATGAGCAATAATCCCAGGAAACGCGTAGGGCTGATCGGGTATGGACTGGAGATCGTGGAAAACATTCCTATCCAGATCCACCCTAACCCGCATAATGAAAAATATTTACAGACAAAGAGAGATAAGTTGGGACATGAGTTGAGTCGGGAGTCTTGAGACGAAGTCTAAAGTCAACTTAGTTTGAAGGATTTTTCTTTGTGCTGTCAGCAACAGGTTTTGGAGGAGGGGGTATAGAATCATTTCTATTCCCTTTCCTCTTTTTCTTTCCTCCAAAGAAATCGGTAAGGTTATCGAATTCTTTCCGGTAAGCGATGCTGGCCCCTGACCTTTGTGTTCTTGCTGCGCCGGTGCTGCTGGTGGTAAGATAGTCGAGGTTTTGCCGGTAGAAAAAGCTTGCACGGATCGTACCACTTTGATTGATCAGCCATTCTGCTGTTACATCAGGAAGAAACTGCACGTTTTGCTGGATGGTAGCCTGTAAGGGTACATCCAGCGTACTTCCCAGTGTTACAATAAAACGGTCTTTGAACAAAGAGATCGGCACGTTCACATTAAAATTGCTCTGGTTGATATTAAAATTGTTATTGCTTTGCTGATCAAGCAGGTTGCGGTTATACACAGAACCGCTGAAGTTAATGCTGATATTGTCGGTCTTCAGGATTTTGGATAGTTCGCTGTTCAATTTTTTATTGATCTCGTTAAAAAACAGACCAGACAAACTGGAAATGGTATTATAGGTCAGTTCATTGATGGCAGAGCCGAATCCACCGGTATTGGTAGTAGCAGTTTCAGGCGGCGCAAAACTGTTGAACACGATCAGGTAAGTGACCTGGCGGTTGATCTCATTCTCGTTCTTCTCCATTTGTTCAATATTGGAAGCCACAGAGAAATCGCTGTTCACTTTACTATTTGGAGGGAATTCCAGGGTGAATTTAAAGTCGGGCGAAAACAGGTCGCCGGAAAGATCAACGACCACATACACATCTTCTCTTAATCTTGCATAAGCATTATCAAAATTCAATGCACTTGCGAGAGGGGCAAAACTTACGTTCTCTGCAGTGTACATTGCTTCAAACTTGATCTTTGCATCGTAAGGATCGCCGCTCCACGAAATATTATTGACAGATCCTTTTTTGATCACGAATGGTTTCTTGAAGAACGACTGGAAGGTGAAAAGATAGCTTCCTTCTTCAATGTCAAAACTGCCTCGCATACTCAGTTTTTCCGTGGTGCCGGAATGTATATTCAATGATCCTGATCCTCTGCCTTCTATTTTATCACCTGTCAGATCATCGAGTATCACTTTTACTGTTACCATAGGATTGGCAGTAAGATCCACGTCATAAGTGATATTGCCTGCGCCTGTATTGAGGCTGCTATCGCTCATTTCCCGCCCGTATTTTCTTTCCACCAGGAAATCAGCAATACCCGATTCCCTGGCTTTGGACGATGGAATGGTAACCACGCTGCTATCGCTGGTAGAGGCAATGGCATCGATCTTCATAAAGAGCTCCGATTGCGGGCCTGATAGAGAGAAGGAGCCTGTACCTTTTACCCTGCCATAGAATTGCTGGTTATCATTATACGTTGTATTCAATACAAGAATAGGACGGTTGTTTTCCGGCCCGGTAGTATTGGGTTTGCGGGTTGATACGGTGAGATCAAAGAACATATCCCTGAACGCATTGTGCTGGATGGTGCCGGTGAGATATACGGGGTTGCCTGTAACTGTATCTTTCAGCACTATACCGCTCAGATCAATTTCGGTAGGTTTCAGTTCCAGGTCAGTATCCTGGATCTTATAAAAGCACTGGGTAAAAATAACTTTCATGCCTGCATCCTGCAATCGCCCTTTGCCTGTGATCTGTAATTTGCTTAGCTCGCCATGCAAAGTGAAATCACCGGTAACATATCCCGAGATATTGGTAAATAAAGTACCCAAAAAACGTTCGAGTATGCTTAGTTGGAAATGATTTGCTTTTAGAGCGATCTGGTTTTTCTGTTGTTCCTCCGGTGTGCTCAGGAAGAGGTTGACATCAAAAGATAAATTATTGTCGACATTGACCGTATTACCATTTACTTTCAGCTCTTTTGTTTTGTTCTCATAGGAGAGGCTTGCGGTCACATTCCCGATGGAGTCATTATCGAGCCGGACGCTCTCCGCCACTATATCTTTGGAAGAGATATACATATTGTTCATCGGGTCTTCCACCAGGATATTACCTGAAACAAGGCCTTCCAGCCTGTTGTGCGGCATAAAGAAGGGTGCGAAATCACCTACGTTGATCTTTTTCAGTTCTACCAGCAGATCATTCCAGTCGCCGGTTTCAGAAGGCTTGGTCCTCATCCTTACTTCCTGGTTGTTTTCCCGAAGCACCAATTGGCCGCTGGCCGGTATATTATTCCGGAATTCCAGTTCCCCATTCTCCTCAATGGTCCAGGTTTTACTGTTCACCACAAAAGAAGACGGCTGCATTTCTATTTTCACGCCATTGTTGAACGTTAATACGCGCGCATTAATATTGGCCCGGTTAATGGCCTGGTTGGCTCCTGTATACAATTTCACCAGCGATGTATCATTATGTGCTTCCACCCGGAAGATCGCCAGTGGCACATTGAGGCTGTCGCTGACATTGATATTGGTGACCGATCCAAATACGGAAAGGCTGTCTGCTGTGCCTTTGGCAGTTAACCGGAAATCGTCAAAATTGTATTTCTGGTATTTGAACTGTGGTATTTCCACATTGAGATTGAGCTGGTTATTGCCCGTGTGTACATTACCATAAATATGGCTGTTGTCAAAGCCCGCAAGACTGCTATCAATCAGTTTTATATACTGGTCGATATACTTGGTAGTGATATTGAAAGTGAGTGAATCGTTTTCCGGCAATTTGCTCGGCGGTTGCACATAGGCCGGGTAATATTTATTCAGGAATAACTTAAATGCATCGGGCAGGTCAAGAATACTGAAGTTGCCTGCGATGTCTGCTTCAAATTCATTGGAGCGGGCTGTAAGCGTTTTTATTCCATTGATATAAGCTGATGAAACGATGAGCGAATCAAAGGGGAGTGGATTGCCATCTTTAGATAAAGAAGCATCCGTGATGCTTGCATGCCCCAGGAAATTATCAATGCTGTTGCCAGTGAAATCGAGGTTGAACTTACCTGCAAAGGCAAGGTCATCATTGGTCAGGTTCAGTTTTTTGAGATTGGCTTTTTGTACTTCTGCAAGGAAATTGAAAGTCGGCTCCTCTGCATTATTGAAGTCGATAACCCCGTTCAGTGTCAGTTGAGCTTCAGGGTCGTCGATGGATGCCTGCCCGTCAAATCTTTTTTTATCCAGCTTGCCTTTCAGCACGATATTGTTATAGCGGTAGCCATTGTAATCGGCAAAGCGGATCTTGCCATCTATATCTGTTTGCAGTGTTTTTATATTGAATCCTTTTCCTTTTACTGACCCGTTGAGTGCTACAATTCCTATCTTACTGTCTCCCAGGAAATCGCCCAGCTTAAAATAATCGGTGGCAATGGTCCCTGAATAGATAGGCTCCTGCTTTGCAGGCAACTTCATATTAAGGTCACTGGTAAGAATGCCGAGATTGGTTTGAATGGTACCGAATGTTACGAAGTCGCGCACAAACCCTGTAAAGTTCCCATTAAAGCGGATGAATTGCAGCTTGCGGAGATCGGGTTGTGTAACATTCCGGATAGCGGGAACAAAAGCTACTGCATCATTGTAGGTTGTTCTGAAATCATTAGCCTTGAAATCAATAAAGGTTTGATTGATATCTGGAAGACCGGTCATGCTGATATCTCCGTTGAGCAGTGTATTATTAC
The DNA here is from genome assembly GCA_051954695.1 of Chitinophagaceae bacterium. Lineage (GTDB taxonomy): Bacteria > Bacteroidota > Bacteroidia > Chitinophagales > Chitinophagaceae > Terrimonas_A. The sequence continues at coordinate 387,712 of JBQCHL010000018.1, forward strand.
CTGCCTGTATTACCAGGTTGCGGCCATAGAGATCATCCACTGAGCCCCGGATCACACCTTTCAGCGTGATATTCTTTTTCCATGTCTTCATGGCGGGAGCAAAAAAAGCGATATCATCACTGTCAATCTCCGAATTATTAAAGCGGCCCTGCATTTTTACGGCATGGAGGAAATCATCCAGGTCGCTGAACCGGGCGAAGCGCATGCTGAACTGGTCGCGGATAATGCTGTTGTTGGTCTTAATATTGAGTTTATCAAAACTCATTTCCTGCGGGGTGACTTTCACGTTCGCCACCATATCCTTCACTTCAAACCCGCTGCGTTCCCTTGTTTGCAGGTTGAGCAAAGCTGTAATGGTATCCTTTTCCCAGCGGAGGCCTGTGAAGCTGGTATTGATCTTTGCAAATTCAATATTCTTTCCATCAAAAACCCCGGCCTCGGGTGCTGAAGCTGTAGAGCTGCCGGTTTTGAATGTGCCATTCGTGATTTCCAGTTTATCTGCCTCGATCACCCAACCGGCACTGTTCCATTTCAGTGCAGAATCGGATATAGGAACTGCAGGAGATTCCTGGCTGCTGTCGGCCGAGGCGGGCTTACGGCGCGGATAATTATATAAGCTGAAATGAGGGTCGACAATATGGAGTGAGCCGAGGCTGATCGTTTTCTTCGACAGGTTTATATCATCTGCGCTCAAGGAAAAAGAAGTCAGCCTTACAGTCATATCCTGGCCCAGCCATCCATCTTTTTTTACAAAAGAAATATTTTTAAAGTCGATCTGTTTCAGGTTCAGTTGCGTGCCACCCTCAGACTTACCGGAGGAAGGAGAGGAAAAATAATCGATGAGGAACTGGTGGTTCCAGACAGAATCGGTGCGTTGCATCTGAATCACTGCATCTGAAAGCCCGATATATTTCAGTTCTATATTTTTTTTAAAGAAAAACCAGTCGGTAATGCGCACTCTTACTTCGCCGGCGTATAATAAAGTGTCCTGGTGCTGATCTTCTACCAACACACCCTGCAGGTGCATATTATTGAAAAGGGAAAAATCAACTTTTTTGATGTCGACCCTGGCATGAAGGTCTTTGGAAAGCCGTTTGGTCACTTTTCCTACGATCCAGTTCTGCCCGAAAGGTGTTTGAATAAAAAGCCAGGCCGCCAGTATCAGTAACAGCAATGACAGAAATACCCAGCCGACTATTTTTTTAAATCTTTTCAGGCACCCCTCAATTTAAAAAGTGTAAAAATACGCAATCACGGCCTTAGGGCAAATTTGGTACACATCTCTCTTTTTATTCTTTTGATAGACTTGGAAATCCAGCAAATGGTTTATTAGAGTGAAGATATAAGCAGCTTTTTTGTTTGGCCTGCGTAGGAATTTCCACAAAGGCACAAAAGCCACAAAGTCCTTATTATTTTTTGGCTTTTTGCTCTTTGTGCCTTTGCGGGAGTCAAAGCTAAAATTCAAAGAATTCATGATCTCTACAGTTTTGCGGGAAAACTTCCAGTAAATTGCTCCAAAAACTGCAGATGAAAAAGCTTCTACTTCTTTTTTCACTTTTCTTTTTCGAAAAACTGGTGATTGCTCAGGCCGATACGGCTCCCAGGAACAAATATGTGCTGGTGATCCATGGCGGTGCCGGCACCATTCTCAAAAGCCAGATGACCCCTGAAAAGGAAAAAGCCTATACTGAATCCCTGAATGCTGCGCTGGAAAAAGGGCAGGCTGTTTTGCAAAAAGGAGGCACTGCCCTCGACGCAGTGGAAGCAACTGTCCGTTACCTGGAAGATAATCCCCTCTTCAATGCCGGAAAGGGTGCTGTATTCACCAACGAAGGGAAAAACGAACTGGATGCCGCGATCATGAACGGGCAAACCCTGGCTGCTGGTTCTGTGGCCGGAGTTACTACTATCCGCAATCCTATCACAACTGCCCGTGCCGTGATGGAAAAAAGTCCACATGTAATGATGTCAGGAAAGGGTGCGGAGAAATTTGCTGCACAGCAGGGGCTTGAAATAGTAGACCCTTCTTATTTCTATACAGAAGATCGCTGGAGGGGCTTGCAGCGTGCCAAAAGGGAAGATTCGCTCAAGGCAAATCAGCCGGGAGCATTGAAACAACCGGAGAACAAGGATTATAAATACGGAACAGTGGGTGCCGTTGCGCTCGACCAGCATGGCAATCTTGCAGCAGCTACCAGTACCGGTGGTATGACCAATAAAAAATTCGGCCGCATTGGTGATGCACCCATCATTGGTGCCGGCACTTATGCGAATAACAAAACAGTAGCCATCAGCGGCACAGGCTGGGGTGAATTCTTTATCCGCCTGGTAATGGCCAAGAGCATCAGCGATATGATGCAATACGGAAAAATGACCCTGAAAGCAGCATCCGATGAAATGGTGATGAAACAATTGCCTGCATTGGGTGGAGACGGTGGTTTGATTGCTGTGGACAAGGACGGTAATATCGCCATGCCATTTTGTACAGAGGGAATGTACAGGGGATTTGTGAAAGAAGGCGGAGAAAGGACAGTGAAGATCTACAAGGAGTAAATCACAAGTCATAAACTTCCTATCTTCCAGATAAAATCTTTTCATGCACAGGTTATTACTTGCCTGCATTCTGATCTTCTCCATTTCAGCTTCGCTGCAGGCGCAGCGTTTCGGCGGCACACCTCCGGGAGTGGAATGGAGACAGATCAATACCGATACAGCCCGGATCATTTATCCTGCCGGGCTCGACAGCCAGGCACAGCGGGTGGCATTGCTTGCGCATTACCAGGCATCACAGGCCCCGGCTCCATTGGGCAGGCAGGTACATAAGATCAATATCGTGTTGCAAAACCAGACCACTATCGCAAATGGTTATGTTGGCCTGGGGCCTTACAGAAGTGAATTCTACTTAACCCCTTCTCTGAATAATTTCAGCCTGGGCAGTTTATCATGGACAGATCAACTGGCAATCCATGAGTTCAGGCATGTGGAGCAGTTCAACAATTTCCGCAATGGTATCAGCAAGGCGTTTTATTATTTGTTTGGTGAAGAAGGTTTTGCCCTGGCAGTGAATGCTTCAGTACCTGACTGGTTTTATGAAGGTGATGCAGTATATAATGAAACCATGCTCTCGAAGCAGGGCAGGGGGCGGTTGCCTTTATTCCTGAATGCCTACCCGGCGCTTTGGAAGGCCGGCAAGCAATACTCCTGGATGAAACTGCGCAACGGATCATTGAAAGACTATGTTCCTGATCATTATAATCTTGGTTACCTGCTGGTGAATTACGGGTACGAAAAATACGGACTTGATTTCTGGGCCAAAGTGACACATGATGCTACTGCTTATAAAGGTTTGTTTTATCCTTTTCAGAAAGCAATAGAGAGGTATAGCGGAATGTCTTATCCTGCGTTCAGAGAAGCAGCATTTAATTATTATAAAAAAGATACAGGTCCTAACCAATTGCCTGCAGCCGTTTTGCCGGTGAATAAAAATGTGGTGACGGATCATTTGTATCCCTATATCGTTTCACCGGATTCTTTACTGTATTTAAAGACGGCTTATAATAAACGGCCGGCTTTTTTTATCAAAGATCAGCATGGTGAGCACCGGTTGAGGACAAGAGATATTTCAGTAAACGATCAGTTTGCTTACCGCAACGGCAAGATCGTGTATGCCGCTTATGAAAATGACCCACGCTGGAGATGGAGGGATTACAGCGTGATCAAAGTACTGGACATACATACTAAACAACAGCAAACGATCACCCATAAAACAAAATATTTCTCACCTGATATTTCACCATCAGGGCTTAAAGTGGTGGCTGTATATGCAGGTCTGAAAGGGCGAAGTGAATTGCATATACTGGATGCCGCTACGGGTAAAAAGCAGTCGGCGATCAGTGCGGCAGATATCGGTTTGTTCACTGATCCCAAGTTCATATCCGAAGATTCGGTTATTTCAGCCGTAAGATTGACTGATGGCAGAATGGCCCTGGCTGTTTCCAGCTTATCAAACGGCAGCACTGTAAGGCTGACACCGCCTTCTTTCAATGTGATCGGTTTTCCATGGGTGAATAATGGTACTGTTTATTTTTCTGCATCATACAAAGGAAATGATAATGTATTCTGTGTCGATTGGAAGGATAAGCAGATCTATCGCATCAGCAATTGGCCTCTTGGTGATTATTTTGCTAACGCAGCAGATGGCAAGCTGGCCTGGTCATCTTTCACTGCCGAAGGCTTTCAGTTGCAGCAGGCAGATGAAGCTTCGCTCAACCGTGAGCTGGTAACTCCTTTGGAAGCACAGACGCTGCAACCGCCTTACCCGGTAGCGCATGCCAGTGATATAAAAGAAGTAGTACCTGGTGAATTGCCCTTCCGGCATTTCCCCAGCAATAAATACAGAAAGGGTACGAGGCTGTTCAATTTTCATAGCTGGCGTCCGTATTATGAAGATCCTGAGTTTACTTTTTCGCTGTATGGACAAAATGTATTGAACACGCTGGAAACACAACTGTATTATTTATATAACGAAAATGACCGCACAAGTGCAGTGGGAGCAAGTGCTACATTCGGTCAGTGGTTCCCTTATCTCAGTATTGGCACGCAATACACATTCAACAGGAGCGTAGCTGTCGGCAATAAACTGAAACAATGGGGACAGCTTGATTCAAGGGTTGGATTAGGTATCCCCTTAAGTTGGACAAGCGGACGAACGCACAAGCAATTCGTTGCCGGTACCAATTATTTTTACCGCAACGATTTCAACAAAGGCATTTATAAAGATTCATTCGTACAAAACAATTTCAGTTATCTCCATCACTACCTGCAATGGTCGCAGCAGGTGGAAACAGCACCGCAGCATATTTTTCCCAGGTTGGGATACAGCCTGTCTGCCGAATACCGGTATGCGATCAGTAAGTATGATAGCTGGCATTGGTTGGGTGGCGCTTCGCTGTACCTGCCCGGTTTTCTTCCTGCACACAGTATTGTTGTAACCGGAGGATACCAGGAAACAGATACGTTGAATACACTCTTTGGCAATCGCATGGCTTATTCCCGTGGATATAATGAAGCATATTTTGCGCGGATGTGGCGTACTTCCTTAAATTATCATTTCCCTCTGTGGTATCCGGATTGGGGGTTTGCCAATATTTTATACCTGAAACGTATCCGTGGCAATGGGTTTTATGATCTCACTAAAGTGTATTCAAGAGATAAAACAGCAACCGCCAACCAGCGAAGTGTTGGCGGAGAACTATTCTTTGATACAAAATGGTGGAACCAGTATGAACTAAGCTTTGGTTTCCGTGTCAGCCATTTGCTCGACAAGGATTTTTATACAGGAAGGAAGGGAGAGACCGTGTTTGAGTTTATTATGCCGGTATCCATCTTTCCGAAATAAACGTTGTTCAACGCCTACTCTTAAGCCCCTTTAACTTTGTAACCAGCGCCACATACTCCTCCATTGCCGCTTCCTTTGTCTTTCCTTTTAAGCCAGACCATGCTTCATGCTTGGCTTTATTGACAAAATCAAAAGGATTGGAAGGCGGATCAGTGTTTACATCTCCTTCAGTAGCCTGTTTATAGAGAGAATATAATTGCAATAAAATATCGTTGCCGGGCTTTTCAGACAGCGTCTTACTGCCGGCAACCGCTTTTTCGAATTGTTCTTTCAGTTCCATTGTTATTGGTTTTACTGGGCAGTTTTTATTTTGTCAGTTCTTCTACAACATGTCCGACTGTGCCATTAGGCATTTGAATATGCAGGAGAGCAGCAACTGTTGGAGCAATATCCGTCATATAAGTTTCGCGGTTGGTTTTGCCGGGTTTTACTTTCCAGCCAAACCATAGCAGGGGAATATGCGCATCATAAGGATTCCAGGTGCCATGCGTGGTGCCTTTATATCCGCCATCGAACCATTGCGGCATGAAGACAAATTGTATATCACCGCTCAGTTTTTGATTATAACCGTTGTTTACTCTTTCTTTAATGGTATTGGGCAGAGTGGTTTCAGCCAACTCGTGCAGATCGAACGCGCTCATGATAGCCGGATGCTGGCGAAGTTCATTGATTGCCCATTTTTTAAAATCATCCTGCTCCACTTTGTTTGCTTCCAGTGCAGAATAGTTCAGGTAAAGCTGGTAGTTCATTACCTGTTCGATCGCATTTTTTACACCGAATTTCTTTTCCGCATTTTCATTTAGCCATTTCCTGATCTCCGCGTCGTCAAATGCACCGGCAGGAATCCTGTTTTCCTTCATGAATTCAGGTACATGGGCCGCACCATGATCGGCTGTAAGGAAAACGAGATACTGGCCTTTGCCCAGTTTTGTATCGAGGAAATTGAAGAATGCTCCCATTTCTTTATCCAATCGCAGGTAAACGTCTTCCACTTCGATAGAGTTGGGGCCAAAAGCATGGCCAACATAATCAGTAGAGGAGAAGCTGACAGTAAGAAAATCAGTAACACCTCTTTGCCCCATTTGTTCGCCATCCACAGCAGCTTTGGCCATTTCAAAAGTGTAAGTATTGCCATAAGGTGTGGTACGGAATGTTTCATACTTATCCTTGGTAATGGAAGCGGTAAGATGCGGAAAAGTATTATCCTCTCCGCGTAAATTCGATTCGTAGGTTTTATCGTCTGTTGTGCTTTGTTTGTAAGTATTGATAGGATAAAGCGTGTTCCAGTTTTGCTGGAGGTATTGATCAGGCAGCTTTTTATCATTGACCTTTTTTACCCAGGCAGGCAGGTCATTCATATAATAAGTGCTGGTGATCCAACCACCGCTGCTGTTATCGAACCAGTAGGCGGCATTTGCGGAATGACCTGCAGGTAAAATGGCGCCACGGTCTTTCAGGGCTATGCCAATAGTTTTGCTGTTGAAATTAGTGGCGAGGCGCAGCTCATCCGTGATGGTGGTGGTCCACATGTTCCTGGGCGACATTTTTCCGGCTGTTGAACTGCTTCCGACAGTATTCACGGTAGTGTCTTCCGCACAATACCAGGACCTTTTCAGGTCACGGCGGTACCAGCTATTACCGATAATGCCATTGATAGCTGGCACGCTGCCGGTATAAACAGCCGTGTGGCCTGCAGCGGTATAAGTGGGTGTGTAAGGAATAAAAGTGTTCTCGCAACTGAAGCCCTGGTTCAGCATGCGCTTGAAACCATCTGGCGAATAGCGGTCATAATAACGGTAGAGATAATCCCAGCGCATCTGGTCCACTACTATGCCAACCACCAGCTTGGGCCTTTGAAGAGACTGGGCAAAGATTGAGTTGCTGCAAAAAAGAAAGAACGAAATAATCAGGGTCATCAACCGGAACATAGGTAATACTGTTTTGCACAAAAGTAGGGGATTATGAGAGAGTTAGAGAGAGGTAATATAATGGTAATAGATAAGCAGTTCTCAATGCTTTATTTTCAATTACCAGGCTTATACAAGCAATTATTTTTTGGGGATAAATGGGTGGAGCAGGGTAACATCTGCGGGTTTTTTCGTTATAGTGATTATTTGATATATATTGAAAATCATCGATTTATGAACGGTTTTTGCTGCAAGCCTTATTTCTCCCCGGTAGATTTTCCCTGTTAAACTACTATTGCAAGGCCTTTGCCTGCGATGTATTTTGTGACAAATTCAATGGTATGATAAAAACCAGTTTAGTTGTCAAAGTATTCCGTTACGTACTTTTTGCTACTGTCTTTACTCTGTACCTGTTGTTGTTGTAAGTTCAAAGTTAGCCGGAATAAAAAATTGCCAGAGTTTCTCCTGGCTATAAAAGCGATCCGATATGCCGGACCGCTTTTTGTTTTTTGCCATACTACCTTTGCGCTATGTACAGCAAGCAGGAAGCCTCTTTGATCCGTAAAGATTTCTGGACCAGCCTCGGATTATATATGCGTCCTTTAGCGGGCGCGGGCGGTGAGCCGGTGAACTGGCTCAATTATAAAACCGGCATCAAGCATATCTATTTCCGCATGGATGCCAATAATAAAATGGCTTCCATTGCTATCGAGCTTTCCCATCCTGACAATGAACTGCGCCAGCATTATTTTAAACAACTACAGTTGCTCAGATCAATACTTATACAGGAAACAGGTGAAGACTGGGAATGGGAGCCCGATAGTCATGATGAAGATGGCAAACTTTTCAGCCGCATCGGCACCCGTATAGAGGGCGTTAACATCTTCAACAAGGCCGACTGGCCTGAGATCATTTCTTTCCTCAAGCCAAGAATGGTGGCCCTGGATGCGTTCTGGTACCAGGTAAAAGATATTGTAGAGAGTTAAGCATCCGGGCAACAGTCCTCTTTTATCAAGATGGGGATTATTTTCAACAGTGGCCTAACAAAAAATAAACGATCGCGAACACAACGAGGAATCCGAGGCAACCGCCTCCCCATTTATATCCGGCATAACCGGCGATAAGTGTCTTTAGCCAACCTTTCATACTTTATTCTTTGATCAATGATGTTTAAAATATTGTATCTCCCTTTCATGCTTCTTCGCTTCTTCCAGGCTGCTGAACGTTCCCAGGTTGCGGCGCTTGTTTGTTTTAGGGTTTTTCTTTCGTGAATAAATGCGGTATTCACCTGATTTCAATTTCCGTATCATAACAAACGTTTTTCTAAAAAAGCCAATTAATATGCCAGTCCTTCCTCATTGGCATGAAACTTACACTTTACCCGGTAAAATAAGCAATATGAGGCTGACACCTGTAATAATCAGCATAGTAGCCGGTGCAATATTACTGGCTCAGTGCGATATGCCCCGGAAAAAGAAAGAGGAACCAACCCATCCTCAAAAGCCGGCTCCTCCTGAATGGAAAAAACCTGCTCAAAAGATCAGTTATCATGCAGAGCGTGCCAAAGAATGGTCCCGGAAAAAGAAAGACAGCTTGAACAGCGCACAACAAAAAGTCATTATGGTGGTGAACAGGGTAGATATGGCCAATCTTCCCAGTCTTGACTCCATAATTATACCCAATGATCTTTCAGGTGATATAGTATATTATCTTCCTTCCCTTTGCAGTTGCCTTTCCTGGATGATGTCAGCAAGATCGTTTTTTTCTCTTACCCTGCGCAGGCTTTTGCTGTTTATGAATATGGTAATCTTGTATATGCCGGTCCAAGCAATATGGGACGGAAAAAAGATCCGACACCAACCGGACTTTATTTTACCAACTGGAAAGCTGAAGAGACCACCAGCACATTTAATGATGAGTGGATATTGAAATGGAATTTTAATATCCAGAACAAAGCAGGTATTGGCTGGCATCAATATGCATTGCCTGGTTATCCTGCATCGCATTCCTGTCTCCGCTTGTTGGAAGATGATGCGCGCTTCCTCTATAAATGGGCCGATGAATGGAAGTTGAAAGGAACAGACAGCATCGTTCTCAAAGGCACACCAGTTATTGTATTTGGTAGTTATCCCTTTGATGGACGAAAGCCCTGGCTCAACCTTATTACCGACCCAAACGCACTTGATATCCCTGCCAGCGAACTGGAAGATATTGTAAAACCTCATTTGCCGGAGATATTGAACGCACAGGAAAAAAGATGGTCATTTGTTGCGAAGCCGAAGTAATACAAACCAGGCAAGAAAAAAGATGAAAGTGATCTTTTGGACCACCGGCAGATAATAACGCTGCCCGGAATAATAAAGCCATGTATTCAAAAGCCCAAGCAAAAACCCGATCACACCTAACCCAAAAAGCAGGAACATTTTTTTACGGTAAAGTCCTGCCGATGTCAGCAGTATGGCCATAAAACCAAGTGTCGAGGCCATATTGATCACTTGGTCATGATCATATGAAAACAGGAAGAACAGTATAGCCATGGAAAGAACACCGCACAAGGAGATAAACTTCTGCAATGGCCTGGAAAACGGAAGGTGGGAAGGCACAAAATACCAGATCAGTGCCAGGCTGGCTGCAAGCACGCACATTGCAGAAATGGCCAAAGATCTGGCCGTATTAGGCTGGCCATTCTGTGAATAAGGAGCCATCAGTTCACACCAGTAATTGTGCAGCCAGTTAAAACCTTTTGCATGCCTGTCAATATCCGATCCTCCGGGATACAATAAGGTAGCGATAACATATAGCAGGCTAAATAAAACGATACCCGCAACCGGTAAATAAACCGGCCATTTTCTTGTAGCCTGTGTCAGCGATTGTTGTCTGGGTAAATTCATCAATACCTGTTGGTGAGCCCCTATTAGGCAGGGATAGTCGGGCAGACTAATGTAGGAAAGTTTGTTTATAATTTAGGGTCAGACTATAGACTGCCGACTACCGACTCCTGACTCTTTTTTACTACCTTTGCACCCTCGAAAACCGCCGCTACGAGCGGTAACGGGATAAATTATACATGAAGAATATCCGCAATTTTTGCATTATCGCCCATATTGATCATGGTAAATCCACCCTGGCAGACAGGCTGTTACAAATGACTAATACCATCAGTGACCGGGAAATGATGGACCAGGTTCTGGATGATATGGACCTGGAAAGGGAAAAGGGGATCACCATTAAAAGCCATGCGATCCAAATTAATTACAAGAGTCCTGATAAGCATGAATATACCCTGAACCTGATCGATACACCCGGACACGTCGACTTCAGTTATGAAGTGAGCCGCGCCCTGGCTGCCTGCGAAGGCGCCCTGTTACTGGTGGATGCCACCCAGGGCATACAGGCACAAACAATCAGCAATCTTTATCTCGCTATAGAAAATGACCTGGAGATCATCCCTGTGATCAATAAGATCGATATGGATGGTGCCATGGTTGAGGAAGTAGAAGACCAGATCGTTGACCTCATCGGCTGCAAACGGGAAGATATTTTGCATGCCAGTGGCCGTACCGGTCTTGGTGTGGACAAAGTACTGGAAGCAATCGTTGAACGTATACCACCGCCGAAAGGTGATGAAAATGCGCCATTGCAAGCCCTGATCTTCGACAGTGTGTTCAATTCATTCAGAGGCATTATCGTTTATTACCGGATACTGAATGGCACGATCCGCAAAGGAGATAAAGTTAAATTCGTTTCTACCGGCCAGGAATATGAGGCTGATGAGATCGGTATCCTGAAGCTCAAGATGACAGAGAAGAAGGAAGTGAAAGCCGGTGATGTGGGTTATATTATCACTGGTATAAAAAATGCAAAGGAAGTAAAAGTAGGGGATACCATCACGCTTGCTTCCAATCCTACACCTGAGCAGATCAAAGGTTTTGAAGAAGTAAAACCCATGGTATTCGCAGGTATTTACCCTGTTAATACAGACGAGTTTGAAGAACTCCGTGATTGCATGGACAAGCTTCAACTGAACGATGCATCGCTTACGTTTGAGCTGGAAACATCCCAGGCACTGGGCTTTGGTTTCCGTTGCGGTTTTCTCGGCATGCTCCACATGGAGATCATACAGGAAAGGCTGGAGCGTGAGTTTGATCAAACGGTGATCACTACTGTTCCCAACGTAAGTTTTATTGCACATACTACCAAAGGCGAAACGATCCAGGTAAACAACCCTACTGAATTTCCCGACCCGGTAAAAACAGAAAGTATCGAAGAACCTTTTATCAAAGCACAGATCATTACCAAGCCGGATTATATCGGCAATATCATGACGCTTTGCCTTGGTAAAAGAGGCCTTCTGATCAACCAGAGCTATCTTACCCCAACAAGGGTGGAACTGATCTTTGAAATGCCGCTGACGGAGATCGTATTTGATTTTTATGATAAATTAAAATCACAGACCCGCGGTTATGCCTCTTTCGATTATCATCCGATCGGCTACCGCGATAGTGATATCGTAAAAATGGATATCCTGCTTAATGGTGATAAAGTGGATGCGTTGAGTGCATTGATCCACCGCAGCAGGGCGCAGGACTTTGGCCGTAAACTGTGTGAGAAGCTGAAAGAACTGCTGCCACGTCAGCAATTCCAGATCGCGATCCAGGCAGCTATCGGTGCAAAAGTGATTGCCCGCGAAAATATCTCTGCTATGCGTAAGGATGTAACCGCAAAATGTTATGGTGGTGATATCAGCCGTAAACGTAAGCTTCTTGAAAAACAGAAAGAGGGTAAGAAGAGAATGAGGCAGATCGGTAATGTGGAAGTGCCGCAGGAAGCGTTTCTCGCGGTGTTAAAATTAGATGACTAGTATTGAATTATTATATCCCACAAAGACACGAAGACCACAAAAGATATTTCTCTGTGGTCTTCGTGTTTTTGTGGGATACCTGTTTATGATGCTGTGCTTATTATCCTATTTTTCTCAGACCTCCTGTAAAAGATCCAGAACATGATCGGGAACACCAATAATGTAAGAATAGTCGCCGTCACCAACCCTCCAATAATCGCCACCGCCAATGGTTTCTGACTTTCTGATCCAATCCCGGTTGATAAAGCCGCGGGCAATAACCCCAGCATTGCCATCAGCGCCGTCATCACCACCGGCCGGATCCTTGAAGTAACTCCCTGCCTGATCGCATCTGCCAAAGGCATCTTCTGCCGCAGGTTCTGATGAAACACCGATATAAGGATCACTCCATTCTGCACGCAGATACCAAACAAAGCAATAAAGCCAACACCAGCCGATATGCCAAAATTGATACCGGTAATATGCAGTGCCAGGATACCACCGATCAATGCAAACGGAACATTCAATAATATAAGCCCCGCGTCCTTTGCATTGCCAAAAGTGATGAACAGTAAAACGAAAATGGCAATAAGGCTGATCGGAACCACAAATGCCAGCTGGTTGGTCGCCCTTACCTGGTTCTCGAATTCACCGGCCCAGGCAATCGTATACCCTTTAGGTAGTTTTATCGTCTCGTTCACTTTAGCCATCGCTTCTTTGATGGTACTGCCCAGGTCTCTTTCCCTGACAGTAAACTTCACACCAATGAAACGCTTATTCTCATCCCGGTAAATAAATGCAGGGCCTGTTATTTTTTTCAGCTCTGCAATACTGCTTAATGGGATCTTACCTCCTTTTAGGGTAGGTACCATCAATGCCATGATATCGGTTTCGTCTTTCCGGTACTCCGGACTGTAACGGATGCGTACATCGAACCTTTTTTCATCTTCATATTTTCCAGTAGCAGTTTTACCGCCAATAGCCATTTCAATCACAGCCTGTGCATCGGCTGTTGATACACCATACAAAGCCATTTTTTCTTCATCAAGAAGAACGCTGATCTCAGGTTGTCCGATATTCCGCAGGATGCCTGCATCCTTAATGCCAGGAATGTTTTTGATGTTTTGATAAACCTGGTCTGCCAGATCATCGAGCTTATTAAGATCATCGCCGAAAATTTTTACGGCATTGGATGCTTTAAATCCCGCTACTGCTTCAGCCACATTGTCGACTACCGGTTGCGAATAGTTATAAGTGATACCCTGGAACTGGCTGAGCTCTTTATCCATTTCCTCGATCAACTGGTCCTTGGTCCTTTTCATTTTCCATTCCTTTGCCGGTTTCAGGTTCACCTGGAACTGAACAAAACCAAATCCATTCGGATCAGTCCCATCATTGCTTCGCCCGGTTTGAGACAGTACACCGTTCACTTCTTCAAACCCCATCAACTTGCCCCGGAGCGTTTTGGTGATCTTCATCGATTCGGTGAGGGATGTGCTCATCGGTAATTCTGCTGTTACCCATAGAGCACCTTCATTCAGCTCGGGAAGGAATTCCGTACCCAGGAATTTTGCTGAAGCAAACGTGAGCCCCATTACCGCAAATGCGGTGATAAGGCTTTTTCGTTTGTTCCTGAAACACCACGCAAATGCACTGCCGACAGCTTTATTGAAAAACCGGACAATGAAGTTGTCCTTTTCTCTTACGTTCTTCCGCAGTAATATGGAGCAAAGCACCGGTACCAGCGTTAATGTATAGATCAATGCGCCAAGCAGGGCAAACCCGAGTGTCCATGCAAGGGGAGAGAACATTTTACCTTCCACTTTCTGGAAAGTGAAAATGGGAAGCAAGGCTGTAATGATGATGACCTTGGAAAAGAAAACTGCCTTACCCAGTTCGCCACCTGTCTTTTTCAGTAAGCCAAGTTTCGACAGCTTGTTGAACCGCTCCATTCCTTCTTTGTGTGATAAATGAGCGAGTGCCACAAACATTCCTTCCACCATTACGACGGCTCCATCGATAATGATCCCGAAATCTATTGCTCCGAGTGAGATCAGGTTGGCTGTCATTCCTTTTAGCCGCAAACAGAAAAAGGCAAAGAGCAGAGATAAAGGAATAATGATGGAGACAATGACTGTCGTTCTCCAATCGGCCATGAACAGGAACACGATCACTGTTACCAGCACAATTCCTTCCAGTACATTATGGGAGATAGTCTCCGTGCAATAAGCCATCAGGTTGTCCCTGTCGTAGAAGGTTTCCATTTTAATATCGGCAGGCAGGATATTATCGTTCAGTTCTGCCACTTTCTTTTTAACACGGGCCAGCACTTCAGAAGGGTTCTCGTCTTTCCGCATTACTACAATGCCTTCCACCACATCATCATCATTGTTGAGTCCGGTTTGTCCTACCCGTGGCAGGGCACTTTCTTTTACGGTGGCAACATGCTTTACCAATACCGGGGCATCCTGGTTCTGGTCAATAATAATGTTCTCGATATCACTTTGCTTGTCGAGCAAGCCGATCCCTCTTACCACATAAGCCTGGTTATTCCTTTCGATCACATCTCCTCCAACGTTCAGGTTACTTTTTGATACAGCATTATATACTTCCAGTGGCGTGATATCATATTTCTGTAACTGGGTTGGATTAACCTGTATCTCGTATATCTTTTCCTGTCCGCCAAAAGCCACCATGTCTGCAACACCGGCTACGGATCTTAATTGCCTGTCGATGGTCCAGTTTTGAACTGTCAGCAAATCCCGGCTGTTCCGGTCGGGGCTTCTTAACACATACCGGAATATTTCACCGGTAGGACCATAGGGTGGCTGCACTTCGGGGTCAACACCTTCAGGAAGACTAACCGTACGTAATTGGTTATTGACCTGCTGCCGGGCAAAAAAATCATCCACTCCATCTTCAAAGATTATTTTCATTACGCTCAGGCCGAACATGGTGATGCTGCGGACATTGGTTTTCCGCTGCACACTGTTCATCGCAACTTCAGTTGGCCGTGTCACAAATCGTTCGATCTCTTCTGCACTCCGGCCAGGCCATTGCGACACAATAATGATCTGTGTGTTGGTGACATCGGGAAATGCTTCAATCGGTGTTTTGATAAAACTGACGATACCCGCTATGATCAACACCCCGGTCATGAAAAAGGTGAAGAATTTATTCTTGAGCGAAAACGCTACAATATTTCGGATAAACTTGTTCATGTAAATATTTTTAGGGCACTATTACCGTACCCGTGTATGTTTGATAATTCCTTTATTGTATTGCTGTTTAATCGTTCAGCGCATCATATACCAGCAATGCATTCCTGACGATTACTTTTTCTCCAGGTTGTAAGCCTGCCAACACATAGGTATTGCCGGCAGTGGTTTTCAGTGGTTCTACAGAACGGGTCTCAATGCTGTCCTTTCTGTGAAAGATCATCAGGTAGTTCTTGCTTTTATCAAACACAACAGCTTCCGCAGGGATCGAAGGCAAATGCTGACCGTCTTCATAACGGATAAAAACAGTTGCTGCCATTTCAGGCTTGAGTGCATAACCAGGATTAGGTAAACGGATACGGATCTTGAGGGTTTTGGTATCTGGGTCCAGCACATTCAGGATCTTGTCTATTTTCCCGGAAAATTTTTTCCCGGGGTAACTAAGCAATTCCACTTCTGCCGGCATATTCAATTGCAACCTGGCGATATCAGTTTCGTATACATTGGCTGTTACAAATACTTCATCTATCTGGGCAATGGTGAAAATGCTTTCACTCAGCCCCGCAGGCAATTGCATATCTGGGTTGATCTTTTTATCCGTGATGAAACCGCTGATGGGCGCTACCACATTATAATAGGAACCTTTATTTACATGATAAATATTAAATACTTCGTTTACCCGGTTCAGTTCGGCTTCTGAAGATTCCACTTCTTTTTGTGCTGCTGCCACATCCCTGTCTGTATTTAATTTGGATTCATTCAATTCCTGTGCGGCTTTCAGGTTTTTCTTTGCCACTACCAGGTCGGTTTCTGCATCGCGGCGTTGCTTTTCAAAATCGGCTACATCCGTACTGCGGATAGTAGCCAGCACCTGGCCCTTTTTCACATAATCGCCGAGCGATACATTCAGTTTTGTTACATAGCCTGCAACAATGGGAAAAATATTGGCCATCTTATTATCTTCTGGTGTGATCTTACCGGAAAAACGGAGTTCATTCATGACCGGCCTTGTCAAAGCTGTGTCAATGCTGATCCGATTGAGCATGGTATCTGTTAAAACGAATTTTCCTTCTGCTGTTTCTTTGTTGGGCTGATGGCTGCAGGCCGTAATGAGTACAGTGAATAGAAGGCTGTAAAGTGATATTATTAAGAATTTCATAAGCTGTATTATTTAAATAGGTGATGAAGATCAAAGGCGGGCACCAAGTGTATATTCCAGGTCTTCCCAGGCCAGCCTTCTTTGTTTATGTAATTGATTCAATTGCCGGATCGCCACATTATAGTTTTCAAAAAAATCAACAAATTCCAGCAGGGAGATATTTCCTTTATTGAAGTTCTCGATCATGCTACGGTTCATTTCCGGAAAATCTTTATTAAAGCTTTGTTCGGAAGCCTTGTATTCTTTCTCTGCCTCTGCCAGCCGGGCCACACTGCCTGCTACTTCTCTATCCACTTCGTTCTGCTTATAATCGAATGCGAGCTCTGCGGATTTGATCTGTGCTTTTGCAGCTTTGATATTGCCCTGGTTCCGGTTGAACAAAGGCAGGTCAATTGCAGCGCGGACAGAATACAGGTTGCTTACATAGCTTCCGTTCTGATCATATCCTGTTCCAACAGTAAGATCTGGCGTAGCCAATGCACGCTGATAGTTATAGTTCAATTGCTCCTGCTTCAACTGGCTTTGCTGTATTTGCAGATCGGAACGGTTTTGCCGTGCTATATTGGTAAGCGTGGGGAGATCGGGCAGGGGCTTTGATTCCAGGCTTATTTTGTTTGGGGAAACAAAGGCGGTAGTATCCATCAGTAATTGGAGTGTTTGCCGTGCGGTGATGGCATCCATCACTACAGTGTTCCGGTCGGCACTCAACTGAATGTATTCACCTTTCAATCTCACAGCGTCTTTTAAGGGCACGTTTCCCTTGGCTGCTTGCACATCATACGCATTGATGATCTGCTGCAGTTGCCGCATTTGTTCGTCATACTGGGTTATGAGTTCTTCAGCGTAAGCGACTATATAGAAATTTTGCCGCAGTTCATATTTAAGAGAACGGAGCAATTCATAAAAAGCAAAATTGGCCTGTGCGGTTTGTTCCCTTGCCAGTAAAACGCGCTTATTGCGTTTGGCGGCAAGTGATATCACCTGGTCGATCCCAAATGTTTTCTGGCCTTTATTGCCTATGTCAAACCATTTATGATTATCGCCATAAGCGGCCATCTCCGCTGAAATAGTAGGGTTATTATAAAGTTTCTGCTGTATTTCATTGGCCTTAGCTGCATCTACCTGGTAGCGTTGCGAGAGCAGCAGCAGGTTTTTTTGAAGGAACATTTGCTCTGCCTGTTCCAATGAAACGTGTAATGTATCTGTATTTTGAGCCGATAGTGATGAGCACAGCACAATGGCCGGGATCACCGATAAGTATTTTTTCATCAGAAAAATATTGAAGTGTCTATACAATAGGGCCGCCCTTCCTGGAAAGGAGCAGGCATGCGTGTATAGGGGCAATGCCCTTAATCTGTTAAACCGGTTTGGTTGGTGTAAACTTTAGCTGAAACAGCTATCGTATCAGGCTCTATCGGGAGGAGGAGTAAACAAGGCTGTGAAACCAGCAGGCAGATGGGATTGGTTTTGTTCTCCATTCAGGCTTTTGCTGCCTGCTCCGGTTGGATCATTGATGATCTTTATTTTCTTTTCCGGCAGGGAGAAGTCAAAGGCGACGGATTTTTTCAACAGTCCCTGTTCATCGTTTCCTTTCTGATCGGGAAGCGTTTGGTCTGTGGTTTCATCCAGTAAAAATTCTGCGATACTTTCGATCTCGTTGTATTCTGTATCTGTTGATGAAGAAGATGTAGCGGACCTGTAATCAGTGTCAACAAAGTCAATACTGGTATTCAGTATCGACAGCGCAATAAGCCATAAAATAGTATGTCGGAGAAATTGCCGCATGGTACTTCCGTGCAAAGATAATTTCAGCAGAGCAGATTTACCATAGATAGCAGGATAAATGATATGTTAAGGAATTTTAATCACCATTATTTCCTGTTTTCGGTTTTTCTTTTGCTTTATTCTTTTCTGATTTCTCTTCCAGTTTTTTCTGGTTGGTATTTCCATTTTTATCAAGCAATGGATCTTCTACAGGTGGGTTGCCCAGGTAGGGATCTATGCCTCGCATGTCAACCTTGTAGTCAAATGCTTTATCAATATGTACCCATTTACCTCCTTCCCATTTAAAGGCTTCATTGTCGCCATCGGGGATATAGGTCCATTTATGGTCGGGTTCATCCGTTTCAGAGATCAAATGATCGGAGAGGATCACGCCGAGATCGCTGATATAATTCAGTAAAACGCGGGTATCCTTTTTAAACTCCAGGCTGAAGCGGTAGGCTGTGGGTTTAGGTATACTGTCCTGCGCATAACTAAAGAAAGGACCGCCAAACACCGGTTCGCCTTTTTGATCGAAATACATCACTTCCACCCATTTTTTTGTGCTCATCACTGTGTTGTAATCAATACCAAAAAGGGTGTAATAGTTCCTGTTGTTATACTGTGTTTTGATAATATTATAATAGATCGCGCCGATCCAGTTGCTGCGGGAACGGGCAGAGTCTTCTGCTTTGTCGGTAAATTCAGACACATCCCGCAAGGGCAGCAGTTTGAGAGAGCCGTCTTTTGTTCTCATCTGGATAGCACCTTTCTGGCGGCAGTAATAGTCATCAAACTGCATATTCCAGGTAAATATGCGGAAACTTGAGTCCGGGGCATAAAGGCGGGAAACACCTTGTACCGAATCAAAAGGGTAATAAAAAGAGTTCTTTATCTGTAAAGCCCTTACCAGGGTGCGGGTAAAAATGCTGTCGGATATCATACGGTCGGCCGTAGTGGTATCGGTGATCATGTACATTGCATACTCCTTCAGGGTATCTTCCTTTTCCCTTAGTTTTCTTTTATCGCCGGTGCTGATCAATTGCGCCTGGCTGGTGTACGACAGGAGCAGCAATAATCCGAGTTTCACAGCTATTTTATTCATGATCGCAAAATTACAGTATTAGACGGGCTTGCCCGGCCCCGTGATAACGGCGAAACCAGCATTAAATTTCATGGCTTCTCATAAAGCTTTGACAAAATCGTGTAATGAGTTAAAGATGAGGTCTATATCGGGATGGGGAAGACGTATTTCCTTATTGGTGGTGGTCAGGAAAACAGTGTACATACCTGCACTTCTGCCAAACTGCATATCACTTATATTATTCCCGATCATGATAGAATGGCTGAAGTCAATATCAGGAAAATCTTTTCTTGCCTGCAAAGCCATCCCGGGATTGGGTTTGCGCTGTACATCATTGTTGTGAATGGATGTGGCATAATAAACAGCATCGATATCGCCGCCTGCATCCCTGATAGCGCTGACCATTTTCTGATGGATGACAGACAATGTTTCTTCCGTCATCAACCCGCGGCCCACACCGCGTTGATTGGTGGCAACGATAATATGCCGGAATACCTTCGCCAGTTTTTTGAACAGGGCGGGACCACCTTCCATGAAGATGAATTCTTCGGGGCTGAAAATATAGCTGCCTGGTTTGTCTTCATTGATCACACCATCACGATCAAGGAAAAGCGTCCAGTTTTTATCAATGGCGCCGAGATGTAGCGGCGGGGTTTTCAGATCGGATTGGGCCTTATTATAATCATCGGGAATGCCGATATCAATAAAGTACCCGTTCTGTGCCTGTGCTGATAAAGTTCCCTGTTCCACCTGTTTTTCCAGGTAGTCCTTTTCAAAAGAAAACTTCAGTGAATATGAATGGGCAAGGAAACGTTCAACATTTAAAAGGTATACACCGCCATTGATCAGTCCTTCGGTATAGAATTGTTTTTCCCTGAAACTTTCTACGACTCCTTTTTTATTTATTTCTACCATCCCGTACCGGTCAAAATTTTCCATTGGTTTTAAGGCAAGGGTGCAATCAGCATCCTGTGTTTTATGGAAAGAAGCCAGTTCTGCGAGGTTAACTTTAAAAAGAGTATCGCCATTTGTAACCAGCACCTGTTTTTCGCTGGCATGGCGGCATGACAACTGGATGGCGCCGCCTGTTCCCAGCGGTTCTGTTTCGATCACGCATTGATAATCCAGTGTATGGAACTCATCTTTCAGGTATTGTTCGATCACTTCGTGTTTATATCCCAGGGAAAAGATAAAAGAAGTGATGCCTTGCCTGCGCAGGTAGTTGATCACATGATAAAGAAAAGGGCGGCCTGCGACAGGTGCCATGCATTTAGGCAGGTCAGGGACTGCTTCACGGAGACGGGTGCCGAGGCCACCGGCGAGAACAATTGCTTGTTTGATCGACATGAATATATTAGGCCAGCTTAAATCAACATAGCCGGTGCAAATATCGGCAAAACTCCGGTCGGTCGTATGGTCTGCCGGGTTCTACATTATTGCAATCTTTTTGCGTATCAACATTTACTTTCCTACCAGTTTTGACAACTGTTCGGGATACCTGTTTCCCTGTATCGTAACACTTGAGGCAGCATTATTAATTTCCTGAAGATTTTCCGGTGTCAGTTCAATACTTACAGCGCCGATATTTTCTTCCAGGCGGCTCAGCTTAGTAGTGCCGGGGATCGGGACGATCCATGGTTTTTGTGCCAACAGCCATGCCAGCGCGATCTGTGCAGGTGTTGCATTTTTGCTTTTAGCGATATCACCGATCAACCCGATCAATGCCTGGTTAGCTTTGCGCGCTTCCGGTGAAAAGCGTGGAAGAGTATTGCGGAAATCAGTGCTGTCGAACGTAGTGTTCTCATCAATCTTACCTGTAAGAAACCCCCTGCCCAGGGGGCTGAATGGAACAAAGCCAATTCCCAGTTCCTCCAGTGTAGGAATGATATTTTCTTCGGGTGTTCTCCACCAAAGCGAGTATTCGCTTTGCAGGGCAGTCACGGGTTGCACTGCATGTGCTTTCCGGATGGTTTCTGCGCCGGCTTCTGAGAGACCGAAATATTTAACCTTGCCTTGTTGTATCAGATCTTTCACAGTGCCGGCCACTTCTTCAATAGGAATATCAGGATCTACGCGGTGCTGGTAGAGCAGATCGATCACATCGGTCTTAAGCCGTTTTAAAGAAGCGTCCACCACTTCTTTGATATGGGCAGGCCGGCTGTCGAGACCAGACCATTTGCCATCTGCAGCAGGCTTAAAGCCGAATTTGGTAGCGATAACTACTTCATTGCGGAAAGGAGCAAGAGCTTCACCCACCAGTTCTTCGTTTATAAAAGGGCCGTAAACTTCGGCGGTATCAAAAAAATTAATACCCCGTTCTATAGCAGATCGCATAAGCGAGATCATTTCTCTTTTATCAGGAGCAGGGCCATAGGCATAGCTCATGCCCATGCAGCCAAGTCCCAAAGCAGAGACTTCGAGGCCGCTATTTCCCAGTTTGCGTTTTTGCATGTTCACAACTGTAGTTTTTTATTTCGGATTACAGTTACAAAATTAAGAAGAAGGAGAAGGGAAAAATAGTGAAAATGAAACAATAGGTTACGAATATCAAACACTCCGGTGATTCCAAACTATCCATCAGCGTTGAAACCGTAAAAACACACCGCCGCCGTATGTTGCAAAAAAAAGCAATATCAGTAATTTCCCGCATTTGGTTTTTTTGATGAATAAAGAGTAACAGGCGTTTATTGTACCTCTTTTGGGGAATTGTCTTTTCTCATCCAGCATTTTAATTTTACCCACTGCATTATTTGACAATCAGATTCCAAAACAATTTCGGTGATGAGAAAAAAGTCCCGTATCCTGCTGGCAACGATGTTGTTCTTAAGCATTTGTTCCTTTGCCCAGCAATTCTCATTAGTTAAAGATATTAATACCAGGAGCAATACCTCAGGCTCTGGGCCCACCTACATTACCAATGTGAACGGCACGACATATTTTTCAGCCAATACCCCCACTACCGGTATCGAATTATGGAAAAGCGATGGGACAGCAGCAGGTACCGTATTGGTAAAAGATATTTATCCGGGGGCAAACAGCAGCGCACCGCAAAATTTAATCAATGTAAACGGCATATTCTATTTTAGAGCCAGCGATGGAGTGAGTGGCACTGAACTCTGGAAAAGTGATGGTACTGAAGCAGGTACGATATTGGTAAAAGATATTAATCCCGGCGCAAATGACGGCGGTGTAAATTCTTTGACCAATGTAAATGGTGTTTTGTATTTCATCGCTACTGATGGTGTCAATGGAACAGAGTTATGGAAAAGTGATGGCACTGCGGCAGGTACAGTAATGGTAAAAGATATTAACTCCGGTTCAGCCAATAGCTCGCCGCAAGGTTTAGCCAATGTAAATGGTGTTTTATACTTCGCGGCAAATAATGGGGTCAATGGTGTCGAACTTTGGAAAAGCGACGGCACAGCCGCCGGCACGGTGTTGGTAAAAGACATTTACACGGGAATATATGGTAGTGCCCCCAACTATTTAACCAATGTAAACGGTACACTTTTTTTCCAGGCAGAGGATGGTACTAACGGTATCGAACTTTGGAAAAGCGATGGCACAGCGGCAGGTACGGTATTGGTAAAAGACATTTACACGGGCACCAATAGCGGGATGCCAGGCCTTTTAACGAATGTGAATGGCTTATTATTTTTTAGAGCCAATAACGGAGTGAATGGAACTGAACTTTGGAAAAGCGATGGGACAGCAGCAGGTACCGTAATGGTAAAAGATATTTACCCGGGGGCAAGCAGCGGCGCACCGCAAAATTTAGCCAATGTAAACGGTACATTGTTTTTTGCTGCTACTGATGGAACAAATGGCGTAGAGCTTTGGAAAACCGATGGCGCTGCAGCAGGTACAGTATTGGTAAAAGATATTTACCCGGGGGCAAGCAGCAGCGCACCGCAAAATTTAACCAATGTAAACGGCACATTGTTTTTTGCTGCTACTGATGGAACGAATGGCATAGAACTTTGGAAAAGCGACGGCACTGCTGCCGGTACGGTATTGATAAAAGATATCCTTACGGGAAGCTCCCCCTCAAACCTGCTTTACTTAACTGATGTAAATGGGACATTGTTTTGCCGTGCCTCTGATGGAAGCACGGGCAATGAATTATGGAAAAGTGATGGTACTGCAGCAGGTACGGTATTGGTGAAAGATATTTATGCAGGAACCAATAGCAGTTCCCCGCAGGTTTTAACGGCAATTAATAGCACTTTATTCTTCAAAGCAACAGACGAAGTTAACGGCGTAGAGTTATGGAAGAGCGATGGCACTGCTGGGGGTACAGTTATGATAAAAGACATTAACCCGGGGGCAGGCAACTCTGATGTTGCTTACCTCGCTAATATGAATGGAACTCTATACTTCACCGCTTTTGATGGCACAAATGGGTACGAACTGTGGAAGAGCGATGGCTCAACAGCCGGTACAGTTATGATAAAAGATATTTATGCAGGAGGAAGCAGCGGGAGCCCCCGTTTTTTTACATATATAAATGGGACCGTATTTTTCTGGGCAACTGATGCAGTTAATGGCAGTGAACTATGGAAAACGGATGGCACTGCCGCAGGCACTGTGTTGGTAAAAGATATTTATCCCGGAGCGGCAGGCAGCAGCCCGGGAAGCTTAATCAATGTAAATGGTGTTTTGTATTTCACGGCTACTGATGGAACAAATGGTGTAGAGCTTTGGAAAAGCGATGGTACTGCAGCTGGTACAGTGTTGGTGAAAGATATTTACCCCGGAGCAAATGGCAGTTGGCCACAACATTTAACCAATTTAAATGGAACTTTATTTTTCCAGGCTATGGACCCAACTTATGGACCCGAATTATGGAAAAGCGATGGCACCGCGGCAGGCACTGTGTTGGTAAAAGATATTTATCCCGGGTCGCCCGGTTCTAATTGTTCATATCTTACGAATATTAATGGTACACTTTATTTTTCGGCGCTTACTGCTCTCGGCAGTGAACTTTGGAAAAGCGATGGCAGTGAAACAGGCACCGTGATGGTAAAAGACATCGTACCAGGAAGCGGAAGCAGCTATCCGCAAAATTTTGTGGAAGTAAACGGAACTATATTTTTTATAGGTGTCGATGATAGCAATGTTAACCGGGAATTATGGAAAACCGATGGAACTGAAGCGGGAACGGTGCTGGTAAAAGAAATTTTTCCGGGTAGCAAGGGCTCTTCTCCCAGCTATTTAACAGCCGCAGGCAACAAGCTTGTTTTCCAGGCAAATGACGGTATTTATGGTATGGAAGTATGGAGTAGCAATGGCACGGAGGCGGGTACCTCGCTATTACAGGATATAGTAAATCCCGGTGGCAGCGGAATTGGAAACTTTGTGGTGGCCGGATCAAAGATATTTGCTGTGGCAACTACTGATGAATACGGCTCTGAATTGTATGCAGCTGATATTGCAAGTATCCTTCCGCTTCATTTTTTGGAATTTAACGGCCGGATGATAAACGATGAAGCCTCGCTCACCTGGAAAACTGAAAACGAAGAGAATACTAAGAATTTTATTATTGAAAGAAGTGTGGATGGAAGGAATTTTAAACCTGTTGGAGAAGTAATAGCTTACAATACATCCGGCAGGCATCAATATAACTTTACTGACCCAGCGGTTACTAACCTTTCCGTAAACAGGGTTTATTACCGGCTTAAACAGGTAGATATAAATGCAAGATTTATTTATTCCAACACGATAATGTTGCCGCTAAAAGGAAAAACCGGAACGCTGATTTATCCTAACCCGGTAAAAGATATGCTGAACATCACAGTGAAAACCACACAAATTGGACAATTGAAAATTGAAATTATTGATAACAGCGGCAGGTTAATGAAACAGGAAGTAAAAAATATTTTACCCGGTAGCAACAGTTTCAGCATTCATACAAAAGAGCTTGCCGCAGGAGCATATCAATTAATAATAAAAGGGGAAACCGTTTACGAAATAAAACATTTTATAAAGCAATAAGATAAGTGTTATTGGACAATATAAATGTCACCCCTGATAAGGTTATGAACAATGGCAAACCCAAAGAACTTCATAGTGAGTTGAGTGCCAGATTTTGAAAATCCATTTCAACAAGAATATTTCGAATCAAAGTCCCTTCAAATTCAATGTCTTGAAGGGACTTGTAAATTTAGTCGGGACAGCCGGCCAGATGTCGGACCAGTTTACAAATGCTTTAGAGCTTCATTTTGTAATGAAAAATGCACAATTTCTATTTTCTACCTTGATTAATTGCAATTAAATTGCTTAATAGTATAAGTCATCTTTAGTAGTTACCTGCAATTTTATAAGAAAACCCTAAGCAATAATGATATGAAGCTTTTTAAACTATTTTTAGTTCTAAGCATTGGCTTCGGTTTAATTTCTTGTCAAGAAAAAAAGGAAAAGAAAGGCGAAGCGAGTGTTAATAGAGTTGCTGACAATATTGAAACTACCCCCCAAAGAAATACCTGTTTGGAGCAAGACAATTCCAGATTTTGAACTTATAAAAGGAACAGAATTCTATAATGATGGGATGGTGAAAAATGTTTCAAAACCAACCATAACAGTTTACTCACCTAAAGGAAAGAATACGGGTGTTGAAGTTATAGTTTATCCAGGTGGTGGTTATAATAAACTTGCCATTAATCTTGAAGGCTCTGAAATTTGTAAGTGGTTAGCTTCTATCGGTGTTACTGGAATACTATTGAAATATAGAGTTCCTGCATCTGGACCACATGCAGTCGATAGCTGTAAGTGCGAAAAAGACCCAATAAAGCCATTAGCTTTACAAGATGCGCAAAGAAGTTTAGGAATCGTTCGGGCAAGAGCAAAAGAATGGAATATTGATCCAAATAAGATCGGAGTGATGGGGTTTTCTGCAGGCGGACACTTAGTAGCTGATTTGAGTACAAACTATCGAAAAAGAGTTTATGGTTTAACTGATGATTTTGACAAAGTGAATTGTAAACCAAATTTTGGAATTGTTTTTTATCCCGGACATATGACATTTCACACCAAGAAACCCTATGAATTAAATCCAACAATTTCTGTAGACAAAGAAACGCCGCCAACATTCATTTTACAAGCTGGAAACGACAATGTTGATAATATTGAAAATTCTCTTGTTTATTATATGGCATTGCAAAAAGCAGGCGTTCATACGGAATACCATGTGTATGCTGAGGGAGGTCATGCTTTCGGATTGGATGAATCTGCACAAAAAATTCCAAATTGGGAGAAATTACCAATTGCAGATTGGGAGGCTTTAGTTGAAAGATGGCTAAAAACAATAAAAATGACTTCTGATGAATAAAAAGACTGCAGGCCACATCGTCTTGATTAGGAGGACAGCCATAAGTGTAAGTTCTGTGCAGTAGCCTGATTTTCGAACCAAAAAACCCGCTCCCAGAGCGGGTTTTGCAAAATGGAGTTAATTATGGTCGGGAAGGATGGACAAATGTCGAACCAATCCCTCCAAGTTTTGAAGGAATTAGTTGCATTAACTGTCACTGTATAGCAACATTAATTGACTCGTACGGGACATATTTAGTTTGAGATGTTCCGTATGGGTTCTTTTTACTGATAAGCCAAACAATATTTCAATTTGTTTTATTCCAGTCTATTTATTATTTAAGGGATTAATTGTAATCATTACCTTAAATAGCTATCGATATATGTTTCTAATTCGTCGACCTCTATTCCTATTTTCACATATTCTCCCTTATCATTGATTAGTGCAAAAAAAGGAATTCCGTTGCCGGAGACAAGGTTGAATATGTTATTGATTATGCCACTTTCCCCTTTAGGATCAATAAAATTGCTCCACGGAAGTGGGCTGTTTTTCAAATGTTTTAGCCAGTTATCCGTCTTACTATCGAGAGAAATGCCAATAATATTTAATCCCGTTTTACCATATTTTGTATGAAGTTGCTTCAATACGGCATGTGTTTGGATACAAGGAATGCACCACGAAGCCCATATATCTATGAGGGTGATCTTTTTTGTAAAAAGCGAATTAAGTAATACCTCTTTTTGACTTGTATTATGTAAGCGAATTTGAGGTATCTGGATTCCCTCTTTAAGAAGTTTTGAATACTTTTGCTTTTCTGCAACTTTCCTAAGATAGAAGCTGCTCTTTATTTCTTCAGGAAATAGTGCGTAAACAGAATCTATTTCATCTTCTTCCATAAAACTGGTCCCATATCGAAAGAAGAAGTATGCACCAACGTAGTTATTGCTGTTTTGCAGAATAAAATCCTTTTCGTACAACTCTTCAAAATGATTGATCTTACTGGATAACTTGTTTACCTTTCTTTTCAAGATAGTGTCAATCTCAGATTTATTGAGCAGGCTATCCCGGGTAAAGCGGTACATATCCACCAACAGAGAAAATTTATTGTTATAATCGTCCAGAACTCTTTGTGAAGAGCCAAATTGCATGGATGGGTTAGCCCATCTTAACCGGTTAAAATCTGTCTCGATTTCAATATTTCCTTTTTCGACTAAAATTTCTTTGGTTACTACTTGATTGTTAAGGGCATTTTTGCTGGAAAGACGTACGAGTGCAGGGTGATCTAAACTTCCAGTAAACTGAAAGTCCCCATTGTTTGAAATAGAACTGTCTATTTTATCCAAGTACTCAATTTGAATAATTTGTGGAAAGTCCGCCTGTATCTTTCCCTTTAATACAAAACGGGATTGGCCTAAAGTTGTAATGGCAAAAGCAAAAATGCATAGAAGTAAAAATGAGTGATATTTCATCGTTTGCTTTACTTATTAGTTAGGGATGGGCTTACTTGAAATCTTATTTTATGTAAGATAAAAGTTTTCACGGTATACAACTAATCGCCTTCAGCCTAGCTGCAACATAGTAGCAAAGAGGAAACCTATACCACATCAGGTTATCCGTATCATGATCGTCATCCCACCCCAATTTTGCACAAATAACATCATCAGAATGAGAAAGAATAAGTACCGGAGTAGACCAGTTTTGATTTGGATCGAGTTCAAAAAACCGCTGCAGACATCATGACACTCCACCGGCCCCCATTTAATTCCAATGATCCTGCCTGGCTTTTACCCTTTCCCATTCCTCTTTGACAATGGTTGGGGCGGATGGGGAAATGTTGATTTCACCCGCTCCCATTCAGATTTCATATAAGTTTCTCTCATCGCTTCAAAAAAATAAGGATCGCTCGTTTCTGCATAAAACTGCTCTGCCAATTTGCGCAACTCCAGCACATCACCGGTGCCTGTTAGTAACTCAATGATCAACTTTTGCAAACTGGCATACCGTTCCCTGTCTCCTGTTGTACGGGCTAATTTCAATTCTGTGAGCATCTGCTCTTTGATGATCTTGTACTCATGCTTTTTTTGAGAAGCACTCAGAAGTGCTTTTTCCTGTTCATTTGCGATAGCAGGGTGTTGCGTCACGATCTTCATGGCCTCCTGCTTTTGCCCATTCCCCCTCAAAAAGTCAGTTTTCAGGCGTAGAAGCCGCTCCTTGTCGGAGCCTGCGCTGGTAGCTATCAGTTCATTCAGCATCGCAATACATTCTTCCTCACTTTCATGAGCCAACCCGTGTTTAACAATAAGATCAACCCAATGGAGATTGTAGTGGCTCACTGGAATATTGGGATCAACTGCGCCCGAAAAAGCGCGGTCACTCAACATCCCGGCAGTTTTTTCAGGGATGCCTCCTTTTGTACATATTTTGTCAAGAAGCTGAAAGGCTTCCAGTATGACAGTGCGGTGCCCTCCGTTTTCATCTTCAATAAGCTCAGCTTCATTCGGCAATACCAGGGTTACAGCCAGCAAATGATCAATAGCTTGTTTTACCTCGTTGTTTTTCCAGTGATCATTGGCTGCCCTGATATAAGATCTGGCAACATCCAAAATAGCGGGAAGGTGCTTTTTAGCAATACTGCCATCCTGCTCGAACTGCTCAATTTTGGCCATGAGTATTTCGGCGAGGTCATCTGCACCGCGACATTCTATTAAATAGGTTGCCATGCTTTCGAAGGAATCCATCAGTTTAGCGTTCCCCTTTAATTCCACTTTCAAAATTGCACGGAGATCTTCCAGTTGCATTTCGGCCAGCAGGGCCAGAATATGTTCAGGGATCTCAGCCATCTGGCGTTGTTGCACTTCCTGATCTTTTCCGGCACTAATAGCATACAGTACAGCCGCAATATGTTTGCATTGATCGTCCTCATTGTAAGAAATGCAGGTACAGTCCGTCTCATGGATCTTATGCCCATCCATACTAATGTCCACATAATATGTTTCCGTTCCGACAACCGTAGCCTTCCAGTCACCATCTTCATCTTCGAGTAGTTCGATTACCTTCCCTTTTCGGAAATAAGCCAAACCATTTTTCAGGCGGTTGGCAGGAATAGATTTTTCAAAATTATCGAGCGTCATGTCGTAGGTGGTTGATGAATTACCTACAAAATAGGCAACTGAGCTGAAAAATAAAAGCAACTGACAAAAACCCCATTCCTATTTACGCATGTTCCTGGGTTTTCCCCTTCAATCTATCACAGGCAGATACCCACACAAACCCTTTCACTTTTTTTCCTTCGCCCGTTATCCGCTCTCCCGATTACAGATAACCTATTGCATGCCTCACGAGGCTTTGCAAGTTCTATGCACAGCCTTTGGACTGCTGGCCTTATCCTGCCGGGCCTTCTTGAGATGATTCAGCCTGTTGCCCCATGCGCGAAGGCTAGGATAACGAGGAAGAACAGTTTGTCAATCGAATGAAGAAAAATAGGAAAATAACAGGAGTTTGTAAATGAACGAACAGGCCATTGACAGGTCTTATTATCTGTTGAAAGTAAAAAGGTTTACCCAATTCTATTTGCTTGTGTCCTATTGAATTGGGAGAAAAACCGATCTATTAAAATTCTTTATATATTTTTTGAAAAACATAAATTTTTGCATATTTGCTATACACTAACGGGAACACGTTGACATACAAAGCAGCAAGCACCGTTACCTTAGCAATCTTGATTATCATCATAAAGCCTTGTACGCAGCCGACAAGCTCAAAAAATAATACGGTGATATGATTTACAAAGAATTTTATCCCTCGTCTTTGCTGACAGATGTTGTAGAATGCTATTACTATCTAAAGATCAACACCGGAGAAGAAATTGTCCAGCATTTTGCCACTCCCCTGTTGCAGGGATTGTGTATTAACTTTTCCAAGGAAAGAAGCTGTAGGATGTCGGATAAAGAAATGATTTCTTTAAACAGAGCCGCTTATATCCATGGCCAGGCATCTGTTCCCCGGATGATGACTACCAGTGAGAAGGGAGAAGAAGCTCTTTGCGTAAAATTCAAAGCTTTGGGAATAGCCAAACTCACTGGAATAAACATGGCCCACCTGTCGAATCAAATTGTTTGCGCAGAAGATATTTGGGGCAAAGAAATAGAATCATTGAGTGATGCTGTGCAATCTGAGCCCACCATAGAAAAAGGGGTTGCCTTAGTCGAAAAATTCCTGCTACGTAAATACCTCAGCACTGCGCTGTATGACAGGGTAAGTAATGTTCAAAAAGCTGTTGAAGTCATCAATTCTTATCAGGGGAATTTAGATATTAAGCTGTTGCAGCACAAAGCTAATACGACACCGAAAACACTGGAAAGAAACTTTCTTCACTATCTGGGACTAAGTCCGAAACTATACGCCCGTATTGTTCGTTTCAATGCAGTAAAAGCAGAAATGGATCAAAGTGCTTCCAATATCAAACTTACATCGCTTGCTCACCAATTTGGATTCTATGACAGTTCTCATTTCACTGCTGAGTTCAAACACTTTTCGGGGCATCTTCCATTAGCCTATATCAAAAAGAGAAAAGACGCTTCTCTGAATACCATCAATTTAATATAACCGAAATTCTCAGCTCCGAACCTCGTCAGGCAAGCCATGAGATAACTGAAACTCACAGCATTTCTTACTTCATGAAACGGCATTTTGTCGTTTTTTTCCTATTTTTCGCATAAGCGTCATTCTAATTTTGTTGTCCTAATTATTGCGACTATGAGGACAAAAATTGGAATACAACTAATTCCCATTATTAAGGTTGTTTTCGGAGCCATTCTTCTTTCTTCCTGTTCCAAAGATGAAGATCAGCAGGAACCTACGCCTCCGCCTATATCCATTATCCCCAAATGCCTTATCAATAAAGTAACCGATGGAAATGGTAAAAATATCTTTATTACCTATAATGAAGACGGTACCTATAAAACCATCAAAAATGAAATAGACAATACCACCACCAGCCTCACTTACAGTACAGGTACTATAGACGCCGTGGTTACCAACGCTGCCAACAAGCTGCTACGTAAAACCACTTTTGCCCGTAATAAACAGGGATTGGTGTATGGTCAAATGCGCGAATATTTCGACCCGCCGGGAGGAACTACTCCTGTAAGATGGGAAAAAACAGTCTACGAATACACCGGGGAACAGCTGGTAAAGCAATCGGGCATATCTAGTTATGCCACAGGAATAACTACGACTACTGATACCTGGACTGACGGAAATATGACCACCTCTTCCTTTGGCGAGAGTATTTCCTTTAATGATTATTATTGGGACAAGCCTTTCCAACAGGGAGATTTCTATAACCTGCAGACCAGCCTATATCAAGGAATCCCCCTCGGCTACACTATCCGGAATCAAAACCTGTTGAAAGGTTTTGACAATACTCCTGTCAATTACACCTTCGACAGTGATGGAAAGATCAGTACCGTCTCCGTGAACGGTGCAAAGGTTTATACGCTGGAATATCAATGTAAATAGAAAATTGCAGCATTAAATAATTGACGCTGTTTAAATACAGCTCAAATCTAACAGGGTGTTCAGCGTACCTGTTAGGTGTAGAATAACCCGTATGTAATCGAAAAACAATGAACGATGAACATATTAACAAAGATGAAAACAACTTACAAAAACACGTTATCAGCTATAGGGCTTCTTGGCCTTTTATTGGTTACATCATGCTCCAAAGACAAAAAAGAGGATGCGCCACCCCCTCCCAATGAATTGAAAACCGTGGTCTATACTGCCGGGTGGGAGCTGGGGAGTAACAATAAATTAATTGCCAAATATTGGAAAGATGATAAAGAAACGATACTCTCCAATGGAACTACCGATGCGGCAGTCCTTTCCTTAGCCGTCAATGGCAAAGATGTGTATGCTGCCGGTTGGGAAAATGTAGGCACTATGGCTACAGCCGTGTACTGGAAAAACGGCTCCATCGTAAAGCTGACAGACGGAACTAAAGAAACGGCAGCAACAGCAATCAGCATCAGCAATGGTGATGTATATGTTGCAGGACATATGCGGGATGCAGACAACATACCGATTGCCACCTATTGGAAAAACGGTGCGCCTGTTAAGCTGGGCCGCAATGACCGACGCAGCTTTGCTACCGGCATCCTGGTCAGTAATGGCGATGTCTATGTCTCCGGTCATGAAATGAATGGCAACTTAGACCGGTACATTGCCAAATACTGGAAGAACGGCACCGAGGTTAATCTGAGCAATGAATTACGCAATGCACAAGCCATTGCAATAGCCAAAGAGGGTAATGATATTTATGTCGCCGGCATGGAAGAGACTGCCAACTATAAAACCGTTGCCCGATACTGGAAGAATGGAGTCGTTGTTCCTTTAGCCGATGGCAGTACCAACAGCTGGCTGTATGCCATGTGTGTGGCCAATAATACGGTGTACACTGCCGGGTACGAAGAAAATACCTCCCGAACTGAGGTTGCCAAATACTGGAAAAATACGCAGGCAACCATACTCTCAGCTGCAGGGGATGTTGCGGCCAATGCGATAACGGTACATCATAATGATGTTTATGTGGCAGGATTTAAACAAAATGCTGCCGGAAAGGTGGTCGCGACCTATTGGAAAAATGGTAGTCCAACAACGCTGACCAAAGAGAACAGTAATGCGACCCTCAATGCCATTGTAGTTACAGAAGAATAAAAAACACTACATGCTATGAAAACAACCTGGAAAAATATTATATCCGGCCTGTTACTATTAAGCCTTTTCAGCCTGGCTGCATGTTCCAAAGACAAGAAAGAAGACACTCCGCCGCCGGTTGTAGAAAAACAATTGGTGGTAACAGCCAGTAAAACCGCTGTTCCGGAAGGCAGCACGGTCTATTTTACCATACAAGCGGATGGACAAGAGGAAACCGGAGCAACATTGTCGGTCAACGGAACAGCAATTTCCGGAACCAGCCACCAATTCAGCACGGCAGGAGAATACAAGGTTATCGCCCAAAAAACAGGTTTCAAAGAAAGCGAGGCGATCACCGTGAAAGTTACCGTAGCACAGTCAGTGGTATATGTGACCGGCTTTGAACATCGCGGTGTAGGCCACAATGCCATGGCGCTTTACTGGAGAAATGGAGAAAGGGTACAGCTAAGCGATGGAATAAAAGACGAAAGAGTTTATGGCATCGCTGCAGCTAACGGTGATGTGTACATGGTCGGAAAAGAAACGACAAAATCACTTTCCGATCCTCCTACGTCCCGGGCAAAATACTGGAAGAACAAAACCACGGTGGTCTATCTCTCAAAAGACGGCGGCAATGCTGCTGCCCATGCCATAGCACTGGTGGGCAACGATGTTTACGCTGCCGGATATGAATATGATGGCAGCCTGGCACTTGCCCGGGTATGGAAGAACGGCACGCCGATCCCTTTTGATCAAAACAGCAAAGTGGGCGTTATCAATGCGCTGTATGTTGCGGGCAATGATGTGTATGCTGCCGGCTATGAAGAGGTGTCCACCACAGGCTGGAAGGCAAAATACTGGAAAAACGGCGTAGCAGTGAGCCTTACAACCGGCAGCAGCTTTGATTTTCTGTCCTCCATTTCGGTTACGCCCGGAGGGGTCATTTATGCAGCAGGAAGTGAAGCGTATAAGGGTAAATATTGGGCAAACGGTGTGCCTGCAACACTAGGCAATGGCTGGGTGAAGGCGCTCTGCTTCAATAACACCGATTTTTATCTGGCAGGAACAGAAAAGGTGAGTGGCCTAAAATACAGAGCCTGGTACAGGAAGAATTCAGTAATACATTATTTAACCGACGGAACCTTCTATGATGCCTTTGCTAATGCCATAGCAATTGACGGCAGCGATGTGCACATTGCCGGAACTTATACTGCATCCAATGGAAATTATGTTGTCAGATACTGGAAAAACGACGGATCGGGGAGGATTTTAACGGATGAAGGGTACAGTGGAGACGCCACTGCCGTTCTGGTCGCTAAAGAGTAAAAAAATAGACTTAAAATAAAAATATGAAAACAAAAAGAAATTTCCTGATGGGGTTAGTAGGAGTCGCTTTACTAGTAGGTTGCGGTAGAAAGAAGACCACCTGCATCAATCCAGAAAAACCCATGTCGCCCGCCTGCGCTGTGCCCGTAACCAATTATGATGAGCTAGCGGCCAAGCTGGCTGCGGGCATCCGTGAAGGTGATGCGGATTGCCTGCAGCTATGCTGGCCGGATAAGGAAACTTATCTATCCCTGGCGGAAACCTGTTTTGTACAAAAAGCACCTGATGATAAAAAAACGCAGGTGAAGGAAAACGCAAAAAAAGATTACGAGAGCCTTATCCGCTACGGAATGGAGATATTAGAGCAGCTCAGTAAAAAATTCAGCAGGGAAGATCTGGCAAAAACAAAGGTGAGTAATCTTTTTGTAACAGATAATAACCGTTGTGAAGAAGCCTTCTCTAAAAACGGAATGTTCACACTGTCGCTTGATGTGAATGGTAAGCTGGTAATACTCAAAAGCCGCAACATAGCAGTTACAAAAGACGGCAAGCAGGCTTTTCTGCTCAATAAATTAGAGATGGAAGAGTAAACCGGTAAATCAAAAATATACAAATGAGAAAATGGAATCTATCGGTGATTGTACTGGTATCTTTTTCATCAATGCTGTTAAACAAATAACGGGTCAACCCGCAGTACTTATATGACCTGCCGGTACTGATGCCGCTGCGGATCGCAACAGCAGGCAAACAACACACTATTTTACCCGGCCCTGATGGCGCTACAAGGCAAACTTTCAACATGACAAAACGAGAAAACAAATGGTGTTTGCAATCATTTTAAGTAAACAGTTTTTTGAAAACCATGGCTATTGATACAAGCAATACGACGCTCAATGTCCAACCACCCTGCATGGTAAAAGACATACAATTTTTTAGTACTCCTGCTTTGCTAAAGCATTCCCCTTCTATAACTAAATACCGCACCCGGTTTGAAGAGAGTGAGGTCAACTATTTATACTGGGATATCGAACTTCTCAACATCCTGTATAGAAAAGAGAATAGTACTGTTACACTGAAAGTCCGTTGTACTGCACTTACCACGCGCAAAGAAATGTATGCCGGGGAGCAAAACATCAGCCTCCGCTCTTCCGAACTGTCTAAACTAATGATCCACTCCTGGGGCAGTGATACAGGCGGCTTCTGGAAAGCAGATCAGTACTTGTGGGAAGTATCGCTGAATGGGAAGGTGGTACTCTCCAAAACCATCATTATAGACAATTTTGGCGCGGTAACCGAAAGCGATAATCCTTATTTTGATGTGAGCGAAACAAAATGTTTCGATGCCGGCAGGAATACAAAAGAAAGCATCAGCTATCTGCAACAATTTAAAAGTTCGGAGGCAACTTCCATTGGCGTGGAACTTAATTTTAAGCGAAAATTTGTCGCCGCCAAAAACCTTGAATTTATACTTACCATTATTGAAGTTAATACAGGATGGGTGTATGCGGCCAGTAAGTATGATGTGGTTTATCCTGCAATCGCAGCACCAACGATGGCTTTTGCCCACTTCACCTATGGCACAAGGGAACCGGGCTATTGGCAGCGTGGCACCTATCTTTTTTACATCCGGTTCATGGATGTGGTCATATCATCCGGTCAGTTCATGGTAGGTGATGAAGCAGTCGAAGGGGCGGTAAAGTCCATAGACAAACAGGTATTGAACATCACATCCAACACCAATGCGGAAAAACAGGAAACAGCCATTGGCACTGCGCTTGCCGAAATGAAAGGGCTGGTGGGCATGACAGCGGTGAAAAAAGCCATACAGGAAAATATCGACTACCTGAAGTTCAATAAGCTGCGCATGGAGAAAGGTTTTGCCGATGATGGACAACAGGGGATGCACAATATTTTCACCGGCAATCCCGGCACCGGCAAAACCACCGTGGTGAGGCTGCTGGGCAAAATCTATAAAGCGATGGGGCTGCTGAGTAAAGGGCATGTGATTGAAACGACAAGAGCTGACCTGATTGCCGAATACATTGGCCAGACGGCTGTCAAAACCAAAGCGATGATAGAAAAAGCGAGAGGCGGGGTTCTTTTCCTCGATGAAGTGTACGCACTTACACGAGCTGGCAGCAGCAATGATTATGGTGCTGAAGCCATCGAGATACTCTTAAAAGAAATGAGTGATGGCCCTGGCGATATCGCTATCATAGGAGCCGGCTACCCGGAAGAAGTAGCTGTTTTTCTAAACAGCAATCCCGGCCTGCAATCACGCTTCAGCCGGCATTTTCAATTCGACGATTACCTGCCGGCAGAACTAATGCAGATAGCAGATATAGCCCTGCAAAAAGAACAGGCCGTATTGAGCGATGAAGCACGCGCAAGCCTTGACAAAATACTGACCGGTCTTTATCGTAACCGCAACCGCAATTTTGGTAATGCACGCCTGGTATTTGGTATTATTGACGAAGCAAAAAAACAAATGGGTATTCGTTTATTAAAAAAGGAAAACGCTGAAACCCTTTCGCAGGAAGAGTTGTGCCGCATAGAGCTGACCGACC
Organism: Chitinophagaceae bacterium; assembly: GCA_051954695.1. Lineage (GTDB taxonomy): Bacteria > Bacteroidota > Bacteroidia > Chitinophagales > Chitinophagaceae > Terrimonas_A. The sequence goes on from JBQCHL010000018.1 coordinate 424,974, forward strand.
TGATGAAAGTCTTTGAAGAAGAACAAAAAAGCAAACTGACCTTGACGGTTGACGAGCCCTCGTTGGATGAGGCTTTGCAGGAGATGGAGCGCCTGACCGGATTGCAACAGGTGAAACAATCCGTACGGGATAAAATAAATTTAGTACGCTTCTATGCCGAAACAGGGAAAGATTCACTGCATACATACTCATTACACGCCATGCTTACCGGCAATCCCGGCACCGGCAAAACCACGCTGGCAAGGCTACTGGGCAAAATATACAAAGCATTGGGCCTCCTGGAGCGTGGGCATGTGGTAGAAGTAGACAGGCAAAATTTAGTAGCGGGCTATGTAGGGCAAACAGCCATCAAAACTGCCGAAGCCATCAGCAAAGCCATGGGCGGTATTCTTTTTATTGATGAAGCTTACGCACTTGCAGGAAATGGCGAAACTGATTTTGGCAATGAGGCTATAGAAACTTTATTAAAAATGATGGAAGACAATCGCGGAAAATTTGCAGTCATTGCAGCGGGCTATCCGGATAACATGAATGTATTTATTCGATCTAACCCCGGGTTATCATCTCGTTTCGATACCACCTATCAGTTGCCAGATTATACCTGTGAAGAATTATTTACCATCGCCGAAAAGCAACTGGCACAACAAGATTTAACAATGCAGCCCGATGCGGCGCAGCATGTAACCGGATATTTGAAAGCAGCTTATGCTGCCCGAGACAAGTTTTTTGGGAATGCCCGCTTTGTGCGGCAGGCAGTGGACATCATTGTAACCCGGCAACACCTGCGCATGGCCGCATTGCCACAACAACAGCGTACACCGGAAATGCTGCAACAGGTGCTGCTTGCAGATGTGGAAACATTAGTTATTGCAGCACCTGTACAACGGCCAACCATCGGATTTAAATCACAAAACAAATTGTAAAAGAAATTTATTTTTTACCAAAAAACAATAAACAATGAAATATCTGCCCACACTGCTCGCGGAATCCATTTCGCAAGGATATAGTATTAAACCCCTGAACAATGAAACCTATCTCTGGGACTATCCGCTGGTATACGACGATGGCTCCAAAAGGCTTCAGTTCGTATATATAAGCGAGATAACCAACAATACAAAAGAATACCTGTATATCCGCAGCCGCATTGCCGATTTTGACGACCGGCTAAATGCCATGCAATTGTTGCGCGAGGCTGATAATGGCACGCTTAGCAGCATACGCCTGAAACCACAGACAAAAGAAGATGGTACACAGTCGGAAGGTGTGTATGTCCAGGTTGTGCTACCTGCGGCGCTGATATTACAAAACAAAGGATTCTTTTCAGAAGCCATACATGAAGTAGCCAATCGTGCCGATGCTCTTGAAAAAAAATATCTGGGGGACGATAAACTGTAGATATGAATAGAAAAGTAACTACCTGCATGCCATGCGGGTAATAAAAAAGGCAAAAACAACAAACGAATGAAAAAAATACTTTGCAAAATAATGCTGGTGTTATTACCATTTTTAACTGCTTGTAAAGGGTCGGATGTTTACCGGGGAACCTGGAAAGCGTTGGACAGGAATGGAAACAAGAGCGAAATTGTTTTTGATGCCAACAGTTTTGCCATAAAACAGCCCAATGGGCAAGTAGAAACATTTTCGTACACACAAAATTCTGTTTTAATCAGAAATTCAACCAGGCAGTATGGAATTAAGCTGAAGGATGGGCGATCTTTTTACGTCATTTTTCCTATAGCTGACAATACCAGCAAGGCATATATAACGTTGGGAACAATGGAGGCGGTATATACGATCGGCAGGGCTGACTATGTTCCCTTTGATGAATTGTTTAAGATGTAGTGTCAAAAACAGAATAGTAAATAAAAAAATTACAGATGGAAAACTCAAAGAAATACGTGAATAGAAACCTGTTCTTTCTTATAGCGGTGGCTTTGTTGTGCATGACAGTTTCCTGTTCCAGGGACGGGGCGGGTGGCGACACCCCTCCCCCAAAAGAAACAAAAGCCATCGTCTATACTGCCGGAGGATTGAGAAACAGTGCCGGGACATACCTGGCAGTCTATTGGAAGGATAATAACATGACCATTTTGGGAGACGGCGGCAATCATACTGAAGCCTTTGGTATTGATGTGCAGGGCAACGATGTGTATGTAGCAGGCTATGAACGGCTGAGCATGTCAAAACTGAGAGCCAAATATTGGAAGAACGGCACATCGGTATATCTGACTAATGCCGATGGCTATGCAGAAGCCGTGGGAATTAAAGTGGATAAAAATAATGTACACGTAGTAGGGCATGAGTTGAGTGCCAACGGAATTTATACCGCCAAATACTGGAAAAACGGCATCGGTATTAATCTTACCGATGGCAGCCGGCATGCGGCAGCAACAGCGATTGCTATCAATGGAAACGATGTCTACATCGTAGGGGTGGAAGAGGTAGTCTCCGGACAAAAGAAAGGAATTATATGGAAAAACGGACAAGTCCTCAAAGAGCTGGTCAATAGTTCCAGCACTTCCCTTTCAGCAGTGGTCGTAAGCAATAACGATGTTTACGTATCCGGAAGTCAGCTGGGAGCTAACGGGAAGTGGATGGCAAAATACTGGAAAAATGGAACAGAGGTTAGCTTAGGTAACAGTACTATCGAGTCTTCTGCAGAAGGTATTGCGGTTAGTAACAATACGGTTTATGTGGTCGGATCAGAATTTCTGCCTAACAGTTCAGGGGACAGGGTTGCCAAAACATGGAAAAATGCTGTAGCAACCAACCTCAACAGCGGATCAGGTACTAGTCTTGCAAACGCTGTTGCCGTTCATAAAGAAGATGTATATGCAGCTGGTGTCAATAGTGATCTGAATGCGGTCTTATGGAAAAACGGTATCCCGCAGATATTATCGGAAAAAACTTGGATTAACGACATTTCTATTATTGAAATTTAAAAGATGGTGTTTGTTACAACTGACAGTCGCATCATCCAGATCGGATATTGCAAAATCTGGTCGAGTCGGCGATTCCTTTGCCTTATCCTGACTAAGTGTCATTTCAATATGTGTCAATATCTGGCTCGCTCGTTTTTCTATACCCGATAAAATGTTTCATAATACATAAGGTTTAAGGTTACTTAATTGGGAGAACTAGAGTATTCACTTTTCCTTGCCCTTTTTCCTTTTACACAACGAAATACCAGAAGATATTTATTCCCGGCTTAATGACAAGCTATGCCAGGAAAAGCTGCAAACCGAGAACTTACTGACCCAAACACCCGCAGACAGTTCGAACCTTAAACAATGTTTTGATCTCACTATCAATTTTCCCTTAAAACTCAATACAGGATGGGACCCGGCGGGTTTTAGTCAAAAAGAAAAACTACAAAAACTGGTCTTTCCATCCGGTATTTACTATGTCTTTAAAAATGAGGCATTTCGAACCACGCAGGTAAATGAATGGTTCTCCTGTATCCCACGCCTGAACCGTATTTCAGAAGATGACCCAAATAAGAAAGGCAGCATTTCTGCTGCCTTGTCTTGTTTAGTCGGGATGACTGGATTCGAACCAGCGACCCCGTCGTCCCGAACGACGTGCGCTACCGGGCTGCGCTACATCCCGAAATCTCCCGAAGGAGCCCTCAAAAATAATAGTTTTTCTCTCTATAAAAATGGGCGGAGACTATATTTTACAATAGGCTAGGCCATCTTTCAGGAAATCTTCAATATCTTTCTTTGAAACTGCAGTGAAAACTCATATTGTTCCTTTTCAGGTAAAAGAAATATGGCTGCCATTATCTAAACCATTAATGTATGAAACTCAATTTGCCTTTACCCTTGTGGACCATATTAGCGCCTGTTTTTGCATGGGTTGCATATTACACCCTGGCTGGAATGTCAGGTGCTTTGCCCATCATTATTCTCTGCATTGTATTGATGGCAGGTGTTCTGGCAGCGGTACATCACGCTGAAGTGGTAGCACATCGGGTAGGAGAGCCCTTTGGCACTATCATACTGGCTCTGGCTGTTACGGTAATTGAAGTGTCGCTAATCGTATCATTGATGTCTTCGGGCGGGGAGAAAACGGCGGCACTGGCCCGTGATACTGTATTTGCTGCCATTATGATTATCCTAACCTTTATCATTGGTATTTGCATTTTATTAGGCAGTGCCAAGTACAGGGAACAATTTGTGACCAAACATGCTGCCACATCTGCATTGGTCGCACTTACCGCTATTTTGGTATTAACGCTGGTTGTGCCCAATTATACCAGTGGCAAGCCTGGTCCGGAATATACACAGCCACAATTGATATTTGCTGCCATCGTAAGCCTGATTATTTATACAGGTTTTATTATGATACAATCGGTGCGGCACCGCGATTATTTCTTACCTAAAGATGCTAATGGAAATTTAAGCGAAGATGAAGATACGCATGCAGAGCCGCCATCGAAGAAAACCACTTTTCTTAGCTTGACATTGCTGATCGTATCCCTGGGGGCGGTAGTATTGCTTGCCAAAATGCTTTCCCCTTCCATTGAAGCGGGTGTTGCCTCCATTGGTGCCCCCAATTCGTTAGTGGGCGTAATTATTGCCATGGTAGTGTTATTGCCGGAATGTATTGCAGCCATACAAGCTGCCCGCAAGAACCGCCTGCAAACCAGTATGAATCTTGCTTTGGGTTCGGCGCTGGCCAGCATTGGACTTACCATTCCGGCGGTGGCTATTTATACACTTTTCAGCCACAGTCCGGTGTTGCTGGGTATCGATACCACTTCTACTGTATTGCTAATGCTTTCTATTTTTACGGTAATGCTTTCACTGGTAACAGGTAAAACCAATATTTTGTATGGTGTAGTGCTGCTGGTTATTTTTGTAGCGTATCTGTTTTTTACTATGTACCCGTAGAAGCACTTTTACGCTGCCCGAAATACGTTAACAATGTGATGGGGTCGAAGATCTTACTGCTTCTAATGGACAGAAAAAACTGAATGGAAACAGCAGTTCATCATGGGTATAAAAGATACTTCGCCCGTATTGCTTTAAACTTCTGCAATCCCGGCTCCCAGCTTTTCCTAATATCCTCTTCCGACACTCCCGCTATGATTTGCTTTCTCAATTGATCTGTACCTATACGCAGGTCAAAAGCCGATATATCCTGGTTCGCTCTTCCCGGTGTAAAGAAATGTGCCTTATCCGGATAGGCATTGTATAACTCAATTAACCACCCTAAATTAATTTGGCGGCTCTCACGAAGCTTGTTGATATCATAGTTGCGAAGATCAAGGCCATAACAAACAGTGTCTTTGTGGTTCGGTCTCTCACTCATTCCGGGAATACTTACAGGTTTGTATGAAAATGAATACTGACCCTTTAATGCAGGTGCTCCCAAAATGGTAAAAGGCATATAAGTTCCCCGGCCTTCATTGATAGCCGTTCCTTCAAACATACATAAGCTCGGGAAAAGCATAACGGCTTGCTGTGTATTTAAATTCGGCGATGGATTTATAGGCAGTACATAAGGTATATCATGATTATAGTTGGCGACTTTTATGATATTTATTTTGCATTGCTTCTTAAGATATCCTTCTCCATTCAGGTATTGTGCAAATTCTCCTATGGTCATGCCATGGGTCATGGGTATATAATGTATCCCAATTGCCGACTTGAATTTATCATCAGTCATTACCGGGCCGTCCACTACATATCCGTTAGGGTTGGGCCTGTCAAGGATCAACAGTTCTTTATTGTTTTCCGCACAGGCTTGCATTACATGCTCAAGCGTATTAATATTCGTATAGTAGCGGCAGCCCACATCCTGGATATCAAAAACCATAAGGTCGATATCTGCCAACTGTTCTTTTGTTGGTTTTTCATTTCTGCCATATAAAGAGATGATCGGAATGCCGGTTTTTGCGTCTTTTTCATCGCCAACCACAGCCCCATTACTTGCATTTCCTCTAAAGCCATGCTCCGGGCCAAACACTTTTACAATTTTAACTCCAAGGCTCAACAGGCTGTCTACGCTGCTTTTTTCCCCGATCAGGGAACTCTGGTTTGCAACAAGGCCAATCCGTTTCCCTTTTAGATAAGGTAAATATTTTTCAGTCTGGTCAGCGCCTGTAATAATCCCCGGCTTTCCCGATCCACTTTGGCTTGATGATGCCATTTGAGCGGTACACTGAATGTTGCTGACCGCTATAAGCGTTAAAAAGAGGAAGGAAGTAAATCTTAACATTTCTGGAAAGTGTTATTTAAGCAATAATACTTCATTAAATCCAGATGATATCAGGGAGGATAAATTACAGGAAGGTCCCTGGCAGTTGCAATTACAAATACTGCAACCATTTTTTTTCAGGATGAGATAATTTGTATTTACCATAAGACCTGCAAAGCGGGTACATAACAATCACCACGCCAACCCATACCAAATATACACCCCAAAGCCCAATACCACTGCCGGCTTCAGGTCTTCCGAAATTAAAGCCAAATACCATATCCGATACGCCAAATCCCTGTAAGAAGATCATGACGAAAACCAGGATATGTATAAGGTAAAAATGAACAATAAAATAAAAGAAGGGCGTTTTGCCATACACGGAAGCTATCGTAGTAAGCCTGTTCTGCTTTCCTTCAATGGAATATAATATCAGCAACATAATGCCTATAAAAAGCAGTACAAAATCCAATGAAGGAGGATATTTTGTAACGTTAATAAACGAAAGGAATGTATAAAAACTACTTTTCTGCGCCGACCAGGCCGCACTATCCCCATAAACATTAATAATCCTAATGATGACGAATAAAACAATGGCTGCTATTCCCGTTTTAATAAAAATATTTTTTCGCTGCGATATATCTAATAAAAAAACTTTTCCGAAAGAAAACCCAACCAATATAATACCCAACCAGGGCACAGGCGGGTAGCCCATCACAAACAATTTGCCATTACCAAACGGGAATGCTCCGGGCGCAAAAAACGGCATCAGTATCTTCTTGAATAAGGACGTTTCTGAACCGGGAACCAAGGGGGCGAGATTGTGTAAGAAAATAATTGCAAGCCCGATGATACCAATGGTTTTTGCTGGTAGCTTAATTAAGAGACTAAGGATAATAAAACCGCAACCTATAGCAGCAATCACATCAAACAGGAAAATATTGAAATGAATATCAAACCATAGCCCAAAATTTACAAGCGTGAACTCTGCGATGATCAACCATATCCCGCGTGTTAATAAAAAAAGTTGTGTGGCCGCTAAGTTGTTTTTGTTCTTCATGGAAATAAACGCCGATGTGCCAGCGAGGAACACAAAAGTTGGTGCACATAAATGCGTAATCCACCGCGTAAAGAACAGGGCAGGGGTAGTCGTATTTAAATCCGTGGGCTGTTGGGCAATAGAGGTAGTGTGCATCATGTCGCGCACATGGTCCAGCGCCATAATTATCATTACGATGCCCCGCATGACATCGATTGCCGCAATACGTTTCATACGTGAATTTATAGCCTATTCCCCGTTATTTCAAAAAACTACTACCCAATGCAGGTATCGACGGCCCGGCGGCATTGAAACCGCCCTTCACGCTTATTTCCACCTCACCCAGGGTTATGCCAGCTTTGCCTCCCCACGGGGCATCGTCTTTTTCACCTGTTGATTTATTTTCCATTGAGGTTAAAGTTTCTTTTACCTCTGCGCCTGCTTCTCCCTTTACTATCAGATCTACAGGGTTCATATTACCGTCAAACTTGATGGTGGTTTCAGCAGTTGCGCCTATAGAGCCTTTGAGGTTTTTAGTGAGTTCAAACTCTTTTTCTTTGCCTGCTTTGGCAGATATGCTATGACCTGTTGTTTGCCAGGTTACAGGGTCTACACTGCGCTCATAGGCAAACGAACCTGCTTTAAAATCGGCATAGACTGACCAGCCATTGCAGTCCATTTTTCCCCCGGTTACCATAAGATCAATTCCAAAATCCAATTCACAATGTTCTCTTTCCCATACCTGTATTTTTCCTCTTGTTGTATTATCTGCTTTTAAATGATCTCCACAGGGTTTTGCGAATCCGCCATCTACATTGAAAGGGAAAAGTGGCCAGGCAAAACTTTTCAAACTGGTCAGGTAACCGACGTATGCCTGGTAGTTGACCGGAGTGGGATCCTGCATTGATTGCATCACGATAGTGTTCCAGAAAAGATATTCCTGCAAACGCTGGTTGAGCAGATCTTCTATTTTGCGGATGAATTGATTATTTATTCCGGCAATTTCTTTCAGCCATTTCGCCTGCCTTTCCTGTCTTAACGTACACAGCTCCTTTTCAATTTGCAGCAGGCGGGCATTTTCGGCATTCTTTGCTTCACCGCCGTCCAGTTTTCCCTGTTCTTTTACCAGGGCATTTATCTTATTGTCATAATCCGTTTTCAATACCTGCTTTAATTCATTCTCCCTGCTCAATCTATTTTCAGATTCTGCTTTCATCCGGCTGTAATACGATTTGCTGTATTGTGGATTATCAATACCTGCCAGCATCATTGCCCCTTGTGCGCTAAATGGATTGGTGAGTGATGCTTTCATATCCTGTACGGATTTTGCAAATCCCGGTTTTCCTGCATTGGCCATCACTTGCTGCATTTGTGCCATTCTTTTTGCCTGGTTATCCATAACCTGCTTTTCATATTCTTTTGTAAATGCCTGGCCTGTTTTTTTTGCTTCATTTATAGTAGCATCGAGGTTTTTAAAATAAGCATTGATCTCGGGATATGCATTTACTGCTTCTTCATAAGACCCAGGGATCTCCGGTACCACAAACCGTTTGGTAATACTGTGGTCTTTATAATATTTTTTAAATCTTGGGCGGATTAAACCGGTCATATCTGCTTGCGGTGCTACCTGTTGCAATAGGTTTACGAGTTCTGCTGTAGCTCCCCCGTTTTGAATGGCTTTTTGAGCATAACTGGCACAGGCGGCATTATCGCCCTGCTGGCGTGTTATGAGTGCCATGGAACGCTGGGCCTCGGCATTGGCCGTGTCTTTACCTATAGATAATAACAGGTTTTGTTTCGCTTTGTCCGTATAACCAAGGCTCAAATATGCCTGCCCGATATTATTGAGCAATGTGCTGCTGCCGGGTACGAACTTTTGAGTGTATAACAGCAGTGGCAGCGATTTGTGTGCATATCCCGAAATGGTGAGAAGGGCGCCAAGATTATTGAGCGAAAGATAGTCGCCTGGATCGGTGATGCAGGCATTTTCAAGCAGGTACAATGCTTTGTCCAACTCATTATTGGCCCAGTAGAACATAGCAAATTGCCCGGTTTGCTTGCCTTTGCCCAGTAGCTTTTGTACAGCCTTCACGTTGTCGGGTTTCATTGCCGCCTCTGTTTGTGAAAAAATGGGTTTTAAATAGGCTACCAGTTTTTCTTTGCTGGCAGGAGTTGCGGGTATTACTAACGTAGAAACCGTTGCAGGGATCTTATTGGGATCGCCCATGGGCATCATAGCCACACCGGATGCATTTGCCTGCTGCATATTTTTCTGGGCAGTTTGCATGGTTTGTTCAACCCCCATTTTTTCCATCATGGCTCTTTGTTCGGGAGTCATCTTTTTTTTCAACTCCTCCATTTTTTTCATTGCATCTTCCATGCTTTTGTCTTTTTGTGCCACAACCATTATGGGAAGCATAAGGAGAATGGCAAATATGTGTTTCATCTGTATGGTTTTATTATTTGAATAAATGCAGGCTATTTTACCGGTGTGCTGCTTTTTACATAAATATTGCTGATGTAAATTTTGTCACTGCCGGAGTACCAACCGTATCGTTTAAATGTTTTTCCGGTAGGCAACGTATTATCATCGTACATTACTTCTTTGCCATTTACTGTTACGGTTACCGCAGCGCCGTTCACAGCAATACTTACATGCGTGGCTTCATTCATTTTTATATTCGATAGTCTTACATTGGTAAGGGTTTCATTGTATGCCACTTCCATAAACCGTTTACTGGTTTCAGATTCTCCACTTGGCGCGAGATTGAATTGAAACCCGTTCCGGTTCATATCATGCAGGTCAATCGAATTATATTTCTTGCTGTCATAAGTATCCAGTCTGAAAGTAACCGGTGTTCTTTTGTTTGACATATCACTGCTGAAGTACACATCATAGCTGACAGTGAAACTGGCTGGAAGCGGTTTGGTAAGGTCAGGATAGAAGGTAAAGTCATTGGGTATGCTGATCCATTTACCTGCCTGGCCATTCAGGGTATTCAAAGTTGCATTTGCAAAATCATGACCGTTGTGTCCATACGTATGCCAGCCTTTTGCAGAAAAAGCACCGGTTTGATAACCCTCGAAATCTTCATACAAAATAGTAAAGGGGTCTTTGTTTTTTGCAGCAGTTGCTTGGGACACAGTTATGGGCACCGATATATTGTTGCCCGAAGATCTGGCAGGGGTATTTACCGGTGTATATGCAATGCTTTTCATTGCTTCGGGTTGAGCCAGCCATTTGGCGGCATAATCGAAATTGAAATTGCGCAACAAGGTATTTACGAAATAATCTCTTCCTGAAGAGAATGCAGGGTCGAATTGTGACAAGTTGTCCACCACATTTCCGTTATCCGAGAACTTCATGTACAACCACATAGGTTTATCTGTCCTTGACTGATCGATCGTTTGTTTGGTGGCAGCAACAAGGAACCGGTACTCCGGGAATGTTTTGTTGCCCGGTAAACCATTGATGATGCTTTCCGGGTTTAAAACAGCATGACCAGCCCCATCTTCCAGCATGGCATATTGCTCTTTTAGCCTGGTTGCTTCATTGTAATAAGGTTTTAAGCGATCCAGGGTTTGCTGCAGGGCTTTTACTATATAAGGATTTTTTTGTACAATACCCGGGTATGCAGCCAATTGCTGATTGATATATTTCACAGCATCTTTTACCAGTATGGGTTTAAAAGGCCATTCGCTGTTTTTTGTAATCACCACGCCAATCCCGTTAAACGGCTTTCCGTTATTGTGATAATGATCGAGGTAGGTGCGGTAAGCATATAGCTGAGGTAAGATCCGTTTATCAACGCCTTCGGCTTTTAATTGATCATCAGTATCTCCGGTACTGAGCTGTGCATGTTCAGCAAAAAGATATAATCCGTCTGGGTTGAAACTACCCTTTATATAATCGCCGGGAAAATTATTAAAGCCAAGCCCCATATAAAGTCCATGCTCGCCATCGGTGTATAATTTGCCGTTTTTATAAGTGGCGAGAAATCCGGCTATCTGGATACCATAAGTGTGCAGAGCCGGTGCTTCAAGAGGCCACCAACGGCTGTTGTCTTTGAACACATACCTCATAACAACTCCCTTGGGCAATACAGATTGTTTTACCCAGTTGAACAGCATGTCAGCTGCCTGCTGCTGCCATACTGTATAACTGGCACCTGCTGCATATTGATCTTTTATTGGTTTGTATATCTGCTGTTTTGGTGCGTTAAGCAGGTATCTCCAATCCAATATAGAATCTCTGCTTAGTTCAGTATCGGTGCGCTGGGCCCGGGTGTTGCATACTGCAAGAAGCAGCGTTGTTATCGCGATCAGTTTTTTCATTGTATAACGAAAGGGGTTTGCAGTCACTTAGACGGTATAAAAATATACTGGGAGAGCCGGCAGGGCAATCATTAAAAAAGATGAGTTTTGGGGCTTTCCCATTTGGAAAGAAGCCGGATCAAGGCGCAATCACCCCTTCAGATTGTCGTTTTATTCCCTCAGAGGTCTGGCAAAGACGACTTAGTTTTGAGGAAACAACTCTTTTTATTATGAGAAAATTAATAATGAAGATGTCGATGTCACTCGATGGATTTGTTGCCGACGTCAATGGGAAAAACGACTGGATCTTCAAGACCGGTGATGAGAAATCCAAAGCCTGGTCTCTCGAACAATTCCAGGAAGCAGGGCTGATTATTATGGGCAGGAAATCATTTGAGGGCATGGCGCCTTACTGGATAACTTCGACCGATGCTTTTGCCGGGCCAATGAACGAGATACCCAAGGCCCTCTTTACCAGAAAAGGATTTAAAGGTATCGATCCGGAGCATAAGCAGTCGCCTACCGCTGCTTCCTGGATAAACGCACAGGTCTTTGGCGACCTTGCTGAAGGAATCAGAGAGCTCAAAGCAGGAGAGGGGAAACCGGTGGTGGCAATTGGAGGCGCCGAATTCATGCAGAGCCTGATAGCGACTGGACTTGTAGATGAATTCTATCTGGCTATTCATCCAGTGGCTTTAGGGGCCGGACTGCCGATCTTCAATGGTCTTACAGATCCACTCTACTTGAAATTGGTTGATGTTAAGGTTTTCCCGAAGGGAACCACTGTGCATATTTACAGCGTATAAGGTGTATCTTGAGGGATGCTGTCGGAAAACCAGGGATCATGGTCAAGGGAATATACTATCCGTTCCTGGATACATTCATGTATGCCTTCCCTTATACTTTCAGGAATATGGCCGCAGAGACCGGAACTATTGTGTCGCTTAAGGTTTCCACAGATATTGGCGGCGAGTGGAGTATTGTGAAAACGGACAGCGGTTGGGAATTGAATAAAAATGCATACCACAATACTCAGACCCAGGTAACAATTGATCCTGATACGGCCTGGAAGTTGTTTTCAAAAAGCTGGACGCCTGAGCAGGTCCTGGATAAAGTTGAAATAAAGGGCGACCGATTGTTGGGAGAACAGGCTTTAAAGATGGTTGCCGTGATGGCATAAAAAAGTACCTCTTTAGCAGTAATTTCTTATACCAACCCCTGCTTTGTCGCTTTACTGATCAGAATCGCCGTGTTTTTAGCATCAAATTTTTCAAGCAGGCTTTTGCGATGGGTGTTGACGGTGGCAACGCTGATGAAAAGCTTCTCTGCGATCTCTGTATTGGTAAGCCCGTTTGCGATCAACTGCAGTACTTCTTTTTCCCGCCGCGTTATCAGTGGTGTTTTATCGTCCTGTTCTTTTAGTGAAAGGGCTGCTTCTGCACTTAAATATTTCTTCCCGGACATCACGATGGTAATTGCTTTGAGCAATTCCTCCCTCGACGCATTTTTTAATATATAACCCGATGCGCCATTTTCTATCATATTGCGGATAATAGCCTGCTGATTAAATGTGCTCAGACCCAATACAAACACAGAAGGATATTTTTGATTTACTTCCTTGCATAAATCGATGCCACTTTTATCGGGAAGGCTCACGTCCATCAATATTACGTCTGGTTGCTGTTGCTTCAGAAAACCAAGACAGGAAGCTGCATTGGTAGCATGGCCGATCCATTCAATGTCCTTCTCGTTTTTTAATAACGAGCGAATCCCTTCAATCACCATGTAATGATCATCTACTATAAATACAGATGCTTTCATCAATAAAATAAAAACTGAAGGCTGTTTATTAAAATTAATGTGACTTTAAATACTTATTTCAATTAGAACAGAAGCGCCTTTTCCAGGTGATGACACTATGTCCAGCTTTCCTTTTAAGAACTCTACCCGGTTTTGAATATTGCTCCAACCTATCCCGGACGATTGTTTTAATGCGGCTGTGTCAAATCCTTTGCCATCGTCTTCTACCGTAACGGTCAATAATTTTTCCTGTTCTACTGCATGAACCTGTACCAGGACGTTTTTAGCTGCAGCATGTTTAATGGAATTGTTGACCAGCTCCTGCACTATACGGTAAATAGTAATGGCAATAGTTTGCTCTACTTCTACATTATCCATACCGATAGCCTGGTAATTGGCATGGATTACACCGCTTCGGTTGATCTCATTACAGAAGTCCTTCAGGGCGGTGTTGAGCCCATACCTTACCAGTACTTCTGGCATCATATTATGAGCTACACGGCGCATTTCCCTGATGGAACTGTCCAGCATATCAATGCTGCGTTCAAATGCCCGGGCATTGTCGGGCGTCATTATCAGATTTTCTTTCATATTGCTTAAAGAGTGTTTAATTCCGCTTAGCATTCCGCCCAATCCATCATGAAGATCTTTAGCCAGGCGGGTACGTTCCTGTTCTTCACCTTTAAGTACTGCTTCTGTGGCAGCAAGTTGCTTTTCTGTTTCCAGTTCTGTGATGCGCTGCTGTTGTACTTTACGGCGGATCTTATAATTCCGCCAGGCGAGCATCAGGGCGATCAAAAGGATGACAGCGCTGATCAAGAACACATAGTTCAGCATGTTTTTCTGCCTGATGACAGACTGCTGTGCTTTTATTTGTGCTTCTTTTTTTTCAACACTGTATTTTGTTTCCAGTTCTTCAGTGTAGAAGTTTAATTCTTTGAGATTTGCGGCACTGATAAGCGAATCATATTTAAAAGAATAATTTCCTCCTTCCTTTATATTTTCCTGCATGTAGTGGAAGATCGAATAGCTACGGTACAGGTTACCCAGAGCGTCCGCATTGATCTCTTTTTGGGCGATATTAATGCCGGTATCCAGTTCAACTTTTGCAAGGGCATATTTTTTCCGGGAAATCAAACTCAAAGCAAGTGCATTATGCACTTCAGCCGATGTTTGCCTGTCGGGAAGCTTTTTGGTATATTCTGCCAGCTCTTTTGCATAGCTTTCTAAAGCTTTTATGTTCCCGTTTCTAAAATTGTCATAGCAAAGATTAAGCAAAGCATAATTGATATTGACAACATCTTCTTGTTGCCTGGCGAATTCCAACTGCCTTTTACTGATGCTGGTAGAGCTGTCAAGCATATTCAACTGGGAGTAGCTGGCAGATAAATTGTTTAACCCCATCAGTACGGCAAAAGGATTATTAAACGTTTTCCCGAATTCAATGGCTTTCCCGGCATATATAATTGACTTGTCGAACTGCTTTAAATTGAAGTAGGTGTTTGATGCAGTAAGGTTCCGGATGGGAAAACTTAAGCTGTCTTTTGTTTTTTCAGATATATCGAGGCATTTTAAGATACAATCGATCGCAGCTCTGTGTTGGCCAAAGTGGTTATAAATGGCAGAAAGGTTATTGTAGGCTTTAGCCAATAGCTTCATGTCATTTTCCTTCTCAGCCAGGTCCTTGTTTTTTAATGCATACTCGAGAGATCTCTTATAGTCATTGTTGTAATAATAGTATTCTGCAAAACCGACATTGATATAAAAATCGAATTTATCTGTTTTTATCTTTCTCGATAGTCTGGTTGCCTCATCTAAATAGTAATAAGCGCTATCATAGTTTTTAGTGGAATATAATTTTTGAATATACATCAGCAACCTGATCTTGGATGTATCTTCCTTTGCTGATTGCAGGGCATGGATAAGGCTGTCTTTGTTCATTCCTGTTTGTGTCTCACCATTGGGCACAAAGAACATAACAACAATGATATATAGTAGCAGTCTCTTCATTCAGGAAGTATTAGGCGATTTTAATTATTGCAAAATAAGTAATAGGATGGCTTGCCTAATATCCTCTTTTTTAATGATTTTCCGGTACTTATCTGGAAAATCATCCTTTTTAATGATTGTGCTACCCCGGGGTTCAGGCTACTTTTATCCGACAGAATTTTACAAATGAAAAGATTCATTACGACCCTGACCCTGTTTTTGACTGGCATAATCACTTTTGCGCAGGTAAAGAAACCAGCGCCGACAAAGGAAGTGTCACAGTCTTGTATAAGTGATGAAGATGCTGATAAGCTGCCCGGCAAATATTATGACCACACGCAGCCGAAGTATCCAATGAGCTTGAAAGCATCTTCAACCCAGGAAAAAGCCGTCATGCTCAACCAACTTATTGCACTGGAGAAACTGGAAGAGAAAAGCCGTGGCAATTTTGCCATAAACGGTTGTGTTTTAAGGACCAGTTTTAGTTCCCTGGTAAGCACTTTTTTCGGAAACTATTTTCATACTGCTTACAGCTACCAGTTGGCGGCTTATCAGAACGTATGTCATGTAGTACAGCATATTGTAAAAACTGTGGGTGAATACCGTACAGTGATCCGGGTAGATGTCAACCCGTCTATTGTGTCCAATGGTTTCTATGGAAGCTCGGGAGATTTTTATGTTACGGATAAAAGCGTGCGTTATGATATTTATCTAAATACCGGGGATGTACAAAAAAAAGCCGGCTCCGGCATTTCACAGTTTGTTTCAATGCAACAGGTTGCGAATAATCAAAAGGATTTTGATAAGATCAATAATGGGAACGGCTTTGTGGAAGAGGTAATGCAGGGAAGCAACCCCAAAGTTTATCAGTGGATGAACCGGCATTGGTTCATTACTAAACCCGGCATACCCTTGTTTGTGCCTGTAAGCCGTAAAGAATACCTGGAGGCCCTGCTGGAATTTTATGAGATCGAAAAAACAAATTTCCTGCAGGCTGTTGGCTATAAGATACAGGATGATTCAAAAAGCAGCAGCACGGAAGCTAAGAAGCGACTGACCATTTATCAGGCAGATAAGATTGCTTATCAGAAAATATATGAGAGTAAAAAGGCAAAGCTGAATCAATTGCTTGCTGCCCAGAATGCTGACTGGCTGCAAAAGCAGGCTGTAGTGAAAACAGGCCTGAGGGAAAACGATTATAGCAAGCCATCAAATGGTTTGCTCGATTTTGACCGGTTCTATGAAGATAATAAAGATGGCAAGCCTTTGTACCAGTACAATCCCGGATATTTTAAAGAGAAATCTAATGCTCCGGCTAAACCTGTTTTTTTCAGAATTCAATTCAGGTATGAAATGGGCAGGGGCTTTTCTGAGAGACTCTTTAATAATTTTCTTAAGAACTATGATATGGATGGTTTAAGAAAAATGCTTGAATAAATAATCAATCAACCGATAAAAATATGCGTCTTTATAAAAAAACTATTTTAATAAAACTCCTGATCATGGCCG
This sequence comes from Chitinophagaceae bacterium, assembly GCA_051954695.1. Lineage (GTDB taxonomy): Bacteria > Bacteroidota > Bacteroidia > Chitinophagales > Chitinophagaceae > Terrimonas_A. The sequence continues at coordinate 441,829 of JBQCHL010000018.1, forward strand.
CTTTTACGGGATCTGCACAAAAAGAAGTTTACGATGTGATCTCCTACACTCTTCCTGCTGGATGGAAACAGGACCCTAAAGAGAACAGCCTGCAGATATATATTACAGATAATAAAACGGGTGAGTATGCCCTGGCACTGATGGTTAATTCAACAGAATCAAGCGAATCGGCCAGTGGGAATTTCAACAGATTCTGGGCAACAATGGTGAAAGGTACAGTGAATGTTTCTGAAGAACCCACCATGCTGCCTTCTGCGAAGGATCATGAATGGGATGTTACTTCGGGATGGGCTAATTATACAGACGGCGCAAATAAAGGAATAGTGACACAAAAAACGGCAACGGGGTATGGTAAAGTGGCCACCGTTATTGTAATGACCAATGCTAAGAAGTATCAAACAGACCTGGATAATTTATTAAATTCTATTGGTTTTACTGCATTGACAACAACACAAGGGCAGAATACTTCCCCGTCTGCCGGAGCCGGCAATCCTTCCATCGCTGGCCTATGGGTGAGGTATCTCGTTGAAACAAGCGGTACTTTTTCCAATGGCATGCCTATGACCACAGCAGGATATTTCCGGTATGAATATAGATTTAATCCAGATGGCACCTACAGATACCTGGAAAAGACTTTCTCGGTGTTTAATAAAAGTATCATTTTTGGATATGAAACAGGGACATGGTCAGTTAATGGCGATAAGCTGACCATTAAACCTTTGCAGGGAAAATCCGAAGAATGGAGTAAAAGTGCGAGCGGCAGAACGAGCGAATGGGGTTCCCGGTTGAAGTCGGTGAACCGAAAACTGGAAACCGTCACTTACACTTATAAATTGCATTATTATTCGGGCATGAACGAAACTGACCTTTTATTGCAGTATGCCAAACCGACGGAACGTGATGGGCGGCAAAGCAATAATGATAATCATGTAAATGAATGGAGCTATAGCCCCCGTGCGCTTGATAAATCACTGATTGATCTGCCTCCTGGAACGAAAATCAGTTTTGATGCCAGGCGATGAATATTTAGAGGGCAATAAATCAATTAAGCTGCCTGACGGTGTTAAGTGATGTGCTGCTGTTTTAAAGACCGGCCATATCAAAACCATTTCCCCCGGAATTTACCAGTATCATCCAACTCCCTTCCTCTATTTCATCATCCAGTTCATGGTAATCCCAGCCGCAATACCCAATGAATAGCCTGATCTCCTTTTCTGTGATCGCTTTTTGATTGATTTGCCTGACAGCTTCTTTAAAATCTCCCCCCAGGTGCACTTTATTATTTATAGGGGTGCCGCCTTTTATCAGGTCTGGCCGTTGGTGTACAAAGAAAAGGTGTTCCCTGTCTACCGGGCCGCCATCATATAAAGGGAATGGAATGCTGTCCTTGAATTCCTCCAGCTCATTAAGCCGCCTGGTAAACGGCTTATTGACCACAAATCCTGTCGCTCCCTTTTTGTTATACTCTGCTATAAGGATAACCACTTTCTCAAAGAAACTGTCATCTAAAAGAGAGGTGCTGCGTATAAATGAACCGGCATTCATGAAAATCAAGGTTAGTGGGGGCTACAGCATTTTCTTCATCAGAAAATCTACCTGTTCATCTTCCCCCAGTTTGAAAATATGTTTTCCGAATTCTTCAAATCCGTTCTTTTGATAAAAGCGGATCGCCCTGGGATTCTTTTCCCAAACTCCCAGCCATAAATAGCTTGCCCTGGCATTGGTAGCAACTTCCAGCGCTTTTTCATACAGAAGCTGGCCTATTTTCTTTCCGTGAAAATCTTTTGAAACATAAATGCGCTCTATCTCAACAGCGTTATGGTCTTTCAATTCTGTTTGCGCTTTCCCGGAATTCAGCTTCAGGTAGCCGATTGTTTTGCCACTGGAAAAAACTAAATAGAATTGGGAGTCAGGATCAGTGAGTTCACTGCCCAACCTGGAAGCGCCAAAATCTTCTTCCAGGTATTTTTTCATATTCTCTTCTGTATTGTAAACAGAATAAGTTTCAAAAAAGGTTTGTCTTGCAATAGCCTGAAGTTGTTGCAGGTCTGCAGGTCCGGCTTTCTTTATTTCAATTTCATCAGTCACGCTCGTCATTCTTATCGGTTCTGTTTATGTAGTGATTTAGTAAATGATTGTTTCAGCCTTTATTACCGGGCTGTGCTAACCAGGTAGCCTTGGGGATTTCGTATATAAAATTGAGTTTTGGCGGTTCTCCATGGTATGCGACATCCTTTTCCATTATCTTGACGGCACCCAGCCGGCCAACAGCTATTTGCGAGCGGAAATTGGTAGCTCCTACATGCAGGTACACTTTATCTACATACTGGAAGATATAGTTCAGCATTAATTTTTTGATTGAGGGATTAAAGCCAGTTCCCCAATATTTTGTTGCATAAAAAGTATAGCCTATCAGTATGCTGTTATCTTTTTCATCATAATCATAGAAACGGGTGCTGCCTGCTGTTTCCCCGGTAGCTTTATCTATGATCCTGAATGCTCCCTTGCTTTGGATGCCTCCATCGAAATAGACACGGAATACTTCTTCTTTCCAGCGGTCTTTATTAGGATGGTGTGCCCATACGTTTTTATCGGATGCGACAGCATATACTGTATCAAAATCGGCTTCGGTTAACGGGACCAGAATAGCTTTTTCATTTTCCAAAACCGGCTGGATAGAAAAATTCATGTTTAATGGTATTGATATACTGCAAATCTACTTAATGAAATGGATAATTTTTGTAACCGGGATTGTTAAGAAAGCCGTTGCAAGGTTATGATTCTATTTTTTCATTCGGCAGTAAAGGCGTGGTTTGAGGAATGAATTCATGACCATCCTTCCCATAATCGTATGGCCAGCGGTGCACTTCAGGAATTTCTCCTGTCCAGTTGCCATGGCCAGGCATGATCGGGGTTGTCCATTCGAGCGTGTTTGATTTCCAGGGGTTCATAGTAGTCAGCTTTCTTCCTTTATAAATGGAGTAAAAGAAGTTGAATACAAAGGAGAGATTGACGGCAAATACAATAATGGAAACAATGGTGATCATCCGGTTGGTAGAAGAAAACTGATTGAATGATTGCCAGATACTGAAATCGAGATAGCGGCGGGGCACGCCTGCCAGCCCCATATAATGCATGGGCCAGAAAATAAGATAGGCTCCTGTAAATGATACCCAGAAATGGATATAGGCCAGCGTATGATTCATGTATCTTCCAAACATTTTAGGGAACCAGTGATAAATGCCGGCAAACATGCCAAATACAGCAGCTACCCCCATTACCAGGTGGAAATGGGCGATCACGAAATACGTATCATGTACATGCATGTCGATAGTGGAGTTTCCCAGGAATATGCCGGTAAGACCTCCTGATATGAACATGCTCACAAAACCTATTGAAAACAGCATAGCAGGCGTGAAGCGGATGTTTCCCCGCCACAAAGTTGTCAGCCAGTTAAACACCTTGATGGCAGAAGGAATAGCGATCAGCAGTGTTAAGAGTACGAAAACAGAACCGAGGAAAGGATTCATACCGCTTACAAACATGTGGTGAGCCCAAACAAGAAAGCTTAATATAGCAATGGCAAAAAGAGAACCGACCATAGCCATATAGCCAAAGATGGGTTTGCGGGCATTTGTACTGATCACTTCCGAAGCAATGCCCATCGCAGGAAGGATCACAATGTATACTTCTGGGTGCCCGAGAAACCAGAACAAATGCTGGTATAATATCGCGGAACCTCCTTCATTCATCAGCATTTGGCCGTTCACATACACATTGCTCAAATAAAAACTGGTGCCTGCATGGCGATCAAACATCAGCAGTACCATCGAAGCCAGCAATACAGGAAATGACAACACGCCCAGCATGGCAGTAAAGAATAATGCCCATATTGTAAGTGGCAGCCGCACCATCGACATGCCTTTGGTGCGCAGGTTGAGTATGGTAGCGATATAATTGATCCCTCCCAATAAGGAGGAAACAATAAATAAGGCTAGGCTGGTGATCCATAAATCCATCCCCGTTTTTGAACCGTTATTGATGGTGCCGAGAGCGCTTAGGGGCGGATAAGCTGTCCACCCTCCGCTACTGGGGCCTGTAGTTACGAATAGAGATACCAGCATTACAACACTTGCTGCAAAGAAGAACCAGTACGATAACATATTCAAGAGGGGTGAAGCCATATCTCTTGCACCTACCTGCAGAGGGATCAGGAGATTGGCAAAAGTGCCGCTGAGTCCTGCTGTCAACACAAAAAAGATCATGATAGTGCCGTGCATGGTCAGTAGGCCATAATAAGCTTCGCCTGCCAGGCTTCCATTTTGTACCCAATCTCCAAAGACGGTGCTCAGAACAGGATAAGTGCTTCCAGGGTATGCGAGCTGCAGCCTGAACAAAACAGAGAACAGTCCACCAATAATGGCCCATAACATGCCGGTAATGAGAAACTGCTTTGATATGACTTTATGGTCCTGGCTGAAAATATACCGGGTAATAAAGTTTTGATGGTGGTGATGCTGTTGGCTTGTGGTGGTAAGGGATGAATGGGGATCTTGTTGTTGTATTGTAGACATTGCCGGGAGATTAAGGGTAGTTAAAGGATCGCATAAACAGTTCCATACTGCATATTCAGCGTTATTGCCCTTGATGGAGATGTAGTATGTTCCATTGTTTCCCGTTTTTTGGAAATGCAGCATGTTTTTACACATTGTTCAAGGAAAGCAAGGAAACAGCGGTTAACAAAAGACATTTACTCAGGCATTTGCAAATGCTCATAGTTTTTTGGTATAAAACACTAGGATTTCCCGTTTATATTTTTAATTTTACACCTCCTTCCTTCTATCCTCAGCAAAAACTTTAAGGTGCAGTAAGAGTAAAGCGGTCAAATCCTGCTATCCTCACAAAGACTTCAGCCTGTTCCATTTGTGAACACGGACTTTTTATTCTCCATTCTATTCGTGAAGGATCCTTCAGCCAATGCTGATGTTGTATTGTTCAAGCCACTATTTAAACGTACAATATGAAAAGAGCCTTCCGGTATCTGCTCTTATCGGTTATTTTATTAATATCCGTCCAGGACTTTTTTGCGCAGGACGCATACCGGACCAATTTCTCCACGAACGCAGCCCAATGGACCAATACAGAGATCTGGCAGCGTTTTGACCCCATAAAAAAAGCATGGGTAGCTGCAGATCATTATCCTGCTTATCAGGATGGGACTATTACGATCCAGGCTGGAGATAGTGTTGTGATGTATGGTTCCGATACTGCCCGGATGATCATTGATGAAGTGATAATTGAAGCAGGAGGGGCACTGACGTTCATGAGCAAAGGGGATATTATACTGAATGATGGAAAAGGAGACGCTATTATTGTAAACGGACGGATGCATATAGGAACTGGTGGCGCTTTGCGTGGTAATGGCAGGGTACAGATTAATGCAGAAGGGGCTTTTACTATAAAGAATGGCGGCCTGCTGGCAGCAGCCGTTAATAATAAAGGAACAATGTATTGGGGATCAACAGGAGAGACCGGCATCCTGTTTTCCGGCTGTCATATCGTGAATGATGCTACCTGCGTCTGGGTGAATGGAAATATAATAATGGACAGTTCTGCAACATTTATCAATAATGGATTGATGCGGATAATGGCTACGACCGGCAACCTGGTCTGTGCCGGTAATAAAAGATTACCCGCAAAGATCACCAACAAAGGAACTATCATTAACACGGGGAAGGATCATACTGTGGACTTCCAGGTTAAAGTGGATAATAACGGCACTATTGGCGGTGTTGGGACCTTTCTTTTTAGCGGAGGCGCAAATAGTGGTGGGGTTATTTCTCCCGGGGCATCTCCGGGGCATTTAACTGTTGGCCCAGGCAAACTCCGGTCTTCTACCATAAATATCGAGATCGCTACTACGGGTGCTGTAGCCGGAGTAAACTACGATCAGTTGACTGTTAATTCCCTGGAAGATCTGGCCGGAGCAACTATTAATATTACTGACCAGGCTGCTGATTCAATAAATACAGAATACACGATCATTAATACGATGCCGGGTAATACAGTTAAATCTTATCCTGAAGTAGTAGTGAATGCTCCCAGCAATCTTGCCATATCTTTTAAGGGAAACCGGTTGGTGCTGACAAAGATTGCAGCTGATCCTCTTCCTGTGAGCTGGGGTGGATTTAAGGTTGTTGCCCATGAAAATAAAGCTGTTTTGAATTGGAACACTTTACTCGACCAGCATACGTCTTATTTTTTAATTGAGTATTCTACCAACGCGATCACTTACGCTCCGGTAGCGAGAATAGATGCCAGGCATGGAGAATCTGGCGAAGCCCAATACAATTATACCTTTTCCGGCATTGATGTTTTTAAAACAAATTATTTCCGTATTAAAAAAGTAAACAAGGATGGTAGAAGCCGTTCTTCGGCTCCGCGCAATATAATGTTTGACAAGGGTAGGGTTGTTGGATTTCAATCTGATTACAACCCCGAGAATGATGAGCTTAATCTGAATATTCAAACGGAGCATCTGAGGACTTATCTGACCGACACTGCAGGCAATCTCCTTTATGAGTTCTCATTGCAGCCGGGGCAGTATACCGTTTATATGGATGCTTTACCTGCAGGTGTTTACCGGATGAATGTTTCTGTGAAAGGTGTGATGGTGGAAGCAAAACAGATGGTGAAGCATTAGATCCTGTTATAGGATCACTTCTTCTTCATAATTCTTTCTGTAAGCGAGAGGGTTCATTTTGTATTGCTTGAGGAACTGCCTGTTGAAATTGGATAAATTATTGAAGCCGGAATCAAAACATATCTCTGCCACACTCATCTTGTTTTCCAGGAGCAGTTTGCTGGCATGATTCAACCTGATCTCTGTAAGAAAAGTATTGAAGGTTTTCCTGGTGCGTTGGCTGAAATACCTGGAGAACGAATTATCGGCCATATTTACAATTTTTGCAACCTCGTTTACCCTGATATCCCTTGTATAATTATTCAAAACGAAATCGAATATTTTACTCATCCTGCCGCTTTCTTTCTGATTATGCCCCTGCATAAAACTTTGCGAGATATATCTGAATGACCTGGAAGAAGCGATAGTATAAAGCGTGTCTGTTAGTTTCATCCAACGTTGTAAACCTTCCAGTTCGAGTATTTCATGCATCTTTTCACTTACCTGTTTATTCAATTTGCCGGTGATCTCGATACCACGCATGGAACGGGCAAACAGGTCGCGCAATTTCCTGGCTTCCGGCAGGGACAAAAAATCATTGCCTAAGGAAGCTTCGGTGAAGTGAATGACAATGGACCTTGCTCTCAGTTTGGAATTGCGGTTAAAATACTTATCATCGTTTCGGTAAGTATGAGGAAGGTTGGGGCCAATGAATGCAAGGTTGCCGGGAGCGAAATTGCTGATATTATCTCCGATGAACCGTTTGCCTGTGCTTTCCGTTACCAGCACCAATTCATATTCTGGATGAAAATGCCAGGGATTGGGATAGTATTTGTAATCAAAATTCTTGACTACAAAGGATTCGTCTTTTGAAAGTGGAAGGTGTTCAAGCAAGGGCTGCATATACCAGATTATAACACAATTTAAAGTATTGTCCTCAAAAAATTGTTAGAATAGTATCATTTTTACACATTTCGAGCGTAGCTCAGCTATTGTATAGCCTGTAGCTTTGGTTCATAAACGATTGTTTATGCCGTTCAAAAAATTAAACCGGGAACAGGTCGATTCCTTTTTTAAAGATGGATACGTTATTGCCAGGAACTTCTGTAATAAGGCAGAAGTCGATAGAATGTATGTTACAGCTATCGAAGATGATGCAATGGCAAAAAATGCTCTTCTCCTCAATGATCAAACCGGCAAAAAAACCAAGCTTTCCCTTTGGTTCACCCCCGGCAATGATGTTTTCGGTTACCTGACAAGAAGTGAGAAAATGGTTAACTCTGTTGCCCGGTTGCTGGATAGTGATGCGCCGGTATGCCATTTCCATTCCAAACTCATGCAAAAGGAGCCCCGGGTGGGTGGTGCGTGGGAATGGCACCAGGATTATGGATACTGGTATAAGAACCAGTTTATGTTCCCCGATCAACTGATATCTGTAATGGTTGCCCTTACTACTGCCAATAAGGAAAATGGCTGCCTCCAGGTAATAAAAGGCTCTCACAAACTTGGCCGCGTCAATCATGGATTTGCAGGAGAGCAGGTGGGCGCTGATATAACGATGGTAGATAATGCGCTGAAAACAATGGAGCATATATATGTTGAACTGGAACCGGGCGATGCATTGTTCTTTCATAGCAATATCCTTCACCGGTCTGAAGCTAATCTTTCAGATCATCCGCGCTGGTCGATCATTTCCTGTTATTGTTCGCAATCCAATCTTGCCTATAATGAAACTTCCACATCCTGGAAAACGCCGGTGCAAACTGTTCCGGATATAGCTATTGAAAAATGGGAAGCAGCATCACTGTCGCAGGCAGATTTCCTGAAGAAAGAAAATGATCCGGCATTAAAAGACTATCAGCCTTCTAATAAGTAATCATTTTAAAACCAAATACCATTATTAATAATGAAGTACTGCTGTACCTTGCTTGCTATTGCATTCATTGTTTTGTTTCAAAACCATTCTGTTGCACAGAAAGTAAATCTTAAAGACGGATACCCGAATTCAATTAAGCCTGTGGGTATCATCAACGGTCTCGACGATACCACGCTTCTCGAAGTGGTGCAGAGGCAAACCTTCCGGTATTTCTGGCATTTTGCTCACCCGGTCAGCGGGCTTTCGCGGGAAAGAAGTAATACGATCCGTGCTGATTATTTCTGGGACTACGCCAACGAAGCCTACGACGAGCCGAATTTCAGCAAGGGGACTTATGGCCCTGAAGCATGTGCTATAGGCGGTACCGGCTTTGGCATTATGGCTACGATCGTTGCAGTGGAAAGGGGATGGATCGGGAGGGACACTGCTCTTAGGCGCCTTGTAAAAATGGTTGACTTTTTGAACAAGGCTGAAAGCTTCCACGGAATATTCCCGCATTTCATGAATGGAGAAACCGGTAAGGCCATTGCCTTCGGTAAACTTGATGATGGCGCCGATATCGTTGAAACAAGTTATTTATTGATGGGATTTCTATGTGCAAGGGAATACTTTAACACTGATGCACCCCTCGAGAGATATTTTCGCAACAGGGTAAATGAACTCTGGAGGTCCGCCAATTGGAACTGGCATGCAAAAGGTGGTAATACACTGTTCTACTGGCACTGGAGCCCTTTGCAGGGTTTTGATATGAACTTCCCGATAAGAGGATGGAATGAATGCCTGATCACTTTTATCATGTCTGCTTCTTCTCCCAATCATCCAATATCTCCTGATGTTTATTTCAACAGTTTTGTGAACAGTGCTTCATATTTCAACGGCAAAAAATATTATGATATCAAACTTCCTTTAGGATTTGAATATGGCGGCCCATTATTTTTCTCCCACTATACCTTTATGGGCATTGATCCGCACAACCTGGAAAGTTTCCAGGTGAATTACTGGGAACAGAACCTGAACCATACATTAATCAACCGGCAATGGTGCATCGACAATCCTAAAAAATATAAAGGCTACAGTAAAGAATGCTGGGGCTTAACAGCCGGTGATAGTTACAAAGGATATGTTGCGCACTGCCCGCAGGAAGATCTCGGCGTAATTCAGCCAACAGCAGCCCTCTCTGCATTTCCTTATACTCCGGAATACTCAATGGAAGCATTAAAGCATTTTTATTATGACCTGGGAGATAAGATATGGAGTGAGTATGGTTTTGTTGATGGCTTCAGCATCGATAAAAACTGGTATGCAAAAAGTCACCTGGCCATAGATCAGGGACCAATTGTGGTGATGATAGAAAACTACAGGAGCGGGTTGCTTTGGAAATTATTCATGAATATTCCCGATGTACAAAACGGTTTGAAAAAACTGGGGTTTAAAAGCCCTTCTATAAAATAAATATTACTATATGAGTACTGTTTCAAGAAAGGATTTCTTACAGCGTACGGCGATGGCCGGCACGGCATTACTGCTCTCGCAACTGGAAAGTTTTGCTCTCACAAAAGCGGATAAGAAGATCAGGATTGCTATTATCGGTTGCGGTAGTGTTTCCGGACAGTATCTTCCACATCTTTCTAAAAGCCCTTATGTGGAGTTGGTAAGCGTTTGTGATATTAAACCTGAACGGGCTAAAAAGAGGGCCGAAGAATTTAAGGTACCCAACCATTTCCCTCATATTGATCAATTGCTTGCCGGCCCTGATTTTGATCTGATGGTGACGCTTACAGACATGCAGGAGCATGGCCGTCTTAACAAACAAGCGCTTAATGCAGGCAAGCACGTGTGGAGCGAAAAGCCGTTGGCCAATACTTATAAGGAAGGGAAGGCTTTGGTCGATCTTGCAGAAAGCAGGAAACTAAGGATATGGGGTGCGCCTGCTGTTGTGAACAGTCCGCAGTTCGCGTTTATGTCAAAAGCATTGCAGGAGGGAAAACTGGGCAAGGTATCTTCTGCGCATGCGCACTATGGTCATACAGGCCCTACATGGTCTGCTTTTTTTTATGAAGAAGGAGGCGGCAGCCTTCCTGATCTTGGTGTGTATAATATTGCAACACTTACCGGCTTATTGGGACCGGCTAAATCACTTGTTGCAATGACGAGTGTTATAACGCCTGACCGGACAGTGGATGACAAAGGAAAGATCCCTGTAAAAGCCGAAGATAATGCCATGCTATTAATGGACCATGGCAACGGAGTTATTTCCCATGTTCAATGTGGGTTCAATTATTTCGATCCTTATGGTCATGAAGGGAAGGGGCAGGACAGACCTACCATCATTATTTGGGGAACACAGGGGAATATGGCACTTGTTGGTTACGACTGGGCTCCTTATGGCGTGGATATGGCTACCAGTGGTCATGAACAATCACAACGGTTTCTTCCCGACCCGGGAACCTATGTATGGCAGCAGGGAGCAACGGTAATTTCCGAATCCCTTGTTACCGGAAAAGAACCATTGATCAATGTTCATCACGCTTTGCATGTACTGGAGATCATTGAGGCTGCAAGAGAATCAGGAAAAACAGGGAAAAGGATCAAACTTCAGTCTGAATTCAAATGGCCGATCGTTTAGTTCCCGATAGCCATAGCTCTTAAACAAGGATAGGCCGGAATTCTTGGTAAAAGGGGTTAAATACTAGCTGGCGCTTTGCCTGAACCTAAAAGCGGTTCATTTTTACCAAAAAAATGAAGCGAGTTTTAACCTGTTGTTTCCTGATCTTTCCCGGCTTTCTTTTTGGGCAATTCCAGATTGAAGCGAAATTGAAAGGATTTGAAGACGGTACTGTTTTTTATATAAAGGATATTGAAGCCGACCAGGTACTTGACAGTGCAGTACTAAATAAAGGAAGGTTTATCATAAAAGGGCAATTCGATGATACTCCCCGCTCTTTGTGGTTGTACACACAAACACCAAAAAGCAGTTTTTTCTATTGCAATCTGTTTATGGGCAATGACCGGGTGACCGTGGAGGGATCGGCAAAGGACATGCCCTATTTTTTGAAAATAAAAGGTTCTGCTATTCATGATATTTATCAGATACTGAATAGCAAGACTGGCAGACTGTTCCAATCAAGAGATAGCCTGGTAAGCGTGGCTATGCCCTTATTGATGAAGAATGAGAACCAGGACCGGCAGGACAGCTTATGGAAAATAATAAGGGCGATCGATGATACGGTACAACTGATCACACATCAATTTATCCGTCAGCATATCAATTCCTATGCAGGCGTCAGGCAATTGAATTATGCCCGTTTCCAGTTTGATACAACTACACTGAGGCAATTATATAACCAATTGCAGGAGCCATTTTCAGAAAGCCGTTATGCCAGAACGATCGCGACATTTTTAAAGGTTGGGTCACCATTAAAAACGGGTGATCTTTCCAGGGATTTTACAGCTATCGATTCTTCGGGGAAACAACATGCGCTGACTGATTATCGTGGCAAATATGTTCTGCTCAATTTTACTACAACGTATTGCGGCCCCTGTATCCTGTCGAAAGATGAAATGAAAAAAGCGGCATCCCTGTATACGGACAGGCTGACCGTACTTGGATTCAATGCAGACCCGTCACGGGAGACATGGCTGAAAGGTTTGATAAGGGATCAGCCAACATGGCCTGTTGTATGGGATGGCCAGTCGGAACACAGCGAAGTAATACTGAAATATGGTGTGCAGGGTTATCCTACTTATATACTGCTCGATCCGAAAGGCGTAATTGTTCATCGTTGGTCTGGTTATGGTGAAGGTACTATCCTGGCGGCTTTGCAGAAAAAATTACCTCCCGAAAATTTGCAGTAAATTCCAGCCATGGTTGTTCGTTTCTTAAGCGTATTGGTTTTACTGCTGTTTATGACGGTTGCTTATGGGCAGGCTAAAAACAGTGAGGGTGCATATTTTCAATTCAATATTCTCTACACATATACAAACGAGCTGACTTATGACAATTTTTATTATGTAAAAGAAAATGAGCTCTGGTCTTATGATGGCAGGACGACACAATTCAGCGCATTTCCCGGAGGTTTTTTACCTAATGATACCGGTATTATCGGAAGATTGAATACAGAAGCTGGGGTAGGAGTTCGCTTCAGACAGCGATCCCGTGTTTTTCCGGGCTACCCGGTGCAGTTACTGAACAAAAAACTTCTGTCAAGCAATATTTTAGATAGCTCAGATGCATCTGTCATTGCCCTGGGTATTCATCCGGGCAATGCCCATTTGTATGAATACCGGATTGTAGTCAATAATGAAACAATAAGTAAAGATTGGTCAGGTTTCTCTCAATTTGCACAGGTAGCCGAAACGGGCTACCGCTATGCTGTTATCGGAACGTTTAAGCAGCCCGGTAACTACCTAATGATAGAAATACGGAATAAACAAACACAACGGGACGCCGGTAGTATTGTGCTTAACTGGCCCAGGCATTATCAATTGTCCATAGCACATACCCGTGTCTATTTTAAAGAGGATAACCAAATTGGTACCAACGGATACCTGGATGCAGGGCTTTTAAAGAAGGGATATGCGTCTGCTAAAGAAGAAGGTACTGGTGTATTAAAAGACCTGCGTATCCCCGGAGATAAGGAATACCTTAGTGTGATCCTCGATCTCAACCAGGTGGAACTGACTTTTCCCTACCAGGCAAGGCTGGAACGGCAGCGGAACGGAGTGCTGGATACTGCCGAAGTTGATTATTATTTTAATGAAAAGGAACTCCGGATACCCGGCATGTTGATAGATAAGCCAGGTAAATATCGCCTCCTGGTAGGATGTACCTACTTTTTTGACTCCCCGATATATAAACAATGGATACTCGCAGTACCTTTTGAAATATTGAAACCACCGGCTCTATCGAGGAAATGGACAATAAGACAGATGTTGCCTTATATCATCGGGTTGTTTGTTTTGGCGGGCATACTGTTTTACCTGTATTACCGGATGAACAAGCAGCGTGTAAGGCGAATGGAACAGGAAAAACAATTACAGCAATTACAACTTCGCAGCTTACAGGATCGGCTGAACCCGCATTTTTTGTTTAATGCGCTGGGAGCTATTCAAAACCTGATAGGGAAAAATGATACGGTGCAGGCATCCCGGTATCTTGACCAATTTTCGGTACTTACGCGGACCATTCTTGCCAATAGCCACCTGGATATTATAAGTTTGGAAGATGAGTGGAGTATTTTACAACGCTATCTCGAAATGGAGCAATTGCGTGCCGCCTTTCATTTCAGGATGACGATGGATGACTCTATACCCGTTTCCAATATAGAAATACCGGTGATGCTGCTGCAGCCTTTTGTAGAAAATGCAGTAAAGCATGGTGTGACAGGAACGGGTATGATACAGGTGGAAGCCCTGCGTGCAGGAATAGATCTTGTTTTCCATGTTTCGGATAATGGCAAAGGCATGGATACTGTTTCTTCAAAGGTTGCAGGCAGTGGTTGGGGATTGCAGATAGTAAATGAACGGATCCGTTTGCTGAATGAGATGTATGGGGAAGAACTTGTTCGTTATAAAATCCATTCGGATCATTCCGGGACGCGTGTGGAAATACAATTAAAAGGCTGGCTCTCTTAAAATCTTATCACGATCATGCCCATTCACACTGTTATTGTTGAAGATGAATTGCATAACCTGGAGCACCTTGAGCGGTTGATCCAGTTGGAGGTCCCTGCTTTAAGAGTTGTTGCTACTGCTAATTCTGTAGCGGAAGCCCACAAGATGATCCATCAATATCAACCAGAACTGGTGCTACTGGATATACAACTAAAGGGGGAGACAGGGTTTGACCTGTTAGCTGGTTTAATGGATATACGGTTCGAGATCATTTTTATAACTGCGTATGATCAGTACGGAATACAGGCTGTTAAGTTTTCCGCGCTGGATTATTTGCTGAAACCAGTTATGGCACCTGATCTTCAGCAGGCTGTCAATAAAGCGATATCCCGGATTGAAAAAAAACAGCAGGACCGGAAACTGGAAAACCTGCTGGCTTTTCTTGCGGCAGGTAATCATGATCAGCAAAAGCTCGCCTTGCCACTGCAGGATGAAGTCCGGTATGAACCGGTGATGAGCATTATCCGTCTTGAAGCTTCCAACAATTACTGTTATATCTTCCTGGAAAATGGTGAGCGGTTGCTCGTATGCAAAACGTTGAAAGAATTTTCCGGTATGCTGGAACCGTATAATTTTATACGCACTCATCAGTCGCACCTGGTGAATATGAAAACGATAAAAAGTCACCTGAAAGAAGATGGTGGTATGCTCCTGCTCGTTGATCAGTCAAAAATTCCTATTTCCAAAGCGCATCGTTCATCAGTCAAAGAAAAGCTACAGCGGTTTTCCCGTTTTTAGCAGAAACACAGGCAGGTCATGTTCTGTCTTTATTAATACGCTTGTCCCTGATCTGCTTAAGTGTTTTGTCGGCGTTTGAATCATCCTGTTCAATCTTCGAAGCACCTACTCTTTGAGAAAGATAGATCCCGGTGTGACCACTGAAATAATAGGCAGTGAAGCAGGCAACGGCATAATACAGGATATGATCACCGCCAAAAAGTTCGACTCCCATGATCGTGCACGCAATGGGCGTGTTGGTAGCACCGGCAAATACAGCAATAAAGCCGAGTCCTGCCATGAGATCAACAGGTGCTCCTATGATCATAGCTATCGTATTTCCCAACGCAGCGCCTATAAAAAACAAGGGCGTTACTTCTCCACCTTTAAAACCCATACCCAGTGTTATTGCAGTGAATATTATTTTCCAGAACCAGCTTAAATATCCTGCACCACCTTCCGAAAAGCATGAAACAATAGATACCCCACCGGGATCAGGATTGGTTACTCCAAGGCCCAGGTAATCCCTTGTTCCTGTTGCAGCCGTTAATGCAATAATGATAACACCACCGAGTGCGGGGATCAGCCATTTGACCCTGATAAAGCGGTTGCTGTAATTTTTGATCGTATGGGAGAGCTCAGAAAAGAAATACCCTGCCAGTCCGAAAAATATGCCGGCAATAATTGCTTTTCCGAGAAGCAGGTAATCAAAATGCAGGAATGAAATATTGCTGGATCCTGTTGCTTTAAATGTGATATTGTAGGCCGTGTGATGAATGCCATAAGCAGAACAGGTGAGATCAGCCAGTACGCTGGCAATAAAGCAAGGCATTAAAGCATTGTAGTTCATTCTGCCAATCGCCAGTACTTCAAGAGCAAAAATGGCACCTGTAACGGGCGTGCCGAATACGGCCCCAAAACCTGCGGCAATACCGCACATGAGAAGGATGCGGATATCCTGTTTGTTTAATTTAAACCAGCGACCCAGGAGTGAAGCCATACTCCCGCCCATTTGCACAGCCGTGCCTTCACGGCCTGCAGAGCCGCCGAATAAATGTGTAATGATCGTTGTGCCCAAAACCAGCGGTGTCATACGTGAAGGGACACCTCCGCCAGGTTCATGGATCTCTTCCATGATCAGGTTGTTCCCGGCTTCCGCATTTTTGCCGAAATATTTATAAATAAAATAGATCAGGATGCCGGCCAGGGGAAGAAAATATAATAACCAGCTTTGCTGCCAG
Source organism: Chitinophagaceae bacterium (assembly GCA_051954695.1). Lineage (GTDB taxonomy): Bacteria > Bacteroidota > Bacteroidia > Chitinophagales > Chitinophagaceae > Terrimonas_A. The sequence continues at coordinate 458,018 of JBQCHL010000018.1, forward strand.
CGCATTTCAGTGGCTTTATCCAATAACCATAGGAAGAAGGCAACCAGCGAACCAACTATAAAAGAAACAGGGATGGTGAGAAGTGTCCAGCGAAGGAGATGGTTTGTGATAGCAATGTGCTCGAAACTGGTCTTTAATTTTTTTATCATCCTACAAATAGTTTATAAGGCCAAAGGCCGGTACTTAATTTGTAGGCGCCATTAGTTCTTAAGAAAGAACGGTTCAGTAGGAAGACACCATTTCCTTGGGGACAAAGATACAGTATTCCCACAAAGACAACGAAGATCACAAAGAATTAATGCCGGGATTTTTATTTATTCTATGACTTTGTTGGTGTCGTAATAAAGTAAAATATTTCTTTGTGGTCTTCGTTGTCTTTGTGGGAGAATATTTAAACCAGGCCAATACTTTATTGTTTGTAACAGTGAGATAAAAAAACGCCGGTATTAACCGGCGTTTTTTTATTATTATTTTGATTTGTCTGGGAACGGCGGAATCTTCGGCACTCCTGTCGCTCCGCCCTGCGCCAGCTTATCCATCAATTCTTTTATACCACGTGTGAGTTGTTGATCAATCCCCTTATACTCATCAAACGGGTCATTGGCTACTTCAATATCCGGATGCACACCTTCCCCTTCTATAATAAACGACGAACCATCTGGTGCAAAATGAGCGAATTCTGGTTTTCGCATATCACCACCATCGATGAAAGGTAATGAACCGCTGATGCCAACCACACCTCCCCAACTCCGCTGTCCGATCAATGGGCCGATCTTGTAATACTGGAACTGCCAGGGGAAAAGATCTCCATCAGAAGCAGAATACTGATCGATCAGGCAAACTTTAGGACCAACATGTGCATCAGGTTTGATGGAAGCAACATTGCTATTGCGGCGCATGGTGCCAAGCCCGGGTTTACGCAACAAGCGTTCGATGATCATAGGTGACACATTACCTCCGCCATTACCACGGTCGTCGATAATGAGAGCTTCTTTGTCCAGTTGCGGATAAAAATAACGTGCAAACTGATTGAGTCCTTCGGGGCCCATGTCAGGAATATGCACATAACCGATGCGGCCTTTGCTTGCTGCTGTTACTTTCGCAATGTTCTGTTGCACCCATTCATGATAATAAAGCGATGATTCGTCAGCAATGGGTTTAACGAGCACCTTGCGTGCACCATTACTGGCTGGTGAACTGTTCAGTTCAACTTCAACAAGTTGCCCTGCTTTGGCAATAAGCGTCTGGTAAATATTGGCCACATCCTTCATGGATGTTCCATTGATCGAGATGATATATTCACCGGCTTTGGCATTTACGCCCGGTACACGTAGGGGAGATACCAGTGTTTTATTCCAGCTTTCACCGGAGAGAATGCTGTCGATCCGGTAATAGCCGCTCTTGTCGCGGCTGAAAATAGCACCAAGCAAGCCCATAGGTATGCGGTCTATGGATGGGCGATCACCGCTATTCACATATGCATGTCCAACGTTCAATTCGCCGATCAATTCTCCAATAAGGTAAGTGAGGTCGTCCCGGTGATTGACATAAGGGAGCAATGGTGCATATTTATCATGCATGGCTTTCCAGTTCACACCATGCATATTAGGGTCATAAAAATAATCACGCATCTGGCGCCAGCTCTCATCATAGATCTGCTTCCATTCAGCTTTCAGATCCACATTGATCTTAAGTGCGCTTAGATCAACTTTATTGGAAGGAGTGATCTTTGATTTGCCAAGTGTTTCAATAAAAAGATCATTGCCGCTGCGGAAGAGGATCTTTTTTGCATCCGGCGATACGCTGTAACCACCGAACATGCCAATTTCAGTTTCTTTACCATCTGCAAAGCTGAAGAATTTGAAACCGCGGCCTGCCCGTCCACCAACAGAATAATAAAGGCCGTCTTCAACCGGTACGAGTCCACCATATCCGCCAGGTGTTACCGGTAAGCTTTCAATACGGTCTGCAATTCCTGCTTCATCGACTGTTATGGTAATGGCCTTTGATGGGCTCTTTGCTGGTGCTTGCGCTGCTTTTTTATTACTGGTATCAGTTTCATTTTTGATCGATACTTCGTCATTTTTATCAGCAAAAGGTGATGGAGTTGCAGCGCTTAAGCGTACAAAATAAGGACGGCTCATGTCCGTATAAACGTGATTCCATTCTGTATTACTGTAAGTGGGATTGAAATCACGCTGTGATACGAAGTACAGCAATTTACCGTCCGGGCTGAATTGAGCACCGGAGCTGTTATACCAGTTATCCGTAACAGTGATCGTTTTCTTCGAATCCAGGTTGTACAGGTTGATGACAGAGAACTCACGCGCTTTTCCCGGAAGCGTATAAGCGATCCACTTGCTGTCGGGACCGAAAGTATAGGAACCGATCGTGCCTGCGTCTGAATGTGCGACAGTTGTTTTATTGCCTGAAGAAATATCAACAGTATATAAGTTCTGTTCCCTGTCTCCGAATAAAAGATATTTACTGTCAGGGCTCCAGATAGGATCGAATTTATAAGAGCCACCGCCTTTAGTAAGTTGCTTTGCCGGCGCTGTGCCATCCTGTTGCTGGATATACAATTCATCCTCGCCGGTGCGGTCGGAAATATAGCTGATCCATTTTCCATCGGGGCTCCAGGCGGCATTGCGGTCATGCACTCCGCTCGACTGGGTGAGATTACGGGTGACGCCGGTTTTGGCAGGCAGGGTAAACACATCACCACGGGCGCCTATAACAATGCGTTTGCCATCGGGTGAAATATCCGTGCTGTAAATAAAATCAGCAGCGTTGATCTGTTTGGTGCGGCCTGATGCAAAATCTTCAGCGATCACGATGTTCAATTTCTTCGCCTCGCCTTTCACCAGGTCATACAGGTAAATGTATCCGCCATTTTCAAACACGATCGCATCGCCGCCAAGTGAAGGGAATTTGATATCAAACTCTTTAAAGTCGGTAAGCTTTTGTGTTTGTTTGGTTTTAGTATCATACACAAAGAGATTGGCAGTTCTGTCGCGGTCACTGACGAAATAGACCTTATCGCCATAATACATGGGGAACATATCCTGTGCAGGATTGTTTGTAATGTTTTCTGCTTTGCCGGTTTTGGAGTCTGTGAGCCAGATATCATCTGCCATGCCGCCGCGATAATGTTTCCAGGTGCGGAATTCCCGGAACACCCGGTTCATGGCCATTTTTGATCCGTCCTTATTATAAGAAACCCATGAAGCAACAGAGAAGGGGAGTTCCTTGCTGAGGTCCCCGTTAAGGGGTGCCAGGTAAATCTTTCCTTTGAAGGCATTGAACGATGTGCCGCGGCCGCGGTAGATCACCTGTTTGTCATCAGGTGTCCATCCCATCACGATATTGTTGGGGCCCATACGGTCAGCCACATCATCGCGGCCAAGTGTTGCAGTGTAGGTAATTCGTTTAGGCTCTCCGCCGGTAGAGGGGATCACAAACACTTCTGTGTTGCCATCATACTGACCTGTGAAAGCGATGGACTTGCCATCATGACTGAAACGGGCAAACATTTCATAGCCCGGGTGGCTGGTGATACGCCGTGCAACACCGCCTGAAGAAGGAACGATATACAGATCGCCAGCATAGGTGAAAGCTACCTTGTCGCCATAAACAGCAGGAAAACGCAGTAAGCGTGCTTCCTGTTGAGCAGTGGCAATCAGAAAGCAGCCACATAGAAGGATAGAGGCTATAAGTTTTTTCATACGCAATTTGGTTTTATATAAATAAGTCGGATCTTATTGCAATACGTTAATTATAGCCCCAGAATATGGTTGTATATATTAACGGGCTTCCAAGACACGGTCTCTGGCCAAAAAACAAGCGCCCACCACGCCGGCGTTTTCATTTAGCAGGGAAAGTTTGATCTGTGTGTCTGTATTGACCAAATTTAATGAATACTTATTAATAGCACTTTTTATAGGGAATAAGATATACTCCGAAGTTTCCGCGAGCGCTCCTCCCAATACGATGAGTTCAGGATTATAAAGATTAATAAGCATCGCGATCCCCCTGCCCAGTTTTTCGCCGATCTCAGCTACCAGGTCAATTGCAAGCACATCATCGTCTTTTGCAGCCTGGATGATATGGGATAATTTAATGTCTTCGATAGCCAGGTCTTTGGTAATGCTGCTGGCATAGCCGTTTTTTATTTTTTCGCGGAACAAATGGGTTAAAGCTCTTCCTGATGCTTCGGTTTCAAGGCAACCTTTTTTGCCGCACTGGCAAATAATTTCATTGTCGAAAAAAGGGATATGGCCAAACTCTCCGGCGAACCCTGATTTACCATAATAGATCTGCCCGTTGATAATGATCCCCATACCAATACCATAATCAAGATTGAGGAACAGTACATTTTTTTCATGCCTTACAGCTCCTGCAATATATTCACCATAAGCCATCGCCCTGGAATCATTTTCGATGAATGTTTTGATGCCGGTAGCCTGCTCCAGGTAAACACTTAGCGGGTCTTCACTGAAATGGAAAAAACTATAGCTGTAGCCAGTAGTGGAATTGATGCGGCCCGAGAGGTTGAGGCCCATAGCCAGGATCTTATCATTGGAGATCGAGGTTTTGGATATGAAATTTTTAATGGTGGCACATAGTTCGTCTAATGAATGCTTTTCATTAGATAAAGTGTAAGGGATATTCTTTGATGTTGAGGTCAGGTTCTTACATAGATCGATCAGCCCGATATTAATATGGGTTTGCTTAATATCTACTCCCAGGAAAAAGCCTGAATTGGCGACAAGGCCATATATGCTGGGTTTTCGCCCGCTGGCAACAGTCGTTTTTCCATAATCGCAGGCAATGCCATCGGAGATCAACTCGTTGATCAGAGTGGTTATTTTAGGAACGCTGAGCAGCAGTTTCCTGCTCAGATCCGAGATCGTCATATTACCGGAAACGGATAAAATGCTGATGATCTCCTTTTTTATTGAATTGTTTTTAAAGGCAATACCCGGCTTGCTTTCGCTTTCCAGATCGTCCCAAAATGTCATAGTTGCAGTTTAGTATTAATGTGTAGTTACCCAAATATAGAGACTATAATTTAAAGCCATTTTGCAAAGTAAGCAAGATAAAAGCACATAATATCAGTTCAGAGGCCTTAATTATTAAAAAATGAGTTTAATAAACCATAATTAATAATATTTTTTATTAAATAAGCTCATTTATGAAAATATTTCATTTATTTTGGTCGAGGAGATTTGCTTGTATCGTGTTTTAAGATCATCCCAATAATTTGAGATCTTCTTTGCGTAAGGCAATTCCTGAAGCAGAATAAACCAAGATTAATGAGCTTAAACACAAATAACAGCAAAGCCCTTAACCCGCTCTTCTGGATCTCCACTACCTGGTTTGCAATGGGTTTACCTTTCGTGGCCCTGTCAAGCGCCAGTTCTATAATGTATAAGAACATCGGCGTTTCAGATTCTTCCATTGCCTTCTGGACCTCATTGATCATGTTGCCCTGGTCACTCAAACCATTATGGGGGCCATTCCTCGAATTATACAAGACCAAGAAATTCTTTGTTTATACAACCCAGGTTTTGACCGGCGTATTATTTGGCATGGTTGGCCTGTCTCTTCAACTGGATCATTTCTTTAGTGTTTCCATCGCTTTGCTGACGATCATAGCTATTAGCGGAGCTACGCATGATACGGCTGCTGATGGTGTATACCTGAACGAACTGGACACCAGGCAGCAGGCAAAATATGTAGGCTGGCAGGGCGCATTTTATAATATAGCTAAAGTGTTTTCAGGCGGTGTCCTGGTATACCTGGCAGGCATACTGGAACAACGTACTGGTGTAAAAACTGCCTGGATGCTGGTGATGTTTGCATATGGGATCATCATGCTGGGAATAGGACTGTATACTATCCGCCTGCTGCCTTCGAATGAAGAAAAGAAAAAATCTGCTTCATTCCAGGAAGGAATGGCAACGCTGAAAGATGTGATCGTTACTTTTTTTCAAAAGAAAAATATTGTTTACAGCCTGCTCTTTATTGTTCTGTATCGCTTTGCAGAAGGACAAGCCATTAAAATAACGCCTTTGTTCTTTAAAGCAGGAAGAGATACAGGAGGATTGGGATTGTCCACTTCTGAAATCGGCCTGCTTTATGGCACCATCGGTGCTATTGCCTTTGTACTTGGTTCTATTGTGGCCGGACATTTTGTTTCTAAAAAAGGACTTGACAGAAAAAGGCTTTTGATCTTATGCGCCTTCTTTAATATACCCTTTGTTGCTTATGCTTTGCTGGCTGTTTATCAACCGGTGAGCCTTCCCGTTATTGCCGGTGCTGTTGCTGTCGAATACTTTGGCTATGGCTTTGGCTTCATTGGCATTATCCTTTTTATCATGCAAAACATTGCACCGGGAAAGTATAAGATGGCACACTATGCTTTTGCCAGCGGCATCGTCAACCTGGGGTTTATGATCCCTTCGATGATCAGCGGTATTCTCAGCGATTATCTCGGATATAAATCGTTTTTTATCTGGGTTTTAATAGCTACCATCCCTGCTTTTATAGTTACCTGGCTGGTGCCGCTTCATAACCCGATGGAGGAGGGGAGGAGTAATTGATAAGAAGGTTTTATTCTTTTTCATTCAACTGTTAACTATTATAATTTATGAGGACTTGTTTTTTATCATTTGTAACGTTGCTTCTCGCATTTGAAATGCAGGCCCAGAGCAGTTTGGAGCAGGTCTCCAAAAAACTTACTGCTGCAAAGCCAGGTGATATTGTAATGCTCGAAGGGTTCCTGAATGAAGGATTTCCTAAAATAGCTTATCAGAAAAAGATACAACCCGGACCGCAGTTTATCATTTCTGATGATCCGGAGTATATCCGTATCCCTGAAGCCATTGTGTTGCAGGAAGAAGTGAATCCCGGTGCTGTACGATTATACGTATATAATGTAAATGGAGTAACTGCTCCGGAAAAGATGCCCCGTAAAATTTCTGCGGTGATCAAAAACATCGGTCGTGAAAATATGCGTATCCGCATGTTGAAATACTCTTCACAAAAGCCATCCACCAATTATTTTCAAATTGGAAAACAGGGGCTGGAAGATTATTTCAATTCGAATGTGACGAAGAATGTACGCACTGTTAAGCCCGGAGAAGTAATAGCAATAGATGAGAAGCTGGAAAAGCAAATTGTCAATTATGATGAACTGGTGCATGGCCTTTATGAGTTTGTGGTAGACCAGCCAGCATTGGTCAGCATATTGCAAACATCTCCCCAAAAGTCCGGTCCAAAGGCTTTTGCCAGTATTGATACGATCATCCCTTTCAGCCATGTGAATGCCGGAAGAGGGGTTTTCCCTGTGTCCAATTATAAAATAACAAACGATGAAGTGATTGATACTAAAAATGGAGTATCTCAACTGATCGTTGCTGATGGGGAAGATGATCCCTGGATTAATGGTACCATTGGACCTGACAAGGAAGATGCAAAGAATGTGGGGAATTATGGGGTGATGTACAATACTAAATTGAAATGGAAAAGCAGCGATGGGAAAGGACTGGCATTGATAACCTGGAATGCGCGGTCAGACAATGGCCAATGGTGCGGTGGCATGGGACTTACGATGTCATTATCAGATAAGAATATGAAAAAGACAGTGAGACAATATCCCTTGAATCAACTGATCACCAAGGGTAGACCGGAAGCTATTCTCATTGAGATTTACAAACCTGATCCTACTAAAGAAATACAGGAGATCGAGTTCACTTATTCTCCACCGGGAGCATCATGCCTGCCTACTCCGTTGATACTTGTGCCGGTAAATTTATAAATACTGCGACCTGGCAACGACCCTATGAGTCAGCTACCTTTTCCCTGAAATGTTTAACCGAATTTCTATTTTTTAATCTCTCAACCAAACACTATGCTATGTTTTAAGTCAATTATTAATTATGCAGGCTTTCGCCGTTGGTTACTGGTGTTTGCACTGGTAACCGGGTATTATGTTACTGCATTCGCCCAGCAATCCGTTAAAGGATTGGTCCGGGACGATGCAGGAAAGCCTTTGGCTGGAGTAACCATTACTGTAAAAGGTAGTGATCTGAGCACTATCTCCAATAGTAGTGGTGAGTACGAACTAAATGCGGCGGATGGAAACGTCCTGGTTTTTACTTATGTTGGAATGATCTCACAGGAAGTAACTGTTAAAGGGAGGTCCTTACCCGCTGTTGTACTGAAGCAGGATGTAGCTTCATTGAACGAAGTAGTAGTGGTGGGTTATGGTTCGCAGAAAAGAGCTACACTGTCCGGCGCTGTATCAACCATAAAAGGCGCTGATCTGCTTAAAGCTCCTGCCACAAACATTTCCAGTTTGCTGGGAGGCCGCCTTCCTGGTATATCTTCCGTTCAGGAATCGGGTGAACCGGGTGGCGACCAGGCAGGTCTTATCATCCGCGGTTCCAGGGTTGGTGTAACTTATATTGTAGATGGTGTTCCCCGTTCTATTAATGATATAGATCCTAATGATGTAGAAAACATATCCGTATTAAAAGACGGTGCTTCGGCTGCTGTGTATGGACTTCAGGCTGCAGGCGGTGTGATTATTGTGACTACAAAAAAAGGTTCCGGTTCAAAACCTACTATTAATTATACAGGTACAACAGGTGTTTCATTAAATGCAAATTTCCCTCAGTTCATGAATGGTCCCCAGTTTGCCCATTATTACAACATGGCTGATATGATGGATAAGCTGGCAAATGGTACTATCACAAGCAGGGACCAGTATATTCCAATATTCAAAAAGGCAGACGTTGATATGATGTTGAATGGCGATCCTACTGACGGATGGGATAATGTGGATTATATTGATAAAGTTTTTGGTACAGGCCGAAACACACGTCATAGTTTATCTCTCCAGGGATCTAAGGACAATGTGAAATACTTTACTTCAATTGGAATGCAGGACCAGTCCGGGAATATCGACAATTTTAATTTCAAGCGATATAACCTGAGAGCAAACGTATCTGCCCAGGTTGCTAAAAACATAACTTTTGATATAGGTGTTGCAGGTGCAGTTACTGATAAACAGACTCCCGGTTATGCGGCAGGCGGCACTGATGCCAACGGTTATTTAGGAGAGCAGGGCTGGTTCTCTATCGGAAAACAAACCATCGCTATGCACCCGTACCTCCCTGTAAAATATGATGGGTTGTATACAGGGGTGCCTCCACGTAATAACGCAGCTATCCCTAATAGCCCTTTAGCGGCTATTTATGAGTCAGGATATAAGAAAACAAATGGTATTGATATCCAGACCAACCTGGGCCTGACCTACAGCATTCCCTGGGTACAGGGATTGAAGTTGAGGGCTTATGGTGCTTATGATGCCTGGACCACACGCAATAAAAATCTGGACATATTTTTTTACATGAATGCAGTTCGCCTGCCTGATGGAACCAATACACATCAGTTTGTAAAAATGCTGGATGCAAAAGGCGTAACCTATAATTCACTTGGTGAAGGACAAACCAATTCTCAGCAATTGGTAAGCCAGACAAGTCTTTCCTTCGAAAGGAAATTCGGGCAGCATGCAGTGGATGCATTAGTGCTTTCTGAAGTGCGTGATTATAAATCGAACAGCCTTTCTGCCTATGCGAGAAATGTGATGTTCCCTGAGTTGCCAGAACTGGGATTAAGCACGCCTGCAAATTCTCCTATCGGTGGCTGGAGCGACAGGTCCCGTTCTATCGGTTACGTGTTCAGGGCCAAGTATGATTTTGCCAACAAATACATAGCGGAAGTTACCGGGCGTTATGACGGTTCTTATAAATTTTCTGGAAATGTGGAAGGTAAGCGTTGGGGCTTTTTCCCGTCAGCGTCGCTGGCCTGGAGATTATCTGAAGAGCGTTTTATGGAGAATGTATCCTTCCTGGATGATCTGAAGGTAAGAGCATCGGTAGGTCTTTTGGGTAATGATAATGTAAGCGCTTTCTCTTACCTGAGCACTTACTCTTTTGGAAGCCAGTTGCCCCTCAATGGCGGCTTAAACAACTCCATGTACACCAGCGTTATTGCCAACCCTAATCTCTCCTGGGAAAAGACACTTTCCTACAACGCCGGTTTTGATGCAAGTTTGTGGAAAGGAAAGCTGACCGCAGAGTTCGACGTATTCTATACCTATACGTATGATATTTTGATGTCGATGTCATCCGGCTATCCTCCATCAATGGGCGGATATTATTTCACTTATGAGAACTTTGGTAAAACAGATTCCAAAGGATTTGAGTTGCTTTTAAAACATCAGAACACCGTTAAGCTCGGTGGCAAAGTACTCAGGTATTCTGTTGCTCCTAATGTAAGCTATGCTACTGCCAAATGGTTGAGGTATAACGATAGCCCGAATGCTCCTGAAATGCAGAAAGTATCGGGCAAAAAAACAGGCGTTATTTCCGGTTGGGTTGCTGATGGTTTGTTCCGTTCTGAGAAAGAGATCGATGAATCAGCATGGTATGGCAGCCGTCCCAACCTGGGTGATATCAAATACAAAGACCTGAACGGTGATGGTAAGATTGATTATCAGGACAGGGGCCTGATCGGCCGTCCCAACCGTCCGGAACTGATGTATGGTTTGAACCTGGGCGCTTCCTGGAACGGTTTTGATATTAATGCACAGTTTACAGGCGGTGCATTGTTTGATGTATCACTGACTGGTACCTATTATAATGGATATGACGATAACACTATCTGGACACAAACATTTAAAGAAGGTGCCAACTCTCCTTTATTCCTGGTAGAGAATGCTTACAGTATAGACAATCCGAATGGAACATTCCCACGGATAACGTTGAGCTCTACTACTCATGGCGGTGACAATGGCCTGGCTTCTACATTCTGGTTCAGGAACGGCACTTATGTTCGCCTGAAATCTGCACAGATCGGATACAGCATCCCTGAATCCTTAACACGCAGAATGGGTATAACCCGCCTCCGTGTGTTTGTAGAAGGCTCCAACATCTTTACTATTTCCGGTTTGCCTGCAGGTGTTGATCCTGAATCGCCCCGCGTGAATAATGGTTACTATCCGCAACAGAAGATATTTACAGGTGGAATAACCCTGACATTCTAAAATTGAGTAACAATAATCCAGATCATTTAAAAACGATCCGGAGGGAATTTCTCCTGATGGATGTAAAACGAAAACGGATGAAAAAACTTATTATAAATACAATGGTGTTAGGGCTTCTGCTGGGAGTATCTTCCTGCAAGAAGTATTTGGATCTCGCACCTACAAGCGCTGCATCAGACAAGCTTGTTTGGAGCAGGGTTGATTATGCTGAATTAGCAGTGAACAATTTTTATCACGACCTCAATTATTTTGGAAGTTTCAGTTCCGGGCAATCCGATGCCGGCATGACAGAAGGCTTTACTGACATGCTGAAGTATTCTTCCATGACGTACAATGCCCTCATGTATATTCCGAATGAACTGGCGTATGGCGGCCCTGTTCTGACGGCCAATTATGTATCGGTTTACCTCGGAAGCTGGTCAACTGTGTATGATAAGATCCGCCGCGTGAATGAGGCATTAAGCAATCTTAAAAAATATGGCACAACATTGTCAGCAGATGATGCTACACGTCTTGAAGCTGAGATACGTTTTTTCAGAGCGTTCCTTTATTTCGATCTGTTGAAGCGCTACAAAGAAGTAATTATCTATGATGAAGACATGAGCAAGATATCCAAACAGACTCCCTTAAGTACGGAAGCTGCAGGATGGGATTTTGTGGAGAAGGACCTGCTTTTTGCCGGTCAGCATCTGCCTGTTTCCACAAACGCACAGGGGCGTTTAACCTCAGGTGCAGCGTATGGATTTATGTCTCGTGCAATGCTGTATGCCAAACGCTGGCCATCTGCACAAACAGCAGCCGAAAAAGTGCTGGCTATGAATTATACGCTTGCCACTAATTATGCTGATGCTTTTAAGGGCGGGAACAGCGAAGCTATTATCCAGTATAGCTATGATAAGCGCGTGTTCACACACAGCTTTGATTTTTACTATGCACCCGGCGGTGATAAAGAAGGAAGCGGAGCATATGGCACACCACCACAGGAAATGGTGGAATCTTATGAGTTGGCTAATACCGGTGGCTTCCCTGACTGGTCTGAATGGCATACGACCAGCGGCACTACTGAAACACCCCCTTACGCACAATTGGAGCCGCGCTTCCAGGCATCTGTATTATATAATGGTGCAAGTTGGAAAGGCAGGACCATTGAAGCTTTTGTAAATGGGAAAGATGGCTACGCCAATTGGAAAACGGATGCAGTTCCCGCTGGAAGAACCGTTACAGGTTACTTCCTGCGCAAGCTGCTGGATGAAAACCTGAACCTTAGCACTGATAATTCCACACAACCCTGGATTGCACTTCGTTTGGGAGAAGTGCTGTTGAACTATGCAGAAGCTTGTTATAAGAACGGAGCTCCTGGTTTGGCTAATGATGCCATCAGGAAGATAAGAGGTCGCGTAGGCTTGCCTTATGCGGATAAGTCAGGCGAAGATCTGATGGCGCAGATCAGGCAGGAGCGTAAAGTGGAACTGGCTTATGAAGGACAGTATTACTGGGATATGAGGAGATGGGGACTGGCACAGACTGCATTTACCGGTACAAGGGTGCACGGTCTGAAAATTGAAAAGAATGGAAGCGGACAATTTGTGTACACCTATGTGGACTGTGATAAGCAGGACCGCAATTTCCCTGCAAAAATGTACAGGGTACCTCTTCCTGTTTCAGAGATCACCAATAATACTTCCGTTAGCCAATTTCCGGAATGGAATTAACTCATTTGAATATAAATAAATCATGAAAAAGAATTTATATCCACTACTCATTGCTGTTATTGCAGTGTTAGGGTCTTGCAAGAAGGCTGTTTTGGTACCCGATCCGGGAGCCAGTGCTGCTGTAAGCAGTATAACAGCCAAATTCACTTCTGGACCTAATAATGGCCAGGAAGTTATCCGCTATGCGATTCCTTCAGGTGCAGATGATAAAATAATCATTCCTGTGCCCTGGTTCTTTCCTGAATCAAGTAATGACGAAACAGATGTTTATATGCCGGAAATGAAGCTGGAAGCAGCGCTGGCAAATAATGCGACTATTTCACCGGCCCTGGGTATTGTTGACCTTAATAAAGAAAATGCCTATACGCTTACCGAAGCCGACGGCACTGTACGGCATATTACCATTACCGGAGTACGTACCAAGTCAAATAAATCAGCATTAACCTTTTTCTCTATTGAGGATTTGGGCGTAACAGGTCTGATTGATCAGAATACAAAAGCGATATCGCTGATAACTGTCGAGGACCTGTCGAATGTTGATGTTGACGTTACTGTATCTCCTCACGCCAGTGTGGTGGAATCATTAACAGGAATGAACCTGAACAACCCGACTTCTATTACAGTATTGGCGCATGATGGTGTTTCTAAAACAGTTTATCAGATCCAGAAAACAGCGCCTCCGAAAATCCCTTACGGTTTCAGGACTGGTTCCCAGAACCAAAGTTTTAATTTGAAACTGGATGATCTGGGCTATAGTAATAGTTCCAAGCCAAGCCTGGCAGCATCAGGCAATTTTGTTGCAGTTTCTTTGGGTGATGGCATGGCTCCCAAATACTACAACAGAAGCACCGGCAATTATGTTGGTATGATGACTTTGGGCAGTGCTAAAGGAGACGGCTCCATTACAAGCGATGCAAAAGGTAATATCCTGTTTATCGATCAGACACCTGTAGGAGGAACAGTGAATATATACAAGACGTCTTCTATGACTGCTGCTCCTGCGCCTTATATCACCTGGACCAATACTTCCGGATTCCCGGTAGGAAGCCGGTTATCTGTTAATGGAGACCTGAATGGTAAAGCAGTAATTATAGCCTCTTGCCAGGGGACCAGCTTGTCCGGTTCAAAATCATTTGTCCGCTGGACGGTTACTGCTGGCGTAGCAGGTAATGCAGAAGTGGTGGAAGCAACAGGTATCCCTTATTGGGGCGAAGGTATTAACGGTGGCAAAATGTCTCCCCGGTCTAATGATGTAAACGATGGATCATTTGTCAGCTTCTATGATGGTGGAAATGATAACCTGTATTACCTGGATAAGAACGGTTCAAAATCACTGACACTGGCAGCACAAACATCCGGCAATGCCTGGGGTATCAATAATAACCTTACTGATGCCAAAGAATTCAATAATGCACGGTATATGGTACTGTATTGCCCAAGCCATTTCCCATACTGGGGTCTCAATGCTGAATTGTACCTGTATGATGTATCCTCGATGGGTAATTTCTCCGGAAATGTAAACTCAACAAATGCGCTGGTGTTCTCTGCTAACTACGGAGAGCGCGGGACTAATATAGCCGCTTCCGGTGATGTGCTGATCGCGCCAACTGCCGACGGGTACAAAATGCAGGTGTTTACCATTGACTTTAGCGTAGGCAATTTTGCCTGCTATGAGTTCGATTGTGTAGACAGGTAATATATAAATAGCAAGGCGGAGAGTTGCTGTTGAGCTATCTCCGCCTTGCTATCATCAATGTTGACAGCATTGAGTATGCAGTAAATTTCAACTAAAAGCAAACAATTTCTATATGAAGCGTAAACACTTTGCAGCCTGTCTGGCAGTACTTACACTGATGACAATATTGATGGCTGGCTGTAAAAAGCAGTCAAAGGACCCTGAGTGGATCTGGGATGGCGGCTCAGGCACAGATAAAAGTAAAAATCCAAGGATCGTATGGATTGATGCATCTGCTAACTTCCCGGACTATGCCAATGATAAAGCAAGGATCCAACAGGATGTTAAACGCATGAAAGAGGCAGGGCTGACAGGTTTTGTAGTGGACGTTCGCCCTTCAATGGGTGATGTATTGTTTAAAAGCACACATGCTGAACAAGTACATAAACTGGATTATTGGAGCAGCACCGGCTATACTTTTTTTGAGCGCACTGCCACCTGGGATTATCTGCAGGCCTTTATTGATGCAGGCCATGCAGAAGGATTAAAGGTATACGCAGCTATCAACACGTTTGTAGCAGGTAATAACTATTCATACGGCTTAGGGCAACAGGGATTATTGTTCAGGGATGCTTCAAAAAAAGACTGGGCTACCACTTTGAATCTTAGCTCCGGCCTTACCAATGTTATGGATGTTAATTCTACAACTGATCCGGACAATACCTATGGCACAAAGTTTCTCAATCCACATCATGATGGTGTGCAGCAATACCTGTTGAATATTATAGGTGACCTGGCTGTATATAATGTTGATGGAATTATCCTGGACCGTTGCAGGTTCAACGATTTTAATACTGATTTCTCGCCTTTGGCCAAAACAAAATTTGAAACCTTCATTGGAGAAACGGTTCCCAATTTCCCCAACGACATAATTGTGCCGGGCACTCCCAGCTACCCGCTGTCTGCATCCATGCCAAAATACTTTAAGCAGTGGCTGGCATTCAGGGCAAAAACAACCCGTGACTTTATGGAGAAAGCGAGGGCCAAAGTGAAATCGGTGAACAACAAAATAGAATTCGGCGTGTATGTGGGAGGATGGTATTCTACTTATTATGATGTAGGTGTGAATTGGGCAAGTCCCGATTATAATACCGCACAGTTCTATCCATCCTGGGCAAGTGCAGATTATAAAAATTATGGTTATGCCGACCTGATGGATATTACAATGATTGGTGCTTATGCAGGAACAAACAGCATTTATGGAAGCAATGAATGGACGGTTGAAGGCTTCTGTAAAAGAGCAAAATCAATGATTGGCAATAAAGGTATCGTTATAGGCGGCCCGGATGTAGGAAATGGTGCCGGCTGGGGCGACGGAGGAAAACAAACAGAAGTTGGTCAAACCGTGGATGCAGCAATGGGTGCTTGCGACGGCTATTTTGTTTTCGATTTGGTTCATATTAAAAAGTACGACTATTGGAACGCATTAAAGAAGGGCATAGATACCTGGCTGGCAAAATGATCTGCGGTTATAGGTTTTCAGGAAGATGGTATCTTTTGTTGCTGCTGATGCTGGTCATGCCTGTATTGACAGTAGCACAGCAGCGTGTTGCAGGACGGGTAGTTTGTGAAGGAAAGGGTGTAAAAGATGTGGTAGTGAGTTGTGGCGCAGCTACTGTTCGTACCGATGTCCGGGGAAGATATGTGCTTTATCCTGATGCTGCTGAAAAGTTTGTTCAGATCTCGGTCCCTTCTGGCTATAAGGTCCATTGTGATACAACGATCCCGCGGTTCTATAAAAAAATAACGACTGCTGGAAATACGTATGACTTTATATTGAGCCGTAATCATGTTGATGATCACAAGCATGTTTTCTTTGCACAGGCAGATGTGCAGGTTACAAGCCAGGAAGATCTGGCTACCTATCGTAAGGAAGTGGTAAGTGATATGATAGCGCACCTGGACAATTACCGGGGGCAGGATGTGTTTGGAATAGATTTGGGCGATATGGTAGGAGATACTCCGAGCCTGTTTCCTGATTATATTCATTCAATGGCACCGTTAAATATACCATTCTACAGGGCGATCGGTAATCATGATATGGCTTATTGGGGCCGTAGTTTTGAAACATCAGAAAGAACATTTAATGACTATTTTGGCCCAACGCTTTTTTCTTTCAATAAAGGGAAAGCGCATTATATAGTGCTGAACAATAATTTTTATGTTGGCCGCGATTATTTTTACATGGGCTATGTTGATGAGAGAACGTTCCGCTGGTTGCAGCAGGACCTGTCTTATGTGCCAAAAGGTTCGGTCGTCTTTGTTATGATGCATATTCCCACACAATTGCAAAAGGCCCAGCAGCCTTTTGTTTATGACTATTCAACGATCGCCGATCAAACCGTAAATGCAGCGGCTTTGCATAAAATGCTGGAAGGATATAATACACACATTATTTCCGGCCACATGCACTATAACTTAAACGTAGTATACAACGATGCTTTGTATGAACATAATACGGCAGCGGCATGTGCCACATGGTGGCAGGCTCCGGTATGTTTAGACGGCACACCTCGCGGTTATGCAGTATATGAGGTGGAAGGCAATTCTGTAAGATGGCATTATAAAAGTGCAGGCTTTGATCAATCGCACCAGTTCCGTTCATATTATCAGCAAAACAAGGACACTCTCCAGGTAATAGCCAATGTATGGAACTATGATGAGAAATGGAAAGTTGAATGGCTGGAGAATGGAAAGCTGATGGGCGCAATGAAGCCGTTCAGCGGTTTTGACCCTTTGGCGTATGCGTATTGTTCTGATAAAGAAAAGATCAAATACGACTGGATCAGTCCTATAGAAACGGCACATTTATTTAAAGCCACGCTCAAAGATCCCGGAGCGCGGGTGCAGGTGAGGGTTACAGACCGGTTTGGTCGCGTATATTTAGAAGAAGTGAAAAAAGATAAATAAAATGAACAGGACCATTACAAGCACATTTTTGTTTTTAACAGGGTTGTTGTTAAGCGTCCCTGCTTTTTCAAAAGTGAAATTGCGTACTATTTGGGGCAATGATATGGTGCTGCAGCAAAACAGTGAGGTAGTCATCAGCGGCACTACAAGGAGCGCATCAACGGTGTATGTTACTGCTTCCTGGAATGCGGGAAAGCGTGAAGTGGTGTATGCCGACTGGGAAGGGAAATTTCAGATAAAGCTGACAACACCCAAAGGTTCTGAAAAGTATTATAGTATCTGTTTTGATGACGGCGAACCATTGTGTCTTAATAATATCCTTGTTGGTGATGTTTGGTTCTGTTCCGGCCAATCCAATATGGAGATGCCGGTAAAAGGATTCAGGGGGCAGCCGGTCACGGGTTCACTGGATGCTATTGCAACGGCAAAGGCGGAACGAAGGATCCGTTTGTTCACTGTTAAGAATGCCTGGAGCACAAGGCCAAAACTTGATGGAGTAGAAGGGCAATGGACAGCCGCTGGCCCGGAAGCCGTTGCTGAATTCAGTGCCGCCGCTTATTTCTTCGCTGACAAACTGAACAAGGTAGTTGATGTTCCTATCGGTATCATCAATTGCTCCTGGAGTATGTCAAAGATAGAAGCCTGGATGAGCAAAGAAATGCTGGCAGGCTTTCCGAAAATAGAAATGCCTAATCCCAATCAAAAAGAGTTTGGTTGGACTGCAGGCACGCCCACTTTATTGTTCAATGCAATGGTGCAGCCCTGGAAGGGCTTCCCAATAAAAGGAATGTTGTGGTACCAGGGTGAGGCCAATACTCCGGCCCCGCAGTTATATAAAAAGCTATTCCCGGAAATGTTGAAGGGCTATCGTGGATTCTTTAACCAGGATAAAATGCCTTTCTATTTTGTGCAACTTGCTCCCTGGAAATCGGGGCATAAAGATTCGTTGGACTGGGCCTTATTCCGGCAGGTGCAACTGGAACTGTCACAAGAGCTGCAACATGTAGGCATGGTGCATACCGGTGATGTAGGCGACGAGATATTCATCCACCCGCCAGGAAAAAAAGCAGTGGGTGAGCGGCTTGCCTTATGGGCATTGGTTGATGCGTATGGGCTCAAAGGATTTTTTCCTACAGGACCGGTGTTCCAGTCGGCAGTGGTGAAGGACAGCGCAATCGAAGTTACATTCAAATACGGCGAAGCTGGATTGAATCCTGAGAATGCCGGTATAGAAGGTTTTGAAATAGCAGGCAGCGATGGGCATTTTCTGCCGGCACAGGCAGTTATTATTAATGCAACATCCGTGGTGAAAGTGTGGAATGCTGATGTTCCGGCACCAATACAGGTGCGCTATTGCTTCAGGAATTACAAAACGGGTAACCTGGTCAGCAATTTTGGATTGCCTGCTGCACCATTTACGTATAGCCTTAAGAATAATTAACCGGGTATAAAAAAGACACAGTCAGCGTGGAAATGAAAAGAAATTATAGCATTGATCTGTTCCGGGGTTTTGCCATTGTTGGAATGGTGTTATCGGCTGTGATACCCTGGAGTAAAGAATTTCCGGGATGGTTGTATCATGCGCAGGTAGGCCCGCCGGATTTTACATTTAACCCGGATCATCCCGGTATTACCTGGGTGGATCTTGTATTTCCTTTTTTCCTTTTTGCAATGGGTGCAGCTTTCCCTTTGGCATTGAAAAGGAAACTGGCTGCCGGGAATTATAGTGTTATTATTTCTGGTTTGTTCAGAAGAGGGGTCTTACTGGTATTCTTTGCCATTACCATAGCTTATTTCAATCCGGGTAATCTGAAAGGAGCGACCTGGATAAATTACCTGACCAGCTTGTTTGTCTTTTTTGCCTGGTTCATGATATTTATGCGTTTTGATGGTTCACCGGTTAAGCGGTACGGCATCCAGGTCGCCGGAGTGCTGATCATTGCAATGCTTGGTTATTATCACAGCCAAATGCTGGACAACCCTTTTGATAAGTCCAAAAGCGATATCATCATTTTGATCCTTGCAAACATGGCTGTGTTTGGTTCATTGATATGGTTGTTTACTGCAAACAATATCCTGGCGAGAATTGCTGCCACAGGCGTTATTGCTGCACTATGGCTTACTAAAGATGTTGAAGGAGGATGGCCTGCTGTTCTCGCAAATGCAGGAAAAAGCTGGCATTGGGTGTATGATTTTTCTTTCCTGAAATATCTCTGTATTGTATTGCCGGGTTCAATATTGGGCGACTTGTTGATTAAGAACAGTGAAACAGTTAACCGTGACTATGCAGATGCTGAGAAAAAGCAGGCCCGGCAGATGGTATGGATCAGTTTTTTACTGGTGGTTTTTCATTTGGTTACTCTTTATTCACGCACGTTGAGTGTAAATATTTTAGGGCATTTGCTGATTGGGCTCGTGTTTTACTTGCTTTTCAGGAAATGCAACACTGGTCAGACGGCTTTTTATAAAAACCTGTTTGGTTGGGGTTTTGCATTAGTCACCATTGCCCTGTGCTTCGAACCCTGGGAAGGAGGTATCAAAAAGGACCCCTCATCATTCAGCTATTGGTTTTTAACCAGCGGGCTGGCCTTTGTGTTTTATATCGTATGCGATTATCTCACAAAGCAGCTTTCAGGATCCCGGCTGATCTCTTCCATTATTAAAACAGGGCAGAACCCTATGCTGGCCTATTGCATCGTATCGTTTTTTATTGTACCTGTACTTGGTTTGTTGCAACTGCGGCCGCTATTGGATACTCTGTCGGATAAAAGCCCTTACCTGGGGTTAATACGCACGGCTGTTTATTTATTGCTGATGATCGGGATAACCGGCTTTGCCACTAATCGAAAATGGTTTTGGCGCTCATAATAACAAACTGAAATTATAAAGTTGATATATGAAAATAACGGGAACTTTTATAGATGAGATATCGCATGATATTCCTCATCAAAACTGGGGGCGGAAAGAATGGGACCGGGACTTTGAACACATGAAAGCCATCGGTATTGATACCGTTATCATGATCCGGAGTGGCTACCGCCGGTTTATTACCTATCCCTCGGAATGGTTGCAACATAACCTGGGATGCTATGCACCACCTGTAGACCAGGTAGAAATGTTTTTACAGTTGGCCGAGAAACATGGACTGAAATTTTATTTCGGATTATACGACAGCGGTAAATACTGGGATACGGGTAATATGCAGCATGAAATAGATGCCAACCGTTATGTGATTGATGAAGTATGGCAGCGTTATGGTCATTACACAAGTTTTGGAGGCTGGTATTTAAGCATGGAGATCAGCCGAAAAACTAAGGGAGCTGCTCAAGCCTTCCGGGTATTGGGAGAGCAATGCAAAGGAGTAAGCAATAATCTTCCCACATTCATTTCCCCCTGGATAGATGGAAAAAAGGCGGTGATGGCCGCATCTTCAACCTTAACCAAAGAGGATGCTGTTTCGCTAAGCGAACATGAAAAAGAATGGGATGAAATATTCCAGGAGATCCATACAGCTGTTGATGCAGTAGCCTTCCAGGACGGGCATATCGATTACAGCGAACTGGAGGATTTTTTCTCCATCAACAAAAAGCTGGCAGATAAATATTCAATGCAATGCTGGACCAATGCTGAAACTTTCGACCGCGATATGCCGATAAAATTTTTGCCAATAAAATTTGAAAAGCTGAAACTAAAGCTTGACGCTGCCCGCAAAGCAGGTTATGATAAAGCTATTACGTTCGAGTTCTCGCATTTCATGAGCCCACAATCGGCTTATTTGCAGGCCGGCCATTTGTATAACCGGTATAAAGAATACCTGGAAGCACTGAGATAAGCAGTCCGGATGATTTCCATTCAACCATTAAAAAGAGATAAAAAATATACGGATGAAAAATTACGCAGAGAAGTACAAGAATGAGTTGTTGCAGAACATTATGCCTTTTTGGGAAAAGAATTCTCCTGACCAACACTACGGAGGCTTTTTTTCCTGTCTCGACAGGGAAGGAAAAGTATTCGATACAGACAAATTTATGTGGTTGCAGGGCCGGCAGGTTTGGACACTATCCATGCTGTACAACGAACTGGGAGCAAATGAAACCTGGAAAGAAATGGCCATTAACGGGGCTGAGTTTATATTAAAGCATGGACGCGATGAAAATGGTGACTGGTATTTTTCTTTAGATCAGCGTGGACAACCACTGATACAACCCTATAATATCTTCTCTGATTGCTTTGCCAGTATGGGACTAGGCGCTTTGTATAAAATAACAGGAAATGACGAATATGGAAATGCAGCTTACAGCACTTTTAAAAGGATTTTAAAACGGCAGGAAAATCCAAAAGGGAAATACAATAAGGCTTTTCCCGGCAGCCGGCCTCTGAAAAGTTTTGCCCTGCCAATGATATTGAGTAATCTTTCACTGGAGCTGGAACATATTGTTGGCACTCCTACTGTAGACGAGCTTATTGATAAAGTGGTGCATGAAGTGATGGAAGTATTTTATCAGCCAGATACTGGCTTGATCATGGAAAGTGTATCTCTTGATGGATCTTTTTCGGATAGCTTTGAAGGCAGGTTGGTAAATCCTGGTCATACTATCGAGGCTATGTGGTTCATGATGGATATTGCGCATCGCAGGGAAGATAGCCTGTTAATGGAAAAATGTATAGATATTGCATTGCGTGCCCTGGAATTTGGCTGGGACGAGCAGCAGGATGGCATACTCTATTTTAAAGACATTTTGAATAAGCCACCACAGCAGTTGGAATGGGACCAGAAATTATGGTGGGTACATGTTGAAGCATTGGTGTGCATGGCTAAAGGCTTTGCCTATACCGGGGATGAACGTTGCAGGCAATGGTTTGAAAAGCTGGATGCCTATACGTTTTCCCGCTTTTCCGATCCGCAATACGGTGAGTGGTTCGGCTATCTTAACCGCCAGGGTGAGCCGCTGCTTACTTTAAAAGGAGGCAAGTGGAAAGGATGTTTTCATGTGCCCAGGGGTTTGTACAAAGTGTATGAATCATTGAAGACTGTTGCCATTGAAGCATAGAACCGTTTTGAAATTTTGTGTATGAAGAAATATGGTATTACGCTTTTATTCCTGTTATTGATCCTGTGTGGTTATGCACAGATCCGTTATTATGACGGCGCACAGTTTCCTCTTATTGGAAAGATCAATGACAGCACTGAAACACGCTATGAACGGCTACCTTCATGGCTGAAGGGAATATGCCGTGGGCCCGTGTGGGACCTGGGAAAAAATACATCAGGGCTGGCCCTCCGTTTCCGGACCAACAGCACAACCATTGCAGCTAAATGGGAAGTGCTTGCTAACAGCAACATGAACCACATGGCTGCTACGGGGATAAAAGGGCTGGATCTATACGCCTGGACAGATGGGAAATGGCAATTTGTAAATGTTGGCAGGCCCTCAGGTAAAAGCAATCAGCAAACGATCATTTCTAATATGCTGCCGGAGGAGCGGGAGTTCCTGCTCTATCTACCGTTATATGACGGGGTGGTGAGTTTACAAATTGGCATTGACTCAACAGCCAGTATAGAAAAGCCATCGTTGAAATTTCCATCCACAACAAATCCGATTGTGTGCTACGGTACCAGCATCACCCAGGGCGGCTGTGCTACCAGGCCCGGAATGTCTTACACCAGTATTCTCGAGCGGAAATTGAACCGTGAAGTGATCAATCTTGGTTTTAGCGGAAATGGCCAACTGGATTATGAAATTGCAGAACTGATGGGGCGCCGCGCCGATGCAGGACTTTACGTTCTTGATTTTATTCCCAATGTAACCCTTGAACAGGTCCTGGATAAGACCGTCACATTCGTAAAGAGGTTGCGGCAGAACAATCCGAAAACACCTATACTTCTTGTAGAGTCTATTCTTTTTCCGCACTCCGTTTTTGATCTGCAGATGTACAAGACCGTAACAGGCAAAAACAATGCTCTACGGAAAGAGTATGAAAAATTGTTGCAGATGGGTTATAAGAACATTTATTATCTCCCAGCCGGAAAACTGATCGGGACTGATGGTGAAACTACTGTTGATGGTATCCATCTTACTGATCTTGGCTTTACCCGCTTTGCCGATGAATTGCAAAAAACTGTGCGGCAGATCATCAGGTAAATAATAACCCTGCAAACATCTTTAGATAACATTGAGGTTCTTTAGAACAATAATTTCATTTTAGAATGGCGAGATTAAATTTATTAGAGGAGACCCGTTTTGAGAAAGTTCCTGTTAAAGTATATCCAAACCAGGTTGATGCTTCAGCAAATGTTGCAAAGCGTATAGCCACTATCATCCGGCAAAAACAAGCTGCAGGTAAAACTGCTGTATTGGGCCTGGCAACGGGAGCCACACCGGTAAAAGTGTATAAAGAGTTAGTGCGTCTTCATAAGGAAGAGGGACTTAGCTTTAAAAATGTGGTGACCTTCAACCTGGATGAGTATTATCCGATGAACCCGGGCGCTGATCAGAGTTACGTTAAGTTCATGAATAAAAATCTCTTCGATCATATCGATATACCCAGGGAAAATATCAATATTCCGGATGGTACATTGAAGGAGGAAGAGATACCTGCTTTTTGCGAAGCGTATGAACAAAAGATCTCCGATCTGGGTGGACTGGACCTCCAAATCCTCGGGATCGGCCGTACCGGGCATATCGGATTTAATGAACCAGGATCGGCTCCCAATTCCGGAACCCGGCTGGTTATCCTGAATGACCTTACCCGCCGCGATGCTTCCCATGAGTTTGGAGGGAAGGAAAATGTACCTGCAAAAGCCATTACGATGGGAGTTGGTACAATCTTCAAGGCAAAGGAAATAATCCTAATGGCATGGAATGAAAAGAAGGCCGAGATAGTGAAGAAGGCTGTAGAAGGAAACATGTCTGCCGATATTCCTGCAACCTATCTTCAAATGTCAGACAACGCGGAATTTGTTTTGGATAAAGAGGCTGCGTCATTGTTGACCCGGTTTGATCTGCCCTGGTTGGTACGCGATGTCGCATGGACAGATGAATTAATAAAAAAAGCGGTAGTATGGTTATCTCTGAACATTGATAAAGCTATTTTGAGATTGACGGATGAGGATTATAACAATAATGGCATGGCCCAGTTGATTGCAGAGAAAGGGACTGCCTACAGCATCAACATAAAGATCTTTAATGAACTTCAACGTACCATCACCGGCTGGCCGGGCGGTAAGCCAAATGTGGATGATTCCAGCAGGCCGGAAAGGGCAGCGCCAGAGCGAAAGAATGTAATACTGTTTTCTCCGCATCCGGATGATGATGTGATCTCGATGGGAGGCACTTTTATCCGCTTAGCAGATCAGGGACATAATGTTCATGTAGCGTATCAAACATCCGGGAATACCGCAGTATGGGACGAAGATGTATTGCGCTATCTTGAATTTGCGTTGGATTATGCAGGAGCGGTTGGAGAGAATAAAGACAAGACCAGCAAGATTTATAATGAGGTCAGAACTTTTTTCAAGACCAAACGACCTAACCAGACAGACCCTGAAGTGATACGTACCGTGAAGGCATTGATACGCAAAGGTGAAGCTATTGCTGGCGCCCGTTTTGTGGGATTACCCGATGAAAACATACACTTCCAGGACCTGCCTTTTTATGACAGATCTAAATTGTCGAAGGATGTTTCTTTTGAAGATGATATACAACAAACCATGGCGCTGCTTCGCAGCGTAAAGCCACACCAGGTGTTTGCTGCAGGCGATTTTGCAGATCCGCATGGAACACATAAGGTTTGTTTCGATATTTTATTCGAAGCACTGAAACGCCTTTCCAGAACAGATGAATGGGTAAAAGACTGCTGGCTCTGGTTGTACAGGGGAGCATGGCATGAATATCCTATCCATGAAGTGGAAATGGCGGTTCCGCTTTCTCCGCAGGAAGTGAAACGCAAACGCCTGGCTATATTCAAGCATCAGTCGCAAAAAGATATTCCTGTTTTTCCCGGTGATGATCCGAGGGAGTTCTGGGTACGTGCTGAAGACAGGACGAGTGAAACTGCTGAACTGTACCATAAACTGGGATTAGCAGAATACGAAGCAATTGAAGCTTTTAGGAGAATGCATTTTTAATCCCGGAATTCTTCTTTCTATACTTGAATTTGCCGTTCAGCACCTTTTTAGCCAATCCTTCTTATATTTTAACAAGGATGCTAAAACCTGTGGTTTCAATGGTCAGACAAAATATCTTCGGTTACATGGATCAATCTATTCATGGTGTTTGCTGACCTGTGGATCGATTATCTGTTCCTTATTGTAACCGTTCAATTGATTCGGCATGATTAGAAGAATTGTATTATTTCTACTGGCAATAACTGCCATTATCCCGTTTGTTTCTGCTCAACAACCCGCCCGTTTTCAACCAACACACGAGCAAATGCTGCAGCGATATCTTCGCGCTGCTTTTATTGACAGCATAACTAAGAACGCTGTGTTTAAAACGACTGTTGCTGCTAACTGGCAACCGGACGGTAAATCCTTCTGGTACCGCAACCTGCTGAAGGATAGTGTGCAGGAATACCTGTATGTTGATGTAAAAGAATTAAAGAAGCAGCCATTGTTTGATCGTGGGCGGCTCGCTGCAGGATTGCAGGCAGGTGGGATCCCGGTCGATTCCTTACGACCATCACTGAGAGATATTGAAGTGCTGGAAAATAAAAAGCGTCTTCGCTTTACGGTAAAAGGGCAGGGTATTGAATGTGATCTTTCCACTTATGTCTGCACCAAAATAACCACAACTTCTAAAGCTGCTGACTCATTAAGAAGAGGATTTCGGCGCAACAATAGTTTTCCTGATGGCACTGTTTCTCCCGACAAAAAATGGGAAGCTTATCTTGAAGGCGGTAACCTGTTTGTAAAAGCTGTTGCTGGTGGCGAGCCGATCCAATTCACTACCGATGGAACAGCCGATAAGCCTTATGGCGGTTTGCGCTGGAGCCCCGACAGCAAATACCTGGCAGGGTATCATATGGCCATTGTTAAAGATGATCCTGTTTATTACATATTAAGCTCTGAAGCAAATACCAGCCGTGGGCAGTTGCGTTCACAAGCGTATAAGCAACCGGGTGATCCGTGGTCGGTATTTACACCATTCACGTTTGACCTCGAAGCAAAAAAAGCGACGAAGATCAATACCGAGCCGCTGGATTTTCTTTCTCCACCCCAGCAGCGCTGGCGTAACGGTGAAGGGAGATATTTTACTTATGAAAAAGCAGACCGCGGACATCAACGCTTCCGTATAATTGAAGTAGATGTGTTGACCAATACAACACGGAATGTAGTGGATGAAAGAACAAATACTTTTATTTATCAGAACCGCAATTATGTAAAATTCCTTCCCGGAAATAACCAGCTTGTAAGGACCTCTGAGAAAGACGGATGGCGTCATTTATACCTGGTGGATGTTGCATCAGGCAAGGAGCAGCAGATCACTAAAGGTGAATGGGTGGTGCGTGGAGTTGATAGCATTGATGCGGTAAAAAAAGAAGTATGGTTCTCTGCAAGTGGTATGAACGCAGGCGAGGATCCGTATAATATCCATTTCTACAGGATCAGTTTTGATGGTAAACACCTGGTGTCACTTACACCTGCAAAGGGAAACCATACGCTTCTTTTCTCTGAAGGCGGGGCATTTTATGTTGATACGTATTCTGAAGTGAATGTTCCTCCTAAAACCATACTTGGCCGCACAACAGATGGCAAACAATTGATGATGCTGGAAGAAGCTGATATCTCACAGTATAAACGTTCGGGTGTAAAGCCTCCCGAAGTATTTGTGGCCAAAGGGCGTGATGGCAAGACAGATATCTGGGGAATCGTCAGCAGGCCTTCCGATATGGACCCTGCCAAAAAATATCCTGTACTGGAGAACATCTATGCAGGCCCACATGATTCTTTTGTCCCCAAAAATTTTACACCTTATAGTGAAATGCAAAGCCTGGCCGAGCTTGGTTTCATCGTAGTGATGATTGATGGAATGGGTACAGCCAACCGGTCAAAAGCTTTTCATGATGTATGCTGGCAAAATATTGCCGATGCAGGGTTTCCTGATCGGATATTATGGATAAAAGCGCTGGCGCAGAAATACAGTTTCGTGGATGCAGAAAGGGTAGGCTTGTACGGCACTTCTGCCGGAGGGCAGAGCACACTTGGTGCGTTATTGTTCCATCCTGAATTTTATAAAGCGGGTGTATCAGCCTGTGGTTGTCATGATAACCGTGTCGACAAACAATGGTGGAATGAGCAATGGATGGGATATCCTGTAGCAAAGCATTATGATGAACAGTCCAATGTAACCAATGCTGCGAAGCTGCAGGGTGATCTCTTACTGATAGTGGGAGAGGCCGATACGAATGTTCCTCCTGAATCAACTTATAGGGTAGTGAATGCGCTTATCAAGGCGCAAAAAAGTTTTGAATTCCTGTCGATCCCTGGGATGGGACATAGTGACGGTGGTGTGTACGGACGTATGAGAAAAAGGGATTTCTTTGTCAGGCACCTTATCGGAGTAGAGCCGCCCGCACGAAATACCAACGAGCTTGCCCAGTTTAAGGAAACAGGGCGGGAGAGATGGTCTTTTGAATAGGCGCAGGATCCATCAGTAATTCAACTGTATAAAAAGGAATCATTATTTGCTTTCATCAAGGATCAGCAGCCATCCTTTTCCTTTGCTTACAGGAATCTGATCTTCGATTCCAAATACTTTTTCTTCCTGGAATCTTTCCATTCCAGGTGCCTGCAAACGTGCTTTCGAAGCATCAAGTCCCAAGGCTTTCCAATCGATCTTCAGCCGCACTGTTGTATCCGTGTCAGCCCAGCTTGCGATCGCGATCATTGCTTTACCTTGCTGACGGTATACTGTAGCAAGAACTGCAGGATTGCCTGTATGTACAGGGTTATCATCCAGCCAGTATCCCAGCATCTGGGAACCTTTCATGCCAAAGCTGTCCCACACCTTCCAGATAGGACGCGGATCAGCATTAGCGCTCCAGGGCATCCGGTTGGTCATACCGTACAATAAGCCACGCCAGGCATTACCGCCATCCTGCAGCATTTCACCCATTAGTCCAAAGGGAATGCCTGAGACTTCTGTGAGATAAAAATCAGGACCGTTCTTTTCATAATCGAAATACTCACCAAACCACAAGCGATTCAGGTAAGGAAAATGTTCCATGTAAAGATTGGCACTGTTATTAAAGCCATCGCTCTTATTATACTGGTTTGCAGAATGAAGATCAATAATGCCCGGATGATCGCTTTGTGTAAGCACACGTTTGATCCGCTTCATTGTAATGCGGTCAAATGCGACATCATCGAGATAAATGCCATCGATGCCCACATTCCTGACCAGCCAGTTCATTCCTTCCACGTAGTAGTTATGCCAGCGGCTCATGCCGCTGTTTACGATCGCCGCATCTTTTAGTTCAGGTACAAACCACGCGGCAATATAATCGCTCACGAGGTGTTCCTGCAACCAGGAATAGCCACCGCCTTTGCCGGCAGAATAAATCTCATGCCCGAGACTGCGCATCGGGAAGGTTTCATAGGCGCGGTTGGATAGTTCACGAACTGTATTATAGATCTTTACTTTTAATCCCAACCGATGCGCTGAATCAATATACCGCTTCATTGCTGCATGCTCAATGAATGGATAATTGATATAAGGATTGATCCCGTTCGCATGATGGATATTCACTACTGTTGCGCCAGCCGTCTTAATGCTATCAGGGTTTTTGTATTGATGATAGAAGCGTGTGGCCCATTGGAAATCGGTATCCAGTGTATGGAACGGGGTGATCAGTAGATTGAAATTGTAATACAGTGTGTCACCTTTTTTCATACTGCGTGCGCCACTGAAAGCCTCCATCAGCATCGACTTGCCTTTGATGCCGGCCCATATACCGCCTTTGCCGTCATTGCCCCATGAGGCGGGCAATATTAGTGGCTTTTGCAAATAGAAATTGGTGTTGAGCGGGCGCACATAATGTTCATCCCGGAGTGAAAACTGTAAGCCTGCATTCACTGCACCAATCCAGGCGCCATCCTGGTTTTTGGTGGCCACATCCCATTTCCAGTTGACTGTATCAGGTCTGACGCCTCCTTTATTTCCCAGCCCCATTAAATATTTGGCAGCCAGGCTGTCAAAAGGAATATGGAAACGGATATTGTCGAGAGTGACATCTTCCAGGGCGATCAGTTTAACCGTATAAGAAAGGTAGCCGTCAAACTCCAGGCTGCCGGCTACATCCATGCGCAGGGGAGTGGAAAGATTGGTAGACTCCCATTTCACTGTTCCCGGCTCTTGCAGGGTAAAATGAAAATTCTGTGGTTTAAATGCAATGTCTGTATGTGTGGCTGTATTGGTAATATGAAAATGGATATTCTCAGCCAGGATGTTTTTAGGCTGATTGCTTAAAGAAGTCATTTCAGGAGTAAAGAATGTCTGCAGTTGTTCAGGAAAACCGGTTTCATTCAATATCACTTTACGACCTAATAAACTGATCGATTGGTCAGTTACCTGTAAAGACGTGTAAGGTTTGATCACCTCATTTTTTTGGGCAAGCGTGGAGTTTAACCAGGTTAATCTTGTCTGCAATTCAGGATGACCGATATTGTGTTCCACCGCTATTTTGTTTTCAACCTGCAGTGCTATGGGAATTGTTGTAGGAGCAGATTGATCAGCCATCACTTTTGCCGTTCCTTTATATACACCCGGTGTGATATTTTCAGGAATAGTTATCAAACACCATATTGCCTGCACATTTCCTTTTTTTACATTTACGATTTGTGAGAACGGGCTGCCGTCATAACGTGTGCCGGTTGTATTTAAGCAGCTCATATCTGCAGCGGGAATATAATGGCCTGCTGCATTTTTCAGGTCGCTGAATTGTATGGTCAGGTTTGACAGGTCTTGTGTTACAGGGTAAATGCCGAGTTGATAACTGTAATTTTCACCTTTCAATGCTTTTCCTGTAAAACTGTTTTTCAAGCCCTGCTCAACCCATCGTTGCGGCAAATGCGTTTGCATCCTGATAACATGCTCGCGGTCTTCGGGGAAAACCAGATAGGCCTTCTTGTTATTTGTCTTTATCAACTGAGCCACTTCTGCTTTTGTGGCGGTTACCTCCATTGGGTAAAAGCTATTCAGCGCATCAATTGATTCGAGATAAAGCAATTTTGTTTCAGCATGCTTTTTCCTGTCAAAGAAGGCTGGAGTGTAGCTGGTATTTTCTTTCCTATTATAAATAGCAGTGGGGTAGTTGGATTTCCGGTTGACCTTATAAGGCATATAATAAATAAAGTACCTGCCCGGACCGGATACGGGTTCAAAAAGTATAGTGCCTTTTTCTGGACTTATAGAAAGAGTATCTGTATTGTCTATGCGTTTATTGGTGGCAGCATCTATCACGATGATCTGTTTATCAGCGGGGTCATCCTGCCGGCGCCAGGGAATGGTAATGCTGGCAGTTTTACCGGTTCCGGTTACCTGCACTACAGCGCGGTGGTTGCCGAGGGAGTCGGGATCCCAATCATTGTTGCCGGTTTTGTAGTTAGCGGTTTGAGAAAAAATGGCGGGGCAACTAAAGAGCAGTAAGGCAAATAGGGTTGTCTTAAGCAAAGGGGAGTTGACTTGAGGGATTTGCATTTGTAAATGTACGGATCGCCTGAATAGTTTTGGACATCTGCGGTAAAACCTGCCTGCCGGAGGTATAGTCGCAGGCATTCTTCGTTAACCCGGAAAATACCTCCATTCATCCTGTGGCAGCTACCGTTTATTCAATAAATGCCATCAGAGGAGATGCTTTTCCCACCTCCGTTCTTTAGACCATCGCCGCCATTGACTCAATACTGCTGATAAACAGTTTTTCTTTGCTGTAGCTTCATGTGATACTTATCACTCAACCTGTATTCGATAACCTCAAAAACTATAGTAATGAAAAAGATCTTATCCGCCATTACAGTAGTCATTTTATTCATCACCCAAAATCAGGCACAAATGGTTTACGATGTTCCCGGTATATCCGAAGCAAAATTCTATTATTCTGACAAACCGTTTAAGAATAGCCATGACGGTGCTAAAACCAATTTCCACTCCGGAGAATTTATCTATGGCCGGCTTGAACTGCAAAATAAAACATTGAAAGAGGCCTTTCACCTGGAGAATATTAAGAAAGGTCCTTATTATCTGAAATTTTATGTGGCCTCATACAGAGGCGATAAGCAGCAAGGCGGCTGGAACAGATCAACGGCTATACGTATTGAAGAAAGTGAGATCAACAATAAATGGTTGAATTTTGATGTGTTGCCTGATCCTTCCCAGGCCAGCAGTTTTATCGGGAATGTAGATGAGTATGGGGTAGGGCAGTTTACACGATTGCGCTCTGGCCCAATGTATGAAATTGTTGAACAGCGTTTCTTTCCTGCAAACGACAATTACACTATCTACACTCAATTCAACCTGCCAGGAGTGGATGGCTGGGGAAATAAACTCCCTGAAAAGGATTGGCCGGTGGCGGAAGGCAGTTTTGCTTTTTCTTTTAATGACAAGGATGTGGCCACAATAAGAAACAACCATACACTCGCTGCACAGATAAGCAATATCGTAAAAGTGGATAAACTACCGGACTATTTTGCAAAGCCCATCAGCATTTCGGACCAAGCGGTAACAGTGGCAAAAGTGACCCCACTTATTAAAAATTACCTGGGAGGGGACGGATACGAGGTATTGAAAGTGGCCATTGAGCCTGCTTCAAGTATGTGGAGTATTGTAAAGAACGAACTGGGTATCCAGGCCTACAGGTATGTTACAGGCTATTATAAGATCGTTTATAAAAAAGATGGTAAATGTTCTTTAGGTTCTATCAGGGTGCTTCAGGATTATATCGGTAATGGTAAGTATGGTAACCTGTACTGTAAATTTTGGGGAGATGAAGGGGATATTGATTGTAGCAAAGTGAAATAGAATTTGATAAGACCTGAGATTGATAGTCAAAGAATGGTCTTCACCCTTATGCAGATTCACGGATTACCAGTTCTCCTTTCAACATCTTGATGATGATCTTCTGCTGGCCCTCACGATTGATCTGATCGATCAGCAATTGTGAAGCCGTTTTGCCCATCTCTGTCAAGGGAAGGGAGACTGTTGTCAACGGCGGGTCCACCAGGCTGGCCGCATAATCATCACTGAACCCGACAACGGCTATGTCGTCAGGGATCCGCAAACCTCTCTTTTTAATGATCCGTATCGCATCGATTGCTGTGGGATCGTTAACGGCGAATATCGCGTCGGGAGGATTTTCGAGATTAAGAAGATGGTTGACATAGATCGGCAATTTCTCAAGGTTCAGGTCATAATTGATGATCAGTTCACGGTCAACCGGCAACTGGTATTTGCTGAGGCAGGCAATATATCCATTCATCCGCTTTTCTGAAATTTTCAGGTTCACAGGCCCGCCCAGGTGCGCGATCCTTTTCCTTCCTTTCTTTATCAGGTATTCCGTTATTTTAAAGGCGCTGTCAAAATCATCAACGATCACTTTGGGTGCATCCATTTCATCACAAACGCGGTTGAAGAAAACGACCGGTATGCTTTTCCGCTGGAAGATCGTAAGATGATTGAAGTTCAGTGTCTGTTTCGTAATCGATATCAATAATCCATCTACCTGGTTGGCCAGCATCACTTTTGCATTCGCCACTTCAGTTTCATAACATTCATTGGAGTTACTGATCACTAAATTATAACCCGCTTTTTCGGCAATCTCCTGTGCGCCCATGATCACTTTGGGAAAGAATGAGCTCTGGATCTCGGGGACAATAATGCCGATCGTGTTTGTCCGTTTTGTGATAAGGCTGATGGAAAGCATATTCCGCTGGTATTCCCATTCTTCGGCCAACTGCAGGATCTTATCCCGGGTCTCGGGATGAACACGGGGATGACCGGTAAGAGCCCTCGAAACCGTCGATTTGGAAACATTCAATTGCCGGGCAATATCAATAATGGTGACAAGATTCTTCTTCATAATGTTACCTGTTCTATGGGAATATTCCCACACAATATATTCAAAACATAGTTAAAGCGAAAGGATTATCTCATTATCAGTGGATATTGAACCAGACGATCAGTGAAAGTGGGAATGTTCCCACAATATGGGAATGTTCCCATGATATTTAATAGTGTTATTTGGTTCCCGGTCGAACTAATCGGATTATTTTGCCTGCATTAATTCTCAACCAAAGTTTGCCATTATGAGAAAAAGCTACTGCAATCTGATCTTCTGCATGCTGCTGGGAATGCTTCTCAGCGCCTCGTTCAACCCCCTGTTTGCCCAGCAAACCCAACTGACGGGCACTGTCCGGGGCGCCGGTAATCAGTTATTGGGAGGTGCTACGGTGGAAGTCTTGGGCACAACAAGTATACGCTCCCAGACAAATGACAATGGCGTTTATACGCTGAGTTTATCTTCTGTCGGCACAACCGATTCTATCCGTTTTTCCATGGTTGGTTATAAGACTATCACCCGGTTGATCAACAGCCGGGCAGTGATCGATGTGATACTGGAAGAAGATGCGAAAACGATCGATGAGGTAGTGACCGTCGGTTATACCACGCAACGCAAAGTGAACCTGACCGGCGCTGTCAGCTCGGTTGGCAGCAAGGATCTTGTAAAGAGACCGGTTATGCGTGCATCGGCAGCATTGCAGGGACTGGCTGCCGGAGTTACTGTTACCCAATCTTCCGGTAAACCCGGCGCAGATGGCGGTCAGATCAGGATCCGCGGTATTGGTACCCTTGGCGATGCCAACCCGCTGGTGCTCGTGGACGGTATCAGCAGCACTCTCGATGGTGTTGATCCGAATGATATCGAATCCATCTCTGTACTGAAAGATGCAGCTTCAGCATCCATCTATGGATCAAGGGCTGCCAACGGAGTTGTTCTCGTTACAACTAAAAAAGGACGGTCGGGCAAGATCAATCTTTCTTATGAAGGATATACAGGCAAACAACGGTTTATTGATCTGCCTGATATGGTAGATGGATATACATTCATGACAAAGCATAATGAATCAAGGGCTAATCTTGGTACCTCTCCTTTATATACTGACCAATACCTGGCTGATTACCTCGCCAATAAAACCACTGACCCCGACAATTACCCGGATAATAACTGGCAGAAGCTGCTGTATACCGGTTCAGGCCTGATCCAGCGGCATCATATCAGCGTCAATGGTGGCGACAAGATCAAAATAATGAGTTCTTTTTCTTATCAGAACCAGGAAGGTCTTGTGCCAGGCTTTTCATCCAAAGCATATTCATTCCGCCTCAATACCCTTAGCCAGATAAACAACAAGCTTAAGCTGGAGACCTTCATGTATGGCCGTCATTCTCCTATAACATCTGCTGTGCTCGGAGATGACGTGGTAGGTGCTGCCAACAGGATACCGGCGATCTATACAGCAAGACTTTCCGATGGAAGATGGGGCATTGCCAAAGACGGTTATAACACACTTGCTTTCCTGGAAGAAGGAGGAGAGTTTAAAGAATATTATAACTCGCTTCGTCTTACTGCACAACTGACCTATTCTCCGGTGAAGAACCTGGATATCGAGATTGGGTACACACCTTCATTCAGTGATTATTCCCAGAAGAACTTCAGAAAATCCATTAAGACTTATCTTCCCGGCCAGGCAGCTCCAGCATTCACCACTCCGGCTTTGGCCAGCCTGAGCCAGGCAGAAAGCCAGGGATGGGAAAACACTTCCCGTATGCTGGTGAAATATGCAAAGAACATAGGGGATCATCACTTCAGCGTGCTGGGAGGATTTGAGCAGATTGAATATAACCAGAACAGAATGTCAGCATACCGCGAAGGATTTGATTTTCCTAACCTGGACGAATTGAATGCTGGTGCACAGGTGAACTGGAGCAATTCCGGAACTTCCACTGCATGGTCACTGCAATCTTATTTCGGCCGCCTCAACTACAGCTACCAGGATAAATACCTGGTAGAAGCTAACTTCCGTGCAGACGGCTCTTCACGTTTTGCCAAAGGAAATCGTTTTGGTTATTTCCCTTCTGTTTCACTCGGCTGGGTAGTGAGCAATGAATCATTCATGCAGGACGTCGATTGGATCTCAAGCCTGAAGTTGAGAGGATCGTGGGGTAAACTGGGCAATCAGAATATCGGCGATAATTTCCCGTTTGCATCTTACCTGTCGTTGACCGGCCGGTATATTTTCAATGGTGTACCGGTTTCTTCAGCCATCCAGACCGATCTGGCAAATGCTGCGATCTCCTGGGAATCATCCACCTCAAAAAATCTTGGAGTTGATATCGACCTGTTCCGTAAGCTGTCTGTCAGCTTTGATGTATACAACCGTATTACTTCAGGCATTCTTCTGAAGTTGGATATACCTGCTATCACCGGCCTGAATGCACCGTATCAAAATGCTGGTGTGGTGAAGAACACAGGTTGGGATCTCTCACTTAATTACCGGAACCGTGTAGGTGATTTTGATTATTCCATCGGCGGAAATCTTTCCAATGTCAGGAATACTGTTGTTGACCTGAAAGGTACCGGCCCTTATATCAACGGTTATCAACTGATAGAAGAAGGATTTGCGATCAATTCGCTTTTTGGTTATCGTTCTGCAGGCATCTACCAGAACGACGCGGAAGTGACCAATGGACCAACACAATTTGGCGTCGTAAGCCCTGGCGATATCCGGTATATCGATATGACAGGCGATACAGTTGTTAATGCTAATGACAGGGCAGTGATCGGTAACCCTGTTCCACGCATGACTTTCGGGTTAACACTTTCCGGTTCATACAAAGGTTTTGACCTGAGTGTTTTCGTGCAGGGCGTGGGTAAAAGAGATGTGATCCTCACCAATGAGGCAGCCTGGGCATTGTATAACAACAATAACATGCAGGCCTGGCAGCTTGATTACTGGACACCACAAAACCCTGGTGCGAAATATCCGCGGCTGATATCGGCGTCTACTCATAACAACTTCCAGTTTTCCGACTTCTGGGTTTATAATGCCGGTTATGCCCGTATAAAAAATGTGCAGATCGGGTATACATTACCTGCAAGTGTATTGAACAAACTTAAAGTGACGAAACTGAGAGTGTATGCCACTGCTGATAACCTGTTTACTTTCCATAAAATGCCTTCGGGATGGGACCCTGAAAGACCGAATGGGGATTCAAGTCCTTATCCTTTATCGAGGACCTACATTTTTGGTGTGTCGTTGACACTGTAATAACAACATGTATTGCTGAGTAAACAATTTGAATCATCATCATCAATCAAACAGCTATGAAGTTCAGATATATCACATTACAACTTACGCTTCTTGTCCTCGTGGTTTTTGCCGCAGGATGTAAGAAAGACTTTCTTACCAAAGCGCCAACTGACCAGCCTTCAACGGAAACATTTTTTGAAACAGAGAATGATCTTATTCTCGCAGCGAATGGCGCCTACAATGGATTATACTGGGAAACCGGCCGTACGCCATACCAGATGTGGTTGGATGCTTCAACGGACATGGCCTTTAACCGCGGCGACTATGGCGGTACGAATACAGTACAGATGGGGCAGTTCAGTACAGAAACAGCCGTATTCTATTCATTCTGGTCTTCTTTATATACAAGGATCGCCAGGTGCAATAATATTCTTACCAATATGCATAAGGCAAAAGCTGTGAGCAGTGAAACAGTATACAAGCAGGTGGAAGGGCAGGCTTTATTCCTGAGAGCATTCTTTTATCACTACCTGATCAATCTTTATGGGGATGTGCCATATATCACCACCATGCTTTCGATCGGGGAAGCTGCAACAGCAGAAAGAACACCCCGTGCCACTATCGCATCTGCGCTGCTGGATGATCTGCAGACGGCGGCTGATGATCTGCCCGTGGCATGGACAGGTAAAGACCTTGGCCGTATCACTAAAGGCGCTGCACTTGCCCTGAGAGCAAGGATTGCCTTACTGGAAGGACGTTACGATATCGCTGCCAGTGCATCCAAAGCAGTAATTGATTCGAAAACTTACCAGCTTCATACAAACTATACAAACCTGTTCCGCCTTTCAGGTAAGAATTCCAAAGAATCGATCTTTTCTTTGCCATACCTGAGAGGAACAACCACCAGTGGAATTCCGCAATACATTGGTATCCGGGCTACGCAAGGCTGGTCGGTTTATGTACCCACGCAGAACATCGTTGATTATTTCCAATGCACCGATGGATTGCCTATCGATCAATCGCCACTTTATGATCCGCAAAAACCTTTCGAGAACAGGGACCCGCGCCTCAAAGCAACCATTCTTACGCCAGGACAATGGATGGGCGGCTTTCGTTTTGAAACGCATCCGGATAGCACAACGACTTCCAGAAGCCAGAACGGTGTTATCACCCGTGTAACCAACCAGGAAGTAACACATGCTTATGCAACTTTTACAGGC
>JBQCHL010000019.1:0-27528 GCA_051954695.1 Chitinophagaceae bacterium
TATCTTGTATCTTGGTTAGTGTTTTTTGGCGTACTGGTGCCGTTGATCGCCTATTTCTGTTCCAAAGCCGAATTTGATAACCTGCCTTCCTGGCTTTTTGTGTCCTGCGCCACCTGGATCATATTGCTTGAACTGCTTTTACTGGTTAATACTTATTATCGAAGGAAAATAGTTAAAGCAAAATGGATACAGGGATTTGGATTGGAGAAAGCCATATTGATCAGTATAGTGATAATATCTGTGGCTTTATCGGCAATGGCAGCATCCTGTATAGATGATCCGTTATATAACCGTAATGGCAATCTGCTGATCGCCTTCCGGTTTGTGCCTTCAAAGATCATTGAACATTTTTGGACCTTTGTTAGCCTTACGATACAGTTCCTGGTAATGTACCTGGCTGGCTATTTATTCTTTCTGATCAACAGCCGTTTTCTTGTTTCCAAAGTGTTGAAACAATATGGATTGATTATTTACCTTCTGAGCATGCTGACGATTGTTGCGATCTTATATCCCATAATAGCGCAATTGTTGACATCACTCCCTATCAAAGAGTTAATGGGGCCGATCTTCCCGTCCAACCCTTTTGTGATGGAAAATGCAGCGGCTGCTATCGGGATCATACTGATCAGTCTTCCGGTATTGCTGTCGCAGCAATGGACAAAACAAAATAACCAGATAGTATCCCTGGAGAAAGAAAAGGCCCAGGCTGAGCTTGATCTGCTAAAGCAACAGATCAATCCCCATTTTTTATTCAATACCCTGAACAATCTGTATGCATTGAGCTTGCAGCAATCGCATAAAACACCTGATAGCATTCTGCAGTTATCCGAACTGATGCGCTATGTGATCTATAAAGGAAAGGAAGAAAAAGTAAAGCTTAGTGATGAATTGAAGTATATCGAAGACTTTATGGAGCTTCAACAGATGCGGCTAAGAAAGCCCCTGCGGCTTTTATTTAAAAAAGACATAGAGAACGAGCAGCAGGAGATCGCTCCGTTGTTGCTGATCGTTTTTGTGGAGAATGCATTCAAGCATGGAATAGAGCCGGCAGAAGAGAGCGCCTACCTGCATTTGTATTTAAGGGTCGCAGAAAAAAAACTTTTCTTCAGTTGTGAGAATTCTTTTGAAAAAGAAAGCGAGAAGGAGAGGGGGATCGGTTTAAGCAACCTGGAAAAAAGATTAGAGCTCCTTTACCCCGGTAAGCATTTATTAAGAACCGGTATAAAAAATCATACATTTAAAGCTGAACTCCAAATAGACCTGTCATGAGTTTGCGTTGCCTGATCGTTGATGACGAACCTTTAGCCCATGATGTTATCTTAAAATACATGGAGGATGTTCCATTCCTGGAAAAAAGCGGGCAATGTTATCGTGCTACTGAAGCCATGGAATTTCTCAGCAGGAATACGGTAGACCTTATTTTCCTCGATATCCGGATGCCCAAGCTTAGCGGTCTTGATTTTCTGCGGACATTACAGCAGCGTCCCCTGGTGGTCATCACTTCGGCATACGAAGAGCATGCGCTGGAAAGTTTTGACCTGGATGTTTGTGATTACCTGCTAAAGCCCTTCCGATTTGATCGTTTCCTGAAAGCTGCGAACCGTGCACTGGCCATGCATACCCTGAAGAGCCAGGCCGGAACCTCTTTTGCCCCGGTACCTGCTGCTACAGAAAACGAGCCTGCACATATCTATATTAAATCGGACAAGCGGTTTGTGCAGCTTCAATTGAACCAGATCTATTATCTCGAAAGCCTGGGCAATTATGTAAAGGTGTGGGATGAGCAGCGGTATCTGCTTACACCCAGGACCCTCAGTAGTTTTGAAGAACAATTACCCGCAGATATGTTCATAAGGATCCATAAATCCTATATCCTGCACAAAAAATTTGTTCACTACATAGAAGGAAATATGATCCGTTTGAAAAACGGAAAGGAATTGCCTTTAGGTAAAAATTACCGGCATGTGGTGAAACAGTTGTTAAGTACGTAGGCGCCGGGCTTTCTATTCTGCTATACTTGATGACGACTGGATCTTTACATCGGCATATTTCCAGGCTTCTTCAAAAGCTGATTTTGCTTTTTCTGCGTCGCTGGTTTTATGTTGCTGTTCCAATGCGTGATATAGTCCTATTAATGCCCAACCATTCCTGCGCCAGGTCTTCAGGTCCTGATCATACACTTTCTCTGCTTCATCGTATTTTCCTGCTTTGAGCAATACAGCGCCGAGATGATGCCTTATAGAAAAGAACCAGTCAGGTGGTTCATTGTAGTTGAGATTGTCTTCCATAACAATTGCTTCTTTCAATAAAGAGACTGATTTATCGAATTGGCCTTGTTTTACTGCAATACCGGCCGACAATACTTTTGTTGCGATCTGTACAAGATCTGCAGTAGTATTAATGTTCCAAATGGTCACGTCGCGAAGCGTAGTGTCGGCAGCCAGTATGCGCAGGCTGTCCATTTCTTTTTGCGCATCCGGCAAATTATTCTTTCCAAGGTAAGCCATACCTCTGGCATAATGCCAGATCGCACGGGGGTATACCAGGTCTTTTGCAGGAGGCGTAATAGATGCGATAGTATCCCACATGGAGAACTTCACGGCTATGTACCATGGAATGGTATAATAATGTTGCAAAGTTCCCCATCCGGGTTCACGCATAATATCTGGGACAACATGTTCCTGTAATCTCTTTGCTGCGTCCCAGGACATTTTTGAATTGCCTTCAAGAGCGGCCGTTGCAGCAAGGAAATGATAATTGTGCGGATAATATCCCAGGGGATAAGCGCCCTGTGCATGACAGGTTGTAGTATAAATGCTGTCAACTTCTACAGCTTTGATATTAGATAACGTGCCTAAATGATAATCGCCGGTGTTGATATAAATATGCGAAGGCATATGCAATAAGTGGCCTGAACCAGGAACCAGGGTTTCCAGGAGTTTTGCACTGGCCATTGCTTTTTCAGGAGTGCTAGAAGCTTCCAGTGCATGTATATAAAAATGGTGAGCGCCAGGATGTTTTGGATTGATCTTCATCAGATGCTCTAATGTTGCCATCAGTTCCGGAGTCCATGGCTTTAGCGCTTTTGTTTTTTTATCGTACAGGTCCCAGGGATGCATGTCCATTACCGCCTCAGCATACAATGCCCCGATATCGGGATCGGAGGGATATTGGTTAAATACCTTTTTCATAGCGGCAGCATAGGCGATATCCAATGGGCTACGGTCGGCAGGTGGCTGTGCTGCATACCGCGCACTTAATGCCTCAATCAACGCAATTTCTTTTGGTGTACAGTTTTTAATAAGCGATTTTGCTTTTGTGACTGCTTCATAAGCACGCTGAAAATTATCTTCCTCCATTCCTGCATTGTAGTTAGGGCCTAATACATAGGCAAAGCCCCAGTAGGCCATAGCGCAGTTGGAATCCAAACGGGCCGCTTCATAAAACGATCTTGCTGCTTCAGCGTGGTTAAAACCATAAGACAGCATCATTCCCTGTGCAAAATATTCCTGCGCTTCTTTACTGGAAGTGGTGATCTTAAAATCAATACCGCTCAATCCTTGAAGTTTTGGCGCTTTTTTGCCTGAAGTGTACCAATCCTTATCATTTGTTTTTGGACTATAACAGCCGATAGCCTGCGGCTCTTTTTTGGCCGGATCGTTTTCTTTACTGCTATTACTGTTGTTGCATGCAATAAGGACCGAAAATGAGATGAATGTTAAGAAGCGTTGGCGCATAAAACTCTTATTTGATTTTTTTTATTCTCTTAAAAGCTTTTACAATACGTTGTTGATTGATGAGAGGGAAGGATTTATCAATTGCTCACGGAAGGATCTGCGCTTTAAACTAAATAAAAAGTATCATATAAGCAAAATAATTCAAGTTTGAGGCAAATAAAAAGGCAAGAACTAATATCCTGCCTTTTATCTGTGAACTCGGTTTTTCTAACGATGCTGTTAATAGATCGTTTATGATCTTAGTATGTTTACGATCTCCTTAAATTCTCTTGACTGTGCATGTTGCAAAGGTGTTACGCCATCATGATCGGGAATGTCCAATTTGGATCCGGCATCTTTTAATATTTGCACGATCTGCTGATATTTTTTGCTTCCATCACCCAAGACGATGGCTTCCATTAAAGCGGTCCATCCCAACCGGTTGACGTGATCTATCGGGAATCCTTTGGTATTAGCTAATAACCTGACAGTTTCCACATGCCCGCGCTCACAGGCAGGGATAAGCGCTGTTCCGTTATAACGGTTGAAAAGATCGAACCGTGCACCATGATCAAGGAATAACTGTACTAATTCTGTTTGTCCGCTTGCACCTGCATAGAGAAAGGGGCTGTCCAGGTTGTCGGCCTGTTGATTGACGTTTGCGCCGTGTTTTACCAGCAATTTTACCATCTCTGTTTGCTGGTTAACAGTTGCGATCAATAATAAAGAACGTTTATTGTTGTCTGCAATATTTACATCTGCGCCGCTTTCTAAAGCTTTTGAAACGCCCCGTATATCGTTCTTCTTTACAAAGCTCAAAATATCCTGGTTTTCCATCCTCTCTGTTTTTGTATTTTCTATCGTTGAATGACAAGAAACTGCAGTAATCATCAATGTCAATAAACAAATTATGGCCTTCATATGATTTGATCTTTAAAAAACAATGTTTCCTTTGTATACCAGTGATCTTACCGGAGAGATGCGTGAAACAGCCTCAGCAGAACAACTTGCATCCACTAAAACCATATCTGCATCATCACCTGCTTTGGGCCATTGCTGTACGCCTTTATCATCCAAAGGCAGTGGGCCTGCTGTTGCCAGTTTTAAGATCCTTGACAATCCCAATTCGGTCACATTCCCATATAACTGTGCTGCCAGATTTGCTTTTTGCAACACGCTTCCTGTGCCAAAAGTGTTCCAATGGTCTACAATGCTATCATTGCCGGCCATTACTTTCACTCCATATTTCATCAGTGTGGGAATGGGCATGATCAGGCTTCCGAAAGGAATGGTGGAAAGAATACCTATCTGGGCAGCACTGAGTTTTTCGGCCATTTCTTCCTGCCTGGGCTTATCTAATTTTCCAAGAACAAAACAATGGCTCAGGTAGGTTTTCCCTTTCAGTACCGGGTTTTCATTTACTTTATTGATAAGATATTCCACTGTTTTTAATCCAGAATCACCTGATTCATGTAAATGAATATCGATGCCTTTATTATGGTCAAGTGCTAATTGTACGGTGAAGTCCATTGTTTTTTCGATAGCGCCATCAACAGTATAAGGATCTACACCTCCAATAAAATCTATATCGGTTTTAGCGGCTTCTTTCAGGTAAGGAGCGCTATCTGTATAAAACACACCATGCTGTGGAAATGCTACCAGTTCGGCACCGAAAACGTTCTTTTTATTTTCTAACGCTTTTTGAAGATGCTTAAGAGAGTCCAGCTTGGAAGTGGGTTCAATGTTGACATGGCTGCGGGCAAATGATG
This sequence comes from Chitinophagaceae bacterium, assembly GCA_051954695.1. Lineage (GTDB taxonomy): Bacteria > Bacteroidota > Bacteroidia > Chitinophagales > Chitinophagaceae > Terrimonas_A. The sequence continues at coordinate 5,486 of JBQCHL010000019.1, forward strand.
AGCCCTTTGATTGCAGCAATTCGATCATCTTTTCCGCTTTATAGGTCGAATTTTTCAGCATGTCTGGCAGTATCTTTTGTTCCAGTGCTATCATTCCTTTCACACCGCCGCTCCTTCTTCTTACAGCCTGCCATTTGTCGCCATAAAAGGTTTTATCCAGGTGGATGTGCATGTCTTTAAACGATGGAAGCATCAGCATACCTTTGGCATCAATGGCTTTTGCACCAGGCTGATTCGGGCCTATCTTTTTGATCTTGCCGTTTTCTATTTCAACAGAAAAAAGCTCGGTCCTGGTAGCGATAACTTCATCCCCTTCATACTCAAAACCTGTTTCCAGCCTCACATTTTTCAGTGTGTAATTTTTGACCGTTGTATCCTTTCTATCTTCTGTTGCACTACCGGATCGTGCATTTAATACTGATGGAGTAAAGGTTAACCCTGCAAGTCCCAATGCAGAATTCCTGAGAAACCCCTTACGCGATATGGCAGAATGTTGCATACTGTAACTTTTTATCAAAGTTACACAGCCAACGGCCTGAGGCGCCTGAAGAATTTATGTTATTCCTTGTAAAATTTATCACTTTCCCCGGAATTCGCTAGGAGTGAGTCCAGTTTGGGTTTTGAAAAAATTAGAGAAATAAGCATGATCCGCAAAGCCCAGTTCAAAAGCGATCTCTTTAATAGAAAGACCCGCACTCAGCAATAACCTTTTAGCCTCTACACATACCCGCTGTTGTATGAGCTGCGTTGCAGACACTTTTAAGTTCTTTTTGCAAAGGATGTTGAGATAGTTGGCGGAGATATGGAGCTTTTCTGCATAAAAATTCACGAATTTCTGCGTCTTGAAAAATTTATCTATCAGCATGTTGAACTTTGCCAACCTGGGGTTTGACTGGTAAACTTTAAATTCCGTAAAAACATTCTCTGCTTCCCGGCTTACGATTGCTGCAATAACGGCTGCACGCGCACTGATCAAATGCACCAATGAATCTTCCTTTTTCAGTTCATCTTTGATAGCATTGAATTCATACAGCAATAGCTGGAAGGCATTTTTGGTGAGACGGATAACAGGATGGTTTTGGTAATTGGTAAATGAAAACCTGAAATAAGGCGCAAACTGTTCGAAAAATGATTGTTCTATCATCAGTTGATATCCTCTTGTTCCGGCTTTGATATCCCATTTATGCATTTGCCCGGGAAACAGTACATGCACTTCATGGTTACCTATTGGGTAGTCTATCGAGTCTATATTATGCACTCCTTTTGCGCGGTCAAAGAGGTTGATGATAAAAAAATCATGTTTATGAGGTTTCTCTATCCGCCGTGCCCCATGCAGTTCATTAAGTAAAAGTTCTTCCCGTCCGGCTATCTGCCCCTGACGAAAACCGTGAATGCTCATAATGGGTGAACTGTCTTCTTGCATAATACAGGTAGTTGAAAGTTAAACCTACTTTGAAAAAAGATAGGTTTTATGTAGCATTGCCTAAGTTATACATTGTTATGTACATTATGAAGTTGGTTTATCTAAAGGCACTTGCAATATTTATAATTTTATCGCAGTACTGTAATGGGCAGCAGGCTAATGCCAAGCCAGTAATCAAGACCAATAACCCATTGAAAACTTCTCTGGATAGCCTGGTTCAGCGGGCAGCCGGACATTACATGCAATCTCCGGTAACGGTGGATCTGTCTATTGGAGTAATTAAAAATGGAGTGCAGTATCAGTATAGCTTTCATCGGGGGGAAGGTGCTTTAATCCGGAATACAACCTTTTTTGGTTTGGGTTCGATTGCAAAAACCTTTGTAGGCATAATGCTTGCGCAGGCTGTTATCGAAAAGAAAGTGCAGTTGACGGATGATATCCGGAAATATTTACCGGGCAACTATCCTAATTTACAATATCAGGGGCATCCGGTCAGGTTGGTGGATCTGGCAAATCATACCTCGGCTTTACCAGCGATGTCGAGGGATTATGATGATGCATATCTCGACAGCATCTCCAAGTTGAAGCCTGAAGCTTTCCGGGAGTTTTATCGCATTTATACGGTTGATAGCTTGTTCCGGGATATGCACCGGTTTACGCTTGATACTATTCCGGGAACCAAATACCGCTATAATGGGAATGCAATGATGGTGCTTATTGCTATTCTACAGCGGGTCTATCATACGCCGTACAACCAGCTTGTTACTTCATTCCTGAAAAAGGAACTCGGAATAGCAGATACCAAGCCTCAACTGGATGCAAAAGAAGAAAAGAGGCTTATTGCCGGCCATGATGAGAACGGCAAAGCCCTGACTTTTATCCCTGATAATGGTTTCAGAGCAGCACCTTCAATGGTTTCGACACCAGCAGATATGCTTAAATATGCTGCAGCGAACCTGAGCAGGGAAAATGCTGCAATTAACCTGAGTCATAAAATTACTTTTACCAGGCCGGATGGCATGAGTTTGGGATTGAGCTGGATGCTGGACAAGGAAGACAATGGTTTGCCTTTTATTATGCATACAGGCAGGGATGGATTCGGTTTTACTTCGCTATGTTACCTCTATCCTGATAGTGGGACAGCCATTGTCATATTGGTCAATGACAGTAGTGGGGAAGGGAGGGTGTCTGATTTAAAGGATGAGCTTATTTCAAATCTATCGCGGTTTTAGGATCTGAAGGGGTTAGATTTTTTTTGGCTACCGCTTTAAAAATCTTCATCTTTGCATCCCATTTTTTACAAACTGACTCCGTAGCTCAGTTGGTAGAGCTACTGACTCTTAATCAGTAGGTCCAGGGTTCGAGTCCCTGCGGGGTCACAGAGAGAAGCTTTATAGAAATATGAAGCTTTTTTATTTTGGAGGCAACTTCTAAAATTTAAACCCGGGAGGAATATGGTATGAATCTGGTTCATACGGACCATACCGCCATAGCTTCGCATTTTTATCATAAGTATATCCGGCATCCCGAATGGTTTCTTTGTCGTATTTAAGGAGCAGATGAATCGTCTTATTATCTCCCGGAAGTGTTTTTTTCTCAAAAGTATAAGTAACGGTTTCCAATTTCCGGGTGGTTATACTGAGGCGTTTATCAAAAAATTTTTCTTCGCCGGATCCATCTTCGCCTTTTTTGCTCCATTCCTCATTTTGCCCTTTGAGGGGTTTTATGGTGAGTTGGTTGCCGTTTACGGTATAAGTGCCGGTTTCCCAGAAAAAAGTGAGTTTAGGATTACCCCTAAGATACATGTTGTTAAAATAGTTGTACGTTCCGTCTGCGTTGAATCTATAGCCTCTGCAAAGTGCCATGCGGGTATAGGCATAAAAGGTCGGGGAGGACATTGTCTCGTTATATATGTATACTCCCGAAATGGAATGATTGTTTGATTGTAAATCATTCACACTGCCGTTTTGCGGTTGCTCCGTTGGGCTTGTTGCTGTATTTGCGGCTGTTCCCGGTTTTTTTTGCAGTTCTATGGAAGCCACGAAACTGTTGATTTGGGACGTGTACGCATCGGAATTGGTGAGGATGACCATATTCGCCATTTTGCTATTTGTAGTGGCGGTTATAAGCGTGACAAGTCCTGTCGTTCCACTTTTTTCAAATTTGGCTGAGCCGCTTTGTAGTTCCCAGCCGTTTTCTTTTCCCGGAGCTCCCATTTTTGGCTTACCCGCTCCAAAATTTTGCTGCACGAGCTTTTGCCAGGCAGTCCCAAAATTTGTTTTGCTGTCGGCACTTCCGTTCAAAGATTTATAAAGGGTGATGATGCAGAATGTTCCTTTGGCTTCGTTCACCCCGGTCAGGCTCACGGTGTTATCAGAGCGTTCCATTTTCCAGTCTTTTACCGGAGTGAAGCTCATCACATCAAAATTTTCCTTTTGTGCAAAAGCGGTGAAGGTGATGCCTGCAAAGATTAAAAAGAGTAGTATTTTCATTTTTGAGCTAAATTTCTTTGGCAAAATATTTCGATGGCGATAAGCAGTCAATCATTAGTTTTAATGATTTTTTCATAAAAATGCTGTGGAAAACGAGGCCTTTTACTGTGCTAAGGGCATTTCGTTGAAAACCAATCCTTCGGCATCTGGAGAGTCTTTGCAAGTAGTTGGGATTGTCTTTAAATATTTACAACTGGCATAGCAATTTTAAATCCACTAAAAAGCGGGTCAGGTTTTGTGCTGCGGGTTCACTTACGATAAATCCGTTGTAAATATTCTTTTACAACGGATTTATATTTGTACAAGGTTTTGCACACCAGGTTCCCGGCCTTTATCGACCAGTTAATATGTCCAAAGCAAGAGTTAAACAGGATCCGGGAGCAGTTGCTCCACAGCCTGTTCTATCTGAAAAATTGCTTTCGTTGTTTTTATCAGTGAATCGGGTGTTACTGATATACTATCTATTCCTTCCTTAACCAGGAATTGAGCAAAATCCGGAAAATCCGAAGGCCCCTGGCCACATATACCTACCTTGACCCCTTTAGCTTTTGCGGTTCTGATAAGTTGCCTGATCAGTCCTTTTACTGATTCATTACGCTCATTATAAAGATGTGCCACAAGGCTTGAATCCCGGTCTAAACCTAAGGTCAATTGTGTCAGGTCATTTGAGCCAATGGAAAATCCATCTATGTACTCGGCGAATGATTCTGCAAGGATGATATTACTTGGTAGTTCTGCCATTAAAAAAATCTCGAGGCCGTTCTCTCCGCGTACCAGGCCGAACTCTCTCATAACAGCCTGTACTTTTAACAGCTCTTCAACTGTGCGGCAGAAGGGGATCATCACCGTTACATTCGTTAAGCCCATCGTTTCGCGAACATGCTTGATCGCTTTGCATTCGAGGCCGAAAGCTTCTTTGTATTGCGGTGAATAGTACCTTGAAGCACCACGCCATCCGATCATGGGGTTTTCTTCTGTCGGCTCAAAATATTTGCCGCCAAGCAGGTTATAATATTCATTGCTTTTAAAATCGCTGAAGCGAACGATCACTTTCTCCGGGTAAAAAGCTGCTGCAATTTTTGCAATGCCAAATGCAAGCTTTTGAATAAAGTATGTTTCTTCATCAGCAAACCCTTTGGTGAGTTGCTGAATGGCTTCGGTTAAATTTTTGTCATTACATTCTTTATGCCGCAGAAGGGCGAGGGGATGAGCCTGTATATAATTATTGATGATAAACTCTTCACGGGCAAGGCCAACTCCCTTATGTGGCAATATGGCTGACTGGAAAGCAGAAGCCGGTGAACCGACATTCAGCATCAACGGTGTTTGCGTTTTAGGGAGATCGTCGATATCCGTTTCCCTGATCTTTATTTCCAAAAGACCCTCATACACTGAGCCTTCTTCGCCTTCTGAACAGTTGACAGTGATCAGTTGACCATCGGCTAAAAGTTCCGTTGCATTACCGCATCCGACAATGGCCGGAACGCCCATTTCGCGGGCAACGATCGCCGCATGGCATGTCCGGCCACCCTTATTGGTGATGATAGCCGAAGCCTTTTTCATGATCGGTTCCCAATCGGGATCAGTCATATCTGTAACCAGGACATTGCCCGGCTCAAACTCATTTCCTTCCACCCGTTTGTCCAGTGAATACATGATATTGACTTTGCCTGAAGCTGCTTTGCTTCCCACGGCTATCCCTTTTAGCAAAGGCTTTTGTCCTTGCAATTTTATATCGTATTCCACGAGTTTCATGCGTTCTTTCCTGGAGTGAATGGTCTCTGGTCTTGCCTGAACGATATAAAGCTGATCCGATAAGCCATCAACGGCCCATTCCACATCCATAGGGCACCACTGTCCTTTATGTTCAGAGTAGTAATCTTCTATGATAGTTACCCAGTCAGCCAGTTGAAGTATTTGTTCATCGTTTAAGCAAAAGCGATGCTGTTGCTGCCTGTCGGTCGGGATCAGGCGTGTGCGTGAATCTGTATCATCTCCATAGATCATCATGCGGTCTTTTGCACCTATCTTTTTTTCAATGATGGATTTGTATCCCGCCTGCCTGGTTGGTTTAAATACAATGTATTCATCGGGAGATACAGCTCCCTGTACGATCAGTTCACCCAGGCCATATGAAGCATTGATGATGACCACGTCTTTAAAACCGCTTTCAGTATCCAATGAGAAAGCAACACCGGAAACAGCGAGGTCGGAGCGGACCATCTTTTGAATACAAACAGAAAGACCTACATCGAAAATGTCGAAGTTGAACTGGTGGCGATAGCTGATCGCTCTGTCTGTAAACAGAGAAGCGAAACAATTGCGGACAGAATCAATAAGCGCTGCAGGCCCGCGAACGTTGAGGAAAGTTTCCTGCTGGCCGGCAAAGCTGGCATCAGGCAGGTCTTCGGAAGTCGCAGATGATCGTACTGCTACATCGGTCGCCTGTTGATCATAGTTTTTTGAAAGTGCTTCGTAAGCACCAATAATAAGAGAGGAGAGCTCATGCGGGAATTTGGCATTGCTGATCGCCTGCCGGATCCTGGAACCGCTACGGCGAAGACTTTCCACATTATCAAAATCAATTTTGCTGATCTCGGCTTTGATCATTGGCTCCAGCCCGCTTTGTTCCAGGAACCGGTAATAAGCTTCTGTTGTAATAACAAATCCGCCGGGTATATGAACGCCAAGGGCAGATAGATTTCCGATCATTTCACCCAGTGAGGCGCATTTACCACCTACAAGGGCTATGTCTGAGAGCCGCACGGACTCAAGTGGGAGGATAAACCGTTCATTTTTCATAATAAGGCAATGGTTAGTGGGGATTAATAAGCAATCTTTTACAAAAATTGACCTTTTACGTTTAATTGTCTACTTAATTTGAGTATATTGGTATATAAAACTGATTCTGATTAAATTTTTGGGCTTTTTTTCTTTTTAAAGCCCTGGATAGCCTTTCTAACAGAAAAATTGTCTTTATGTCGTACGAGTTCCAGCCTGATGATATCCAGATATTGCGGCTTTTGCAGCAGGATGCACGTCTTACCACCAAGGAGATAGCAGACAAATTGGGAAAGTCTATAACGCCGGTTTATGAACGCATTAAAAGGCTTGAAAGGGAAGAAGTGATCAGCAAATATGTTGCGATCCTCAATAAGACCAAGATCGACAAATCACTGATCGGTTTTATGCAGGTGCATTTGAAAGAACATTCAAGAGATATGCTCATCGCATTTAAAGAACAGGCCTGTAAATTCCGCGAAGTGATGGAATGTTATCACATGAGCGGTGCGGCCGATTATCTGTTGAAGATTGCGCTGAGGGATATGAATGAGTATAATATCTTCCTTTTAAATAAACTCTCGACCCTACCGAATATTCAAACAGTCCAAACCTTTTTTGTTATCTCCGAAGGCAAGGTGGAAACAGCATATCCATTGTCGCTTGCTGCTGTGGAGAATAAAGGCCGGTCGGATAAAAGCTGATCAGGAGAGTACAAGTCCAACTCCTTTTGATGTTTGTATCGCTTTTTGAATTGTCCCGTCTTCATTATAAAGAAGATGATCTAAATGCATGCCTTCGGTTTCTAATCCCTCCCGCTATATGCATTATTCTCTTCATCTTCTTCACCCAGATCTTCATCTTCGTCATCCAGTTCTGAGCCCGGCACATCAAGATCTTCACCCATATCTTTAGGATCAGATTTCTCATTAAGTGGATCTTCATCATCCGTTTCATCCAGTTCCATTTCCTGCAAATCCCGGTCTTCATCTGTAACAGGGCGGTCGGATTTCTTTATCAGGTCCCGTTCGGCTTTGGTGACATTAGTTTTATCATCAGTCAGGGGTTCATCTTCTTTGTTCAGGTCGTCCAGGAGGCCTTCTCCCTCTTCATCGGCAGAAGAAGCCGTGCTGTCCATCATCTCGCGCATATGCGGAGGCCTTACATGTTCCTGTCCCGGAATATCTTTTACTTCGGGCAGATCGATCGTGATCTCTCTCGCTTTTTTGCCAGGTTTCTTTTTCATGATCTGATTTTAGATAAACCCTGAAAATAGTATGCCGGGAATGGAAGCGTGAGTATCATAGAGATATCTATTGCTGATTTACACAAAAAGGGGAAAACAGGCAACAGGATTTTGATTATCCCGGCATCTAATAGTAGTACTTTGTACTGCAACCAATTTATCTTTAAGAAACAAACCAATCTGCGATGAGACATTTCCTTCTCTGCCTGCTGATGATCATGACAGCTTCTGCATTATCCGCTCAGCCCACGCAAAAACCTGTACTGCACGGAAAGAACTGGATGGCGATCACCGGCAAGCCGCTGGCTGCCACCGCTGGTTCCATGATCTTTCAAAAAGGCGGTAATGCAGTGGATGCTGCCTGCGCCATGCTGGCCGCTACCTGCACTATGTGGGATGTATTGAGCTGGGGTGGTGAAACCCAGGCCCTCATCTATAACCCCAAAACAAAAAAGGTCATTGCTATTAATGCAATGGGTGTGGCACCCACAGGAGCTACGCCAGAGTTTTTTAAAAATAAAGGTTACCAGTTTCCCCCGGAGTATGGACCACTTGCTGCCACAACACCTGGTACGCCGGGAGGGCTTTGTTATATGCTGGCGGAATACGGCACGCTGAGCCTTAAAGAAGTGCTGGCGCCGGCTATGCAATTGGCTGCTGGTTATCCTATGGAAGCACAGACGGCTAATAGCATTGAAAGAGGTAAAGAAAGGATCAAAGAATGGCCTTACAGCAAAAAAGTTTTTCTGACACATGCTGGAGAAAAAAGAGAAGCGCCAGAAGCCGGTGAAATTTTTATACAAAAAGATCTATTGCAGACACTCACCAAAATGGTGGAAACAGAACAGGAAGCATTGAAGCAACATAAAACCCGAAAGCAGGCCATTATGGCCGCGTATGATCGTTTTTACAAGGGTGATATTGCCAAAGAGTTTGTAAGAGGGTGCCAGGAACAAGGCGGGCTGATCACGCTCGAGGATCTTGCTAAATGGAAACCTATTGAAGAAATACCTTTGCAGGTAAATTATAAAGGGATCGATGTATACAAACTCGCTTCATGGACGCAGGGCGCATCCATGCTGCAGGCATTGAATATCCTGGAAAATTTCGATCTGAAAAATATGGGGTATAACAGCAGCCGCTATATCCATACAGTTTACCAGGCTATGAACCTGAGCTTTGCTGACCGTGATTTTTATTATGGTGATCCTTATTTTCCTCCTGCAGAGCCTATCAAAGGATTGCTGAGTAAAGAATATGCTAAACAAAGAGCCGCATTGATCAATTATGAAAAAAATGATGCGACAGCAGGCCCTGGTGATCCTTATCCGTTTGAAGGCAAGACCAATCCTTATCTCTCATTGCTGAAGAAAAGAGGTTTCTCGATAGATACCAGTAAAAAAGCCCCGGGCAACTTTATGCCTTCACATGATGTGCGTAATGGCACAGCCTTTCAAAAAATAGATGAAGAATATATGGATCGCTTATGGCGTGGCACTACCAGTGTGGAAGCTGCAGATAAAGATGGATGGGTTGTGTCTATTACTCCAAGCGGTGGTTGGGTACCGGCCTGTATTGCAGGCAATACAGGTGTGGGCATGAGCCAGAGGATGCAAAGTTTTGTACTGGATGAAGAACTTAATCCTTTTAATGTAGTAGCACCGGGCAAACGGCCACGTGTTACCTTAACACCAACACTGGCTATGAAAGACGGCAAACCATTTTTATCTTTTGCTGTGCAGGGTGGTGATACGCAGGAGCAAAACCTGTTGCAGTTCTTTCTTAATGTGGTGGAGTTTGGCATGAATGTGCAACAAGCAGCCGAGGCAGGCAATATCAATACCAACCAGCTTTGGCTTTCGCTTGGAGGTTCGAAAAGGGAAGACCGTATGCCCAGGCCCGGAAGTATATTGTTGCAGGATAAAACACCGGAGAAGGTAAGGGAAGAATTAAAGAAACTGGGTTATACGCTTCGTTTTGATGACCGTACCAGCGGGCCAATCAATGCTATTTTCTTTGACTGGAAACATGGTAGCTTTTGGGGTGGGTCGAGTAATCATGGAGAGGATTATGGGATAGGGTGGTAGATTGAGTCGGAAGTCGATAGTCGGCAGTCTGGAGCCGGAGGAGAGTTATTCTTCCATGGGTGTTTCTTTTCGACTGAGGCGGAGGGGGGATTTTTCGGGAAGCTTTAAGGCGGGTATTAGGGCAAGTAGAATGAGGCAGGAGGTAAAGAGGAATCCCCATTGCAAGGCGAAATGTTCGGCCATTTCAGGTGGGTGATTTTTGTTTTCGTAGTAGGTGTAGATGAAAGTATGTACGACGCTGCTGATAGCGATGCCGACAGAGCCGCCTAATTGTTGTAAAAGGCTGTTCATGGAAGTGGCTGTTGCGGTTTGTAAAGGACCGACTGCATTCAGCAGGGCAGTGGAGACGGGTGCTACCAGTAAGCCCATGCCAAGGCCACGGATCAGCATGGCAACAATGATAAAGCCGATGGAAGTGCCAGGATCGACGCGGGAGAAAAATACGAAGGAGATGGAGACAATAAGGATGCCGGCTACGGATATATTTCTTGTTAAACCTTTATCGGCCATCTTTCCTGCATAAGGGCGCGTGACCAGCATCATCAGTGCATTGGGCAACATCAGCAGACCCGATTGTATTTCTGTAAAGCCTACTTGTCCCTGCAATAAAAAAGGAATGAAGAACATGCCGCCAAATAAAGCAATAGAGCGGATCACCACTACAATAGCAGCCCGGTTGAATGTTGCGGAACGGAACACGCTAAGGTCGAGCAATGGTTGAGGTTTCCGGGAAGAACGGAGGAAAAGGCCAAAGGATGAAATGCAGGCCAGTAATCCAAGAATGAATTCTATTGAGCTCAATCCTTTTTTGGCAATAACGGAAGTGGTGTATTGCACTGCCACGATAAAAAGGGAAAAGAAAGTGAAACCTGTTACGTCAAAGCGCGGATTATAGAGCGGTTGTTTTTTCAAAAAGTCCAGGTAGCGAAAATTCATCCAGAGCGTAAGCAGGCCAATGGGGATATTGATGTAAAAAACCGAAGGCCATCCAAAATAATGGGTGAGAACGCCACCCAGGGTTGGCCCCAATGCAGGACCCATAATATTCCCGATGCCCCACCATCCGATAGCAGATCCTCTTTCTTCTTTAGGAAATGTATCACTTAATATCGCCAGGGAGGTAGGAGACATGGCGCCCCCGCCAATTGCCTGGATCACCCTTGCCGTTACCAGCATTTCAAGATTGAATGAAAGACTGCAAAGCAGCGAACCGATCGTGAATACCGTGACGCAACCTGTATAAAGATAAAAATAACCGATCCTGTTTTTTAACCAGCTTGTTAAAGGGATAAAAAGACAGAAGGATATCATATAAGCCGTTACCACCCATTGCACATTCTCCACTTCCACATTGAAATGAGCGCGTATTACCGGAAGCGATACGTTCACGATGCTGCTGTCAATCGCAGCCATCGAAGTGCCCAGCATCAATGTGATAAGGATAAGACGTTTATTCATAATTCAGATAACGGATGCAGCGTACGGCGGATCGCCTGGTAATCGCAAAGTACATATAAATTAGATGCTTTTTCATTGCTAATCATTTGTTATCCTCTTTTGGTTTTGGTACAATCTCTCTACTTTCGGTGTCTAAATGGATATTTTCTGCCTGATGAGGAAATTTGCCGGGATAATTCTCCTGATATTGTTTTTTTGTACACGGACCAATGCGCAACTCTGCCAGGGTAGCCTGGGCGATCCTATCGTAAATATTACGTTTGGTTCAGGTACTAACCCCGGTGCTCCATTGAAAGCTGCTACTACTTCTTATCAATATGTGGCTTCTGACTGTCCCAATGATGGTTTTTATACAGTGCGAAGCAATACAACAGCCTGCTTCAGTAATAGCTGGCATTCTTTACAAGCAGACCATACCGGCGATCCCGGCGGCTACTTCATGCTCGTGAATGCATCTTATCAGCCCAGTGCTTTTTATCTTGATACGGTGAAAGGATTGTGTGGTGGCACTACCTACGAATTTGCTGCCTGGGTAATGAATGTGCAAACATTGGGTTCATGTAACCCCAATCCCATAAAGCCTAATCTTACTTTCAGCATTGAACGAACCGACGGAACGGTATTGCAATCCTATAATACAAACGATATACCGCAACAGGCTAGCCCGGCCTGGCAACAATTTGGTTTCTTTTTCACAACACCTTCCAATGTGCAGGATGTGGTGCTTCGTATTTTCAATAATGCACAGGGTGGCTGTGGAAATGATATTGCGCTCGACGATATTACCTTCCGGCCTTGCGGCCCCCAGCTTTTGCCGGTGATTACGGGTAACACTTCTTCAAGTGTGAACCTGTGTGAAGGAACTGCAGGTCAATTTGAGTTTACCTGCACTGTATCTGCCGGGTTCAATAATCCTTCTTTTCAATGGCAGCAAAGGATCAATGGAAGCGACTGGACGGATATTCCTGGTGCCAACAGCACTACATTGGTCCGCGATTTTCCTGCTACTGCAGCTCCGGGCATGTATGTGTACAGGCTTACGGCAGCTGAAGACGGCAACCTGGGTTCGCCACAATGCCGTGTAGCTTCCGGAGTGCTGAGTGTGCAGGTGGCAACCTATCCGGTTATTGATCTGAAAACAAATGCACCTGTTTGTGAAAATGCCACACTGCAATTAAGCGCTGTGGATGGTACGCAATATCAATGGACAGGCCCTGCCGGTTTTCAATCAGCCCAGGCTGTTGTTACATTAGACCATGTGCAATTGGCACAGGGTGGGGAATATTTTGTTAAGGTGAGTAATGATGCAGGATGTGCAACGGATGGTTCCATTATAGCCACTGTTAATCCGAATCCTGCTGCAACGGTAGGTTTTTCCGAAACAACTATTTGCGAAGGCAGCAGCATACAATTGACGGCGCAGGGCGGATCGGGTTATGAATGGAAACCAGCAACAGGTTTGTCTGCAGCAGATATTGCAAATCCTTTAGCGAAACCGGAAGTTAGTTCTGTTTATGAAGTGATCGTGTCCAATCAATTTAATTGCAGTGACACTGCTGAAGTAAAGATCAATGTGATCAATAAACCTACAGTGGATGCCGGAGGTGATAAATGGATCGTGCAGGGAACTTCCGTACAGTTAATGGCCAATGCAACCGGGCAAAACCTAAGCTATCTCTGGACGCCGCCACTATATATTAATAATCCGTTGGTCTTACAACCTGTGATCACGCCACCGCACGATACCACATACCTCCTCACAGTTATCTCCAACGACGGATGCGGTGAAGCAACGGACTCTGTAAAGGTTTTTGTTTATAAAGATGTATTTATCCCTAATGCTTTCACGCCAAATGGCGATGGTATCAACGATACCTGGTATATACCGGCATTAAGTGCTTATCCCAATTTTGAACTTTCCGTTTATGACAGGTATGGGCATCCTGTGTTCCAGGCAAGAAAAGCCAATGTGCATTGGGATGGACGTTTTAAAGGCCAGCCATTGCCAATGGGAGTGTACGTGTATATGCTGGACCTGAAGGAGGGCGGAAGCTTGTTGAAAGGTACCGTGCTTATTTCCAGATAAAACTACTCTTGAACTAACATTTGTTATCTTTGCACTTCAATTGAATTAACCGTATGAAAGAAGTCGTCATCGTTTCCGCCGTCCGTACGCCAATCGGAAGTTTTGGAGGTGCATTAAAAGCTTTATCTGCTACACAATTAGGAGCTGCTGCTATTAAAGCGGCTGTTGCTAAAGCCGGTATCAAGCCGGACCAGGTACAGGATGTTTTAATGGGTGCTGTATTGCAGGCCAATCTTGGCCAGGCGCCTGCAAGGCAGGCTGCAAAATTTGCCGGCTTACCTGATAATGTGAATTGCACAACTATAAATAAAGTTTGTGCCAGCGGTATGAAATCAATCGCACTGGCTGCGCAAAGCATATTGCTGGGTGATGCAGATATCGTAGTGGCAGGAGGAATGGAAAGTATGAGCAACACTCCTTTTTATGCACCGGCTATGCGTTGGGGTAATAAATACGGCGATGTTTCACTGGTGGATGGTGTGGCAAAAGATGGCCTCACGGATGTATATGACGGCAAAGCCATGGGTAATGCTGCTGAGCTTTGTGCCAGCACTTGTGGCATTACACGCGAAGAGCAGGACACGTTTGCTATTGAAAGCTACAAACGCAGCCAGGCAGCCTGGGAAAATGGCTGGTTTGCTGATGAAGTGATACCTGTGGAAATCCCACAGCGCAAAGGCAATCCGGTTATTGTTGAAAAAGATGAAGAGCCTTATAATGTAAAATTTGAAAAGATACCTACACTGAGTCCTTCTTTTGCAAAAGACGGTACTGTAACGGCAGCCAATGCTTCCACCCTGAATGATGGAGCTGCGGCCCTTGTGCTGATGAGTGCAGATAAAGCAAAAGAACTGGGGATTAAACCCATTGCCCGCATTCTTGCTTATGCAGATGCGGAGCAGGCACCTGAATGGTTTACGACAACTCCTTCCATAGCTGTTCCAAAAGCCGTAGCAAAAGCCGGGTTGAAAATGGAACAGATCGATTACTGGGAACTTAATGAAGCTTTCAGCGTGGTTGGTATTGAGAATACCCGCCGCATGAAACTCGATCCTGCAAAAGTAAATGCACATGGTGGGGCAGTGGCCATTGGGCATCCGCTTGGTGCAAGCGGAGCAAGGATCATTGTTACCCTGATCAATGTATTGAAGACAAAGAAAGCAAAATTGGGAGCTGCCGGCATTTGCAATGGTGGCGGTGGTGCTTCTGCAATGGTGATTGAAGCGCTGTAAGTCTGCTTTAGTTTCCTGATCTGTTCCTGATATGCTGGATGATCTTGTCTGCGTGTTCTCTTGAGTTTTCAATGAACAGGCGGTGTGTATTCATTCCTCCGCAGATCACTCCTGCGAGATAGATGCCTGGTACATTGGTTTCATGTGTTTCTTCATGGATATAGGGACACATCACTTCATCATCAGATAAACGGATACCGGTCTTGCGGAGAAAATCCAGGTTGGGCTGGTATCCTGTAGCAGCGATCACCCAATCATTTTCTATGGTGATCATTCCATCAGGAGTTTGAATATCCACTTCACGTTCGCGGATAGCAACAACAAAGGAGTGATAAAGCGCTTTGATGGAGCCTTCCTGTATGCGGTTGAGAATATCAGGGCGCACCCAGTATTTCACGCGTTTGCCGATATCTTCTCCCCTTATCACCATAGTTACTTCAGCGCCTTTCCGCCAGGTTTCGAGTGCTGCGTCCACAGCAGAATTCTGTGCGCCTATCACCACCACTTTCTGGAACGAATAGAAATTCGGGTCTTTGTAATAGTGTGTCACTTTGGGAAGATCTTCGCCCGGAATGTTCAACCGGTAGGGAATATCATAAAAGCCGGTTGCTATGATAATATAATTCGCAGTGTATTCCGCTTTGCTGGTCTTTACGCCAAAGCCGGCATCTTCTGCAAGGTGATCGATAGATAATACTTCTTCAAACAAATGAATATTCAGGTGGAAGGAACTGGTCACCCGGCGGTAATATTCCAGCGCTTCGGAGCGTGTAGGCTTGGGATTATTGCTCACAAATGGAACATTCCCGATCTCGAGTCTTTCTGAAGTGGAAAAAAAAGTCATGTTCACCGGGTAGTGATAAAGTGAATTCACGAGGCTGCCCTTTTCAAGGATAAGATAAGGCAAACCTGCTTTTTGCGCAGCGATCGCACAAGCCAGGCCGATTGGGCCGCCGCCGACAATGATGATAGGGTAGTGAGTGGAGGACATTTGCAAATATACTTGATAGGGATTTGTAGTTTGATGGTTGCCAACAAGCCCAATGAGTTAACCACCTGATTTTAGGTTTTATCGGCCATCTCGCTTATTTTTGCCCCTCTTAAAAATTAACCGAATAAAATGGCAAGATCAATCGCATTTCGTGACGCTCTCCGTGAAGCAATGTCTGAAGAAATGAGAAGGGATGACCGGGTTTTCCTGATGGGTGAGGAAGTGGCAGAATATAATGGCGCTTATAAAGTGAGCCAGGGTATGCTGGCTGAATTTGGTCCGAAAAGAGTGATAGATACACCGATCGCAGAACTGGGTTTTGCAGCAGTTGGTGTAGGTGCTGCTCAAAATGGCCTTCGTCCCATTGTAGAGTTCATGACCTGGAACTTTGCCGTACTGGCCTTAGATCAAATTCTCAATACCGCTTCCAAAATGCTGGCAATGAGCGGTGGACAAATATCCTGCCCCATCGTTTTCCGTGGTGGTAACGGTTCTGCCGGCCAGTTAGGTGCCCAGCACTCAACTGCGTTCGAAGCATTATATGCAAATATTCCTGGTATTAAAGTCGTATCGCCCAGCAATGGCTATGATGCCAAAGGTTTATTGAAGCAGGCTATCCGTTATGAAGAAGATCCGGTGATGTTCATGGAAAGCGAGCAGATGTATGGTGATAAAATGGAAATTCCCGAGGAAGAATACTATATCGAACTTGGTAAAGCCGATGTGAAAAAAGCAGGCAGGGATGTAACCATTGTTTCTTTCAATAAAATGATGAAAGTGGCCCTGGGCGCTGCTGCTGAATTGGAAAAAGAAGGGATAAGCGCAGAAGTGATTGATCTGAGAACGATCCGCCCGCTCGACTGGAAAACGATCCTTGAGAGTGTGAAGAAGACCAACCGCCTTGTAATCGTAGAGGAACAATGGCCTTTTGCTTCCGTTTCTTCTGAGATCACTTACCGTATACAAAAAGAGGGGTTTGATTACCTGGATGCGCCGATCCGCCGGATCACGGCTGCTGATGCGCCTTTACACTATGCGCCAAACCTGGTGGCTGCTGCTTTGCCTGATGTGAGCAGAACAGTGAAATTAGTGAAAGAAGTAATGTATCTGAAAAAGTAGGTTATCCACAATTTTAATAGACTTTTAGCCCGCTTGTTTACATAATAAGCGGGCTTTTCATGTTTATTCACAAATCGTAGATTTACGCTTAATATTTTTTTCTCAGATAATGCAGCGTTTTGCATCTAAAAGTGCATCTTTGTAATGGTTTTTCATAGGATATTGGATTTTAAAAACGAGGCTGGATTTCTATCCGGCCTCTTTGTTTTTTTGCCCCTTTTGCCCCCTTCCTCGTTTTCTCCCTTAAATACATATTTTTGCTCCTAAACCTGATTTAATGGCTGATATACTGATCATTGATGATGAAAAGGCGATCCGCAAGACCTTGACCGAAATTCTCTCGTTTGAAGGCTATAAGCTGGATGAAGCATCCGATGGTGAAGAAGGACTGAAAAAATTCAAGGAAAAGACCTTCGACCTTGTTCTATGTGATATAAAAATGCCCAAGCTGGACGGAATCGAATTCCTTCAAAAAGCCAGCGAGATCAATCCTGATATCCCGATCATTATGATATCCGGGCATGGCAATATTGAAACTGCTGTGGAAGCTGTAAAAAAAGGCGCTTACGACTATATCTCGAAACCACCTGATCTGAACCGCTTACTGATCACTATCCGTAATGCTATGGAGCGCACCAGCCTGGTAACGGAAACCAAAGTGCTGAAACGCAAAGTGAGCCGTGTGCAGGAAATGATCGGCAGTTCTGCACCCATGCAAAAAATAAAAGACACGATCGATAAAGTTGCGCCAACTGATGCCCGTATCCTCATCACCGGTGAAAATGGGGTAGGTAAGGAACTGGTAGCACGTTGGGTGCATGAAAAAAGCAATCGTAATACCGGTCCGCTGGTTGAAGTGAATTGTGCTGCTATCCCTACCGAATTGATCGAAAGCGAACTGTTTGGTCATGAAAAAGGGTCTTTCACTTCTGCGATCAAACAAAGGATAGGAAAATTTGAACAGGCCAACGGAGGTACTCTTTTCCTGGATGAGATCGGCGATATGAGCCTTAGCGCCCAGGCGAAAGTGCTGCGTGCCCTCCAGGAAGGCAAGATCACCCGTGTTGGTGCGGATAAAGACATTAACGTGGATGTAAGAGTGATCGCTGCTACCAATAAAGATCTTTTAAAAGAAGTGGATGCAAAAACTTTCCGCCTTGATCTTTACCACCGTTTGAGTGTGATCCTTATTCATGTTCCTTCCCTCAACGACAGGCGGGATGATATACCGGTGCTGGTAGACCAGTTCCTCGAAGATATCTGCGCTGATTATGGAATTGTTAAAAAAGGAATCGACGAAGATGCATTAAAGCTTCTGCAGGAATATAACTGGACGGGAAATATCCGTGAGTTGCGCAACGTAGTGGAGCGCCTCGTCATCTTATCGTCCAAGAATATCACCGGCGACGATGTGAAAAGCTATGTGATGCCCCGCTGACCACTTATCCATATTAGCAAAAGTTTCTGTTTGAGCGACGCCTTATAAGTAATACTTTTATCCGATTAAAATAAAATCAGGCTCATGCCTTTACAACATTTACTGGTTATTTATCTTATAGGAACCCTTCTTGTATTTCTGCCATCATTCGGACTGGCAAAATTGTTTACCAAAGCTGGAGTACCTTCCTGGAAAGCTTATGTTCCGTTTTATAACACCTGGGTGATGCAGGAAATAGCCCAGCGTCCCAAGCATTGGGTGTTCTGGCAATTCATTCCCGTGGTCGGATGGTTCATTACTCCGGGGATCTTTATTGAGTTTGCCAAAGTATTCGGTAAGTATTCATTCGGCCAGCATACAATGGCGGCACTCTTTGCTCCATTCTATTTCCCCTGGCTGGCCGGTCATAAGGATACTCGTTTTGTTGGTCCCGATGCAGTAAAAAGATATCATAAGGCAGCCTGGAGGGAATGGGTAGATGCTGCCATCTTTGCTGTGGTAGCTGCTACGCTGATCCGCACTTTTATTTTCGAAGCATATACCATCCCTTCCGGCTCAATGGAAAAAACGCTGCTGGTAAAGGATTTTCTTTTTGTCAGCAAACTGAGTTATGGGCCCCGTATTCCCAATACACCTCTGTCGGTTCCTTTTGTTCATAACTACATGCCTGTTACCAATGGCAAGTCTTACTCAGAGCTGATAAAACTGCCTTATATCCGTTGGTTTGAAAGCGCACCTAAAAGAGGAGATGTGGTAGTATTCAATTTCCCTGCGGGTGATACGGTGATCCATGCGGAAGGTTTTGAATCATACAATCCCTACATTGATATAAAAAGAAGGGCAGCACTCGGATCGCGGGAAGACCAGATGGTGTTGGCCGATCCCCAAAACTACCCGGTTGTATCGCATCCTGTGGATAAGACTGATAACTATATCAAACGCTGTGTAGGCGTGTCTGGTGATACTATCGAAGTAAAAGATGATGTGGTGTATGCCAATGGTGTGAAGCAGGATCCGCCGCCTTACTCTGAATTGAATTATATCGTAACGGTAACAGCGCCGGCACTGGATATGGATATGATGAAGAATGAATATGATGTTGATTTTGATAAAGGTGAATACAGTGCTACCGGCAGGCCTAATGAATATAAAATGCTGCTTACTTACAAGGCCAAAGAACAGATGCTGAAAAATGGCCTGGCCAAAAGCATTGTACCAGATACGCAGTATGGTTATGCCGCAGGTGATGTATTTCCTTATGACACCCTTCACAGATGGTCGAGAGATAATTTCGGGCCTGTATGGATACCTAAGAAAGGTGCAACAGTGCAACTGACCCCCGAGAATTTTAATATCTACGAAAGAGCGATCCGCATTTATGAACACAATGATCTGCAGGAAAAGAACGGCAAGTATTTCATTAATGGAGCAGAAACCAATAGCTACACCTTTAAAATGGATTACTACTGGATGATGGGTGATAACCGCCAGGGCTCACAGGATAGCCGTTACTGGGGATTTGTGCCGGAGAACATGATAGTAGGGAAGGCCTGGATGATCTGGTTTAGCTGGGAAGGAGGACCACGCTGGAAACGGTTGTTTAATATTGTGAAATAAAAATGAACTAACTTTAGATGCCCCGGAACTGACCGGGGCATTTTTGTCTCATAAGGATTTATTATGAAGGAGAAGAAAATTGAAATCGAATACCAGGTTTACCAGGATATAAGTGAACTCAGCAAAGAAGATGCAGAGCTGCTGACCACTGCAAGGACTATCACAAAGCAGGCCTATGCTCCTTATTCCCGCTTCCGTGTTGGTGCAGCAGCGAGTACGGAAAAAGGGATGGTCACAGGCACCAACCAGGAAAACGCTTCTTTTCCTGTAGGAATATGTGCAGAACGTTCATTGCTTTCTACTGCAGCAACCATGTTTCCAGGCATTGCAATAGATACTATCGCTATCAGTTATGATAATGAAAAAGGGAAGAGCATTCATCCTATTTCTCCCTGCGGCATGTGCCGCCAGGCTTTACTGGAATATGAAAGCCGGGGTGGTAAGCCTTTGCGCGTTATTCTTAGCGGACAAAGCGGCGAAATCATTGTAGTGGAGAGCGTATCAAAATTATTGCCTTTTGCGTTCACCGATAAAGAGCTGCTCTGAGTTGATCAAAACAGTGTTTGCACGCCATACATGATCTTCGTTTCATGTTCCAGCAACCATTTCTTTCTCCATAGCCCGCCGGCATAGCCTGTAAGTTCCCGATTGGACCCGATCACACGATGGCAGGGCACAATGATCGCAATATTGTTGCGGCCATTGGCATTGGCCACGGCACGGGTGGCTTTGGGATCACCGGTCTTTATTGCCAGTTGAAGATAACTGATGGTTTTACCAAATGGAATACCCATAAGCAGGTTCCAGGTTTGTTGTTGGAAAGGAGTGCCGGACTGATTAAGCGGTAATTCAAACACTCTTCTTTGCCCGTTGAAATACTGGATAAGTTGCTCTACACATTGAATCAGCATCGGCGGAGGCTCCTCCTTACCGGAAACAGATTCAGGTGCTTCATTCATAAAATGAACTTCGCTGATAAAATCCGGAGTGCCGGATATCCTCAGCAACCCCACAGGCGATTGATAATATGTAGTGTATTTGTTATCCAATCTTCATCCCGTTTGTGGCTGGCTGCCCGAGCTGTAATAAAATTACGTCCTTATTTTCATCATATACTCCCAGCACCAGGCACTCACTCATAAAGTCAGCGATCTGTTTGGGAGGGAAATTCACGACAGCTACTACCTGGCGGTTCAGTAAATTTTCTTTGTTGTAGAACCGGGTGATCTGTGCAGACGATTGCTTAATGCCGATCTCACTGCCAAAATCGATCTTCAACTTGAAGGCCGGCTTCCGGGCTTTAGGGAAATCACTTACTTCTATAATTGTGCCTGCACGCATATCGATCTTTTCAAAATCAGACCAGGTAATAGGGGAGTTCATCATTTCGAGCTTATTTCTTATCCAAAATTAGCGATAACCAAAAAATATTTTACAGATAATGCGAAACCCTATCTTCTGATGGATAAACTATAAACTTTTTTACTACCTTAATCCAAAATTTTACCTGGTGAATGCTATAAGTTGATAGCATCAGCCATCAGGCCAAAAGCAATAAAATATATACAAATGAATAATAAAAACAAGAACGATGCTTCCCGCCGCGATTTTATCCGTAACACGGCTGTAGTTGGTGCAGGCGTGCTCATTCTTCCCCGTCATGTGCTGGGTGGGAAAGGCTTTATTGCTCCCAGTGATAAGCTGAATATTGCAGGTATCGGTGCCGGGGGAAAAGGTGCAGGCGATCTGCAGGAATTTGCAAAGAGTCCTTATGTCAATATTGTAGCCCTTTGTGACGTGGATGAAAGACAGGCGGTGAAATCAAGAGAAAGATTCCCGAAAGCCAGTTTTTACAGGGATTTCAGGGAAATGCTTGCCAAAGAGAAAAACTCGATCGATGCTTGTTCTATTTCCACACCCGATAACACGCATGCCGTAGCAACAATAGCTGCGATGCAATTAGGCAAACATGTGTATACACAGAAACCGCTGACACACGATATCTATGAAGCAAGGATGCTGACCGAAGCGGCTAAAAAATATAAGGTGGTAACGCAAATGGGCAACCAGGGT
>JBQCHL010000020.1:0-166809 GCA_051954695.1 Chitinophagaceae bacterium
CTTCCCGCCTTACCGGTAAACTCCTTCCCGGTAAGGCGGGAAGACGGGAAGGGATTCTTTAGTTAGTTAGATCTTGAACCCTAATGTCAGCATGATATTACTTCCTGTACCTTTTAGGTTTGCAAAGGTATTAGCCTTGTCAGGCAAACGGTAAGGGAAGTTCACATCTTTCTGTAAAGCATGAGTATAGGTGAGGTCAATAAAAATGCCTGCATTCCTGTAGCCCAATCCTCCGCTGAGGAACATTTTGTTTGCTTTCAGCTCGCTGTCTGCATAAGGATTACCATAATAAGCAAAGCCAAGTCTTGTCATAATGGTAGTGAATTTTAATTCACCACCCACTCTGAAATTGAAAGCATTCTTGTAGTATTCTTTCATAGTGCTGTTCACTGCATCATAATATCCTCCGTCATCATAATCCTCAGCATTCCGGAATTTATTGTTTTTATAGGTCACGTATTCGATATCTGCGGTGATGAAGCCTTTTTGTTTTCTTACATCTTCTATTTCTCTTAATACATAAGAACCGCTCAACATAAATCTCCAGGGAGACACCAGTTCATATTTGTAAACGGGATTTGCGCCACCGTTGAGTGTGGTAGAGGAAACAGTTGTTGTACCTTGTGTGGAGCGAGCAGCTTCAAGATTTGCCGACATCTGCCCGTAATAAGAATCTTCCAGGCTGTACCAGGTAGGAGAGTGTATAGCCAGGCCCAGACGGACAAATTCAGCAGGTTTGGCGATCACACCCAATTTCAGATTCACACCAACACCCTTGGTTTTATTGGTTTCATTCAATTCATAGAAATCAAAATTGTTATCGGGATTGCCTGTCGCATCTTCCTCACGGAAGCGGGTCTTCTTTTCATAGCTGATGATCGGCACTCCGATAGAGCCACCGATATAGAATTTGTCCCGCATATTGGCCCCATAGCCCAGTGCAATTTCAGTGATGCCTCCGCTGGTTTCGATAAACTGTGATTGGTTCACCAGGAAATCACCTCCGTTCTTCAATGCATCCCACATCGCCATGCTGATCACGTCAGGGCCGGTATGGCCGGGTAGTTGTGCAGTATCGGCCAGGTAATTCCATACAGCCATGCGTGTGCCGAATGATACGGAATTGCTGCCGGGAATATCATCGAGGGCAAGGCCGCTGCCTGCTGCTTCGGCTGCATACTGCTCTGCACCGGAACTGAAATCATTTTGTCCCTTATAGAATACCTGGTTGTTGAAATTCGCTGTTCTTGTTACAGCCAACCCAACAGCCTGGCTGGTCCATTTACCATTCCCTTTCCAGCCGGATACAAATCCTGAACCACCGAGATTAAAATATTTATCCTTCTCGCTCGTCTTGGTGCCGCGGAAAGTGGATTTATTATTCAAAAAAGAATAACCAGGGCTTAATACAATTTCGG
The DNA here is from genome assembly GCA_051954695.1 of Chitinophagaceae bacterium. Classification (GTDB taxonomy): domain Bacteria; phylum Bacteroidota; class Bacteroidia; order Chitinophagales; family Chitinophagaceae; genus Terrimonas_A. The sequence goes on from JBQCHL010000020.1 coordinate 1,419, forward strand.
ATGTCTTAAAGAAAGCAAGTCCTGCAGGGTTTACAAAAGTGGCAGTGATATCGCCACCCAGCGAACCCATTGCCCCACCCACGGCATTGATACGGGCAGTGCCATTCACAGGCTGCCATGAATATTTTAAAACATCTTCAGGTATCTGTGCAAACAACAGGTTGGAAAAAGTAATGAGCACGGCAATCAACCCGATTCGTGTTCTCATTTGCGCCATTCGAGCCCCTATTCCAGCTATTTGTATTATTGGAACTATTCGCATAATTAGCGTTTTAAAGGAAACCCTTAAGTATTACACTCAATGTCCATTTCCTCCTTTCAAATAAAGTGATGCTGTTCTTATCCGCTGATAAAAAACAAATTATCCGTTCACAAGCCGCAGGTTATCTGGGAGGCCTTGTGGGCGCGCTGCTACTGCTACTACTGCTGCTACGTCCGCTCGAAGAAGAATTGCTGCTTGCAGGTGGATTATAACTGCGTGTAGGCGTAGAATTGCTCGGTGTATAACTACGGGCATTGTTGTTGCCGCTGTTTGAATTGGAGTAATTATAATTCCGGGAACTATTATTGCTGTTGTTATAACGGGTATTGCCGCCCCTGTTATTATTGCTCGGGGTATAATAAGAACCACCGCCAGCATTGTTTTTGTAATTGAGACTGCTCACCTGCGGAGCATTGTTCAGGTAACTCTTCGGATTAAATACTACAGATCTGCTGGGTATTTGCTGGAAGCGGACAGGGTTCTTGATAAAAATAGGGCTGATATAATATGGGTTGCAATAGCTGTTCCATGCCCAGTAACTGTTCCATGGGCTATACCAGTTATTGTAAGTGCCATAATAATTGTAGGCGTAAGGATTATTGAAATAATAATCATCCAGGGCCGACCAGCGGTAAGGATTGGTCAGTCGCATTCTGAGGTATCTGTCAGTATAATAATCCTGGCCCCCTCCGTAATAATAGCGGTCATCCTGTTGTTGTGCTACAACATATTCATCCTGTGGGCGTACAGGTGAATAATATACATCATCCGGGGTCTGGCCTGTCTTATAAGCAGTAGTACAACTGCCCAAACTGAGGGCTGCCAAAGCCAGGAATAAAATATATACTCTCATGGCAAAAGGGTTTATTAAGTTTAAAATCGAAGTTACTACTTTTGTGCGACTTAAATCTTACGCAAACGTTTGTGTACCGAAGTTACGCTGGTCGGTGTAAAATAGTATGTGGTCAGGTGTTAAGGATAGTTTAAAGATTTTTGCAGGGTGTCCGCACCAGCAATTACGAACAGTAATAACATAATAATTAGGACTATATGAGTAAAGAAATCACTTCCAGGGAGCAGGATTATTCCCAATGGTACAATGATCTGGTCATTAAAGGCAGCCTGGCAGATTATTCTGCTGTAAGGGGGTGTATGGTGATCAAGCCTTATGGATACACTTTATGGGAAAATATGCGGGATGTGCTGGATAAAATGTTCAAAGACACCGGTCACGTGAATGCCTACTTCCCCCTGTTTGTTCCTAAAAGCCTGTTTGAGGCCGAAGAAAAGAATGCGGAAGGCTTTGCCAAGGAATGTGCGATCGTTACCCATTACAGGCTTAAAGCAGATGCCAATAACAAGGGGAAACTGATGGTTGACCCCGAAGCAAAACTGGAAGAAGAACTGGTGATCAGGCCTACCAGCGAAGCAATTATCTGGAATACTTATAAAGACTGGATACAGTCCTATCGTGATCTGCCACTGCTCATCAACCAATGGGCCAATGTGGTAAGATGGGAAATGCGGACCCGTCTTTTCCTGCGCACGGCCGAATTCCTGTGGCAGGAAGGACATACCGCCCATGCCACCCGCGAGGAAGCTGTGGAGGAAACAAAGAAAATGCTGGATGTGTATGCCGACTTCGTGGAGAACTATATGGCTTTGCCGGTAGTGAAAGGAGTGAAAACTCCCAATGAACGCTTTGCCGGTGCAGAAGATACCTATTGCATTGAAGCGCTGATGCAGGATGGTAAAGCATTGCAGGCAGGCACTTCCCATTTCCTGGGACAGAATTTTGCCAAGGCATTTGATGTGAAGTTTTCCAATAAAGAAAACCAACAGGAATATGTATGGGCCACAAGCTGGGGTGTGAGCACCCGTTTGATCGGCGCCCTGGTAATGGCACATAGTGATGATGATGGATTGGTGTTGCCTCCCAAACTGGCTCCGCTGCAAGTGGTGATTGTGCCCATCTATAAAGGAGAAGACCAGAAAAAACTGATCGATGCAAAAGCTGCAGAGATCACTTCACAGTTGAAGAACCTTGGCGTACGTGTGAAATACGATGATAGTGATAATGCAAGGCCAGGCTGGAAATTTGCTGAATACGAAATGAAAGGTGTGCCCGTAAGGCTGGCATTGGGTGCACGAGACCTGGAAAAGAACGTGGTGGAAATAGCACGCCGCGATACCAAAGAGAAAAAAACGATCGACCTGGACGGTATAGCCCAATATGTAGACGGCCTGTTGCTTGACATACAACATTCGATGTTCAACAAAGCTAAAGCTTACAGGGATGACCATATCACACCTGCCAATACCTGGGATGAGTTTGTAAAACTCCTGGACGAAAAAGCAGGCTTTATTTCGGCGCATTGGGATGGAACACCTGAAACTGAAGAGGCGATCAAAGAAAAAACGAAAGCAACGATCCGTTGTATACCGCTGAATAATGTAGCAGAACAAGGAACATGTATCCTTACAGGTAAGCCTTCAACGCAGCGTGTATTGTTTGCAAGGGCATACTGATCCTGTTTTATCATTGCGTATTAATTACTACATTTAGATAACAAAATCAGGCATGATGGAGGATAAGCAATCTTTTCTGGATCTGCAGGTGGATGAGCAGGCATCCACTCAACTGACAGAAGCATCCCGCTGGGCCAAATTCCTGGGCATCGTTGTGCTGATTGCGCTAGGCATTACCGTTCTCATGTTAGGAATGCTTTGGAACAAGCTTGATGAATTATTCAGCCCCTATGGAGAAATGGATGTGGAATCTATCCGCCAAACGAAAATCGGGCTTGTATTCTTTCTTGTGATCATTGTAGTGGTTTTTGGAATAATGATGAGTTTCCTGGTAAGAGGAGCTAATTCCATCCGGGCAGGTATCCGTCGGAAAGACCAGGCGCTGTTCAACATAGGCCTGGGGCAATTCAGGAATTACCTGGCGATGATGGGTGTGCTTAGCGTGCTGCTTCTTTTGTTCTCTTTAATAGGATTTTTTGTCCGGTAAATTTTTTATATGATAGAACAGGAAAATCAATCTTCTGATCTTTTCGGCGATCTGACGATTGATCCTATGGCAAAGCAATATCTCCGTTCCATGGCAGGCTGGGCCATGGTCATTGTTGTTGTATCAGTGATCGGATATATATTTAGCATTATCGACCTTTTCCGGGAAAAAAGACCTGCTTCTTTTAACCGGGCAGAAGGGTTTGATATGGGCTTTACCCAAAGTTCCAGCGGAGCAGAAGTTTTTACTTCGCTTCTTTCAATCGCCATTGGCCTGCTCATCAATTATTTTCTTTATCGCTTTGCCCGGCAGGCAAAAGCTGGTGTGGATGGATTGAGCCAGTCTCAACTGAACAGCAGTTTTGGCAATCTCAAAGCTTATTTTATGGCTTGTTCAATTATATTGATCATCGCTTTTGTGCTGCTGCTCCTGGGTGCCATGGTATTGGGAACACGCACAGCGATGCAATAAAAATGGCAGTTATTTTACCGAGAGATAGTTATAATCCTTTAGCAGTACATCCAGGAAGGCAAATGCATCAAGATCTGAGTTGATCTGCAAATGATTTTTGATCTTATCCGCTGCAGCCATTGCCATGGAGTAGTCATTTTTCTTCCGCGCTGTTTCCAGAATACTTTTGATCGCATTAATATCACGGTCGCTTAGCTGCATGATGGCAGGGAATGAAGGCGTATAAGTGTCTTCTACTTCCTGGAAAATGGTCTCTTCTATACTGGCTTTGGAATTGATACGGATCAGGATGGTTTTCGCCAGGATATCACCAATGCGTTGTCCTTTTTTGGATGAAACAACAAGCACGATATCCGTTACCAGGAATGCAAGAGCTGCCAGCAAAAGAAAGCCTGTTTCCACACTTCCCGCCATTCCCCTGGTAGACAGTATGAAAAGTATGGCAAGTATCCACAGGTCAGACACGCGCAGCAGCCATCTGATCAGGAATTGGCTGACGCTTGGCCTTCCTCCATTCTCATTTACCACACGTATACCCATGATCTTTTTACCAATGCTTTGCCCGTTCATGGTTATCTCAAGCACAACATGGTAAATCATCACTGGCAATATCAGCAGCATGCCGATCGCACTCAGATCATACATGGAATCCTCGTCGGTGAAATCATAGCTTTCAGTGATAGCTCGCATGATCTTGGTGGCAATGAACAGGTAAACGATCTCCATGAGCACATCGATCAGCAGGGAAAACAACCGCTTGTAAAATTCGGGGATCTCAAATTCAACTTCGATATTAAAACTGGTAGGTACTTTGATCAGGGCCATCTGCAGCGGCGGATTTGTTTGGGAAGTAAGGTAGTGATTTTTCTGTATCTGTTTGTTTGCGTGTCGGCCAACGATCACAGCCCACAATCCTGAACTTACAACCCAAACCATTTCCTTCTTTCCAAAAAAATGGTATTTTACAAGCCAAACAACACTATTTCTTGAGAGAAGCCTTATTTATAAAGAAAAGCCGGGACCGGTGGTTGAAAAACCAGCACAATCCTCCGGCTGATGCAGATGAAATGGCGAAGGAGTTTACACAACTGGTAGATGACCTGGCTTATGCCAAAACTTTTTATCCTACCAGTAAAGTTACCCGCTATATCAACAGCCAGGCTTCCAGGATATATCTCAGCATTTATAAGAACCGTAAAGAAGAAAGCAACCGGCTGATCACCTTTTGGAAGTATGATCTGCCGCTTACCATCCGCAAGCATCACCGTACTGTGCTGTTTTCTTTTATTGTCTTTATTGTTTTCTTCGGGATCGGCTTTTTTGTGTCGAAGCAGGATGAGGGAGTAGCACGGAGCTTTTTTGGCGATGGATATGTTGATAAAACGCTGGACAATATCGATAAGGGAAATCCCTTTGGTATTTATGAATCAGGCAATCCCATACTTAGTTGGCTCAACCTGATGATCCATAATATCCGTGTTTCGCTCATGATGTTCGCAGCCGGCATTTTTGCAGGCATTCCCAGTCTTTATATGCTGGCACAAAATGCTGCCATGGTCGGTATTTTTGATCAGTTCTTTGCATCAAAGGGACTGGGTATTCAGTTTTTCCTTGTTGTATTTGTGCATGGCACACTTGAGCTTACCGCCCTGATCATTGCCGGTGCTGCCGGGCTTATATTGGGAAAAAGCTTTTTATTTCCGGGGACAGTGAAAAGATTGAGCTCTTTTAAACAAGGCGCCAAAGATGGCGTTAAAATAATGATCGGTTTAATGCCGGTATTCGGCCTCGCCGCTTTTTTTGAAGGCGTGATCACAAGATTATACAATGATATATCCATATTCACCACCATCATCACCTCCTTATCTGTTGTTTTTGTTATATGGTATTTTGTCATTTACCCGATACAACTGGGAAGAAAAAGGAAAGTTGATTTGTTGGAGGAAGATGTGTAACCCATGCAACAGATGCGCTGCAATAACAGGAACATACTGCCCTTGAAAATAAGCAACTGGATCATCCTGCTGTTTTTCCTGCCTTTGTTTACACAGGCGCAGCAACAGGATAGTACCCGTTTGCTCAGCACAGACCTTGACAGCGCCAGGATGGTGGAAACTCCTCCTGTGCAGGAAGAATACACAGACGAAGAAGCTGAAGCAGACGGAGAAAAAGAAGAAACAAGAGCGTTCCTTCCTATCTGGCCAGGGCAGAGCGATTCCATACAGGTGCGCCATCTCGACCCGGCTGCAAAAAAAGCGCAACAGGAAGATGATGCTTTCTGGTATGCCAATCGATCATTCAAAAAAGAGAAAAAACAAAAGGAAGGCGAAAGAGAACCACTGATCCTGCACCCGGCCTTTCAAACATTATCCTGGATAGTAGTAGTGGCAGGGTTCATTACTTTCATTATTATTTTTCTGTCCAACAGCAATGTGGGCATTTTCCGTAAAAACCGATATATAGGTGAAATAGAGAATAGCGAAACGGACATGGACGATATTTTCGCTATCAATTATCAGTCGGAGTTGGATAAAGCTGCGGCATCAGGCAATTATCGCCTTGGTGTGCGATTGCTCTACCTGCGATTGCTGCGCAACCTTGCCGACAGGAATATTATTAGTTACACACAAGACCGGACCAACTTTGATTACCTGGCACAATTGCAGCCGACAGGCTATTATGCCGATTTTTTCCGGCTCACGCGCCACTATGAATATAGCTGGTATGGTCAGTTCCCCCTGGAGCAGGATAAGTTCGTAATCATTCGTAAAGAATTTGAAAATTTTGATAAAAGACTGTATTGATCGTTGAAGAAGAGCATACCATATTTACTGCTTGGGCTGATTGTAGCTGCTATCATTTTCCTGTTCGTTACAGGCAACAATACCGATAACCGGGTTTTGGATGAAAGGCTTACTTTCCGCAAAAGAGATAAGGTCCCTTATGGCACTTTTGTGGCGTATGAAAACTTAAAGCATATCTTCCCCAAAGCATCTGTGAGTTCAGACAAACGGATGCCTGGCGATTGGGATTCGCTTTCTCTTTATGGCAAGCGCCAGGCCCTGCTGATCGTTTCTCCTTTCTTTAATGCAGAAGAGGAAGAAATGAAAAGTCTGCTTGAATTTATCAAGAGAGGTAATGATGTTTTCGTCAGCACAATGAAAGTTTCTTACCCGGTGGAAAAAATGGTCAAATGCGATATTTATTATCCTGTAGATTTTAACGGAGAAATAAAGATAAATGAAAAGGACTCTTTAAGAGTGGCGTTGGACATACCCGTGACCCGGAAGCCGCAATGGTTTGCTTACCCTGGTAAGAAATATGATTTCAGGTTTTATGAATATGATACGCTGACAACAACCGTGCTTGGCTACGATACAGGAAGTGATCCTAATTTTATTAAACTGAGTGCAGGTAAAGGGCATTTTTTCCTGCATCTCGCACCGATGGCCTTCACCAATTATTTTTTATTGTATAAAAATAATATGGAGTATTATGAGAAAGCCCTGTCTGTGATCTCTCCTAATACAACTAAGGTGGTGTGGGATGAGTACTTTCTTGGGAAAGGGCGGGAGAATAACCAGGAAAAGAAATCCAATTGGTTGAGTGTATTCCTTCGTTACCCGGGTCTTCGTTGGGGATTGATCACGGCTTTGCTGGCCCTGCTCACTTATGTGTTGCTGGAAATGCGGAGAAAACAACGTCCTATTCCTGTGATCAATAAGCCGAAAAATGATTCACTCGATTTTGTAAAGACTATCGGCCGCTTATATCATGATAAAGGTGACCATACCAATCTGTGCCGGAAAATGGCCGCTTATTTCCTGGAGCATGTGAGAACACGCTATAAACTGCCTACTTCGGAACTGAATGATGAGTTTATTCAGAACCTGCGGTTTAAAACAGGAATGGAAGAAGAACCCATCAGGGAGATCGTTTCGTTTATCAATCACCTGAATGTGGCAGGTGTTGCAACTGACAAGGAACTGGTATTATTTCATAAACAACTGGAATCGTTTTATAAAATAGCATAAGCATGGAAGAAGAATTGTTTCAGCAACGCACTGATCTGACTGCACTCAATGAAGCCGTTATGTCGATCAGGAGCGAGATCAAAAAAATCATCGTAGGGCAGGATGAAATGGTAAAGCTGATCATTGCTGCTTTACTGGCCGAGGGCCATATACTGATCGAAGGCGTGCCGGGTGTTGCCAAAACGCTGACTGCCAAACTCGTGGCCCGCAGCCTGGATACAGGTTTTGCACGCATCCAATTCACTCCCGATCTTATGCCTTCAGATGTGTTGGGTACGCCTGTATTCAATCCTAAAGAGGCTGTGTTTGAATTCAAGAAAGGTCCTGTTTTCAGCAATATCGTGCTGGTGGATGAGATCAACCGGGCACCGGCCAAAACACAATCGGCCCTGCTGGAAGTAATGGAAGAAAGGCAGGCTTCCGTGGATGGCAGAACTTATCCCATGGCCAACCCATTTATGGTGCTTGCCACTCAAAACCCCGTTGAGCAGGAGGGCACTTACCGTCTTCCTGAAGCGCAGCTCGACCGTTTCCTTTTCAAGATCATGGTGCCTTATCCCAATGAAGGAGAGGAACTGGAAATTCTTACAAGGTTCCATCAACTGGGCAATACGAGGATAGATGAACTGGTGAAGCCTGTGCTGAATGGTGAACAGATCGCCAATCTTCGTACACAGATCAGGAATATTCTGATCGAAGAAAAATTATTGCAATTCATTGCACGGCTGGTGCACCAGACCCGCAATCATAAATCCATTTATCTCGGAGCCTCACCTCGTGCTTCACTGGCTATCATGAATGCTGCCAAAGCGATCGCCGCCATGCAGGGGCGTGATTTTGTGACACCTGAGGATATACTGGAAGTGGCAACACCAGTATTGCGTCACCGCATCATTCTTGCTCCCGATAAAGAAATGGAAGGAGTAACAGAAGATGAAGTGATAAAGCAGATCATACAAGTACAGGATGTGCCAAGATAGTCGGGAGTCTTTAGTCGATAGTCGACGCTGAAGGTTGTGTTGCTGTTAAGTAATGTAAAAAATATTGGGGTTTGATCAAATCATTCTACTTCAACAATCTTGTTTACTATATCGCCGGTCTTGCATCGGTGATCTTTGTGATGAGCTATTTCCAGCCTGCTTTGTTCAGGATAGGAGGGCTGGTGCTTCTATTGCTGATCATTGTGGTGGTGATAGATGCATTGCTGGTGTATGGAAAAAAAGATGGGATTGTGGCAGAGCGGCAGACAACTGACCGGTTTAGTATAGGTGATGAGAATAAGGTGGTATTAAGCATCCGTAATAACTATTCTTTTCCGGCAAGCATGGGGGTGATTGATGAGTTGCCTGATCAGTTCCAGGAGCGGAACTGGCGAAGGAAACTGAAGATCGCCGGGCAATCAACGGATGAGATCGTTTACTATCTGCGGCCTACTACACGTGGTGAATATATGTTTCATGACATAAATGTATTTGTGACGGCACCACTGAAACTGGTGAAACGGAAATATGTATTCCCTGCTGAGCAAGCGGTTAAAGTATATCCTTCCTATATCCAGATGCGGCGTTATCATTTGCTGGCTGTGGCCAATCGCTTGCAGGAACTGGGAGTTCGCCGTATGCGCCAGTTGGGGCATAGCATGGAGTTTGAACAGATCAAGGAGTATGTACGGGGTGATGATTACCGCACCATCAATTGGAAAGCCACTGCGCGTAAAGAGGCCCTGATGGTGAATAATTATACAGATGAGCGCAGCCAGCAGATCTATTGTATGATCAATAAGGGAAGGGTGATGAAAATGCCTTTCAGCGGAATGACTTTGCTCGATCATGCGATCAATGCTTCCCTGGTTTTATCCAATGTGGCACTGGTGCGGCAGGATAAAGCAGGGCTGATCACTTTTGCAGAAAACCTGGACTCTTTTGTGCAGGCCGATAAAAAGCCCACACAAATGAATCATGTGCTGGAAACGTTGTACAAGCAACAAACCCGTTTTCTTGAGCCAGATTTTGAAAAACTGTTTTCCGTTATCCGCACCCGTATCACCAACCGCAGTTTGCTGGTGTTGTTCACCAATTTTGAATCGATGGAAAGCCTGGAACGCGAATTGCCTGCTCTTCGCAAGATTGCGCGTTATCACCTCCTGCTGGTCGTATTCTTTGAAAATACTGAATTGCAGGCGCTGACTGAACAAAAAGTAACTACACTTGAAGATATTTATATCAAAACCATCGCAGAGAAATTTGCATTTGAGAAAAGATTGATGGTAAAAGAACTTCAGAAGAATGGTATCCTGTCGGTGCTGTCATCTCCGGAAAATTTAACCGTGAATACGATCAATAAATACCTGGAGCTAAAAACAAGGATGTCTATATAGCAGCTTCCTCCTTCTCTTTATCTTTGCCGCATGAACAGTTTCGCCGAAGGCCGTGTCCTTCTTATCAATAAACCTCTTCGCTGGACATCATTTGATGCAGTAAGAAAGATCCGCAATCTCATAAAGATCAAAAAGGTGGGGCATGCCGGAACGCTGGACCCATTGGCTACTGGTCTGCTGATCGTGTGCACCGGCAAATTCACCAAGAAGATCAATGAATATATGGCAAAGGAAAAAGAGTATACCGGTTCTTTTACCCTGGGTGCCACTACACCAACCTATGATCTCGAAAGTGAGCCTGGTAATTTCCAATCGCTGGAAGGCATTACAGAAGAAAAGATCAAAGCGGCCACTTCTTCTTTTGTGGGTGAGATCATGCAGGTGCCACCTGCGCATTCTGCCATTAAAATAGATGGAAAAAGAGTGTATGAGCTGGCAAGAAAAGGAGTGGAGGTAAAAATTGATCCCCGTAAGATAACAATACATGAATTTGGGATCACCGCGATAGAACTGCCTGTTGTACATTTCAGAGTGGTATGTTCGACCGGCACTTATATTCGCAGCCTGGCCAATGATTTTGGTGCAGCGCTTGGTTGTGGTGCTTACCTGAGCAGCTTATGCCGTACACGTATCGGTGAATTTACTTTAGATAATGCCATTACACCTGCTGAACTGGAAGAAGAGATCAAACGTGAAGTATCGCCTCATTAAAAGATAAAGGGATAGCCAATGCCCAATTGGAACTGATCGCCCTTGGAGAATTTATACCCAAACCATTTGTTTTGTATCGCCGCATCGGCAGGAGCCGGGCTGGGATCTTTCACTTTATAGGCATAATCAAACCGAATTACCAGGAAGTTGAAATCAACACGCAGGCCCACACCGGAACCAACGGCCAGGTCTTTCCAAAGGCGGTTGATTTTAAACACTTCTTCTGATGGCCTGTTGGGCGCCGATTTCATATACCATACATTCCCGATATCAGTGAATACTGCGCCGTTCACTTTCACACCAAACGGTGTTCCAAGCGGGAAGCGATACTCGATATTGCCTTCCAATTGTATATCACCATAACGGTCGGGCGTGCTGCCCACGCCATTGAATTCCTTAATGCTGGAGCCGGGTCCAAGCCGCCGCAACGACCATGCACGCATACTGTTGGGGCCACCTGCAAAATATTCTTTGAAGAATGGAAGATTATGCCGCTTGGCTGTGTCGCGCGTGGAATTGAATTCATAACCGGCACCTGCAAAAAAGCGGAAGGCTAAGGCCGATTTCGGGAAACGCATCAGGTAGGCAAACTCTGCATCCAGTTTCAGGAAGCGGTAAAGCTGTTTGTCAAGAAAGGAATTGCGGATCATACCTGTAAGCAACCCTGATTCCTCCACGTTCACGCGAAGCACATTCAAGCGGTTGGTACTACCTCCGCTCAATGTAAAGCTTCCGATCACCGAAGAAATAAAGCCATCGGTAAAAACATTTCGCAGCGATGGGTTGTATTTGATCAATGTATCCAGGCTGTCTCTTCTTATAAGAGAAGAATACTCGATATTAGGCAGCTTAACGGAGATCAGCATTTTCCTTCGCTGGAATTCATACCCCCATGAGCCGTTCAATGTGGTAAGATTATATAACCAGCGTCTTTCTGTATTGGCTGCTTTGAAATTTAATACAGTTTTGAAATTGTCTTTCAGGTTTTCCGGTATAAAACCAAAATTCGGGATGGCCCTTGGCATATAGATCGAGTGGCTGAAACCGATCTGTTGTGTCTGGATAAACTGGCCGAGACTGCTTGCATTGCCCAATTCAATACCAAAGCGCAGGTTGCTGTTGGCTATATTAGCTGCTTTTGCAAAGTTCTTATTCTGCAAACCGACATTCACGCCAATGCCAAGAATATTCCCGGAAAATGCATTCTGATTAATGCTTCCTTCCAGGTTGGTATCGAATAAATATTTTTTGGCAGGGGTAAGGCGGATCACAAAATCGATCGTATCCTGTCCCTTCCGTGGCAGTTGGTCAATGCTGACAGCACGCCAGGTGCCAAGTGAGTTCAACCGGTTGATCGTCCGGAGATATCTTCGGAAGCGGTAAACACTGTCGCTCGGCAAATAAATATTCGGCGGGAATATTTTGGGTTTGAAACGGCCATAATGCTGGACTACCTTTATCCCTTTTTTACCATCTTTTCCTCCCACTTCCACTATAGACGGCTTTAACCCGACAGTGTCAGTCGTGAAATCTGGATATACGGTCACATTGCCGATATAATACTTTACCAGCTTAGTGCTGTCTACACTTTTCAATCGTATTTCAAGATTGGCTGTGGGATTATTGCGGCGTTCCTGCAATTTCTGCAGCAATTCCAGTTGCTCAAAAGGATCGAGTGTGGGTTGGAGCAATGCTACATCAAGCGTATCCCAGATACCTACCAGCTCATCGCGGCTGAAACGGAAATAACCGGTGTTGCGATACAGTTCAGTCAGCCGGTCAAACTCGGCCGAGATAGGGGATTTGGCAAAAGGATCGCCTTTCTTGATAATAGCCTGCGGCTTTGTCGAATCAGTTAAAAACTGAAGATCCGTATGTCGCAGATTATAAGTGATGGAATCCAGTTTTACCTGCTTGCCGGGCCTTACAAAAAAATCAACAGTGGTTTTGTATTGATCAGGCTTTTCAAATTTGATACTGCTTGTATAATAGATCGAATCGTTGAAATAGCCTAATGAACTCAGCAATGCCCGCATGAACACAATTGAGTTATCGGCATTGATGCTGTCATATACCGGTGGTTGCTTCATGGTGCTCCAGAGCAGCTTGTCCAGTTTTCTTGCCCGCATGCTGTCATCCAGTTGCCCCTCAAGGCCTGTGATCAGGCCTTGTTTTTCTGCTTTTGAAAAATTGCCTATTAAGTTGATATTTGTTTTATAAACGAAAGGCTTTCCGGGTTGATATTTTTTTACGATAGTACAGGAAGCAAAAAATGCAAGGACGAATCCGGTAAGAATTACTTTCAGAAGGTTGATATGGGTGGTAGGCTTACCGGATAACATAATTAAAATCAAGCGACAATGCTGGGTAAATCGAAGATCAAATATATTCAAAGTTTAGGCCAGAAAAAACACAGGGATGATGAACGGCTTTTTGTTGCAGAAGGCCCCAAAATCGTGGCTGAAATGCTGGAAACCTTTCCGGGTACTGTCAGCCAGGTATACGCATTATCATCCTGGATCAGGGAAAATGAAGGGCGGTACGATGCTTTCCTGATCACAGAGGTGAGCGAGGGCGAATTATCTAAAATTTCGCAGTTGCATACGCCTAACCAGGTGCTGGCCGTGATCCGGCAATTTCCATCATCTGCCATGCCTTCTGCAAAAGACGGCATTATCCTGGCGCTCGACACCATACAAGACCCAGGCAATCTGGGTACCATTATCCGCACAGCCGATTGGTTCGGGATCACCCATATCGTATGCAGCCATGAATGTGCTGATCGATACAATCCCAAAGTAGTGCAGTCGACCATGGGCAGCATTGCCCGGGTGCAATTGCATTATACAGACCTGCCTGCATGGCTGGCTACGCAAAAAGAAACAAGGATCTATGCAGCAGCCCTGGAAGGGCAGGACATTACTAAAATGAAAACACTTTCTGAAGGCATTATCGTTATCGGTAACGAATCGAAAGGGATCAGTGTTCCTGTGATGGAACAGGTGAATGTCCGGATCACTATTCCGCAAAAAGGAAAAGCTGAATCATTGAATGCTGCTGTGGCAGCAGGAATAATTGTGTCGCGCCTGGTTTAGCTGAACCGTATCGCTTTCACCGGTTGTATCCTTCTCACCAGTATCGTCGGTATCATCAGCACCAGGAAGCAGATCAGTAATGTGCCGATACATACAGCAGCCACCTGCCACCAGATGATCTTTACAGCAGCCTGGCTGAGATAATAAGCTTCTTCTTCTAGTTTGATAAAGCCTGTAGCCTGCTGAAGGTAAAGGAACCCGAGAGCAAATGCAGTGCCGAGGGCAATACCGGTGATGGTAATAAATAGGGAGTGACGAAGGAAGATCTGTTGCACCGTCCAGTTGGTAGCTCCAAGGGCTTTCAGTACACCGATCATCCGCACTCTTTCCAGCACCAGGATGATAAGACAGGTGACAAGATTGATCAATGCCACGCTGATCATCAACCCAAGCAATACATTCCTGTTTTTATTCTGGATATAAAGCCAGTCGAAGATATTGGGTGAAATATCCCGGGCAGTTTTTGTGTCCCAGGTAAGTGGGAATATGTCCATGTTATAAATGTCGGCAGACATCACATCCATCTTATTGTAATCTTTCAGGAAGATCTCGTAACCACCCACTTCTGTGCTGCCCCAGTCGTTAAGCCGCTGTATCAGTTTTATATCTCCGATGGCAAAGGTTTTATCATATTCTTCAATACCGGTTTTATAAATGCCGGATACCGTCAGCCTGTCGGGACGGTAAGAGCCGTCGGGGCGGATAAAGTAAATAAGAATACGGTCGTTCAATGATAGCTTCAACTGTTTGGCCGTATAGGCAGAGATCATGATTTCACGGCTGTAGCTGCTGTCGTTGAAGCGGATGGGACGCCCGGAAAGGATGAACCGGTGGAAATGACTGAAATCATAGGTACTGTCGACCCCTTTTACCAAAACCCCTTCAATATCTTCCCGTGTTTTCAGGGTTGCATATTTGGTGGCAAAAGGATGAATGCTTTGCACTTCGCTATACTGGCGTATGGCTTCAACAAGCGCATCATTTCTTTCAATGGGAGTTTCTTCTGCGATCAGCGCTTTAAAGGGCTGTTTTTCCTGTATGCGGAGATGGCCCAGGAAACTGAAAACTTTCTGGCTTACCTGCTCCTGGAAGCCATTGACAAACGCCAGCGTAATGATCATCACGGCAACGCTGATAATGGTGGCGGCAATGGAAAGCCGGATGATGAACCGGGAAAAAGACCGCTGCTGGTTAAATGCGATGCGGTTTGCTATAAAGCCTGCAACCCTCAAATTATTTTGTTTGTCTTTGTTACGAACAAAAATAAGGGTAAAAACAGTTTATGGCCTTTTTTGCCCGAATTTTACCCTATTCAATGTTCAGTTAAAAAAATGCCGATGAATAAGATCCTCAGCCCGGTTTTTTTGTTCCTGTTTTTTACAGCAAACGCCCAGTTGCCTGATCATGTTTACCAACCATCTATTCAGGCTGTAAAACTTTTTAAGTACGGCAATCAACTGGCTTATCCCATACTCACATTGAATGGAGGTGATCAACTGGAACTGCATTTTGACGACCTGGATGCTGATGTGAAAAGCCTTTATTATACTTTCCAGCTTTGCAATGCAGACTGGACACCTTCTCAACTCCAGTCATTTGATTATATCCGGGGCTTTCAGTCAACCCGCATCACTACCTATCGCAATTCATCCATTGCGCTCACCCGTTATACGCATTACCAGGCCACGGTGCCCGACAGGAGTTCTGTTCCCACCCGCTCAGGCAATTACCTGCTGAAAGTGTTCCGCAACAATGATACATCCGATCTGTTTTTTACAAAGCGTTTTCTTGTAGTGGACAATAAAGTGTCTATAGCAGCGCAGATGAAGCAACCATTCAATTCAGCTTATTTCCTCACTGATCAGCGTGTAATGGTGTCGGTGAATACAGCGAATGCGCGTATCAATACCACATCACCGCAGGATCTTAAAATAGTAGTGCTGCAAAATAATATCTGGCCTACGGCTGCGCTGGTTGACAAGCCTACCATCTACCGCGGAAATTACTATGAATACAACGATGATGCCACTACTTTCCAGGCCGGCCGTGAATGGCGATGGATCGACCTGAGCAGCCTGCGGTTGATGACCGACAGGATGCAGCGATTGCAGGATGACAGCATAAAAGACCGGACAGATGTGTATATAAGGCCGGATATTGAACGGAGGCAGCAGGTGTATATCTATTACAAAGACATCAACGGGCAGTATACGTTGGATAACAGGGATGGCTATAATCCTTACTGGCAAAGCGATTATGCTTATGTGCATTTTACGTTTGTGCCGCCAGGCAATAAACCTTATCCCGGCAAGGATGTGTATGTATTCGGGGAACTCACTAATTATCTTCCCAATGAAGAATCAAAGATGATCTTTAATGAAACGATGGGGATTTATGAGCGCACGCTTTTTCTGAAACAGGGATACTACAACTATGAATATATCACCCTGGATGCCGGTAAAAGAAGTGGCAGCCGCTTTCCAATGGATAATACTGAAGGAAACTTTACTAATACGGAGAACAATTACACTGTGCTGGTTTATTTCAGGCCTTTTGGCGGACGTGCAGATGAATTGATCGGGATGGCGCAGCTCAACTCTTTTATCGGGCTTTGATGGACGCTTAAAAAGTTTAAAGGTTTAAAAGTTTAAAGGCCTAACCTTAAACTCTTGCTATTAAACCTTTAAACTTTTATCTCGATGGCTTTTTATTTTAACCTTCTAACCGTTATCTTTGCGGCCGGCAGGTCTTACACGACCAGCTCCTGCTGAACCTCCCCAGGGCCGGAAGGCAGCAAGGATAAGTGGTTGTAGCGGTGCGATGTGAGGAGCCTGCCTTTTTTTCTTTTTAAATTAGCTGATTACCAGCTAAATATAGTATCTTCAGAAATTTTCCGGCCAGAGGCGTTAAATTGCAGACGCATTTCAAGACCGATACTTAACAATTTAAATCAATACGATGAAATTCTTTATAGATACGGGCAATCTCGCTCAAATCAAGGAAGCAAACGAATTAGGTATACTTGACGGCGTAACCACCAATCCTTCACTGATGGCAAAAGAAGGCATCAAAGGACAGGAAGCCGTTTTCAACCATTATAAAACCATCTGTGAAATGGTGGATGGAGATATCAGTGCAGAAGTTATTTCCACTGAATTCAACAGCATCATTGAAGAAGGTAAAAAGCTGGCAGCTATCCACCCAAATATTGTGGTGAAAGTGCCCATGATCAAAGATGGTGTAAAAGCGATCAAATGGTTTACCGATAATGGTATCCGTACCAACTGCACGCTGGTATTTTCTGCAGGACAGGCTATACTGGCTGCTAAAGCAGGTGCTACTTATGTATCTCCTTTTATTGGCCGCATTGACGACAGCACCTGGGACGGCGTTGACCTGATCGCGCAGATCTCCAATATTTATTCTATCCAGGGATTTAAAACAGAGATTCTCGCTGCTTCTATCCGCAGTGCACTGCATATCGTTAAATGCGCAGAAGCTGGCGCAGATGTATGTACCTGCCCGCTCGATTCCATACTTGGTCTGCTGAAACATCCGCTTACGGATATCGGCCTGGCAAAGTTCCTGGAAGATGCGAAGAAAACCGCTTAATTGAATTAAGGCCAGGTAAAACCGGCAACTTTATAAAAAAGCCTTCCATACCGGAAGGCTTTTGTTTTATTGCATCAATGCCGTCTTTTTCGCTGATTGGTGTTCCGCAATATCTCATCTTTGGTAGGCAGGTTGGGATCCGGGTTCTTTTTGATCCAGATGGTCGTTTCCTTCCATATAGCAGGATTGGCCTTCAGTACAGCCTTCACTGTCACTTTTTCTACAGCACACTCTGCCGGAAGAACAAGCTCATTGCCGTTGAATGTATAATCGGAGGAAGAGAAAGTGATCTCCTTTGCCGTAAGCGGCTGCCAGCGGCCATCGGATAACTTGCCGTCTACATTGATATAATTATGCGTCCCTTTTTTCAGGCTGTCTGTGTACAGGTGAAAATAGATGCTGTCAACCTGCTGGGCTTTTAAGCCGGCAGTTGCAGAAACAAGGACAAGAATAAGTAGCGATCTGATCATAACCTGGATTTATGATGCTATGACGGTGATAATAAGGTAAAGGTACGACAGGAGCGGGGCTTAACTTAATTTTAAGAGGGGCCCGCTTAATCAAAGACGTATTTTCCCCATTCATTCCATTTTGCTTTCAACGACCTGATAGGCTGTCTTGCGATATAAACCGGGATATTATTCTCTTCTTCAATGGCATAAGGATGAGTGATCACCCGGACCAACCGGAAATCCTTGTAAGTCCGTTTCATTACGTCCTCCTCAATACCAATGCTGATGCAGATGGATTCGTCTGTTTTGGGCGGCCCCCACAGCCAGAAACTGCCGTGTGAACATACCGGGTAAGGAAGATCATATTTCCTCCCCAGCACCTGTACTGCACCTGCTTCTCCATAGTTTTCGGCCCAGATAAAACAATGGGACCGTTCTTCCGGTGATAAAGCCCGGTAAACACTGTCCACAAGCTTTACCTGTTCTTCCCAGCCAAACATATCAGCATAATCACCAGTGAACTCTATTCTTCCATCTGCCTCCGGCTTTTTGTGTTTGTAGTGTATATAAGTCTCTATGGGTAAAACCGGGATGGCATCGGGAATGAAGGGGAGAACGGGCAGTACCAGTACCGCAACTGTTACATAATTCCATACAGGTTTTCGTAAGAACATTTTTTCCAGTTTCACAGCGCCTGCTGCAAACAACACGGGATAAGCCGCAAAGAAATAATAGGCTTTTGAATGCAAAGCCCACATGGTAATAAAGATCAGGATCACTGCAATGGCGATACTGCGGTATTGCTTTAATTGAGCATCGGTAAACATTCCATAAATACCGATCAGGCTTACAGCCAGTGTAAAAGGAAGTTTTAATTGTTCCCTGCCAAATGCAAAAGGAGTGAGCTTGGCTTCTTCCAGCTCCCCCAATTTGCTGACATGTTTCAGAATAGGGTAATCGTGCTGGTGTTGCCAGATAATATTTGGCAGGAATATAAGAAGGGCAATACCCCCGGAGATATACAACCATTCTTCTTTGAAAAGGCGTGCTCGTTGATAAAATAACAGTCCTGCCAGGATTCCCGCTATCCAGATCACCATCGTATACTTATTCATCATACCCAGCCCTGCTACCATTCCCAATAACAGCAGGTACTTGTTCGATTGGGTATTGATATAGCGGATAAGGTAATAGAAACCCAGTGTCCAGAATAACTGATCAAAAGCCACGGGTTGAAAGAGCAGATGATTGCGGAAAAAAGGCAGGAATGCCAATATGCAAATACCCGCCAGCAAAACCGATCTTTTTTTGCCACCCATTTCTTCTGCCATCCTGCAGCATAGTATTAAGATACCTAGTCCTGCCAGCGTTGGAAAAAGCCGGATACCCAAAAGATTGGTATCAAATAAAATATGCGCAATGCGGCCGACAAATGCAATAAAGGGAGGAAATTCCATATACCCCCAATCAAGATGATCACCTGCGGAGAGATGCAAAAGCTCATCACGGTGAAAACCATAATTGCCATTACCGGCAAAGTGTATGATTAGTTTAATAAGACATAAGATGGAAATAAGAAGCCAATGCTTTTTCATGTGCAGATGCTGAGGTTCTAATATACAAGAATAAACGAATATTGAATGCCCTGCACAAAAAAGGCCGACTAATGGTAGTCGGCCTGCGGAAGATCAGGCGGCTCCTGTTAATTCAGGTCATCCGCTAAAAAGGTATCTTAAAATGCCTTAGGGTCACTTGTTTTTTCGTTGCTCTTCGGCGCATTCTTCACATATTTCTCCAGCCAGCTGAATTGCTCATTCAGCATGTGCAGGATGTTTTCACGGCCGGCATAGCCATGGCTTTCATAGGGAAGGCTCACAAACTTTACTATACCACCGTGCCCTTTGATAGCGTTGAACATCCTTTCGCTCTGGATGGGGTAGGTGCCGGTATTGTTATCCGCGTCACCATGGATCAGCAGCAAAGGTGTTTTTATTTTATCAGCATAGCTGAATGGGCTCATGGCATTGTAAAGATCAGGCGCCTGCCAGTAAGTGCGGTCTTCATTCTGGAAGCCAAATGGAGTAAGCGTTCTGTTATATGCACCGCTGCGGGCAATACCACCTTTGAAAAGATTGGTATGGGCCAGCAGGTTGGCTGTCATGAATGCTCCATAGCTGTGGCCGCCTACTGCTACACGGTTGCGGTCGCCCACGCCCATTTCAGCCAGTTTATTGATGGCCGCTTCAGCATTCAGCTTCAATTGTTCAATAAAATTATCATTGGGCTTTTTATCCTTATCCGTAGCTACGATCGGCATTTCTGCATTGTTGAGAATAGCATATCCCTGTGTTACATAAAAAATGGGTGAGCCGTAATTCATTAAAGTGAAGCGGTGTTCACTACCACGTACCTGTGCAGCATCAGCAGCAGAATTATATTCCGCCGGGTAAGCCCAGATAAATACAGGCAGCGGACCATCGCGCTTGGCATCGTATCCTTTAGGAAGATAGAGATCGCCGGTAAGATCAACGCCGTCTGCTCTCTTATATCTTATCTTTTCTTTGGTCACTCCTTCCATTTGCGGATAAGGGTTGGTAAAAGAAGTAAGCTGGCGGTCGGCCACACGCAGCTTCAGGTTTTTCAGCCAGTAATTAGGCATCTCCTTTTCACTTTCCTTACGGGTGATCAGGGTCAGCTTATTGGGATCGAGCACGCGAACTATTGTTTCATAATAACCTTCCTGGCAACGCCAGAGCGTATCGGCCTTTTTGGTGTGCACATCATAAGAAAGAAGGAAGGGAAGATCTCCTTTGGGTGAGCTGCCGGTAGTGTTATTGAACAAGATTTTATTGCCATTGTCTACAGTGATCAATACATCTTTTCCAAAACTATTGGGCGCAGTGAGAGGGAAACCGGGATTGCTGTATGCATCTGTGGTGTTGCGGCTGATCAGTTTTTCCAGGTCGCCGGTCACCGAATTATAACGGTCAAGCTGAACTGTCTGTTTGCCGGTTAATCCTTCTGTTACCAGGGCCAGGTTCTTATCACCCCAGGTTATATTGCGGAAACGCATTTTTGTTTTGAAAAGCTCTTTTGGTTCAGCGGTAAAAGGAGCTGATTGAGCATATACAACGTCTCTGTATTCTACCTGTTTTTTAATAAGGCCGCTATCGAGTGGCATGCACCATACAATCGTGGCAGGCTCATCGTCTCTCCAGTCAAATCCACGTGCTACATTTTGCACGTTATCATTGCCGCCGGGAGCTGTTTCAGAAGAAGGCAGGTCTGCCAGTTTCTTCACCAGTTTGCCCTGCAGGTCGATTATGGATACAGTGGAGGGAAAACCGTTGGCAGGAACAAGATAGGAGAAGGGTTTTTTCAATGTGCGTACCAGCAGGTATTTCTTATCAGGAGAAGCCTGGATGCTGCTGTAGATGGCAGGTGCGCCGATCTTGGTTTCCACACCGTTTACATTCTTCACCAGTTGTGAAGTAGCAAAGAACTCATACAACTGTTCGTCGTACGGGCTTTTGATCATATCCTGGTAAGTAGGGCGGGGCGAAGCCTTGCCATAGTTTTCCTGTGTGGTGGGGCCTTTGGGGGCCAGCGGCTTTGCCGGAGCTGCAGTAGGTGGTTTCAGCGTGGTGCGGTAGATCAGGGTATTATCATCGTACCACTGATAGCCGCCACCCACTACATTCAATGCAGTTTTATTGATATGGGTAGCTTTTTGAGTGGCCACATCGATCACGTAAAGATCTACCCGGCTGGCGGTGGTGTGAGTGAAAGCAATTTTTTTATTGTTGGGACTCCAGCTCACACTGCCTGCATATAAAGGCGAAGGCAGGCCGGTTATTTTGAATTCCTTGCCTGAGCCGATGTTTTTCAGGTAAAGGTTATTGATGAAATTCTGGCGGCTGGGCGCATAGTTGGCCGGGTTGATACGAAGGCCGGCGATCTTCAATTCAGGCCTGGCCAGTTCTTCTACTGAAGGGTAGCTATTACTTTCAGTAAACAGCATCCATTCACCCTTATCGTCAATGTTGACATTCGGGGTGGGCTTTGCCAGTACCATATCGGCAATGTCCTTTGGGGGCAGTTTGTAAGCCACATCGTCCTGCGAATAGGATTGACAGGCAAGAAAAAGGACAGAGAACAATAACGAGATTCTTCTTGTGTGCATAGCAGTATTGGTTTTTACAATGGTTTGATTACTTGGGATAAGGGCGTGGATGAAATCCGGGGACACATCCTTATTAGACGCCATAACCCCCTTTAACTTGCAGCAAGATAAGCCCTTTGAATTTTTTTTTGTTTAAATGGATTTGCTGCTACATATTTGCAATGAAATGATAAAACAACAAGTAAATATTCAATGGTGGTGGCAAACAAACGCTGAACGGGGTTTGTAATGTCATTACTGTGTATATTTTCAAAGATATCCAGCCCCGACACTGTTCGGGGCTTTTCTTTTATAGGGCATGCCCATGAAATAACAAGAAGAGATTCAAATGAAAAAAATATCGCTTACTACTATTTGTAAAAAGATGCTGGCAGATGTGTTCACACCTGTTGGTATTTACCTGCGACTGCGCGACCGCTTCCGGGATACAGTGCTGCTTGAAAGCACAGATTCCCATGCAGCGGAAAACAGCTACTCTTTTATCTGCATCAATGCCATTGCCGGGATAGAGATCCGCTCCACCGAAATGATCGAATTCAAACTGCCGGGCCAGGAGCCACAGAAAGCAGCTATCGGTAATGCAGCCGCTGTGCCTGGTATTTTATGGGAATTCATGCAACGCTTTTCCATAACGCCTTCTGCCGAGAAAGAAGCCCGGTTTGCACAGGGGCTATATGGCTATACAACCTACGATGCCGTACAGTTTTTTGACACGGTCCGTTTTTCGGATAAAAAAATAAAATCGCCCATTCCGCTGATGCGTTACCGCCTTTATCAATATGTGATAGCGGTAAATCATTTCAAAGATGAACTGTTCATCTGTGAAAATAAACTGGCAGGAGTGGAAAGCGAATTGTCTCTGCTTGAATCCCTGATCCGCAGTAAAGACGTGCCTGTATATCCTTTCCGCATAACCGGGGAAGAAACTTCCAATATGAAAGATGAGGAATACAGGGAAATGGTGAAAAAAGGAATTGCCAGCTGCCATCGTGGTGATGTGTTCCAGATCGTATTGAGCCGGCGTTTCAAGCAGGGCTTTACGGGTGATGAGTTCAACGTATACCGTGCTTTGCGCAGCATCAATCCTTCACCCTACCTTTTCTTTTTTGATTATGGTGATTACAAACTGATGGGTTCATCACCTGAAGCGCAGCTGGTGATCAGGAATGGAAAAGCTATTGTGCATCCTATTGCCGGCACATTTAAAAGAACTGGCGATGATATACTCGATGAACAGGCAGCAGCACGTTTATTAAAAGATGCAAAGGAGAATGCTGAGCACGTGATGCTGGTTGACCTGGCCAGGAATGACCTGAGCAGGGTTTGTGAAAACGTGTCTGTAGCGCAGTATCGCCAGGTGCAGTTCTTTTCCCATGTCATCCACCTGGTAAGCGAAGTAACTGGGGTTGTAAGGGAAAACAGCAATCCGTTTGAACTGGTGGCAAAAACATTTCCTGCCGGCACATTAAGCGGTGCGCCTAAGTTCAAAGCCATGGAACTGATTGATCAGTATGAACCCACTTCCCGTGGTTACTATGGCGGGGCCATTGGTTTTATGGGTTTTGATGGCAGTTGCAATCATGCGATCATGATCCGCACATTCCTGAGCAGGGATAATACGCTGTTTTACCAGGCAGGTGCAGGTGTGGTGGCTGCTTCGCAACCAGAAAGTGAATTGCAGGAAGTAAATAATAAACTAGGCGCGCTGAAGAAAGCAGTGAGCTTTGCAGAAACGATATAATAATTTTTGAGCAGGAATATATCCGTAATAAAAGAGTATGAAGATCCTTGTTTTTGATAACTACGATTCGTTTACCTATAACCTGGTGCACCTTGTAGAAAAGATATTGCATCAACGGGTGGATGTTTACCGCAACGACCAGATAGCCCTGGAAAAAGCAAAAGAATATGATAAGATCATCCTCTCCCCGGGGCCGGGCATACCTTCGGAAGCAGGCTTGCTGCTACCGATGATCAAAGAGTATGCGGCTACCAAATCCATACTGGGTGTGTGTTTAGGGCATCAGGCGATTGGTGAGGCATTTGGAGGTAAACTGGAAAACCTGAGCACGGTGTATCATGGTGTAGCTACCCCGGTGAAACTGACAGCAGTAAAAACAGATCTGTTCAAAGGCCTGCCCGTTGAATTTGAAGTGGGACGATATCATAGCTGGATCGTGGCTGAAGAAGGCTTGCCGGAAGAACTGGAAATAACTGCAAGGGATAATAACGATTTTATTATGGCCATGCAGCATAAAAAATATGATGTGAAGGGAGTGCAATTCCATCCTGAAAGTGTGCTGACGCCGGAGGGAGAGAAAATATTGAGGAATTGGCTGGCGTAAGGTATCGCAAAGAGTGGCCAGGAGCGCAGCGTTGCGTTCTTTGCGCAAACGTTGCGACCTTGGCGATCCCTTTCACAGATAATTAGGAACTTACTAATACAAAGTACAAATGCGTAAAATCTTACAATACCTTTTTGAACATAAAACCCTTCCCCGCTCACTGGCTAAAGAAGCGCTGGTGAATATTGGCAAGGGTGTTTATAACGAACATGAAGTGACTGCTTTCATGACTGTCTATCTTATGCGCAGCATCACTATTGAAGAACTGCAGGGGTTCAGAGACGCATTGCTGGAACTGTGTGTACCGGTAAAACTGGATGGATATGAAACCGTAGATATCGTAGGTACTGGCGGTGATGGAAAGGATACATTCAATATTTCAACCCTCAGTTGTTTTATTGTTGCAGGTACCGGTCAGCCGGTAGCAAAACATGGCAATTATGGCGCTTCTTCTGTAAGTGGCGCTTCCAATGTAATGGAGCAGTTGGGATATAAATTCAAGCAAGATAACGGTCAACTGCAAAAAGAAATAGAGAAAGCCAATATCTGTTTCCTGCATGCGCCGCTTTTTCATCCGGCATTGAAAACAGTTGGGCCTATCCGGAGAAACCTGGGTATGCGCACATTCTTCAATATGCTTGGGCCTATGGTAAACCCTGCTGATCCTGCCTTTCAACTTGTAGGCGTGTTCAGCCTGGAGATGGCAAGAGTGTATAATTACTTCCTGCAACTCAGCGGCAAGCCATTTACCATTATTCATGGCCTTGATGGATATGATGAGATCTCACTTACCAATGATACCAAAGTGATCACACAGCGAGGGGAGAAGATCATGACGCCGCAGCAATTAGGCAAGCGGATGGTAGCTGCATCCGATATACACGGCGGCCGCACGCCGGAAGATGCAGCCAGAATATTCGCCACTATCATTAAAGGTGAAGGCACCTGGGCGCAGAATGCCGTGGTGCTGGCCAACGCAGCCATGGCCCTGCATTGCACTGGTAAATACCAGGAATATGATGATGCTTATCATGCTGCAGTGGAAAGCCTTGAAAGTGGAAAAGCCTATCAATGTTTACAAAAATTAATCGCGTTACAATGAGCACCATACTTGATACCATTATTGCCGCCAAGAAAAAAGAAATTGAAAAATATAAACCGCTCAGCAGCATAGAACGCTTTAAGCGGGATGGATTCTTCTGGCAGTTTTCCAACCGTTCACTTGTGCAAAGCCTGCTGTCACCAGGCAGTACCGGTATTATTGCAGAGTTCAAAAGGAAAAGTCCCAGTAAGGGTTGGTTCAAAACAAAAGAACTGGAGGTGGAACCTGTTGTGAAGGCTTACAATACACTGGGTGCTGCGGGTATATCCGTGCTCACTGATGAAGAATTTTTTGGGGGCGACCTGGATGATCTCATCCAGACCAAGGTGGTGACTGATATCCCTGTGTTGCGCAAGGACTTTATTGTTGATCCCTGGCAGATCGCAGAGGCAAAAGCATTTGGTGCGGATGTGATACTGCTGATCGCAGCTTGCCTGAGCGCGGCTGAAGTGAAATCCTTAGCTTCATATGCCAAGAGTATAGGGCTGGAAGTATTGCTGGAAATACACAACGAAGAAGAGCTTGCTCATATTTGTGATGAAGTGGATATGGTAGGCGTGAACAACCGCAACCTGAAAACTTTTGAAGTAGATATCAATATTTCGCTGGAGCTTATCGATAAGATCCCTGCAGGCAAGCCTGCAGTGGCAGAAAGCGGGATCAGCAATGTTGAAACGATCATAACCTTAAGACAAGCCGGATTCAAAGGGTTTCTTATCGGGGAAACGTTTATGAAGGAACCGCAGCCGGGTAAAGCATTCGAGGAGTTCGTATCTGATCTCAAAAATAAGTAAAGGATAACCGATGGCCAACGAACATCGGCTATCGAACAATTGCTTGCCGATTTTGTAAAGTCTAAAAGCAAGAGCTATGCGAATCAAAGTATGCGGAATGACATTGCCTGAGCAGGTAAATGCCCTCGATGAAATGGGGGTTGACTTTGCGGGTTTTATCTTTTACCGGAAATCACCCCGCTACATGGGGCAGAAGATCTCCCCGGAAAAGATGAAACAGATCAAAGGGCGTATTGCCAAAGTGGGTGTATTCGTGAATACGCCTTATGAAGAACTGATGCGTACAGTAGAAAGCTACCGGCTCGATATGGTACAATTGCACGGCGATGAAACGGCTTTCTTTTGTGAGAGGGTGGCAAATTATGTTACAGTAGTCAAAGCATTCCGGATATCCGAAAATGATCCGCTTGAATGGACCATCCGCTCATACCATGATGGCTGTGATATGTTCATGTTCGATACCATGGGCGCAGGTTATGGAGGAACAGGTAAGAAATTCGACTGGAACCTGCTGAAGCAGGTCAATTTCGACAAATTATTTTTCCTCAGTGGTGGCATTGAGCCAGGTGATGAAGAAAAGCTGAAAGAATTTGAGAAAGAAGAAGCCGGCAAGAAATTATTTTCTATAGATATCAACAGCCGGTTTGAGATCAGCGCCGGTGTTAAGGATATGGAGAAAGTGAGAACATTTGTAAACAAACTTCGCAATACCTGAAGGTTTAATAAAGAATTAAATGAAGAGTCAAACATTTACATCGCCCGATGTGCAGGGGTATTATGGATCATTCGGTGGGGCCTATATCCCCGAAATGCTGCACAGAAATGTGGAAGAGTTGAGAACAAGCTATCTCGATATCGTTGCAGATCCATCTTTTCAAAAAGAGTTTAACAGCCTGCTGGCTGATTATGCAGGCCGGGTTACTCCCTTGTATCATGCTAAGCGCTTAAGCGAGCAGTTTGGTACCACGGTTTATCTCAAACGTGAAGATTTGTGCCATACCGGTGCACATAAGATCAATAACACTATCGGGCAAATACTGCTGGCAGAAAGACTGGGCAAGAAAAGGATCATTGCTGAAACGGGGGCAGGGCAACATGGTGTAGCCACTGCAACAGTGTGCGCACTTAAAGGGTTGAACTGTATCGTGTACATGGGAGAAAAAGATATCGAACGGCAGGCACCCAATGTAGCAAGGATGAAAATGCTGGGAGCTACAGTTGTTCCTGCTGTTTCCGGAAGTAAAACCCTCAAGGATGCGACGAATGAAGCGATCCGCGACTGGATCAATCACCCTGAAGACACTCATTATATTATTGGCAGCGTGGTAGGTCCTCATCCTTATCCTGACATGGTAGCACGTTTTCAAAGCGTGATCAGTAAAGAGATCAGGTCTCAACTGCTGGAGAAAACCGGTAATGAATTGCCGGATTATGTGATCGCCTGCGTGGGCGGTGGTAGCAATGCTGCCGGCAGTTTCTATCATTTCCTGGATGAACCATCTGTTCAGTTGGTGGCAGTGGAAGCTGCAGGATTAGGCATACAAAGCGGGCAGAGTGCGGCTACTTCTCAATTGGGAAGGCCTGGCATCCTGCATGGCAGCAAAAGCCTGCTGATGCAAACGGAGGATGGCCAGGTGGTGGAACCGCATAGTATTTCCGCAGGACTTGATTATCCCGGCATTGGCCCACTGCATGCTCATTTATTTGAAACCGGCCGGGCGCGTTTTCTGAGCGCTACCGATCAGGAAGCTGTGGATGCAGCTTTCAATCTTGCCAGGCTGGAAGGTATCATCCCTGCACTGGAAAGTTCACACGCACTGGCAGCATTGAATCAATTATCATTCAAAGCGGCTGATAAAGTGGTGATATGTTTAAGTGGGAGAGGAGATAAAGATCTGGCAACATATATGCAGTATATAAAATAAACCAATGCGCAATATCATTATCACCGGCCTGCTTGTTTTTCTGCTTGCCTGCAACAGGAAACCTTTTACGGAGCATAAAGTTAAGCTCGAAAAGAAAGCAGACGATTGTCTTTCCATTCAACCATCTTTCCGCCTCAATTCCAATTTTGGCGGGGAAAGATATGAGTTTGAAAAATGCCTGCCGGCTGATTATGATAAAGCTTCTGTGGTGTCCGAAAGAGTGGGTGATACAGTACTGGTACATTTCCCCTTGCCTTCCGGAAAATACCAGCCGGCTGTATTCCAGGTTACACTGGACATAGACAGTTATCCCAGGTACGCTTTTTTAAAAATCGATGAGGACGTCTATACGATCGTTCCTTCAGACAAATAAGATTATCATGAGCAGGATCGCCGAATTATTCAAACGCAAGAACAGGAAAGTCCTTAATATTTATTGCACGGCTGGTTATCCCCAACCAGACAGTACGTTGCGGGTGATCAGGTCGTTGCAGGAAAATGGTGCAGACCTTGTAGAGTTGGGTATGCCTTATAGCGATCCGCTGGCCGACGGGCCGGTGATCCAGCATAGCAGCACCATTGCACTGGCCAATGGAATGACCATTAAAAGATTGTTTGAACAATTGAAAGGTCTCCGGGAGCAAACAGATATTCCGGTAATACTGATGGGTTACATGAACCCTGTATTACAATATGGGTTTGAAAAGTTTTGTAGTGATGCGGCTGCGGTTGGTGTTGACGGGCTGATCCTTCCTGATCTGCCGGAATACGAATACGAGACCGAATACGGCGCGATCATCAAAGAACATGGACTGGATTTTATCTTTCTTGTAACACCCGAAACCAGTGAAGAAAGGGTAAGGAAACTGGATAAACTCAGCAGTGGGTTCCTGTATGCTGTTTCTTCTTCTTCCACCACAGGAAGTGATAATAATAAGGGTGATATGAATACTTATTTACAAAGACTGGCTGGCATGAACCTGACTAATCCTGTGTTGGTAGGCTTTGGCATCCGCGACCGGGAAAGTTTTGACGAAGCTTGCCGTCATGCTAACGGGGCTATTATTGGAAGCGCTTTTGTGAAGGCATTACAGGACACGGGGAATGAGGAAACCACGATCAAAGAATTCTTGAGGACTGTATTATAAATATCTCCTT
This sequence comes from Chitinophagaceae bacterium, assembly GCA_051954695.1. Classification (GTDB taxonomy): domain Bacteria; phylum Bacteroidota; class Bacteroidia; order Chitinophagales; family Chitinophagaceae; genus Terrimonas_A. Next base: position 30,956 of record JBQCHL010000020.1, read on the forward strand.
CCCGTTCTTCCCGCCTTACCGGTAAATTTTACCGGTAAGGCGGGAAGAACGGGAAGGGGCGTTTTAACAAAGCATCCGGTATCATTTTGTTATCTTTGGTCATCAAAGTAAGTATCCATGAAGTTTAGTGCATTGTTTTTGTGTTTCATTTCTTTTGTAGCTACAGCGCAGAATAAGCTTGTTGTAAAGGGTAAATTAAAGGGGCTAAAAGATAGCACTCTTGTTTTTATCACAGATGTCAATAATCCGACAGATACGTTGGCAAAGGCTGTTGCAAAAGGAGAGCGTTTTCAGATGCGTGGTGATCTGAAAGAGCCGGCGTTAGTGAACCTGGACCTGGGTGCGGATAAGCCCCTGATGACTTTTCTCAATAACTCTGTAGTAAGGATCACAGGTAAAGCAGGCCAGATAGATAAACTAAAAATTACCGGCTCCACCTCCCATAAAGATTTTGTAGAGTTTCAGGGCATATTCGATCCCATTTTCAAAAGGCTGATGGCCATCAACCAGCAATTGCAATATGGCCAGCGTTCAGACAGCCTGATGAATGCTGCTATTAAAAAACGTGACACGATACAATCCGAGATAGACCGGTACGTGGCCAATCATACTTCATCTCCTGTCAGCGCTTTTTTGCTGGCTGCCACTTTTCAATTGAATGACGATATATTGTTAGCCGAAAAAAGATTCGATCAGTTAAAGCCTGCTGCCATTAATAATATGTATGGCAATTTCCTGAAAGAAACCATTGCGGAAGCAAAGATCACGGCAATCGGAAGCGTGGCTGCCGATTTCACCCAGGCAGATACTTCCGGCAATCCTGTAACCCTTTCTTCTTTCCGCGGTAAATATGTGTTGCTTGATTTCTGGGCAAGCTGGTGCGGACCTTGCCGCCAGGAAAACCCGAACCTAGTAGCCACCTACCAGAAATTCAGCGATAAGAATTTTACTGTATTAGGTGTATCGCTTGATCGCCCGGGGCAAAAGGATAAATGGTTGCAGGCAATTTATGATGACCGCCTCACCTGGACCCATGTAAGCGATCTGCAATTCTGGAATAATGCTGTAGCACAACAGTACCGCGTGCAAAGTATCCCGCAGAATTTCCTGATCGGGCCTGATGGGAAGATCCTTGCCAAAAACCTTCGTGGGCCTGAACTGGAAAATAAACTTTGTGAGATACTGGGTTGTCCTGAGCGGAAAGCGTTCTGACCTTAAATAAGTTTGTATTCATATGCGTACTTCACCAGGCCTATTACGGAACTGGTGCGTGTTTTACGCAATATGTTTTTCCGGTGGGTCTCTACTGTTCTTTCGCTGATGAATAATTCTTCCGCTATCTTTTTATTGTTGTATTCTTTTTCAATCAGGCGGATGATCTCGATCTCACGCTCGGAGAGATGGGCATCCTGCTTCAGTTTCCTGCGCTGGTTGTCGCGCTGCAATTCTTCAATCACGTCTGTGCTGAAATAAATTCCGCCTTCCGCTATTTTTTCCAGGGCTTTGCCCAATTCTTCCTTACTGATATTCTTCAGCATATAACCGGAGATATTGGCCTCTTCGATCATTTGGTTCACCAGTTGCCCTTCTCCGCTCATGGAAAGTGCCAGGATCTTTATACCGGGGAATTTTTGTTTTACTATCCTGGCCAGTTCATCTCCGCGCAATACAGGCATCATCACATCGGTAAGCAATATGTCAACAGGGGTTTCTTCCAGCATGGAAATGATCTCGATAGGGCTGGTGCTGGTGATAATAAATTTGATCCGCTCATTGTGTCTGAGCATAGACAATAAGCCGTCTATCACAATCTGATGGTCGTCGACAATAGCGATGCTTATTTGATCTTTCTTGAGCATGGCGGTGCAGTTAAAATAATATGATTAAGTGAAAAGTAAAAGAAACTCCCAATTATTTTTAGGCCCCTAAGGGTATTTGTAGTGTTATTACTGTGCCTCTTCCCGGTGCTGAATCCGTGTCCACGGTCCCTTTCAGGTATTCCACTCTTGTATGGATGTTTTTCAGCCCAATACCGCTGAATTTTTCTTTATCCGTTACATCAAATCCTTTTCCGTTGTCTTCGATGGTTGCACTGATCCCATCCCCATCTTTCAGGATAGTGATATCAAGCGTGGTGGCATTGGCATGTTTGATCACGTTGGTAACACATTCCTGGATAATGCGGTAAAGCATGGTTTCTGTATTGGCGTCCAGTTTCTCTTCAAGCCCTTCCGTATACAGGTGCACATTCAAAACATTTGGATCAATGGTGTTGATAAAGTCCTTTAAGGCTTCTTCGAGATTCTTTTTTGAAGAAGTGCTCAGCATCATATTGTGCGATACCTGCCGGATCTCGCGGCAACTTTGGTCAACCAGGTTGATGATCTTTTCAAGTGATGCCTGGTGTTCCCCGCTTTGCGGCGGCAGGCTCAGTTCAAAAGCAGAGAGATTCATTTTTGCAGCGCTCATCATTTGGCCTATGCCGTCATGAAGATCGCGGGCAATACGCTGTCTTTCTTCCTCTGCTGCAATGATTACTGCTTTCGCGGACAGTTCCTGCTGACGGATGATCTCTTCCTGCAGTTTTATTTGCTGGCGGTGCTTATAGCGGCGGTAAAAAAAATAAACAGCCAGTGTGCCAAGCAATAACACGCTGATGACTGCTGCAAGCCAATAGTTTTTCTGCTGTATGGCAAATTGCTGTTGCTGTATGGTTTTCTCATGTTCTGCGGTTTTGAAACGGGTTTCCATTTCCGCTACCTTTTGACCAAGTTGCTCGGTAAACATGGAATCCTTCGTTTCCGAATAGCGTTTATACATGTCCAGCGCGGCCTGGCTATTGCCACTTTTTTCATACAATACGGATAAGGACAGCAAGGCTTGCATCACTTCGGGTGCACAATTAACTGCAGCCTGTCCTTTTCGCAATGCTTCCTGCAGGATGAGCCTTGCGCTGTCATATTTTTTTTCTGCCGTATACACATCACCCAGGTTGATCAGACAGTTTACCATGCCTTTGGTATCGCCCAACTCCTTGCATAGACGAAGTGATTCATGGATCAGTGGCAAAGCCTTATTGAATTCATTGGTCAGGAAATATAATTTTCCCAGATTATTCAGCGAGTTGGAGAGATAGTCCTTGTCTTCAATTTCCCTCGAAATGCTTACAGCTTTTTTATAATAGCTTTCTGATTCTGGATAGTTTTTTTGTTGCTGGTAAATGCCACCCAGGTTTATGTATGAACCGGCCAACCCATATGAGTCGCCCATTTTTTCTTTTAAAGCAACAGATCTTTCATGGTATTTGATGGCTTCTGCATTTCTGCCAAGGTCTTGCTGAACGAGGCCCACATTATTCAACGAATAGGAAATACCTCTTTCGTCGCCTTGCTTTTCAAAAAGCTCGAGGGCTTTTAACTGGTGACCTAATGCTTCATCCAACCTGCCTTGTTTCTGATAAACGATCCCTATCTTATTGTGGAGCTTGGCAATGCCTGATTCATCTTTCAGGTCCTGGCGGATACCCAGTGCTTTATTATAGAGGTCTATAGCGGTATCATATCTTTCCTTGTCAAAATAGATAATACCAAGGTCATTGTAGGCTTGTGCGATATGGGACGGGGAGGGGATTTCCTGGCTTTTTTCCAGGGCCTGGTTGCCATAGGCAATGGCTTTTTCCCGGTCAACCAGACGGTATTCCCAGGCCAGGTTGGAATAGGTTTCTGCAAGGGCTTCGCCCTTTTGTGTTATAAGCAGTTTCTCCAGGCTGTCGATGGCAGGCGTTTTCTTCTGTGCCATCAACAATAAAGGACAGACCATCGCCATTAAGGCAAAGGGTTTCTTCATAGTAAAGGTATTTAACAAATCAAAGTCCGAGGACTTCTCGCATGCTAAAGATACCTTTTTTGCTGTGAATATATTCAGCGGCCAAAACGGCGCCTGTGGCAAATCCCTTCCGGTTATGAGCCGTATGGGTTATTTCAATATCGTCAATGGGGGAGGAGTATTTCACGGTGTGGGTACCAGGGGCAGGGTCGATCCTTTTGCTGATGATCGACAGTTCGCTGGAGTCAGCACTGACTTCATTTACCCATTTCTTTTTGCCCGGAATACCCGCTATCACCTGCTCGGCAAGAGTAATGGCCGTTCCGCTGGGAGCATCCTTTTTCTGGGTATGATGGATCTCTTCCAGTGTCACGGAATATTCTTTGTGTGGGGCCATCAAAGCGGCCAGTTTTTTATTCAATTCGAAAAAGATATTGACCCCCACGCTGAAATTACTGGCATATAAAAAGGTACCATTTTGCTTTTTGCAATATTTTTCAATCTCTCCGAGCCTTTCTGTCCAGCCGGTTGAACCACTGACTACCGGCACTCCAAATCCGATCGTTTGGCGCACATTTTCGTAAGCACTGTGTGGATTAGTAAACTCTATGGCCACCTCTGCGCGAAGTAGATTGTCGCGGGTGAAATCCTCTAGGTTTTCTTCGTTTACCTTCAATACGATCTCATGACCTCTCTCTAAAGCGATCTCTTCAATAGCTTTTCCCATTTTGCCGTAACCAAGCAGTGCAATGCGCATAGTTGTTTTGTTTGAGTTTGCAAATATAGAGAACGTTGAGCGTTGTTCGTGATCGTTGGCCGACACGCAAACCGGCATCGGTAGTTCCTTTTCCATCTACTGGGTTTGACTTGCGTAGAAGTCTGGTCACTCGGCCATCGGCCAACGATCACGAACAACCGCCAACAACTCAAAACCTCGACGTCACCAAAGCCGGTTTCTTTTTTCCGATATCAAAAACGAGGCTCAGTGCAGGGCCATTCGTAAATGCCATCTGGCTCAGGGTCGGTTTTACATGAAGTGTGAGATCAGGGCTTACATCAAAGCCTTTGAGATGCGCATCTACAGCAGCATCTACAACATTCAGGCCCCAGAAGATCAGGAAGAATACAGCGGAGTAATCAATGTCACGGCGATATTGATCACGGAGATAAGAAAGGTTCTGCGCGTCTTTGCGGTCAACTAAAAACTGGAGATCTGGATATATATCCGGCCATGCGGCGCCGGTAGTATCCACTACTGCTTTATATGCATAGCGTGTACGCTTGTACCATTGAAGATTATAAATGAAAATACCGGCTGTGGTTCCCAGGGCTCCATACACAATTGGCACTTTCCAGTATTTACGGTTGTATATCTGCCCAAGTCCGGGAACTATTGCCGAACGCAGGGCCGCTTTACCGGGATTGTATATTCTTACTTTTTTTGCAGGTGGAGTAGGGTTGATAGTATCTATTACCGCCAATGCAGGTTTTGTCTTTGTAGAATCGATCACCTGAGCAACGGAAAAGTAAGGTATAAGAATTAAGCATACCGGTAATAAAAACGAGATCCTGTAAAATGTCTTATTCCTCATTTTCTACATATTGCTTATTCCCGCTATCATCCTATTTTGATATCCATCTGGTGGAGCAGCTTATTCAGCTCTTCCTGGGAATAATAATCAATGGTGATCTGCCCGCTGCCATTACGGCTATGCTTCAGTTTTACGCGGGTGCTGAAATGGGTGGCTAAGTTATCTTCAATTTTCTGGTAAGCAGTCGGAAGGGTGTTTTTTGTTGTTTTTTTAACAGCACCACCCTGTTTGTACATGTTGCGTACCAGGGCTTCTGTTTGCCTTACAGACAGGCTTTTGGCTTTTATTTCTTTGTAGATATATAATTGCTTATCTACTGTGTCCACATTAATAAGCGCACGTGCATGCCCCATGCTGAGTTCACCACTGCGTACAGCCAGTTGTATATCGGGAGGTAGTTTGAGCAGGCGGATAAAATTAGCTACAGTGCTGCGGTCCTTTCCCATTCTTTCAGCAACCTGTTCCTGGGTGTAGCTAAGCTCTTCCATCATCCGTTTATAGCTTAGTGCCACTTCCATGGCATTCAGGTCTTCACGTTGCAGGTTTTCCAGCAGGGCCAGTTCCAGCAATTCAGCATCATTGGCCTGGCGCACATAAGCGGGTATATCTTTAAGGCCGGCCATCTTGGAGGCGCGCCAGCGGCGTTCCCCGGATATAAGGCGGTATTTGCCGGAAGGCAATTTAGAAACAGTGATAGGCTGGATAATATCATGCAGCTTGATGGATTCAGACAATTCTTTCAATGCCTGCTCATCAAAATCACGGCGGGGTTGCTTGGGGTTGGGTTCCACCTGTTCAACCGGGATGCGGTTGGTGGCAGTAGCGGTTTCCACCACGGCAGGCTTCAGGTTTCCTGTACCCGTTTTCAGGTCGCTGTCTATGCCCTGCAGCAAAGAACGGATTCCTTTGCCAAGAGCTTCTTTGTTCTGTTTAGGGGTCGTCATGGATGGTTTGCAGTTTATTTATCCACCTTCGCTGAAGCTACGGCGGATTATATTTCCAGCACTCTTTCGTCATTTTTGATCTTCGTCATATCGTTCTTCTGCAGGATCTCTTTGGCAAGGTTCAGGTAATTCATCGAACCTTTGCTTGGTGCATCATACAGGATCACGGGCTTGCCTACACTGGGCGCTTCGGCCAGGCGGGCATTGCGGTGAATGATAGTGCTGAATACCATATCGTCGAAATGGCGGCGCACTTCACTTACTACCTGGTTGCAGAGGCGGAGCCTTCCGTCGTACATCGTCATCAGGATGCCTTCAATCACCAATGCCGTATTTAGCCGGCTTTGCACGATCTTGATCGTGTTAAGCAGCTTACCCAGCCCTTCCAGGGCAAAGAACTCGCATTGCACCGGCACCACCACCGAATCGGCAGCAGTCAGGGCATTTACCGTGATCAGGCCCAGCGAGGGGGAACAATCAATGATAATGAAATCATATTCATTCCTCACCGCATCGAGCATGTTTTTTAATACGGTTTCGCGGTTGGGATAATTGATCATCTCAATTTCCGCACCTACGAGGTCGATATGCGAAGGCAGCAGGTCAAGATAGGGGATCTCTGATTTCAGGATCACGTCTTTTGCCTGTGCCTGGTTCACCATGCAATCATACAGGCTTTGGGTGACATTATGCAGGTCAAAACCAACACCCGTGGTGCTGTTGGCCTGCGGATCACCGTCCACCAGCAGGGTCTTGTATTCAAGCACAGCAAAACTGGCAGCCAGGTTGATAGCTGTCGTAGTTTTACCTACACCCCCTTTTTGATTTGCCACACCAATGATTCTTGCCATAAGGATATTCCAGATTGTTTTGTTCAGGGTAAAATTGCCGTCTGAAGGGTAGACCGCAAAATTTAGTTTTGCCCATTTCGTGAACTATCCGGCAAAAATAAGTGTTCAGCAAAAAACTATCCGTAAAGTCCTGATCTTTAATTTTGAAGCTTAACTATGCGAAACTCTCCTTTTTGGTGGATCCTGATCGGTTTTATGGTGCTGCTCGATTTCTATGTGTACCAGGCAGTAAAAGTGGTAAGCGCCTCTGCCGGCTCCCGGACCCGCCTGATCATTCATTATGGCTATTGGGTGCTTTCCGCCGGGGCTATCGTCACCCTCCTTATCCTGCCTTACCTGCATTTTGACCATCAGTCCAAACTGGCCCGCAGCACTATTTTTGCCATGATCGCCGGCATTTTCTTCGCAAAAGTACTGGCCGCCGTGTTTTTCCTGATCGATGATATCAGGAGGGGGATACAGTGGGTAGCCGGTAAACTGTTCTTTTCCAATACCGAGGGTGAAGCTCTGCAGCAGGGTGAAAAGATCACCCGCTCCATCTTTCTTTCATGGACAGGTATGCTGGTAGGGGGCGGATTGTTTGGTTCCCTGATATATGGATTTGGAAATAAATACAAGTACCAGCTTAAAAGGATGTCGCTGGCATTTGAAAATCTTCCGGCTTCTTTCAAAGGATTGAAGATCGTTCATATCTCTGATATCCACTCCGGCAGCTTTACCGACAAAAAAGCAGTACAGAAAGGCGTTGAAAAAATAATGAAGGAAAAGCCCGATCTCATCCTTTTCACCGGCGACCTGGTGAATAATACAGCAGATGAGATGGAAGATTATATGGATGTGTTCAACCAACTGAACGCACCAATGGGAGTTTATTCCACCCTCGGCAATCATGATTATGGAGATTACATGGAATGGAATAGTCCTGAAGAAAAAAAAGCGAATCTCGCCCGGCTTAAACAGGTGCATGCTGAACTTGGCTGGCGTTTGCTGATGAATGAACATGTCAGTTTTCAGAAAGGAAATGATACGATCGCTTTGCTGGGAATTGAGAACTGGAGCAGTAAGGCCAACTTTCCCAAATATGGCGATATGAAAAAAGCGCATGCGGGAACAGATATTTATCCTTTTAAAATATTGATGAGCCATGATCCCTCTCACTGGGATGCCGAAGTAAGGAAATCATATACAGATGTGGATCTGATGCTTGCAGGTCATACACATGGTATGCAATTTGGCGTGGAGCTGCCAGGCTTCAAATGGAGTCCCGTGCAATATGTATACAGGCAATGGGCAGGTTTGTATGAAGAAGGCAAACAGAAATTGTATGTAAACCGTGGTTATGGTTTTATTGGTTACCCGGGAAGGGTGGGGATATTACCGGAGATCACGGTGATTGAGCTGGCTTAAAATTATACAGTATAACGCCTCACCAGCCCACTCCTTGTAGCCTCGGGAAGCCGAAGGAGCTAAATCAGTAATTTTTATTTAGGACGAGGTTTAAATTTTTCCTAGCCTTTCTATTCCCGGCTTCTGCTGCTTTAGTAAAGTAATGTATCGCCCATCTGTTTGATTGCTTCACACCTTCTCCGTGCTTATAACAAAGGCCGAGATTATATAAAGCTTTTGAATCGAATTTAGCCGCTGCTTTTTTATACCAGTAAACCGCTTTTACCTGGTCAGGTTTAACACCGTTGCCATAAAAATAACAGTAGCCCAAATCCCGTTGTGCTTCCGTGTCTCCTTGCAAAGCAGACAAGCTAAACCAGTACACCGCTTTTTTATAATTTTGTTTTACTATTTCTCCTTCCCGGTAAAAGAAGCCCAGGTTATATTGACTTTCCATGTGTCCTTGTTTGGCTGCTTGCCAATACCACCTAAAGGCCTCTTTAGTGTTTCTATTCGTTCCCTTTCCATAATCATAGCAAGTGCCCAGATAGAATTGCGCTCGTTTGTGCCCTCCTTTTGAAGCAGCATACCACAGAGCAAAAATCTCATCCCATTTTTTTCTCTTGCCCTTTACCTGAAAAGCCAGTTTAAACCCGAGATGGAACATTCGATCGATTTTGGCTAGGCTTAAAGACTTTGACACGAGTAGTTATTTTTAGTAAATATAAAAATGGGGCTGACGCTACTTTTATTATGCATAACAGGACATTTGCTGTTTACTGGCATTTCCCATGTTAATTTACTTTAACTTTTTCTTCTATAGGGGTTTCTTTATTCAGAATTGTTGACACTTCAACAGCCGTTTTAAATAAACCTTCACACTCGTCTAGCAATAACAGTGTCGAAAAAACTGTTTTACACATCATTACAGCTTATTTAACAACGGGCGTTCCTGGATGGCATCATCCTTGACTTTTTGAAACAAAAAATAAAAAAGTATGAAAGCAAAATTCCTGTCACCGCTGCTGGCGGCCATGTTTGTATCATCATCCCTGATGGCGCAATTTCATATTGGCTTTAAAGGAGGCGCCAATATTACCAAAGTAGATGGTCATTCATTCAAAGACAAGTTTTCCTATGGCTACCATCTCGGCGCCTTTGCAGAAATAGGGCTGGGTAAAAAATTCGGGCTACAACCCGAAGTATTGTTCAACCAATACAGCACCACGGTTGACAGTAACATGAATCATGTGTATCAAAACGTTTTTAATTCTGATCAGAGTAAAGTAAAGCTCAATTATCTCTCCATCCCGATCCTGCTTAATTATAAACTGCTCGGGAATTTTTTGAGTCTGCAGGCAGGTCCGCAGTTCAGTATTCTGATGGACCAAAGCAAAACTTTATTGCAGAATGGTGGAAAGGCTTTCAGCGACGGGGATTTTGCCATGATCGGCGGTGTGCAACTTAACCTGAGTGCCCTCCGGATCAGCGGCCGTTATATTGTCGGTTTGAAAGATATTAATGATATAGACAACCGGGACAAGTGGAAAAACCAGGGATTCCAGGTGTCTCTCGGGTTTGCTTTATAACCCAGGCGCCAGGATTATTTTTTGGGCCGGTAAGGTGATAGGATTGGAAAAACAGCAGGATTTGCTGTACTTTTCGGCCTATCGCCTTACCGGTTCCCTTTTTGGCGGGATTGAAAATAAAACAGCCTGGATTATACCAGGTTTGGCAGTCCTTTTCCGGCGGCATGATACTTGACAACATACTTTCCCGGTTTATTTTTACCATCCGGTCCGGGAGGATGACACATTGTCTAAAGAAGATCTGATTATGAGTTTTGAAAAATTTTTATTGCGCCCCGAAGACGAAATGGATTTTTTACCAATCATTCCACTGAACGAGAGCGAACAAGAAGATACCAATGCGGTTGAAATACCGGATGAGATAGCCCTTCTGCCTTTGCGGAACACTGTTTTATTCCCCGGTGTTGTGCTTCCCATTACCGTGGGGCGCGACAAGAGCATCAATGCAGTAAATGACGCTTATAAAGCCGGTAAATTGATAGGCGTGGTGGCCCAGAAGGACAGTTCTGTGGAAGATCCTACCGTAAAAGACCTGGAGAACGTGGGCACAGTAGCTAAAATAGTCAAGCAAATTAAAATGCCCGATGGAGGCACTACTATTATCATCCAGGGCAAAAGCCGTTTTTCCATTCAGGCGATCGTTGCAGAAACTCCTTACTTCAAAGCCAGGATACAAAAACTGGAAGAAGAAGAACTGCCGAAAGATGGGGATTTTGATGCTTATGTTTCCAATATTAAAGACCTCGCAACAGAGATCATCCAGCTTTCTCCAAATATTCCCACTGAAGCATCGATCATTTTAAAGAATATCGAGAACCCTTCTTTCCTGATCCATTTTGTATCCAGCAACCTGAATACAGAGATCGGTGAAAAGCAAAGACTGCTGGAAATAAATAATATCAGGGAACGTGCGGATATATTGATGCAATTGCTGCAAAAGGAATTGCAGTTTGCAGAACTGAAAAATAAAGTCACCACCAAAACAAGGACTGAACTCGACAAACAACAGCGGGAATACTTCCTTCAGCAGCAGTTGAAAAGTATCAAGGAAGAATTGGGTGGCGATTCCAATGCGCAGGAGATAAAAGAAATGCAGAAGAAGGCTGAAACAAAAAAATGGCCTGCTGCTGCAAAAGAAGCTTTTAAGAAAGGGGTTGAAAAACTGGAACGGATGCATCCATCCACACCTGATTACTCAGTAGTGTATAACCATATCGATCTCATGCTCGATCTTCCCTGGGATGAAACCACAGAAGATTCCTATGATCTCAAAAAAGCGAAGAAGACGCTTGATATAGATCATTTCGGTATGAACAAGATCAAAGAACGCATACTGGAATATCTCGCTGTGCTGAAACTGAAAGGCGATATGAAAAGCCCGATCCTTTGCTTTGTTGGCCCTCCCGGTATTGGTAAAACATCCCTTGGACGCAGCATTGCCAATGCTATTGGCCGTAAGTACGTACGTCTTAGCCTTGGTGGTATGCACGATGAAAGTGAGATCCGTGGTCACCGTAAAACCTATATCGGTGCCATGCCCGGCCGCATTCTTCAATCGCTGCGGAAAGTAAAAACTTCCAACCCGGTAATGATACTGGATGAAATAGATAAAGTGGGTAATGATTTCAGGGGCGATCCCAGCAGCGCCCTGCTGGAAGTGCTGGACCCTGAACAGAACAATACTTTCTATGATAATTATCTTGAACTGGAGTATGATCTCAGCAAAGTGTTGTTCATAGCCACGGCCAATAATATCCAGAACATCCAACCGGCTTTGCGCGACAGGCTGGAGATCATTGACCTCAGCGGTTATGCTGTGGAAGAAAAAGTGGAGATTGCCAAACGTCATTTATTTCCCCGCCAGAAAGAACTGCATGGGTTGAAAAATTCCAATTTCAAAATCAGTGATAAGGTGTTGGAAAAAATGATACAGGACTATACCCGTGAAAGCGGCGTCCGTGAACTCGACCGGCAAATAGCATCCGTGATGCGTTACCAGGCCAGGCAACTGGCTATGAAAGGCAAGTTGAAACCCACACTTACAGGAGAAGATATTGAGAAGATATTAGGCAAGCCAAGATACAGCAATGAACTATATAAAACTGCTAATATTCCCGGAGTGGCTGTTGGGCTTGCCTGGACTTATGTTGGCGGCGATATCCTGTTTATTGAAGCAAGCCTGAGCGATGGAAAAGGCGAGTTGAAATTGACAGGTAACCTCGGTAATGTGATGAAGGAAAGCGCAAGCACAGCGCTTACTTACCTGCAATCCAACACGAATAAATTCCCGCTCGATAAAAAACTATTCGAGAAGAAGAATATCCATATACACGTTCCCGAAGGAGCTGTGCCAAAAGACGGCCCCAGCGCGGGCATTACCATGATGACCGCAATAGCTTCTGCACTTACCGGCAGGAAAGTAAAACCATTTCTTGCTATGACAGGCGAAATAACCCTCCGTGGACAGGTGTTGCCGGTTGGAGGCATCAAGGAAAAAGTGCTGGCGGCCAAACGTGCCGGATTAAAAGAGATCATTCTTTGCTGGCAGAATGAAAAGGATGTGCAGGAAATAGAGTCAGACTTTATTAAAGGCATCCAGTTTCATTATGTGAAAACGATGGCACAGGTGCTGGAACTGGCGCTGGTATAAAAAGAACAATGGTTGTTGTTCGAATGGCCGATGGGCTGCCATCGAACAACAACCATCGCTTATCTTCGTATCCTTGCAAAGGAGATCCATCATATTTTTCCTGCTTTTTTCCGGAAGCCTGCAGGCCCAGTCATTGGGCGGCAACTCTGTATTTAGTTTCCTTAAGCTACCCAATACTCCGCAGCTTTCAGCAATGGGAGGAGTGAATGTATCATCAGTGTCGAATGATGTAGGCCTGGCATTTAATAATCCTGCTTTACTTAGCCCGGCAATGCATACGCAGATGAATACTGTTTTCAATAGTTTTTATGATGGAATAGATGCATATCATCTGTCGCTTGGATATCATCATGCAAAACTCAACACTACTTTTTTATGGGGGCTGAATTACCTGAACTATGGTACCCTGTCGCAAACCGATGCAGCGGGAAATTTGCTGGGCAGTTTCCGGCCTACTGATTGGGTGATGCAGGTTTCCGCTTCGCGCCGCTACCTGCAACGCTGGCAATATGGAATGACTGTCAAGTTCATTCATTCAAATTACGGGCAATACCGGTCGAGCGGGATTGCAGCGGATGTTGGTGTTTTATATCATGACACAGCCAATGCCCTCTCTGTGTCCGTAGTGGCGAAGAATATGGGCACGCAATTGAAAAAATATGATGGTACAGATCCGGATGATCTTCCTTTTGACCTGCAGGCAGGATTGAGCAAGCGCCTGGAGAACTCTCCTTTCGGTTTTTCCATTACAGCACATCATCTTCATCAGTTTGATTTAAGCTATAACGATACGGTGTTCAATAACAGTAATGGCTTTAGGAATGGGAGTGGCAAGTTCAGCTTTGACAAATTGTTCCGGCACTTTGTGCTGGCAGCGAATATTTACCTGGGTGATAAAGTGGAGCTGGCCATGGGTTATAATTATCTCCGCAGAAAGGAACTGAATATCGGCAACTCCGGGAATGGACTCACTGGTTTTTCCATGGGAGTTTCGCTGGTATTGAATAAGCTGCAGGTACGGTATGCACGCTCCCAATACCAGAATAATACAGCATATAACCAGTTTGGCCTCAACATATCGCTGAACCAGTATTTCGGATTGGGGAAGTTTGGAGAGCGGATCGGATGGTAAGCGATTAAGTGATTTTTCTATTCCAAAAAAAGCAGCGGCAATAAGTTACTGCCGCTGCCAGGTATATAAAACGACCTGGATTACAGATAGCTTAAATTGGTTTTCGGGGTCAGTTCCACCAGGGTTTCATACATCAACCGGATCGTGTTCTCAATATCATCTTTATGCAGCATCTCTACGGTAGTGTGCATATATCTCAGTGGTATGGAGATCAGTACGGATGGGCAACCATCATTGGCATAGGCGAATGAATCCGTGTCTGTGCCGGTGCTGCGGCTTAATGCGCGCCATTGCACGGGGATGTCTTTATCTGCTGCGATCTTTTCTACGAATCCCAGCAATTTATTGTGCACAGCTGGCGCATAGGCAAGCGAAGGACCTTTGCCGGTGGACACATCACCTTCGATATTTTTATTGATCATCGGGGTGGTGGTATCGTGCGTTACATCAGTAACGATAGCGATATTGGGTTTTATACGACGTGCGATCATTTCAGCTCCGCGCAATCCGATCTCTTCCTGCACAGCATTGACCACATACAGGCCGAAAGGAAGTTTCTTCTTGTTCTCTTTTATTAAGCGTGCTACTTCTGCGATCATAAAACCACCAATGCGGTTGTCGAAAGCACGGCCGATATAATTGCCGTTTGCCAGTTCATCAAACCCATCCTGGTAGGTTACCACGGCACCTACATGAACACCCAGTGCTTCCACTTCTTTACGGCTACGGGCGCCACAATCAAGCCAGAGGTTTTCGGTCTTGGGTTGGGTTTCTTTATCATTGCCGATCCTGGTATGAATGGCAGGCCAGCCGAATACTGCTTTTACGATACCCTTTTTACCATGTATCAGCACACGGGAAGCGGGTGCTGTCTGATGGTCAACTCCTCCATTCCTTTTCAGATAGATCAATCCTTCAGGTGTGATATAATTCACAAACCAACTGATCTCATCTGCATGAGCTTCTATTACCACTTTAAAAGGATGATCGGGATTGACAACACCTACTGCAGTGCCATAAGGATCTACATAATGCGTATCAACATATGGCTTCAGGTATTCCAGCCAAAGCTTTTGCCCCCAGGTTTCAAAACCTACAGGTGAAGCATTATTGATATAGTTCTTTAAGAAAGTAAAAGATTTGTCGGTGATGATCCCCTTTTTTGCCTTGCTGGATTTTGCCATTCTTTGTTGTTTTGTTGATGAGGCAAAAATAAACATTGCGCGTGAAACATAGCCATTACCGGATCAGGGTCACCATTCCCTTCCTGAAATAAGGCTGGCCCAGGTAGTCGATGGCTTTTACCATCCAGACATAGGTATTGGTTCCCTGCAACTGCCCGTTGATCCGCCCATCCCAGCCATGGCCATTCACAGAGGTGCTGAACACCAGTTGCCCCCATCGGTTGTAGATATTGAAATATTCCATCTTCTGCATTCCTGCTATCACCGGCAGCAACTCATCGTTCTTGCCATCATTATTGGGTGTGAATGCTGTTGGTACAAAAACGGAAGGAAGGGTGGCAAATACTTTTACTGAAACGAAAGCTGAATCATAACAGCCTGCGCTGTTGTACACATTCACCTTATAGCGGATCATTTCGGCAGGTTCCCTGAAAATTGCGACCGGGTCTGCAATATTGCCGGCTGATAAAGAATAGGAGGGTGACCAGAGGTAAGATTCACCGCCACTAGCATGCAATTGAAGGGGTTGCCCTGCTATAACAGCAGTATCGCGTCCTGCAAACGCATCTATTTCCGGCAACACAGTTACCAGTACCGTATCCCTGGAAGGTTTTGGACAGCCACGCGTGCTTTCATAGGCGATGAATACAAATGGTGTGGTGCGGGGAGGATGGGCAACGGGATTCTGCAAACCTGCATTGGACAGATAAGCAGCCGGTGACCACGACCAGGAGTTCCCATCAGTGAAGGCGTGTAAAATTGCCGGGGTATTATAACAGATCACTGTATCGGCACCTGCACTTGCAAATGGATAAGGAACAGTAGTAACACGAATGGAAGTATTGGCAGAGCATCCGCCTGTAATAGCCGTGACGTGGTAGTCAGTAGTGGCAGGCGTGATAGCCTGTGGATCCTGGACAGCGGGGTTGATCAGTTGACCAGCAGGCGCCCACACATACTGCAATGCATCAGATTCTAATCGCAGCCTGATCGTGTCGCCGCTGCAGATAGTGGTATCGTTCATCGGTTGAAGACTCACATGGTCTACTACGCGCACCAGCACGGAATCGCGGTTGACACAACCATCCGTATTTAATTCCACATAATACCAGGTGGTTGTTGGCGGTGATACAACAGGGTTGGGAATGTTTGTTGCTGAAATAAAACTGCCGGGACTCCAGGTAAAATTGCCCATGCCATCTGCCTGCAAAGACAGCGGATCGTTCAGGCAGATCAGTGTATCTGAAAATGCAAGGCGGATAGGAGGTCGCTCAATGATCGTAATGGTCTTGTCAATTGTGTCGCGACAACCATCTGTTGTGGTTACAATAAGCCGTACCAGTTTATCTCCTGCCGATGAATAGTTATAAGAAGGATGCTGCTGGCTCGAAATGTCCGTGAGTGAAGAAATTTCTCCAAAATCCCAGGTCCATGAATTGAGCGAACCCGATACAAGGGTTGTTTCATCATTGAATAAGGTTGTTTTCCTGATGCAGATACCTGAAGCAGAAAAACCAGGTTCAAGCCCGGGGTACACATACACTTTAGTGTAACTGGTATCAGAACAGGCTTGACCTTTGTTCACAATAAGCTGTACAGTGTATGTTCCGTTAACAGCGAAAGTATAATCCAATGCTGGGGTATTGGCGGTGAATATGCTGGTGCCTGCTGGATTGAATATTGCCCAGTCGTACGAAACAATAAGCGGACTGGTGGAACGGTTCTGGATGGTTATAGATCGTGTATCGCCGCAAAGCATATAATCCTGCTCCAATGTGGCGGCAGCGATACTGCAATCTGCTATATTGATCTGCAGGTCCTTCCGCTGGGTGGCGATCACTACACCATTGCGGATCTCGGATACGCAAACCGTTACTACATAAATGCCTTGCGCAGGAGCTATGCCGGTGATCAAACCTGTAGAGGCATCAATATTTACTTTAGGTCCCAATGGAGATGTTTCTGTGAACGCAGGATATGCATATGGCACAAAGTTATACGGAGGATTGCCTGCAGGCACACCGTTCACTCCGGGCGTGGTGCTCATATAGGCCCCACAGAAGGAATAAACCAACTTGTCATTATTGCCATCTTCTGCAGCAAAGCTGTAGGAAAAATAATTATCGGCGCAAACCACTACAAGATCCGAGCCGGTGAAATGTGCACTGTGATTATCAGCATTGGCAGCACCGGGGATATCACAGGTGTAAGTGGCCCCTACCTGGCTGCCTGCAGAGAGATTGTTGATGCCTCTTATGCGGTAGTTGACTTCGCTGGCAATCGTATACCCGTCTGGTGATGCAGGAAGCGAAACAGAAAAATGATAATAGGCTACTTCATAACACACTTCGGGTGGATCGGTGATGCAGGGATCCTGGTTTATAAGACTGATCGTTTCCTGGTTGCTGATATTCACTGTGATGTCCTGCACGCGTGAACCGGATACTTTACTAAAAACAGACATCACAGCAGGATTCGGGAATTGTCTGCCCGAATTGCAGCGCATAAAAAGTTTGAGTGTTACGTTATAAGTATGCTGGCCATTGGAGCTGCCGGCATAGGTATAATACATTTCACCACCGGTTATATGATCGGCCTTGCAAAGAAGGGAAGATGTTGTAAGAAGCAATATGAGCAATACTCTTTTCACTTCTTCAGCGTTTTAGTCGGTGATGGTTTATGAATATAATACTATTCTGTGTACAAAAGACCCTGCCCGGGCAGGTTTAATTGTATCGGAAAAGCCTTGCGGGAAGTTGCTTTCGCCGGAAAAGACTTTAACAGGGCTTATTTTGGAAGAAACAGGCGAAATTGTATTTTAGCCGGAACCGGAAAGGTTTCCGGTTACATTGACCTAATGAAAATTTAATCCGGTGGAACGATGCGAATGCAGAACTCCATCTAACCCAAATTAAAATAAAAAGATGCAGATGAAGCTGATCCTTTCCACATTGCTGTTGCTGCCCCTGCTGGCCGGGGCCCAGGAGTGCAAACTGATCAATGAAAAAGACCCTTATACAAAAGAAACCAAACTCTCGTCGGGTGCACTCACCCTGCAGGGAGGTACGCTTACCATTGATGCCGACAAGAAAGAGATCGATTTCTTTTTTGAAGTAAATGGGAAATGCTTCAATGATATGTCAACTGTTTTTATCTTCTGGGAAAATACCCGTGTTAAAACCACATTTCGCAATGCGGGCAGCATGAATTGCGATGGTTATTTTCATTTCAAATTCAGGAATGGGGCAACCACTCCAACTGCTTTGAACAAAATGGCTACGCAGAAAGTAGTTCATTTTATTTTCAAGGGAAATGATGATAAGGAATTTACTGTAGGTCTTTCCCCGGCGCAACAACAAACCCTGATGGATATAGTGGCATGTATCAATAAAGAGTCGAAGACTTTATTGCAATAAAAAAATATAACCCTTTACGATACCCCTGGCTATTTAAAAGTTTCGTTTAGCAAAGCAGCCAGCCTCAATCCTCCTTTCAACAATTGCTCGTCCAGCACATGCTGGAACTGGTAATTATACCTGTAGCTCAGCTTTGATTCATTCGGTGTGGCATCATAAATGGAATCAGACATTACATGTGATTCATAGAACCAGTCTTCCAGTGAACCGGATTGCCATTGTTTGATCTGCTCCTTGCCAGCGGTGTTATTAAGCAGGCGGGCATATTCAGTGTAACTGTATTGCTGAAAATCGATCAGCATGCTGTCCCATAAAGTATGAAGGTTGGTTTTTTTATCAAACCAGTATACAATGATCTTGTTGCCACCCTGGTCTTCATCCCTGCCAACATGCAATGGTTGGTGAAGGTCGCCAACAAGATGCACGAGGAAACGAAGCGCTTCCTGTCTTTGCTGAAGAGGAAGATCTTTATTTTTCAATTGTGCCATCAGGTCCTGGATCTGGGTATAGAGGTTCTTTCCCGGCAATTTTTTCAGTTGATCGATAAAACTGTCTTTTGGGGTATGCCCTGGCAGGTCAACGTAATGCCAGTGGGAAGCATGATTCCAGGTGGAGTCGGATTTGATAAAGTCTGGCCAGTTGGACCACCATGCCAGCGATTCCTTTCCAAACAGTTTTTTGATCTCTTTACGGGCTTTCCCGCTGAGGTGTTGTTGAGCTATTTCACCGATAACCCGGTGGCCGGTAAGCCCCCAGCTAAAGGCGTAATTACTAACCAATAAAACAGCAGCCAGTATAAGGCCACGCGAACCAAAGCGGAAAAGGGACTTCATGAGCGGTAATTTGAGCAGCAAATTTGCAGAAATAGCTGGACCGGAAAAAATTTAAAACTACCGGCCATCATACTTATCAGCGGGAACGCCGGTAAAAGCTAAATTTGGTACCTAAAAATCAGCCAAATGATCATTACAACAACCAATGTGGTGGAAGGAAAGCCTGTACAGGAGTATATCGGGATCGTGAATGCCCAAAGCATTATCGGGGCAAATATTTTTAAAGATTTCCTGGGCGGCCTGCGGGATGTGTTTGGCGGCAGGAGTGCCACTTATGAAAAGGTGATTGAAGAAGCTAAGGAAGATGCTTTGCGGGAACTGGAACAAAAAGCACGCGGACTGGGAGCCAATGCCATATTGGGTGTTGACCTGGATTTTGAAACAGTCGGCGGCAGCGGAAGTATGCTGATGGTGATCGCTACCGGAACAGCGGTGAGATTGTAAGCAGGTGAACCAGGAGATTACTGGCCATAATAAAGGCTCTCGAATTTCCATTTCCTCCCTTTTTTGATAACAACAAAAAGGTGGTTGTATTCTGTTTCTGGAAGATCAGACAGGTAATTATTCCCGGATAGCTTATTTACGATATCGTCCACTGTGTTACTATGCCCTACGATCAGGGCATTTTTCTTTAAGGCTTTTAAACGGCTGATAAATGCATCGTCCGGCATAGGAGTATAAGTTTCCGTGGTAAGCCCGAAATAAGCCCTTGTTGGCTCCGCTGTTTCCCTGGTGCGGACCGTGTTGGTGGAAAAGATATAGCCGATCTTTTTTGTTTTCAGCACTTCTTTGAGATCTTCTGCACGCTTTTTCCCTGCATCTGTTAAGGGCGGATCGGTACTGGTCATAGCAGAGCCGGGAGTAGTGGCTGCTTTTTCAGCATGCCTGACAATATAATAGCGCTGTGTTGTGCAGGAAGCAAGCAGCAGCAGAAAAGAAAGGAACAGTAAACAACGCATGATACTTATTTGGGTGATAGCACTCCGTTGAAAGAGATAGGCTGCCGGTCATTGCTTGTTACTTGCAATGAGGCCCTGCCGTTGGAATAAATGGTCAGGTTCATTTCACTTACCCTCTGCACGTCTTTTGGCTTTATAGATACTTCCCATCTTTTTTTACGGTACTTCACCTGGTAGTCGAAAGAAACAGAAGTGAAATTGAGCCCGTTTTCAGAAGGATTAAAAGGAGCAGAATAAGCCCGGCCATAATAGGGAAGGGCGGATATAACAGAGTCTCCGGTTATTTTGAGGTCATACAAACTGGTCAACTGAACTGTTCGCCCTCGCATGGGCATTGCGTTTTGTGCAATAAAGGTATACTTGCCGGCTTCTACTTTCTGACGGACAACTGCAGTGTCCAACTGCGCTTCCAGGTTTGTGAAGCTGCTGATAAGAAGAGCAGGCAGAAGCAACCTGCGTAAACTAATAGCGGTTATCATAGTTTAATTTACAGATTTTTCTACACACATAAAAATGTTTGAGCCTAACTGCCTACTCTTTAACAAAATAAAAAGCCGCTTACTGTTTCCTGCTTCCGGGTGTATCATTAAACATTCAAACCCAAACTCCGGTATAGCAGGAAACAGCAAGCGGCCGGACAAACAACAACCCCTGGTCAGGTGACCAGCCGATTGACTATTATTAATTGCCGGCGATAGTGCCGGTGCTATCAGTGATATTCTCTTCAACTCTTATATGTTGCAAATCCTCGAGTCGCTTGTTCTGGTTAGCAACATAATCAGTCATCTGCTTTCTGTACGCATTTGCTTCAGCGCGTGTAAGAGTGGTAATGCTGCCTTCACCTTCAAAGAAATAGTGAGCGCTGATAAATTTCTTTACATGCATTCTTGTTTCTTTAGGAAGGTATTGCTGCAATTTCCAGAAATCACGGCTGCCTGATTTTTTTATCGCTGACAGCACTTTACCAGGACCGCTGTTATAAGAAGCGATCACTAGCAGCCAGTCGTCAAAGATCTTATGGAGATAAGCCAGGTATTTTGCAGCAGCCACTGTGCTTTTGCGCACATTGGTGCGCTCATCATACTTAGATGTGATCTTTAAAGAAAAGTGACGGGCTGTTACCGGCATCAATTGCCATGCCCCTACTGCGCCTGCTTTTGAAACAATACCAGGTTTCAGGTGCGACTCGATCACGGCCAGGTATTTCAACTCGCGCGGCATATTGCGTTCTGCAAATACATCATCCATTACTGTGAAGCATGGCTCGCTGCGGTCTTTGATCTTTTGTAATTCGCGGTTATTGCGTTCGATATAATCGGTCACGAATTCTTCCGCCTGGTGATTCAATTCGATAGAAGGAGCATTGGTCAGCTCTTCGCCGGAAGTGCCGCTGATCTCAAGCATTACTGAATCGAATCTCAACCATTGAAGGGCAGTATCATTGCTGGCCGACAACACACGGCTGCCTGAATACAGGCGGGTTGCCGAAGTGGTGATGATCGCCATCACGATCAACAGGCCATTGATGAAAATGCCTTTTTTAATAAAATTCCTGTTCAACATCGTTTTCATTTTGGGTAAAACAATGCCGACCCTAGGGTTTGGATTACTGTAACTGATTCAGCATAGGAAGGAGGAAACGTTCTGTCGTAGAATATTGGAAGAAGGTACAGGCAAGGACCGGGGGGTACGGACGATCTGGTTTTTCTTAATGCCGGTGCACTGTACTTGTGAATGAACTTAGCGGGTCAAAAGTAATAGGCAGATCCGGGATGTCATAGCTTTGAGGCCTTAGGAAATCTACGATAATGAGCTATATGGATGATAACCATGCCGCTATCGGGCAAAATAAATGACTGAAAATTAGGCAGTGTTTTTTGGCAGAAAAAGGTGATATTCTGACAGGGGAATGCAAGAGATTAGCTGTCTGTTGTTTGTGTGGATGGCCATTTGCCAATACGCAAACAGGAACCTGTAGTTCATCATCCATTGTCACCCCGGCCCTGGTTCAGTAAGCATTCAGGTTTAAAGAATATAAGAGCCGGGGTCTCCCAGTGCTGCACTTGCCTCCAAACTGTAGACATTATGTTTAAGAAATACTGCAGATGGGAGAGCCCCCGGATCTTAACGAACTATAGTAGCAAGTGTACTAAATTTGATCACCTTTCTTCAGCCATTCGAACTCCTCATCTCCTAAGTATAAACACTGTTTTTTTTGAGCTGAAAAAACAAATTGTTGGAAATGATTGATCCGGGTTATGAATTACAGGTATGGGCAAGGATTATTCTGAATTAAAAACTATATTGAATAGCCAAACAACGATTGCAGATATCCGATTAATCCAAACCCTTTAATCCAATCTTATGATGGAGGCTCTATCTCTTTCTGTGTCTGCTTCTATGCCCTTATCGGGTACATCGTTGCAATCCTTTATTGATCATCTTTTGTATCATCCGCTGGCTGAAAGCCTGCGCCGAAGTGATAGCCAGGTAGTGAATGAAATACCTGCAGAATTTTCCTTACGTAAAGACGAAGCAAAGATCTTTCCTGTAATAAAAGAATTGCTGGCAGTCGTTTTAATGAATGCACGTAAAGGGAATATTACCGTGCGGGCAGAAAAATTCCGCGATATTATGATCCTCGAGATCGAAGACTGCAATAACTATAATGGCTATGCACTGGATTACAGTCTGCGATCCCTTGAATCATTGGCCCGTCTTGCAGGAGGGCATATTTCTGCAAAAGGGCAGCAACAACTGGTATCTACTGTTTCCTTCAGTTTTCCGAATGCATAGAGTCAGGATTGTTGAGAAAATATCTTCAACCGGTGAATAGCCGGCCGTTCACTATTATAAATATCGAGTGGTATAGCCTTTCCATTGAATGTATACGCAGCATAATACCTGCCATTCGATTCGTACATATAAACATAAGCTAACTGGTCGATGCTGATATCTATTGCGTGGCAGAAACCCTTTGCATTAGTTGGTACTGCAGGTTGTATAAACTGCGGTGTTCCGCTTGCCGGCACTTTCCATATTATGGGCTGATATAGCTGTATGTCAAATACGTTCAGGTAAAGATCGCCCTTGGCATCAACAGCGCAGGTATGCAGTCGCTGGTAGGATGGATTGAAAGTGGCAGATACAGGCAAATGGCCTGAACCTGTCCATACAACGGGCCTCGGAGTGGAGTTGCTGGCACTGGCATATTCTCCTGCAATAAAAATGCCTTTGGCCGAGACAGCAATATTGAAGCATAAAGCATAAGGTAGATTATCTTCAAGAATATTGAAACTGACCCTATCGTTTTGATCAATTGTCCAGTATCCTGCTGTGAATACAGTTTCTCCGTTACGTAATTTTTTTTGATTACCGCCTATGTAAAGCTGATTATTATATACCTGTAGGTTGCCGGTTTTTCTTAGATCCAGCACATCGTCTCCGGGTGGTAAGCGAATAATGGTTGTAACACCATCTTTTACTTTCCAGATCACGGGCAGCAGGTCAGCATCTCCGGTAATGTAGAGTGAATTGTTGAACCATTTCAGATCACTTGCACCACAACGTTCGCTAATGTTTAGGCCATCAACAGGAAGATCGATCTTTTGCCCGTTTTTCCAGTAGCAGGGCATAAGCAGTTCATTTCCTTCAGAAGGGTCTGAATAAGCAAACCCTCCGCTTATATAAACATCTGTACCTGTTTTTTCTATTCCATAGGAAAATGCCTGATCCGCGGTGCCTGCATCCAGTATGCTTTTAACCCCATTGATCCAGCAAGTGGCTTCATAGCGGTGATTAGAGGGATTAAATAAAGTAGCTGTTATTATTACTTCATATTTCTTATCCGGGGGAGGTGGGAGCGATTGACCATTTTGCTTTCTGCAGGAAGCAAACAACATGATAACAAGGAATACCGGCAGATATTTCTGCATAAAGAGGTTTGGGTTTAATGGTTAATGGCATTGTCAGGATGCCGGGAATAGTGACAACACAAAGAGTAGTAACGTTGCATACTAAAATTTAAAAAGCCCGCTATTTGCGGGCTTTTTAAATTTTAGTATGCAACGTTACTTATTTTGACCGGCTGGCTGTGCCACCTTTCCGGCTGTCTACTGTAACAGTGTATTTGGCATTACCCTGTATGATCCATCTTACAGTAACAGTGCTCAGGCCGGGGATATTATTTACTTCAATGGTAGCAGCATCATTCTTTTGTTCAGTGCTGATATCCAGATCGGCATTGTTGACGACCATACCTGCAACAACTTTTGCGCCGCTGATGCTGATATAATCAGGACGTTCGATCTTATACTTCAGGTCCTGGCTGCTGTGAGTAGGCATGATCCTGCTGTTAGAGATAACGGCAGTAACCTGCTTTAATCCATCACCCAGGTCTTTTTCGATCAGTGTATCTACACTGAGCCTGGGTGTATGATAACAGTGGTATACAGAGAACGACATATTGCGGTGTGCATCGCTTTCCAGCAGAAAGCCCGGATGCGCTCTTCCGAAATTCTTTTTGAACCCACCGATCTCGATCTTTCCATATTGCGGATGATCAAACTCATGCCAGTCAACAAAAGCATCTTTGAATAAAAGATAGCGGTCAAACTGGTAGGAAGCATTGTCATCCCGGCCACCGCCTTCTTTATTGAACATTAAATAGGGTGTCCATAATTCATTGGAATAAGTGTACACACCGCGTCCGCCATAAAACCAGTCCAGTTCTCCGCCGTAAGCAGAGTACAGGTCTTTGTACACCACCAGGTATCTGTAACCGGGCATCAGTTCTTCTCCTTTTTTAGCGATAACATCATACACCCTTACATCCTGTGGATTATAGGTAACAAGATCTGTAGGATCGCCGGGACCACGTAAGATCATGCCGCCGGAGTTGTGGTATGACTGTGCTGCAGCAATATTAGGATGCTTCATTACGAATTCCATTACTGCCCTGTTTTCCGGGAGGGAAAAAGGATATTTATAAGCACCATTCTGGATATTATTAGGTTGCCAGCCCCAGCCCCAATCGCGGTTGGGATCATATTCAAATGTGTAACCGTCTTCGTTCACCAATCCATCGCCATCATTATCTTTTCCTTCCAGTCCAAGTATTTCATAATCTCCTTTCTCATCAGGGCCTACCTGTATCATTCTTCTGGGTTCTGTAGGGTCAATACGGTAGCGTCCGTTGGGATTTTTCCGGCGCATCATCAATATTTCATTGTCGCCGTCAAGGTCATCATAACCATCTTCATCCACTTCGCCATCCCGGTCATTATCTACAGGGATGACGCCCGAACGGGGTGTGCTGGCGGTGTTGGGGGCATGAAAATAACTGTCTCTTCCATCAGGGTTGATAGTAGGAACAATATAGAAGGTTTTTTCTGCCAGCAGTTCCTGCATGAACTTGGTGTCCTGGAATGTTTCAGTTAAATACCAGGCTGTGTATAATGCAAACTCAGTACCCTGTACTTCATTGGAGTGGATATTACCATCGATGTACATGGCAGGCTTCTTTGAAGCATCACCTTTTTTGAAATCAGTGATGGTAAGGCACCACAGGTCGCGGCCCTTATAAGATTTGCCGATCGATTCGAGTTTTGCCAGGTTGGGATAGGCTGCTGCTATCTTTTTACATATTTCGGTAACGGCTGCATGATCATTATAATGATTCCAGCTTATAGCCACTTTAGGATTGGCGGGTGAGCCGGCCGCTTTAAATATCTGCGCCGGGGTTTGCGCTTTAGCGATAATGGCAGTAAAAGCCATTGTCATCATTAAAGCGGCTGTATGTATAATAGTGCGTTTCATGCGTGTATCTGTTTTGAAGGACATTAAAGGGTGATATCAACTGTTTTGGTGCCAGTGGTTGGGCTGCCTGCTTCAATATTCAGCTTGCCTGAACCTTTGATAAGCCAGGTCAGTTGTTCTGTACCATAACCATTCAATGCAGTAAGTGTCTGCAGTTTTTTACCACTGATCACTGATTGGTTATTACCGGCATTCAGTTTTACGCGGATGCGCTTTACCCAGTAATTCCTTTCACCCAGTTTGGTATGGGATGCCAGCGCACCTTTATTCACCAGGTCGATTGTTACCCTGGTAATGCCTGCTCCCAGTTTTTCTGTCTTTACATTCAGGATGTCCAGGTCAGGCTGATAACCGGCGAGCTTCACCAGGAAGCGGTTGTTCTTCTTAACCAGTTCGCTGGTCAGGTTATAAGGTGGGGTAGTAAGCACAAAAGGATCAATGCCACCAACCTCTACGTTTCTGCCGGGGAAATCAGGATGCTGTATGGACTTCCATTCTGTATAGGTATTGGTGATTCCCTGGCCTGCTGCCCAGCGCAGGTAATTGGCGCCCGGATCTTCTACAGTGAATGCTTTTTCTTTTTTGGTGGAATCAGGTTTGGTTTTAGGCACCCACCAGCCTGGTGTGCTGAAACTGTACCGTCCATAATGAAAATAAGCCCAGGAAAGAAAATCGCCGCCCGCTGCTGTTGTTTTGGGAGCGTCTTTCAGGCCGGTTTCTTTATTATAGAGATCTGATACCATTGCATTGACTTTGACATCAGGCTCGAGCCAGCCTGCGGTAATAGTTTGCGAGGCAGCGGCGGGATTGTAAGTATAAGGCGAGCTGAGATTGTTATTGTTGCCAAAGCTTACTACCGCATACACATTGAAGCGCTCATACAGGTAATCGAGCAGGGCGCGGGTCTCATTTTCAGAAATGGCATATTCACCGGAGCCCGGTGTAAAAGAGGGATGTTTGAAAGTGAAATTTTTATTGAACCATACGCCACCTTCACCATCTTCATTGAAGTCGCCGTCCTTATCGTTGTCGCGTCCCTCGGTAAAAAGTTCATACATGCCTTTTTCGCCCTTGCTCAGGTCTGCTTTTACAAGCGAGCGCGGGTCATCGGGATTCGTCCTGTAGAGGCCAACAGGCGATTCCACCCGCATCCAGGTGATCTTGCCATTGCCATCGAGGTCATCAAATCCGTCTTCATTGAACTTGCCATCACGGTCATCATCCGTGCTGGTGGTATTGCCCTGGCGTTCGTAACGGAGGGAGCTGAAGTATTGCTCCATCGCGTCGGGGCTCATGTTGGGGAAAAGGTAAAAAGTTGTTTTGTTCAGCAAGGCTTTGATACTGTCAGTGCCGCTGTTTTTCAGCAGTTCTTCTGCAAAGCCGATAGCCAGTTCTGTTCCCAGCAAATGCTGTCCTTCTGTGCCGCCTACGATCAGCAGGGCGGGTTTGCTGTCCATATTGCCTGAACCTAAAGTAAGTTGCCATATATCCTTGCCTCCGGCTGTTTTAGTAAGCGAACGCAGTTGCGCATACTGTGGATAGCTTTTAGCCAGGGCATTGAGGCGGGCAGTTTGCTGACTGAAGTTGCTGTAGTTGGCAGGCGTTTGCGCTGACGCAATAAAACCGGCTGCCATAAACAGAATGAGGGGAATGATTCTTCTCATGCATATTTTTTTGGTGGGCTAATATACAGAGAAAGATTTATGTATGGTGTTCTTTACAACACTACACTTATTTTCTTCCGGCCTTCTTATTGGCAATATCTATTTTGATATTATGGCGGATCGTGTCCCAGTACTCCTTACCATATCCTACAAATATCTCAGCACCTGCGGGTATATCTTTTTTTGATTTGATGTACACTTTGCCATTCTCTTCCACATATTCGGAATTATTGAACAACCCTTTTACTTTTGAAAGCCCCCTGGCGTCATTGGCAAACTTTGCCAATGCAGATTTATAAGGCCTCGCATCGATCACATACTGGTTATTGACAAAGTAGATATAACCATTCTCTTCGCCTTCCACTTCTTTCCAGGTGGTAACGCGTCCTTTATATTCTACGATCAATGTTCCTTTGGGAATAGGTTTTTTGGTGAAAAGGCCTTTGCCTGAGTTAGGTAGGGCGGATTTCTTCACCACGAGTTGCTTTTCAAGTAATGCCATGGTGCGCAAATATAAAAAGCCATCCGTTTTCACAGATGGCTTTCGCATTAAATATTTACTGTTATTAATAACGGTAGTGTTCAGGTTTGTAAGGACCTTCTTTGCCGATACCAAGATATTCTGCTTGTGCAGGAGACAGCTCATCCAGTTCCACATTGATCTTTGCCAGGTGGAGACGGGCAACTTTCTCATCCAGGTGCTTAGGCAGCACATACACTTTGTTTTCGTAGTTCTTGTGGTTTGTCCACAGTTCTATCTGAGCCAGTGTCTGGTTAGAGAAAGAGTTACTCATTACGAAAGAGGGGTGTCCTGTAGCGCAACCCAGGTTCACGAGGCGGCCTTCTGCCAGGATGATCACATCATGTCCGTCTACATTGTAGATGTCTACCTGTGGTTTGATAGTGTCTTTGGTATGACCATAGTTTTTGTTCAGCCAGGCGATATCGATCTCGATATCAAAGTGGCCGATATTACAAACAATGGCTTTATCTTTCATCAGTTTGAAATGTTCGCCAGTGATCAGGTCGCGGCAACCGGAAGCTGTAACAACGATATCAGCTTCTTTAACAGCATTGACCATTTTCTTTACTTCAAAACCGTCCATAGCAGCCTGCAGCGCACAGATAGGATCGATCTCGGTAACGATAACACGGCAACCGGCACCTGCCAGTGAAGCGGCAGAACCTTTACCTACATCACCATAACCACCCACTACAGCTACTTTACCAGCCAGCATCACATCTGTTGCGCGGCGAATAGAGTCAACCAGTGATTCTTTACATCCGTATTTGTTATCGAATTTGGATTTGGTAACTGAATCGTTCACATTGATAGCAGGCATTGGTAAAGTGCCTTTGGCTACTCTTTCATAAAGGCGGTGAACACCAGTTGTAGTTTCTTCAGAAATACCTTTTACATGCTGTACCAGTTCAGGATAAGTGTCCAGCACCATATTGGTCAGGTCACCACCATCATCAAGGATCATGTTCAGGGGTCTTTCTTTACCACCGAAGAACAGGGTTTGTTCAATACACCAGTCAGCTTCTTCCTGTGTCTGGCCTTTCCATGCAAATACACCGATACCAGCGGCAGCGATAGCAGCAGCAGCATGGTCCTGTGTTGAGAATATATTGCAAGAGCTCCATTTTACTTCAGCACCCAGTGCCACCAGTGTTTCGATCAGCACAGCAGTCTGGATGGTCATGTGCAGACATCCGGCAATCCTTGCACCTTTCAGTGGTTGGGAAGGACCGTACTCAGCACGGATAGACATCAGACCGGGCATTTCTGCCTCAGCCAGGCGTATTTCTTTGCGGCCCCATTCAGCCAGTGAAATATCGGCCACTTTATAGGGTAATGAAAAGTCAATGGATTTTGATACTGTAGACATTTTGTTGTATTTGATTTTGCGTGCAAAGGTACAAGATACCCTTATAAAAGCCTAATGGTCATAAGGGCTGTTGATAAGAATCTTTATCCTAACTTTGGTTACACCCAAAAGCTCCCTGATATGTACGTATATGACACCGTTTCAGCAGCCGTGAATGGTTTAAAAACAAGAGGTTATGATACAGATTTCAACCTGTCTGAAAACTGCCTGATCTGCCATGGGGACAGGTATAATATCAATGATTTTGAAATCGTTGAGGTATACCGTTTTGAAGGAAATTCCGACCCTGCCGATGAAGCAGCGGTGTATGGCATTGAAAGCAATACCGGGAAAAAAGGCGTGCTGGTGACAGGCTATGGCGCTTCTGCAGAAGGAATGAGTGCAGAGATGGCCAAAAAGCTCACTATCGGGTACGAGCACTAAGTTTTTATTTATTCATTATCCAATACATTATGAAACTATCTGTTCTTATCACCTCAATTGTGATGGCATCCCTGTTGATGCCTGCTGTTTCTTCAGCCCAAAAAGGCAGGCGTCAGCCAAAAGACTCGCTGATCCTTTCCTGCATACTTCAAAAAGCCAAGGATATAACACCGAAAGAAAAAAGAAACGACACCCAGCAGGAATTGAAACTGGTGCTATCAAGCAATACCGATACTGTCGTAAAAGCTTCAATGGACGCCGTGATCAGCAAAGTGCAGCGTGACCAGGAAGGGAAATGGGAAATCGTATACTACCACCAGGATTATTGGTTCTGGATAAGCGGGATCAGTACTGTTGCTGTTAAACCTAACCAGAGAGTAAAAGCTGGACAGGCGCTTGGTTATAATCAACCCGGAGAGCCTGTTGAACTACTGGTGTATGATTTTGAAACACCGGTGGACCCGAAGAAGTATCTGCGTTGCAACGAATGAGAGTAGCGCAAAGAACGCAGCGATTACGCGGAGTACGCCACGTTGCGCCCTTTGCATAACCGTCGCGTTCTTTGCGTTCCTTTATCCTTGATCAAGACGTTTCTCCATTATATGGTCAACCATCTGGTATCCATTCCCGATATCGATCTCCACATCGTTAATAATGGAGAACCCCATTTTTTTATAGAATTCAATTGCCGGGTTCTGACGGTTGACGTTCAGTTGAAGCGCATGCGCCCCTTTTGCTTTTGCAGCTTTGATAACATTCTCAATAAGGAAACGGCCGGTGCCGCGCCCCTGCTGTGAAGGCAGTACATACAGTTTATGCAGTTTGTATATCCCGGGTTCCGTGAGGCCAACGGATGCAAAGCCAACAGGCTCTACACCATCATAGGCTAAAACAAATTCATTGCCCTCCTGCATTTGCTTTTCCAGGGATTGTTCACTGTACATCAGGTCTAGCATATAATCTATCTGGCCTTGTGAGATGATCTGACCGTATGCTGTTGGCCAAATTCTGAATGCCAGGTCGCGGATAAGTGGTATATCATGTACATACGCTTTGCGCAAGCTCATTGTCTCCATTGGATTATAAGTTTGTTGGGAAAGTTTGCGGTGTTTTTTTAGGTGAATAAAACTGAGCCTGATACCGATGATAAAGGAAGCTATTGCACCTGCAAGCAAAAGCCCGTCTGCAATAAAATATTTTACATCGGGTGATTCGCGGAGGAACAGGAAGAAATCATACAGCCCATGGAACAGCGTGGCCCAGAATAATCCCAGCAGCAGCAATCCGGTTTTATTATGCTGTGCAAATTTTGCTTTACCTGCATGGTAACCCATCAGTACGCCAAATGTAGCATGGGCAGGCACTGCCAGGAACATCCGCATAAATGCCACCTGGTAACCCTGGCCCGACTGGTCTGATTGCCATACGTACAAGATGTTTTCAAGGGTTGCAAAGCCCATGCTCACCATCACAGCATATACAATGCCGTCAAGCGGCTCATCAAAGCTTTTGCGGGGATAAGCATAAAAGCGCAATGCCAGGAACTTCATCAACTCTTCTACCAGGGCAACAAATAAAAAAGCGGTAATGAATACACCGCCAATACTGTTGCCGCTGTAAGAGACCAGGAATCTCTCGATCAAAGCAGCAGGATACACTGCTAAAACGCCCAGCAGGAAACTGACGATCAGGTTCAGCTTCGGTTCCCGGTTATATGCATCGCGGTGAAAAATGAAAAGGCAGATTGCAATACCGGGCGCTATGGCGAGGGAGAGGAGTTGCATATAGGAAAGATAAAGATAACGGCCAACTTAATAAGGTTGGCCGTTAATATTTGATGAAAATGCAACTTTTAAAATTCCATTTTCTTTTTCAGGTTTGCATCTATCGCATCCAGGAACTCCTGTGTGTACAGGTAATCTTTACCATGTTCCACTTTGGGTTTGATAGTAATGGCAAGGTCCTTGGTCATTTTGCCCTCTTCCACGGTTTCAATACAAACGGCTTCCAGTGCATTAGCGAAATCGATCAGCGGCTGGTTATTGTCCAGCTTGCCTCGGAAAGCCAGGCCTCTTGTCCATGCAAAAATGGATGCAATAGGGTTGGTAGAAGTAGGATTGCCTTTTTGATGCTCGCGGTAGTGGCGGGTAACTGTTCCATGAGCGGCTTCTGCTTCCATGGTCTTACCGTCAGGTGTAACCAAAACGGAGGTCATAAGGCCGAGTGAACCAAAGCCCTGTGCCACAGAATCGCTCTGCACATCGCCGTCATAGTTTTTGCATGCCCAAACAAATCCACCGTTCCATTTCATAGCGCTGGCCACCATATCGTCGATCAGGCGGTGCTCATACACGATGCCTGCTTTTTCAAACTGGGCTTTGAATTCTTTTTCATAAATATCCTGGAAGATGTCTTTGAAGCGGCCATCATATTTTTTCAGGATAGTGTTTTTGGTAGAGAGGTAGAGCGGCCATCCTTTTGACAGTGCCATGTTCATACAACTGCGGGCAAAACCTGCAATGCTCTCGTCAGTATTATACATGGAAAGGGATACACCGGGTCCTTTGAACTGGAACACTTCATGCTCGATCACTTTGCCGTCTTCTCCTTCAAATTTGATAGTGAGCTTTCCTTTACCGGGAACAACGAAATCAGTGGCCCTGTACTGGTCGCCAAAAGCATGACGGCCTACAATGATCGGGCGGTCCCAGGTAGTAACAAGCCGGGGAATGTTCTTGATCACGATCGGCTCGCGGAATACAGTGCCATCGAGGATATTGCGGATCGTGCCATTAGGGCTCTTCCACATTTGCTTCAGCTTGAATTCTTTTACCCTTTCTTCATCAGGTGTGATGGTAGCGCATTTGATACCTACACCGTACTGTTTGATGGCATTGGCTGCATCAATAGTAACCTGGTCATTGGTGGCATCCCGGTGTTCCACGCCAAGGTCAAAATACTTTATGTCAACATCCACATAAGGGAGGATCAGTTTGTCTTTGATGAACTTCCAGATAATGCGGGTCATTTCGTCTCCGTCCAGCTCAACTACTGGATTAGCAACTTTGATCTTTTGGGCCATAATAAAGCTAGGTTTTGAGTTTAAAATTTCTTCCTCCTTCGCTAAAGCTTCGGCGGACGCAGTCCTCGTAGGCTGCTGATAATCGCGAGCTTTGGAGAGCTTTTCCTGTCGCAGTTCTCGTCCGCTGTTGATAATCGCAAACTGCAGAGGGCTTCGGCTGTCGCAGTCCTCGTAGGCTGCTGCTAATCGCGAGCTTCGGAGAAGATTGGCTGTCGCAGTCCTCGTTCGCTGTTGATAATCGCAAACTGCAGAGGGCTTCGGCTGTCGCAGTCCTCGTAAACCGCTGCTGATCGCGAGCTTCGGAGAGCTTTGCCTGTCGCAGTTCTCGTTCGCTGTTGATAATCGCAAACTGCAGAGGGCTTCGGCTGTCGCAGTCCTCGTAAACCGCTGATGATCGCAAGCTTGTGAGAGCCTTGCCTATCGCAATCCTCATTGCCAGCCGATAACCGCAAACTTTAGTGAGCATTACCCACCGAAGCCCTCGTCGTCAACTGATAACCGCAATCTTCGAGGGCAGCGCCCGCCGAAGCTTTAGCGAAGGTGGGCAAAGCTACAATATATCAGGCCTAATTCAGCCAGCAATTCTGAAGCCATGCCGGGAAAGGAAAAAAATAGTCCGGACGTTTTTTCGGATCGTATTTTTTTATGTAACTTTTACACATGAATGGGTCTATTGCATTATGGAAAACATCAAGTTGTTTTTAGGTTTTCTACGCAAATTCGTCGCAATAACTGACGAAGAATTTGAAAAGAGCATCCAGCCCTTGTTCAAGGTGCGTCGTTTCCGTAAAAAAGAATTCCTGGTCAAAGGAGGGGAGATAGAGAATTACTTCAACTTTATCACCAAAGGCATTGTCCGCAAATATTACAAAACAAGCAAGGTGGAGAACAATATCCAGATCTCAACAGAGGGTCAGATCATTCTCAGCCAGCAATCTTTTCTCAGCCGCAGGCCTTCTGAATATTTTGTGGAAGCTATTGAGCCGTCCACGGTGATTTCCATCCGCTACGATAAGCTTGAAGAACTGTATACCCAATCCAAAAAAATGGAGCGGCTTGGTCGCCTGGTGATCACCCATATGATGATCATCAGCGATATCTGGCAAATGCAAATGATCAAGATGACACCGCGTGAGCGCTTCCTCGCTTTTGTGAACAAGAATCCTGAACTGATGCGCCGTGTGCCGCAAAAATACCTGGCTTCTTATCTCAATATCAAACCGGAGACCTTTAGCAGGTTTAAGCATCTTTTGCGGAATAATCCAACGAACAATATGGCAGCCTGAACAGAGGTGTGAACTGCATGTTAAAATGACCAAAAGCATTCAGTGGTGATTATAGATGCATAAAATTATTTTAGATTTTCTAAAATAATTTTAAATTTGCCATATGCTTGAAGGCCTGATTCAAACCATTGTTATGGTTATAATAAGTAAAGGCTTTCTAAATCAGTTCATTGGAAAGAATCCGACAGCTGCGAAGGCTGTTTGGAAATGGTACCAGGAAGCCAAGACGGCTGACTGGGGGAGTTTTTCTGAGTTGAAGAAGACCTTCGGCTCTGCTGATTATGCAGAGAACGGCCTTGTGATATTCAATGTAGGTGGTAATAAGTATAGAATTATCGCCCGGGTCATTTTTCGCACGCGTACGCTTTTTATAAAATTTATAGGGACGCACGCACAGTATAATAAGGTTATACTCTCCGACCTTTAAACATTAAGTGGAGTAGATGCCCAACGAAGTTATGGGCGGCATAAACCGGAGAATCGATTATGTCAAACGCAACACGCCGTACAAACCCAGGAGGCCATGCCCATGGTAAGGTATCAGGCGTAAAATTTTCTGAAACAAAAAAACAATCAGTAAAAACAAAGAGTAAAACAGTAATTAAATCAAAAGAGGCATACGAACTGACATTGCAGGAAGTTGATGCGCTGATGAAAAGGGGAGAAAACAATCTCAGTACGAGAGAGCTGGAACGATTGAGCATTTTGGCAAGTGCGGCAGAGCAGTATGAAGATACGCATGACCCTCTTCCATTGCCGGACAGCCTCCCGGACATAATAAGAATGCGAATGTTCCAGATGCGGCTTAATCAAGGTTTTATAGCAAAGCTATTAGGGATCAGCGATGCAAAGTTTTCGCTGATCATGAACGGTAAGCAAAAACCTGATATTTATTTTATAAAGGCCATTCACCAAAAGCTACATGTGGATGGCAACAGGTTACTTCAAGCATTATAATAACCGGCAAAATGCCGGTTATTATTTTATAGGCTAACATACTTTATAAATTAACCACCAGGACAGGTATCTTCAACTCATGCCTCACTGTATTGATCGTTTCTCCATACAACAGGTCCTTTATCCCGCTATGCCCATGTGCACCGATCACCAGCATACCAGCCCCTGATTCATTCACCAGCCTTACGATCTCCCGGGCACGGCTTCCAAAACCGATTTTTGCTTCCGCTGCAAATCCTCTTTCCTGCAATTGCTGCGCATAAAAAGCCAGATGCTCCCTGTCTTTCTCTGTTTCGAGATCATCGCTATCCTGCTCATAAATACGGGCAGAAACGCTTTCCACCACATGCATGAGCACATATTTTGTTTGAGGCCCTCCCTGGCCCAGTGCATGGGCCAGCAGCTTCTGGTCATTTTCACTGAAATCGAGGGCAACGGCAACGGTTGAATAAGCCGGTGCTTCCAGGGAATGCAAGGCCGTTGCTTCGGGATGCAATTGCACCTGTACCTGCGACCATCTTTTTTTGAGCAAAGGATAAACGATTGAAATGATCAGCAGCGCTATGAAGATCAGACCTGAAAGAATGATCATCAGTTTACCGAACCAGTGGCCTGGCTCTGCAAAGAAATCGGCTGCCTGCCCTGTTACCATGCTGAGGTTAAGGTATACGAGTATGGCAGTGATCAGCCATGCTGCAACCTGCACAATAGGTTTGATCGCAAAACTGCCCATGGTCTTTTTATCGCTTACAAAATGAATGAGTGGAATAATGGCAAAACCAAGCTGCAGGCTAAGGATCACCTGGCTGAGGATAAGCAACTGATCAATATTGTCCTCACCATTTATCAGTATCACGATCACTGCAGGAATAATGGCGATCAACCGGGTAAGCAATCTCCGCATCCAGGGATTGATGCGAAGGCGGAGATAACCTTCCATCACGATCTGCCCCGCCAGCGTGCCGGTAACAGTGGAACTTTGCCCTGCTGCTATCAGTGCCACAGCAAACAATACGGGTGCTACTTTGGAACCAAGCAATTGGTCAAGTAAAAGATGGGCATCCTTTATTTCTGCTACATCTGTTCTGCCCGATTTAAAGAATACGGCAGCAGCTAATATGAGAATACCTGCATTCACGAGAAAGGCGAGATTGAGCGCTATGGCGCTGTCGATGAAATTCAATTTCAGTGCCCTTTTTATCCCGGCCTTATTGCGTTTTATCTTCCGTGTTTGTACCAATGCTGAATGCAGGTAAAGGTTATGCGGCATTACAGTGGCGCCGATAATACCGATAGCGATATACAGGGCCGTATCATTTGGGATATGCGGAACAAATCCCTTTACTATTTCCGCCGGGTCCGGTTTTGCAAGAATGATCTCGATCAGGAAAGAAGCCCCAATGATAAAAACCAGCCCTATAATAAATGCTTCCATTTTACGGATGCCGAGGCGTTGCAGCAATAGCAATAAGAAAGTGTCCAATACAGTGATCAGAACGCCCCATATAAGAGGAATGCCGGTGAGCAGTTGCAGGCCAATGGCCATACCCAGCACTTCTGCAAGGTCAGTGGCAGCAATCGCAATTTCTGCCAGCACATACAACGCAAAATTGACGGGCCGCGGATACACTTCCCGGTTGGCTTGTGCCAGGTCCCTTCTTCGTACAATACCCAGGCGGGCAGAAAGGCTTTGCAGCAAAAGCGCCATCAGGTTACTCATTAATAGCACCCAGATAAGAGTGTAGCCAAACTGGCTGCCGCCTGCCAGATCAGTGGCCCAGTTGCCGGGATCCATATAACCCACACTTACCAGGTAAGCAGGACCGAAAAAAGAGAAGATGCGTCTCCATACAGGGCGATTGGTAGCCGTGGTATCTACGGATTCATGCACTTCACCCAGGGAAACATCAGGATGATATTGTTTACTCATCGTATTTCACAAAAATGTTTTTTGCAAGATCGCCACTGATGGTAGTGGCAGATTGCTGCCGTACTTTGATTTCCAGCGATTGGTCAAAACTGAATTTCTTTTTTATTTCAAGGCGCGTGCCTATGCCGATCTTTTTATGGCTCAACAGTTCCAGCATTTCGGTTGACTGATCGCTTACATAGCAAACAACGGCGGCTTTATTCAAAGGCAGATCGATAAGACAGACCTGTTTGCTTGTTTCTATTTTACCATTGGCATCGGGGATAGGATCGCCATGTGGATCATAGCGGGGAAAGCCCAGGAATTCATCCAGCTTATCGATGAGTTTTTTGCTGCTCACATGTTCCAGGTCTTCTGCCACTGCATGCACTTCATCCCAACTGAATTTTAATTTTTCAGCGAGAAAGAATTCCCACAACCGGTGCCGGCGGATAATGATCAGGGCCAGTTTTTTTCCTTCAGGGGTGAGCCGGAACCCTTTATAAGCTTCATAATGCACCAGCTTTTTGGTGCGCAGCTTCTTCATCATATCAGTGACTGAGGCTGGCCGGGTACTCAATTCCGCTGCCAGTTCATTAGTGGTAACAGTCCCTTCTTTCTGTAAATGATATATTGCCTTAATATAGTTCTCTTCGCTGGTTGAATAGTTCAGCACGGCTAAATATTTTTTTAGACAAATCTAAATTAAAACCTCGAAGAAAGCAAGAGGGAACCATAACACGGAAAAGCCTTAATTTGCCTCACCAACTGATAGCCCATGAAGTCATTTTTCGTTTGTTTGTTCTTTTGCTTATCCCTGGCATGGCTGTCGGGATGCAAACCATCAAAAAAACCTTCTTTATCTGGTGATGAGCCGGTTGAAATTGCTGATTTTATTGATTTCTTTCCTGAAGCCAGTCTCCCTTTCC
The DNA here is from genome assembly GCA_051954695.1 of Chitinophagaceae bacterium. GTDB lineage: Bacteria > Bacteroidota > Bacteroidia > Chitinophagales > Chitinophagaceae > Terrimonas_A. The sequence continues at coordinate 69,276 of JBQCHL010000020.1, forward strand.
AGGTAGCGGATACCAGCTTGCTGAAAAAGGATAATGATTCATTACGGATCAGCTATAAAATATTCAGCCAGTTCATACCCGATTCCATTCTTTCTGCTTCAATGGGTAAAATGAACCAGCCCAGGATCTATCCCCTTGGTAAGATGAAGAACACGGAAACGTATCTGCTGGCAAAAGTGATCAATGGGAATAACCGCGCTGCTTTTATACTGGCTTTTGATAAGAAGCAACAATTCATTGCAGGCATGCCCTTGCTGAAAGTGGATGTGAACCCTGCTACCCAGCAATCATCTTCCATTGATAAAAAACTTACCATCACTAAATCGGTTTGGCGGAAAAACTCCGGCAGCAGTATCAGCGAAGGAAAGGATGTATATGTGTTGAACAATGATGCGAAAAACTTTATGCTGATCATGACCGATCCGCTGGATGATGCAGTGGCAGAACTGATCAACCCGATCGATACGCTTCCCCGTAAACTGAAGTACTCTGCAGATTATGGCAGCGGTAAAATGAACCTTGTATCCATCCGTGATGGAAGAAAAAAAGACCGTGTCAGTTTCTTCATACATTTTGAAAAGGGAGATTGCTCCGGTGAATTAAAAGGCGAGGCCATCCTGCAATCACCTACCAAAGCCATTTACCGGGAGGCAGGCGATCCCTGTTCACTGCAATTCACTTTTTCCAATTCTGCTGTAACATTAAAAGAACTGGAAGGTTGCGGCTCAAGGCGGGGGTTGCGCTGCTCCTTTGATGGAGTGTACCCGAAGAAAAAGGAAAGCAAACCTAAAAAGACTACGACGACGCGTAAGTGATCTTCATCTCGCTATCTATTGTTCGTTGGCCGTTGTGCGTTGACCGGGATGTCAAGAAAGAATTACCCGATCAAAGGTCAACGCACAACGGCCAACGATTTTATTTCTTCGAAGTTTGTGTGGGAAACTTGCATAAACAGGTTAAAAAATAACGGCGTCAAAACATTGATTATGCTTTCTATTGGCCCTACTTTTGAGGCTCACGGGCGATTTGGGCAAATTAGTCTTATCTTGCGCCATCGTGTAAAAAACACACAATATGAGTTTTAACAATTTTACGGTACCCTACCCTGTAGAACATCCTTACGCCAAACGTGTCGCTTATTTCTCTATGGAATTTGCTGTGCATCAACCCCTGAAAATATATAGTGGAGGATTGGGCTTTCTGGCAGGCTCACATATGCGTAGCGCTTATGAACTGAAACAGAATTTGATAGGCATTGGTATTTTATGGAAGTATGGTTATTATGACCAGGAGCGCAACCAGGACCAAACACTGGATGTGGCCTGGAATGAAAAGCAATACAGTTTTTTGGAAGATACCGGCATCCGTTTTCAGATCAATGTGCATGAACATCCGGTGTGGGTGAAAGTGTATTACCTGAATCCTGAAACTTTCAAATCAGCACCTTTATTCCTGCTTAGCACAGATGTACCGGAAAATGATTATGTGTCGCAAACCATTACCCATCGCCTGTATGATGCCAATGTTGCTACCAAAGTGGCGCAGTTCATCCTGCTGGGTGTAGGCGGTGCAAAACTTTTGGATATCATCGGCTTCAACCCTGAGTTGTATCATCTCAACGAAGCTCATGGGCTTTCTGCTGCTTTCTATCTTTACAACAAGTTCAAGAATATTGAAGATGTAAGAAAGAGACTGGTGTTTACCACGCATACGCCTGAAGAAGCCGGCAATGAGAAGCATGATATCTATCTCTGTCATAAAATGAGTTATTTCTGCGGGCTTTCCATTGATGAAGTACGTAAGCTCACCGGCATTTATGATGATGCATTCAACCATTCTCTTGTTGCACTTCGTTTTGCTCACCTTGCCAATGGAGTATCTCAATTGCATGGTGTGGTAGCCAGGGAAATGTGGGCGAAATATCCCGGTGTGTGCCCGATCATTTCAATAACAAATGCACAGAACTACCGTTACTGGGCCGATAAGCAATTGTACCGCTTCCGCGAAGCAGGTGATGATTACGGTATCGATGACCGCAAAAAATACCTGAAGAAAAGGGCTTTTGAAATTGTGGCTGATCAAACAGGTAAATTATTTAATCCCGATGTTTTTACGATCGTATGGGCCCGCCGCTTTGCCGGTTATAAAAGAGCGGGAATGATCACTACAGATGAACACAGGTTTGAAAAACTGCTTTCCAGTACAAAATATCCTGTACAGATCATCTGGGCTGGTAAGCCTTACCCCGTTGACCATCCTGCGATCAGTGATTTCAATCAACTGGTGCATCTCAGCAAACGATATAAAAATATTGCTGTGCTGATAGGATATGAGCTGGGCTTATCCAAACGCCTGAAGCAGGCAGCAGATTGCTGGCTCAACAATCCCCGCGTACCGCGCGAAGCTTCCGGTACAAGTGGTATGACGGCAGCTATGAACGGCGCCATCAACTTCTCTACCGATGATGGCTGGATCCCTGAATTCATCAATCATGGCCATAATGGTTTTGTAGTGCCTAAGGCAAACTATGCGCAGATGACTGTGCATGAGCAAGACCAGTATGATCTCGATCAGTTGTATAATATCCTGGAAAAGGAAATACTGCCGCTGTATTATGATGATTATCCCACCTGGCGCCAACTGATGAAGAACAGCATGCAGGACGTGCGCTTCCAGTTTGAGAGCAACAGGATGGCGCATGAGTATTATGATCAGCTGTATAAGTAAGGCATTGATGGTAGCCCGATGACCGACTTTAAGTAAGATACTTTCGAGTAGCGATAAAATAAAAATGCCCCTGTTAAGGGGCATTTTTATTCAGTTACCGTTGTCATATACACGGCCATCGGCCATCGCCTTATTTCAGTTCATTAAGAAGCTCGCTCACCTTCTTTGCTTCAGGGAAAAAGCTGGTCAGTTTATTGATGATCCCCTCCACAATTGCATCAGGGCAGGAGGCTCCGCTGGTGATAAGTATTTTAACAGGAGATTCTGCCGGAAGATAATTAGCTGTCAGAACTTCCTGTTTTGTATGGAAGTTGTAATGAAGGACCTCTTTGGCAGAAAGTATTTTTTCTTCTGTATTGATAAAATAGGTCGGCAGTTTCTCTTCACATAACTCTACAAGATGGGAGGTATTGGATGAATTATAACCTCCTGCTACAATAGCCAGGTCAGCATCGGTCTGCAACATGCCGGCTACTGCGGTCTGATTATCATTGGTTGCATAGCAAAGTGTATCCCGAGTATCGGCAAACCGTTCCGCAATATTCTTTTCATCCAATTGGTAATGGCTGATCATGATCTGTTTCAGGTAATCAGCAATAGCCTGCGTATCGCTGGCGAGCATGGTGGTTTGGTTTACAACGCCGATCCGCTGCAGGTCTTTCTCCGCATCAAATCCCGGGGAATGCTGTCCTTTGAATTCTTTATAAAACTGTTCTGCAGGTTTTTTACCGATAATATAAGCGGCAAGCTCAATGGTCTGCTGCATATCTTTTACAACCACAGAAGGGGCATTGCTGGCAGCATGTGAAAAAGTGGCCCTTGTTTCTTCATGGCCTGGTTTGCCATGTATGATAATGGTATAATTCTTTTTTGCGATGGCTTCACTGCGGTTCCATACTTTTTCAACAAAGGGACAGGTTGTATTGTATTTCTCTGTTTGAATGCCGATATCGTTCAGCCTTTGCTCAATTTCCAATGTAGTACCGAATGCAGGGATGATAACGATATCATCAGATTTCAATTCATCAAAAGAGATGAGTTGTTTACCATAAGTATCCTGTAAAAAAGTGATCCCGTGCGATTGCAGGTCAGCATTTACCTGTGGGTTATGGATCATTTCACTGAGCAGGAATATCCGTTTGCCGGGATTCTGGTCAACTGTTCTGAAAGCAATTTCGATCGCATTTTCCACCCCATAGCAAAAGCCAAAATGGCGGGCAAGAAAGATCTGTACCGGGCCAAAATCAAGCAGGGTAGGGGTGAAATCCTTTTTCAGCTTGTCCATCTCCTTCCGCTTCTTCTTAATGGCGGAGATCAGGGGGCTGCGATAGATGATAGGGACGTCGAAGCTTTTCATGCTGCAAAGATACTCTGCGCATTTTTCTTCCTGCAAAAGATTTCCTTAGATAACAATTAGTTGCTAGTTTCACCAAAACGATTGACATGCAACACAGACTATTGGCTGTATTGGCTTTTTCGGCACTGCTTGGCTGCAATCAACCTTCAACAAAAAACTCCGGATCAATGGATAAGCGAAGACCCGTTGAATGGGCACATACGACGAATATTTATGAAGTGAACGTACGCCAGTATACCAAGGAAGGGACGTTCAATGCTTTTGCCAAAGAATTGCCCCGGCTTAAGGATATGGGGGTGGAAACCCTATGGTTTATGCCTATTACACCTATTGCCCAGAAAAACAAAAAAGGAAGCATGGGCAGCCCCTATGCCTGCTCGGATTATACAGCAATCAATCCAGAGTTCGGTACCTTCGACGATTTCCGCAACCTGGTAAAGGACGCTCATAGCATGGGCTTTAAAGTGATCATCGACTGGGTGGCGAATCATACCGGTTGGGATCACCGGTGGACAAAAGAGCATCCCGATTATTATGAAAAGGACCCGGTCACCAACGACTTCAAAGTTGCCAGTGGCATGGACGATATCATTGAGCTGAACTATAGCAATCCTGCACTGCGCAAAGCAATGATAGAAGCAATGCAATACTGGGTGAAGGAAACGGATATTGATGGATTCCGTTGCGACCTGGCAAGCTGGGTGCAGGTTGATTTCTGGGAAGAAGCCCGTCCGCAGGTGGATTCACTGAAACCATTATTCTGGCTGGGAGAGTTTGATGAATTGCAGGACCCTGCATACGGAAAAGTATTTGATGCAAGCTACACCTGGAAATGGATGCACCAGACCCGGCATTTTTACCAGGAGCATCAATCGCTCGATTCACTTTATTCCCTTTTGCAGGAATACAGCGCTATTGGCGATTCTTCCATGCGTGCATGGTTTACTACCAATCATGATGAGAATAGCTGGAATGGTACTGAATATGAAAAGTACGGTAATATGGCGCATGCGCTGGCTGTATTCAGTTGCACCTGGAATGGAGTGCCGTTGATCTACAGCGGCCAGGAATTGCCGATGCTGGCCAAGCGTCTTGCGTTTTTTGAAAAGGACCCTATTCCCTGGACAGGCGAAAATCAACTCCATAATTTTTACAAGACCCTGCTGCATTTAAAATCTACTCATCCTGCATTGCGGGGTGGTGATCCTGCCGTGCAAACACATCGTGTCAAAACTTCGGATGATGCGCATGCTTTTGTGTATTTAAGAAAGAACGGTAACAGGGAAGTGTTGGTGGTGATCAACTTGTCTTATGAACCTAATCTGAATTTCTCTATCGAGGATGATAAGGTGAACGGTGCTTTCAAAAATGTATTTACCGGTGCAGCAAATGATTTTACAAAAGACAAGAGTTTTTCGATGGAAGCCTGGGAATATAAAGTGTATGAAAAATAATGATAAAAGAAAAGGCCCCGCAATCACGGGGCCTTTCTGATTTATAGATTCATGGATTAATTATCAGAATCATCATCAAGTTTCACCTGGTAAGTGTATGTACCGTTATAACCGGGATAAATACCTTCCAGTTTGATCCTGCCGGTACCATTTTCGAGGTAGCGGCCAAGTTCATCAGCATTTTTGATATCCTGTCCGTTTACAGTAGTGATGATAAAGCCCTGCTCCATTCTTGTTCCGCTGAATGGCCCGCCATCTTTTATCTTCTTAACAACTACACCACCGGTGATATCGTATTCTTTAGCTTTCTTGCTGTCGAGATTTTCCAGTTCAAGACCAAGCCTGTCGCCAACTATCTCTGTAGAACTGATATCTTCCAGTTTGCTGGCTGTTGCTTTCAGCGTAACATTTGCTGTATATTCCTTTCCGCTGCGGACATAAGTAACCGGAACTTTTTCGCCTGGTTTCAGGCTTGCAAGGTGACCGCTCATTTCAATACCGCTTGATACGGAATTGCCATTTACTTTAGTGATCACATCACCTTTTTTCAGACCGGCGGCTGCTGCTGCACCATCTGCAGGTGCTGTTTGCACGTATACGCCCTGGCCATCTTTCTGACCGGCTTGTTTTACCAGGCTTTCATTGGCTGAAGGGCTGGAAGTATAAGAGATACCGAGGTATCCTCTTTTTACGTCACCAAACTCGATGAGGTCGCTTACTACTTTGCGCACGATATTGACCGGTATAGCAAAACCATAACCGGCATAAGTGCCATTGGGAGCAAGGATAGCAGAGTTGATACCGATCAGTTGCCCTTCCGGAGTGATCAGCGCACCACCGCTATTACCCTGGTTGATCGCTGCATCTGTTTGAATGAATGATTCAACAGGTGAAGTGCTCTGGCGGCTGTTGATACCGATAGTGCGGCCTTTGGCGCTAACGATACCTGCTGTTACAGTTGTTTCCAGTGTTAAGGGATAACCAACTGCCAGTACCCACTGACCAAGTTTTACATTGTCTGAATTGCCATAGATCATATAGGGAAGACCTGTAGCATCGATCTTCAGTACGGCCAGATCGGTGCTGGCATCACGGCCGATGACCTTGGCAGGATAAGATTTTTTATTGCTTAAAGTAACGGTGATCTCTTCTGCCACACCTTCTCTTCCATCGGATACCACGTGGTTATTGGTAACGATGTATCCGTCTTCACTCAGCAGCACGCCACTGCCGGAAGCTCTTTGCTCAGGCTGGATCATGTTGCCACCACCCGGGCCAAAGAAGAACTGATCAAAAAAATCATCCATTGAATTGCCCTGGCCTTGACCGCCACGGAGGCCATTGCTTATTTTTTTTGCGGCTATTTTTGTTTTGATGTGTACCACCGCCGGTACAGCAGCACTGGCTGCTTTGGTGAAATCAATCGGATCTGCAGGGGCTCCTGCAATGTTTTCATTGAAGCCTGCATAATTGACAGGAAGTTTACCATCTGCTGCCACCACGAGGGCAGATTTAGGCTTGTTCACTTTACCATAGACCCAAACACTGCCAACGGCTGATGAAGCGCTGACTGCTACCACCAACAAGAGTTGTTTCCATTTCATATTCTTTTTCAATTTTTTTTGTGTAAGATGTTGCTCAGCTTATCTATTCTGTGATCTGTATTTTCAAATAGTATGCCTTTGCTTATACAAAGTAACAAACTGTCACTCCTAATTCTTTTCCAGCAGTTTAGTTTAACAAATCATTTACTAAGGGCTTCGTACTTCCCTACAAATTTATTAACAATTGGGCAGAAAAAGAACAGGGGATTTGGGGTATCGCCAGGGCTCAAAGAACGCTCTTTGCGCCTCCTTTGAGCCCTGGCGATACTCTTCTTTAAATTAAAGATCAACCAGAAACTTCATTGTATCCACTCCATCCGCATAATCATTAATGGCCGGATATTGTGCACTGCCAAACGGTGTATATTCCTGTCCCACTATGCATTGCAGGTTCTCATTTTCCTGGAGAGAGGAGGCCAGCTCTTTTTTGTCCTTATAATACTCATAGTTCAACTGGCTGATAGGCGAGAAAGGAGAAACCTCTTCTACTAATAAAATCGATTCATTACTCATGTAATACTTTTTATTAAGCAGGTGAAGGGCCAGGTTATAATCGTAGTTGTTTTTGTATTTGTGATGATCGGAGAGGTAGTTGTATTTTTTAAAAACGCTCAATAACGGAGTGAAATCATATTCTTCCGGCACATACAGTTTGGTTACGTTACGGCAACCCAACCCGAAATAAGCATATACATCATCAGCCAGTTGTTCAAGTTCTGCAGTAGATTCCTTTCCGGTAAGCACTGCTACAGAAGTACGGTTGCGGCGGATGATATGCGGGTATTTTTTGAAATAATAATCAAAATAACCTGCAGAGTTATTGCTGCCTGTGGCGATATAGGCGTCGCAACCGCTTAGGCGCTCTGCAAATACAATAGCATTGGCAACTGATGCATCCCATTCTGTCATCTTTCCCACCAGGTGGGGAAGCAGGATATGGTCTTTTGAAGAGGTTTTGACCATGGCTTTATGCCCGCTGATGAAAACGCAAAGCAGGTCATGAAAGCCAACCAGGGGGATATTCCCCGCCATTACAATACCGACTGTTTTGGGGTTGGGGTTTTCGGCCGGCAACTGATAAGAAGCCGTCCATTTTTCCAGGATATCTTTTTGAAGAAAGGAACTGGCCACCTGCCGCGTGGATAGTTCGATGAATTCGGGAGTGAACCACCCGTTTTCCCGAGAAGCCCTTTCTTTGATAGCCTGCCATTCCGCATTATCTGAAAGAATGTATTGTCCAAGTTGATCAAGCAATCCTGTCCTTTGTTGTAAATTCATTCGTAATGAGTATTTTTGTCACACAAAAATAACTTCTACTCATTTAATCATAATTGTATGGCTATTAAGATCACAGATGAATGTATAAACTGCGGGGCTTGCGAACCGGAATGCCCTAACAATGCTATCTATGAGGGCGGCGTGGAATGGGCGATTGCGGACGGTACTTCTGTAAAGGGATCATTTACCCTGCTGGATGGTACCGTAGTGAGCGCTGACCAGAAAAACGAACCGTTGAGCGTTGATACTTACTACATTACACCCAATAAATGTACCGAGTGCCAGGGTTTTCATGAAGAGCCCCAATGCGCCGCCGTTTGCCCGGTCGATTGCTGCGTTCCCGACGATATGTACCAGGAAACGGTAGAAGAACTGATAGCTAAAAAGGAAAAGCTGCACATCTAAAATGTGTATAAAAAACCGGCTGGAACACAAGCCAAGCCTGATTTTTTTTCTATCTTAGAAATACTTAACAAAGCAGCCAGGCTGCTACACTTTGGCGGGTGATATTTCCCGTCGTAAAAAGGTGAAGGAGAAACGGCCTTCACCTTTCTTATTTAATTTCCCAATGCAAAAGGCAAAAATCAAAATTCGAAAGTAAAGCCGCTTTTTAAGGGGTTTTTTACTTTTGAATTTTTACTTTTGATTGAATCAATTCATAATGAAGAAGAAAAAAATAGCCCTGGTAACAGGCGGATACTCAGGCGAAGCAGTAATATCCTATAAAAGCGCTGTTACTATCAGCAATCATCTCGACAGGCAACTTTTTGATGTTTACCAGATAGATATTAATCCCAAAGGCTGGTTTTATGAAGCTGCTGATGGCCAAAAAATAGTTGTTGACAAAAATGATTTTTCCCTGCAGGTAAACGATGAAAAGATCACTTTCGATGCAGTATTCATTGGCATGCACGGCACACCCGGTGAAGATGGTAAACTGCAAGGATATTTTGATGTGCTGAACATACCTTACACCAGTTGCGATGCGGCTACTTCTGCCATCACCTTCAATAAAAGATATACAGTGGCAGTGGCCAGGATGGCCGGCATTGCTGTAGCTAATTCCATACACCTTTTCAAACATTCTCCTTTACCTGCCAGCGAAGTAGCTGATAAGCTAAAGCTGCCGGTATTCGTAAAGCCCAACAATGGTGGTTCCAGCATCGGCATGAGCCGGGTTGATAAGGCAGAACACCTCGCTGCTGCTATTGAAAAAGCTTTTAAAGAAGACAACCAGGTGCTGGTGGAAGAAATGATCCAGGGCCGCGAATTCACTGTCGGCGTTTTTAAAACAAAAGGCAATATCATTGTACTGCCGATCACAGAAGTGAAAGCGCATGATAGTAAGGAGTTCTTCGATTTTGAAGCCAAATACCAGGGCAAATCAACGGAAACCACTCCGGCCGTAGTAGATGAAGCCATTGCTGATAAGATCAGGGAAGCTGCCCGTAAAATATATACCGTATTCAATTGCAAAAGCGTGGTCCGGATAGATTTTATTTATAATGAAGAAAGCCAGCGGCCTTTTATGCTGGAAATAAATACTATTCCCGGACAAAGCGAGGCCAGTATAGTGCCACAGCAGGTTAAAGCTATGGGCTGGAGCCTTACAGAGTTTTACACCAAACTTACAGAGGAGGCTCTAATAAATTGACCTGCATCAGCGTTCATGTATAAACCCCCAAGATCCAGTAATGTTTAAATTCATCACCCATCGCCCTTTATGGGCCAATATCCTGGCAGCGATCGTTATTGCGCTGATCATTTTTTTCATTTTTATCTTTTCGCTCAACTGGCTTACTCATCATAACCAGGCCAAGGCTGTGCCGCTGGTACAGGGCAAAGGATATGAGGATGCAAAGGATATACTGGAAAAAGCAGGCTTTGAAGTGGTGATACAGGATTCACTTTATATTGATACAGCCAAACCTTTGTCGGTATTGAAGCAGATCCCTGAATCTGATGAACTGGTAAAAGTAAACCGCACCGTATATCTTACTATTAACCGTGCTGTGCCGCCCATGGTTGAAATGCCCAACCTGATCGGTTATAGTTACCGCAGTGCAGAAATGGCTTTGAAAAACGCTAACCTGCGCGTAGGTGATACAACTTTCCGCCCTGATTTTGCTAAAAATGCAGTACTGGAACAACGCTATAATGGCAATATCATCCGCCCGGGCGATAAAATAAGAATGGGCAGCGTTATCTCCCTGGTATTGGGTGATGGAGTAGGGGACAGGCAGTTCCCTGTGCCCGTACTGATTGGTTTAACCTATTGTGAAGCTCAAACCCTTGCAGAAGCACAAGGTATCACTATCGGGTCAGTGATCGCTGATGGGATTGAAGATTCCTGCAATGCTTATATTTACTGGCAGCGCCCGGAAAGGTATGATGAAGAACATAGATTCCGTTATATCCGTTCAGGCCAGATGATCGATATCAAGCTGCAAAAGGAGAAACCGGTGATTGTTGATACCGTAGGAATGCCATTGAAGCAGCAATAACTATTTAATTAAGATATTATGCAAACAATTACAGCCGAAGAACTGAAAGCCCGCCTCGATGCCGGCGAAAAACTGAATATCGTTGATGTCAGAGAACCCCATGAGCATGCCGAATTCAATATCGGTGGTTTGCTTTATCCTCTTGGTAAAGTGCAGACCATGCAGGTGGATGAGCTTGAAGCTTTCAAAGATGAAGAGCTGATCGTTTACTGCCGCAGCGGCAACCGTAGCGGACAGGCCTGTCTTATCCTTGATACACTTGGGTTCACTAACACCAAAAATCTTATTGGTGGTATGTTGAACTGGCAAGACAAAATAAAATAAAAAGAGAGGGAGCTCCCTCTCTTTTTACAATTTGATATTTACTCCGATCATATAATTCGTTCCTGCCATCGGGAAATAATAATTATCTGCAGTGATGGCGCCATCGCTTACATAAGCGTAGGTGTAACCATTGGGCTCATACTTCCTGTTGAATACATTGTTTACCTGGCCAATGATATTCCATTCAGAGAATATTTTATTTCTTAACGTGAGAATGACACGTGCATCCTGTGTATAAAAAGCATTCAATTTGCGTTGTTCATTCTGCGTGTTGTCCAGGTATTGCTTTCCAACATATTTTCCCAGCAAACCTATTTCCAGGTTTTTTACCGGCAAAAAATTCAATGATGCGCCACCGACAACAGCAGGTGCAAAAGCGATGGTTGTGTTTTTATGGTCCACGCTTTGCTGCCCTATCCATTCTCCAGTGGCATCATAATCATCAAGGTATTCAGTGAATTTTTTGATCTTGTTGCGGCTGAAACTGAGATTGGCATTTGCATTCAGCCAGGAACTGAATACATATGCGCCTTGCAGTTCTATGCCTGCCCTGTAGCTGTTAGGAACATTCACACGGGTGTAGGCGCCTACGTCATTGATCATCCCGGTAAGTACCAACTGATCTTTGTACAGCATATAATAGAAGTTGGCACCGGCCTGGAAACGGCCGGCCTTTTTTTCAATGCCTGCTTCAAAATCATGCATCATTTCTTTCTTCGGCTGGTTGGTAAGGCTGGCTTCAAAATCGTCCCTGTTAGGTTCTTTCTGTCCCAGTGCATAGCTGAGATAGGTTTGCCATCCGTTCTTTGCATAAGTAAGACCGGCTTTGGGGTTTACGAAATCAAATTTCCGGTTGATGAACAGGGTGGGGCGATCTGCAAACCCATCCATCTTATGTTGCACATGCCGGAATTGCACATCAGTGAAGAGGCTTAAGGCATTGGTAAACTGGTACTGCCATTTTGCATAAGCATTGATATCGGTCTTTTTTGCATCCAGGTCATAATAGCGGAGGCCCTGGTCAAAACCATACTTGGCCCAGATCACATCACCATGGTGATTGCCATCATACACCGTCCATCCGCCACCGATGGTAAGCGTGTGTTTGTCACTTTTATATTGAGTGGAAAGTATCTGGCCATAGAAATAATTGTCCAGCCATTTTTGACGGACAAGATCTGTTCTTCTAATAGTTTGTCCATCAATCACCAGGTCAGGCAATCCGTAATCTGCGAATTTTTCACCTCCTTTATAATTCTCATAATAACCTAATCCCCTGGTGAGGAAAACGGCTGTGTTGAAATGCCATTTGCTGCTTAAAGCATGGTCAAAGAATAACTGGTAATGGGTTTGCCTGTAATTATCCGTTTCATTATCGTAAGGGGCACCCGGCCTTTCAGTGCCGCTGGAATTATAGGTGCGGTCAGTTTTTAGCATCGATTCAGGCACACCATTCCATGCCTGGTAGGTTTTTTCTTTGCCTGAAAACACATTGAAACGAAGCGATGATCTGTCACCGATATAGGCACCTGACAAATAAAAGGATTGCAGGTGGCTGCTGGCCCGGTCTACATAGCCATCGCTGGTGATCTGGCTCAGGCGGGCATCGAGTGTAAAATGATCATCGATCAAACCGGTCCCGGCTTTGATAGTGTTTTTCCAGGTGTTGAATGAACCATAACTGTTATTGATCTCTCCATAGGAAGTTTTGTTGAGCTCATTGGTAGATAAACTGACCGTTGCTCCAAAAGCTGATGCTCCATTGGAAGAAGTGCCCACACCACGTTGGATCTGGATCGAATTGACAGAAGAAGTGAAATCAGGAAGGTTCACAAAGAAAGCACCCATGCTCTCTGCATCATTGAAAGGAATGCCATTGAGCGTAATATTGGTGCGGGTGGCATCTGTGCCGCGGATGCGCATGGCCGTATAGCCGACCCCTGTACCGGCATCCGAGTTAACTACTACTGAAGGCGTCTGGTTGAGGATAAAAGGGATATCCTGTCCCAGGTTCAGCTTGCCGATCTCCTTTTTATTGAGATTGGACTTGGTGAAGGGGGCTTTTTCGCCGGCCCTGATGGCCCTGACCTCAACGGGTGCAAGGGAATAAAAACTGTCTGTACCTGTTTGTTGCTGGGCCATAATAGCAGAACAGCCCATGAACGAAAATGAGATGAGTGCAATCCTCTTCATTTTTTTAATTTAAACGGTTAAAAAATGAGAGGGAAATGCTGTGGGAGAAAGGACATACGAAAGACTCCTTCCCTGCGCAGGCATTACCCTGATCAGGTTTACGGGTATAATCTCAGATCGCAGCCACTGGCTGCAAACACCCCGGGAAACGCTGAAAACTTACAAGCTTTCACCATGTAAGAACTGGGTCAAAAATAGGAAAATTCCGGTTTATTGTAACTTTTCGGAAACCTGCAGCGTAACATATCAAACAACTTGGTTTATGAAAAAGATATTTTACTCATTACTGCTCCTGGCTTTCGGCCCTGCTGCACTTGCCCAGCAGCCTACTATAAAAGACCCCAATGTGCAGGTGCGGGAAGCTAAAAACTTTACGGTGATCCGTTTAGCCAGCGCATTTGATGTGTATCTCACGCAAGGTGCTGAGGAATCAGTGGCTGTAAGCGCAGGAGAAACTGAATACCTGGAAGATATAAAAGTGGAAGTGAAAAATGGCGTGCTGGATATCAACTACAAACCCAAAAAAGGCTGGGGCAGGGGTAACCGCAAACTCAAAGCTTATATTTCTTTTAAGCAATTGGACAAGCTGGAAGTAAGCGGCGCTTGTGATGTGGACATTGTTGGTGTATGGAAAGCGGATGGTGCCAGGATTGAACTTTCCGGGGCCAGCGACCTGACAGGCCAGGTGAATATCACTAAGCTCAATTTTGATATCAGTGGCGCTTCCGACGTAAAACTGACCGGTAATGTAGGCCAGTTGGCTATCGATGCCAGTGGCGCCAGCAGTTTCAAAGGGTTTGACCTTTCAGCCGATTATTGCAGTGCTGACGTTTCTGGGGCAAGCGATGTGCGTATACAGGTCAATAAAGAATTATCTGTAATTGCAAGCGGAGCCAGTGATGTGCATTATAAAGGAAGCGGTTTGATCCGCGATGTGCGCACGAGTGGAGCGAGTAGTGTGAAAAGAAGTTCCTGACCGATTTTACATAATATTGATGCAGAGGGCGTATTATGGTGTTAGCTATAATACGCCCTCTGCTTTTATAATTTTCATATTTGTTTGGCTGGTAATAATTATAGCCTTACCTTTGCAGCCCACATCGCGAAGTAGAGCAGCGGTAGCTCGTCGGGCTCATAACCCGAAGGTCGGGAGTTCGATCCTCCCCTTCGCAACAAACGAAAGGTCCGGCCAACCCTGGCTGGACCTTTTAATTTTCCAGGACAGTTGCAGTCAACTGGCACGGATTGATTACCTCCTTCTACGCACGACCTGCGCGAGTCCCGGAATGTTTACATGATTATATGAAAGCTGGATTCGTCAATATCTTCGGTCGCCCTAATGCAGGGAAAAGCACGCTGCTAAATGCGCTGATGGGAGAGAAGCTCGCTATCGTATCGCCCAAAGTGCAAACCACCCGTCATCGTATCAAAGCGATCATGACGGAGAAAGATTACCAGATCATTTTTTCTGATACACCAGGCATCATCGAACCAAAATATAAGCTGCATGAAAAGATGATGCAGGCTGTAAAAAGCGCATTGGAAGATGCAGATCTTGCCCTGCTCATCGTGGATGTAAATGAAAACTGGGAAGAGTGCCATACTATCTTTGAGGCACTCCGTCTCAGAGTGCCGGCCCTGGTAGTGATCAATAAAATAGACCGAGCATCCCAGCAGAAAATACAGGATGCCATTGCTTTTTTTTCTGCAAAGAAATATTGCAAAGGAACGATCACGATCTCGGCAACGAGTGGAATAAATCTGAAGGCTTTCCTGAAGCCGATACTGGAATTGCTTCCTGAAGGCGACCCTTTTTACAATGAGGATGATATTACCGATCTGCCCACCAAGTTCTTTGTGGGAGAAATGATCCGGGAAAAAATATATGAGCTGGTGGAAGATGAGATACCTTATCATACCGCAGTACTGGTAAGAGAGTTCAAGGAGAAGATGACACTGATAAAGATCGTGGCCGATATCATCGTTCATCGCGAAACGCAGAAGGCCATTATCATTGGTGAAAAAGGAAGCATGATCAGGAAACTGGGTACAGAGGCAAGAAAAGAGATCGAAGCATTCTTACAGCAAAAGGTATTCCTGGAACTTTTTGTAAAAGTGAAACCGAAATGGAGAGAAAATGAATTGCAGTTGAAGGAGTATGGATATTGAGGGCTTAAACTTTGAATAGAACAACTAACAACTTTTAAGATATATATGAGTTTTACAGTAGCAATAGTAGGCCGGCCCAATGTAGGCAAAAGCACTTTCTTCAATCGCTTGCTGGAGCAGCGGAAAGCGATCGTGGATGATGTGAGTGGTGTTACGCGCGACAGGCAATACGGTGTTGCCGACTGGAATGGAAAGACCTTCAACGTAATTGATACGGGCGGGTTTGTAGCCGGCAGTGAGGACGTATTTGAAAAAGAGATCGCCAAGCAGGTGCTGATCGCTGTGGACGAAGCTGATGCCATTATTTTTATGGTAGATGCTCAAACAGGTATGACGGAACTGGACGATTCAATGGCACATGTGCTGAGGCGCAGTACCAAACCGGTTTTCCTGACCGTCAATAAAGTAGACAATAGTGAGCGGCTGCTCGAAGCATCCGAATTTTATAGTCTCGGTTTTGAACAAATCTTTTTTATTGCAGCGGCCAGCGGCAGTGGCAGCGGTGAGTTGCTGGATGCTATTGCAGAGCTGATCAAAGCAGAAGATGATGCAGCAGAAGAAACTGCGGAGATGAGTGCATTGCCCAAGTTTGCGATCATCGGTCAGCCCAATGTAGGCAAATCTTCTTTGCTGAATGCACTGATTGGCCAGGAAAGAACGATTGTAAGCGATATTGCCGGTACTACACGTGATACTATTCACACGCACTATAATTTATTTCAGAAAGAATTTATACTGATCGATACGGCAGGTATCCGCCGGAAGACCAAAGTGCATGAAGACCTCGAGTTCTACTCCGTGATCAGGGCCATCAAAGCAATGGATGAAGCAGATGTATGTCTTATACTGCTGGATGCCGAGAAAGGTATTACTGCGCAGGACCTCAATATCTTCAGCCTGGCTGTTCGCAAAGGGAAGGGGGTTGTGGTGCTGGTGAATAAATGGGACCTGTTAAAAAAGGAAACCAATACAGCCAAAGAATATGAAGCTGCATTGAAAAAAAGACTGGCTCCTTTCAGCGATGTACCGATCCTTTTCATTTCTGCCAAAGAAAAGACCAGGATATTCAAAGCCATTGAAGTGGGGCTGGAAGTGTTTGAAAACCGCCGCAGGAGAATATCCACTTCCGAATTAAATGATGCTATGCTGAAGGCGGTAGAGAATTATCATGCGCCGGTGGTAAGGGGACATGCGGTGAAAATCAAGTTTGTAACACAGTTGCCTACAGCTGTTCCTTCTTTTGCATTTTTCTGCAATTTCCCGGACGATATAAAAACACCTTATAAGAATTACCTTGAAAACCAGCTGAGGCAGCAGTTTGACCTGAAAGGGGTACCGGTAAGGCTTTTCTTCAGGAAAAAGTGAAAAACAAGAAGTTAGAGCACCGAATCGATTGATTTTTCAGTAAAAATACTGTTAAGAATTTGTTTATTTGAATTCGGCTATTACCTTTGCGAACAAATTTTAAAACCCATCGCAATGAAAAAATTACTTGCAATTTTCGCTATCGCTGCTATCGTAGTAGCTTGTAACAACGAATCTGCAACTTCTGCTGAAGACGCTCAAAAAGTAGCAGACTCTTTACGTACAGACAGCCTGAACAAAGCTGCTGAAGCTGCTGCTAAAGCTGCCGCTGATACAATGAAAGCTGCAACTGACTCCCTGAAATCAACTGTTGATTCTCTGAAAAAATAATTTTCTTAAGATTTTTTCTGTAAGAAATTTCCTCCCGCTTGCGGGAGGTTTTTTTTACAATAAATCTTCGTTTTTTTCCCCTTGCCCGGCTTCCCCCGCATTTTACCTTCAATATCCCGTCGTCAAAACCGGGATTTAAAATAGCGTAAAATGAAAAAGGGGATATTGAACCTGCTGCTGTTATTATTGGTTGATTGTTGTCATGCTGCTATCCTTAAATGGGATGGAGAAGCCGGTGATGGGCAATGGACCACTCCCATTAATTGGGATCTTGACAGATTACCTGGCTCGGAAGATGAAGTGATATTGGATGATACTTATATCAATGATGATTATACAATATTCCTCCCCGGTGGCAATAATGCCGTCAGTTTGCTTTCCCTGATCATCTCTCCCGGTAGTTCGCAGGTCATTACCTGCATATTGCCTTCCGCCAACACGGCTTCGCCAGCACTTACCCTTACAGGGCCGGGTGATGTGTTCATATTAAACAGAGGAGCTGTTTTCCGGAATGCCTCGGGTGCTGCCCTGGGAACACCCGTAACAGTGACGTCCTCGGGTTTTTTCAGGATCAATAACGGAGGGCATTATATCCATCAAACCACGCGGGGGCATACAGATTACCTGGTAAGCCGCCTGTCTGATGCAGCCGGAACTGAAAAAGGAATATTTGAATTTGATGTGCCGGGCACGGCATCTTATACAGTATCCATAAGCAACCGGATTTTTGGAAAGCTGATCTTCTCAGCATCTTCATCTGGCAGTTTGAGAACGTATACCGGTGCAGGCATCAATCCTGTCAAGGTCCGCGGAGGAATGGAGATAGGTCCCAATACAGTGTTTTCCTATGGTGCCAATACGGATAGTTTTCATATTGACGGAGATTGCCTGGTGCGGGAAAGCGGCATATTTAATATTGCTAATGGCAGTAACAAAGCGGTCATTGCAATAAAAGGTAATCTTGATAACCGTGGCTTGATCACGGAAACAGGAACATCAACAGGATCAGGGCTCGTGTTGAACGGTACAAATCATCAGTTGATCCTTTCAACAGGTGATATTACGCAAGAGGTTAAATTGGTCGTTGACAATCAGGCGGGCATAACATTGCTTTCTCCTTTATTGATCTCCTATCAACTGGAATTGATACGGGGAAAACTATTTACATCTTCCACAGACCTTCTTTCGCTGGGAGCAGAGGCCATTTGTTCCGGTGGCTCTCCTTTGAGTTTTATCGAAGGGCCAATGAAAAAGACTGGCAGTGCAAGTTTTGATTTTCCACTGGGAGTGGGAGGGATTTATGCGCCGATTGGTATCAGTAGTGGGGGACTGGAAACAGATGAATTCCTCGCAGAATATAAAAGAGCCAATCCTCAATCAACGCCGGGTCTTGGCAATATTTGCCAGGCGCCTGTTCATCATATTAGTTATGTGGAATACTGGAACCTTTCGAGGATTGCAGGCAGTTCTTCCAGGAAGATCAAACTGACCGTTTCTTCATCCAGTTTTGCTTACAATCTGACTGCATTGGTAGTGGCAAGAGCGGATAACGGGAAATGGATAAGTGAAGGTGGAAATACTCATGCAACAGGAATGCCTTCACCACCGTATGTTACTGGCACCTTCATCAGTGATACGGATATAGAAGAGTTTGGTGCTTTTACGCTTGGTTCAACAATAGATCAAACTCAGAATCCATTACCTATAAGAATAGGATCTTTTAGTGGAAGTTTAAATAATGGGCAAGCATTTTTGTATTGGACAACAGGTATCTGCCCTGCAACAGGGCTTAGGTTCGAAGTGCAACGCGCCGGTCATGATCAGTTGTTCAGGCGCTTATCGGATGTTCATGGGAACGATACGGCTTGTGCTTATCAGTTTACTGATAACTTCCCTGAAAAGGGAGAGAATTATTACCGCTTGAAATTAACAGGGGCAAATGGAGAAATCAGTTTTAGTAAAACAATAATGGTTTCTGATAAGCGGGGATCTGTTTCAGGACTAAAGCTTTCAGGTATCGAAGGAGATCAATTGAAGATTAGCGTGTATTCATCGTTAGGAGATATTTCGTTTTTCATTTTTGATGCAAGCGGCAGGGTAGTGAGATCATATAACCGGAGGCTGTTTCAACCAGGAGAAACGTTTTCTCTGCCTTTACAAGAGTTGGCAAAAGGCATATACTGGATAGCAGGTGTTTCAGGAAAGGAAAAACTGAATGGAATATGTTTTTTGAAATAAAGAATATAGAATGTTGACATTTGGCTGCACTGATACGATTTACTTTGTAAGTCGTTTTCGAGCCTTCACCATGGGTTTCTTTAGCTCTTTCGCTTCTTTATTCCATGCTGCTGCCGTAAGAATGATTTCCTTCAGCTCTTGTGAATAAATGTCTGCTTTTTTCCGGATAAGAACAGTAGTTACAATTGCCCTTCCCTTTGTATGAAGCTGGGGAAATAGTTCTACCAGGTCTTTACCTCTGCAGAAAGCAACATCTATTCCTTCTTTTGTATTATTCAGGTACATGAACATGCCGAAATAATGATAAAAGGGGATTTTAAAACTGAATCTCTCTTCCACATCCGGCACAAGAGAATGTATCAACTCCCGTAGGATCTCGCAAAGCTCCTTTCTTTCTTCAGGAAGATTTTCAATATAATCATCAACCGCCCTCATTTTAATCCGTGACGGAAAGCTTTGATTTTCTTACGGAATTCCTGCAGCTCTGCTTCCTGTTGAACGATAAAGGTATTATCCTTCAATTTTCCGATCACTTTCTCCATTTCTTTCTTTGTTTCATAAACCATCTGGCGGAATGGATTCTCATAATCCTTTGCACGCGATTCATAAATTCCTTTTACCATCCATTCTTTGGTGGCAAGTGCTTCATCCAGGCATTGAAGGAATATTTTTTTGGTAAAGCTGCCAGGTTTCGACCCTTTTATTTCAAGCAGGGAAGCAAAAGCATGTTGTGCTTTTTGCAAAGGGTAGGTGTTGCTACAACTGTGATAAAAACCATGCACTGCATCCCAGCTATCTATTTTCTCGGAATGAATACCGCGTATCAACTGGTTGATAACAGGTACGGGCATTAACTGGCCGCCAATATTGGTCCATGAATAGCGCTCAACCTTGCCCAGCTTTTTAATAAGGCCTTCGAAAGAGAGGCCAGGCTCTTTTTCCAGGAGGTTGATCAGTTGGGTGACGCCGTAGTACACGATCAGCTCTTTAAAAATATGATAGGCTTCGGTTACTTTAACAAGCACTGCTTTTCTTGCTGTATTTTCTACGCCGCTAACCCGGATCTCTGTTTTATTAAGTGAAGTTTTCTTTTCCAGCAATTCTTCGCCTTTCTTTATGGCAGCTGCTTCGCTTAGCGATTTGCGGGATGTATTTTTCCAGCTTTCACCGGTAGCTTTTTTTAGTAATTGCAGTGCGTCGAAAATCTCATTTACACTATCGGGAGCAAGAAAATCATATTCCAGGTACTGGTTCTTAAAGGTGCGTTTGTCACGGCTTTCATATTTGCCGGAATTGCGGGCCAGCGCATACATATTGTACATAAACCAGTAAGCAGGCATGATCACCAGCCTGTCGTTGCTTACATCATTACTGATAAGGGAGAATGGAATAGGGATATTCAGTTCAGCCGGAAAATCACCTTTGGCGATCAGGGTAAAAGATGCAAAGCGGGAATTATGTTTGAGGCTCACGCAGAGTCCCGGCCAGAAGCCACGGCCTGCCACCAACTCCCCGTCTGCACCACGGGAATTATGATTGGAGCCGATTGTAGCGCCTGCGGCCATATTGCTTTGCCCCATCAGTACGGAAGCGCAAAGAAAAGAATTGTTGTGGTGTTGCTCATGCGCTGGAAATAGTAATGAGTTCAGTACTTCACAACAGGAGATGGTGGAGTTATCTCCTAAAAATGAGTTGATCAGCCTGGCGCCATATTTTAATTGTGAATGCGAAGCCAGGAAAAAGCGGACAGCTTTTACTCCATAGAACACCCGGCAGCCAAAACCAATGATGCCATTTACCAGTTCACATCCCTCACCGATCTGCGTGGGTGATTCGGCAGATGAATTAATGGTAAGGTTCTTTAGCTTATTGGCTCCTTTGATATAAGCGTCTGTACCGATCATCACATCTTTAATGATCCGGCTGTTTTTTATAACAGATCTTTCGCCGATCGTTCCATAATAGCCGCGGCGGTCATCAAATTTCTTTTCAGTGAATTCCCGGAACTTCTGCATCAGCACTTCGTCTGTTCTGTAGCGGGTCCACAACCATGCATCGCCTGTTTGCATACCGTCAAACGGCAACACGCTGCGGCCGGCATTTTCATTGCAAAGCTCCATCCAGATGCGGACAGATTCTTTCTCGCCTCTTCTTACAATACCATTCCCGAATTTGGAATGGTCAGAAACGCTGACCTCGTTGACGTTGATAAGGATGGATTCACTCCCGATAATGTAGTGGCTGAGATAGTTCACGTTGTCTATTACAATATTGTCGCCGAGATCGCAACTGATAATAGAACTATTGTATAAACCTACAGGTAAACGTACGTCATGAAATTCAAGAAAGAAAGGCTCCAGTTTGCCGATGCGTACCAGCCCATAAAATTTGCACTGCTTTATAAGCGAGGTATCGAATATTTCCGATACAAGCACATTTTGCCAGTTGTCGGAAGTGTTCCCGTTGGCTGCCAACTGCCTTATTTCTGTTTCAGTTAAATTCCTCCAGTTCCTTTCGCCTTTGTATTGCTGCTCCCGTAAATAATATTCATTTTCACCGTGGGGAAGATAACCGGGGTTCACAAAATTATAGCCAAGCCCGGTTACCGGTATTTTACTGATCTTGTTCATGGATTTGTTTTAAACCTGCAGGCTGTTCATGCAGGGCTGGTTCAGCAGATTAAGGCAAGTATTATTCCACTGTTACGGATTTGGCAAGATTTCTCGGCTTGTCCACATCCAACCCTTTGGCTACTCCTATATAATAAGCCAGCAACTGAAGCGGTACCACATTGATCATGGGAGCAACAATTTCATCCGCTTCGGGAATGATCATCGTATCAATGGAAAGCTCTGCAGACATAGTGTCGCCTTCTGTGATAACCGAAACAACTTTACCTTTCCGTGCTTTGATCTCCTGCATATTGCTGACCACTTTTTCATGATAGGCGTCTTTGGTAGCAACAAACACAACGGGGAGCTTTTCGTCAACAAGGGCGATTGGTCCATGCTTCATTTCTGCGGCCGGATAACCTTCTGCATGTATATAAGAGATCTCTTTCAGTTTAAGTGCGCCTTCTAATGCCACAGGAAAATTGTAGCCACGCCCCAGGTATAAAAAGTCTGTGGCATCTTTATATTTTTCTGCCAGTTGTTTGATGTGCTCACTTTGCTGAAGGGCGATCGCTACTTTTTCCGGTACTTCTTCCAGTTCCTTTAATAAGAGCCGGTAACGTTCTTCCGAAATAGAACCCTTCACATGAGCGATCTTCAGCGCGATCATCGTAAGCACCGCCAGTTGGGCTGTAAAAGCTTTTGTGCTTGCTACACCTATTTCAGGACCTGCGTGTGTATATGCTCCTCCGTGTGAGGCACGTGCAATAGAGGAGCCTACCACATTCACTACGCCAAGAATGATAGCGCCTTTTGCTTTGGCTGTTTCTATAGCGACCAGTGTATCTGCAGTTTCACCGCTTTGTGAAATGGCGATAATGATATCACCCTCATTGATCACAGGATTACGATAGCGGAATTCAGAAGCATACTCCACTTCCACATTGATCCTGCAAAGTTCTTCAAATATATATTCTGCTACCAGCCCTGCATGCCAACTGGTGCCGCAGGCGATCATTACGATCCTGTTGGCTTTGATGATCTGCTCTGCATATTGTTGTATACCGCTCATGGTGATGGTGCCTGCATTGGCATCCAATCTGCCACGAAGACAATCATAGATGGTTTGGGGCTGTTCAAATATCTCCTTCAGCATGAAATGATCATAGCCACCTTTTTCAATAGCTGCCAGTTCAAGGTCAAGCTTCTGCACATAAGGTGTGAGCTTTTCATTACCGAGATTTTTCAGGACCAGTTCATCGGGGCGGATGATCGCAAGCTCGTAATCATTTACATACACTACTTCTTTGGTATATTCCAGCATAGGCGAAGCATCCGAGCCAAGGAAATGTTCTCCTTTGCCTATCCCGATCACCAGGGGACTTCCTTTGCGTGCTGCAATAATAGTTTGGGGATCGTCTGCATCAAGCAGCAGTATTACATAAGCACCTACTACGCGCTTTAATGCTACTCTTACAGCTTCTTCCAGTGAACAATTATTATTCAGCTTGATCTCTTCGATAAAATTCAGCAGCACTTCTGTGTCAGTATCGCTTTTGAAAACATATCCTTTCTTCACCAGTTCATTCTTCAGTTGCGCATAGTTCTCAATAATGCCATTATGGATCATGGCCAGCTTGCCGCTGGCGGATTGGTGAGGGTGCGCATTGCGGTCGCTGGGTTCACCATGCGTGGCCCAGCGGGTATGACCAATGCCTGTATTGGCATGCAGGTTTTCCCCAACGATCGTTTCTTCCAGTTCTGCTACCTTGCCTTTCTTCTTATATACTTTCAGTTGTCCGTTCTGCAAAGCCACACCCGTACTGTCATATCCGCGGTATTCAAGGCGTTTAAGGCCTTTGATAATGATCGGGTATGCCTGGCGGGGCCCTGTGTATCCAACTATTCCACACATGTTTACTTTGTTTTTTCTTATAAATCAATTATTGCGAATTTCCTGATTTTACCCCAGACACCCAAACCGGATAATGCTTCATCTCCAGTGGTCATTTTCCCACCAGGACAACGAAGAGCACAAAGAAATACTGCCGGAATGCCTTTTAAGCTGTGGCTGTAAGTAAAATATTCTTTGTGCTCTTCGTTGTCTTGGCGGGAAAAACAGAAAATCGGGATATTCCCCACATACCCAGGGAGCGGCAACAGTACATGCTTACAGCAGGCTTCCGCTGAGCATCATGAATGCTACCGAGAAATAAATGATCAGCCCTGTTACGTCTACCAGTGTGGCTACAAATGGTGCTGAAGAAACAGCCGGATCGGCTCCCAGCCGTTTTAATATCATGGGCAGCATACTGCCGGCCAGCGTACCCCAAAGTACTACACCTAATAAAGTGAGGGCTACTGTAACGCCGATCATCATCCAGTGTTCACCATATAAATCCGGTGCAAAGGAATGCCACACAAATATGCGCAGGAAACCGATAACGCCTAATACGGTACCCAACAATATACCTGATATGATCTCACGCCGCATTACACGCCACCAATCGGCAATGGTGATCTCTCCTACAGCCATTGCCTGTATGATAAGGGTGGATGCCTGTGAGCCGCTGTTGCCACCGCTGGAAATGATCAGGGGAACAAACAATGCAAGCACAACTGCCTTGGCTATTTCATCTTCAAAATAAGCCATGGCGGTGGCAGTCAGTAATTCCCCGAGGAACAATACGACCAGCCATACCACTCTTTTCTTGAACAGTTGGAAGATCGGCATTTCAAGATAGGGATGTTCCAGTGCTTCGGTACCACCGATCTTTTGGATATCCTCACTGAATTCTTCACTGGCTACCCACAGCATATCATCGATGGTAACAATGCCGAGCAGCTTATTGCTGTTGCTGACCACGGGCAATGCGACCCTGTTGTTCATCTTGAACACTTCACTGGCAGATTCCTGGTCATCATACGCATTCAATGCCACCACTGTGCGCTCATCCATCAGCTCACTCACTTTTCTGTCAGGAGGATTAAGAATGAAATCACGGATGCGGATATCATCCAGCAATTCCCCTTTTTCATTGATTACGTAAATTACATTGATCGTTTCGCTGTCTTTGCCATATTTACGGATAGTGGCAAACACTTCTTCGATGGTGTTATTGGGATACACATACACATAATCAGGTGTCATCAGCCGGCCGATGCTGTTTTCCGGGTAGCCCAGCAAAGAGAGAGTGATCTTTCTTTCTTCGGGGTCCATTAGTTTGATCAATTCACGAACGGCACTGCTGGGAAGCTCTTCCAGGAAATCGGTACGGTCATCTGCAGGCAATTCATTCAGCAGGGAAGCAACAGTATTGGGAGGCAGGATCTGGATGATGCGTTTTTGCGTGGGGAATTCGAGGATCTTGAACACACTGGCTGCACGGTGGACCGACATGTTGGCAATGATCTGGCCTTCAAAGTCGGGAAATTCATATACGAGATCAGCCACATCACTGATGTTCTGATCGTTCAGGAAATCCCTGATCCTGAGCTTGTCTTCCGTTTGGACAACGGCTTCAAACTGTTCGCTTAATGAAGGTTGTTCATCAAATTCTTCAGCCATGACTCAAAAATACGAAGTACAGGGTTTAGAACCCTAACTCAATCTTTCTTCTGTGTTAAGAAATATGCGATTTTCGTGCCTGTATTAATAACTCACATGATCCTTCCTTTTTTATTTATAGCCGATACAGGGAGCCGTGGCAGGGGTGTATTCAGTTCTGAATATATTGAAGCAGGCACCGTAGTGGAAATGTCGCCGGTTATTATCATGAGCAATGAAGAGCGGAAATTGCTCGACCAGACACTGCTGCATGATTATATTTTTGAATGGGGATATGAAAGTGACCGGTGCTGTATGGCATTGGGATATGTACCCCTTTACAATCATTCCTATGCCTCCAACTGCGAGTATGAAATGGATTTTGAAAACGCGATGATCAGCATCCGTACGGTAAGGCCGGTACAGGCAGGAGAAGAATTGTCCATTAATTATAATGGAGAATGGAATGATGAGAAGCCATTATGGTTTGAGGTAACCCATATATGAACAAAGCCCATTGATCATTTTAAGGACCAATAAAAAAGGGAAGATCTTTCGATCTCCCCTGGTGTAAACGGTACTGCACTGGACCCAAATCACACGTAGTTTAGGGAATAACAAATCGGTGGCGGCTGATATCTTCATCTCCGTCCCGCAGGCTCAGGATATAGGTGCCCCTGGGTAATGAGGAACTGCCGGAAAAAACATTGATCACCTG
Organism: Chitinophagaceae bacterium; assembly: GCA_051954695.1. Taxonomy (GTDB): domain Bacteria; phylum Bacteroidota; class Bacteroidia; order Chitinophagales; family Chitinophagaceae; genus Terrimonas_A. The sequence goes on from JBQCHL010000020.1 coordinate 95,696, forward strand.
ACCGGCATCGAGCTTGCCAGGCGCTTTCCTGTATACCAGTCTTCCATTCATGTCATATATGATATACCAGGCCTGGCGCAGGTTACGGCCGCTTTGCAGGTAAAGTGTATTATTAGTCATCAATGTCGGGAATATTTTATCAGGACCGGTCTGATCGTTGCCGCTTTGCACTATGATCATTGGAGAATAAGTGATCGCCCCTCCAAGATCAGTCATCTTTAACCGGTAATAATAAGTGCCAGGACTGGGAAGCAGATCATTGTAGTGATAGCTGATATCATTACTGTTTACTACATCGGCCTGTCCCTGCAACCTGTTCACGGTACTGAAAGAGGAAGCATCTTTACTGCGTTGCACTTCAAACCAGGAAGGATCGCTGTTCCTTGTTATCAGCCATTTTAATTCAGCAGACCCGTTTTTTTGTTGCCCTGAAAATGAAAGCAGGTTAACCGGTAATATAAGCATGGGCTGTAACTCGAAGCTGATACGGTTATCGCCTGTGTTCTCATAAAAGTCAAGGACCATATCAACGGTGCCGGAAAGATTGGTGGTAAGGGAGGATGATACGTAGGAATGCAGATTCCAGTTATTAATAGGCCAGGTGGTGCCACCATCAAGACTTAACCTGTATCCATCATCAGCGCCTACAATGAAACGGTAGTTGCCGGCAGGGAGATTTTTCTTTAACCGGTAGCGTACGCTGAACGTTTCAGTTTGCACATTACAGTTGCTGGTGGAATAGGAAACATCGCTGCCACCGAAGTTCTGATCAAAATTGGGGGAACTGCTGTTGCCTTCCGTCACCATTCCTTTATAATAATCGAAATTAGTACCATCGTATACATAACCATTCCATACGTTGTTGGTGCCATAAATAGTGGTATTCTCACCACCCATGCAACTGTTGTAGCTAACGTTAAATGAAATACGGTTCTCACCACTATTCTCATAATATTCAAGGACCAGGTTGTAGGTGCCGTTCAGAGCCACGGTGGCGGAAGTAGTGGTATAAGCCTGGTCATACCATCGGTCGATGATCCAGGTAGCGCCCCCATCAATACTCAGGCGAAAGCCATCGTCTCCTCCTGCAACAAAAGTGTAGTAACCCGGGTTGAATGTTTTTCTTAAACGGTAACGGACACTGAAAGAACTGAGGTTCACTTTGCAGCCATGAGTATTGTAGTTGCCGTTATCGCCGCCAAAATCCTCATCGAAGTTGGGGTTGCCTGCACTGCCTTCGTTTATATAACCTTTGTAGCTGGTGAAATCTACATTGTCATATACATACCCGATCCAGACATTATTAGTACCGTAAGTGACTTGATCTCCCAGGGGGCTGCAGGGTTGGGCGGAGGCAAAGCAGGACAAAAGAAGGCCTATGGCCAAAACAGGTAGAATTGGTTTCATTGGAAGGTGGTTTGTTATTGCCCTTATTCAACGGCAAATAAATAAGGGTTATTGCTTAGTGTAAATAGGTATTTACGACTAAAACTATGATTTTCAGGGAAAAAGATACCTGTGGCCGCTTGGGAGGGCCTAAACTTTTGACAATTATCAAGTTATTTATATATGAGGCTTATTACTTCAGTAAGTCTTTAATTTCCTGAAGCTTGAGTAAGGCCTCTACCGGGGTTAGCCGGTTGATGTCGATGGAGCCCAGCAGGTCCCGGATATCGCCGAAAGTCTGGGAATGAGCATCAAAAATGGATAACTGGAATTGGGGTGCGGTCAGGGATTTGACTTTTGACCGGGCATCTTCTTTTGCCGGAGTGCCGTTGTCTTCTCCATCCAGGTGTTTTGTTTCGAGATGCTTTAAGATCTCGTTGGCCCTGTCGATCAGGGAAGGAGGCATACCGGCCATACGGGCTACGTGGATACCAAAACTGTGTGTGCTGCCGCCGGGTGCCAGCTTGCGCAGGAACACGATCTTGTTGCCGATCTCTTTATTGGTGATATGATAGTTCTTTATACGGTCAAGTTTTTCTTCCAGCTCATTCAACTCATGATAATGCGTAGCAAATAAAGTTTTGGGTTGATGCGGGGTATTGTGCAAATGTTCCGCAATACTCCATGCAATGGAAATACCGTCATAAGTGGAAGTTCCCCTGCCGATCTCATCCAGCAGTATCAGGCTCCGTGCTGTGATATTGTTGATGATGCTGGCAGTTTCATTCATTTCCACCATAAAGGTAGATTCGCCGCCGCTCAGGTTGTCTGAAGCACCCACACGCGTAAAGATCTTATCGGTGAGGGAGATCTTTGCTTCGGTTGCCGGTACAAAGGAACCGATATGAGCCATCAAAGTGATCAATGCGGTTTGACGGAGCAAAGCTGATTTACCGCTCATGTTAGGACCTGTGAGTATGATGATCTGCTGGTCGGTTTTGTTCAGTTCGAGGTCGTTATGGATATAGGTTTCACCAATGGGCAAATGCCTTTCTATCACAGGGTGTCTTCCTTCTTTCACTTTCCAGTCCATGTCTTCATGCAACTGCGGTTTTTTATACTGGAATTGTATGGCGTTTTGTGCAAAGCAGCAAAGGCAGTCTACAATAGCAAGAATATTTCCGTTGGTTTGAACAGGGGCTAAGTAGTCGAACAATTCATTCAGCAGCAGTTCATATATCCTGAGTTCGTTCTGTAATATTTTATCTTCTGCTCCCATGATCTTTTCTTCATAGTCTTTCAATTCGGGAGTGATATACCGTTCTGCATTGGCCAGCGTTTGTTTACGCATCCATTCGGCCGGCACTTTATTTTTATGGGAATTGGTTACTTCAAGATAGTAACCGAATACATTATTGAAACCGATCTTCAGGGAACTGATACCGGTTTGTTCAGCTTCTTTTTGTTGAAGTTTGGCGAGATATTCCTTACCGCTATGTGCGATCTGCCGCAATTCATCCAGTTCTGCATCCACACCATTATTGATCATTCCGCCTTTTGCTGCCAGGGCAGGAGGGTTGTCAATGATCTCTTTGAATATTTTGTCGGCGATATAAGGGCAGGGGTTCAATGCATCACCTAAGCGTTTCAGGTAATCGTTGCCGGATGCAAGACAAACCTGTTTAATGATCTCCACCTGTTTTAATCCTTTTGCAAGCTGCAACACTTCACGCGGGTTGATCCTTCTTGCAGGGATTTTAGCGACCAGCCTTTCTATATCACCGCAAAGCTTGATGGATTGTGATAGCTTATTGCGTGTATCTGTCTCTTTGATCAGCCATTCCACCAGGTCGAGCCGCTCATTGATCTTGGCAAGATCTTTCAGCGGGAAAACGATCCAGCGTTTCAGCAGGCGTGCTCCCATAGGGGAAACAGTATTGTCAAGCACGCTCAGTAAAGTATGATCAGTTTCTGAAGCGCCGTATACCAGTTCAAGATTCCGGATGGTGAAGCGGTCCATCCACAGGAAATCATCCCGGTCGATCCGCTGCAGGGAAGTAATATGCTGGAGGTTGGGGTGTTCGGTATCTTTTAAATAATGGATGATGGCACCTGCTGCAATGAGGCCATTCTTCATTTCTTCCACACCAAATCCTTTCAAAGAATGGGTCTGAAAATGTTTGAGCAATGTGTCTTCTGCATAGCCGGCGTCAAAGATCCATTCATCGAGTGTATAGGTATACATCCTGCCGCCGAAGTATTCTTTGAAATTTTTCTGGCGGTGGCGTTGAAAGATTATTTCAGCGGGCTTGAAGCTTTGCAACAGTTTATCGGCATATTCCCGGTCTCCTTCAGCGATCAGGAATTCGCCGGTGGAGATATCGAGAAAAGCAAGGCCGTATTGGTCATTATCAGCGAAATGGATACTGCCGAGGAAATTATTGGTATGATGTTCCAGCAGCTTATCATTCAGGGCAGTGCCGGGGGTGATCATTTCGGTGACACCTCTTTTCACAACGCCTTTGGCCTGCTTTGGATCTTCCAGTTGATCGCAAACAGCTACGCGATAGCCGGCTTTTACCAGTTTATGCAGGTAAGTGTCGATGGAATGATGGGGAAAACCTGCCAGGTCGAGCGAAGCAGCGGCGCCATTATTTCTTTTGGTAAGGGTAATGCCCAGCACTTGTGAAGCGATCACGGCATCCTGTCCGAATGTTTCATAAAAATCGCCTACACGGAAAAGCAGCACGGCATCCGGGTATTTCTGTTTAATGGCCCGGTGCTGCTGCATCATCGGGGTTTCCTCTGTTTTGCTTTTCGCCATGGGCGACAAATATAATTGCTTTGCTGCCATGAACGAACCGTATTCTAACGGGTGTGAATTATTTTTGCACTATGCGAAAACTGAGCATGGAAGAACTGGGCCGTAAATCGGTCGAAGAATTCAGACAATCGGAGAAAACTCCCATTATCGTTGTCTTAGAAAATATCCGTAGTGCGTATAATGTTGGCAGCGTGTTCCGTACTGCTGATGCTTTCCTGGTGGAAGCGATCTATATCATTGGCTATTCTGCAAAACCTCCCCATAAGGAGATTAAAAAAACAGCTTTGGGTGCGGAAGAAACGGTGAATTGGCGGCATTTTTCCACAACCACCGAAGCTATTTCCCAGTTAAGAGAAGATGGATATACCATTTATGCGATAGAACAGGCTGAAGGAAGCCGGGCTTTGCAGACGCTTTCGCCAGTTTCAGGTGAGAAAATTGCCATGGTGCTGGGCAATGAAGTGACGGGTGTGGAGCAATCCACGATCCATTTGTGTGATGCCTGTGTGGAGATCCCGCAATTGGGGATGAAACATTCGTTGAATATTGCGACGGCGGCAGGGGTGGTGCTTTGGGAGTTGGTGCGGCGGAGGCTGAAAGAGGAGATGGAATAGGTTTAAAAGTTTAATGTTTAAACGCTGTTTTATGGTCAGAGGGATTGGTTTATCTTTGCCGGATGACTACTGCTAAAAAGTATCTCAGTCTAATAAAGTTTTCGCATACCATTTTTGCGATGCCTTTTGCATTGATAGGCTTTTTTCTAGGTGTTTTTTTGATCACAAATCCAGCGTATGAAGGATCTGTGATACCGGGCTGGCATATTACCTATCCTGACCTTTTAAACAGGCCGGCAGGTTTTCCTTCCTCCCGCAACGAAGTGATCATCCGGTTTCTGCTGGTAATAGCCTGTATGGTGTTTGCGCGCAGTGCTGCTATGGCTTTTAATCGGTATCTCGACAGAAGCTTCGATGCTCTGAACCCCCGCACCGCGATCCGGGAAATACCGGCAGGGATATTAAAGGCAAACAATGTATTGCTGTTTACCATTGTAAGCTCTGTTCTGTTTATTGTTTGCACTTTCTTTATCAATAAGATTTGTTTTTATCTTTCTCCTGTAGCCTTATTAGTAGTACTGGGATATAGTTATACCAAAAGGTTTACACCCCTCTGTCATCTGGTTTTAGGCGTAGGATTGTCGCTTGCGCCGATAGGAGCTTATCTCGCTGTAACCGGTGAATTTCAACTTCTCCCTTTATTGTTTTCTTTTGCCGTTATTTGTTGGGTCAGTGGCTTTGATATTATTTATGCATTGCAGGACGAAGAGTTTGATAAAAACCATTCTTTATATTCAATACCTTCCTGGTTAGGTAAATCCAAAGCATTAAGGGTTTCAGAATTACTTCATGTATTCAGTGCATTGTTCGTCATTGCAGCGGGCAGTCTTGGAAATTTCAGCTGGTTATACTGGATCGGCGTAGCTGTATTTGCCGGTATGCTTATCTACCAGCATTCCATTGTTAAACCCAATGATCTCCGGAGAGTGAACCTGGCTTTCATGACAGCCAACGGCATAGCTTCAGTCGTTTTTGCCTTGTTTGTGATTGCCGATCTCTTTCTCCGTGTTTTTTCCCGTTAGATATCTTTGCATCATGCCCAGAATCCTCGCCATCGATTACGGTCTCAAACGCACAGGCCTTGCTGTTACTGATCCCCTGCAGATCATTGCCAGCGGTCTCACCACCGTTGAATCAAAACAACTGGTCCCTTACCTGAAAGATTATTTCAGCCGCGAACAGGTGGAACTGATCATCATCGGCGAACCCAAAAACTGGGATGATTCGGATACCCACGCCACGCCCCTGGTGGAAAAATGTATTAAAGATCTCCAAAAGAGTTTCCCTTCCATGCCCATCAAAAAAGTGGATGAGCGTTTCACTTCCAAAATGGCCAAAGACGCTATGCTCGAAATGGGGCTCAAAAAAATGCAGCGCCGGAATAAAGCCCTGGTTGATGAAATTGCTGCCACCATCATGCTGCAGGAATATATGCGGTCGGTTTGATATTGGTAATCAATTGTAAATCTTTGTCCTCAATTTCTTTATCCTCGCTTCACACTCTTTTCTTTAAGCAGGATGGCGTAACTTTGCAACCTGTTTATTTAATTGCGATTGAAGATGATTTTACCTATTGTAGCTTATGGCCACCCGGTTCTACGCAAACTCGCTGTTGATATTACGCCGGATTACCCCAACTTGGAAAAGCTGATTGCGGATATGTGGGAAACCATGTATGAAAGCAGTGGCGTAGGCCTGGCTGCCCCGCAGATCAACCGTTCTATCCGTCTCTTTGTGGTAGACACAGAACAGATGTTTGCCAACATGGAAGAAGAGGAAAAAGATACCTACCCCGATGCTCCCGGTATCAAAGCCGCTTTTATCAATGCCCACATTGTGGTATTGGAGGGAAAGGAATGGTCATATAATGAAGGCTGCCTTAGCATTCCCAAGATCCGCGAAGATATCTACCGCAACGAATCCGTTACGCTCAGTTATATGGATGAAAATTTCCAGCCCCAGGAAAAAACATTCAATGGCCTTACTGCCCGCGTGATCCTTCATGAATACGATCATATTGATGGTAAGCTCTTTATCGATCATATTTCTCCGTTGAAAAGAAAACTGATGAAGGGCAAACTCACCGATATCTCCAAAGGGAAAGTGAATGTGGATTACAGAATGACGTTCCCCGGATAAGCGGAACTGCACATTTTACTCATAAAAACGACTTCTGGCTCAACAACTATAAGATCACACAAAAAGGGTATTGATTTCCCTTCTTGTGTGATCTAGCTTTGCATGTATCCATCCCATCCCTCTTTCTACCGCACCGATAGAGTAACTCTAATAGTAGCAATCTTATTTACAAACTAAATCTTGCTTATGAGAAGAACTCTCCTCTCAGCAATGGCCATACTATGCGCCATCGGCTACTCTTATGCTCAAAGTGTTGTTCCAGCTGCTTTAAATACGGCAGGAGGGACCTACAATAACCCCGATTCCTATTTCCGCTTTGAGTGGAGTTTCGGGGAAATGCTCGTTATTAATTCTTTTGCCCCTCCGGATAGTGCTGTGTTGTTAACACAGGGAGTATTGCAACCTTGTACAGACGGTAAGAGCCTGCCTGGCAACGCAAGGTTCCAGCCTGCTGATTATCGTCTTTTCCCCAATCCTACCACGGGCAAGTTTGAAGTGAACTTTTTTATCAAGGAACCCGGTCCAATGCATCTTCGCTTGGTAGATGCTAATGGAAAAGTGCTGGAACGCCGCAGCTTTATGTACAGCGGCTGCTGTGGTATATATCAATTCGATCTTACTGATCATCCCCCCGGAGTTTACTATGTGATTGCTGAGTTGCGAACTTTTTTTACCCGCTACAGCGGTCTTAAAGTAATGAAAATCGGAAAGTAATTCGATCAACCATAAACCCTTCACTCTAACACATCATGAACATGAAAAAGATTCTTGCCTTATGCTGTCTGATACTGGCGATGCAATTATTGTATGGCCAGGCGCCAGGCTTATTCAATTATCAGGGCGTTGCACGCAATGCTGTAGGGAACGTGATCCAGAATAAAGCGATCACACTCCGACTTAGTATCCGTAATGGTACGGCAACCGGTCCTGTTGTATATGCTGAAACACGCGGACTGACTACAAATGCAGTTGGATTATTCAATGTACTGGTTGGAAGTCCCGGCGCCAGCAATGTTACCGGCACTATTCAAGGTATCGACTGGGCCGCAGGGGATAAATTCGTGCAGGTGGAAATTGATCCGGCAGGTGGCTCGGCTTTTATCAATGTCGGTACTTCACAACTTGCTTCAGTTCCTTATGCCTTATTTGCTGCAAACAGTGTAGCTGGCCCACAAGGCCCAGCCGGTCCTCCCGGCCCTGTTGGTCCTGCAGGCCCGGCCGGGTCTATTAATGGAATAGCTGCGGGCGGCGATCTTGCCGGCACTTATCCCGATCCAACCGTAAAAGGGCTTCAGGGAAAAGGAGTGAGCAATACTGCTCCAACGAATGGGCAGGCATTGATATACAATGGAGTTGAATGGGCACCCGCAAATATCGGTGGCGGTGGGCTCATACTACCTTATGCGGCGAATGAAAATTCTGCGAACACTTTGTTTTCTATCAATAATGCCGGTGATGGTGTTTCCCTGGAAGGCACGAATGGGAGTACAACATCCAACATCGCTGCTATAAGAGGTTCTGTAACCAATACTTCTCCTGGTGGTTTTTCTGCCGGTGTGCGTGGTATTAATGATGGTACCGGTGGGCTTGGTGTTGGAGTATATGGATCACAGAACGGCAGTGGCTGGGGCGTTTACGGCGTAACACCCAATGGGCTTGGCGTATATGGTAATGCATCAGCCAATGGCTATGGCGTTTATGCCAATAGTAATACAGGCACAGGTTTGCAGGCAACCAGTAATACAGGCATACCCGCCAGCATGTCGATCTTCAACAATTCAAACAATAACACGGTGCTGAGTGTAAATACGGTCGGGAACGGAGTTGGTGTAACTGTTACTACAACGGGGAATGGTGCGGGTTTGCGTGCTTCCACCAACAGTGGATTTGGGGTGCATGGTATTACGCAGTCTCAATCAAGTGCCGGTGTGGTAGGAGATAATAACGGGGGCGGTGAAGCCGTGGTAGGCCGCGCCACCAGCGATATCGCAGGTGCTGTTGTTGGCCGCAATGATGGCGGTGGTTATGGGGTAAGAGGTTTTATTGCGACAAATGCTGCCGGCACTGCTGTTGGGGTGCTGGGGCAGGTAGGATTGAATAACAGTACCGGTCGCGCAGGGCGCTTTGAAAACTTCAACAATACCAATACCACTGGCAATACACTGGAAGTGGAAACAAACGGTAATGGTAATATTCCTGATAACACACAAGGCAATGCGGCTTCTTTTCTGGTGGATAATACCAACAGCGTAGCTGCTGCTGTAAGAGGCGAAGTGAAAACGATCTTCGGCAACTTTGGCGCAGCCGGTTTATTCGGGGTCTCTTCCGGCACCGGAGGCTTTGCGGGACTATTCCATTCATCCAATCCATCCGGCAATGGCCCTGCGCTGGTAGCGATCAATGATGGCAATGGTAATGCCATTACTGCTAATGCCAGCAAAGATGGTAATGCAATGGAAGCAAATATCGATGGTGCAGGAAATGCCTTATACGCCTGGGTCCCCAGCTTTGCAACAGGACGCGCAGGCAGGTTTAATATTTTCAATGAATCCAACACCAGTGATGTGATCACCGTTACCACAGTTGGGAATGGCATTGCAGGTAATTTTAAAGTAGACAAGGTTACAGGAACCTCGGCGGCAGTGAAAGGTGAAGTCAATTCCCAGTTTGCCAATTTCGGTACTGCTGCTATATATGGGGTTTCTTCCGGTACAGGTGGTTATGCGGGGCTTTTTCATGCATCCAATCCCGCAGGCAATGGCCCTGCTTTGATAGCTATTGCTGATGGTAATGGCAATGGTATTACAGCCAATGCCAGTAATACAGGTGATGGTGTGGAAACGACTGCAGATGGCACCGGCAATGCCCTCTATGCCTGGACTCCCAATTTCAGCAATGGCAAGGCAGCAAGGCTGGTGAATTATAATACGGCTAATACCAACCCGGTACTTACCGTAGAGCAACATAGCAATGGCAGCATAGCCGTCTTTAAATCAGGCAATCCTGGTACAGTGAATGTTGCAAGGATCAACTCAGCCGGCAGGGGTTTTTTCAATGGCGGTACACAGAACAGCGGAGCTGATGTGGCCGAGATATTTGATGTAAACGGTGATCTTGCTGCGTATGAAGCAGGCGATGTATTAATTATTTCTGTTGATAAAGACAGAGCCGTAGAAAAATCAGCGACACCTTATTCTAATCTGGTAGCTGGTGTGTATGCAACCAAACCAGGCGTGCTGCTGACGGAAGAACATATTGACGCTGATGTTTCTGACAAAGTACCAATGGGCGTAATAGGCGTTGTTCCTACAAAGGTCTGCATGGAAGGCGGTGCAATAAAAAGAGGCGATATGCTTGTTACCTCATCACAACCCGGTGTGGCCATGAAAGCAGATCCGGATAAAGTGAAAGTAGGCCAGGTGCTGGGCAAAGCATTACAGGATTATAATGGACCTGCTGTAGAAAAAATAAACGTATTGGTGAGCATTAAATAATTCAAACCTGAAATCATTCAACATGAAAAAAGATATTCTATTTCTATTGCTGCTGATAGCCGGCATACAATTGAACGCACAGGAGTTCAGAACAGAAGAAAGTATTTCAAAGCAACTAAAGAATAATACACAACCCGGCATGAAATATGGCCCGGCTGTTCAACCCGCAGCGAACCCTTCCAAAGGATTCACTGGCTCGTCACTCGCTAAAGAAATAAGGGAGGGTAAGTACAGCCGGGTACAGCAGGGATCAGCAGCTGCACCGGCAACCAATAGGGCCCGCAACACCGGAACTGCGAATGCAGCAACCCTGCCAAGCAATAAATCTGCAGAAGAAGTAGCCAGGGAGATCAAAGCTTCCCAATCCAAAATGCCTGTGCCTCCGCCTATGCAGGAAGAAAAAAATGGCACACCGGTTCTGGAAAAAACAACTCCTGTTAAAAAAGCAGGGCAGTAAACCACTTGCTTTGTTGTTCGGGGATGCGGCTGTAACTTGCAGGCCATGCAAAGTGTTAAACTATGCCTGGCCTTTTTGTTGTTGTCGGTTATCTGTAATGCGCAAACGCAGGAAGATTCCCTGGAAAATGAAAGGCTGGCTAAAATGATCAATCTTTCGGAAGTGGTGGTCCGTACAGACGTGAACATTCCCAGGTTTATGGAACGGGTGAAAAACGATTCCAGTTTTTATAAAGCCTTCAAGAACCTGCACGTGCTGGGATTTACCTCACTCAACGATATCCGTATTGTTGATAAAAAGGGCAATGGAAAAGCAGGCATGCAAAGCAAGACCGTTCAAACAAGGGCTTATGGTTGCCGTACTATGGAAGTAGTGTCTGAAACAACCCAGGGCGATTTTTATGATAAGAAGCGCAACTATAATTATTATACAGCAGAACTGTATGCCGGTTTGTTTTTTACCAATGGCAGGGTTTGCGGAGAGAACAATATTGTAGCAGGCACGTCTTTCTCCGCCAAAGGCAAAAGCGGTACAGAAAAACATAAAGAACAATTAAAGATGTTGTTCTTTAACCCCGGCAAAAAGATACCCGGCATTCCTTTTATAGGGGAAAAGATCAACATCTTTGATCCTGATGTAGCAGAGCTTTATGATTTCTCCATTGACCAGGTGGATTATGAAGGCCGGCAGGCTTATCTCTTTACTGTAAAAGCAAAAGAAGATCTTTCAAGCGGCAAGAGGAACAAGATCGTTATAGATAATATGATTACCTGGTTTGATGCCAAGACCATGGAAGTAATGGCCCGCAATTACAAACTCAGCTATGATGCCGGTGTTTATGATTTTGATGTGCAAATGGAAGTGGAAATGACAAAATTCGGCGAATACCTTGTTCCTAAAACATTACGGTATACCGGCAACTGGGATGTGATCCTTAAAAAAAGGGAAAGAGGGATGTTTACGGCTACATTGTTTGATTTTAAAGCGGAATAGGTTATAATCTCCTGCTTTTAGATATCAATCCTGTTACCCGTTACACCCACATATTTTCTCCATTTCTCAATCACCTGTTCCATATCTGAAGGTAGTTCTGTGTCAAAATTCATTTCTTCACCAGTGGTAGGATGGATAAAACCCAGTGTTTTTGCATGTAAAGCTTGCCTTGGACAAATGGCAAAGCAGTTGTCTACAAACTGCTTGTATTTGGCATACACAGTGCCTTTTACAATTTTATCACCACCATAAAAATCGTCGCTGAACAATGGGTGGCCTATATGTTTCATGTGTACGCGTATCTGGTGGGTACGACCGGTTTCCAGTATGCATTGCACGAGTGTTACATAATTAAAGCGCTCCATCACTTTGTAATGGGTGATCGCTTCTTTACCATGATCCCCCTCAGGATAAGCTTCAAATAGTTTACGGAATCTCAAATGTCTTCCTACATGTGCTACAATAGTGCCTTCATCTTTTTCCATATCGCCCCATACCAAAGCCAGGTACCGGCGCTTAATGGTATGGTCGTAAAATTGTTTGGCCAGGTGCCGCATGGCTTTATCGGTCTTGGCCAGCACCAACAGGCCGCTGGTGTTTTTGTCGATCCGGTGCACCAATCCAAAGCGGGGAAGCGCATCTTCTGTAAGTCCGGGCTGTTGCTGTTGCAGGTACCAGGCCACTCCATTGAGCAGGGTGCCGGTATAGTTACCGCTGCCGGGATGCACTACCATGCCGGCAGGTTTATTGACAAGCATGAGATCGGCATCTTCATACACGATGTTGAGGGGAATGTTTTCGGGCACCACATCGGTATCTTCCGGGCTCATATCAGAATATATGATGATCTCATCCAGGGCTTTGATCTTGTAATTGGGCCGCACTTCTTTTCCATTCACCAGCACCAGCCCGCTATTGATCGCCTGCTGCAGTTTATTGCGTGTAGCGCCTTCAATCCTGTTCATAAGGTACTTGTCTATACGGAGAGGTTCCTGTCCCTTGTCTGTTTTGAAACTGAACCGTTCGTAAAGCTCTTCACTGGTTTCTGTACCTGTGTCATTCGTGTCAGCCGCCTTATTGGTTATATTATCATTCTGCTGCATTGTTCATCGATTTCCTGCAAAGGTAAGTGTTGGCCCAGTTTGAATTTTCCCACAAAGACGACTGAGGCACAAAGAAATATTTCACCTTGCTTTCCCATTATATATGCAAAGCCACAACGGAGGGAAGATGTTCAGCAATAATTCTTTGTGGCCTCAGTCGTCTTTGTGGGAGAAGGGTTTGGTTGCTGAAAACGGAGTCATTGCCCCGGAGCAGCGGGATGAAAAATTGTTGGTAAATTGCAGGTTTAATTATGGACAAGCAGGAAGTACATTTCAGGGATCTGGGGCAGATGGCATACAAGGAGGCCTGGGATTACCAGGAGCAACTTTTGCAGGAAGCGGTGCGCATCAAAGCAGCTATCCGCGACTTGCAGGAGAATGGAGCAGCAATACCCGGCGCGGCTCAGTTAAAAACAGACCACTATCTTCTTTTCGTGGAGCATCCTCCTGTTTATACGCTTGGTAAAAGCGGCGATATTGCGAATGTTTTATTGAGTGAGGAAGACATGCTTCGCAAGGGTATCAGTTTTTACCGCTCCAACCGCGGCGGGGATATCACTTTTCATGGCCCGCAGCAACTGGTAGGTTATCCTGTTCTTGATCTCGAAAAGTATTATACGGATATTGGCAAATACCTCCGCAATATTGAAGAAATGATCATCCTTACGCTTGCGGGGTATGGCATTGAAGCCGGTCGCTCGCCGGGGGAAACCGGAGTATGGATCGATGCAGATAAAAAGGGAATGGAAAGAAAGATATGTGCGATCGGCGTACGCAGCAGCCGCTGGGTTACCATGCATGGATTTGCACTGAATGTGAACACCGATCTTTCTTATTTCGATAATATCATTCCCTGCGGCATTAAAGACAAGCAGGTAACATCCATTGAAAAGGAGCTTGGCCGCAAAGTGGATATGCAGGAAGTAAAGGAAAAAGTGAAAAAGAATTTTGAAGAGGTGTTCCAGTCACACCTGGTGAGCTGATAGTTAAAACTCCTTGGGCAGATAAAACTTATTCTTCTCTTTCAATTCCCCATTCTCATACATTTCAAACCTGAACCAGCCTGATTTGTAGAAATTGGACTTATCGATCTTGAAGTTTCTCTCCCTGATATCTTTTAACTCGAACAAAAGATCGTTATCGGTATTGAAGAATTTGATGCTGTATTTTTTATCATCATCTGGCAGGCTGATACGGATATAGCCGTCCTTGTAGGTATACACATATTTGGACGGGACCCATATTTCTCCTTTGGGACCGTTGTTGGAAATAACAGGCCTTCCGTTTGCACTATCAAAAACAGGCATGGTGAAATTGCCATTCTGTAATCTTGTTGGTTTGTCTTTTTTTATAAGCGTGTCCAGTACCGGTCTTTTGGGGTCGCTGAACAGGAAGACGCCTTTATCCAGCATGATATAAAGCCGGTAAAACATGCGGTCGTTATTGGCCTTGGTATCCACATAGCCATTTTCAGGAGTAGAAGGGTCGGCAACGGAAAGGATGGTCTTGTAATTCTTCAGGCTGTCGAATGAACGCTGGATGCTGATCTGCCTGATATTCTCAAATTTATTCACCCAACCTATAACAATACGGTTATTGCCAATATTTTTTACGGAAAATTTGGGGAGGGTATCCTGCGCAGATAATGATTTACCCACAACAGTCAAGGCCAGAAAAAATAACAGGATCAGTTTGCGCATCATGTAATATAAGAAACGAAAAAGGATATGGATTCTTATCTGTTGCCGGCAAAGATAAGGCTCTGTGAATATATGCTATAAAATATCAAAAGATTAACGTTCCTTTTGGCAGGGAACGATTGCCCTGCAAACCCCCGCTATGGATCACAAGCAGCCTGCTTCCGGCCGGAAAAAATGATTTTTTTATAAGATCTGATACAGCATAAAACAGTTTGGCAGTGTATACAAAATCGGACGGAATGCCAGTGCCAGCGTAAAACTCATTCATAAACTGCAATAATCCGGGTGTATGTTTGGCATAGCCGCCAAAAGAGTATTCATGTAGCAATTGCCAGCTACTGTGTGCCGGTTGCAACAACGGGGTGATCATTCCTTCCAATTCATGATTATTTTTCAGCATGCTGATGCTGATCACTTCGCTGCCAGCAGGAGCTGCATTGATCAAACCGGCTGTCATTGTGCCGGTACCGGCTGCGCAGATATAATGAGTGAATGAACGATCGGGTATTTCCAGCATGGTGGATGCGCCTTTTGCCCCTTCTTCTCCGTATCCTCCTTCAGGCACTAACAGGTATTCGCTTATATTGATACCTGCCGGAATTTTCTTTTCCTTATAATCGGCCCTGGTAATAAAATGCAATTGCATGCCTGCTTGCTTTGCTTCTTCCAGCGCCGCAGAATAAAGGGAAGGCTCTTCACCACGGATAATGCCGATAGCTTGCAGACCCTGCAAGCGGCAGGCAGCGGCTGTTGCAACGATATGATTGGACCAGGCACCACCAAATGTAAGCAGGCCCTTTTTCTGTTGCTTCACTGCGTGGCCAAGATAAAAGCGGAGTTTAAACCATTTATTGCCGGAAATAACAGGATGCAGCTTGTCGAGGCGGAGAACAGCTACTTCTACATCTTTTTCATAAAAAGATGATATATCATCCACCGTTATATTTTGCACAGCCAACGAATAAAGCATAAAATTACTACCGCTCTTAACGAATTTACTTTAATTTACGACGCAAAATAAGAAAGGAATATGCAACCAACATTAGTGATCCTCGCTGCAGGTATGGCTTCCCGCTATGGTAGTATGAAACAGATACAGGGTTTTGGACCTGGCGGAGAAACGATCATGGATTATTCTATTTATGATGCCATCCGCAGCGGTTTTGGAAAAATCGTTTTTATTATCCGCCGCGATTTTGTGGAGGACTTCAAAAATATATTCGATCCCAAGCTCGAGGGAAAGATCGCAGTGGAATATGCTTTCCAGGATATGGAAGCATTCACTGAAGGGTTTGAAATACCGGCCGACAGGAAAAAGCCATGGGGTACTGCGCATGCTGTGCTTTGTGCCAAAGAAGTAGTGAACGAACCATTCGCAGTTATCAATGCTGATGATTTTTACGGGCATAATGCTTTTGAAAATGCAGCCGATTTTCTGATCCATGATTGCTCAGAAAAAAATTATGCGATCGTCGGGTATGACCTGTTGAAAACCCTGTCTGATCACGGTACGGTAAACAGGGGTGTTTGCGGGCTGGATGAAAGCGGCAACCTTGCCACTATCACTGAGCGTATCAATATCGCTAAAAAAGGAAGCCATATAATGGTTGATGATGGCCTGGAACCAAAAGAACTGGCGCTTGACACAAGAGTGTCCATGAACTTCTGGTGCTTCGACCCATCATTCTTTGCCTATACCCAAAAATTATTCCGCGAGTTCCTTCAGCAATCAGGGACAGAGCTCAAATCAGAATTCTTCATTCCTATTGTCGCTGATCAGTTCATCAAAGAAGGCGGACGTGTGGAGATCATCCCGACCACCTCATCCTGGTTTGGTGTTACCTACAAGGAAGATGCTCCTTTTGTGGAGAAAAGCCTGAACGATCTGATAGCGAAAGGGGAGTATCCGGAGAGATTGTGGAAGTGAGAGAGAGCGTTGTGCGTTGACCGATTTATAGCTGTTATACAGCCAAAGATAAAAAGAAGCCTTCTGATTTCAGAAGGCTTCTTTTTGTAATTCAGTTAATGTCAGATATCGGTCAACGGACAACGCTCTATCAATTAGCTTTCACCATAAACACATAATCTTCTATCTTCTTCACCTGCAATGTCCGGTCGAGATAAGAGATAGAGGATTTGGAAGAAAGCCGTACACGCTGATAAGAAGAATCTTTTGCTTTCATATCATTCAGCGCTTTGTAAATATGTTTCGACTGAAGTGCGAATACCACCCCAACCGATTCTGCTTCACGGGTGCTTAATATGCCTACCACTTCTCCGCTCTGGTTCAGTACAGGGCCGCCGCTGTTGCCGGGATTGGCAAGAATAGAAAGCTGGCAGCTTAATGTATCGCCATTGTAACCGGTTTTGGCACTAAGATAGCCCTGGCCGTATACGATCTCATCTCTCGGATAACCTAATGTATAAATAGGCTCTGCAAGATCAGTTGATGATTTGCTGATAGCATAGGGCGGGGGAGCCATAGTCTTGAAATTAGGATCATCGATCCGCAGGATCGCCAGGTCTTTTTCAGGATCGGAATAAACAAGTACGGCGCTGTAATTAACTCCATTCCTGTTTTGTACGGCGATGTTCTGTGCATTCTTTACCACGTGAGCATTGGTTACCAGCAACCCTTTACCGTCGATGATAAAACCGGTACCGCCCGATTTATACACTTTAGGGGTTGGCTTGCTTTGGGAAGGTGCAATCTGGTCCTGCAGGTTATTTACCACCGATTTCTGGTATTGCTGTTCCCTCTTCATTTCCCGCAGATCACGGCTCAGGGCCTGCAATTGCTGAACATTGCTTTTGGGAGAAATAGACCAGATCAGTGCGCTGATAGTAAGCGCTGTGATGCCCGCAATGGAAGCGGCAATGGCGGTAACTCTTTTGGAACGGTTCCAGAAATAAACCAGCTTGGCTTTTCCTTTCAGCTTGTCAGCATAGATCTTGCCTTGCTGAGCCAGGTCGGTATGTACGTCTTGCAGGGCAGACTGGAATTTCTTCCACTCCCCGAAGCGGTTCATTTGTTGTAAAAACAAAGTATGTTCTACTACCAACTGGTCAATTTCGCTATTGGTCTTACGGAGATTTTCAAAATGGAGCCTTTCGTCGGGATTCATTTCCCCACGGATATAGCGTTCCACCGCATCAAGGATCATGATATCATTGTTGTTCTCATTCATCACTGTTTCCGTTTTTATAATGCGTAAAAAATATTTTCTTCAGCCTCATCAGGCATTTATACTTCTGTGTTTTCGCATTCTCGGCATTGGTGTAGCCAAACCCGGATGCAATTTCCTGCATATTTTTCTTTTGCAGGTAAAAGGCTTCCAGCAGGCTTCGGCAGGGTTCACCCAGGCTGCTGATCGCTTTGTCCATCATGTCAAATTCCCGGTCTCTCCGGGCATGCTCTTCAATATCCTCTTCCACCGGTACAATGGCTTCTGCGTGACCAATATCACCGTTGTAACGGCTGCTCTGTTGTAAGCGCTTGAGCCACAGCCTCCTGGCTACTGAATAGAGATAGGTTTTGATCAGGCAATTGAGCTCAAAACTGCCGGAACGGGCTTTTTCATATAAAACGATCATCGCCTCCTGGAATATATCCTTTGCATCATCAGCCGTGCCATTGTTATTGATTATCAAGGATTGTATACTTGTGTAATTATCCTTATATATCGTTTCAACGGCTTTTTTATCGTTACGGGCCAGGCCCTGGAGCAAAACCTTTTCAGAATAATCTTCTTTCACTATCCGTTTTTTAATACTTTTTTTTAAAAATAGTAACCCTCTGGCTGCCTGGAAAAAAAATTAAAAATAACGGGTTACCTTTTTTCCTTTTGGGTATAAACACTGAAATATTTCAAAAAAATAAAAAAATTCACAAACACATGAAAAAGCTTTTCATCGTATTGGCTGTAGCTAGCCTCGGATTTGTAGCTTGTAACAACGAAAGCGCTAACGAAGAAGCAAAAACTGATTCTGTAGTTAATGCTGTTGATTCTGCCGCCAACGCTGCAAAAGATTCTCTTGGTGCAGTTGTAGATTCTGCAAAAGCTAAAGTTGACTCTACTGTTACTGCCGTTAAAGATTCTCTGAAAAAATAAGACTTTTATAGGCAAGCAAATAAGCCGCTCCGGATTCGGGGCGGCTTCTTGTTTTAAGCGAGGAGTAAGGAACATTGATCGAAGGAACTGGTTCCGACCTGCATAGAAGTTTGTCTACTCGGCCATCCGCTATCGGACAGCGGCCAACGATTTCGCCCATCTTTATCGTACCTTTGCCGCCTTATATATAAATAATACAATCAGTGATTACATTTGAATCGTTAGGGATAGAAGAAGGAATACTTCATTCTATCCAGCAATTAGGGTTTACTCAACCTACTCCTATTCAGGAGAAAGCCATCCCGGTGCTGCTCCAGGGCACCAAGGATTTTATCGGGCTGGCCCAGACCGGCACAGGCAAAACGGCTGCTTTCGGCCTGCCTCTGCTTCAACTAATTAACAGAGAAGACCGCCACCCACAGGCATTGATCATTTGCCCTACCCGCGAATTATGCCTGCAGATCGCCAATGACCTGAATTCATTCAAACCTAAAAAAGCACATATATCCGTTACAGCCGTATATGGAGGCACTTCCATTGGCGAGCAGATCCGTGAACTGAAAAGAGGAACACATATCGTAGTGGCCACTCCCGGCCGCCTGATCGACCTGATCGAAAGGAAAGCAGTCGATCTTGAGCAGATACATTACGTGGTGCTGGATGAAGCGGATGAAATGCTCAATATGGGTTTTAAAGATGATATCGAATTCATTTTAAAGAATACACCTAACCGCCAGAGTACCTGGCTTTTCAGCGCCACCATGCCGCCAGAGATCAGGCAGGTGAGCAAGCGCTATATGGAGAAACCTTTCGAGATCACGATCGGGAAAGTGAATGCAGGGAATGCCAATATCGACCACCAGTATTATCTCACACAGCATGTGAACAGGTATGAAACGCTTAAACGCGTGATTGATTTCAACCCCGGTCTTTATGGTATCATTTTTACCCGCACCAAAGCAGATGCACAAGGGATTACCGAGCAACTGATCAGGGAAGGATATGATATCGAAGCATTGCATGGTGATCTTACCCAGCAGCAGCGTGATAAAGTGATGAGCCGTTTCCGTGAAAAGAGCATACAATTACTGATCGCTACAGATGTGGCTGCCCGTGGGATCGACGTGCAGGGCATCACCCATGTGATCAATTATGAATTGCCGGATGATACAGAAGTGTACACACACCGCAGCGGCCGTACCGGCCGTGCAGGAAAGAGTGGTATCTCCATTTCAATCGTTACACCCAAAGAAGTATACCGCCTTCGCCAGATTGAAAAGCTGGTGAATACGCGTTTTCATAAAATGGATATTCCTTCGGGTAAAGATGTATGCCGCAAACAGTTCTTTCATTTCATTGATAAAATGTTGCAGGCGGATATCAGTCATGGAGAGTATGAAGCATACCTGCCGGTATTGCGTGAAAAGTTTGCAGAAGTAGATAAAGAAGAGATACTTCAGCGCGTGGCCGCTCTCGAGTTTGACCGCTTCCTTAAATATTATGAGAATGCTGCTGACCTGAACATGCGTGATGATCGCCGCGGTGAAAGAAGTGAAAGGACGGTGAGCAGGGATACAAAAGGAAGAAGCTATGGAGGAAATGGAAATTACCAACGCTTGTTCGTGAACCTCGGTACCAAAGACGGCTTTTACAAAGCGAGCTTCCTGCAGTTTATCCTGGATATGAGCGATCTGAAAAAAGATGTATTGGGTCGCATCGATATGAAAGAGATGAACAGTTGGGTAGAAGTGGAAAGCGCTGCTGCCAGGAAGATGATCAAAGCAATAGATGGTAAGAACTTCCGTGGCCGTAAGATCCGCATGAATGATGCAGATTCAGGTGGCGGAAGGAGAAAATCAAGAGAATAAATTTTTTTTTATTCCATAGATATTTATATTTGTTCAACAATGTCGCTCACAAAAGCATATACCCGATTTTATTTTTACTTCTTTTTCTACTTTAGAATGAGGCCGGGAATGCTTTGTTTGAGACTTAGTTAATAGAAACAACTAAAATCAAGATAAAAGAGTCCCGGCCTGAAAGGCCGGGACTCTTGTTTTAAAACGTATGCAAACAAAAGTTTCGATTCAAGGCTATGAAGGCAGCTTTCATCAGGAAGCAGCCCGGACATTTTTTGGCAAGCAGGTGGAAGTGATCCCATGCGCCACTTTCCGTGAAGTGGTAAAGGTCGCCGGTAATAAAAAAGAAAGCGATGGAGCTGTAATGGCGATAGAGAATTCCATCGCTGGAAGCATTCTCCCCAATTATAACCTGCTGCAAAAATCAAACCTTCGCATCATAGGAGAAGTCTATTTACAGATCAAACAAAACCTGTTGGTGAATCCCGGTGTTAAACTGGAAGATATCCGCGAAGTACACTCCCACACCATGGCATTGCAACAATGCTACGAGTTCCTTGATAAATACAAATGGAAACTGGTGGAAACAGAAGACACTGCATTAAGCGCCAAACATATTCACCAGCATAAAAGCAAACATATCGCCGCTATTGCAAGCAAGCTGGCAGCAGAATTATTTCAGCTGGACATGATCGCTCCCAGTATCCAAACCATGAAAAATAATTATACCCGCTTCCTGGTTTTGCAAAGAGAAGATATGGCTGCTCCTGTAACGGATGCAGATAAAGCTTCAGTAAATTTTCATACAGACCATTCCAAAGGAAGCCTCGCAAAGGTGCTCACTAAAATTGCTGAAGGCGGTATCAACCTCAGCAAGCTGCAAAGCTTTCCTATTCCCGGCAGCGATTTCAAATACAGCTTTCATGCAGATATGGAGTTTGATTCAGCAGACCAGTTCAACCGGGTGATTGAAGCTATCCGCCCGTTCACTGCAGAACTGAAAGTGTACGGTCTTTATAAAAACGGCAATAAAAGCGAAACGAAGAACAAATAATAACTACAATGAAAACAGCAAAACGACTGGAAGGTATTGGTGAATATTATTTTTCGCAGAAGCTGCGGGAGATAGATGAACTGAACAAGCAAGGCAAACAGATCATCAATCTTGGGATTGGCAGTCCTGATCTTCCACCGCATCCTGAAGTGATACGGGTATTGCAGGAAGAGGCTGCCAAACCTGGCACACATGCTTACCAGTCGTATAAAGGATCGCCAGTATTAAGGAAAGCATTCAGCGATTGGTACCGCAACTGGTACGGCGTGGAGTTGAATCCTGATACGGAAATACTGCCGCTGATCGGAAGCAAAGAAGGTATCATGCATATCTGCATGACCTACCTCGATAAAAAAGATGAAGTGCTGGTGCCTAATCCCGGTTATCCTACTTACCGCAGCGCCGTAAAACTGGCTGGAGGCAAATGTGTGGAATATGAACTTAAAGAGAAACATAATTATGCACCGGATTTCAAACGGTTGGAGAAAAAAGATCTTTCAAGAGTGAAGCTGATGTTTGTGAACTATCCACAGATGCCTACCGGGCAATTGCCGACAAAGGAATTGTTTGAAGAACTGGTGGCTTTTGGTAAGAAGCATGATATACTCATCATTCATGATAATCCCTACAGTTTTATCCTGAATGAAAAACCGGTGAGCCTGCTGGCAGTAGAGGGAGCAAAAGATATAGTGCTTGAGTTGAACTCACTCAGCAAATCGCATAATATGGCCGGCTGGAGAGTAGGTGTATTATGCGGGGCAAAGGAAAGGATAGAAGAAGTGCTGCGGTTTAAAAGCAATATGGACAGCGGTATGTTCCTCCCCTTGCAACTGGCTGCAGCCAAAGCATTGACACTTGGCAAGGACTGGCAGGATGAAGTGAATGCTATTTACAGGCAGAGAAGAGAGAAAGTGTTTGAACTGTTGCGTGTCCTGGATTGCCGTTTTTCTACAGAGCAGGCCGGTATGTTTGTATGGGCCCGGATACCTTCGAAATATAAAACAGGGTTTGAGCTGAGTGATGAAGTGTTGTACCAGGCCAATGTATTCATTACGCCCGGCGGCATTTTTGGAAAAGCAGGAGATAAATATATCCGTGTAAGCCTTTGTGCACCTGTAGAAAAATTTGAAGAGTCACTAAAAAGAATTGACAGCCTACGCTGAAGCTTCGGCTGTCAAGGAAAAAAGTAAATAATATGGAACGCAAGAAAATTGCCATTGTTGGGGTAGGATTGATCGGCGGCTCATTAGCCATCCGGTTGCACGAGAAGAAAATCTCTTCCCGGCTGATTGGTGTGGATGTGAATGAACAACACCTGGAGAAAGCACTTGAACTGGAACTGGTGGATGAAGTGTTACCGATGAATGAAGCTATTACCAATGCCGATGTGGTAGTGCTGGCGATACCGGTGGATAAACTGGTGTTGTTATTGCCCTCCATTATGGATAAGATCGATCAACAGATCGTGATAGATCTTGGATCAACAAAAGCTCAATTGATCAACAGCATAAAAGATCATCCCAAAAGGGGGAGATATGTAGCCACGCATCCTATGTGGGGAACCGAGTACAGCGGTCCGCAGGCAGCGGTGCGTGGCGCCTATGAAAACAAGGCTGTGATCATCTGCAATCCGCAGGATAGTGATAAGGATGCACTGGAGTGGACAAAAGCAATGTATAAAAAGATCGGTATGCACCTGCTCGAAATGGAAGGCAACGCGCATGATCTGCATGCGGCTTATGTAAGTCATATCTCGCATATCACTTCTTTTGCGCTCGCCAATACGGTGCTGGAAAAGGAAAAAGAAGAGCAAGCCATATTTGAAATGGCGAGTGCTGGTTTTGAAAGCACAGTAAGGCTGGCAAAAAGTAACCCAGCCATGTGGGTGCCCATTTTCATGCAGAATAAGGAGAATGTACTGGATGTGCTGACAGAGCATATCGCTCAGTTGACAAAATTCAAAGAAAGCATTGAGAAAGGTGATGGAAGGTTATTGCAGCAACTGATCGAGGAAGCTAATCAGATAAGAAGAATTATCAGGTAAGAGCCTGAACTTTTAAACAGAGCCACTATTTACATAAACAATAACTTTACAAACAATAAGCAATATGCAAACAGCAGAACAAACAACAAATGACACCGTGCAAAAGGCCTGGAAGAAAAGACCGCTGATTATCAGCGGCCCCTGCAGTGCTGAAACGGAAGAGCAGGTACTGGCTACAGCCCAGCGGCTGGCGGCGACCGGCAAAATAGACATGCTCCGTGCGGGCATCTGGAAACCACGTACCAAACCTGGCATGTTTGAAGGCATCGGGGCAAAAGGGCTTCCCTGGCTTCAGCAGGCAAAAAAACTGACCGGTCTTCCCACTACGGTTGAAGTAGCAACCGGTAAGCAGGTGGAAGATGCGTTGACATTTGATGTGGACGTGTTGTGGGTAGGCGCACGCACTACAGTTAACCCTTTCAGTGTACAGGAAGTAGCTGATGCATTGAGAGGCGTGAATGTGCCTGTATTGATCAAAAATCCCATCAACCCTGACCTGGAATTATGGGCTGGCGCAGTGGAGAGAATAGCACGTGCAGGCATTAAAGACATTGGTTTGATCCATCGCGGATTCTCTTCCTATGGCAATACAGAATACAGGAATGCACCGATGTGGCACCTGGCGATCGAGATGAAACTGAAACATCCGAACATGCCTATCATCAATGATCCTTCGCATATCTGCGGTCGCCGTGATATTCTGCAGGATGTAATGCAACGTGCAATTGACCTTGATTACGATGGCCTGATGATCGAAAGTCATATTGATCCCGACAACGCCTGGAGTGATGCCAAACAACAGATTACACCTGAGCGTTTGAAAGAAATGCTGGAAACGATCATCTGGAGAAAAGAAGACGTGAACTCTGCAGAATACCACGCAGCTCTGGAAAAACTGCGTCAGCAGATCAATCATCTTGATGATGAGCTGATGCAGATATTGGGTCAGCGAATGAAGATCGCTGAAAAGATCGGCCAGTATAAAAAAGAGAACAATATCACCATCCTTCAAACTAACCGCTGGAATGAGATCATTGAAAAGGCATTGGCAAAAGGAGAGAAGATCGGTTTGAGCAAGGAGTTTATCACTAAATATTTTGATGCAGTGCACATGGAAAGTATCAACCATCAGAAGAAAGTGCTGGATGCATAAGAAAGGCTAACAGAATTAAGATGAAACATATCCGATATAAGTTCTCCGGTTCGTTCACCGATTTTTATTTTGATGCAGGCTTTGCACAATTGAAAAAGATTACTGATCCGAAAGCTACAGTGTTGATCACAGATGAAAATGTATTCAACGCACATGCAAAAAGATTCAGAGGATGGCGGACAATTGTGCTGAAAGCCGGCGAAGCATATAAGGTGCAGGCCACAGTGGATGATATCATCCGCCAATTGATTGAGGCGGAGGCCGACAGGAAAACAACACTGGTAGGCATCGGCGGGGGAGTGATAACTGATATTACGGGTTATGTGGCTTCTGTGTACATGCGTGGGATCCGTTTCGGTTTTCTTCCAACATCCCTGCTGGCATTGGTGGATGCTTCGGTGGGCGGAAAGAATGGCATTGATGTAGGCATTTATAAAAATATGGTTGGTGTGATCCGCCAGCCTTCTTTTATCCTGCACGATATGCTTTTCCTGAAAAGCCTGCCGCAGCATGAATGGGAAAATGGGTTTGCTGAGATTATCAAGCATGCCTGTATTAAGGATGTTGCCATGTTTCGCGAACTGGAATCCCATACGCTGAAAACATACCAGGCCAAACCCAGGCTGGCTGCTGCTTTGCTGCAAAGAAATGCGCAGCTCAAAGCCAAAGTGGTGCAGCAGGATGAATTTGAAAAATCCGTCCGTCGCCTGTTGAATTTCGGGCATACACTTGGGCATGCGTTGGAGAATGAATATAAACTGATGCATGGACAGGCAGTTGCAATTGGCATGACGTATGCCTGTCATATATCTGAGCAGCTTACAGGGTTCACACAAACCGCCAAAGTTGTAAAGGTATTGGAGCAGTATGGGTTGCCAACCTATATGTCTTTTGATAAGCGAAGGGCTTTTGAAGTGCTGAAAATGGATAAGAAACGCGAAAGAAAAGAAATGAACTATGTGTTGCTGGAAAAAGTAGGAAAAGGCATTGTGCAAAGCATACCGCTGGTTCGATTAGAAAAAATCATTCAAGGATTACCATCGTGAAAGTTATTATACAACCAACCATTTTAAAAGGTGTTATTCAGGCGCCTGCTTCCAAGAGCTCTATGCAAAGGGCATGTGCAGCAGCGCTTGCAGCAAAAGGCACCAGTGAGATCAGTAATCCAGGGCATAGTAATGATGATAAAGCTGCGATGGACATTATCAGCAGGCTGGGTGCAAAACTGGAAGAACAAGCAACTGACCTGCTGCGTGTCAGCAGCGAAGGCATATTTCCTGTTGAGCCGTTTATTGATTGCGGCGAATCAGGATTAAGCATCCGCATGTTCACACCCCTGGTGGCGCTTAGTGATAAAGAAATTACGATCAAAGGTTCCGGCAGCCTGGTCACCCGACCAATGGATTTCTTTGATGAGATACTGCCTCAGCTTGGTGTGAAAGTAAAGACACAGGAAGGCAAGCTTCCCCTGGTAATACAGGGGCCGTTGAAGCCTGCGACCATAAGTGTGGACGGCTCATTAAGTTCACAGTTTCTTACGGGTCTGTTGCTGGCTTATGCTGCAGCAGGTGCAAGCAATGTGTCCATTCATGTAAATGATCTTAAAAGCAGACCTTATATCGACCTTACCCTGGATGTAATGAAGAGATTTGGTTTGAAAACACCGGAGAACAGGGATTATAAAGAATTCTATTTTGATGATTCCGTTTCTACTGCTGAAGCAACCCATCATTACACGGTGGAAGGCGATTGGAGCGGAGGAGCTTTTCTGCTGGTAGCAGGTGCCATTGCAGGCCCAATCACCGTAAGGGGATTGGATATTGCTTCCACCCAGGCCGATAAAGCTATTGTGCAGGCACTGATGCAGGCCAATGCAGGTATCGCCATCGACGCGAAAGAAATGCAATTGCACCCTTCAACGCTAACCGCATTTGAATTTGATGCCACTGATTGTCCTGATCTTTTTCCGCCGCTGGTGGCATTGGCAGCTTATTGTAAAGGTGTGACACGAATAAAAGGTGTTAGCAGGCTGGCGCATAAGGAGAGTGACAGGGGCCTGACCTTGCAGGAGGAGTTTGGCAAAATGGGTGTGGTTATCCATCTTGACGGAGATATCATGCGTATTGAAGGTGGTAATGACCTGAAAGGGGCTGCTGTCAGCTCACGGCACGACCATCGCATTGCAATGGCCTGTGCGGTGGCTGCTTTAAAAGCAACCGGTGAAACTTCTATTGAGCATGCAGAAGCAGTGAATAAATCATACCCTGATTTTTACAACGATCTCCGTGCATTGGGAGCAGTTGTTTCCTTAAACCATCAATTTAAATTCCATGAATAGTTTTGGGCGCATATTCCGGGTACACATTTTTGGAGAATCGCATGGCGAATCTGTTGGCATTGTGATCGACGGATGCCCTGCCGGCCTGCCTCTTTCAGCAGAAGATATGCTGCCTGATCTTGAGCGCCGGAAAGGCGGCAAGCAAAAAGGAACTACCCCCCGCCAGGAAGCAGATTATCCTTTTATCAAAAGCGGTGTGTTTAATGGAAAAACGACCGGCGCGCCGATCATGATCTTTTTTGAAAATAATAATACCCGCAGTGCTGATTATGAAAAGCAGCGCAGCATTCCCCGCCCCGGTCATGCAGATATGGTAGCCCATCAAAAATATGGTGGTAATGAAGATTACCGCGGTGGGGGTCATTTCAGTGCAAGGCTTACAACAGGGTTAGTGGCTGCAGGGGCTATTGCAAAAAAATTGATGCCTGGTGTTACCATTGAATCGGCCGTTACCGAGATCGGTGGCGAAGCTGACCTGGAAAAAGGATTGCAAAAAGCTATTGATGCAAAAGATTCGGTAGGAGGGCTGGTGGAATGCAGGGTGAACGGGCTTCCTGTAGGATTGGGAGAACCTTTTTTTGATTCAGTGGAATCGCAGATCGCGCATATTGCTTTTGCTATTCCTGCTGTAAAAGGTGTTGAATTCGGTAGCGGTTTTGCAGCAGCCAAAATGTTTGGTTCGCAGCATAACGACTCTATTGAAAACATGGAGGGAAAGACCAGTACCAATCATGCAGGAGGTATTGTAGGTGGTATCAGCAATGGCAATGAACTCGTATTCCGCATTGCTATCAAGCCTACTGCATCTACTCCAAAAGAGCAAAGCAGCCTTAACTGGGAAAGCGGCCAGGTGGAGAAGTTTTCTATCAAAGGCCGACATGATCTTTGTGTTGCTTTGCGGGCACCGGTCATACTCGAAGCTGCTACAGCAATAGCATTGGTTGATCTTTATTTGCTGGAGCAACATAGCAAACGTGTTATATCTTAGCAGTCACTACTTATCGTTTAAAGGTTTAATAGTTTATCTTACTGCCTCTCACACTTTGAACTTTTAAACTATTAAACCGTTAAACCTAAAACTATCATCGATTATGCCGATCATTTATCATGTTACCACTGCGCCTGAATGGGAACAAGCCCAACGACAGGGATTTTATGAAGCGCCTTCATTGAAGGAAGAGGGATTTATTCATTGCAGTGAAGACCGCCAGGTAGCGGGTGTGCTGGAAAGATATTTTGCAGGAAAAAAGAACCTGGTAAAGCTGGAAATAGATACAGACAAATTAACCAGCCGCTATGTGCAGGAATGGTCACCTTCTGTGCAAGATACTTTTCCGCATATCTATGGCCCGATCAATATTGAGGCTGTAGAGAAAGTGATTTCTTTAATGTAGTTGTTCTATACAATCAACGATCATGCATCAGTATATCGTCAATGCTTCTTTACAAATAGTTCCTGTGGTGCAGGACCGCCATCCTTATGAATGGGTGGACGAAGCCATTGAAATTATCAAACAGTCAGGCACCAGGTATGATGTAGGCCCTTTTGCTACAGTGCTGGAAGGCACTTATGACGAAGTGGTGAAAGTGCTGCTTGCTGTGAATGAATACCTGTATCAGCGCGGTTGTTCAGAATGGATCAGCAATATCCAGTTGCAGGTAAGAAGCAGCGGTGATATTACAGGCGATGAAAAAACAGCGAAGTTTCATTAATGCACCTGTTGGAGTTGTTGGAAAGGAATGTCCAGCAATTCAAAACGGTCGCCTCCTGGCAGGTAATAATGCCACCATTCTGTTTCCAGTGCTTTGAATCCATATTTCTCCATCACAGACCGCAGCAGCCGGCGGTTTTTTAATACGCCGGCAGGCAGATCAGCAAAACTATGATGTGCCGTATCGCTGAAATTATCGAAACCGGTCCCCATAGGTAATTCGGCTTTGTCAGAGAGGCTCACCAGGGTAAGATCAACTGCGATGCCCCGGTTATGCCCGCTTCCCCTCACGGGGTTTGCCACATAGCGTTCATCTTTTACCAATTCCCAAAGCAACACTGTTACTGAATAAGGGCGGTAGGCATCAAAAACTTTCAATCCCAGTCCCATTGCCGATAATTCCTGCTGCACTTTCCCGAGCGCCTCGGCAGCCGGTAGCCTCAGAAAGGTTACGGCAGGAGCGGGCACATACATTTGCCGGTTCATAAAATTATCAGTGGAAGCATAACGCAGATCGTAAAGGATTCCCGGCGCTTTGCTTTTCAATTCCACCATTTTTTTGGAGGCGTCAGCCTTTACTTCGGACAAGTACTTATTCCAGGTATCCGTTACCGGTGGCTTTTCCCTGAGGCTATCCTGTGCTGACAGGTTTGAAGTTCCGATTGTTAAAAAAATAACAAACGCTGATAGCTGAATCCGGAAAGGATTGCTTAATTTGTTATACATACTGGTGCTTTAAGTTTGTTGATCGCTTTACTGTATTAAAAGTAAAAGCTAAAATTTAAAATACCGTATGCAACCAGTGATTCCCTGGTTTCATCTACTGTTGCACGCATTCACCGCTATGAATAAGAAAGCCTTTTCGTATTCCTCTGTTCTCCCCCTTTTGGTTTTGCTAAATATGCTGATTGCCTGCCATGAAGCAAAGAAACCACCGGAAAAAGAGATCGTTGTTTCCCCGGAAGAATTAAACAGTAAGGTAATGGAGCTGATCCGCGGCTCCATTGAGTATGCAGTATCAAGTGAGGGGCGAATAGACGATTCGCTTCGTCTTTTCTTTTTATCCCCTTTGAAGCTGGTATACGAAAAAAGCAGCTATGCGCCAGTCTGGAATCCCCATCAGCAATGGAAGCCTTTGAGTGATTCCATGCTGGGGCTGGTCCGTAATGCGCGTTTGTACGGGCTTTTCCCGGAGGATTATCATCTTGCCCCGCTTGAACAGATCTACCATAAACTGGTAACAGATACATCGGCCACAGAAAAAAAGGATGCCGTGCTTTGGTCAAAAGCGGATATCCTGCTTACGGATGCTTTTATGCATATTGTAAAGGATATAAAACTGGGCCGCCTTCCGCAGGATAGCATCAGCCTACGGAAAGACTCTGTGCTTTCAGATGATTTTTATGTGCAGCAATTGCAACTTTTACAGCAGCAATCCCTTTCGGGGACAATCGCGGCGCTGGAGCCGCAGCATAGTGGGTACCTGGCATTGAAAGCAGGTATTCCCGGCTTTTTGGATAGCGCCGATTTTCAGAAAGCGTACACACCCGTGCCTTTGCCAAAGGACCCTGGTTTTAAGCCAGCACTGGAACGCCGCATGCGGGAGGCCGGCTACATTACCGATAGCCTGCCACCCGATTCACTGCAACTGGCGCAGGCCATCAGGCGTTTTCAGCAACGCGCCGGTATCACTGACGATGGTAAGGCGGGAGAGGGGACGGTAAGAATGCTCAATATTTCCGACCGTGATCGTTTTGTAAGTATCGCTATCAATATGGACCGGTATAAAATGTTGCCGGAGCAAATGCCCGAGCGCTATGTTTGGGTGAACCTGCCAGGTTTTTATATGAAGCTACTGCATAAGGATTCGGTAGAGATCGTATCAAAGATCATTTGCGGCAAACCTGTGACCCGCACTCCATTGCTGACCAGTTCCATTTCTACCCTGGTCACCTATCCTCAGTGGACGATCCCCAATAGCATTATTGTAAAAGAAATATTACCGGGCTTGAAAAGGGATACGGCTTACCTGGCCAAAAAAGGGTACAGCCTGATCAATTCCCATGGTGATGAGGTGAACCCGGATAGTGTAGACTGGTCGAAATACAGCAAGGGTATTCCATATAAGGTGGTGCAGGGCAGTGGGGATGAGAATGCTTTAGGTATCCTGAAATTCAGTTTCCCTAACAAGTATGCTGTATACCTGCATGATACCAACCAGCGCTATCTTTTTGCCCGCGCTGTGCGTTCATTAAGCCATGGCTGTGTGAGGGTGCAGGAATGGGAAAAACTGGCCTATAATATTGTCCGCTATGATAATGATGAGGGCGAGTATTCTGATATTCCTTCCGCAGAAGAAGACTCTATGTCTACCTGGCTTGTGCGCAAGGAAAAGCACTTCATTAATGTAAAGAACCGGCTGCCTGTGTTCATTCGCTATTTTACGGTTGACGGCAAGGACGGGAAAGTTGCTTTTTACGATGATATTTATGGAGAGGATAAATATATCCGTTCCAGGTATTTTCCCGGGAAATAGTCTGCCGGATAATTAACCGTAAGTTAATTTTGCCCCGTTTTGCCTGTAAGGGAATGAATTCTAAGGAAATAATTTATTTTCAAATCAAATACCATTTATTTTTGCCCTGTTTATTAACCAAACTTATCGCTTATGAAGAAGATTTTAGTCGTCTTAATGGCTCTGTGTTTTTTGTCTCCAGCCAGCTTTGCTCAGAATTCTGAGATCCGGCCGGCGGCTCTTGGTGTGAGTTTTTTCTTCAATGACTACCTGACTGCCAGCCGTATCAGGTCACAGTCTTTATCCAATGTATTAATGAATAAGCAATGGGCCAAACCAAAAGAAATGTCCCCTGGCCTGGCTATTTCATATTTTCAGGGATTGCACAAGCATATTGATGTTGCCGGTACACTGGCAGGATCATTTGTAAGGGAAGCGCTTCGCGACCGTGTATTCAGCAGTGATAAATTCCTGCTGGAAGCCGATGCTTCTTTCAACTTTAAAATGGTATCAGAAAAATACTGGGTGCAGCCTTACCTGATCGCAGGTATCGGAGCTTCTATGTATGATGGCAGCTACTTTGGCGCATTCATCCCAACCGGTGTAGGCATGAAAGTGAATTTTTATGATGATGCTCATCTGTTTGTTACCTCCCAGTACCGTGTTCCTGTTACTAAGGAAAACTCCAATTACCATTTTATGTACCAGATCGGGATCGCAGGCCGTATTGGCAAGAAGGCAGAACCTGTTGCCCTGAAGCCTTTGCCTCCTACACCTCCGCCTGATACCGACAACGATGGTATTATCGACAGCCTGGATAAATGTCCTACTGTACCAGGTTTGGCAAAATATGATGGTTGCCCAATCCCCGACACTGATAAAGATGGTGTGAATGATGAAGAGGATAAATGCCCCACTGTTCCGGGTCTGGCAAAATACCAGGGCTGCCCTGTTCCTGATACAGATAATGATGGTATCAATGATGAAGAAGATAAATGTCCGACAGTTGCTGGTGTAGCCCGTTACCAGGGTTGTCCTGTTCCTGACACTGATAAAGACGGTGTGAATGATGAGGAAGACAGGTGTCCATCTGAACCAGGGTTGCCCGAAAACTTCGGTTGCCCCACACTGGAGCAATTCAAGTTTGATGCGAAGAAAGTGCAGTTCCTTTCCGGAAGTGCTACACTTACCAAAGCAGCAAAAGCTGAGCTTGACAAAGGCGCCACTATCCTGAGCGAGCATCCTGAGATCAAGATCTCTATCGAAGGCCATACAGACAACACAGGCAAAGAAGCCTCAAACCAAAAGCTTTCTGAAAAGAGAGCAGATGCGGTGAAAGCTTATTTTGTACAGAAAGGCATCAGTGCAGACAGGTTAGTGACTGTAGGTTATGGTCAATCTATGCCTATTGCAGATAATAAGACTGTGAAAGGACGTGCGGAGAACAGAAGGGTAGAGTTCAAGGCTGCGAAGTAAGAAAGAAGAGATAGTTTAAATAATAAAAAAGGATGGAAGGAAACTTCCATCCTTTTTTATTGATGTGCGAAAATCGGTGAATAAAAACAGGGTTTTTATTTTGGCGGACTACTCCTTTTACGTCACCTTCATCATCAGTTTTTTTCTTAGCCACCAATTAAGGAAAAACTCTTACTGCTTGTCAGTATTGAGAAAAACGGGAGAGGTTTGTGTATTTTCTTAAATACCACATCTCTTAATAGTAACCAACACCAACCACCAGCTATGCTGAACCACCGCAGCGTACTTTTTTTTATTGGGATATTTGTGTCCCTGCATGTGCAGGCGCAGGAAGATACAGCTTCAGTATCTTCTCCTGTCAGTAATAAATACCTGGAAGCGGTGAATAAAAAAGCCGGCAGCCTGGAACAAAAGCTGGATAAGCAATCTGAAAAAATCATCACCCAATTTTTAAAGCAGGAAAATAAATTAAAGCGGAAGCTGGCGGGTAAAGATTCTGCGGCTGCTGCGGCAGTGTTCGGTGATGCTAAACAACGGTATGATCAACTGCAGCAAAAACTGGCCGGGACCCAAAAACTCAAACAATACATTCCTTCTTTAGATACCTTAAGCACTTCTCTGAAATTCCTCGAACAGAACCCGCAACTGATGGCCCTTGCCAAAGATGGCCCGGCCAAACTGAAAGAAGCCATGAACAGGGTGAACGGTCTGCAAACCCAGTTTCAAAAAGCAGAAGAAATAAAGAAATTCGTGAGAGAAAGGAAACAATATCTCAAAGAACAACTGGGCAAACTGGGTTTAGCTAAAGAACTGAAGAAGCTGAACAAGCAGGCTTATTACTACAGCGCCCAGGTCAATGAATACAAACAGGTACTGAAGGACCATCAAAAAGCAGAACAGAAGGCACTGGAACTTTTAAGCAAAGCCAAACTGTTCAAAGACTTTTTGCGGAAGAACAGCCAGTTGGCTTCACTGTTCCGGTTGCCGGGTGATCCCAATGATCCGGCTACTGTTGCCAGCCTGGCAGGGCTGCAAACAAGGGCACAGGTGAACGGGCTGGTGCAGCAACAGATCGCTGCCGGAGGACCGAATGCGCAGGCGCAGTTCAGCCAGAACATGCAGCAGGCGCAAAGCCAGCTGAATGAACTTAAAAACAAGCTCAGCAAATTGGGTAATGGCAGTGGCGATGAACTGGATATGCCGGATGGGTTTAAGCCTAACAGGCAAAGAACAAAAAGTTTCTTCCGGCGGATAGAATTGGGTGCGAACATTCAATCACAGAAATCCAACGGCTATTTCCCGGTAACGAGTGATATAGCGCTGACAGCAGGGTATAAGTTGAACGATAATAGCATGATCGGTGTGGGAGCCAGTTATAAAATGGGTTGGGGGGAGAACATCCGGAATATCCGGATCACGCATCAGGGGATCGGACTGCGATCTTTCATCGAGTGGAAGTTGAAGGGTTCGTTCTGGCTGGCGGGTGGTTATGAAATGAACTACCGGAGTGGATTCCGGCGGTTTGCGGAGTTAAGGGACAGGAGTGGGTGGCAGGAGAGTGGTTTGATCGGGTTGAGCAAGGTGGTGGATCTGCGATCAAAGATCCTGAAGAAAACGAAGGTGCAGTTGCTTTGGGATTTTTTGAGTTACCGGCAGGTGCCGAAACCGGCAGCGGTGTTATTTAGGATTGGGTATACCTTTTAGTAGGTGATAATAAATTGTTGGGTTAAAATTATTCTGATTAAATAACTATTGGATAAGATAATATTTATGAGAAAGGACATTATTTTTTTTATGCTGATTTCCCTGTCAATTGTACAGGCAGATTTGTCATTTGCTCAAAGTGACTATCGAACGCCTGTATTGCCACCAGCTCCTACTTCCGCAGTGTTTTCACGTTACGGGAATGATCAGCCTTCATTGCAAACAGGAACGGTCAATATTCCCATATCATTGTTTACCATTTCCGCGAAGGATGTACAAATTCCTTTGACACTTATTTATCAGACATCGGGTATTACGATAACGGATATGCCATATCCTGCCGGATATGGGTGGGTATTTTCACCAGGTTTAAGAGTTACACGTACTGTGATGGGCCGGCCTGACGAACTATTTGCATTCAATGAGCTTGTTGGTAGCTACGACTATGAGGGTATAACACCGGGAATCGTGAATCCGGATATTGCCAATCTGCACGAACTTGCATATAGTGACTTGTTTGACACCCAAAAAGACATCTTCACCTTAAGTCTCCCATCGGGGAGTTACAATTTTTTTATTAATAAAAATGGCAGCACGTATGAGGCTGTTACAATTGGGCATCAGGTCAAAATTGAGGTTTTGCTTGATGCAGTGCAGATAAGGGGTTTTAAGGTGACAGATCCCAATGGCGTTATTTATATGTTCGGATTTGATACGGGCATCTCTTTTCAGGATTATAGTGAGCCGTCACCAGCGCAGGGCTGTAATGCCTGGATGCTACGAGAAGTCATTATGCTAAATGGTGAAAAGATCAATTTTACGTGGCAAAAAGTA
The DNA here is from genome assembly GCA_051954695.1 of Chitinophagaceae bacterium. Lineage (GTDB taxonomy): Bacteria > Bacteroidota > Bacteroidia > Chitinophagales > Chitinophagaceae > Terrimonas_A. Next base: position 131,207 of record JBQCHL010000020.1, read on the forward strand.
AATACCAATTACTACGCTGCTAAAGTAAATTCGCCAATAGTTGTTACTGATAGGCAGCCTCAGGCCTGTCCCGACTTAGGGGGTGTTCATATTGATGAAGTTGGTGGCATAATTGATTATTCAAGTTATAGCGGAGCCAATGCGCTCATGCTGAAACAGATCAGCTATCCGGAGGGTGTTATCGACTTGTCATATAAATCGGCACAAGACCCCTTTTTACAAACCATACTTGTCAAGAACAAGAATAATGAAGTGATAAAAAACATTGGCCTGACTTATGGCACCAATGTCAACAACGCAAGCAATCGTTTATTGCAGTCACTAATGATCAATGGCGAAATATATAGTTTCCAATATAACAGCAACTGGTTTGATGTATTGAGTACAGCCCAGGATTATTGGGGATACTACAATGGTAAAACAAGCAACACCAATTTGCTCCCTAAAATGTGGCTAAAAACTTTTGACGTTTTCGGTGGCTTGGGAAATGATTGGCATTATATATATCAGCAAGTCGGGTACGCGGATCGCTCTGTGAGCGCAGAGCATATGAAAGCCTTTATGCTTACAAAAATAGCTTATCCTACCGGTGGTTATTCTGAATATGAGTATGAACCGCATGAGTTTACGCCTGTGAGCTTGAATACCGATGAAATTCAAAGTACTGACTATATATCATCAGGTGGGGGTTTGCGTGTGTCAAGAATAAAGAATTATACATCAACCACTGCAACTCCAATCATCAAGACCTTTAAATATGGTATAAATGAAAATGGCCTGGCAAATGTTTCTGTCTTACCAACGCTAGAAACGTTTATCGATGAGATTGGAATTGGCCAGGAATTAGCAGTCCCGTGTACTGGAGGCTATTGGCGATCTGAACGACAAATGAGCATTAACGCGTTGTCCAACTACTCCAAATTTTTAGTCACTAAATCACCTATCTGGTATAACAGGGTGACGGAATATATAAATAATGATCAGAAAACGGAGTACAATTTCGCATTTGACAGTGAAAATGAAATAACCTTAGTTACAAATTATCTTAACGTTAAAAGCCCTTATGCATTCCGTTATTATAATTTATTTAATGCTGGACCAAGACCCACCAGCACCATTGTCTACAAACATGAGGGGGCGACTTATACACCGCTTAAAGAAGAAATCAATGAGTATGAGGCTGTGGATAATGCCGGATTGAGTACGCAAAATAATATGATCATTGACAGAAAAGGTGTCTTTAATCATGTTAGCCGCCCGGGCCCAGATGCATATCCACCAAATGTTTATGAGACAGGTAAAATGCCGGCATTTGCTTACCTTGATGCTGGTTTTCCTGCCAGTTTAGATTACCAAAGATTGCGTTATAATATTTCAGTGAGATACGATCGTTTGAAAAAGACGACAACGATAATGCATGAGGGTAGTCAGGACATAAGCACCTACCAGAATTATTTGTACAATGATTATTACCAGATCAATAAGTCCATATCAGGAACCAGTATAGCAGGCAAGGAAATTACTATCGAGCGTAAATTTCCTGTTGATTATAGCGATGCCGTTTCGTTGCAAATGGTCGCAAAAAACATCTTATCTCCTGTAATTGAAGAGATAACCTACCAGAATTCAACTGTTTTAAAGCGTGTAAGAAATAATTACACAAATAGCCTTGCGATTACCAATGGGCTGATCCTGCCATCTTCCATTGAAACGGCTTTGGGGGCGACAGGAACTTACAAGACAGAGGTTTCATTTGAAAAATATGATGAAGTAGGTAACCTGCTTCAGAAAAGCTATCTGAATGGTCAGAAACTATCTTATGTGTGGGGTTATAACCGGCGATATCCAGTTGCTGAAATAGAAAATGTAGATTACACATCCATTGTCTCTGCTTTAGGAGGAGCTTCTACGGTAAATACGTTCGCAGCCAATACTTCTCCGACGGAAAGTGCTGTAAGGTCATTTATAGCGCCACTAAGAACCGCAATTTCGGGAGCCAGGGTTACTACCGTGACTTACCGGCCCCTTATTGGCACAAGTACGATGACTGATCTTAATGGCAGGATGATGTCTTATGAATATGATGCATTTAACCGGCTCACTGTTGTTCGCGATCAGGACAATAATATCTTAAAAAAGATCTGTTACAATTTTTATGGTCAGCCTGAAAATTGTGGGCTGGCAGCTTTTAGCAGCGCAGCAAAAAGCGGGACTTTCACCCGTAATAACTGTGGCACCAATGGCACCGGTAGCAGTGTTATCTATACGGTTGCAGCAGGCACGTACACTTCATTGATCAGCCAGGCGGATGCCGATCAGCAAGCTCAGAATGATGTCAATAATAATGGTCAGGCATATGCCAACGCTAACGCGGGCTGTACCTGGACCAGCCAGGTGAAAAGTGGCAGTTTCACCCGCAATGATTGTGGCACGAACGGGACCGGCGGAACAGTTACCTATACGGTAGCAGCCGGCACATACAGCTCAATGATCAGCCTGGCAGACGCCAACCAGAAGGCGCAGAATGCAGTGAATACCGGAGGTCAGGCATATGCCAATGCGAACGCAGGCTGTACCTGGACCAGCCAGGCACAAAGCGGGAGCTTTACGCGTAACAACTGCGCAACCGGAGGTGTAGGCGGTACAGTAATTTACAACGTTGCAGCAGGCAGTTACAATTCAACGATCAGTCTGGCCGATGCCAATCTGAAAGCAGTGAACGCGATGAACACCGGCGGTCAGGCATATGCCAACACCAACGCTTCCTGCACCTGGCAAAACCAGGAACAAATAAGGTATTTCACGCGTAACGATTGCGGTGGGGGTCTTGTGGGGTCTGGCGTGAATTACACCATCCCTGCCAACACGCACAGCTCTACAATCAGCCAGGCAGATGCCAATCAACTGGCCTATAATGCTGCCACAACAGCAGGTCAGGCTTATGCCAATGCCAATGGATTTTGTTATTGCCAATGTACTGTGGAGAGTCAGAGTTGTGTCAACAACGTTTGTGAGACCGGTATCAAAGTATATACATCGTCTGTGTTTGATGAGTCGACAATGATGTGGACTTGCTATTATCACTATGAGTTCAGTAACGGCTCCTGGTCTGCTACATATTCAGAAACTTCTGGAATGGCTTGTTACCAACCTTGACAATAGATAAAATAATAAATATGAAAAAGAAATTATGGCTTCTTATAGTAATTACCCTGGCAACTAATGTCGTTCTGTGTGCCCAATCATCTCCTAGTGAACAACTGGCAGGCCGTATTGCAGACCGGATGAAAGATTCTTTATTGCTGAGTTCCGCGCAGCGGTCAGGAATATACACGATCAATATGCAACTCCATGAGCAGAAAATGAATGTACGAAAACAATATTCGCAAAGTGAGTGGACTGCTTTTACGCAGCGAATAGAGAATACGCGGGACTCTTTATATCATACTGTACTGGCTGATGAAGAGTTATATCAACGTTATAAGGCCAAGAAAGCCGCGTTGATACGTGCTGACTGATTTCGCATAACCCGCAAACAACTGTTTATTTATTTCAGAACTGACATATGAGACAATTATCCTTTTTTATACTGATTGCTTTATTAAGTACAGTGCAAATAAGCCAAGCGCAATACCTTCCTGCGAACTATCCTGCCACCGGCATGCCGGTGAACTATGTACGTACCTGGGATGCTTTGAAACCGGAAAGCAATGGTAATAATATTTCAGTCGCGGCGGCGGTGAAGGATTTCCGGATGACGACGCAGTACGTGGATGGGTTGGGTCGTCCTTTGCAGACCGTTACCCGGCAGGGTTCACTGGCGACAGGTGGTACGGCAGCTGATCTTGTAACAGGCCAGGTGTATGATGAGTTTGGCAGGGAACAGTACCGCTATCTGCCCTCACCTGCGAACGGCACCGGCAGCAACACTTCGGTAGATGATGGACTGTTCAAGTTAAATCCCTTTGCGCAGCAGGCCGCTTTTTATGGGAACAGTTTCAGTAATTCACCGGTAGCCGGTCAGGGTCAAACGTTCTATTATGGCAAAACCCATTTTGAGGCATCACCGCTGAACCGTGTAGCAGAAACCTTTGCCCCTGGCAATAGCTGGGTGGCAACAGCGGGTGAACCACTGGAGGCCAACCGCCGTTCCGTCAAGATCAAATACCTGACCAATACAGCGAACGATGGGGTAAGGATCTGGACCGTGAACAGCGGGGCCGTGGGCTCCTGGGCAACCTTCACCAGTGATGCAGCTTATGCGGCCGGCGAACTGTATAAAACGATCACCACCGATGAACATGGTAAGCAGGTGATCGAGTTCAAGGACAAACAGGGCCAGGTGATCTTAAAAAAAGTGCAGATCGGTACAACAACGGATGATGGTTCAGGCGTAGGGCATACGAGCGACTGGCTGTGTACTTATTATATGTATGATGACCTGGGAAGACTGCGTGCAGTTCTGCAGCCACAGGGCGTAAAAAACATCAGTGCCACCTGGGTGCTGGTCAATACACTGATCGAGCACGGGTTCCGGTATGAGTACGATGAACGAAGCCGGTTGCTCATGAAGCGTGTTCCAGGCTATGGGGTTGGGATGGAGACGCTGATGATCTATGATGCACGTGACCGGCTGGTGATGGTGCAGGATGGCAATATGCGGCTGAGCAATAAATGGCTGGTGACCAAATATGATGGATTGAACCGCCCGGTAGAAACCGGCCTGTGGACCAACGCAAGCAGTTTTGCCACGCACCGGGTAGCTGCTTTTACTTCCACCAGTTACCCTTCAACCCCGACCAATTATGAGCAACTGACCGTTACCCACTATGATGATTATACCAGCCTTCCCGGCGGGTTGACCAGTACCCTGGACAATACAGGTTCTTCTGAGTGGTATACCAGTTATAATGTATCCCCTATATACGCCCAGCAACTAACGGTAAGCACACAAACCTTAGGCATGGTCACCTGGACCGGTACCAAAGTGCTGGGCACGACGAGCGATTTTATTTACTCCGTTAATCTGTATGATAATAAAGGAAGACTGATCCAGACCAAGACCAAGAACAATACCGGCGGAACAGATATATCGACCACCCAGTATAACTGGTCCGGTCAGCCAATTATTACGGTGAACAAGACAGAAAAATCCGGTACCAATGCACAGACGATTACTGTGGTCAACCGGATGAACTATAATGACCTGGCCAGACTTGTCAAGGTAGAAAAGAAAATAGCGCATAGCGGAATGAATAGCGGAGCCCTGTCTGCTAACTGGATCACCATACTGGAACAGAGTTATGATGCGATCGGGCAGGTGAGCAAAAAAACGATCGGTAATAAAAAAGATGGCACGGGAGCTTATTACTCTCCCCGCCAGCCTTTGCAGGAACTGGTCTATGACTACAATATCCGGGGTTGGCTGCTGGGCACCAACCGGGACTACCTTAGTTCAAATGACCAGGGAACAGATGACACCAAACTGTTCGGTTTTGAACTGGGCTATGATAACCTGACCAGTAAGGCAGGCAACAACTTTGCTGCTGCCCAGTATAATGGGAACATTAACGGCATGACCTGGAAAAGCGACGGCGATGACAAGCGAAGAAGATATGACTTCAGCTATGATGCCGCCAACCGGTTGCTGAAAGCGGAGTTCAAGCAAAATAACACCGGTTCTGCCTGGGACAAGACCCTGGTGGACTTTACCGTGCAGATGGGCAACAGCGGGGCTAACGACGGTACAGCCTATGATGCCAACGGCAATATCTTAAAGATGAAACAATGGGGGCTGAAGCTGACCGGCCCTGCCCAGATCGACAACCTGACCTATACTTACTGGAGCAATGGCAATATGCTGAAGGCCGTGACAGAAAGCGGTACCGGTACCACCGATCATGGACTGGGTGATTTTACCGATAAGAACACGACTGTCACCGACTATGGCTATGATAAGAACGGTAACCTGGTGATCGATCTGAACAAACGGATCAATGGGACGGTAACGGCTGCTACCAGCATGAGCAGTGGCGGTGGTATTGTGTATAACCATTTGAACCTGCCCTCGCAGATCACGGTGCGTAATGATGCGGGCACGGCTGATAAGGGAACGATCAGCTATGTGTATGATGCCGGTGGCAGCAAACTGAAAAAGATCACAGTGGAAGGTAGCGTGAGCCTGACCTATAACAGTACGGCTTATACGACCGATATCACTACCACGACCACTTACCTGAGCGGAGCGGTGTTCGAGAGCAAACAATACGCCAATGCAACGGTGAACTCCGGGCTTGGTTATACGGACCGACTGCAGTTCTTCGGACAGGAAGAAGGGCGTATCCGGGCAGTGAACGACCCTGCCAACCCGAACACATTGACAAGCCTGGAATATGATTACATGATCAAGGACCACCTGGGCAATGTACGGATGGTGCTGACCGAACAGATCAAGAAAGATGAATACCCTGCTGCCACTATGGAGACAGCGCAGGCAGCTACCGAAAATACGTTTTACAGCAACCTGGATGCAACGCGGGTGAACCGGCCATCCGGCTATACCGATACCTATACCGATCCCAATGATAAGGTAGCCCTGGTCAGAGGGGACGGCAATAAGATCGGGCCTGCGATCCTGCTCAAAGTAATGGCCGGTGACCAGTTCAATGTGAAGGGCAGTGCGTGGTGGACGGGCAGCAGCAGTGGCACGAATACCAGTCCGCTGACCTCGATCGTATCAGCGCTGATCAGCGGTGCGCCGGGCGTGAGTGGCGGCAAGATCGGCGCCACCAGTCTGACCAGTGCGATCCTCGATCCGCAGGTGAACCTGTTTTTGACCAATGACCAGCCGGCGGTGAGCGGCAAACCCAAGGCCTACCTGAACTGGATCCTGTTCGATGAGCAGTTCAAATATGTGGGCAATGGGCAAAGCGGGGCAGAAGCGGTGGAAGCCAGTGGGGTGGTCAAACAGTTCAACAGACCTGGCCTGCCGGTGAATCAGAATGGATATCTGTATATTTATACCAGTAATGAGACCAGTTACGATGTGTTCTTTGATAACCTGCAGGTGACGCATGTGAGAGGGCCGCTGTTAGAAGAAACGCATTATTATCCGTTCGGGTTGACGATGGCGGGAATATCGAGTAAGGCATTAAGTTTTGGAGGGCCGGAAAACAAAAAGAATAAATTTCAGAATCAGGAGTTCAATGATGATTTAGGAGTAAACTATTATGAGTTTAAATACCGAAATCATGACCCACAAATAGGAAGGTTTATACAAATAGACCCGCTTGCTGAGGAATATGTTCATAACTCCACCTATGCTTTTTCTGAAAATAGAGTTACCTCCTCAGTTGAAATAGAAGGGTTAGAAGCTAAAGATTTATATAATGAGTTGGGGCCTATTAGAGATAAGCGTGCTAAAGAAGGTATGCCTAAAGCTGAAACGGTTGGAGAAAAGATTTTGGAAGGGAATTTATGGGTGATGGCAGCTTTGACTACGGCAGGACTTTCAGAAATATTACCTGTTCTAGGATTAGGAACCTCTGCTCTAAAAAGAGAAGCTAAAGAAGAAACACCAGCAGCAAGTAATCCTGAAAAGAAAGTTCCTAATCCAAATGGCAAGAAAGGAAGCGAAGCACATCAAGAAAAAATAAATGAGCTCGAGAAAGAGATGCAGGCGCAAGGGTTAGAAACTAAACGAGAGGTAAAAATTGAAACTCCCGGAGGGAATAAAGAAAAAAGGTTTGTTGATCTTGAAGGAAAAGACCCCAAAACTGGAGAGGTAAGGCAAGTGCAGGTTGGCAAGCAAAATAAAAATGGCACTCCGGTGTCAAGAGAAGTGAAAGCATTAGATGATATTGAAAAAGCAACAGGGAAAAGGCCTGAATTTTGGCCATATAATTCCACTCTTCCAGCCAATAAATTATAATTATCATAACGATGAGTTCAAAACAAATCAACTTTTTTTTAGTCCAAGGAGATTTATCTGAGGTGACAGATTTTTTCTTTCAAAATGAATGTCGTGTTTTAAAAAGAAAAAATAATTTGCCAAGTGTGTCAGATGACTATGACATATTACAGAATCAGGGCGAAGTTTTTCAAGTGTATTTGTATAGAAAGAAAGATTCTGATCAGATATACTATGAAGAAATAAATGCCAAAGAGTATTATATTGATATAGTCAAAAGTCATTGTGTTGAGTTTTCTATTGGCGGCTTCTATCCATATAGTGATAAAGAACTTCACTCAAGTAGACTCTATTATGTTTTTGAATATTACAATGCTGGTAAACTCATCAAAAAAGATGAGGAATTTATTCAATGGTCTGATAATTTAATCAAGAATTTTAAGAAGCGGTTTTTAAGAAGAGCCCCTGAATATACTAATGATTTTATTTCTGAAAAATTTGAAGAGTGGGTAAAGGTGAATGATGCAAAGAAGACTTTGGATGGAACTAAGTTTATTATTAAATAGTATAAAAGATAAATTATGGTCTCAAACCACTCTTAACCGAGTGGTTTTTTTTATCCAAAAACTTAATGAATATGAAATTAGAAACAACAAACCCACACTGTTTTACTTACAAAACAGATGAACTCTTGATTGAACTGCTAGGAGGTATCAGGATTGATACACTGGATAGGATGCGGGTAACGATAAAAGTAACTGTGGTCAACAGAAAGCAGCAAGAATACCTGAACAATCCAGAACTTGCAGGATTATCTGTCAGACATAACCTTGACCTGTACAATGACACACAGGTAGAGAAGTTTGTAAGAAGGGTTGCAGAGAAGCTGGAAACAGGCACTATCGCCCTTGCAAAAGCTATTGCAGATATAACCAGCCAATTAGAGCAGTACCGGCTTACACAACTGGATAAACAGGAAACAAGGAAGGAGAAGGTTTTAACACAGGAGGAAAGGGGAAAAGCTATCCAGTTTTTACAACAGAAGGATTTACTGAACCAAACCAATGATCTCATAGGTAAATCTGGTGTGATCGGTGAAGAAACCAACAGGCTGTTAATGTACCTGATATTTACCAGCAGGAAACGGGAGCATCCTTTGCATATAATTTCATTAGGCAATAGTGGTATTGGTAAAACTTACTTGCAGGAAAAAGTTGGTGAGTTAATCCCGGAAGAGGACAAGATTGAAATCACCACCCTGTCAGAAAATGCCCTGTATTACTTTGGGCAAAGAGAACTGCAACACAGACTGGTATTGATAGAGGATTTGGATGGTGCTGAAAGTGTCCTGTACCCATTAAGAGAGTTACAAAGTAAAAAGTTCATCACCAAGACACTTGCACAGAAATCAACTACTGGTGAAACCAAAACCGTTCACATCAAAGTAGAAGGCCCTGTAAGCATTGCAGGATGTACCACGCAGGAGCAGGTCTATGAGGATAATGCCAACCGAAATTTTCTGATTTACATTGATGAGAGCAAAGAACAAGATGAAAGAATAATGACTTACCAGCGTAGAAGAAGTGCAGGGACAATAGACCGGATACAGGAAAGCAGTGTAAAACAGCTATTGCAGAATACACAAAGAGTATTGCAACCTACCCCTGTCAGAAATCCTTATGCAGAACAGTTACAATTGCCAGCAGGGGTATTCAAACCCAGAAGAACCAATGCACACTATCTGGCATTCATTGAAGCGGTAACTTTCTATCATCAGTTCCAGAGAATTGAAAGATTGGATGAAGATACAGGAGAAAAGTACATTGAAACAACGCTGGAAGATATCAGGGAAGCAAATCAACTCATGAAAGATGTGCTACTTCGGAAAAGTGATGAACTCACCGGAGCTTGCAGGAACTATTTTGAACGGTTAAAGAATTACCTGCAAACATCAGGTGTAACTGCATTTACCAGTGTACAGATCAGTAAAGCCTTGCGGATAAGTATCAGCACCGTGAAAAGGCTTAATTTAGCACTCTTATCATCAGGATACCTGATCAAACAGGAAGGTTCCAAGCCCTTCCACTATGAGGTGATCAGCTTTGAAGATTATCAGCAGTTACAAAACAGCATTAGTACAGCACTGGATTCTATCTTAGAACAGCTCAATAGCTCAACCACGGCTCAATCTCAAAATGGGCCAACTAAGTCCAAGAAAATCAGGGCAGTAAAGAACATGGCTCAACAGCTCACCCCAAAAGTATAGGGGAGCAAAATTTTCATTATTACATCACGGTTTAAAACAAAGCAGCAATGAAACAACTACCATTGCAAAGCCCCTCTTTTGCCTATGCGGAGAGGGGTTTTGGTCAGTGGCTGGATATACTAGGTTATGCACCTACCACGGTGTATAATATGCCTAATGCAGTGAGGGAGCTACTCCACTGGATGGAAGGACAGGGTAAAACCCAACTGCACCAGATAGTCAGCATAAATATTTCAGATTATTATGATCACTTGCGGGAAAGAGAAAACATCACCAGAGGCGGTGGATTAAGCAATGCTTACCTGAACAAGCACCAACAGGCCATAAAACTGTTTGCAGACTATTTGAGGCAAACAGGTAAGTTGATACTGCCAGTGATGGATTGGGAAAACGAGGTGATAGACACCAGCCAGATTGATGTACTCACCATTGAGGAAGTAAAGATGCTCTTCAAAGCAACAGAAATACTTCCAGATACCCGGAAGCATCAAAGGGACAACGAATTTTATGAGGCTTTACAATACAGGGACAGAGCTATGTTATCGGTTTATTATGGCTGTGGCATCCGAAGAAATGAAGGGGTGCAGTTGGACACAGGGGATATTAATTTCAATAGAGCTATTCTTCATGTCAGAAAAGGTAAGAACTACAAAGAAAGATTTGTTCCCATCACTAAACAATCCCTGCAACACCTGCAAATTTACCTGTATGATAGCAGACCTCTCTTACTCGGTGGTAGTAAATCACAGGCCCTGTTCATATCTGCCCAAGCTAAAAGGATGGATGGGCAAACCATGCTTTGGAGGCTGAAACAGTTGGTAGAGCTTACTGACAATGCCAAACTGCAACAAAAGAAAGTAGGGTTGCATACATTAAGGCACTCCATTGCCACCCACTTATTAGGAAAAGGTATGAACCTTGAAAAGATCAAAGAATTTCTGGGTCACACTTCCCTTGAAAGCACACAAATCTACACACATTTAAACCTTGAGAATAATGGATAAGGAACAGCAATTTGATTATTACCTGTATGGTAAACGTTTATCAGAGGAAAGCCGTAAAAGCATTATAAAGCAGGTTAACGCCTTTGAGGTATGGATGGAAGGGGAAAGTATCCCGGACATAACAGAGGTCGGCTATAACGATATAATGGCCTATGTGAAGCATTGCAGCAGCAGTGGTAACGCACAAAAAACAATAGCCCTCAATCTAGGGTTCCTGAACCATTATTTTATGTGGCTGGTGAAGGAAGGAGAAATGAAGGATAACCCTGTCAGCAATATCCATATCCGGGGAATCCAGCGGAAACACCTGCATCACTATTTGAAAAAAGAGGAACTGGATGCCCTGTACCACACATTCGATACTAAAGATGCAGCAGATAGGAGAAACAAAGTAATGCTGGGTATGATCGTTTACCAAGCCTTACGGGTGGGAGAGCTTACTGATCTCACACTGAAAAACCTTCAGTTAAAAGAAGGGAAAGTAAGAGTTGAAGGAAGCAGGAAAACGAATGCCAGAACCTTGACACTGGAACCTCACCAAATAATAGACCTGCTGGAATATATCAGTGATGCCCGTAAAACCCTTTTGGAAGAAACCAGCAAGGAAACTGATCAATTATTTACCAGCAGTGGGACAGGGGATAAATTGTTTAACACCCTTCAGTATATACTGGCACAGGTAAAGAAACTGAACAAGGAAGTAAAGGACTGGAAGCAGCTAAGGGCCAGTGTGATTTCTTACTGGATAGCTGTACATGGGTTAAGAAAAGCACAGTATCTGGCAGGACACCGATTTATCAGCAGCACAGAAGAATACCAGCAGCAGGATTTAGATGAATTACAGGGGGATATTGATAGGTTTCACCCATTGTAGAATCAGGTAAAGCTGCTGTGATGTTACACTGATACAATACATGATTTTGTATCATCGTAATGAAACTTGCTGGAGTGGTAATGCCTGTTATAATCTAATATATTCCTGTGCAGTATCTTTTTATCGTAAAATCAGCTATTTAACGGCGAAATAGTTGCAAGATTAATTGAGTAAAGGCACATAATTCCAGTTCCATACAGGTAAGGTGTCTGGAATAATTCAGGCATCTTGCTAATATATGAAAGAGTGACATAGATATGACCAATGATGCTTTTTATTTAAAAGTATGAATAGGTAAATGCCGGATGCAGGTATTAATTAGTAATAGCTTGCTATTTGTCAGTTACTGAACAATAGCGACGTTACATAATAGCACCCCTACCAAAAAAGGACTGATAAATCGGTATTTATTAGATATCTATATAAGTGAGGTTGATAGAGCAGCGTTTGGTAGCACCGGAGAGAAATAAACCTTACTTAAATACATCGTTATAAAATTCCAATTTGTAACTATGGTTAGTAAAACAATACACTTTCCCCTCCGTGAGCAGCCCTAAAAAAACATACTGGTTAAGTATGCCTCAAAACTTTCGCCCGTTGATACGTAGATTTTGATTGGTCACATTACTGTAATCCACACCCTTTGCTTCATGCTGTCGAAGGGGTTGTGCTGCTCACCAATAGGCACAGCGCTAGACATAGTAGCCTTACTTCATATCATTGCTTTTCCTGGTAAGGTGTTCATCTGCTAAGAGTATCCCGATACCCTTATGATGTAACCTATGCATCTGCATAAGTTGCCTATTTATTTGGTTTTTGAATACACTTCCGACAAGAAGGAATGAGCCTCGGAAGCTTTTTGGGGAGAAATAACCCTCAAAAATGAATGCAAAGGTAAGAAGCAATATTGAAAAAAGCAAATATGTAATTGATTTTATTTATTTTGATTACGCTGTTAGTAATAAGCAAATTGCTTTTGCGTTATTTTTGATTATTAAAAACAATCGCCTATTAAATAAGAAGTTCAAACTGACATATTTTTTGCGTTTTGCATACTGTCCTCTTGCCTGAAAACCCGCTAAATTTTAAGAACAACAAGGAAGTAAAGCAATCGCCCCGATATGGGGTGACTTGCGTTACTTGTTGTTCAAGGTTCTTAGCGGGACCATCAGGCAAGGGTAACTGTCAAGTTCACCCTATTTTTTGTCCATATAAAACCATACTCAAAATGAAAATACTCTACGCTCTGTTCATCTCATTAATAAGTCTGACAGCTTTTAGCTGTTCAAAAGGGGATGATTTTGATTCTACACAGAAAGAAGAGATCAAAATAGGTATCTATACCGGGTTTCTAGGCAATATCCCGTATGGTATTTCCATTTTGGATTTTAAGATTGAAGTTTCAAAGATCGGTGAGGGTAAATATACTGTACGCCAGATAACCAATAGCTCACTACCCACGTTTTATTTAACGATGAATACTGCTATCACAGAAGAAGATATTCTCTTAGAAAAAGGTGGATACTATAAAGCTACCATCCCCTATCAAACAAGCGGGAATGAGATTGTAAAAGGAGATGGCAATGGGGAAGAAGATGCAGGGTTTTATGCCCCTCAAAAGCGTTTAACCTTCAGCATTCAGATCAATAATGCAGGTTATAGAGTAGCATTTAGTGGGATAAAAGAATAAAATAACCGTTTTATGAGGGTATTTAATTTATTGAAAGGGCTGCCTGTTTTATTACTTCTAGCTTCTTGCAATGAGAAGAGGAAAAGGAATTTGGCAAGCTCCTTGAAAGATTCAGTGAAGATTGATATTTCACAATACCCAAAACTGCTTGAAGAATACAAGAAAGAACCACTAATAAATGACACTATCCTACTTGGTTTCAGAATAGGAATGCCATTGGTTGAGGCAGAGACAAGAATAAAGGATTTATTGAGGCAGAACGTGCTTATTGAAAGTAACAAGAACATACTTTATTTAATTCCAGCCGATGAATGGTGCGGTGAGGACAAGGATTCAGTCCATCAGTTTGTTGCGAAGCTATCCTTTTCGTTTAAGGATAATAGACTAACTCGGATTTATGCCAAATTGTTCGCCCCACGTTTTTATATTACACCGATAAAATTCAGACGCAATGAGGAAGAAATGTCAAAAGATTCGGTTTATCAAGAGTATAGAAAAATTGTAGAAGATTCGTTTTACAATGCTGGACGATCAGAAACGAACGACCTGAAATTTTACAAAAGAAGGCTGCAATTGCTCTTTGATGACCAGCTATTAAATCTTTTTGAAATAAAGTATGGTTCTGCAAGGCATATTCTTTACCCAAATGAAAAATCTTTAGCGCATGAGACTACCCGTATCTGGATAGATAAGGGAAGGTTAATTGAGCTTTCTATTGATACAGGGTATAATCATATCGCCGAACAGTATCTTTCTCGAAATATTCCCGTATCAAAAGCTGATTTTTCCTATTTAATCCCCATTGGCAGCTTGTTATATTCATCAATTCCTTCTGAAATTACTTTTCATCAGGCAGTAGATATGATTTCAAAGGAGTTAGGCAAACAGCTAGATTCTATCATGAGATCAAATGAAGATGACCGAGAATTACGAGAAAAGGTAAAGGTTGATAAAATCGGAATATGATTTGTGTAATAGAAATAACCTATTCTTGTTACTGATGAATTAACTGTTTAAATGCTATGTGAAAGAAATAGAAGAGGTAGTATTATCTTCTTAAAATTCTAGCTTAGTAATGTCGTTTTTTTCTTTCCCTATTTAATTATTAATACTATGGCATTTATGTGTTATGGCTGATAAATAATTCCTTTTTTTGGTAAATATGTTTTCTTAGACGTGTGAGTGAGAAACTACCCGATCTTCAACACCTCCCCATCTGACCTTTGACACTGCTTCACTCCCCGGGGTCTTGCACCCTGAAGATTTAATAGGGAGCAGAAGCAAATCTTCAAATTCAAAAATATTTACGATGGTTACGATTACGAACTACTTTGTCCGGGAGACAAAGGAAGGAAAGGCATTTATTGCCTTAGAACTGCAAGGTGAACTGGAAATGATACAGTCTACGGAAACAGGCAATTTCTATGCTACTGCAAAACGCTGTACGATCTCTTCCACTTTCAGCGAAGAGGTTGCTAAAAACCTGCTGGGAAAACAACTCCCTGGCAGAATTGAGCGCATCCAAACTGAACCTTATGATTATACGATCAAAGCAACAGGAGAGGTTATTACCCTTGTTCACCGCTATGTGTATTATCCGGAAGAAAAGCAGCAAATGACACAGGAAAGGCCAGTGGAAAGCATAGTGGCAATGTAAGTAATGGGCGGGTTTAACACCTGCCTTTATTTTTTTATTCTTAAAGAACAGATCAATGGAACTGAAACAAGCACAACGAAAACAAGCGAAGATCAAATTAGGGATTCAGGGTTGTTCAGGTAGCGGCAAAACAATGGGGGCATTACTACTCGCTTATGGACTATGCGGGAACTGGAACAAAATAGCGGTGATAGATACCGAAAACTATTCCGCTTCTTTATATGCCCATCTGGGCGCATTTTCGGTGGTAAATATCGCTGCTCCTTTTTCACCGGAGAAATACAGGGATGCCATTAAACTCTGTGAGGATGCAGGCATGGAGGTGATAATTATTGACAGCATTTCCCATGAGTGGGAAGGGGCTGGTGGCATTTTGGATATTCACGGGAATATGGCAGGGAATAGCTTTACCAATTGGAGTAAACTAACACCTCGCCACAACGGGTTTGTACAGGCAATCCTGCAAAGTCCTGTTCACGTTATTGGTACCATCCGCAGCAAACAGGAATATGTACTTAGTGAAAGAAATGGCAAGCAAGTACCGGAAAAAGTAGGATTAAAAGGCGTTACAAGGGAAGGTATGGATTATGAATTCACCCTTGTGTTCGATGTGGACATAAAACACCATGCCATTGCCTCCAAAGACAGAACCGGGTTGTTTGCGGATAAACCAGCCTTTACGATCTCTGCTGGTACAGGAGAGCAGATCCTGAACTGGTGCAATCAGGGAGAAATAGCTGAAAACCCTACCCCTGATTTTACCCAAAGAATCAATGACTGCAAGAGCATTGAAGAGTCGGGAACACTGTATTTCAATAATGCAGCTTTTCAGCAGTCGCACAAACAGTTCTTTTCCAAACGGAGAATAGAGCTTAAACAAGCTGCACCAACAGTAACCCCCAATTTATCACCTTTAAATTTTGCTGAAAATGGAAACAACGTACAATAATGAAGTGGCGATTTTTGAAAA
Organism: Chitinophagaceae bacterium; assembly: GCA_051954695.1. Taxonomy (GTDB): domain Bacteria; phylum Bacteroidota; class Bacteroidia; order Chitinophagales; family Chitinophagaceae; genus Terrimonas_A. The sequence continues at coordinate 147,577 of JBQCHL010000020.1, forward strand.
GGAAATGTTGCAGGAACCAGTTTCTACCAGCAAACCCTTTATTCAGGCAAACACCATAGAATCTTCTTTGGAAGAGATCAAAGACCAACACGTAATCCCGGTTTTTATTAAAGATAATGAGCCGGTGATCTCTCACGCGGACTTTATCGAATCTATGGCAGAGGTAGCGCATGAGATATACCATACAGAAACGATTTTAAGACCTTCTGTAAGGCTGTCGCATGCTATTAAGGGTAGAATCCCTGAAGCAAGGAATAAGCCCGCTAATCAACTCTTAGAGCATGAAAAGACCCTGTATTATGAACGCATGGCCTTTATTATTGAGATTCCCAGCATCGCTGATGAGATTGATGGAAATCTACTATCTCTGACAATGGGAGGGGTAAAGGCATATAATCTGGATAACCTCAATAGCCGGAAAGGAGCAGATGAACATTTTAAACTATTCATTGGGTTCAAAAATACGGTATGCGCAAACCTTTGTATCTGGACAGATGGTTTTATGGATGATTTGAAAGTTAAAAGTGCAGGACAGCTTAAAGCCTGTATCAGAACACTGGTAGAAGGCTATAATGCCAGTTTTCACCTTCACCATCTACGGAAGCTGAAAGATCACCATTTATCCGAACAGCAATTTGCACACCTGATCGGGAGAAGCAGAATGTACCACCACTTGCCTGATGCAGTGAAAAGCTCAACCACGCCTCTTTTGTTAAGCGATTCCCAATTAAGCACAGTGGTAAAGGATTATTACCGGGATAACTCCTTCTGCAAGGATAGTGAAGGGAATATCAATCTTTGGCGATTGTATAATCTGTTAACCAGTTCCAATAAGTCGTCTTATATAGATACGTTCATGAACCGTTCTGTGAATGCGCTTCAATTTGTGGATGGGTTGCGTAATGCACTGGAACAAAAGGAAACAAACTGGTTTCTGAACTAAATCAGGGGTTGGTTAACTACCAGCCCTTTTTTATTATGAAGCAAAAAATAGTATGATGCAAAAATACATAGTCCAGTACTGCGATCGAAACAGCATTTTACTGATAAACCCGGTAGGGGTACTAAAGAAAGTGTATTGCCCGTTCAGGGTGAGATGCATAAACCCTATCGGGAGTTTTACCCCGGATATGTGGTTATGGGTAGAAGAGGTGGCAGAAGGAAATGGTGAATTGATTTATATGATTCTTGGTCGTTCTTACCCACACCATCAGTTTGTTATTTTAATTACTGTTTAATCGCAGATGATGCCGGTATTGTAAAGGATTTATTAGCTGGAAAGCTATTATTCAAAAATTTTAATCAATGGCAAGAATAAACAAGAAGGATATAGAAAAGCGGTTGCTGGAATATTCTGCGATAATGCCTGCACAGTTTTATTTATTGTGTAAGCTCATCGAAAAAGAACCTGGGGACATTCTGTATGACTTTATGCATAATGTAGGAATGGAAAACTTAGGGCTTGGGGATGCTCAAAAAGCTAAGGCAAAGGAGTATTTTATCAGTTGCGGATATGGGCAGGATTTTTATACAGCAGACGATTTACAGGGAATCTTTAAAGAGATGGATGCAATAGGGTCGTTATACCCGCGTAAAGATGACGAGAAGCTGATTGATTTGCATGCTTCTTGGCGGGATAAATACCATAAATATTGGTTCCAAAAATGGTTCTTGAAAGGCGAAAATGATGAGCAGCTCGGCATAATTTATTTTTATGCTTAAGAATGATTTTGTAATAAAAGGAGTGTTTTTATCTTAAAATAATTATTAAATTTAATACATATATCTCGTTGTAGTACTCAAAAAAATCATCAATTAATACATATTATACAAACTGCGAACCATTATGAAGCTTACTAAAGTTCTGACTGAAAACTTTCGTTCAATTAAAGATGCGGAATTGGATTTTAATACGCCTTTCAAAATCCTAGTCGGAAAAAATGAAAGTGGAAAATCAAATATTTTGAAGGCTATGTCTCTCTTAGATCCCTCGAACCTTCCAACGAAAGAAGATCTGAGGGAGGGAGTAAATAATTTTGACAAAGATATTTGTGCAGAGGTGACTTTTGAGTTTGAATTAGAAGAAAATGAATTAAATGAAGTCTACAAAAAAGTAAAATCTCATTTTTTCGTCGATGAAGCCAGCCTAAAAAAATTAGTTGTTGTTTCCGTCAATGATATAGAATATACCCTTTTTGAACTTTGTCAGAAGTATAATAAGAGTCTATTTGTAGTTGATATTTTAACGCTTAAGAGTAGATACTCATATTGGACACAACAAGATAAATGGAGAATAAATTCAAATCTTAAATGGAATAGTGGAGATAACGATCCAACACATGGTACAGTTAGGCTAAAATACAAAGATCATAGGATTATTGATATTTCAACCCTTCCTGCTGATGAAAAAGGAGCATTTACCGACTTTAGTGATGACGATATTCATGATTTGGTATGCAGGCAAATGAATCAATATTTAGAGGAGAATCACCCCAAAGTTATAAACTGGAAATATGATGAAAAGAATTTACTTCCAGATACAATTAGTATAGACACATTTGTTGCAAACCCGGACTCGTTTTTACCGTTGAAAACTATGTTTGAATTGGCTGATGTGAAAAATATCAATGAGGCAATTACAACATATCGAGCTTCTGACAATTTCCATAAGTTAAACAATTTTCTTGAAAAGATTGCTGAAAGAACTACTAAGCACTTTAGAGAGGTGTGGAAAGAGTATAAAAATATTGAGTTTACGTTAAATCTAAATGGCGGAATGATTGTGACTGGGATTAAAGAAACGAATACCTATTCTTTTAAGCAGAGAAGTGATGGCTTCAAAAGATTTGTAACCTTCTTGTTAATGGTGTCTGCTACCTATAAAACCGAGAACTTGAAAAATGCTGTTCTTCTTATTGATGAGCCCGATGTAAGCCTTCATCCTTCGGGTATTCGCTATTTACGAGATGAACTGATTAAAATTTCTAAGCATAATATTGTGTGTGCTTCCACCCATTCAATTTTTTTGATTGACAACTCCAATCTAAATAGACACTATATTGTTAAGAAGGAAAATGAAATTACTACTGTTGAAGAAGTGAACGACGAAAATATTATCAATGAGGAAGTGATTTATAATGCTTTGGGATTTTCATTCTACGAAACGTTAAAGGAAAATAATTTGGTTTTTGAAGGATGGAGAGATAAAGAACTTTTTAAAAAGGCACTTGAAAAGACCGGATCTGAGGCAAAGGAATTAAAAGACTTTTTTAAGAATATAGGAATTTGTCACATAAATGGAGTTAAAGAAGCAAAGGGTATTGCCCCAATGCTTGAATTGGCGGGAAGGAATTTTATAATTATCAGTGATAATGATGAAGTAGCTAATGGACGAAAGAAAGAGTTTGTGAAGGAAAAAATACATGGGAAGTGGTATACGTATAAAGACTGTCATAGTGAATGCTTAGCCATTACTGGTGAGGACTTTCTCAAAAAGGATTATGTTGTAGGTATAATTAATTCAATTCGTAAAACTAAGAAAGAATTAGCGGAAGCTCCTGATTTTTCAAATTCTAACTTAGGTGTAGTAGGCGAGATAAATCGTTGGCTGGATAAGGATTGTGGAATTAAAGATGCTCAAATGAGGAAAGAGATTACCAATCAAATAAAGGAGAATTTATTTGATTCTTTAAGGCATACAAATATTGATTCGACATATTACGAGTTTCTAAATGCTTTAAAGCAAAAACTCGAATCTGCTTAAGCCAATTTTCCCTAAAGAAGCTACGAGATTGTTGTCTATCTGCTCAACTAGTTATGGTTTGACAAAATAGTAAAGGTTTTTACTATTTTGAGGCATTAGCTTTATACATAAGATACTTCTTGTTTTAAAAGATAAAAAAAGTTGAACCATAATAGCTAAAACTAGGATACTAGAGTTTATTGATGGATTAGGTTTATACTTTATTCTCTTTGATCTTCCTTGCTATTCGCTTTTCTTATCTTTTTTGGATCATACTACCTGACCTCTTCGATGATGCCTCTGAAGGCACCAATTTTTAATCTTAACTATATAAAAATGAGAATTTGTTATGCAATCATATTTTTTTATCCACCTTAATAAGAGGTTTGTTCGGGTTAATGTCAAGGATATCCGGTATGTTTTATCTATTCGCCATCACATAAAAATCTTTACCGATCAGGAGGTTTTAATGCCTCATCTTAGCCTGAAACAATTTGAAGAGATGTTACCTAATAATTCTTTTGTCAGGGTGAATAGAGGTACACTTATTTCCCTGGAACGGGTGCTGTTTTTTGATAAGGACACAGTTTACATTAAGGATGCCTGTTTTTCTTTCAGTGACAAGTTCGGAAGAGCATGGCTCAACAACTCACAGGGAAAGTGGCTGGCTAATTTAGTGTCTGTTTTTTTGTATTTTGTAAAAAAATCAAATGAGATTCAGGAGAAGACTACTAAAAAAGAAGATGGGGGTTAATACTCAAGGGAAACAAGGTAAGTCTGAGTTATCACGTGCATTTGGACAGCTATTACTTGTACTTGCAGGAGGCTTAGTAGGAGTTTTGGGAAACCAATTTTTTTTTGAACGAAATAAAAAAACTGAAGCAGATCTTGAACTAAAGAAACAATTCTTATTAGAGCAGCTTCCTATATATTATCGTATAGTCAATTTTACTTCATTTTTCATTAAATCAGAGAGAAGTCTTACAGTAAAGAAAACGATTTATGATCGACACTTTGATCAGTTTGGATTAATTTATGCAAGAGATACCACCATAAAATTCGATACAAGCTATTTTGAATATCCTGCTTTTGTTACTGATACTTCAGATAGAAGAGAATTATATGATGATATTAATATTATTAAAAGTAATAAAGATAAAATTGATACAAAAGTTTATAGAGTTTTTATCGACTTAGTTATATTCTTAGAATCTCATCCTTTTCCTGATCCTGCCGAAGAGCTTGCTCTTTACCGGAGTGATTGGGTTAAGAAAGATATATATAGTAAGTGGATGGACTTAACTCATGCACTATATCTATCTGCTAATGAAAAACTGAATAAGGGATATGATTAAGCAGAATATGAAGAACTGGAAATCTCATCTTAAGTAACAGCCTAAGGCAAACTGCTCGAACTATCAAGTTGGCAAACTAATAAGATAATAGTCTCTTTTATATATATCGAGTAGGTGGATATTCCTTATATGTAGAAGTTAAGAGAGGTCAAACAGTTCAACAGATCTGGCCTGCCGGTGAATCAGAATGGATATCTGTATATTTATACCAGTAATGAGACCAGTTACGATGTGTTCTTTGATAACCTGCAGGTGACGCATATAAGAGGGCCGATGCTGGAGGAAACGCATTATTATCCGTTCGGGTTGACCATGGCGGGGATCAGCTCGAAAGCGTTGGAGTTTGGAAATCCGGAGAATAAATACAAGTATAACGGTATAGAGAAAGAAAGTGACTTAGGACTTGAAGTATATGATGCACAATTAAGAGAATTAGATGGACAAACAGGGAGATGGTGGCAAATTGATCCTAAGACAGAGAACATGGAGATGTGGTCACCTTATGCTTCCAATTATGATAACCCAATTAGGTACAAAGACCCATTAGGAGATGAAGGGCAAGCTTGTTGTGGCGGACTTTGGGATGAGATCAAGCAGGCTGCAAAAGAAACTTGGAGTTCTGTGAAAGATGCTGGTAAGGCTGTGTATAATGCCGGCAAAGATTTTTATAATAATGGTGTACTACCCGGGGTTGATTGGATTAACCATAATCTGAATAGCGTTTATGGAGCATTCAACGGGGCTCAAGCTCAGTTTACTGGGAAAGACTTCTTAAGTGGAGCTCCCATGTCTCGTGGAGATGGTGCGATAGAAATGGGATTATCTATCATACCAGGAACAAAGTTAGAAGCAGCAGCCGTGAAAACGTTAGAGAAGGCAGTGGTTAAGGAAGGGGTTGAACAAACGGAAAAACAGGTAGCAAAGCAAGGAGGATTATGGACATCTACTAAAAAATTAAATTCTGTCGAAAATGCGTTTGAACATTTTAAAAAGCATAAATCCGAATTCCCAGAGTTTAAAAATGCCAAAGAGTATGCAGAAGGGGCTAAAGATTTTCTTCAAAATTCCCCAGAAGGGACATTGATGAAAACTCGACCTAATGGAGATGTTTTAAAATACAACCCCACGACAAATACTTTTGGTGTTATGGATGCTAAAGGAACTCCTAAGACAATGTTTAAACCTGAGGACGGAATGAAATATTGGCAGCAACAAAAATGACTATAAAAATGAATGAGCATAATTGTAGAGTTTGTGGACTATATATAACAGAATCACCTTGGGGAATGGATGGAGAGTCTCCTACCTATGAAATTTGCCCATGCTGTGGTGTTGAATTTGGAAATGAAGATTATACGATTGAAGCGACAAGGCGTTATAGACAAAAATGGCTTGATAAAGGTGGTGATTGGTTTAACTTAAAAGAAAAGCCAGAAGTATGGGATAAAGAAGAGCAAATGAAAGACATCCCGGAAGAATTTGTTTAAAGTATGATGTTTCATTAAATAAGAAGTTAATACAAAGCGATTTTCAAGACCACTCGTAACTGAGTGGTTTTTTTATACCTAAAAACGAATCAATATGACATTAGAAACAACAAACCCACACTGTTTTACTTACAAAACAGATGAACTCCTGATAGAGTTATTGGGAGGTATCAGGATTGACACTCTAGACAGGATGCGGGTAACGATGAAAGTAACTGTGATAAACAGAAAACAGCAGGAATACCTGAACAACCCAGAACTTGCAGGATTGTCAGTAAGACATAACCTTGATCTGTACAACGACACACAGGTGGAGAAGTTTGTAAGGAGGGTAGCGGAAAAACTGGAAACAGGCAGCATAGCTGTAACAAAAGCTATTGCGGATATAACTGGTCAGTTGGAAGAATACAGGCTTACACAACTGAATAAGCAGGAAACGAGGAAGGAACGGGTACTGACACAGGAGGAAAGAGAAGATGCTATACAGTTCTTACTGCAAAAGGATTTACTGAACCAAACCAATGATCTCATAGGCAAATCTGGTGTGATCGGAGAAGAAACTAACAGACTGCTGATGTACCTGATTTTTACCAGCAGAAAAAGAGAGCATCCTTTGCACGTGATTTCATTAGGCAATAGTGGCATTGGTAAAACCTACTTACAGGAAAAAGTTGGAGAACTGATACCGGATGAAGATAAAATAGAGATCACCGCCTTGTCAGAAAATGCCCTGTATTACTTTGGGCAAAGGGAGTTGCAACACAGACTGGTATTGATAGAAGATTTGGATGGTGCAGAAAGCGTGCTGTATCCATTAAGGGAACTGCAAAGCAAAGAGTTCATCACCAAAACCCTTGCACAGAAAACAACTACTGGCGAAACAAAAACTGTTCATATCAAAGTAGAAGGCCCTGTAAGTGTTGCAGGCTGCACTACACAGGAACAGGTGTATGAGCATAATTCCAACCGAAGTTTTCTGATCTACATTGATGAAAGCAACCAGCAGGATGAAAGGATAATGGCCTACCAGCGTAAAAGAAGTGCAGGGACTATTGACCGGGTACAGGAAAGCAGTATAAAACAGCTTTTGCAGAATACGCAAAGGGTATTGCAACCTATCCCTGTCAGAAATCCTTATGCAGAACAGTTGCAGTTGCCAGCAGGAGTATTCAAACCCAGAAGAACCAATGCCCACTATCGGCATTTATTGAAGCGGTGACATTTTACCACCAGTTTCAAAGAACAGAAAGGGTTGATGAGGACACAGGAGAACAATACATAGAAACAACGCTGGAAGATATTGCGGCAGCAAATAACCTGATGAAAAATGTACTACTCCGCAAAAGTGATGAACTCACCGGAGCTTGCAGAAATTACTTTGAGAAATTAAAAAGCTATCTGCAAACAGAGGGTATAAGTGCCTTTACCAGTATGCAAATCAGTAAAGGGCTTCGTGTGAGTATCACTTCCACCAAAAGGTTTAACTTAGCATTGTTGTCATCAGGATATTTGACAAAGCAGGAAGGATCCAAGCCCTACCAGTATGAAGTAACCAGCTTTGAAGATTACAGCCAGCTAAGAGAAATGAAATAAAGAAAACTCCTAAAAAGGAAAATTAATAATAACATTTTAATATACTTCTAAAGAATGGAGAAGAAATATAAGCAGTTCTGGAGCTGGTTTGTTCAAAATAAAGCACTATTTGAGAGCCTTGAAATAAGTGATCAGTCAGTTGAGCTCATTGATGAAGAAATTAATGTTCTTGGGGATTTTACCTGGGAAATCGGCCCTGGTCAATTAAAATCATTTTCACTAACGATCTCGCCTGGCGGAGACCGAACTCTTCTTCCAATAACCAAAAAAATTATTTCTTATGCACCAAGTTTAAATGATTGGGAATTTTGTTATGCAAAACCAGTGAAAGAATGGGAAAATTATTTTGATGTCATGTTGGGTGAGAAAGAAATAGGTATTGATATATCAAAATGGGAGTACGTATTATTTAAGTATGATAAAGGTATTTATGATATACAAATCAAGTTGATTGATACCCCTGCTGATGTCTTGGCCGAGAAGGACGAAATACTGTATGGGATTGTTGAAATGGTTTTAGAAAGTATTTTAGGGGAAGAAAAGAGACTTGAGAGGATTAATGAACTTGAGATAGTTAGAAATGAAGCATTTGAAAAGGCATCATCTATTCTAAATTTGAGACAACATATTGATACCTTACCATAGTTTTGTCCTTTTATATTGGTTTTGGATGCTCTAGTTGTATATACACCTATAAGACTATGCAGTAGCTTCTTTCTAGCCTCTAAATAGAAGGCTTTGATAATATGACTGACTAAATAATTTTGAGAACCACTCATGATTTGAGTGGTTTTTTATGCTCAAAAACGGAAGAATATGACATTAGAAACAACCAACCCCACACTGTTTTGCCTATAAAACAGATGAACTCCTGATAGAATTATTAGGCAGTATCAGAATAGATATACTGGACAGGATGCGGGTAACGATGAAAGTCGCCGTGATCGACAGGAGGCAGGCTGAATACCTGGATGATCCAGAGCAGGCAGATCTATCTGTGAGACACAACCTTGACCTGTACAATGAGAAACAGGTAGAAAAGTTTGTAAGAAGAGTAGCAGAAAAGCTGGAAACAGGAACTATAACCCTTACAAAAGCTATTGCGGATATAACTGGTCAACTGGAAGAATACAGATTGAAGCAATTGGACAAGCAGGAAACAAGGAAGGAGGAGGTTTTAACACAGGAAGAAAGAGAAGAAGCTATACAGTTCTTGCAGCAAAAAGATTTGCTGAATAAAACCCAGTGACCTGATTGGTAAAAACGGTGTAATTGGTGAAGAAGTAAACAGATTGTTGATGTACCTGATCTTTACCAGCAGGAAAAGAGAGCATCCTTTGCACGTAATCTCACTCGGTAATAGTGGTATTGGTAAAACTTATTTGCAGGAAAAAGTAGGAGAACTGATACCGGAAGAAGATAAAATAGAGATCACCACACTGTCAGAAAATGCCCTGTATTACTTTGGACAAAGAGAACCGCAACACAGGCCGGTTCTAATTGAGGATTTGGATGGAGCTGAAAGCGTGTTATATCCCTTACGGGAGCTGCAAAGTAAAAAGTTTATCACCAAGACCCTTGCACATACCCCCTGCAACAGCCATATAAATTCTGCTTATTACCTTTGCCCTACTGAGCCAAAAAACAGAGAACGTGAAAAATTTATCAGAAAAAGTTATACTCGTAACCGGATCATCCAAAGGTATCGGGGCCGCTGTAGCAAAAAAATTAGCCACCGCCGGAGCCAAAGTGATTGTCAACTATGCCGGAAGCCAGGCAGATGCGGATGCAGTTGTAGAAAGTATTGTCAAAACAGGTGGATCGGCCATCGCGATACAGGCTGATGTCAGCAAAGCCCAACAGGTAAAAGCCTTATTCGATAAGGCTATCGCTACATACGGTAAGATTGATGTACTGGTAAACAATGCCGGTATCATGATCACCAAACCGATTAAAGACACTTCAGACGAAGATTTTACCCGTCAATTCGATATTAATGTACGTGGCGTGTTCAACACACTTCGTGAGGCTGCTGCAAAACTAGCCGACAACGGAAGCATCATCAATTTCTCAACTACTGTAACCCGCCTGATGTTGCCAACCTACGGTACTTATGTAGCGACAAAGGCAGCTGTTGAACAACTCACCCGTGTATTTTCGAAAGAAATCGGCAGAGGGATCAATGTTAACTCCATATCCCCCGGCCCTACCAATACCGAACTATTTATAAAAGGCAAGTCACAAGAAGTGATAGATCGTTTAGCATCGATGAATCCTTTCGGGCGCATCGGCGAGCCTGATGATATTGCGGATGTCGTGGTATTCCTGGCCAGCGACGCTGCAAAATGGATCAATGCGCAAAATATCGGTGTGAATGGTGGTATGGCTTAATTCTGAGCAACATATTCCAGCATTAGAATAAGACCAGCCTGATAATAGGTTTTGCCAGAGGCTTTGGGGAGCCTCAATTCTTCTTCTCCTTCTTCCCAAACAACCTCTTCAAAAAACCCTTCTTCTTCGGCTCTTCCACCGGCGATCCGATCGGCTTGCTCTCATTCACCACCTTCTTATCCTGCTTATTACTCGTATCCTTCTTCACCGGTTTATCCTCATCCACCACCGGCTTTGATTCCGGTCCGATATACTCATGATTGATATTATAATCCGTTGCTTCGCCCACTCCCTGGTCCACACCTTCTGCTCCCGGTTCCACCTGCTCTGTTGTCGGAATATCATCCGCACTGTTAACGTGCAACTGGATATCCGCCGGCTGCACAAAGCGGGCATCTTTATCGATGCCTAATGTTTTATCTGCATACACTTTCTGAAAAAATTTTTCCCAGATCGGCATCGCTGCACGGCCACCATAACCAAGGTTATTCTCAATGCGGATAAAACGGTCATCGCAACCGATCCATACACCACCAAGCAGTTGAGGCGTATATCCCATGAACCAGCCATCCGCATTATCATTGGTAGTACCGGTCTTGCCTGCCATTTCCACGGCACCAAGACGGGAGCGGAGGCCCGCTGCTGTACCAAAATCAACGGTTCCCTGCATCATCCTTGCCATATTATATGCAGTTGCTTCGCTGACCGCTTCCTTGCGGTTCACGCTATAGTCAAAACGTTTGATCACATTTCCGTTTCGGTCTTCTATACGGCTGATAAAATAAGGTTTGGTAGAAAAACCTCTTCCGCCGAAAATGCTGTAGCCCCACATCATTTCAAATAAGGAAAGATCACAGGCTCCTAATGCTATAGAAGGGAAAGGATCTACTTTGGTAGGAATATTAAGTCGTCCCAAAAAATCCGCAAATTGTTTAGGGCCTACCTGCTTCATGATAAATGCCGTAGCACAGTTGCGGGAACCTGCCAGTGCAGAAGCCATGGTCATGGTCCGGCCGCTGCAACTCTTGGTTGTAGCAGGCACTAATTGGTTGTTGCCAAAATTCTGCTGCTGGTCTATTACTTCTGTTTCAGGAGTGAATCCTCTTTCTTCCATCGCCTGGGTGTACAGTAAAGGTTTGATGGTTGAACCCACCTGCCTTTTGGTGCGCATGTTGGCGTGGTCAAGCTTATACGTTTTGAAATCAATGCCGCCTACCCAGGCTCTTACCTCGCCGGTTTGAGGGTCCATTACCATAAAAGCTGTTTGCAGCATCTGGCGATGATATTTGATGGAGTCGTAAGGCGTCATCACTGTATCTCTTTGCCGGTTGCTGTTCCAGGCAAAGATCTTCATCGGTGTTTTTTTATAGAAAGTGGCTTTGATCTCTTTATCGCTAAGGCCATCCTCTGCCATGTTCTTCCAGCGGTCACTGGCTTTCATGGCTGCTTCCAGCACATTGTCATGATCTTTCCAGATGCTGCCGTTCTTTAGTTTGGCCTGGGCCATCAATGCTTTTTGCAGGTTGGGCATATGGGAAGCCACGGCTTCTTCTGCATATTCCTGCATGCGGGGATTGATGGTGGTATAGATCTTCAATCCATCTTTATAAATATCATAAGTGCCTCCATCGGGCTTTTCGATCGTCTTTAATGCAGTCTTTACTTCATCCCTCAGCACTTCGCGGAAATAAGGAGCATAACCGTTGTTCTCATCCAGCTTGCGATAGTTCAGTTTAATGGGCATTGCTTTTAAACGGGCGCCTTCTGCTTCACTGATTTTTTTATTAGCCACCATTTGCCCGATCACCACATTGCGGCGGTCAAGCGCTGCTTTGGGATTGCGCATGGGGTTGTACGTGTAGTTGGCTTTCAGCATGCCCACCAATACTGCTGCTTCTTCCACTGCAAGCCTGTCGGGCTCTTTCTGGAAAAATGTACGGGCAGCATTGCGGATGCCATAAATGTTGTCGCCAAAAGGAACTGCATTCAGGTAAAGCGTGATGATCTCTTCCTTGGTAAAATTCCTTTCCAGTTTAATGGCAATGATCCATTCCTTTATTTTTTCCACTCCTCTTTGTAAGGAATTCCGGCTGCCCTGGCCCAGCAATGCTTTGGCCAATTGCTGCGTGATGGTGCTGCCGCCCCCCTGGCGGCCTGCGGTGAACACGGCACGGAGCGTGGAGCGGGTATCAATGCCTGCGTGATCATAAAAACGTTCGTCTTCTGTGGCTACCAGCGCATTGATCACGTTGGGGGAAATATCACGGTATTTCACATTGCTGCGATTCCCGCGCTCGGTATAATATTTTCCCATCAGCGTGCCATCAATAGCATACACTTCTGATGCCTGCTGGATGGAAGGGTTTTCCAGCTCCTGCAATGAAGGCATTTTGCCAAACACGCCGAAGTTGGCCAGCAGGATCAGTAAAACAAGCGCACCAAATCCACCAAGAAAGATAAACCAGAAGATGCGAACGGATTTTTTCATATTTGAATGAGTTGTTATTCTTATTTGCTTGCGGAATATGAATCAGAAATGTGTTGCCTTGCAACCTGCCAATCTACACACTTTGTCTCTCGAAATTAGCAAAATCAAGTTAAAACTTGCCCGGCACCATTTTCTCCAGGAACTGCATATAAGCATTGATATCCTTACTGCCTTTCAGCACGTCCAGGTTCTTATCGGTAATGATTGAATACGTGTATTTTCCGCCTTTCAGCCAGGGCACGATCTCACTGGAAGTTTTGGGCTTTGTCTGATCAATATAAGCGATCGCTTCTGCTGCATTTTTGAAAGGACTGATCAGCAGCAAACGGTTGTCATTGTCTATTTCCACCAGCTCCGCCTGCATATTCTTGTTGAAATAAGTATCCCTGTTGTAGCGATAGAACGCATTTCTTGCTTCATTCACAAATACAGGGTCCACCTTATTTAAAATGATGACCACATAATGCGGGGTTTCCGTATTAAAGCTGAACGGACTGCCGGGAGGTACAGGTTGTTGAACTATCAGTGTACTGTCTTTTGCCGCAACTGTATCCTGCACAGCCAGGCTGTCCTGGGAAATCTTAATATTCTTCTGGGTCATGCCCGGAGCTCCCTGCGATGGAGCTTTTATTCCAAGACTGTCTTTCGATGATGGCAGCTTTATATCAGGCCTCACCATCGATGGCGGTTCACCTGCTTTTGTAACAGGCGCTGCGGCAACAGGTTGTTTTTTCTGTGCAGTGTCTTCTGCCGGCATATTGATCACCATATTCCTCAACTCTTCTTCTATCTCTTTCCTCCGGTTCAGTACATCCAGTAATGTTTTGGCTTTTTCTGATAGCGGGTGACTTGCGAACTGTGCGATAATATTGCTCAATACTTTTTTGGCTACACTGTCTTCTCTTTGCTTAACATAATACACGGCTTCGATATACAGCAATTGCGGTGTCCAGTAATTATTGCCATAAATGCTGTCGGCTGCTTTTTTCTTCGCTACAGCCTCAGTGAAACTGCCTTCAATAAACAGGTCGTATATTTTTTCATACAATTTTGTCGCTTCCTGTTTCGGGCTTTTTGATTGCGGGTCTTTACCGGTATTAATGATAGTGGTATAATTGCTCTGGCCGAACTGCTGGCCCATTTGCTTTTTGATAGCCGCAGCTTTCTCCGTTTCCCCCTGTTTATTATAGCAGAAATACAGGTTGAATAAAATCTCATCCATTCTCGGTGATTGCGGGAAGCGGGTGCGCAATTCTTCCAGGACAGGTGTGCCATGCGCACAATCTTCCAATTCCTGGATAAACGTATTGCCTATATTGAACATAGCAGTCCGGATGGAATCATTGGATTGCTGCAATTTTTCCGGTGTCAGCGGAATGCGCTCATACAGCGCATCAAAAGTGATCTCTGCCGCTGCGGCGGCGGCCGAATCTTTCCCGGATGCGCCCGCAATGGAGGTATTAGCCAGCGCATTATTGTTATTGATGGAGGCTGATACGGCAGCACTTCTCCGCCAGTTATCTGTATTCTTACGCATGCCCCATTTGGAACGGAAATCGTTGAACCCTTTTTGTCTTGTCCCCGAGTTATAAAAATACCAATCCCCTTTTTTTTCTGAATCACCAAAAAGGGAAGTGGCTGGCTGGTTAGCGAATGAAGTGCCTGAGGAAGATCCGCCTTCGTCTTTCAATCCTTGCTGCTTGCGCAGTTGCTTTACGATCTTTTTGACCTTATCCTTGCGATCATCTTCTGAAAGGGCGGCCAATGCCTGCAGACTATCCTGCCGTGCAATGGTTTCCGTAAAATCAGCCAGGCGCGACGACAGATTTCTTTTGCCGGTGATCGCTTCAGGATCGGTGATAGTGGGATCATCCATTTGCAGGCTGTCATAAAAATTGGTGCTCTGGCGATACAATCCTCTTTCAAATGATAATTCCGCCATCTGCATAAACAGCCGGTTGCGGAGCGTGGAATTACGGGAAATATATTTGGTGCCGCGGGTCAGCATTTCCAAAGCGCCTGCTGTATTATTCCTTTCCAGTTCCATCTGCGCAGCCATATAATAGATGATATCGCGGTAATCGCTGTACTTATCCCTTTTCGCCATTTTGGTAAGGGTGGCAATATTGCTGGCGATATAGTCTTTCTGGTTTTCGTCCCTGTTCACCCTGATACTGGCCAGGCGGGCATAAATATCCATTACCGGGTCGGTAGTATGGCTGATAGCTTTTGCATACCATTCGCTGGAAGCATTGAATTGCCTGGTGTTTTCATATAGCTGCCCCAGCAAATATTCCCAGCGGGCTTTTTCCTGCTTAGTGGTAGTATTGCTCAATGCTTTTTCGAGATGGGGCGCAGCACTGTCCCACATCTGTTGTTTGTAAAACAAAAATGCCTGCACTTCTTCCAGGTCGTTGTGCAAGCGGGCAGGGAATAATGTATCGTTCTTTAGCGCCTGGATCAGCGTTGAGGCATCGGAGAAGCGGTTTTGCGCCAGGTAATTCCGTACCTGCCAGATAAACGCATCATTCCGGCTGGGCGGCCGGGAAAAGACCCGGCGGGTAAAACTGTTTTTTTCTTTGGTGGAAATGCTGAGTGCATTGTTGCCATCGCGTGCACTGCCAATGGTTTTATAATATCCGTCGTTTTCTTTTTCAGCAAAAGCATAATTGATGAACTGGAACATCAGGTAAGCCGAATCGAATTGTTTTTTGAGATAGTAAGAAGCGCCCCAGAGCAGGTAGAGGTTATCGGCCCAGTCGTTGCGCAGGTCATGCAGGGCAATGCCGCTCTGCACTTTATAGGAAACGGAATCCAGTTGAATGCTGTCGGCAGCCGTCATGTCGAGGCTGTAGTTATAGAAGGGGAGGAGCCGGGAGTAGTCATCCCTGAAAGAAGCTTTTGCCCGGGCCAACACATCATTCAGCTTATTATTTGCGTTAAAGAAGTAATTGTAATGGGTGATGGTGTTCTGAATGAACCGTCTCGGACCTTTGATCTTTTTGTCAGTAGGGGTTTTTTCAGCACGCAAGCTGCGGTTCTCAAACTCCTTTGGTTTTTGAAAATCAAAACTGAAGCCCATTTGACCCCAGGCATCGGATGACAACTGGGAAAAAACAAGGATCCAAAAAGCAGTGAGTGTGATATATCTGGCCGAGAACATTATAGGAGTAAGATGAATTCTTAATAACTGAAATTCAGATAATTTAGTATAAAAATAGGCCAATTTTTTTTATGGCTGCAGGTTGCCGGGGACTGGTAAAAATAAAGCCCATTCCTTACCTTTAGCTTCTTTTAAAATTCAGATATGGCAAAACTGGACGCAGAGTCTACGCTGCAAAGGCTCCGCAATCGCTACAGGCTGGTTGTAATGAACGATGATACGTATGAGGAAGTGGTCACATTTAAATTGTCCAGACTCAGTGTTTATATCGGTTTGAGCACAATTTTTGTTGTATTGGTCGGGCTAACGGTGGCATTGATTGTTTTTACGCCGTTAAAATACTATATACCTGGTTACGATGATCTCAAAGTGGGACGTGAATATCGCCAGATGAAATACCGTGTGGATTCTCTGGAAAAAGCTGTAAGTTACCAGGCGAAATATATTGAGAACATAAAGAAAGTATTGAGTGGGGATGCTGCAGCGGCAGTATTAGATACTACACAGTTGCAGGTACCCAAGGATGAGTTGTCGGACGATTGATGGAAGGAATTAAGAAAGTTACTATGTTGTTTAATTCAATAGTTTAAGGTTTGATAGTTTAAAAGTTTAACGCTAAACTTTTAAACCTTAAACCGGGTAGCCAACCTATAAATCAATATCTATGTTTAACGCAAAAAACAAAACCGACATGCAGACTGAAAAACCAACTGGCAATGGCACCACGCTCATTGGTGCCGGCACCACGCTCAAAGGAGATATCAGCAGCAATAGCGACCTGCGCATTGACGGCACTATCATCGGAAATATCACCAGTTCAGCTAAAGTGGTGATAGGAGCCAATGGGGTAGTGGAAGGGGATATCACCGGCAACCAGGCAGACATTATCGGTAAAGTAACCGGCAATATAAAGGCCAAAGACCTCCTGCAATTGCGCGGCGATTCCATAGTGAATGGCAACCTTTATGCGGCCAAGCT
This sequence comes from Chitinophagaceae bacterium, assembly GCA_051954695.1. Taxonomy (GTDB): domain Bacteria; phylum Bacteroidota; class Bacteroidia; order Chitinophagales; family Chitinophagaceae; genus Terrimonas_A. Next base: position 164,774 of record JBQCHL010000020.1, read on the forward strand.
GCAGGTGGAGCCTTCAGCTACATTCAATGGCCAGTGCCATATGGGCGGTGCAGCTGCTGAAAAAATCGAACTCAGCAATGTAAGCCTGAATGGACAAAAACTCGCCCTCCAGTAAGCCAAAGAACATTCTTCGCCGTTATGCCGCGTTGGGCACCGAAATGCTGGTGTCCATTGGCATAGCTGTGTTTATAGGTCTCAAGGCAGATCAATGGTTACATACCTTACCATTATTCTCCTGTGTATTACCTTTGCTCGTCCTTATTGGGATTTTTTATAAACTGATACGGGAAACCGGTAATACCAAAAAGAATGAACCAAAGTAAATGGGCGCCCCTGCGCCCGATGATGCTTGCATTTGTGATGCTAAGCGCTTTTTTTGTAATAGGTAAAAACCTGCTGGCAGAAAAAGGGATTGACAGCCAGGTACTGATCGCCGGCAACCTGCTCTTATTCGGCGTTTCCTTCCTGTCTTTTGTGCTCACCCAGCGAAGCTTTCAGGCAAAGAACCCCCATGTTTTTGTAAGGGCTATCTACAGCAGCTTTATCATTAAATTTTTTGTGCTGGCTGCCGCTGCATTTATCTACATTATGGTCACCGGCAAGAATGTGAACAAACCTGCCCTGTTTGGTTGTATGGGCCTGTATATCCTGTACACTGTTTTCGAGGTATCCGCCCTTCGTCGTTTACTGAAGCAAAAAACGAATGGCTAAGAAAGAAGTGCCTATGGCACAGTTGCAGGATTTTCTACCGCCCGGCACTTATGATGCTGTGCTCACGTATCTCCGGCAACATAAAGTGCATCTTACTGTAGCGAGGGAAAGAAAAAGCATACTGGGCGACTATCGCCATCGGACCCGGCAGGATAATCACCGGATCAGTGTAAACGGCAACCTGAACAAATATTCTTTTCTGATCACTTTGCTTCATGAACTGGCCCATTTACTCACTTTTGAGCAGTATGGCAACGGGGTGTATTCACACGGGAAGGAATGGAAGGGTGTGTATGCCTCCTTACTGGCCCAGTTTCTTCAACATAAGATTTTTCCTGACGATATAGAACAGGAGCTGCTACGTTCCCTCCGCAATCCTGCAGCCAGCACCTGCGCAGAAGATGGGTTGCTCCGTGTATTGCGCCGCTATGATGAAGGGGCCTCACAACGCCGCCTGGTGGAAGAATTGCCGGCTGATGCTTTGTTCCGCACTGCAGATGGCCGTGTATTCCAGAAAAAAGAAAGATTAAGAAAGCGGTTTCGCTGCGTGGAAGTTAGTACAGGAAAGATTTATTTGTTTAGCCCGGTATATGAAGTGATTGCTTAATTTTACTGTAGATAACTCTACATGGGATGCCATGAGTTGGCACACTTCAACTCATGACGGATAAAGACATTCTATGATCAAAAAACACTAAAAAGTCGCGAATGAAAAAACTTGCACTCAGCATGTTGTTGCTGGCCACCACTGTTGCCGCTGTCCAGGCACAAACCGCAAAAGGAGACTGGATGGTAGGCGGAAATTTCCGTTTGAATACTTCAGGCAACACGGAAATAAGTCTTACTCCCAATGCCGGCCTTTTTCTGATCAAGAACCTGGCATTTGGCGGAAACGTCAATCTCAATTATTCAAAAGACGGGATCACTAAAACCACTGCATTTGGCATTGGTCCCTATGTACGTTATTACTTCGGCAGTGCAAATGTCCGCCCCATCCTGCACGGCAATTTCAATTTCTTAAGTTCCAAAGTGAAGATCAACAACACATCTTCTACCAATAATGGAACGAATTTCTTTCTCGGCGGCGGTGGCGCTATTTTTATCAGTGAGCATGTTTCACTGGATATCCTGGGAGGATATGACCATACCGATTACAACAGCCTTCCCGGCACAGGCGGCTTCGCACTGAACGTGGGCTTCCAGGTTTATCTGCACAAAAATCAGATGGACAGGGTAAGAGGAGTAAAAGCAAAAGAATAAAAACCGAAACAGGAAGCCAATCTCTTCCTGCATACTTCCTTCCCGTCTTCCCGCCTTACCGGTAA
>JBQCHL010000021.1:0-60700 GCA_051954695.1 Chitinophagaceae bacterium
TGCTTTTGCACTGGTTAGCGGTTGCTGTGAGCAGGAGAAGTCCTGGCAGTAATAGTAATTGTTTCATGAGGAGTAGTTTAAGGTTATGAACGGTGATACAATTAAAACTTCAGGTGACGTACAGTCAATCCATCATTGATCAGTTGCTTCAGCGAGTCCACACCGATCTTCAAATGCCTTTCCACATATTGGGCGGTAATGCTTTTATCGCTTTCTTCCGTTTTCACTCCTTCCGGTATCATGGGCTGATCGCTTACCAGTAAAAGAGCACCTGTCGGTATCTTATTGAAAAAGCCTACAGTAAAAATAGTGGCTGTTTCCATATCAATAGCATAAGCCCTTACTTTTTGCAGGTATTCTTTAAAATGTTCGTCATGTTCCCATACACGGCGGTTGGTGGTATACACCGTGCCAGTCCAGTAATCTACTGCATAGTCACGGATGGTGGTAGAAACAGCTTTTTGGAGGGCGAATGCAGGCAGGGCCGGCACTTCAGCAGGAAAGTAGTCGTTGGAAGTACCTTCACCGCGGATCGCAGCAATAGGAAGGATCAGGTCGCCAAGCTTATTTCTTTTTTTCAATCCGCCGCATTTACCCAGGAAGAGAACGGCTTTGGGGCTGATGGCACTGAGCAGGTCCATGATAGTGGCGGCGGTGGGACTGCCCATTCCAAAATTTATGATCGTGATATCTTCTGCTGTGGCGCATTGCATTGGCCGGCCTTCACCTATCACCGGCACGTTGTTCCAGGAGGCGAACATGTACACATAATTGCTGAAATTGGTAAGCAGGATATACTCCCCGAAGTTTTCCAGTTTTTCGCCGGTATATCTCGGCAGCCAATTGTTGACGATGTCTTCTTTTGTCTTCATATTTTCAAACAGCTTTCATGCGAATTTAATCATTTACTTTTGAAGTATGTTGATCATTCACTATCCGGAGCCTTCTTTCCGGATAAAAAAGCAGGACGATAAGGATTTTATTTTTGATGCCATCCGCAAAAAATGGTTATTGCTCACTCCTGAGGAATGGGTCCGTCAGAATTTTGTCCAATACCTGGTGCAGGTGAAGAAATACCCGGTGTCGCTGGTAGCCCTGGAAAAAATGATCCTGCTGGGGGAATTGAAAAAGCGGTTTGATATACTGGTATACGATCAGCAGCATCGTCCCTGGATGATGATCGAATGCAAATCACCATCTGTAAGCCTGGATGATGCTGTATTGCACCAGTTGCTTCGTTATCATATTTCAGTACCAGCGGGATTGCTGGTGATCACTAATGGTGAATACAGCTATGCCTGGGAGAAAAGGGAAGGGCAGCTGCAAATGATCAATGCACTGCCTGAATGGGAACTTTAATAATCAACTACCGTGTCTTGTTAAAGCAGTTGCCTCTTATACATCTGCACGGTATTCTCCAACCCAAAATACAAAGCATCACTGATCAGGGCATGACCAATGCTTACTTCATCGAGCCAGGGAATATGTTGTTTGAAGAACTGAAGGTTGTGCAAGTCGAGATCGTGACCGGCATTCAGTCCTAAACCAAGCTCTTTTGCTTTTTGAGCTGCTTCCACATAATCTTTGACAGCAGAAAGCTTATTGCCGGTGGTGTAATGACGCGCATAAGCTTCAGTGTATAACTCAATACGGTCAGTGCCTGTAGCGGCAGCGCCTTCTACCATGGCCGGCACTGGATCGACAAATATGGATACGCGGATACCGGCTTTCTGGAAAATACCAATCATTTCTTTGAGATAATCTTTATGCTTAATGGTATCCCATCCATGGTCTGAAGTAAGCTGGCCCAGCACATCGGGTACCAGCGTCACCTGGTTGGGTTGGGTTTCCAGTACAAGGTCAATGAATTTTTGTTCCCTGCAATTGCCTTCTATATTAAACTCTGTGGTGATGATCTTCTTTATCTCTCTAACATCATTGTAGCGGATATGGCGTTCATCAGGGCGTGGATGAACAGTGATACCATCTGCGCCGAAACGTTGTATGTCAATAGCTGATTTTACAACATCAGGATTGTTGCCGCCTCTCGAATTGCGGAGCGTGGCGATCTTGTTGATATTAACGGAGAGCTTGGTCATAGTGCAAAGTTATTCCAAACTTTTTTACTGTTCCGCAGAGTTCCTATATTCTTTGTGGGCAAGAATCTGGTGTGCTTAAATGAATCCCCGGCAGTTCTTCGCACCGCAGCGGCAGGGCAGCTTGCCATCATGGTGGGTCTCCCCATAATCGCAGGTCAGTTCTTCTCCTTTGCGGACAGGCCGCAATGTATAGAACTCCACTTTCTGGTAGGCTCTGCGCATATAAGTGTTGGGGTCGCAGGAATGATTGATATAACGGAGGGCATTGCTGTTCATACTTGCATCGAGAGCGATATCTTCGTTGTCAAATTCTACCATGAACAATACATTGCCTGGTTGCTTCTTTACCCTTTTCTGCGCCTCTTTATAGGAAATGATCTCTCCGGCCATATTCCCCAGTTTCTTTCTGGCAGCAATGGATTGGCCTGCAAATGCTCCCTTGCCTGCTATACGGCTTTTGCCGGTGATGAGTGGGTATCGTAAATTTTTATCCATAAAAACAAATATAAAGGATCGGCACGGATGCTTTACAGTTCCATCCATGTATGATCGGCCAGCAGTTTCACAGCAGCAATGAATTTTTGAAAAGGCCCGCTGCTTCCCCATTCACGGGGAGATACGAGTGAGAGCAGGTGACTGCCATCCTTTCTCTGATAGAGATAATAGGTTTGGCCGATATTAGGCTTGAAAGATAATTTGGCATCGTAGATCATCAGGGAAAGCTCTTTTCTTTTTTGTATCTCCTGTGCCTGTAGTGCCAATAGTTCTATCTGTTTTCGGATCTGCTGCAATTGCATATTGGTCTGTTCTTCCATGGCGGTAAGCGCTTTGTGTTTGATCAGGCCTTCTTCATTGGCTTTGATCACGGCACCGGCTACTGAGGCGGAGTAGGGGAGTACGCTGAGTTGTTTATGATAGATCTCTGTATTGGTATATCCTGCGCCATCATCCCGGAATCCCTGCTGGGTTATTTTGAGATATCCGTTAGGCATGATCTCATGCACGATGTGCAGGGCTACTTCCCCTTTTTTATAGAAATGAATTTCAAAACTGATGCTGTCGATAAAAGAAACCTGGGCCTGGTCGGCCAGTTCATGCTGACTGAACTCATTGAGCTCACCATCAGCGACTATGGTATATTGGGAAGCAAAAGCCTGGTTTTCCAGTGATACCCAATTGTGAGAAACCATCAGTGCTTTTTTGTCTTCTACGGATTCGATTTTATAGATACCGCTTTTAGGCCTGTCGCCCAATTCGTAGCTGCATTTTTCAGGGAATAGTTGCCAGGAAGCAAGAAAATTATAGGCGTGGATCATAGTCGGTAGTCTTTAGTCTGGAGTCGGGAATCGCCAAAACCTTTGAGCGAGGCAAAGGTTTTATTTTCCGGGGTATAAAAAAAATATTTGTAAAGGGGATGTAGGTATCGCCAAGGGTGCAAAGGATACGCAAAGAACGCAACGTTTGGTTTGCATTTTCCTTTGCGCCCTTGGCGATACTATCCGTCAGAACTTAGTATCCTTTCAATGCGGCTTTTATCAATGAGTCTTTTTGTGCAGGAGTCCAGTCTCTTTTATTCAGATAGATCGCATCTTCCCACCCACCATAGTTAGCATTGGGCAATACAATAAACTTTTTTCCAAATTCTGCGGCAAGGGATTGTACATTCTGTGCTCTTTCAGCTTCGGTCTTTTTGTCAAAAAGGGGGCTGAAGTCGGCAAGATTATCGCCAAGGAGGAGAATGATCTCGTAGTTGCGGGCTATCTCCTGGCGGCGGGGTTCTTTACTGGAAATGTCTTTTCTCAGTATCAGGTGCTGATTATCGGCAAAGGGAAAATTGAAGTGACGGAGATTGGCCAGGGTTCCTGCTCTTTCCTGTTCATCGCGATTGGTAACATAGAAAACTTCTACGCCTTTGGAAGCAGCATAAGTGAAAAAAGCCAATCCACCGGTGAGTGTATCTGCTATGCCTTTACCTGTCCATTCATACCAGGAAGCAGCTTCATAGTCTTTACCGGCCAATGCCTGGTGAACGGCATAAGGGCTATTGTCCAGGAAAGTTTCGTCAATATCTGTAATGATCGCCCTGGGTCTGGCAGATGGCTGCTGCAATGACTGATCAGTTCTTAACCGCGCAATATTAAAAGCCTGCAGGCAAAGTGCCTGGTATTCGGCTGCTCTTTGCTGGAATAGGGATGACCATAGCTTCCCATCAGCGATCAAATGGCTGGAAGAAGCTTGTCCGCTGATTTTTTGTGTGCTTTTGCAGGCTGCCAGTAAAATAATGAATGCAAAAAAGAATGAATACTTTCTCATAATCATGCGAGCTAGGTACAGTGCAAGATAAGGAAAGCTGTTCAGGATGTCCTATTGATGCTGTTGGAGCTCGTCTTCAATCTGTTCGGCCAATTTGGCTTCATTCTCGGTGATCCAGGTAGGTAATACCTGCTGATTGATAGTCCAGTGTGCGTTATTGCTTTTATGCATATAAAAAAGGATGCGGTTACCCCTGTCATCCACCGTATCAACGGAGAATATATCCTCTTCCATTTGTCTCAGTTTTCTGAAATTAAACTCCCGGAGACGGCCACCAGCCTTAATCAGCCTCGTGAAATGAACTACTTTGGTGAAATGTATCTGCATAATCTATCATTAAGGAATCTGATAACAACAATTATTATGCTAGTATTATGTTGGGAGTGCAGAATGAAAATAAAAAGTTGTTAACAAAAGGCGACGGCCATCTATCATTTGAACATCGGCCACTCAATCAACAGGTACAACACAGCAGACAGGGCCATCAATCCATCCAGCACAAAATAATACAACATATCAGACCTGTTCTTTTTTGCGTGAGGATAAAGAAGTGTCGTAATGGCACCCGGGATCAGAAGCGTAATAATGACAGTGACCGAATGACCACAATAAAACATCCATAAAGAGGCTACTGCGAAAATGATAATCGAAAAATAGAAAAGCATATCAATGCTTTTTTCGTTGAGCCAGGTGATCAGGCTCCGGATGCCTACAGAAATATCATATTCTTTATCTCTGTAATCAAACAGGATGCAGATAGCATAGATCAGGAAAAAACGGCTGACAGCAAAAAGTGTATAATCGGTCTGCCAGGGCTGATCACTTATCTCCAGCGGCAGGATCGTGGTCACAAACATCCATACTCCTGCCAGGAAAATAGTTTTCCCAATAGCAATCTTTCTCAGGAGCCTGAACCAGGGATGCGGCACTTTCGGCGCCGAGTAAAGAAAAGTGATAAAAGCAGCAAATACCAGCCAATGCCAGTGGCTGATCAGCAATATGCCATATATAACAGCCCCGGTAATGCCGGCAATGAACAGGAAAAGATGTGTTTTCTTGTGGCGGGCCAGCCAGGGGATCCGGTCAGACTGACCTACAGCCGGTGTGAGATACCAATGAAAGCTGTAACTGCAGATAGTGGCAAAGAACACAAAGGCCAGCAGGTTGAAAGAAGGAGGAGCATGCAGCAGCAGGTAAGAGGTTTGGACCAGCATCAGCATGGCACAAACAGCAATAAAAAGGTTGCTATAAACAAAAAAGCGGAAGATGTTCCGGAATATCTTCATTATTACGGCAGGTGCACCACAATGCGCTCACTGGTGACTGTATCACTTTTGTTGCCCGCCTTATCGGTTACGGCAAAACGAAATACCAATGTATCATTTTCTGTCAGGCTTTCTTTAAGGAAATCATAGCCAAGCCTGAAAGTGATCTCCCCATTATCCTTATCAGGAAATTCCGGCAGTGTGGAGCGGAGTGTGTCTGCTTTCTCCTGCGCAGGCGGAAGCGGGAAAATATTCTCCCTTACACGGATGGCTACAAATGGCGCCTGGCTTAAATCCCCTTCTTTGTCAAAATAATTGATGCGTACCTCAAGCGTTTGGCCCTGCGTGATCTCACGGCTGTTATAATCCTTAATTTCCAGTCGGGGTTTTGTTTCAAACTTATCTTTGCCGCAGGCAAGCAGCAGCACCATGACAGAAGAAGCAACTATAGCTGGGATGGCTTTCATTATGTACCATTGATTTAAACAAATATAAACCTTTTTAGAGGATTGAACAGTTGATGAAAAGAGAATGGAACGATAAAATTTTCAGGGTCAATGAACAAGACCGGGACGGACTGATCCTGGAAATATTCCGGTTTCAATACCAGTATACGACCATCTACCAGCAATATGTAGATGCTCTGGGGATCGACCCCCATTCCGTGAGCAGGATAAGCGATATTCCCTTTTTACCCATCCGGTTCTTTAAATCCCATGCTGTTCAGGCCGGCGCATTCGAACCCGCTCTCATATTCGAAAGCAGCGGCACCACGGGCAGCATCAACAGTCGCCACCTGGTTAAAGATGCCGGACTCTATGAAGAAAGTTTTACCCTCGGATTTGAGCGTTTTTATGGCCCGGCCTCCAACTGGTGTGTTATCGGCCTGCTGCCTTCCTACCTGGAAAGGCAGAATTCGTCGCTGGTCTATATGGTAAACGAACTGGTCAGGCAGAGCGCTCACCCTCAAAGTGGTTTTTACCTGAATGAGTATGAGAAACTGGCAGATGTGTTGTCAGCCCTGGAACAAAAAGCCCAGCCCACCCTGCTGATCGGGGTTACTTTCGGGTTGCTTGATTTTGCAGAAAGCCGGAAACTCCCTGTTCTCCGATACACCACGGTAATGGAAACCGGTGGCATGAAAGGCCGGCGAAGGGAACTGGTGCGCCAGGAAGTGCATGATCTTTTATCGGAAGCATTTAAGATACAGCATATTCACTCTGAGTATGGTATGACGGAACTTTTATCGCAAGCCTATTCCAAAGGGAACGGTCTTTTCGCCTGTCCTCCCTGGATGCAGGTGCTGGTAAGGGATGAAGCCGATCCGCTCAGCCTTTTACAGCCCGGAGAAAACCGACCTGTCACAGGTGCTGTGAATATTATTGATCTCGCCAATGTCTACTCCTGCAGTTTTATCGCTACCGATGATGCGGCAAAAGTTTACCCTGATGGAAGTTTTGAAATATTGGGAAGATTGGACAACAGCGATATCAGGGGATGCAGTTTGATGGCAGTATGATCATGCTTTGTGCATCCAGTCCCTGAACTGCGGCGCCATCTCCTGGCTTATGATAATTGAATGATTCAGTTCCGGCAGGGTCAGTTCAACCTGTAGCTTCACTTTTTCAAACGCTTTAAAGCCGCGGATAAAATTGATGTTAATAATATACTGCCGGTTAGCCCTGAAAAAGCTTTCCTGGTCAAGGGTCTCTTCCAGTTCTGCAAGCGTATGATCTGCCAGGTATTTTTTACCCAAACGGTCCATTGCATATACGATCTTGTTCTCAGTAAAGAACAAAACCACTTCATCCAGCCTAAGGGCAATATTTTCCAATCCTTTTCTTACGATCAACCGTTTCTTTTTATGATCATTTACATATTGCACCAGGTTATTAAAAGGCTGATGATCGGAAAAATGTCTTTCCAGCATCCGGTATTTGATCAGGGCTTTATGCAGATCAGTCTTGTCCACCGGTTTCAGCAGGTAATCAATACCGTTGTATTCAAAAGCGTTCATCATAAAATTATCATAGCCGGTAATGAAGATGACCGGTGTGCGGATATTTACATGACTGAAAATATCAAATGAAAGCCCATCGCTCAACTGCACATCGCTGAAGATAAGATCGAGCGATGGTTGCCGGGAAAGATAACTGATGCTTTCTTTTACGCTCGATAATCGGGCGACGACATTTACATCTGTTGCTACATCTGATAAAGTGCTGACAAGACTTTCAAATGCAGGCCTTTCGTCTTCAATAATAATTGTGTTCAACATGGCTATGGTTTTATTCTGCCTGCAGGTCAGTGCAGGCAGCGGATCAATTGATTAATGGCAGTTTTACAGTAAAGTTTTCACGGGTGCTTTCAATATGGATATCTTTCTGAAGAAGTATCCTGTAGCGTGAGCTCAGGTTTTTCAGGCCGATACCGGTTGAATGAACCGCATAGGGTTTGGGTTTGATATTATTGCTTACATAGAGATACTTATCATTGGCCATCACTTTTATCTGCAACGGATCTTCTTCAGTGAATTCGTTGTGCTTGATGGCGTTTTCCACCAGTATCTGCAACGAACAGGGCGGTATCAGCACTTCAGGGCTGCTTCCGTTCAATACTGTTTGTAATTGCAACTTATCATCATGACGGATCTGGAGCAGGTAAAAATAGCTTTCGATAAACTCCAGCTCGTCTTTCAAAGGGATCAGTTCTTTGTTCTTATTGATCAGAAAATATTTGTATACCTGTGCCAGCCTGTTGTTGAATGAATGAGCTTCCGATGGCTGATGCAGGATAAGATGATTCAGTGTATTAAGCGAATTGAAAATAAAATGCGGGTCCATTTCATTGGTGAGTGCCTGCAATTCTGCCTGCGAGCGTTCCTTGTCGAGCTGATCAACAATCTGCGTATCAAGTTCTCTTTCTTTACTCAGGAAAAGTATTTCATAAACAAGTGTGAAAAGTATTACTGATGCAATGCAGGCAGCAATAAACCTGTACAGTCCTACATCTCCGAATGGTTCTTTCGACATTTTCTGCCAGGCCATCACAGAAAGCCCGCCGGTGCAAGCGCCATACAATGCAGAAACAGAGCATACTGCCGCTATCTTGGAAAATGGATTGGAGATAGGGCGGTATAGCGGACGGAGCTTGCCATGTATCCAATTGCACCCCATCCAGATTGTAAAAGAAGTAAGGATAAAGAAAAGATTGATCAGAATGATCATTAAAGGAGAATAACGGTCATAAGAAACTATGCCGGCAATAAGTGGCAGGCATATTCCGAGCACTGGAATAAAAATAACTTTCAGAAGCAGGTCCTTGATCATAAAAGCGCGGTGGTTATGGTTTCAACTAATCTGCGTTAGTCCGACGCTTTCTCATGTGTGGTAATACCAGTATAAACGTAAACAGGCACTAAAACTATTCGTACAGAATGTTAAGTAAGTACGAAAATTTCCTTATTGGACAAATTTCATTACAAGTGGTAATAATTATCCGGGAAATACTGGTTCGTAAAGATTGTACTACTCGTTTCAAACAAAATAGAACAGATAATGTTAATTCAGTTCCTTTTATTCATGTTTCAGTAAAATTGATCTGAAACATGAATTTGCTTATAGTAATTTGTGGCGCTAAATAAATAAGGGCCGTAAGGCCCCTTAAATAAACGTTTTCTCATGTGAACGGTCGTAAAGACCTACGCAGGTGGTTGTCTAGCCGGCCTGCTTTTTTTAATTTCTTTCGGTCAAGATACAGAAATCCTTGTTTCAAAAATGATTTTTCTGTTTATTTCTCCTGATTTTTAAAAAAGATCAAAGAATTGGGAGTTTTCATGTTTTTGCATCCGGGTTTAGCTATCCATCTTCAGCGCCATCAAGCAAAAGCCAAAATTTTTTAATCCTGTTCAAGATTATACCCCTGCGAGGTATTGGGATTGGATGTATTCCACTACTGATGCCAGGTTCCTGGTTTGTTCAAATACCGCCAGTTGCCGGTCTGCCCCTGTGCCTCCATCCAGTATTTTCTGCACATGTGCAAGGCGGTGCCTGCTTCCCAGGTGGTCGAGCACAGGATCCACAAAATCGAGCAGTTCATAGATCAGGGCGCGGGTATTCACTTCTTCTTCCTTTCCGAAATCGATCAGGTAACCATCCACTCCATAGCGACTGGCCCTCCATTTGTTCTCATTAAGCAAAGCGCGGGAATACTGGATAAAGTTGAGGTTTTTGGAACGCAACATATAGATCCTGGCACAGATAGCCTGGAAAAGTGCTGCAATAGCAATGGTTTCATCAACTGTCATCGGCACATCGCAGATACGGAACTCCACGGTATTGAAGAAGGGGTGTACGCGAAGGTCCCACCAGATCTTTTTTGCATTGTCAATACAATTGGTCTTGATCAGCAGCTTTACATAATTATCATAAGCTTCTATGCTGTCAAATGCTTCAGGGATTCCTGTGCGGGGGAATTTGTCAAATACTTTCGTACGGTACGACTTATAACCGGTTTTTCTTCCTTCCCAAAAAGGAGAGTTGGTGCTTAGTGCATAAATATGGGGAAGAAAATAACGGGTGGAATTGGCGATATGGTTGGCCATTTCCCGGCTTTCCATTCCTACATGCACATGCAGTCCAAAAATCAGGTTGCTGCGGGCGGCTTCCTGCAATTCATTTACGATCTCATTATAACGCACATGGTCGGTGATCAACTGGCTTTCCCAATGGCTGAAAGGATGGGTGCCTGCCGCACCCATTGCAAAGCCCAGATCGGTGGCAATCCCTGAAATCGTTTTGCGGAGCGTGGCTACGTCTGTGTAAGCTTCATCCACATCAGCGCAGATATCGGTCCCCACTTCCACCACGGCCTGGTGCATTTCTGCTTTTACTTTATCTTTTATTACTTTCTGCCCTTCCTGCACAATCTTCTGTTCATGGCTTTTCAGCTCACGGGTAACCGGGTCCAGCACCATGTATTCCTCTTCCACGCCGAGGGTAAAGCTCTTGTAGTTTAATGCCATAGCAATTAGTTAGTATATCAGGATATTAAGAGGTACGGGAAAATTAGAGTTTAAAAGTTTAAGGTTTAATAGTTTAAAATTCGGAACTGTAGAATCTTTAAACTATTAGACCATTAAACACTTAAACTTTTAAATCAGCGGCATCTTCGTGCTGCTTCTTTTCACATACTCTCCCCAGGTAAGATGATCTCCATGCCCGTCATTCTCCATTGCTTTTTCAATGGCATATTTAGCAGAGGTTTCAACTACCCATTCAAAATTTTCTTCACCAACGCTGGTCCTTTCAGCATCAGGTGCAGGATTGCAAAAATCAATTGCATAAGGGATATTGTTCCTTACAGCCAGCTCAACTGTATTGAAATCATACCCCAGGTACTTATTGATGCGGAGCACGATATCGGTCATCTCCTGCAGGCGTGCAGGTGATGGAGAGAAATCGGCTACATAACGCAGGTGGTGCGGATTGCGTGGTTCATACGGCATAATGCGTACGTATTTGCCGCCAATGCAATAACAACGATAATATTCTTCAAATACGATCTCTTCCTGCAACAACATTACCAGTTGCCCGGTCTCATTATGTTTTTGGAAAAACTCTTCGGCGCTGTTGAGTTTATAAACATGCTTCCATCCACCACCGGCGAATGGTTTCATATACGCAGGAAAACCGACATACTGGAAAATGGAATCCCAATCCATCGGGAAAACAAGATTGCTGAATGAGTCATCTGTGGTATCATCCGGCAGATCGCGGGAAGGGAGAATAGCTGTCTTGGGAACAGGTACATCCAGCTTTGTCATCAGGCAGTTGTTGAAATATTTATCATCTGCGCTCCACCAGAAAGGATTATTAATAACAGCAGTGCCGGTGAGCGCTGCATTTTTAAGCCAGGTGCGGTAAAACGGAACATCCTGTGATATACGGTCGATAATAACCGAATAACCACTGGGCACTCCCTGCATGGCTTTATCAATACGTACAGGTTCGGCAGTAATGCCGGGTATGTTCTTGCTGTTCACCCTTGCCACAAAGGCTTCGGGAAAAGACCGTTCTTTACCATGCAGGATTCCGATTTTCTTCATAACTGTTGTTTTCGTTCAAGGATTAAGTAGCTCTTTCCAAATTTATTTTTTCAGGGGGATATAAACAAATAAAGAATCGTTGCGCCGGGTTCCTTATTTTTGAAACCATGCAACTGCTTAACGTGCCCGGAATATTGCTTGAGAATAAAACAATCTTATCCCGGTACCTCGACAGGGAGGTATTGGTTGATTTTTACCTGCCGGCCAATGTGGCCGATCCTCTTGCAATGAGCCTGTTGGTATTGAATGATGGGCAGAACATGGAGGAAATGGGTTTCCAGGAAATTCTTGCCGGTCTGTACACCGGCGGGCAGATACGGCCCTTGCTTTGCGCTGCCGTACATGCAGGCACGGAAAGGAAAATGGAATATGGCATTGCTTCAATGCCTGATTACCTGGGCCGTGGCGCCCAAGCCGGTGAGTATACCTCTTTTATATTGGAAGAACTGCTTCCTTTTATCCATACCACTTATGCTGTTCCTTCTTTTGCTGAAAAAGCCATTGCCGGTTTTTCACTGGGAGGATTGACGGCGCTCGATATTGCCTGGAACCATTCCACGGAATTCAGCAAAGCCGGCATCTTTTCCGGCTCGCTCTGGTGGAGAAGCATTGACCAGGATGAAAAAGAATATGACGATGATCTGCATCGCATCATGCACCAGGAGATAAGAAAAGGCGCTTATCATCCCGGGCTGCGCTTTTTTTTCCAGAGCGGCAATATGGATGAAACAAACGACCGCAACAATAATGGCATTATCGATTCTATCGACGATACGCTGGACCTGATGAAAGAACTTGTTGCAAAAGGATATGACCGGGAAAGGGATATCCATTACCTGGAAATGCCGGAAGGGAAACATGATATTCCAACATGGGGGAAGGCGATGCCGGAGTTCTTGAAGTGGGGGTGGGGCGTGAGTCGGGAATCTTAAGTCTTGAGTCGGAAGTCAGGAGATAGGGAGTTTCTTTGTTATTGCGGGTAGGAAGTTAAGGGTTGATTGGAAGAGAAGGGGGATGTAAATACTGTAGATAACATAGATAAAGGGTAGGATCAAGGCAAACATCACTGGGTCATTTAGTTTTTACTCAATAAGTCATCTTAGGTGTGGAAGGGAATGGTGATTTGGGTGGTTGTCAGGCATTGAGGAAAAGTTTGAGCAGCTTTGCGTTTTTGTTTGCCCGGAGCTTGGTGATCGCTTT
Organism: Chitinophagaceae bacterium; assembly: GCA_051954695.1. Lineage (GTDB taxonomy): Bacteria > Bacteroidota > Bacteroidia > Chitinophagales > Chitinophagaceae > Terrimonas_A. Next base: position 12,984 of record JBQCHL010000021.1, read on the forward strand.
TTCCTTGATCTGGCGTACTCTTTCGGTGGTCAGATCATAACGGCGGGCAATTTCATCCAGGCTCAGGGGGTGGTCGATCCCGATGCCGAAGAAATAGCAAAGCATTTGTTTTTGTCTTTTGTCCAATGCCTGCATAGAGCGGCGGAGCTCTTTGCTCAGTGATTCGGAATGGTCCATTTTTTTGTCAGACAGTTCGGCGTTCTCATTAGCCATGGTGTCGAGTAAACTGTCTTCGCTGTCGCTTGTAAAAGGGGCGTCTAAACTAACGTGCTCATTGTGCCAGCCCATGGCTTCATCTACTTCGGCCGCATCAATCCCGAGGTGGTCGGCAATTTCTTCAGTAGATGCGCTGCGGCCCAGCTCCTGCTCCAGTTTGTTTTGTGCGTTGCGGATGCTCCGCGTCATGATGGTCTTGTTCTGTGGCAGGCGTACCAGGCGGGCTTGTTCATTGATCGCCTGCAACATCTGCTGGCGAACATGCCACACTGCAAAAGATACAAATTTGAATCCCTTGGTTGCATCAAAACGTTCCGCTGCCCTTACCAGGCCAATATTGCCTTCATTGATCAGGTCGGGAAGGGAAAGCCCCTGCCCCTGTAATTGCTTGGCTACGGAAACTACAAAACGAAGATTGGCTTTGACCAGGTCGTCCTTCGCCTTCTTATCTCCTTTGGCGATCAGGCCTGCCAGGCGGGCTTCTTCATCACCTGAAATAAGTTCCATCTTGTTAATCTCCTGCAGGTACTTGTTCACACTTAAATATTCCCTGCTGGTAATGGAAGCGGAAATTTTCAACTGTCTCATGGGATTGGTTTGTTGATTGCGATACAAAGGAACAAAGACATCAAACCGGAAAAAATAGAACAGGTTGTTATTCTGCTGTCATTAAAAAGGAGCAGGCATTTGTAGTCGTTATTCGACAATACCAGTATACCCATGTGAAGTACGAATTGTTACGTACCACTTATCGCCGGAAATAACAGTTCATCACATTTGTACAGGTAAAATCAGCAGCCCTATGCAATATTTGCGCGTATGAAAAAGATACTTACCCTTTTCCTCTGTCTATTCAGTATGTACCTGGCAAATGCACAAGACTCTCTTTCAATAAAAGGCATTGTCAGGGATAATGATAAAGCTCTTGCAGCGGTGACTGTGTCTTTACTGAAAGCTGCTGACTCTTCACTTGTTAAAATTGCTTTGACGGATGCTGCAGGCCACTATGAGTTCCAGGGTGTGCCGGCAGGGGTTTATCGCATCATGGCCAGTTTTGTCGGGTACGGTAATCAATATTCCGATGCAATAAACCTGCAAAGCAGCAAAGATCTATCTGTGATCACGCTGCAACCGGAGGCAAAATCGCTTACCGGTGTAACTGTGCAGGCGAAAAGACCACTGGTTGAAGCTAAACTGGATAAAATGGTGGTGAATGTAGATGCTTCCCCTTCCAATGCGGCCAGCAACGTACTGGAAGTACTGGAAAAATCTCCTGGTATTTCAGTTGACCGTGACGGGAATATCAGCCTTAAAGGAAAACAGGGTGTGATGGTATACGTTGATGGAAAGCAAACCTATCTCAGCGGAGAAGACCTGGCGAACCTTTTAAAAAGCATGCCGGCCAATCAGCTCGACCAGATAGAGATCATGACACAGCCTTCTGCAAAATTTGATGCAGCAGGCAATTCAGGTATTATCAACCTGAGAACAAAAAAGAGCAAAACAATGGGGATGAACGGAAGTATAACTACTTCCTTTGTCCAGGGAAATTATCCAAAATCACCCAACAGCTTCAGCTTTAACTACCGCAAAGGAAAAGTCAATTTCTTTTCCAGTGGTGGCTATACTTTCTGGCAGGGCGACAACTCACAGGTACTTAACCGTAAGTTCCATAACACCAGCACAACTTCTGTATTTGCCCAGGACGGCTGGCAAAAAAATACCAACAATAATTTTAACCTGCGTGTAGGGATGGATTATGCCGTGAATGCCAAAACAAACCTTGGCTTTACAGTCAATGGCATATCGAACCGCAATAAAGGGATGAACACCAGCAATGGCGATTTCTATAAACTCGGAAGCAATGTGATCGATTCAAGCATAACTGCTGATAATTTCACCCGCAGGAGTTGGAAGAGTTTAAGTACCAATGTTAACTTCCGCCGCCAGTTGAATGCTAATGGGAGGGAACTTACTGCGGATCTTGATTATATCCAGTACAATCTAAAACTGAATCAGTATACAGACAACAGGGTGCTTTACAGCAATGCTCCCATGACGCAATATCTTTTGCGCGCCATCCTGCCTACTGATATCAAGATCTATACAGGAAAAGTGGATTATGTACATCCTTTGGGAAATGATGCCAAGTTTGAAACAGGCGTTAAAGCAAGCCTGGTAAAAACCGATAATAATGCCCCTTATGAAACCTGGGACGAAAGCCAGGACAAATGGGTCGACGATAAGCGGAAAGATCATTTCGCATACGATGAGCAGATCAGTGCTGTATATGTCAACTTCAGCAAGCAGATCAAAAAATGGGGTTTTCAAACAGGACTTCGTGGTGAACACACTCATTCAAAAGGAAAGCAGGTACTGATAGGCAAAAGTATTTCAAGGGATTATTTCCAGGTATTCCCGACTGCGTATATCAGTTATTCAATGAATGATAAAAACCAGTTCGGGCTTAACTATGGCAGGAGGATCGAGCGCCCCAATTACCAGTCACTGAATCCTTTTCAGCAGTTCCTGGACCTGTACACATATAACCAGGGTAATCCTTACCTGACGCCACAGTTTACCAACAATATTGAACTGAGCCATGTTTATAATGGCAAATTGAGCACGACTCTCAATTACACCTATACCACAGATATCATCAATGATATCTTGAAACAGGATGATGACACCAAGGTTACTTACCAGACTACGGAGAATGTAGCATCGAGCCGTAATATTGGTATTGCTGTCAGCTATAATGCTCCACTTACCAAATGGTGGACGGTGAGCCTGTATGCCAGTGGATACAACAATATGTATAAGGGCATTGTGAACAATGAATCCCTGAAAACGAGTTTCAACACTTTTACCGGCAATTTCAATAACCAGTTCAAGTTTGCAAAGACCTGGGGAGCAGAATTCAGCGGCTGGTATCAAAGCAAATCGCTGATGACAAGTATGTTTGTTATCGATCCGATGTATATACTTTCTTTTGGTGCCAGCAAACAGGTATTGAAAAACAAGGGCACGATCCGCTTGAGCATTGTTGACCCATTCCGCCTGCAAAAAGCAGACGTGAACATACAGCACGGTAATATTGATATGTTTGTGCACAATACCTGGGATAACCGTCGTGTCGGCCTCACTTTCACTTACCGCTTCAGCAAAGGACAGGCAGTGCAGCAACGCCGTCAAACAGGTGGTTCTGACGATGAACAGAGAAGAGTTGGCGGGGGAAATTAGTGGTGATATTTTGAGTTTAAAGGTTTAATAGTTTAAAAGTTTAAGAGGTTGGCATTAAACCCTTAAACCCTTCTTATTACCCGGTCGCAAAAAATCCCTGATATTTGCGGCCGGGTAAAAAACGAAGTATGATCTTTTCGACAGAAGCATCACTGCGACATCTATCTATTCATAAAGTAGGCAATAAGGCAGCAGCAGAACCATTAGCGCTTTCAGACCAACCGTATACGCTGGAAGATGAAACCCTGGGAGGTATTCTCCGCCAGTACTTCGCAGGCGGATTTGAAAAAGTGCAGGAGATCTACCGGCTCACTCATCCAACAGGCAACCTGGAGCTGAATGAGGTATATCATTATTGCAAAGCTATATTTGAAGACAATTCTTCTTTTCATGAGAACAGCCGTCAACTCGCCAAACAATTATATGATATAGCTGATCATCCGAATATCAAGCCCGGTGAATTTTATGTAGTCTATTTCCACAATATCCAGGTGGAGGGAACACTGGTGGATGCTATCGGCTTATTTAAATCGGAGAACAAAGAAACTTATTTAAAGGTCACTCCTTCTGCCGGCACTTTTGGTCTTTCTTATGAGCAGGAAGCGATCAATATCAGGAAGCTGGATAAAGGTTGCTTGGTATTCAATACAGAAGCGGAACTGGGATATAAGGTGGCGGTGGTGGATCATACCAATAAATCAGGTGAAGCTGTGTATTGGATAGATGGTTTCCTAAAGTTGCAGGTACGCAATGATGAGTATAATCAAACGCATAACGTACTCAGCATTTACAAGAATTTTATTACGGATAAAATAGACGAAAAGCTGGAAGTGTCAAAGCCTGACAAGATCGATCTGCTGAACCGCTCCATCCGTTATTTCAAGGAAAACGAACAATTCAACCTTGATGAGTTTTCCAATGTGGTGCTGGACAACCCTGTTGCCATCCAGGAATGGAAAGATTACAAGCGGCATTATGAACAGGAATCCGGCACGGAGATAGGGGATTCCTTTTCCATCTCCAATGCAGCGGTTAAAAAGCAGGCCAGGACCTATAAAAGCGTATTAAAGCTCGATAAGAACTTTCACATATATATTCATGGCAACCGCGATCTTATTGAGAAGGGGTTTGACGAATCGGTAAAGATGTATTACTATAAAGTTTACTTCAGCGAAGAACAATAGATCAGGCAGGGATCAATTCCTCTTTCATGGCTGCCAAAGGCTTTTGCTTTTTTCTTTTCTTCTTCAGCTTGTTCCACCAGATAAGGGTTCCTGTTATCGGCAAACTGGTGGCTACCAGGCAGGCCAGGAAGTAAATGATCTTGGTGAATGTGCCATACACATTCCCAACATGAATGGCTTTAATGGAACCCGCTACCCGTTCATTAAACGGTTTATCGCGGAAAACATCTTTTTTCTTAACACTGCCGCTGGCAACATCCAGCGTGAGGCGATCAGCCGCTGCGGGTGCAAAAAAGCCGCATTTGTTTTTGCTGATCATTAATGTGCCGGCATTATCTGCAGGCAATGTGATAGTGTAGTCGCCGGCATAGGGCAGGGCTTTATCAGCAGCGCCGATATACGTTTGCATCGCCAGCAATGATGGTGCAGCCGAGCTATCCTGTTTCTCTTTTCCTTTTTTTGCATCACCAGGCTTGGCCGCTTCTTTTGGTTTATACGTACCCAGTGTTTTCTGCATACCGGTTCGATACCAGTCAAAACTCCATTGTGGACCGGTAAGACCCATCAGCAGTAAAAAGAAAAGCGAATAAAATGCAAGTGTATTATGCAGATCATGATTGGTGCGTTTCCAGTTGCCGCTGAATTTTATTTTCAATCCCTGTTTCCAGGCTTTTAGTTTTTGAGGGAACCATATGATCAGCCCTGTGATGCAACCCAGGGTGAAAATGATCGTTGCCCAACCGGTAATGGCGCTTCCCAGTTCCCGTTTATCGATCTTATCCAGCAAAAGCCAGCGATGCAGGCTGAACATGGTAGACATGAACTCCTTTGTACCATTCTTTTCCAGGGAAGTGCCAGTGATGTCACCGGTATATGGATTGACGAAATATGTTACACCACGGCCGCTGCTTCCTTCTTTCTTTGTGCTGAATTGGTAAGTACGGTCAGCACTCTCAGGTATCATCACGCTGGTAATGGATGCTTTTGAGCTGTCTTTTATTTTCTGAAAAAGAGAATCTGCGGGGATACGGGTTTGACCCAGGGGGGCTTTTACCTTATATAAATGGGAAGCCGAAGCTTCGGTCAGCTCAGTGTTCCAGACATAAACAGTACCGCTGAAGCAAACAGCGATCACGATCAATCCACTGCTGAGTCCCAGCCAGAGATGAACATCATTAAAAAATTTCCGGATACGGGGCCAGGAAGAGCGTTTTTGCATGCCGCAAAGCTGCGTGTTATCAGTAAAACAGGCTTACGAAATCGGGAAACCGTTATTCGATGTAAGGAATAAAATGGGCATGATTGTCATGAAATTATCATTCAATTGAAATCAATGTTTATTCCCGATTGCATAAACCCATTTCCCGAAACAGTAAAGGTTCTAATTCCCGCTGATCTTCCTTTGCAAAAAAATTCCAAAAATGAGACAAAAAGGGATCCTAGCCCTCCTGCTTTTATGCGCAACCAGTGTGATGGCGCAAACCGGAACAATCAGTGGGACCGTGAAAACAACCGACGGACAACCAGCCGCAGATGTGAATGTTAGCCTCAAAGGCGAAGCCAAAAACACGGCCACTTCAATCAGCGGGACTTTTGAATTCAGAAATATTAAAGAAGGCGATTATATTATCATTGTTTCCTACGTTGGTTTAAAAACGCAGGAAAGACCTGTGCAGGTAAAGAGCGGAGAGGACCAGCACCTTGATTTTACCTTAACGGAAACAGCAGGTCAGCTCGAAGAAGTGATCGTTAGCGGGCAACGCAGTCTGAATCAACGCCCGGTAAATGCAGGTAAAATAGCGATCGATCCTTTTGATCTTCCGCAAAGTATTACGGTTGTGAATTCAACTCTCCTGCGCGATCAGCAGGTGCAACGCCTGAGTGATGTAATGAAGAATGTAAATGGCGTTTACCTGTCAACCGTAAGGGCATCTACCCAGGAAAATTTTTCAGCCCGGGGATATAGTTTTGGTAATAACAATCTTTTCAAGAATGGTTCCAGGGTCAATAGTGGAGCCATGCCTGAAATGAGTTCACTTGAAAGAGTGGAAGTGCTGAAAGGCAGTGCAGCTATATTATATGGTAATGTGGCTCCTGGAGGTATCGTGAATATGGTGACCAAGCAGCCCAAGTTCAATTGGGGTGGCGAAGTGTCCATGCGCACCGGTAGCTACGACCTGTACAAACCTGCTGTGGATGTGTACGGGCCTATTTCTGGAAATGTAGCTTTCCGCTTGAATGGCACATATGAATCAGCAAAAAGTTTTCGTGATGTGGTAAGCAGTGAACGTTACTATGTAAATCCATCCCTGTTGTTCAGGTTGGGCAAGAAAACAGACCTGCTGGTTCAGGGAGATTATCTCCGCCATGATTTTACACCTGATTTTGGGATTGGAAGTATTGATAATACCAAGGTTAACAAAGTGGACCGCTCCACTTTCTATGGCACCCCCTGGCAGTATGCTAAAACAACGCAGTCTACCTCAGGATTTACACTCCGCCAGGAATTGAATAGCAACTGGAGATTGACAGTAAATGGTTCCTACCAATATTATAAACGCGATTATTTTTCTACAGAACGTATACAGGCTGCTGCTAATGGCGACTGGACAAGGCCGCTCGGAAGATCAAACACAGCGGAGAATTATCTTATAGGCCAGGCAGACCTGACCGGGAAGTTCCAGACGGGAAGGATCGGCCACACATTGCTTGCAGGCGTAGATGCTGACCGCTATCTTACCAAAGCATATACTTACAGCCTGAATACGACATATGATGTGATCAACCTGCTTGATCCTGATAAATATGTACCCCGTACAGATATGCCGGAAGCAACCGCTACGCGTTTTACAGAAACACCTGTTGTCCGGGTTGGTGCATACATACAGGACCTTATCAGTTTGTCGGAGAAATTCAAATTGCTGGCAGGTGTACGCTGGTCGTTGCAGGAAGCGAAACAAATTGATACCACTTTCCTGGCTACCAACACTAAGAACAAAGGAGGAGCGATCAAAACTGATAAAGCATTTTCACCAAGATTTGGTTTAGTGTACAGGCCTATTGCAACATCTTCTGTATTTGCCAGCTACTCCAATTCATTTGTTGTAAACAGCGGAACGGATGTGTATGGCAACGCACTTGATCCTTCTATTATAGATCAATATGAAGTGGGGGTGAAAAATGATTTTTATAAAGGAAAATTATCCCTCAATGTGACTGCCTACCGTATTGTGAACAATAACCTGGCTCAAACAGCACAATTTGCTGCTGATGGAGTAACACCAAACAATAATACTGCCCTGAAAGAACTGACCGGGCAAACCACCAGCGACGGTATTGAAGTGGATCTCGTCGGTCATCCGTTAAAGGGACTGGATATTACTGCCGGGTATAGCTATAACTACATGCGTTATACAAAGACCCCCGATGCAAAAGGCAACTATGTGGAGGGGCAAAGGTTAGTCAACAGTCCTGCACATACAGCCAATGCAACAGCATTCTACACTTTCAAAGGTTTCCGTTTCGGTGCCACTTATAATTATATTGGAAAGAGAGTAGGTGGCTGGAACAATACAATTGGCCAGGCCCAGGGTTATGACCGCCGGATACCGGTTGATGGATTCTCTACAATTGATCTCAGCGCGGGTTATACTTACAAGAAGGTATCACTGCTGGCTAAAGTGTCCAACCTTACCAATACTTATAATTACTACGTACACGAGAATTACAGTATCAATCCTATCCCTCCAACGCAGTTTATGGCGAGCCTGTCTTACAGGTTTTGATAAGATATGACTAGATGAAGATTCAATAATAAAGCCCGTATGATTACGGGCTTTATTATTGAATCTTATAGTTCAGCTCCGCCCTGATTATCGGCAGTCGTTTCCCAATAATCCTTTCCATAGTTCACGAATATCTCACTGCCGGCAGGAATACGCCTGGTAGCTTTGATGAAAACGCGGGTGCCGTCAATTTCAAAAAAGCTGTTGTTGCGCACACCTTCGATCCTGACAGGTCCGGCAGCATCATTGGCATACCGTGCAAGATATTCGGGATGTGGTGCCCCGTTAATTACATGATGACGGTTTACATAACAGAGATAAGGGTTCTCAATATCATGTTTGACATCTTTCCAGGAAGTAACAGTGCCGAGGTATTCGATGATCAGTGTTCCTCTTGGTATATCAATGTTGGTGAATAGCCCCATACCGGCGCCTGGCAGGGTAGAGGGTTGGATAAAAAGTTGTTCGTCTTGCTGGTCCATGGCTAAATAGAGCGCGCGAAGATAAGGGGAAAATAAATTTAAAACATTGCGTCTATTCTTATCAATGCTGCTTCTACTCCTGTGCGCACTTTTCTTCCGTTTTCATCATTGGAAAGATAGTGGATAAATGCTGCTGCAAGCTGATAATGCTGTCTTGCTTTGGAGAAATTGTGAAGAGTTTCGTATGATTTGCCGATGTTGAGATAAAGAGAGGAAAGATGTTCTCTCGAGGTTTCTTCATCTATGCGAAGCGCAAATTGCAAAGCCTGTTCATTCCAGTATAAACATTCATGCGGCTCTTCCTGGTGTCGGCCGAGATAATGGGCGGCTGTGAACTTTTCAAAATCGGAGATAGCTCTTTCCCATGCTTCCAGGTACAACTGGAAAGCGCTCTCCATATTACCCAGAGCCTCTTCATTCATGCCCCTGGCACACAATCTTACCACATTATTGCGGGGATTGAAATCCATGGCGCAAAGATATCTTATTACTCTTTCCGGGACACCGGTTGAGGAGCCTTAAGTTTGACGTTCGGGTGTTATCTTTTCTGTAACAGATCTCCCAACTCATGCAACAAACTGACCTGGGCGGGATTTACTTTTTCCTTTGCTTCCTGCAGGCTGAACCATGCAGCCTTATCTATTTCTGGAAAAGCTTGCTGCTTCCCTGACCCCGGAGGCCATTCCATTTCAAAAGAATTGCTTTGAACTTTTGTTTCATCCAGTTCTCCTTCCAATGCCCAGGCATGCACCCACTTGCCGGATTTTTGTTTTATGGAAGTAAGCGGCAGGAATGGTCCCTTAATAGCATGCCCGGTCTCCTCTTTAAATTCCCGTATGGCAGCGGTGAGCGGGTCTTCCGTTTCTTCATATTCTCCTTTTGGGATACTCCAGGCCCCGGCATACTTATTTTTCCAGAAAGGACCGCCGGGGTGCACCAGGAATACTTCTATGATCTTTCCGCGGAAACGGTATAGAAGTATGCCGGCGCTTTGCTTTTTCATGATATAAAGGTAAGTGCCCTGCCGGGTACTCTAAGCCATTTGTTCAAGTATGCCTTTTAGTTCCTGCTCATCGGGCAAATACACATGTCCGAAATCAAGGACGTGTGGATTTGAAAAACTCATGGGATTAATGGTAGCCTTTCTTACAGAGCCATGATATTCTTTCGCACCGGACTCTTCCATCAGTTTTTTGATATTGGATGATCTGATTCCGGCGCCCGGCATGATGCTGATGCGATCGCCTGCCTGTTTCACCAGTTTGCCCAGCAATTCACCCGCATCAGGAGCTGCACTTTTCTGACCGGATGTAAGAATACGTTCACAACCTGCAGCAATAATATCTTCCAGCGCCTGGAAAGGATCAGGTGTGGCATCGAATGCCCGGTTGCAGGTAACGCCCATAGGATAGGCCCATTCCACGAACTGTTTTAATTTGTTTACATCCATCTCACCATTGATCTTTTGTATGCCAACAGAGATGCCATCGCAACCCAGTTCTTTGCAAACAGCGATATCCTGTTTGATGATGGCCAGTTCATCTTCATCGTAGTAATAATTTCCACAACGGGGGCGAAGGATAGGGTAAAGCTTGATGGAAATTCTTTCACGTGTGCGTTTGATAGTCCCGTAACTGGGCGTAGTGCCGCCTTCAACGGGATTGTCGCAGAGCTCAAGGCGGTACGCGCCTGCTTTTTCGGCTATGATGCAGGATTGAATGTTAAAGGCACAGACTTCGAGAATGGCTTTGGGCATGGTTGGTTGTTATGGTTTTGTTGGTTAAGGTAATTTAATAAATGCTTTTGCGGTTAATGAGTATCTTATTTGCTGGTTTGCCGGAAGCCTGGCTGGTATCTTTTGCTTGGCAGGATTTCTTTGAATTGGAGCCTGCGGGCATGGGTTATTTTTTTGATTGATTGTTCAGAAATTAATGTGATTCCCCTTATCTTTGCTGCCCGTTATCAAAAGCCCAGGTGGCGAAATTGGTAGACGCACTGTCTTCAGGTGGCAGCGCCGCGAGGTGTGCTGGTTCGAATCCAGTCCTGGGCACGCAATAGCCTTGTAATGATCTCAATTACAAGGCTATTTTTATTTTGCAGGTGTCATTTTTTCCCGCTTTCTCCCTCCTTTTTTGACACCTAAATGGTACCCGGTTTTTTGGTGGCGGATCGGCCGGGGAGGAATTCCGAGCTGCACCCGCTAGTGTCCCGGATTATTTGAGGGCCACGTTCAGTAAAATTATGCTACATCCCCGGTTTAAGGAATGGATCGGTGCACATGCAGGGTGGGGACCCCCCCACCGGCGAGTTATTATATCCTTGACGAATTGGAACAATTTGTTAAGCAAATATGATATTAGAAACTAACCCGCTAAAGTTTTCCCAACCAGATAATTCCCCAGCATCTCTTTTTGCTTGCTGACTTGCATAGGGTGAAATTCCCCGGCCAGCAAATCTCTATAAAGACGTTCTATACCAGCTTTGTGATAGTACGAATAACCGCCCAATGATTCCATTGAAGCTTGAGCACTGATTCTGCCATGTTGCGTTATCAATGATTTTGCCTGCAATGCCACAGCAGCAGAATCGCTGTTTGGTTTTATATTTAGGTTATTGGCGTTATCAATTAATCTCTGAAGTGCCATCTTGGTTATCTGATAGTGGTTATGCATTTCACCAAGACTGGAAACAGCATAAGGTTCATGACGATCTTTTTTAGAAAACAATGCTATCGTCTTCTTATTAATAGCCTCAACAATTCCAGCGTAAGGTGAAATAAAAACCGGAAATGCGAATGTGCTGATAACATCCCAAACAGGATGCCATTTCCCTCTTTCTCTGACCAGCGTAATCTTTTCTTCCGGAACAAACACATCTTTAAAACTAATGGAATTGGACCCGGTGCCTCGCATTCCCATAGCGTCCCAATCGTAAATGATCTCTACACCATTAGTGTTCAAGGGGACCGAAAAATGCAGAACCTGCTCTTTGGTGCCATCATCATAGGCACAACTCATAACGGCAATGTTTGCTATTGGTGATCCGCTGCAAAAGGATTTTTTGCAGTTAATGATATAACCTCCATCTGTTTTTTTAGCCGCTCCGTTCGAGGATACCCAGTCTCCGCCACCTGTGCTTAAAAGAACCAGATCTTTTTCTACAACTGCATTTAGCGTTTTTGTAGCTCCAGCATCCCCATTCGTATGCCTGAAAACCAGGACAGCTACCAGGTGCATATGCATGGATAATGCAAGTGAAGTTGATGGACAATACTGGGCGAGATCTTTTAAGAAATAACAAAGCTCTGAATACAGTACACCGCCGCCACCCAATTCCGCAGGGATTAGGGCTTTGTATACACCTTTGTCTTTTAAAATGCTGAAGTTCTTTTCGGCAAATTTATTTTCTGTATCGCAGGCCAAACCGTGCTCTTCAATTTCCGGACCGAGTTCCGTGAGGATTTTCTGTAAATTCATCTTTGATGGGTTATGTTTAAAATGAAGTTCACAACAAACCTACCCCAAACAAAGACAACGGTTATGCACTTTTGATCCAAAAAATAGCATAAATGAACCAGCACTATTGACTGCTATTGGCAAGATCCGACATGGTCTATAGCAAATTCTTTGGGGGATATTCCGAACCGCTTTTTGAAAGCCCGTGAAAAATAAGTTGGGCTTGTAAAGCCTGAGTCATAAGCAATTTCGGAAACGGTTTTATTGTTTAATCTGATAGAAGCGAGCGACTTTTGAAGCCGGATCTCCTGAATAAATTGATTCGGTGATTTAGCTGTCAATAACCTTAATTTCCGGTTTGCCTGTGATTTACTTAATCCTAATCCGGTACTTAGTTTTTCAACAGTTAAATCCGGATTATTCCATTCTTTTTCAAAATAATTCATTAGTGATTTTAAAAACTTTTCAGTATTCAAATCGATCACGCTGATGGACTTGTCAATAGTGCTGTTAAAGTTTTCGTTTTCAAAAAGGTCCTTAACTTCAGATGTTACCGTTATCCGTCCCGGAGTTATTTCACTCAGGTATTTCGACATCTTCACGGTGTCTTCAAAGATGCCCGGTTTTTCAGTTACCGGAACACCGGCACTTAAGCCAATTCTGATTTTTAAATTGAAAGTATTGGAGGTGCTATCGGTGAGTGATTGGCTTTCCTGCGTGCACAATACAGCATTAGTGACCGAATCAAAAGAAGCCAGGATACTATCGTCTTTTTGCTTTACGGGGCGCCCTTTATATTTAGTAATGGTGCTACCAAGGGATTGATTTATCCGTTTGACCTCATCATTCAATTCTTCTTTATCAATCTTTTTCAACAGGGATTTTTCGATTTTCACGGCCATTAAAGTTCTGAAGGCGGGATCGTCAATAATGTTGAGCGTTGTGTTTTTGATATTTTTGGGATCTTCAATTCTGCCTAAAAAAGATTCTACAATTGCAGGATCTACTTCTATAACTTTATTGGGAAAATCGCCATGTGAATGAATATGCATGGCTTCAATTGACTCTTTATCAGGAGCCTGGATCAGGCAGAAGGCGATTTTTCTTTTCTCATCACACCAATATGTCATCCCTTTACAACCATACAGATGCTCGACTTTAAGATCCTCCTGATGCATCTGTGCTACATGTTCTGCCGTAACCTCTTCAGGAATATCGTGGCGGTCCATATAGATTGGCATAAGTATAATATTGTGCTCACAATCTAAGGTATTCGGATAGATCGGCAACTATTTTTTAGTGCTTGGTAGGATATTCTTGATTTATGACCCAATTGCATTAGTAAACGGCTGATATTTGTGAAGCGGTTCCTGCCTTCACCAATTAATATCGATTTATGAAAATAAGACCCCTCATTCTTTTTTTATTGTTGTTTACCAGTCATTTGAGTTTATACGCTCAAACAACCCAGACCATTTCTGCGGACAGTTTGGATTATCGCAAGGATAGCAATAGTTACTTGTTGGTGCTGAAAGCAGGTCAGCCGGTTATCGCCAGCCTGAATGCTTTTATGGCAAAAGAAAAATTGCCTGGCGCTTATTTTACTGGTATCGGCGCGGTGAAAAATACAGAGGTAGCTTATTACAATATCGATCAGCGTAAATATGTATATAAGCGATTCCCTGGCTCAATGGAGGTACTGGCGTTCAACGGCAACCTGGGCTATTTTGATAACCAACCGATCGTTCATCCTCATATCACCCTCGGTGCACCGGACTATACGGTACACGGCGGCCATCTGAAGGAAGCGGAAGTATCGCTGGTACTGGAAATTTTTATTACTCCCGTGAGTAAAAAGATCGAACGGGAGTGGAATGATCATTTTCCTGAACTCCGGACTATGAAGCCGGTAAAAGACAGCACGCAGGTTTCTGGTAGATGAGCCGCAGGAAATAGAGATCGTAGAATTAAGAACGGCTCTCTGGTTCACCCAGTACCTTCTTCATTCCATCTTCATAGCTTGTAGGGCGTGAACCCAAAGGCTTTGCAAAATTTTTAACTATCGAAAAAATAATCCTGGCTGTTCTGGTATTGCATTTCAACCAGTTCCCGGATCGTCCTGTGTAGGCAATAATTACTTAACTTAAATCAAATAAAGCCAAAAAACGACCAGAAATGGAAACTCAGGAAAAGATAAAAGAGGTAACGTGTAAGCTTACAAGCCCGGAACTTAAGAAGAGAAAAGAAGAAGTGATCGACTCTCTTAAAAAGAAAGTTTTATCCAGATCGGAAATTACAAATGGTTACAAATACAAGTTTGATGGTAATGATGCTATCCTGGATGAACTTGTGACCTTTATTAAAACAGAACGCCTGTGTTGCGATTTCTTTGATTTTAGTTTGGATATCACCGGCGATGGCAAAGAAATTTGGATGGTGATTACAGGGCCCACTGGTGCAAAAGATTTTATTGAAAAAGAGTTGGGATTATGATTCCCAGGTGCCTCGAAGGAATACTAGCTGTCTTTTAATATGTACCCCATTCCTATCTGTGTATGGATCAATTTTACAGGAAAAGGCTTGTCAACTTTGATGCGGATATAATTGATATAAACATCAATGATATTGTTTTCTGTTTCAAAGTCGGCGTCCCAGACGTTGATGGCGATATCTGCCCTGGACACAGTACGGTTTTTATTTCTCAATAAGTATTCCAGTAACTTTAGCTCACGTGCTGTTAAAGAAATTTCTTTCTCGTTTCTATACACCTGCATAGTTTCCAGGTTGAGCGAAAGATCGGCAGCCCGCAATATATTGCCGGTTGGAAAGTGACGGTCGGTTGTACGGCGAAGCAATACCCTTATTTTCATAATGAGTTCCCTGAATTCAAAGGGTTTTGGCAAATAATCATCTGCACCCGCTTCATATCCTTCTACCTTATCATCAATCGATGTAAGAGCAGTGAGCAGAAGTACAGGTACTTGTTCATTCAGCAAACGGATGAGCCTGCAAAGTTCAAAGCCATTCATTCCTGGCAGGTTAACATCGAGGATAACCAGGTCAAAGGGGCGGTTCTGAAACATGTCCAATGCTGTATCAGGTTGATAAGCTGTATGAACTTCGTAGTTGTTTTCTATAAGCCCGAATTCTAATGTGTCAGCGATGCGCCGTTCATCTTCCACTAATAATATACTCGCATTTCTCATTACACTACAATTTACCAAGTTTAAAGGAGGGTATAAAATCTTTGGGCTGTTCAATTGTATTTTAATAATGATCTAATATGGATTTAATTGATGTCTTATACTGCCCTGTATTTAAGGCGGTCTTCTAATAGACTTCTAACATCACCTTAATGTAGCTCCATTGTGGCGATAGTAGGTTTGTTCATGTTTGATAAAATAACGATCATCGGTAGCGGAAGCTGGGCAACTGCTTTGGTAAAAATATTTACAGAAAGCGGCGTCTCTGTATTATGGCATGTACGGAATGAAGAAATGGCTGATTTGCTTAATTCTACTGGGCATAACCCGCGATACCTGAGCTCAGTGTATCTTAACAGGTCCCTGATCTTTGCTACAACAAATACTGCGGAGGTCGTTCGTGATTCGGAACTGGTGATCTTTGCAATGCCTTCAGCATACTTAAAGGCGACTGTCAAAAAAATTGATAAGGACCTGTTGAAAGAAATTCCTGTTGCTGTGTCTATCAAGAGTTTTGTTCCCGGCACCAGCAGTACTCCCAGTAATTTTATCAGGAAATATTTCCAAAGAGGTATGCATGATGTAATGGTTTTGGGCGGGCCATGTCATGCAGAAGAGATTGCCACAGAAAAATACACGTATCTTACTCTGGCAGGTAATGATCCGGTGCTGGTGCAACAGATCAGAGACCGGTTGTCGTGCCCTTACATCAAGCCGGTGGTAAACACTGATCCCACCGGCCAGGAATATGCATCGATTTTAAAAAATGTGATCGCTATTGCAACTGGTATTTCGGCAGGCTTGCTATATGGAGAGAATTTCCAGTCGGTGCTTGTTTCCAATGCAATGCGCGAAGCGACCGGATTTATTGAGGCAGTTGCTCCCGGTTCGCCCGATTTCTATCGTTCTGCCTATTTTGGTGACTTGCTGGTGACGGCATATTCTGATTTCAGCCGGAACAGAACACTGGGCAAACTTATCGGGAGAGGGCTTGCTGCCAGCAAAGCGATCCAGGCAATGGAAATGGTTGCAGAAGGGTTTTACGCATCAAAGGAACTGGCACCTCTTTTAAAAAAGGTCCGCTTAAATACACCCGTGTTGAATGCTGTTTACAGGATCCTTCATCAGCACGCGAATCCCTTTAATGAATTCAGGTTATTGAAAGAACAATTGTTGTGATAAACTGCTGACTTTTTCTTCCACAAGAAAACGAATGATGTAATCTAAGAACCAGCTTCATAATACTACTTCTTTTTTTTATCGATGGATATTGCTCTTTCCTTTCTCTGTTTTATTTCCGCTGTGAGCTGGTCAATTATTGTTTTGCAGGCATAAAAATCTTTGTGTTTTGCCCCTGCTCTGAACATCTTTGTATATTGATTTGTCTTTTCGGCAAGCAGGTCTGTAAGCTGTTCGTTGCTCATCTTTCCGAATTCTTCCATGATGTATTTTTTTTAAATGGGAACGACTGCTTCCGGTTCAGGTATGGTGGAAGCTGAGGCTTTCCTGATAAAGTCGTTTGCCCAATACTCAATATCATAGTGTTTGATTTGTTCATACAACCTTTCCATACGCATATTCCTTTCTTCCGGCCCCATGAGTAGCGCCTGTAGTAATGTTTCTTTAAGTGATCTGAGGTCGTAAGGGTTTGTCAACAGAGCATAATATAATTCAACGGAAGATCCGGCAAACTCTGAAAGGATCAGGACTCCTTTATCCTGTTGCAATTCTCCCTGCACAGCGATGAATTCTTTAGCCACAAGGTTTAGCCCATCTCTTAATGGAGTGATCCAGGCAATATCTGCGGCGCCATAATATACCAGGATGTCTTCAAAAGAAAAGGAACGGAAGAATATCCTGATCGGGGTCCAGTCAATATTGGCGTATTTGCCATTGATACGTCCTACTGCCTGCTCCAATTGCAGTTTGATATCATCATATATTTTCATTCCTTCGGCAGCAGGCGGGCAGATATTAACAAGTTCCACTTTGCCATGAAACTCCGGGTATTCTTCCAGGAAATGTTCAAACGCCAGTATCTTCTCCAGGGGCCCTTTTACATAATCGAGGCGCTCTGCGCTTAGGATCATTTTTTTTTCATTAAGTTGTTGTTTGAGTGCTTTGATCTTTTTCTGCATCAAACCATCCTGAAATAACTGGTTGATATATTCTGTATTTATTCCTACCGGCACAGCACCAAGCGCAACCGTACGTTCGCCTGTTTCAATGCCTGGCGTCATATTGGAAACTCCAATTGCACTACTGTAGGTCAGGAACCGGGGAGCGCAATTGACTTTTGGGAGTGTGGTAACAGGAAAGAGACTACTGGCCACATCCACAAAATTCTCCACGTAGCGTGGAATATGAAAACCTATGAAATCGCATTGCAACAAACTGCCAATGATCTCCCTTCTCCACGGGAGAATATTAAATGTGTTGGCAGCAGGGAATGCTGTATGATGAAAGAATGCGATAGTAAGATCGGGCCGGAGTTGCCTTAGATAACCAGGCACAAGCCACAGGTTGTAATCATGAATCCAAACGATTGCCCCCTGGTCTGCCTGTTCTGCAGCCTTTTCTGCAAACCGGTGGTTGATTGCCTGAAAATGGTCCCAATGGTTATGATCGAAATACGCCTTATCAATAAAGGAAAAGATCATCGGCCAAAATGCTTCTTTTGAAAATGATTTGTAGAAAATATTGACCTCTTCCTTTGTAAGGCCTACCCGTGCTGCCATCAGGTTAGGATAGATGGTTTTATCGATATAAATATTACGAAGAGCCTCTCCGGATTGTTCAAGTTCTTCCCAGGCAATCCAAAGCCCTGATCGTCCTCGGGCAAAGAACCCCTGTAATGTGGGCAGAATTCCGTTGGGACTTTTTGGTGCAACCCGCTGAACATGACCGTTTATTTCTTTTTTTTCATAAGGGAAACGATGATACATCATGATTAATTGGGAACTGTTGGCCGCATTATTCTCCATAGGCCTTACTTCTTCCAGTTCAGGATCACTTACCAGGCCGGGAAAATGATGAAAGGCTTCGAGGATGCCACCGGCACCTGCCGCATTTGCATGGTATGCACTTTCAATATCCGAAGTGGCTTCGATTAGTTTTTTTTCTGATCTGCCCACGACTACTCCTTTAAAGCCGCATTGATACATCGCAAGGTCATTTAAAGTATCGCCGGCTACTAACACTTCTTCCGGATCGTAACGGAGATAACTCACCAGTTTTTTCAGTGATGTACCTTTGTTCACTCCATGCGGAAGAACGTCAAGATATTTGCCTGCAGAGTGGATTACATCGCATTTCAGTGTTGCTACAAGTTCCCTGACTTTTAGCACTGTTTTTTCGCTTTGAACATAAAAAGAACTGCGGCGTTGCTGCGGCACTTCCTGGTGTTGGATATCATCCAATCCGGCAAGTACTTCCATTATTTTCAAACTTCCGGGCCAGTTCTTTTCTATTTCAGATTGCAATGTCTCAACCGGCTCAAGTGTATGGCCATTTACGATAGTGGCCCCTACATCACAAATAATGTAATCAGGATTAGGGATAATAGGATCATTCAGCAAAGGCATCACAGATTCAAGGCCACGCCCTGTTACAAATACAAGCCGGGCATCCATATTTTGTCGTATCAAACGATAAAGTTGTTGTTTATGAAGACTGGTCCCGCCAAGGAAAGTTCCATCAAGATCGGTAGCTAATAACATAATTTCTTATTTGATTTAATAAAGTCTTCCAGCGCGCAAAGCTGGCTGATTGATAATGGAGCGAGGTTAATCTAAGATTAGAATTACATTAAAGTGTAGATGATAAGAGTGGAATTGATTGATTATTAATAAAATGCCCGTAAGACTACGGGCATTTTTCACTCATTCAAACCAAAAATGCAAATAAGAGTGATTCAACTTTAAACTGCAAAGCAGATTATATTACGCTGGGCCCTGGCAAGAAGGCCCAGCTGCATGATATAACTGATATATGAGAAAGGTATTAACCTCACATTAAAATCCGATTGGTTTTATGCAATGATCTCGCTGTAAGAACTGAAGAAGCTGGTTTAATGAATCTTTAAGTATATGGATTGCCAACATGCTTTCTGTATGCAATTGTATCGCCGCTTCGACCAGGAAAAGATCTCGTTTGCTTATCCGGCACAGAAACTTTTACTGGCACGTGCCGGTGCATAAAGGAACATCCTGTAGATCATGCCGGTTTGCCTTGTTGAATATTTTAATCGCTTTTGTAAAATATTCAGAGCAACCGTTTTTTTGTTTAATTTTGCTGCGCCGAATAATGTACCTCAAAAAGATCATACTATCACTACTGGCGGTTCTGCTATGCTGGGTTGCCCCTAACGCAATGCCTTCCGGCACTGTGTTGAAGAAGTATGAAAGTAATGATCACTTGCAAAATCCGGCCAGTTTTTATCAGTTACTCAAAGATGATTCTCCTGCACATGGACTATTAGCGGATCTGGGAAAGGAAAAGATACAGAACCGCCGCTCAAAATTCCGTGTGCCATCCTCCTCCACGCAGTTGGCTGCGAGGGTAACAACGGGTAATTCTCCAAAGCCTTTTATCCGTATCTCTGAATCATTGCAAAACGGTGGCGACCATCTCCCTCCGCCTTTCTATTACGTTTTTCTCTTCCGGCTTACGCTGTTCTGACCGCGTTCCTTTTTATTCCCTTTCAAAAGCTTGTCCTGAATTTTCTTACAGCTCAAACGATGCTGCTGTATGACTTTGTCATACAGTACTGTATTGTATTAACTCAAGTATTGCATTAAAAACTTTTGCAAATGAAATTTATCCTCTTACTGGCTGTCGCCGGCAGTCTGCTTGTAACCGGCTGTTCCTCCGAAAAAAATAAATCCCACGCTTCGATAGAACAGGAATTGCCGGTGTTGCAGATTGACGCACGGGATACGTTGTTGCGAAGAACTTATGTGGCGAATATCAATGCGTATCAGAATGTGGAACTGCGTGCAAAAGTAGCGGGGTTCCTGGAGAAAATATTTGTTGATGAAGGCCGGTTTGTGAAAAAAGGGGAACCGCTTTTTGCTCTCAATGATGCAGAATATAAAGTGCAATTGTCGGAGGCATCTGCATTCCTGGCAAGTACAAAAGCTGAGGTGAAGATGGCGGAAGTTGAATTGGCAAGGGTGGAAGGGCTTGTGAAGAAAAATATTGTCACAAAATCAGAACTCGATCTTGCACAGGCGAAGCTCAATGCAGCTCAGGCGAAAGTACAGGAAGCAGTTGCCCGTGAAGAGAAAGCAAAGATCGGCCTCTCGCAAACACTGATCCGTGCTCCATTCAGCGGCATCATTGACCGCATCCCACATAAGATCGGCAGCCTTATCGAAGAAGGTACATTGCTGACCACCCTGTCGGATATACATTCCATGCACGTATATTTTAAGGTGTCTGAGAACGAATATCTTCAGTTTATCAAGAACGGTGGCATGAAAGAAAATGCCGGCCAGCAGATAAAACTCCAGCTTTCCGACAGAACTGATTACCCTTATGCCGGCAGGATAGAAACAATGGATGGTGAAATCGAAAAAGAAACAGGATCTATTGCATTCAGGGCCAGCTTTCCGAATCCCGATAAACTGCTGAAGCATGGCGCCAGTGGGAAGATCATCCTTAATTCTTCAGTTGATGATGCGATCCTGATACCACAGCGTTCTGTGTTTGAGATCCAGGACAAGAATTATGTATTTGTATTGAATAATGAAAATAAGGTCAGCATGCGGAGTATCGAGCCTGATACAAGACTGGAGGATCTTATCCTGGTCAAATCTGGTTTACAGGATGGCGACCGCATCGTTTATGAGGGCGTACAAAACATAAAGGAAGGTAATATCATTAAACCGCGCCTCCTCTCATTTAATACACTGTTGAACATTCCTTCAAAATAGCTTTAATTTTTTTCAATGCTTGAAAAGTTTATACGCCGGCCGGTGTTGTCACTGGTCATATCCATATTGATCGTATTGCTTGGAGCGTTGGCTCTATTCAGCCTGCCGATCACCCAGTTTCCCGATATCGTTCCTCCTTCAGTAGTAGTGACTGCCAACTATAATGGAGCGAACGCAGATGTTTGTGCCAAAGCTGTTGCAACTCCGCTTGAAAGGGCCATCAATGGTGTTCCAGGCATGACATATATGAACTCCGTAAGCAGCAATAACGGGGTTACATTGGTACAGGTATTTTTTGAAGTAGGAACAGATCCTGACCTGGCGGCCGTTAACGTGCAGAACCGTGTTACAACGGTGCTCGACGAACTGCCCGAAGAAGTGATCAAAGCCGGGGTGACTACAGAAAAGGAAGTGAACAGCATGCTGCTTTATCTCAATATCATGAGCACAGATTCAGCAGCTGATGAAGAATTCATTTACAACTTCACCGATATAAATGTATTGCAGGAACTGAAACGTATCGATGGTGTCGGTTTCGTTGATATCATGGGCGCGCGTGACTATTCCATGCGGGTATGGTTAAAACCGGACCGCTTGCTCTCTTACAATATCTCCACTGAAGAAATTATTAGCGGGTTGAGGGCGCAGAATATTGAAGCTGCTCCCGGGGTTACCGGTGAGAACTCCGGAAAGGATCAACAGGCCAAGCAATATGTGTTGAGGTATACGGGAAAATTCAATACGCCCCAGCAATATAAAGAGGTTGTTCTCCGTGCCAATAATGACGGTTCTGTTTTGCGATTAAAGGATATTGCCGATGTTGAGTTCGGTACAGTCAGTTACGACATGGTCTCAAAGACTGATGGAAGGCCTTCCGCTTCTATCATGATCAAACAAAGGCCGGGATCGAATGCACAGGAAGTGATACAGACGATCAAGGAAAAAATGGAAGAACTGAAAGAGACCAGTTTTCCACCGGGGATGGTTTATAACTACGCATATGATGTGTCGCGTTTTCTTGATGCAAGCATTCATGAGGTGATACGGACACTGATCGAAGCATTCATTCTTGTATTCATTGTCGTATTTATATTCTTACAGGATTTCCGTTCAACGCTTATTCCCGCGCTTGCCGTTCCGGTTGCATTGATCGGAACGCTGGCCTTTATGCAATGGCTCGGTTTTTCGATCAATATGCTTACGCTTTTTGCACTAGTGCTGGCGATCGGTATTGTGGTCGATAATGCGATCGTGGTGGTTGAAGCAGTGCACGTAAAAATGACGGAAGAGCATCTGCCTCCATTGGAGGCGACCATAGCAGCTATGAAAGAGATCGGCAGTGCGATAGTTGCTATTACGCTGGTGATGTCGGCCGTTTTTGTGCCGGTCGCTTTCCTGTCAGGCCCTGTAGGTGTGTTTTACCGGCAGTTCTCTCTAACGTTGGCGATGGCAATTGTTATTTCCGGTATCAATGCATTGACTTTAACGCCGGCCCTCTGTGCGCTGTTAATGAAACCGCACAAACCTGGTGAAAAAAAGAAAAGCCTGCTTCAGCGTTTTTATGGATCATTCAACCGGGTATATAACAAAACAGAAAACAAATATGGAAGGGCAGTACGATGGATTGCAGGCCGTAAAATTGCTACGCTGGCAATGCTTGGGTTCTTCCTGGTGCTAACATGGGGGACCTCCAGCCTGTTGCCTTCCGGATTTATTCCTGCAGAGGATCAGAGTATGATCTATGTGAACGTGACCACTCCGCCAGGCTCAACGGTGGAGCGGACCGAAGCAGTGCTTGATGAAGTGCAGCGTGCGATCATCAACGAAGAAAATATCGAGAACACCAGTACGCTTGCCGGTTATAGCTTGTTGAGTGATATCTCGGGTGCTTCTTACGGCATGGCGATGATCAACCTGAAAACCTGGGATGAACGTTCAGAATCTATCAATTCGATCATCAGCAAGCTCAGGAGCAAAACAAGTTATATATCCGATGCCAGCATTGAATTCTTTCTTCCTCCAACAGTTCCCGGCTTTGGGAATGCAGGAGGATTTGAGCTTCGGCTTCTTAATAAAAACAGGGGAGATGATCTGAATGAAACTGCAAAAGTTTCCGAATCATTTCTTGCTGCGTTGAATAAACATCCGGTGATTGAGGGCGCATTCAGCAGCTTTGATCCCGACTTCCCGCAATACATGATACATATCGACCAGGAGATGGCTGCCAAGCAGGGAGTGACGATTGATAATGCAATGAGCACATTGCAAACCCTGCTGGGAAGTTATTATGCCACCAACTTCATCAGATTTGGACAGATGTATAAAGTGATGTTGCAGGCCCTGCCTGAATACCGTGCTACACCAGAAGATGTATTGAGGTTGTATGTAAAAAATAATATGGGTGAAATGGTACCCTTCTCCAATTTTATCAGAATGGAGAAAGTATTCGGACCTGAACAGATCACGCGATACAATATGTACACTGCAGCGATGATAAACGGGGATGCGGCACCAGGGTTCTCCAGTGGTGAAGCGATCACTGCCATCCAGGAAGTTGCAGATAGCACGCTTCCCAGGGGATATACATATGAATGGAGCGGTATGACCCGTGAGCAGATCATATCCGGCAACCAGGCGGTTTACATTTTCATTATCTGCCTGCTCTTCGTTTATCTATTGCTGGCAGCACAATATGAAAGCTTCGGCCTTCCCATGGCGGTGATCCTTTCTTTGCCGGTTGGTATTGCAGGAGCTTTTGGGGTGTTGCTGATGGCAGGACTGGAAAACAATATCTATGCGCAGGTGGCTCTCATTATGCTTATTGGGCTGCTGGGGAAAAATGCAATATTGATCGTGGAAGTAGCTGTGCAGCGCCAAAGGCAGGGATATACGCCGCTGGAAGCTGCAAAGGCCGGGGCTGTATCAAGATTGCGCCCGATCCTGATGACGTCTTTTGCGTTTGTTGCAGGATTGGTCCCCTTGTGTATGGCAAGCGGTGCTGGTGCAATGGGTAACCGTTCTATCGGCACAGCGGCGGCAGGAGGAATGCTGGTCGGTACTATATTCGGCATTTTCCTGGTGCCGGGATTATACGTGTTATTCACACGAAAGAAAAAGAACAGTATCAAAAAAGAGGATGATATGCCTTCGGTTGCCACCAATCCTTCTATTTCTCATTCAAATCAACCATTCGAATGAACAAGAACAACTATATTAATTATATCCCCCGCATAAATTTTATCCCTGCGATCTGCGGTCTCTTTATTGGATCTCTGCTTATTGCATCATGCCAAACAATAAAGCCGCAGGCAATGCCGGTTGTCAAACCTTTACCGGCTCAATATCCGGGTACGGATATATTGCCCTTGCCGGATTCATTGCAGTTATCATTTGATGAGTTCTTCAAAGACCAGAACCTGTTGTCATTTATTGATTCTGCAATGAAGCATAATACCGATCTGCAGATCGCCTGGGAGCGTATTGTAAAAGCAGAAGCCCGGCTAATGGCAAGAAAGGGTATGCTTGGTCCGAACGTGTCTGCGGTAGTATCGGCAAGTGCAGACAAGTATGGTGATTACACGCTGAATGGCGTTGGTAATTTTGATACGAACCTTTCACCGAATATCAACAAGGACCAGAAGATACCTGTCAGCCCAACCACCGATATGTTTGTTGGGCTAAGAAGTGATTGGGAGATCGATATCTGGGGAAAATTGAAAAACCTGCGGAAGGCAGCGCTGGCCGAAGCCCTGGCTACAAGGGAGGCGAGACAATTCCTTATCACTAATCTTGTGGCGCAGTTGACAGAAAAATATTACGAACTGCTTTCCATCGATGCTGAACTTGGTATTATACAAAAGAATATCCATTTACAGGAACAGGCACTGGAAATTGTCAGAGCGCAGAAAGAAGGAGGAAGAGCGAATGAACTTGCTGTTCAGCAATTTGCTGCGCAGCTTACAAATACAAAGAGCATTGCTTATAACCTGAAGCAGGAGCGTACCGCAACGGAAAATGAAATGAATGCACTGGCCGGAAGTTATCCCCGCTATATTCCGAGAGATACTGCACAGTTTGAAGTGCCAGATAGCATTCCATTATTTATGGGGGTGCCTGCAGTATTGTTATCGAACCGTCCAGACATCCGGCAACAGGAATTGGTATTGCAGGCTGCCAAAGAAAATGTGAGTGCTGCAAGAAAATCATTCCTTCCGTCGCTGGTGATCAGCCCCTATATCGCTTTTAATGCATTCACGCCCGGCCTCCTTTTTCGCCAGGGTTCAGGTGCATACGGCATTCTTGGTGGCATTACTGCACCGGTGTTTCAGCAAAAAAGACTGAAAGCCGATTATGTTATCGCTAATTCGGACAACCGCGAAGCGGTTCACCGCTATCAGCAAACACTTCTGGATGCCTACAGCGAGGTGGTCACTACTATGGCGGCTGTCAAAAATCATCAGCAGTCCTACCGGTTAAAGAAGGTCGAAGTCAAACAGTTGCAGGAAGCTGTAGCTACTTCACACGAGCTGTATATGTACGGTTATGCAAGTTACCTGGAGGTGATCACTGCCCAGAAAAATACGTTGGAAGCGGAGCTGGAAATGATCAGGAAGAAACGGGATATCTTTTTTGCAGTAGTTAATCTGTACCGGGCATTAGGTGGGGGATGGGGAAAATAATGTGAACGGAGGTGTCGGTGTATGGCAAATATCAGTATCCCCAGATCAACTGATTAGGCAATTCATACCAGGATAAATGCCCTGTATACGCGAGGATCAGGAAAACGGTATCGATGCAGCCATGCACCAGAACGGTCAGCCATATATTGCCTGTCTTTTTATAAATAATACCAAACAGGATGCCCCATAAAAACGTGATGGCCACGCCTGAAGGGCCTTCATACCCATGCGCAAATCCAAAAAGTAATCCCGCAATAATGAAGATAAAAGTGGTTTTGAGCCTGACCGGAGGTATCAGCCGTGAAAGTTGATCGAACATAAATCCCCTGAACATAAGCTCTTCTCCAAATGCAGCACTCAGCCACATGTAGAGAAGATATTTTACAAACAGGGAAGTTTGGCCTTCCAGCATAGTGAAATAACTGTAGTCCGGAGGAGTGTCAAACAACTTGTTAACCAGCGGCTGCACCAGCCAATCCATTGCTACTTCAGCAGCCAGGGCAAGAAGCAAGGCTGTGAGCAGGAATTTTCCTGGCCTTTGGATTTTCTTTATGCCAAGCTTTGATAAAGAACGGCCACAAAAAAAATAGCCGGCAATGATAGTGAGACAAATAGCAGGAATGTTATAGGGGAATTTGATAAACTTACCGCTCATGAACAGGAAAGCTGCTGCTATAAAAATAAAAGCTGTTACCGCTTCTTTGGGCTGATAGGTTTTTGCCGGCTGTTCCATAGCGTAATTCTTAGACCAGCAATAGTATTAATTACCTTATTATTTGTAAAGCAGGAGTGCTATCAATTGAGGATATCATTGGATCAATTGAGGAGAAATGATTTTGTGGTGACCCTCTCAAACCGGAGTTATTAAACAATTGCTTTCTCTCCCTTTGTATATGGAACGCAGCCGATGTATTTTCCCGGAACAGGCATGTACCGTTTTGCTTTCGTACATCCGGGTTCTGAAGTAAAATATCCGAGCAGGGTCAGTTCTTTCATCATTCTGAAATAATGGACCGGTTCTT
The DNA here is from genome assembly GCA_051954695.1 of Chitinophagaceae bacterium. Classification (GTDB taxonomy): domain Bacteria; phylum Bacteroidota; class Bacteroidia; order Chitinophagales; family Chitinophagaceae; genus Terrimonas_A. The sequence goes on from JBQCHL010000021.1 coordinate 40,189, forward strand.
CTTCCTTTTTGCTTTTCATGTATTGTTTCTGCTCATTATCTATCTGCACCAGCAATTCATGCCTTTGCTGAGGAGTGATCACTGTAAATTCTTTTCCGAATTTTGACTTCGCCTGGTCATTTATCTTCTGCATGCCTTCCCTGAAAACAGCCTGCTCCTTTTCATCATAACAATCATTTACCATCAATACCATAAACGATCCGACTTTTGCGGCTTTAGCCCCAGGTGTTTTTGTTTCAGGTAAAATGGTTTCAGCAATTTCATCCAGGTAAGTTGAATCATCGCCGTCAAGCGCTTTCTTATCCGTGGTCTTGCATCCTGCCAAAAAGCTATTGGCACCTACCAGGGAGCCACCCAGCAAAAGGGATATATATTGAACGGCTTCTTTACGGGTCATGGCGAATGATTTAAAGGTTTTTCTTTTTCATTTCATCAACGGCATGGTTAACAGCTCTTGCTGTCAATGCCATGTATAAGATGGAGGGGCTTTGATTGCCTGTGCTCGTCATGCAGGCGCCATCTGTAACAAATACGTTCTTACAGTGATGTAATTGGTTCCATTCATTGAGCAGAGAAGTTTTTGGGTCCTTGCCCATTCTGCATCCACCCATTTCATGGATATCAAGACCGGGCGGTTGCCTGCTGTCGTTATGGAAAATATTCTTTCCTCCTGCTTTTTCAAGCATGGCCACGCTTTGCTCCAGGAAATCTTTTACCATTTTATCATCATTGTCATCATAATCAACCGAGGTTACCAATTGTGGGATGCCCCATTGATCGGTCTTATCTTTACTTAACCGGACATGATTGCTTTCTTTCGCAATTGTTTCTCCCTGTAAATACATGTACACTCCCCAGGGACCGGGTTCTCCCATTTCATCTTTATAGTTACCACCTATCGTTTCTTTCATATCTTCTTCTTTGGGAGTGGAGCGGTAAGCTCCTGAGAAAGTAGTGAAGCCGCCCACATAATCTGTATCCTGTTTATGCAAATTGCGATAGTTAGCGATTATTGTTTCAGTTGGGTTCTTTCCCCAAAAGTATTTGTCTTCAAAGCCTTCTATATCTGCTGATGCGAATGCACGGTAATTATGGAACATCACGTATTTACCCAGCGATCCCGAATCATTTCCTAATCCATTGGGAAAGCGGGATGAAGTGGAATGAAGCAATATAAGGTTACTGTTTAATGCTGAGGCATTGACAAAAATGATGCGGGCGAAATACTCTATTGCCTGTTTTATATTGGTGTCAATGATTCTTACACCAGTGGCTTTACCCTGTTTTTCATCATAGATGATTGAATGAACTACAGAGAATGGCCTGATGGTCAGATTACCAGTCCGCTCAGCCCAGGGCAGGGTAGAAGACACTGAACTGAAGTACCCACCAAAAGGACAACCACGCATACACAGGTTTCTCGACTGGCACCTGGTCCTTCCCTGTTGAGTATGGATCTCTTTGGCTTCTGTTACGTGCGCCCAGCGCCCCTGTACGAGATAGCGTCCAAAATGTTCTTTGATGGTTTTCTGCATATGTTGCTCCACACAGTTCAAATCGAATGGAGGAAGGAATTCTCCATCAGGCATTGATTCCAACCCATCTTTATTGCCACATACGCCGATAAATTTCTCTACATGTGAATACCAGGGTGCGATATCATCATAACCTATGGGCCAGTTCATACCATATCCCAATCGTTCCGGCGCCGTAAATTCAAAAGGGCTCCAGCGCTGGCAGGCGCGTCCCCATGTCAGTGATTTGCCACCTACCTGGTATCCCCGGACCCAGTTGAAGGGTTTCTCCTGCACATATGGATGATCATTGTCTTTTATAAAAAAATGTGCCGTGTCTTCACCAAAACCAGCAGCCCGGGTGATCAATGGATTGGCATCAATGAATTCTTTTGTCATCCTGTTGGCATGGGGAAATTCCCAGGGTGCTTTATTGGCGGTAGGATAATCTTTATTATGCACTACGTTCCTTCCACGTTCCAGTACCAATGTTTTTAATCCTGCTTCGCATAATTCTTTTGCGGCCCATCCGCCGCTGATACCTGAGCCAATAACAATGGCATCAAAACTGTTTTGCTGTACACCTTTTGTATTGAGATTTGCTTTTAATGAATCGCCGGGCATGAGTTGAATTTTGAGGTGATTGGCATCTTTGAAGTTAGCCATTTCAGAAGATATTCTATAAAAAAATCCCCGCTTAGCAGGGATTTCTAATATATCACCTCATAAGGATATTATTCTCTCCGGAGGCTTTTTACAGGATTTATAACTGCGGCCTTAATTGCCTGGAAGCTTACGGTTATCAGTGTAATAAGCAAGGAGATTGCAGTGGCGATCAAAAATATCTCCCAACCAATGCTGATCCGGTATGTATAATCCTGCAACCACTTGCTCATAACAAACCATGATAAAGGCATGGCAATAATAAAAGCGACTAATACAAGTAGTATAAAATCTTTTGCCAGCAGCGTTGTAATATTAGAAACACTTGCTCCCAATACTTTCCGGATACCTATTTCTTTGATCCGGAGTTGCATTACATAAGAAGATAGACCAAACAGACCAAAGCAGGCGAGTGCGGTGCCAATGATCGTAAAGATATTCATGACCTTGCTGAGCCTGATCTCCGATTGATACAGCTTGTCATAATCCTCATCCAGGAAGTGGAACTCGAAGGGACGGTGCGCAACGAGTTCTTTCCATTTCGATTGCAAAAAGGAAATGGTTTGCGAGAGATGTTGGCCGTTTAGCTTCACCAGCAATTCCCTTCCTCTCATTTCAGTGAACAATACAAAGGGTTTGATAGGAGAGTGAAGGGATTCGAAATTAAAATCTTTTATCACTCCTCTCACATAGCCTTCGCGTGGACCCATGGACATTTTTTGATTAACCGCTTCCTGCGGCGACCAGCCCAGTTGTTTTGCAGCAGATTCGTTTAAGATGAAATGATAAATGTTTTTATCCCAATTGCCGATATGCGAAGCGTCTTTAATGTCCTGCTGCGTAAAATCAGAACCCGCGATCAGTTGTAACCCCACCGTCTTTACAAAATCCTCATCAACCGGGTTGGCTGTAACATTCATCTCCAGGTTTCCCGGCATAGAAGGTGAACGCATATTATAGCCTCCGCCGCCTTCAACCGGTGAACGAACGCATCTTGATACGCTAAGTACATTACTGTTTGTTTTAAATACCTGCTTAATGGCATCCAGGTCGGTCATCATTTCAGTATCGAGCGGCAACACCAGCACATGCTGGCGATCATATCCTAATTTCTTGTTCTGAATAAAATGGAGCTGCCGTTGAATTACAAATGTTGAGATGATAAGGAAAACAGAAATACAGAATTGAAATACGATCAATGATTTTCTCAGCAATTGCCCGGAAGCAGTGTTTTTAAAAGCTCCTTTCAAAACTTTTATTGGCTGGAACCTGGTGAACACAAATGCCGGATAAATGCCTGCAGCAAAGCTGAGGCCCAGGGCAATAGCAATGGAAAATGCAATAAAGGAAAAAGAGAAAAGTTGGGATAATCCGAGTTCCTTATCAACAAGCCGGTTAAAGAGTGGTAACAATAATGCCGAGAGTATCAGGCTTAATACAACAGCGACCAGGCAAAGCAATATAGATTCATAAATGAATTGCCAGAATAGCTGTTTTTTTTCTGCACCGATCAATTTGCGCACTCCAACTTCTTTGGCTCTTTCAAGAGAACGGGCTGTGCTCAGGTTGATATAAGTGAAGCAGGCAATAATAAGTATTAAAAGAGCCACTGCTGCAAGTATGTAGATGTAGCTGATATTGCTGTTGGGCACAAAACTGTCGTAAGGAGAATACAAATGTATTTTTTCAAAAGGTTCAAGGAATAAACTTATAATGGCACTTTTCCCTTCCATTTCCTTTTTCATATAGGCAGAGATCTTGTCCTGCAGAGGCTGAAGAGAATTCTTGTCTTTCAGTAAAAAGTATGTTACATAATTGGCATCGCTATAAGAGTTTTCGTATTCCCGCGAAAGACCAAGAGAGGAAAAGGAAGCAATAAAATCGGTTTGTATCTGCGAATTTGAAGGACAATCCTGCATTACTCCGGAGATGCGGTATAAATTACTGTCATTACCAACATGTAATACTTTTCCGACGGGATTATTATTCCCGAAGTATTTTTTTGAAGCTGATTCAGTAAGTACAATACTATGGGGTGTTGCAAGGGCATCATGTATATTTCCCTGTAATAGTTTAAAAGAGAAAATGTCAAAAAAAGTTGAATCGGCAAACATGACCTTTTTTTCATCGAAGAATTCGTCTTCATACTTGATGACCCGGTCATATTGCGCCATTTTCACTGCTGATTCTATCTCGGGAAAAAGCTTTGGAAAAACGGCTGCCACTCTTACGCTGGAGAAAGCACCTTTGATTGATTCATTGCCTCCTTTAAAACTGAATTCCATGACAACGCGGGCAATGCGATCGCCTTTTTGCTGGAATTTATCAAAGCTCAGTTCATGCAGGATATATAAAGCTATCAGGAAACAGCAGGTTAAGCCGATAGTCAGCCCGGTGATGTTAATGGCGGAGAATAATTTCTTTTTTGCGAGGTTTCGCCATGCGGTTTTGAAATAGTTTCTAAACATATAGCAGTCCTCCTGGACCTCCTAAAAGAAGAAGGGGTTTGGTTTGTGAATAGTAGTCCGATGGAATTCCCATAAAACAATGCCAGTTGCATAATTATTTGATTCCAAAAAGTTTGTGGGATTTACTATCTACGAAATTGTTCGGATTTGATACAGTGTTCGTACGCTTCCGGACATATCGCATCCTGCTATTGTCGTGCTGTGGGAAGAATTTTATGGAATAGAAATGTAGGAATTACGTTACATCTCCGCTTTCAGGATCTGTTCCTTTTCCAATGTAAAATATGTTGTCCTGACCTGCTGGCGCTCCTGCAGATATTGTTTATATTCAGATGAAAATGCAGCCCTTCCACCCACAACCTCTTCAAAATTTCCTGCTACTCCAATCATCAATTCACAAGCCTCACGTACCGCATACTGATCATTTGCTGTAATATAGTCCGCCAAATTCCTATCCACCACATACTGCCTGAACAACGGATTAGCTTTGCGGCCAACCATAATACGCAATCCCGCTCTTGCTGCCAAAGAAAGATCAAGCACATCGTCAAACACAAAAGCCACTTCGCTGGCTTCAAGCGAATGCGCAGCCAGGAAATGATCAAGTGCAATGGTCTTATGTAATATTTTTAAATAGCCCTCATGGAAATGCTCCCTTTGTGTGTATTGAAAAGAAAGCTGGTTTTTTTCTCCCGACATAACAGCGCAAAAGGGCAGTTCTTTTTTCAGCAACCAACGGCTGAAGCGAAGAAGGTTAGTGCCCATGGAGTCTACTTCACTGAAATTGCTGCTGCCCTGGTGGTCTTTGCCGCCATCATTGAACACGCCGTCCCAGTCAAAAATAAAAGCTTTGATACGGGAGAGTTTCGATTGAAAATCTGCATAAGGGATGCAGAATGTGCCGCCAGCCTGCGTAAAAACCATTTCGGAATTCATGAGATGAAAATAAAGAAAAAGCCAGGTATTACCCCGGCTTTTATTGAATGAGATCAGTTTGTGCCGTTGGATTTGAGGTCTTGTATATCCAGCATGCCCACCGGCTTGCCATTTTCTGTAACAAGAATCGTGTCCACACTGGTTTTCTTGAAAATCGCTGCTGCATCATTCAGCAACACGCCTGCATCTACTGCAACAGGGTCTTTGTGGGTAAGGTCGCCGATGTTTTTCTTCAATACATCCCGTCCTTCTTCCTGGATCTTCCTTCTCAGGTCGCCATCAGTGAAAACACCCAGCAGGCTTCCATCCTTTTTTACGATAGTAATGGCGCCAAATCCGTATTCTGTCATTTTCACAATGGCATCCATTAGCGAAGTTTCGGCTTCCACTACAGGGTTTGTTTTGCTGATCACGTCTTTTACTTTTACGGTCATAAGACGAGTATGTTCTATGAACTGATCAGTACCCAGTGTTGTGAAGTTATTTTCTGTCAATCCTTTCATGATCTTCCAGGGAACAGTAATAGTATGAACACCCAGGTTCAGGGCATTGCGGACATGTTCGGTTGAACGGACGGAGGAGAACATCACTTTGGTGTCGTAGCCATAGTGATTAACTGCGAAAACGCATTGCTCTACCAGTGAGAGGGCATCATGGCCCTGGTCCTGCAAACGGCCTACCAGCGGGCACACATAAGTGGCGCCTGCTTGCATGGCCATATAAGCTTGCTGCAGCGTGTACACTAAATGCACATTCACCAGCAACCCTTCTTTGCGGAGCAAAGCGCAGGCTCTTACGCCTTCCAGTGAAACAGGGATCTTGAATACGGTCTTCTTGGGATCAAGACCAAGATCGAGTTGGCGGCGTGCTTCTTTCAATACATCTTCTGCTGTGTTGCCAAGTGCTTCAATCTGGAGCACCGGCACCATCTTCGACAATTTCAGGATCAGCCCATCGATATCCGATACACCTTCCCGGTGCATGAATGTAGGCGTGGTAGTAAGGCCTGTGAGGAAACCTAATTTAAAGGCTTCTTCTATTTCTTTGATGTCTGCTGAATCGAGATACAATTCCATAATCTAGTATTAATGGTTAAGAGGCTGGGATCACTTCCCGGTTTTTATATTTTACCTGCACCTGGTGCAATTCCAGTAATGGTTTTAAAAATTCTTCGAGATCATATACACAAAGCTGGCTGGCAGCGTCGCAAAGCGCTTTTTCGGGCTCAGGATGTGTTTCAACAAAAACACCATCCACACCAGCAGCTACGCCTGCACGGGATAATACTGGAAGGAACTCCCTTGCGCCGCCTTTGGCATCTGCACTTGGTATGCCGTATTTACGGATAGAGTGTGTGATGTCAAATACAACAGGATAGCCCAGTTTGCCCATGTGGTAAAAGCTGCGGGGATCGACAATAAGATCGTTGTAGCCAAATGTGTATCCACGTTCTGTCAGTATCACCTGGTCATTGCCGGCTTCCACGCATTTTGCTACAGGATGTTTCATGTTTTCCGGTGAAAGGAACTGCCCGTGTTTGATATTGATCACTTTTCCTGTTTTGGCAGCAGCTACCATCAGGTCGCTTTGCATACACAGGTAAGCAGGTATTTGCAGCACATCGATCACTTCACCGGCAGCAGTAGCCTGGTCGGGATAATGAATATCTGTAAGCACAGGAAATCCAAACTGCTCACGCACTTTAGCAAGGATCTTCACACCCTTTGCCAATCCGGGACCTGTATAATATTTTAAGCTGCTGCGGTTGTCTTTCTGGAAAGAGCTTTTATAGATGATCTTTATTTTCAACCGTTCGGAAACTTCTTTCAGCTTTTCCGCCGTTTTCATCATAATGGATTCTTCTTCTATAACGCAGGGGCCGGAGATGACGAAGAGTTCATCTGTGCCACATTCAATGTCGCCTACTTTTACAATTTTCGTACTCATATTCTTACTATTATTCGTGATGAGTGATTATTTCTTGCTCACAATCTCCGGAATAATCCTTCGATGCTTTTGATAGTTACTTTTTCTTTCCAGTCGCTTCCGATAGCATGGTTCCACATGTGCGGGAGGTTGTAGGATACTGTGGCCATTGCCGTGATCTGTTCATCGCTCCATTCTTTTGACAGGCCTTGTGGCAGATCGATAGAATGCTTGCGGATCATTTCCTTAAATTCTGCTACACCCTCTGGATAATAATCTCCGAGATGATTGAAAGCAACACAGTTGGCATAACAATGACGCATGCCCAGTATTTTGGACAATCCATAAGAAATAGCATGGCAGATGCCCACTTCAGAATACGTAAGGCTTAAACCGCCCATCATGGAAGCTACCATTAGCTTATCATCGTTTTCCGGTGTTTGCCCGCTGTTATTTCCCAGGAATATCTCGCGGCAAAGTTTTAGTGATTGCTCCGCAAAAGCATGACTGTATGCATTATTTAAAATACCATTTTCTGATTCAATACAATGAATATAAGTGTCCATGCCTGTATAGAACCACCAGTTGCGGGGCACGGTTGCAATAAGATCAGGGTCAAAAACCACCTGGTTGAATACGGTCCATTCACATTTAAGACCGAGTTTCTTTTCAGGGCCGGTCAACACAGCAGTCATGGAAACTTCTGCGCCTGTGCCTGATATGGTGGGCACGCCTACATGATAAATGCCTGGTTTTTTGACCAGGTTCAATCCCTGGTAAAGTGTGGATGAGCCTTCATTGGTAAACATCAGTGACACAGCTTTGGCAATATCCATAATGCTGCCACCACCGATGCCGATCACTCCGGAAGGCAATCCCTTTTGCTGAAGGATGCTGTCGCGCAGGTTGTCTATCTGTTCTGTTGTAGGCTCATGAATATCTACATTGATGAAGATGACCACATCCTGCGGTTTTGCAGGAATGCGGGCTTCCAGCGGTTTTCCTTTAAAATATTCATCAACGACAAAGAGCATGAACTTATCATTCAGATCTCTTTTCTCCTCAAGGATATCTCCAAGTTGGCTGAAACTTCCCCGTCCGAAAACGGTTTTTTCTATGCCTTTAAAATTTTTATGCATGAATGGGTGACAAAGCTTTTTGTATGCAACCGGCTATTTTGCCGGCCAGTGTTTTTAATTCTTCTTCTGTCCAGGTAACGCGTATGCCGAATGAAATAAGCCGGCCGATCACTTCCTGCGATTTAGGCAATTTCACTGTACTGTAATCCTGCGGTGCTCCCAGGATCTGTACAGCAAGTGGAGCGGCTGTTTTCATTTCCTTCAAATGTGTCCACTGGTTGATGAAATGATACATATTAACAAACCAGTAGTTGAATCCCCCTATGCCGGCCTGGTTAAATTCTTCTACCGTGCGTTTAGCGGCTGCGGTATCGGGCAAAAGCAGGTTGAGGAAAGTAGCTGAATCGCCTGAAGGATCGGGCAGCTCAGCAAAACTTACACCTGGTATTTTACTCAATTCTTTTGTAAGGAAAGCTTTGTGCTCACGGTTCTTTTGAAGGATATAAGGCACACGGCGCGTTTGTGCTAATCCTATTGCAGCATTAAGCTCGCCGATACGGAAATTGAACCCTACGATAGGGTGGTTTTCCATACCGCGGTTATTACCGATATGATCATGACCGTGATCAGAGTATGTAGTTGCATGAATATAGCATTGCTCATCATCCGTTACAAACACACCGCCTTCACCGGCTGTTGCTATTTTAAAGAAATCGAATGAATAGCTGCCTGCTTTGCCAAACAGACCGACTGACTTGCCTTTATAGGAAGACCCGAAAGCCTGGCCGGCATCTTCGATCAGCACCAGGTTTTTCTCCTTGCAAAGCTGAACGATCTCGTTGAGACGTGCCATTCCTCCACACATATGCACCAGGAGAACGGCTTTGGTACGAGGGGTGATGGCGGCTGCAATTCCTTCAGGACTTAAGCAAAGGGTTTCATCAATTTCTGCGAATACAGGAAGGCCGCCTGCAAAAAGCACGGCTTCCACTGAAGCAATAAATGTAAAGGGAGGAACGATCACTTCATCACCGGCACCGATGCCTGCAGCAGCAAGTGCACAGGAAACGGCCGTTGATCCGCTTGAAACGGCATGGGCGAATTTTGCTTTAGTGACTTTTTTTACTTCTTCTTCAAATTCACGCGCTTTCCAGATATTATTGCGCTGTGCATCATGGTTATAGCGGAAAAGAATACCGGTGTCCAATACATCGTTCACCTCTTTTCTTTCTTCCGCTCCAAACAATTCTGTTCCTGGCATAGTAGTTACAATGGGGTTATCGTTTGAATTTTCGCGGGCAATATAAAGTAAACCTTGGATAAAAATCGTGAATGCAAAGTTATTGCTAAACTTAGCTCGAACAGCCACGTACAAAGCTGCAGGTAATTTTACAGATTATTTGGCTGGACCAGTGAAACCCGCCATAATTGCAGGAAATGTTTTTGGTACAACTATTGAAAAATAAGAAGCCATGGCCAGAGATTATTATTCCATATTGGGAGTAGGCAAAGCAGCTTCAGCAGAGGAGATCAAAAAATCCTATCGTAAGCTGGCCGTTAAGTTCCATCCTGACAAAAATCCAGGTAATAAAGAAGCAGAAGAGAAGTTCAAGGAGATCAATGATGCTTATGAAGTGTTGAGCGACCCGGAAAAAAGGAAGAAATATGACCGGTTTGGAGAAAACTGGAACCGGATGGGAGAAGGGCAGGGCAATGGCAGTTACCAATACCAGGGCTCACCCGGAGGTGGACAGACCTATGAATTTGAGGGCGATCCTTCCGAATTCTTCGGACCCGGTGGAGGCGATTATTCGGACCTTTTTGAGAATTTCTTCCATAGTTCTTCCCGTGCCGGAAAAGGGAGGTCCAGGGTCCGGGATATCCGTGGTAGTATTGCCATCAGCCTCGAAGATGCTTTCCGGGGTGCTGCTAAAGTATTTGAAGTAAATGGTGAGAAAATACGCATTCAGTTAAAGCCCGGAGCCTATGACGGGCTTGAGATAAAACTGGCAGGAAAAGGTGAGCCAGGTGGAAAAAATGCCAAACCCGGAGACCTTTATCTTACCATCCAGGTAATGCCGAATCCTTTATATGAGAGGGTAGGCAATGATATACGACAGTCGCTGACGATCGATCTTTTTACGGCGGTGCTGGGAGGAGATGTTCAGTTGACCACCCTGGCCGGCAACCTGAAAATAAAGATACCTGCAGGCATGCAGCATGGTAAAACCCTCCGGATCAAAGGAAAGGGAATGCCGGTATATAACCAGGCCGGCGCTGCAGGTGATCTGCTGCTCACTATGCAGGTGACCATTCCACAAAATCTTAGTCCTGAGCAAAAAGAACTGTTCCAGAAATTGCAGCAATCCTATACAGCCGACAAGACCAATATGGCCTGAAATATGTAGCAATACATGGTCTAAAACCAGCATTATGGGATTCACACTCATACGCTATTCCGGTCAGGAATTCAGGACTTTTCAGGAACTCGAAGACAGAGTAATAGAGAGAAATCTAACTCATTATGCCAGTTGGCTGCTTGGGAGAGGGCTTCGCAACCAGGGCGAACTGGAAGAAGCACTGGGCAAGGCTATGAAAGCGCTTACTTCAGCCCGCCTCGCCTGCTACAGGCATTTCAAAAAAATATATATCAGTCAACAAGGCCAGTTGAAACCCGACTGGTTGGTTTCTGACCTTGGCATGCGAATGATCATTATGCACACGGATGCGGAAAATCCGGCAATGGCGAGTTTGCAGGTGCAAGTGTTGACAGAAATGAAATAATTATTAACGATTGGCCGATGATCGATGGCCGTTGGCCGAGTTAATGTCAGCAAAAAGATGCCATTCGGCCAACGGCTATTCGATCATCGACCAACGATTTTTAGACGCTTACATTAAAGTCCCTCAACGCATCATTCAGGCTTGTTTTCAGATCTGTGCTCGGTTTGCGCTGCCCGATGATCAGTGCACAATTAACATGATATTCTCCTGCAGGGAATTTTTTTGGATAGCTGCCAGGGATCACCACACTTCTTGCCGGCACACGGCCTTTATGCTCTACCGGGGTGCTGCCACTGACATCAATGATCTTGGTTGATTGTGTTAAAACGACATTGGCACCCAGTACAGCTTCTTTCTCCACCTTTACTCCTTCCACCACAATACAACGGCTGCCAATGAAACAACCATCTTCAATGATCACCGGAGAGGCTTGCAATGGTTCCAACACACCGCCGATACCCACACCACCGCTGAGGTGGACATTTTTCCCGATCTGGGCGCAACTGCCTACTGTAGCCCATGTATCCACCATGGAGCCCTGGTCTACATAAGCGCCGATATTTACATAAGATGGCATCAGCACCACATTGGGGGCTATATATGCTCCATACCTTGCCACTGCATGCGGCACAGCCCTTACGCCGAGGTCTTCATAACCTTTTTTCAACAACATCTTATCATAGAATTGAAAAGGCCCTACATCCCAGGTCTGCATTGGCTGAATACTGAAATACATCAGTATCGCCTGCTTTACCCACTCATTGATCTCCCAGCCTGTTTCTGTTGGCGTAGCCACCCTGTATCTGCCTTTGTCCAGATCTTCAATAAAAGAATGGATCGCTTCGCTGTACTTGTTTTCTTTGAGCAATTCACGATTGTTCCATGCTTCCTGTATCAGTTCTTTCATTCTTATGATTTTATTGACAAAAGTAAGGAATGTAGCTTTGCAATTATCCCTCCATTCACGACATTCGCATACTATGAGGATAGGTTTTGATGCCAAGCGGGCTTACCACAACAATACAGGTCTCGGCTATTACAGCCGCACACTGATCCAGTTGCTGGTTGATTATTACCCTGAAAACGAATATTTCCTTTTTAATCCCAAACCTTCCGGTAAATATGCCTTCCGGCAGCCACAGATCACTGAAATATTGCCTTCAGGTTTTCCGGCCACTTTATTCCGCTCTGCCTGGAGAAGCAATTGGGTGACAAAGGATATCAAAAAACTGGGTATAGATCTCTATCATGGGCTCAGCCATGAAATACCGGGAGGCATTGGTAAAACAGGTGCTAAATCTGTAGTTACCATCCATGATCTTATTCATGAAAGATATCCTCAACAATACAACCCCATAGATGTAAAGATCTATACCTACAAGTACAAGCATGCCTGCAAACATGCTGATAAGATCATTGCCATCAGTGAACAGACAAAGCAGGATATCGTTGATTTTTATAAGATCTCACCCCAAAAAATAGATGTGTGTTATCAGAGCTGTTCGCCTTTGTTTGGAGAAACAGTAACAGAAGAGAAAAAAAAGAAGATCGCCCAAAAATATGATCTGCCACCTCAGTTCTTTCTCTCGGTGGGTACGATCAATGAGCGAAAAAACATGCTGAATGTATGCAAGGCCATGTTTCTGCTCCGCAATGAACTGGATGTGCCTTTAGTGGTGATCGGAAGAGGAAGCGGTAAGTACTATACCAAAGTGAAGGACTTTATTTTGCAGAACAACCTTGAGAAAAAGATCATTTTCCTCTCTGAAATGCCGGCATCCAAAACAGACCGTACTTATTTGCAGACTGAAGACCTCCCCGGTATTTATCAACTGGCAACAGCTATGTTGTATCCTTCTTTTTTTGAAGGATTTGGTGCGCCTATCATGGAGGCATTATGGAGCCGGTTGCCGGTGATCACTTCCAATGTATCCTGTATGCCGGAAGTAGGAGGGGATGCAGCATGGTATGTGGACCCCAACAGCGCCGAAGAGATTGCCGAAGGGATGAAAAAAATATATGGCAATCCTGAACTTGCTGCATCTATGCGGGAAAAGGGCTGGAACTATGCCCAGCGCTTCACCCCACAGAAATATGTCAGTTCCGTAATGGATGTTTATAAAAGTATATGATGGATTTCCAGAACGACCTTGAACAATGTCTGAAGGTATTGGAAGAAGGGGGCCTGATCCTTTATCCCACCGATACAATATGGGGCATAGGCTGTGATGCCACCAATAGTGCTGCCGTGCAGAAAGTGTATGCCCTGAAGCAGCGGCACGACGAGAAAGCATTGATCATCCTCGTGGCAGAAGAAAGGGATGTGTTGAAATATGTAGCTGGTGCTGATCTTGCCGTGTTCGATTACCTGCAACAAACAAACAAGCCTACTACTGTTATATATGATGGTGCTATCGGGCTTGCCGATAATCTTACAGGCAAAGATGGTAGTATCGGGATACGTATTTGCCAGGAGCCATTTTGCCGTCATCTCATCAAACGCTTCCGCAAACCTATTGTGTCCACTTCAGCCAATATTTCCGGGGAGCCATCACCAGGCTCGTTTGCTGCTGTTTCGCCGGCTATACAAAACGGAGTGGATTATGTGGTGCGGTACAGGCAGGATGATGTTAGGCCTGCTGTTCCATCTTCGATTATCCGGTGGGAGAATGGGGCACCGGTTATTATACGTCCGTAGAAAGCTGATTACCTGCGAGATCATGGGTAGTTCTCCTTGCCGATTTTTTATCGTAAATTGCATCAAATGTTACCGCATGATACCCGACGTAAAATTAAAAATATCACTGCAGGAACTCTCCTTGAAGGGCAGTCGGATTATTGCACAGCAGCCCGCAATTTCCTATGCGGAAGCTATCCAACAAGTACAACGGTTAAAACAGACTTCGAAAGTAAAGCAATCGTCAAAGAAGAGCAGGCCCGACTCTTAAAAAAGTTTAGCACTGATCATCATTTATGGTTATCCGGATTTCCGGATGAAAAAATGTACCTGACCCGTGGCGGGGAAGCCCGTGTCTACCTCGATTCTGATGGCCGACATGTCATTAAGTGTAATGATGCGGTATATTATGCCACATGGCTGGAGTTTTTGAACAGCATTGTTTTACACAACCTTATTTTTCAGAACACCGCATACGAGTTGCTAGGGTTCACCAGTGTTGAAGGAATATTGTATGCTGTTTTAAAACAACCATTCATCATTTCTTATGGGCGAGTAGAACTGGAAGACATCGAAACCTTGCTTGAGTTCAATGGGTTCGAAAACTCAAGGAGAAATGACTATGTTCATAAAGAGTTGGGCTTGATCCTGGAAGATATGCATGATGAAAATGTGCTGTTAAACTCAAATACGTTATTTTTCATTGATACGGTATTTTTTACGATAACGCCTGCCAATTAACCAGCTTTTGGAATTTGCTCAATCATCTGAGTTAGAGACTGGCTCACAAAATCCCCAACACCATATCTTTGCCCTTTATGGACATCAACTGCACACCAAAAGAACTTTTCTTACTCGAAAAAATAGCTGCATCAGCCGCAAAACTTGGTGTTCCTGCATATCTCGTTGGTGGATTTGTACGGGATAAACTGCTTCACCGGCCTACTAAAGATGCAGATATCGTGTGTGTGGGAGATGGTATCGCATTGGCAAATGAAGTTGCCCGGCAATTTGACCCATCACCAACAGTCAGCTTTTTCAAAACCTTTGGCACAGCACACATAAAAGTGAACCTCGGCAGCGGGAAAGAAGATGATTTTTTTGATGTTGAATTTGTGGGTGCGCGTAAGGAAAGCTATCGTTTTGAATCCCGCAATCCCGAGGTGGAACCCGGTACAATTGAAGATGATCAGAACCGCCGCGATTTTACGATTAACACGCTTGCCATCAGCCTGAATAAGGAGGATTACGGCACTTTGGTAGATCCGTTTAACGGACAGCAGCATCTTGAGGAAAAGCTGATCAAAACACCACTCGAGCCTGACCAGACATTCAGCGATGATCCCTTGCGGATGATGCGGGCTATCCGCTTTGCTTCCCAATTGCAGTTTGTAATTGAAGAAGGTACATTACAGTCAATTGCCCGCAATGCCAAACGCATCAGCATTATTTCACAGGAAAGGATCACGGATGAATTGAATAAAATTATTTTATCCCCCGAACCATCTATCGGGTTTGATCTGCTGTATAAAACAGGACTGTTGCAGATCGTCTTTCCACCGATGGTGGATCTTGCGGGTGCAGAATATAAAGACGGGCATGGGCACAAGGATAATTTTTACCACACATTGCAGGTGCTGGATAATATTGCCCTTAAAACAAATGACCTGTGGTTGCGTTGGGCAGCTATTTTGCATGATATCGCCAAACCTGTTACCAAGCGTTTTGAAGAAGGCCATGGCTGGACCTTTCATGGCCACGAGGCAGTGGGAGGTAGAATGGTGCCGAAAATATTCAGCAAACTGAAATTGCCGCAAAATGAAAAGATGCGTTTGGTGCGAAAATTGGTGGAATTACACCTGCGTCCGATCAGCCTGACCAAAGAAAATATCACTGATTCGGCTATCAGGCGCTTATTATTCGATGCAGGAGAAGACTTTGAGTCGCTGATGATGCTTTGCGAAGCAGATATCACTTCCAAGAACAGGCAGAAAGTAAAGCGCTACCTGGAAAATTTCCAGTTGGTGCGTCAGCGCTGTAAAGAAGTGGAAGAAAGCGATCATATCCGTAGTTGGCAACCCCCGCTTAGCGGCGACATGATCATGAGCCTGTTTGGGTTGCCTCCATCCAAACCGGTTGGGATTTTAAAAGATGCATTGAAAGATGCCATACTGGATGGCATTATACCCAACACATATGAGGCTGCATTGGAATTTGTGACCGCAAAAGCGAAAGAAATAGGGATCAGTCAGCAATAGAGGGTAAAGCTTAAAAAACCATAAATTTGTATTATGGCTATTCTTAAATTCAGGATCTATTTTGAAGAGGATGAAAGCATCTACCGCGATGTGGCCATCCGGCATACGCAAACATTCCAGGAATTGCATGAAACGATCCTGAAAGCGTATGAGTTTGACAGTAAACACAAGGCTACCTTCTTTCGTAGCAATGATCACTGGCAGCGTGGCCGGGAGATCAGCCTGGAAAAATATGATAAGGAATATAAGGCCCCTCCATTGCTGATGCAGGAAACCTCCATTGGCTCGGAGATCAGGGACCCCAATCAGAAATTCATTTATCTCTACGATTTTAATAAGAACTGGACATTCCTTGTTGAGCTTATAAACGTGTCGAAGGAAGAAAATCCCAAGATCAGTTATCCGTCTACCGTGAGAGTGGAAGGCATTGCTCCCAGCCAATACGGCACAAAAGGGTTGCTGGGTGAGAAGTTTGCTGACGTGGAAGAGAAATACGATCTCAGCTCGGTAGGTGATGGCTTTGGCGAAAAAGATGAGGACGGCGAAGACCTAAGCTTTGGAGAAGACGGACAAGGGGAAGATGAAGAAGCGTGAAAACCGTCATCATTATAGCAGGCCCCACTGCTGTTGGGAAAACAGCTATTGCAATAGACCTTGCCCTTTATTTCCAGACAGCCATCATTTCGGCAGATAGCCGGCAATGTTTCAAAGAACTATCCATTGGTGTAGCAAGGCCTTCTGAAGAAGAACTACAGCAGGTACCCCATTATTTTATTGCTTCGCACAGCATTCATGAAGAAGTGACAGCGGCTGGTTTTGAAACCTATGCATTGCAAAAGGTGGATGAGCTATTTGCTGACCATGATGTAGTGGTGATGGCTGGAGGCACAGGGCTTTATATTAAAGCATTTTGTGAAGGACTGGATGCGGTGCCTGAGATACCTGCTGATATCAGGGCGGGCATTATCCAGGCTTATGAAATACATGGCCTGCAATGGCTGCAGCAACAATTGCAGGAAAAAGACCATGTATTTTATGAAAAAGGGGAAATGAAGAATCCCCAACGCATGATGCGTGCACTGGAAGTGGTGGAAGCCACAGGTCAATCTATTTTTAATTTTCGTAAAGGAGAAGCAACCATAAGGGGGTTCAATATCGTCAAGATCGGGCTGGAACTGCCCAGGGAAGAATTATACCAACGGATCAACGCAAGAGTAGATGATATGATGCAGAATGGTTTACTCGAAGAAGTGAGATCATTGCTCCCTTATCAGCATTTGAATGCATTACAAACAGTGGGATATGCGGAACTGTTTGATTACCTGGATCATCATGTTACCCTTGAAAGGGCTATTGAACTGATCAAGCAGCATACACGACGTTATGCAAAACGTCAAATGACCTGGTTCAAAAAAGATAAGGGCTTCCATTGGTTTCATCCCCGCCAGTTTGAAGAGATAAAGGCTTTTGCAACATCTCTCTGATTTTTAAAAGGGTAAAACAAAAGTTTCACTCTTCAAATGACGTCTTACTTGTTTACCGAATACCAACACTGTGATCATGAAGTATTGTCTTTTATTTTTTTTCGCTTTCACTATATTTCAACTGAATGCCCAGATAGACAGGGAACAGCAACCTTCAAATGATGCAGCCACCCTTCGCATTAGCGCCAATCGCCTGTATGGGAAATTGCTTGATAAGAATACAGGTAAACCTATTGAAGCAGCCTCCGTGCAACTGTTCGCTGCCGATTCATCCAATAAAGACAGCCTGATAACAGGTATGCTCACCAGGACCAATGGTGATTTCAATTTTGATCAATTGCCGTCATTGAAACGTTTTCGCCTGCAGGTATCGGCCATCGGCTATGCTACATGGGAGCAGATCATTACCCCGGAATATGGAAAAGGAAATGAGCAGAATAAATTCAGGACAGATCTTGGGAATATCAGCCTTGAAGCAGAAGCAAAACAACTTGGCGAAGTAGTGGTCACTTCCAGCAAACCTGCACTTGAAATGGGTATCGACCGTAAAGTGTTCAATGCTTCCAAGAGCCTTGTCTCCTCTGGTGGTACGGCTATCGACCTCATGAAAAATATTCCTTCTGTGTCAGTGGATGTGGATGGCAATGTACAATTGCGGAACAATACGCCACAGGTATTTGTAGATGGACGGCCTACGATCTTAACGCTCGACCAGATACCTGCAGATAATATTGAAAGGGTAGAGTTGATCACCAATCCTTCTGCCAAATTTGATGCAGCGAGCTCCGGTGGTATCATCAATATCGTTTTAAAGAAAAATAAAAGGGTCGGATTGAATGGCCTGGTCACAGTTGGTGCAGGTATTCCTGATATTGCTACAGGCAACGTAAACCTTAACGTGAGGCAGGGCAAGTTCAACGTATTCCTGAGTGGAGGATATAATCAATCAGGAGGTAATGCAAAAGCTGAAGCAATAAGGCAGAATAAGACAAACGGTATTATCAGGGATTATTTCAACCAGTATTCAACAAACGACCGCCAGCGCCGCTTTGGTTCTCTAAGGGCAGGGATCGATTATTTTATTGATAACCGCAATACGATCAGTCTTACCCAGCAATTCGGTACAGGCCGATTTACGTATGAAGAGAACCAGCAACAGGAATACCTTGATGCCAACAAGGTGCTTTCCCACAATGGGAGCAGACTGGCAGAAGGACGTAATAATTTTAAACGCAATGGGACCAACCTGAATTATAAACATAGTTTTCCGGAAACCGGGCATGAACTGACAGTAGATGTCAACTATAATTATGGCAATAGCAGCGAACGGTCCGATATCATTAATTCCTTTTCCAATCCCGATGGCAGCCCTTATCAGCCTTCTTCCCTGGTAAATAACAGCGGCCGGGGTTCCACTGACCAGGTGATCTTCCAGGCAGACTATGCCAGGCCCATTGGCGAAAATGCAAAGATCGAGGGTGGTATCCGGAGTTATCACAACCTTTTCAAAAGCCGCTTTGATGCTTATGCAATGAATAACGGGCAAGCAGAGAAACTCCCGCTCAGCAATAATTATGAATACAGGGAGATGGTAAATGCCCTGTATGCCACCTATTCAAACAAGATCGGTAAATTTTCTTACCAGGCGGGTTTGCGTGCAGAATATTCACGGTTTAAAGGATTGCTGGTCGACAGTGCTTTGAAATTCGGTTATGAATATCCTTCCGCCATCAAGAATATCTGGGATGCATTATTCCCCAGTTTATTCGTTACACGTCAATTCGGTGAAGATGATCAATTGCAGTTCAATTATTCCCGGAGGATCCGCCGTCCTAGTTTCTGGCAACTCAATCCGTTCATTGATATCAATGACCCTGCTAACCTGCGTCAGGGAAATCCTTTGCTGAAGCCGGAGTTCATTAACTCATTCGAATTGAACTATAGTCATAACTATAAATCCGGCAACTGGCTTGCCGTGCTTTATTTCCGCAGTAACCCCGATGATATCACAGAGTTCAGCGACACCATATCCGTGCAACAGTATGAACAATTGAAGAATGCGGGCGTCAGTCCTAACGCCATTCTCAATACATACGTGAATGCCAGCACCACCAACCGCTATGGTGCGGAGTTCACTGTGCAGCAAAACATTGGTAAAAACTTTGACCTTACTCCTTCAGTAAACATGCAATACCGGACGGTGAAAGCCAGAATAAATGATATGAACCTGAGCAATGAAGGGTTTAACTGGGACGCCAAGCTGACCATGAATTATAAGATCGAAACACAGCGATCCTCGCTGTTCAATGGCCTCGGATTCCAATTGCTCAATGAATATGAATCATCCCAGGTAATACCGCAGGGAAAAAGGAAGCCCCAATTCAGCATGGACTTTGCGATGCGCAAAGATTTTCTCAAAGGCAATAAAGCTACCATAACATTCAGCGTAAACGATGTATTGAACTCTCGCCGTTGGGGAACGATCTATGATACAGAGAATTTTTATCAGGACTCTTACCGGAGATGGAGTGTGAGAAGCTTCCGGCTTACTTTCAGTTACAAATTCGGCAAATCCGATTTCTCTTTATCTAACAGGAAGAGAGACAACAATGAGGGTAGGGACGATTAATTTTTTTACTGCTCAGTAGAACAGGAACTTTTTAAAAGAATCCCTTCCCGTCTTCCCGCCTTAACGGGAAAATACTTAACGGTAATGCGGGAAG
>JBQCHL010000022.1:0-100389 GCA_051954695.1 Chitinophagaceae bacterium
ATTACAAACTAACGTTGCGTTCTTGGCGTATCCTTTGCGCTCCTGGCGATACTAAATTTCTTTAATCGTCTCTACGATCAATAAAAAACGAAGACATCTCAATAGTCAGGTCCAGATCACCATAACTAAGCGCATTATTCAAAAACCAACTTTCAAAAGGAGATGGAGGAAGATAAATGCCTTTGCTGAGCAGGAAATGAAAATATTGTTTGAAGAGATTATTATCCGCCGCAGCAGCAGAACTGAAATCAGTAACAGCATTGTTAGTGAAATGAACACTGATCATACTGCCCAATTGATTAACAGCTACAGGTTGATCAGCTTTTTCAAAAACCTTTTTTAATCCGTTTTTGAGATAAGTTGTTTTTTCTTCCAGTTCAGTATAAATAGAGGGGTTATTTTTCAATTCATGCAGCAATGTGTAACCGGCTATCATAGCAATAGGGTTGCCACTAAGCGTACCGGCCTGGTACACTTTACCCAATGGTGCTACACTTTCCATAATTTCTCTCCGGCCACCAAAAGCCCCCACAGGCATACCTGCCCCAATCACTTTTCCATAAGTGACCAGGTCTGCATCAATACCCAGGTATTGCTGTGCGCCACCTGCAGCCAGGCGGAAACCTGTCATCACTTCATCAAATATCAAAACGATGTTTTCTGCATCACATATCTTTCGAAGCCCTTCAAGAAAACCAGGTTGAGGAAGGATACAGCCCATATTGCCCGCTACCGGTTCAATAATGATCGCGGCTATCTGGCCTTTATGGTCAGCAACCAGTTGGTCCACTGCAGCCAGGTCATTATAAGGCGCAACCAAGGTATCCTGTGCTACGGCTTCACTGATACCAGGCACTGCCTGAATATCCAGGGTGGCGATACCACTTCCAGCTTTTACAAGAAAAGGATCAGCATGCCCATGATAGCATCCATCGAATTTGATGAATTTATTTTTACCTGTATAACCGCGTGCCACACGTAATGCACTCATGCAGGCTTCAGTGCCGCTGCTCACCATTCTTATCAGGTCCACATTAGGCGCCATGCTTTTGATCAGCTCGGCCATTTCAATTTCCAGTTCAGTAGGAGCACCAAAGGAAGTTCCACCCAGCACTTTCTCCTGTATCGCTTTCACCACCGGTTCATACGCATGTCCAAGGATCAATGGCCCCCAGCTCGCGATAAAATCTACATATTTATTACCATCGGCATCATACAGGTAAGCACCCTGTCCTTTCACCATAAATAAAGGCTCACCTCCTACACTTTTGAAAGCACGAACAGGAGAATTAACGCCACCGGGAATGGATTGCTGGGCACGATGGAATAAAGAAGAACTTTTGGTGTACATGAACAATGTTTGTTTAAGAGTTTAACAACCTGACTGCATCTTTCGCAAAATAAGTCGCGATCAGATCAGCACCTGCTCTTTTGATAGATGTAAGTATTTCAATGATCGCTTTGTTCTCATCTATCCATCCCTTTTCAGCAGCAGCTTTTACCATGGCATATTCACCGCTGATATTATAAGCGCTAACAGGAATATCAACCGCATTTTTTACCTCCCGGATGATATCGAGATAAGATAATGCAGGTTTTACCATCACGATATCGGCTCCTTCTTCCACATCCATCAGCGTTTCTTTAATGGCTTCAGTCCTGTTGGCATAATTCATCTGGTATGTTTTCTTATCTCCAAAACCAGGAGCAGAGTCCAACGCATCCCGGAAAGGCCCATAAAAGCAACTGGCATATTTGGCGCTATAGCTCATAATACCCACTTTGGTAAAGTTGTTTTCTTCCAATCCCGCACGTATAGCACCGATCCGGCCATCCATCATATCACTGGGCGCTACAAAATCCGCTCCGGCTTCAGCATGGCTGATACTCATCTTCACCAATGCTTCCACTGTTTCGTCATTAACGATCTCGCCATCCTTTACAATGCCATCATGCCCATAAGAAGAATAGGGGTCAAGGGCTACATCCGTCATCACCAGCATACCAGGCACAGATTCCTTAATAGCACGGATGCTTCTTTGCATCAGGCCATTTTTATTCCAGGCTTCCTTACCTGTATTATCTTTCAACTCATCCTTGCTCTTAACAAAAATGAGAATGGATTTGATACCCAGCGACCATAATTCCTTTACTTCCCTGATCGTATTGTCGAGGCTCATCCTGTAATAACCTTTCATGGAAGATATTTCCGTCTTCACGTTTTCACCTTCATCAATAAATAAAGGGGCGATAAAATCATTCGGCGTCAATATTGTTTCCGCTACCAGGTCCCTGATGGCCGGGCTGCTTCTCAATATCCTGTTTCTTCTTTGCAGATACATAAAAAACGTTTTGTATAGTAAATCAGCCTGCTTATATCCAATTCCTGGGATGAAGGCAGGCCTGCAATAATTTATCTTCTTCACTACCAGGCTCCGGGTGGTAATCGTATTCCCAGCGGGCACGGGGCGGCAGGCTCATCAATATACTTTCTGTGCGGCCATTTGTTTTTAAGCCAAACAAAGTACCCCTGTCATGGATCAGGTTGAATTCTACATAACGGCCGCGACGGATCTCCTGCCAGGCAATTTCACGCTCTCCATAAGAACTGTCTTTTCTTTTCATCACTACCGGTAAATAGGCAGGGATAAATGCATTGCCATTTGCCTGCTGAAAGCGAAACAATGCTTCTGCATGTGTATCATCTTTCGGGCGGAGATGCTCATAAAAAACACCGCCAATGCCTCTCATCTCATTATTACGATGAGTGTTGGCAAAGTATTCATCACACTGCTCTTTATATGCCTGGTACAATTTATCACCAAAGGGATCAATTACCTGTTTGAGGGTTTGATGAAAATGCCTGGCATCTTCTTCATATAAATAATAAGGCGTCAGATCAGCCCCGCCTCCAAACCAGCGGTCTACTACATTATCCTCTTCATCGTATAATTCAAAATAGCGCCAGTTGGCATGCGTTGTGGGCACATGAGGATTGAGCGGATGGATAACAAGTGATAAGCCGCAGGCAAACCACTTAGCGGCATCCAGTTGCAGTTGCCTGCGCATTATATCCGACACCCTGCCATACACAACAGAAGTGTTTACACCGCCTTTCTCAAATACATTTCCGTTTTGTATGATCCTCGTTTTACCACCTCCTCCTTTTCCTTCTGCCCTTTCCCATTCGTCTTCCCTGAATCTGGCTTTGCCATCAGCCTGTTCCAGGGCAAGGCAAATATCATTTTGCAGGTTATGGATATAATTAATCCATCTTTCCCTGAATTCCCTGGTAGTCGTTTTATACAAGGTTTCTGTTTTTATTTCTTTGTGTCTCTGTGGGATATAGACACCCACAAAGACACAAAGAGCATATTAAATTTTTACGCCCATTCCTTTACCGCTTCCACAAATGCTTTTGCATGATCTACCGGTACATTTGGTAAAATGCCGTGACCCAGGTTAGCGATATACCGCTGCGGGCCGAAAGCCGTGATCATCTTTTTCACTTCTTTCTTTATTTCTCCGGAAGACAAGAAAAGTTTGGCAGGATCAAAGTTACCCTGAAGCGTAACATGACTGCCTGCATATTTTCTTGCCCGCTCTGGCGTAATGCACCAATCAATACCCAATCCATGCGCCCCTGTAGCAGCCATTTCTTCCAATGCAAACCAGGCACCTTTCGCAAAAATGATCGTTGGTGCTTCTTCTTTTACAGCAGCTACGATCTGGCGGATATATTTTAAAGAGAACTCTTCAAAATCAGCCGGACTTAACAGGCCACCCCAGCTATCGAAGATCTGTACCACATCTGCTCCGGCCTTTATTTGTCCCTTCAGGTATGCAATAGTTGTATCAGTGATCATCTGCAAAAGGCGGTGTGCTAAAACAGGTTGACGGTAACAAAATGCTTTTGCTTCATCAAAGGTCTTACTGCCTTTTCCCTGCACCATATAGCAAAGCAGGGTCCAGGGTGCTCCGGCAAAACCGATCAAGGGCACACGGCCATTCAATTCCTGTTTGATCAGTTTGATGGCATCAAATACATAGTGCAACCTGTCATTCACATCAGGAACAGTGATCCGTTTAAAATCATCTTCCTGCTGAATCGGTTGCGGTAATACCGGCCCTTTGTTTTCGATCAACTCCACTTCAAGACCCATAGCCTGTGGCACAACCAGGATATCGGAAAACAGGATGGCTGCATCCACCCCCACGATATCAACAGGCTGTAGAGTGATCTCACAAGCCAGTTCAGGTGTTTGGCATCTTTCAAAAAAACTGTACTTATTGCGCAAAGCAATATACTCAGGGAGATAGCGGCCTGCCTGGCGCATCATCCATACCGGCGGACGTTTTACTTCTTCGCCCAGCAGGGCCTTCAGTAAAAGGTCGTTCTTAAGTTCTTTGTCCACTGCTATTGCTTTTGATTCAACTGTGTTCATGATAATATTGTATTACAAGGTCCGTCATTTCTTTTTTTCCGGGATTTTCCGCAATCACAATTGCGTTCTGTGTTCTTTCCCGTAAAGCATCGGCTGTGGTGGTGCCAATGGCAAAGCACACGGTGTTTTTATCCAACACATTCTTCATAAAAAAACTCTCTACTGCACTACCACTGAAAAACATTATTCCACTTGCGCCCTTGCTTACCTGTTGTGGGGTAAGTTCAGTATGATATACCACTATTTCTTCTACGGTTATTCCTGCTGCCTGCAATTGTTGCGGTATAGTATCCAACCGCTTATTGCCACAAAAGAAAACAACCGGACCGGCAGTATGGTTGATCAGTTCTTTAGCCAGTTGTGTTGCATAGGGTGCTGTTGCGATCACCTTGCTTTGATCAAAATATCTTGTCACTGCATCCAGTGTTGCACTGGCAATGCAGGCGATCTGCCAGTTCACTTTGCGATCAACATGTTCTGCAACTGCTGCAACGCCATGCACGCTGGTGAATACAACTGTTGCCTTTTGTTGTTCCAGCTTTTTAATCCACTGCCTGTTTTCTTCGCTAACGGATGAGTAAGTGCGGATAAAAGGAATGACCTCAGCTTCAAATCCATGCTGCTCCAATCTTTGCAGGTGTTCAACCGGCAATGATGCTGTACTGATGATGTGTATTTTATCCTTCACTATTCCGTATTGCCTCCATTAATTGCTCGCCGCCATTATCCAGTATTTCCAACGCAGCATCCACGCCCAGGCTGTACGATTTTTCCAGGGAAGTTTCTTTTTCCACTTCCAGTTTTTGTGTGCCATCATGTGAAAGGATATTCCCTGTTATTTTCATTCGTCCTTCTGTTACACTGGCCAATGCACTTATTGGTGTGGAACATCCGCCCATCAGTGTTCTCAGGAAATCGCGTTCGGCTTTTACGCAGGTAGCAGTGTGTTCATCATTCATTGGCTGGCAGGCATTCCAGGCGTTGCGGTCTTCCAGCCTGCATACCACCATGATAGCTCCTTGTGCAGGTGCAGGCAGCATCCAATCGAGTTCAATGGAATTTTCAGGACGAAGGCCTACTCTTTCCAAACCTGCTGCAGCA
Source organism: Chitinophagaceae bacterium (assembly GCA_051954695.1). GTDB lineage: Bacteria > Bacteroidota > Bacteroidia > Chitinophagales > Chitinophagaceae > Terrimonas_A. The sequence continues at coordinate 5,547 of JBQCHL010000022.1, forward strand.
AAAATGGCCCCATTCCATTCACTCTCCGCCAGCTTTTTCAATCTTGTATTAACGTTGCCACGAAGATTTTCCATCCTGCTTTCCGGGTAGCGATGCAGCCATTGGGCTTTACGGCGGATGCTGCTGGTGGCAATAATGAATGGAGAAGCCTGATCCGGAACAGGCTCCTTATTGATGAACCGGATCCCTTTTCCAGCAACCAGTAGGTCTTTATATGATCCGCGTTTTAATACGGCAGCTTGCGTGATGCCCTGGGGTAATACTACCGGCACATCTTTCATGGAGTGGACGGCAATATCGATCTTATTGTTCAATAAAGCGATATCGAGGCTACGGGTAAAAATCCCTTGCACGCCCATTTCATATAATGGAGTGGTGAGGTTGATATCGCCTTCACTTTTTATATATACTAATTCTGTTTTGTAACCGGCGGCGGTGAGCAGATCGCTTACTTGTGTAGCCTGCCAGACGGCGAGCTGGCTTTCCCTTGTTCCTATGCGAAGTGTATCCGGCATTTACTCATGACATTTGCAGGTAATCATTAATGGCATTGATGAACTGGCATCCCTTTTCCTGGTTAGTCCGCAAATTTACGGCTAACCTGGTTACGGCTTTCTGAGCCTTTCTGTCGGGCGACAATAATGGTTCTGATGCCATTTCGCAGTATTGCTGCGGTTGCCATTCACTCAACTCCTGCAGTTTGCCTTTCCAGCTTTTTATATGTAGTGAATATTTATATTCTTCCAGCCAGGTGTAAAACTCCTGCTGATAATGTTCCAGTATTTCCTGTGCTTTGGGAACCTCTGCTTTTCTTCTTGCAATTGTCTTGTCAAGAATGGTGGTAGATATCTCATCCACATCTATCACATGGATACCAGGCAGGGTTTTCACTTCTGCATGCACATTGGCTGGCACAGAAAGATCAAGCACCAGTTTCTCTCCGTTATCTGCCAGCATGGAAGGCAATATGGTCGGATGCTGTGCATTAGTGCAAACGATCAGGATATCCGAAGCCTGTATGGCTTCTTCTATTTTATAGTATGGAATAAAAGCCGCACCGGTTCTTTCAGCTAATGCTTTCGCTGTTTCATCTGTACGGTTCATCAGCGACACAGCAGTTTGAGGAAGATACTCACGAAGGTTTTTACAAACATTGCCACCAAACTTGCCCGCACCGATCACCAGGATCTTCTTTTCAGCAATCCCTGATGTTTCCTTCAACAATTCAATAGCGGCGTATGATACAGATACAGTGCCGCTGCTAAGTGCTGTATCGGTCTTGATTTTTTTGGAAGCCTGGAAGGCATAGTTCACTGTGCGGTTCATGATCGGCCCAAGCACCTGGTTTGCGGCAGCGGCATCAACAGCCTGTTTCAACTGGCCCAGTATTTCATAATCACCCAGGATCTGCGAATCGAGGCCGGAAGCCACTCTGTATAAATGTTCCACCGCTTCTTTTCCGCTTTTGAGATAAGCATATTGGAGAAGATCCTGGATATTGCCACGGGTATGTTCAGCCAGCAGTGCAGCCAGTTGCATTACGTTTTCGACGAAACCATAAATCTCTGTCCGGTTGCAGGTTGATACCACAAAAACACTGCGGATCAATTGAGCCCGGGCGCTTGAAGCGATCAGGGCAAAATCTTCTTTGGAAACAGAAAAGGAACCCCTTACAGCAATATCCGCTTTATGATAGTTGATACCTGCCACGCAAAAGCGGTCGAGGATCGGTGTGGTCATAATATGTGGCTGTAAGGACATAAAGTGTGCAAATGTAAAAAGGGGTTATGGTTAAAAAGTCATCGTTTTGTCATCCGGAACAAAAATGGTGATCAATTGGACCGGCTGCCTGATAAATCCGGCCAGAAATTGAATGAACCGTGGTATTTTCTTATATGTCAGGCATTGATACCATATCGGGAGTGTTTGCAGGAAAGTTGCCCTTGCTTTAAAATTTAAACTTCACGAACTTTGCATCTCTTATTATCTCCCGCCATTAATTAATAGATGCAAATGAATCACGTTGAAAAAGCTATCCTGTTAATGAATCTCGGTTCACCGGACAGCACTTCCGTTCAAGACCTTAAAAAATACCTGAATGAATTTTTAATGGATGAGCGGGTAATAGATGTTCCCAAATGGTGGCGAACTATTCTTGTAAAAGGCATTATTGTGCCAGCCAGGGCGCCTAAAAGTGCTGAAGCGTACCGTTCCATCTGGACAAAAGAGGGCTCTCCGCTGATCGTGATCACTAATCAATTAAAAGAAGCACTGGGAAAAGAAACTGATCTGCCTGTTGAAGTTTGCATGCGCTATGGCAATCCATCACCCAAAGCTGCCATGGATAATTTAAAAAAGAATTATCCATCATTGAAAGAAGTGATACTCGTTCCTTTATACCCGCATTATGCATGGAGCAGTTATGAAACAGCAGCAGAATATGCCAAAGAGATACATAAAAAGGAAGGATATACTTTCAAATTAAATATCGTTCCTCCATTTTATAAAGACGAAACATACATTGATGCGCTGGCAGAAAGCATGCGTCCTTACCTGCAGCAGGATTTCGATTTGCTGGTGTTCAGCTATCATGGCATACCCGAGCGGCATATCACCAAACGGCATGCACCGGGTACACATGATGTGCATTCCCCCGATCGTTGCTGTACAGATGCAGCTGCGCAGGAAGTATGCTACCGCCACCAGGTGATCACTACCACACAACTGGTAGCAGAAAAGCTGGGATTGCCCAAAGAAAAATATACACTTTCCTTTCAAAGCCGCCTTGGCCGCGATCCCTGGCTGCAGCCTTATACAGCCCAAAAGTTGACCGAGTGGCCAAAGCAAGGGTACAAAAAAATAGTACTGGCCTGCCCTGCTTTTGTAAGTGATTGCCTGGAAACCCTTGAAGAAATGGGAAAAGAAGGGCACCATATTTTTATGGAAGCCGGAGGAGAAAGCTTTACTTTGATACCGTGTATGAATACAAACCCGGAATGGGTGAAAGGATTATTGACCCTTGTTGAAAAAGCCTGATATTGATACACCTGGTTTATGTACCTGTATATAAAAGCGCTCCATATTATTTTTATCGTCACCTGGTTCAGCGGTATGTTCTATATCGTCAGGCTGTTTATTTATAATACCGAAGCAGGCGAAAAGGATGAGCCGGAGAAATCAATCCTTCATCGGCAGTTCTCTATTATGATCCGGCGTTTATGGCTGGGCATTACCTGGCCTTCCGCAGTGCTTACATTAATATTGGGAGTGGGTGTTTGGAGTATGCTGGGCAGTACACCTGGCTGGTTAATTATTAAATTGTTCTTTGTAGCCGGGCTCTATCTCTATCATTTCAGTTTGCATGCCATTTACAAACAACAGATGAAAGGTGTGTTCAATTACTCTTCACAACAACTGCGCATCTGGAATGAAGTAGCCACTATATTTCTTGTGGCAATCGTGATGCTGGTAGTGGTAAAACAAAATATGAGTGTAGTGTGGGGATTGACCGGATTGGTGCTGTTCGTCATCATCTTGATGAGCGCTATCAGGATATACAAGTTGGTCCGTACCAAAAAATAGCTTAACCACACACTGATGTTTAAATATATACTGCTTTCGCTGAGCTTTGCTTCAGCCATTGCTGCTTCCGCGCAGAAATTCACTGTATATACTGCAGCCGATATGAAACCCATTTCCATTGACTCTGTTGCGCTTTCTCTTTCCACTGCCAATGTAGTTTTCTTTGGTGAGCAGCATAATGACAGCCTTACCCACATTGCAGAATATGAATTACTGCAGGCACTTTATAAGATCAGGCAGCAAGAACTGGTATTGAGCCTGGAAATGTTTGAAACAGATTGTCAGGCTGTGCTGAACGAATATCTTGCCGGTTTTATCAATGAAGACAGGTTGAAAACAGATGGCCGTGCATGGAATAACTATACCGATTACCGGCCGATGGTGGAGTTTGCAAAGCTGAACAGGCTACCCGTTGTTGCAGCCAATGCTCCTCGTCGTTATGTAAATCTTGTTTCCAGGAGGGGGATGGCCAGCCTCGACAGTCTTTCAAAAGAGGCAAAGAGTTGGTTGCCGCCCCTACCTTATGATACACTTGCAGGCGCCTATCATGAAAAATTCATGAACCTGATGGGCGGGCATGGGAGTTCAAATATATATTACAGTCAAAGTCTTTGGGATGCATCCATGTCGTATTCCATTTACCGGTTCCTGAAAGGGAAAAAGAATAAACGGAAACTGGTATATCATGTTTGCGGAAGTTTTCATAGTGATGGCAAATTGGGAACAGCAGCACAATTATTGAAAAGGAAATCTTCCCTGGTAATTAAAAATATAACAGCACTCCCTTCCATCATGTATGAAAAGATGACAAAAGAGGAATTGGCAGCGATAGCGGACTTTATTATTGTGACTACTCCTTAATTGGATTGACGAAGAAGGCAAAAAAAAGCCCGCATTAGCGGGCTTAATAGCAATTTTCCAACTATGCTTATTCTACAACAACAATACCTTTTGCAGTAAAGCGGATCTCTTTTTGTGGTTGAGTGATCGCGGCAATTTCCTCTTTCGATTTCTTCGCATCTTCTGCATAATGCTTCAACTCATCTACAGATGTTGTTTTCATCTGAGCCTGGCCATCCAGTACGATCGTTTTTCCTTTAATAGCTTCAGGTAAGAAGAAAGCATAATCTTTCATTTTTACAAAAGCAGTGGTGGTATCATTTACCGCCAGTTTGATCCAGCACCCTTTTTTGGAACATACTTCCAGAACTTTTGCTTTGATCTTTGTGTTGAAAGATTCTTTCTTTTCCAGTTTGGCAGGTATTTCAGCTATATTGATCGCTCCCTCAGTAGTTGTTCTTTCACCATACCATTCACCAGGCTTTGCATCACCTGCTGGTGGTTGGGCCATTACTGCAGAAGCGGACAGTGCAAATACAAAAAGAGAAAATAATTTTTTCATGATTACAGGTTTAATAAATATTGGTGTCAAAAATAATTAATATGTCAGTTATTCGGCCATAAAACGGCAAAAAGCTACGGTATTTTAACTAACCGGTTGGAAAAGCGGCAGGTATATCAATCCGGCATCTCCGGCATTCTCATACGTAATGGCTCTGCAGTGATAGCATTTAAAAAAGCGATGATATCGTCTCTTTCCTGTTTTGTCAAGCCGAGCCGGCGGATCAATCTGTCTTTTTTTGGAGACAGCGTATCTCCAACTACTCCGGACCCTGGTAATGGCATACCGGCATTATACATGTTCATCAGTTCGTTGATATTATCAAAAAGCCCGTTATGCATCCAGGGCCGGGTGCGTATCACATCCCTGAGTGAAGGTGTTTTGAAACGGCCCACATCTTCTGCACGATGAGTAACGGCGTAGCGGCCAAGGTCTTCATGCTCCTGCTTATAATAGGTAAGTCCTATATTATGAAAATCGTTATCGGTAAATAAAGGGCCGTTGTGGCAATTCATGCAACCTGCCTTGGTACGGAACAGGTGCAATCCCCGCAATGCAGCATCGCTCATTGCGTTCTTTTCACCAGAAAGAAAATCATCAAAATTACTTTTTCGGCTCACAAGGGTACGTTGAAATGCAGCCAGTGCGCCTGTCACAGTCTCTGGCGATATTTCCGGGCGGCCGTACGCAGAATCAAACAATGGTTTATAACCAGGAATGCGACGCAGTTTCCTCATTACCTCTGCCATATCACTATGCATTTCTGTTTCGCTGTTGATGGGGCCGAATGCCTGATCTTCCAGGCTTCTGCTTCTTCCGTCCCAGAATAGTTGTTTGTAATACCATACATTCAACAAGGTGGGCGAATTCCTTTTATTCGTTTGATGATCATGTCCCAGTGATTTGCTGCGGCCATCCGTCCAGGAAAGATCAGGGATATGACAACTGGCGCAGGATATCTGGTTGCTGCCGCTAAGCCTCCGGTCAAAGAACAGTGTTTTGCCCAATTGAACAAGATGTTTCAAAGAATCCATGTATGGCTTCAAAGGGCTTTCGGGAACAATACCCAGTTCTTCCCAGGTGACGGCTGAATCAATAAGAGGAACCGGCCACTTGTCTGATGGCCGTGAATACAAAAAGCGAAGCGTGTCTTCGAAAGTACCAGCCGGTATATTCATTCCTTTCGGCTGAAGCTTGCTCATAGACACAGAGCAGGCCACTACGAAAAAACTGATTGCAGCAATCGCGATTAATTTCCTCATACCCAAAAATACAGGTTACTTAACCCATTTCACCTTTTCTTCCATCGGCAATCGGGTAGCAGATGTGGAGGGAATGGCTACCTGCCCGATATAGAAAAAGCCCAGCAGTTTATCCTGTTCATCCAGGCCAAAAAATGGTTTGGCAGATGCTTTATAAGTAATGCCTCCGGTGGTCCAGTACCCGCCCAGGCCATAGGCTGTAACAGATAAATAAATATTCTGCACTGCGCAGGCTACTGCTTCTATGTCTTCAATTTCAGGAATAGGTTTGCTGGTGGTCCGTTTCATACCAATTGCAATAATATGTGAAGCACGCAGCGGTTGTTGTTTCAGCTTATTATACGTGATCTCTTTGAAATTATCACCTGCTTCGCTTTTATATAACTCGCTTTGAAAATCGGCCAGTTGCTGAAGTCCGTTCCCACTGAAAACCGTGAATTGCCAGGGTTCTGTTCTGCCATGATTGGGAGCCCAGGTAGCATTGGTCAGTATTTCGGTAATTATTGCATCATCTACTTTCCGGGAAGTATCAAACTGATCCGGGAATACGGAACGGCGACTACGGGCCAACTCATTAAAAAGATCGGGGCTCATTAAAAAAATTTCCGCAAAAATAACAAAAGAGAGATTGGATCTGCTACTTAAAATCGCCTGAAGCTCAAAGCCTACTCCCCGACTTATAACTCCCGGCTCCCGACTGTTTTTAGTGCCGTCTTAAGACTAAGACCACACCTTTATGATCCACATTTATGATATACTAATGATCTTCGAACAAACGGATTAGTTCCAGCGACTTCAATTCTGTATCTCCCGTTTCCAACATATTATCGAAATCCCTCAGTTCACGCATACTTAATATTAGTTTCATTCCTTCACATGGCGTTGGAATAACGATACAACGCAGGGTGGGGCTTTGTGAAAAATCCTGGTCATTCTTTATTTTCTTCAACCACCAGCGGAAATCATCAAAATCCCCTCTGCCAAAAGTGACCATTAAGTTGCCATAACCTATCTGTATCTTCTCACATTCCGGGCATCTCACCACATAGCCGGTGCAATCATCATGATATAGGGTTTGGTAATGACACATATTCTTTCTTTTGGTAAAAGTGCGGGAAGAAAAACGAACAGGCTTACGATATCCGCAAACACCGTTTACGCAATGGGAAATCTGACATGGGGCTGACAGTTTAGCTGAGAAGAATTGGTGATTGTAAGGACAACGCAGGATCTCCCACAAAGAGCACAAAGAATTTGATCTAACCCTAAATAGCTCATATTGAAATTCTTTGTGCTCTTTGTGGCTTTGTGGGAGATCCTCTCATTTATTCACTTCTTACACCATTTATTGTGGGAAAAACAATGCGATTTTCAGCCTGTTTTTCCCCCAGATTTTGTATGCCTACCCCCTCAGAATATAGTCTTTTTGACCCTGACTTCCGGGCCTTTGAGGCAAAAAAAACTATCCACAATTGTTAGAAAGTATGAACAGGTATTTCCTCTTTTTACAGCTACATTCGTCTTAGTTCTTGCAAGTAATTCAACCGGTGCAGGCAGCCAAGGCTGCGTGCTTAATAGGGGAATCGTGTGAAAATCACGGGCTGACGGGCAACTGTAATCCGCCAGAACAAAGGTGGAAAGCCAGGACACCTGCCATAATGAATTAATTGTTGGGGACCTTCCCGGATCTAAGGTACCGGCAAAAGACCGATCAACTGACATTACCCTCCCAGGGTGTGGATTTTTCGTCTATTGTCGTGCCGCATTTTTATCATTGTTCAACTGTAATGCTATGCAGAAAGAAGACGAAGTGCTGTTAAAAGAGAATAAGGATCGGTTTGTGATTCTTCCTATCAATTATCCCAAAATATGGGAACAATATAAGAAACATGAAGCCAGTTTCTGGACGGCTGAGGAGATAGACCTGGGTTCAGATATGAAGGACTGGACTTCGCTGAATGACGGGGAAAGACATTTTATTTCCCATGTTCTTGCCTTTTTTGCCGCCAGTGACGGGATCGTGAACGAGAACCTGGCTGTCAACTTTATGAGTGAAGTGCAATTGCCCGAAGCCCGTTGCTTTTATGGCTTCCAGATCATGATGGAGAATATTCACTCTGAGACCTATGCCCTGTTGATCGATACCTATATTAAGGATCCCAAAGAAAAGGACCGCCTGTTCCATGCCATCGATACCGTGCCTGCAGTAAAGAAAAAAGCTGAATGGGCACTTCGCTGGATCGAGAACGGAACTTTCGCTGAAAGGCTGGTGGCTTTTGCCGCCGTGGAAGGTATTTTCTTCAGTGGCAGCTTCTGCTCCATTTTCTGGTTGAAGAAAAGGGGATTGATGCCCGGCCTCACTTTCAGCAATGAACTGATCAGCCGCGATGAAGGCCTGCATTGTGAATTCGCCTGCCTGCTTTATAGCATGCTGAAAAATCAACTGAGCCAGGAGCAAGTGTTCCAGATCATCGGAGATGCTGTAACAATAGAAAAAGAATTTATTACGGATGCATTGCCTGTTGCCCTGATCGGCATGAACGCAAAGCTGATGCAGCAGTACATTGAATTTGTAGCAGATCGCTGGCTGACTGAGCTCGGCTATCCAAAAATGTTCAATGCCACCAACCCATTTGATTTCATGGAAATGATCTCCCTTGAAGGAAAGACGAATTTCTTTGAAAAGAGAGTGGGTGATTACCAGAAAGCCGGCGTGCTGGCGAATAAGGAAGATCAGGCGTTTTCAACAGACGAAGACTTTTAAAGAGACCAACAATATAAAGGACGGTTCCGGCAGGCCCACACAGATAAATAACTGCTTTCTGCAAAACCTGCCGGAATTAAGAACGACGAAAAACCAATCTCTCGCATAGCTGACAAAACCATCTATTGCGATCGTCCAACGGACATCCAATATCCACTACTATTTGTTGTGAAGGAAGAATGCTGCCATGTACATGAACAATACATGTTCATTTTTTTCTTTCATGCTTTGTAAACTAAAAGAAGGATCTGCGGTTATTTAAGTTCTTACTTAATAGCCCTATTAAAACATTGACCAGAGAAACTACTAACCTATTAAAATATATCTGCTATGCAAGTGATCAAAAGAGACGGGAAAAAAGAGAGCGTCAAATTCGACAAGATTACAGCCCGTATTGAAAAATTGAGCTATGGCCTCGACAGGAGATTTGTTAACTCAATTGATGTAGCAAAAAAAGTGATTGAAGGCTTGTACGACGGTGTGACCACCACCGAGCTCGACAACCTCGCTGCAGAAACAGCCGCTTCCCTTACAGTGAAGCACCCCGACTATGCATTGCTTGCCAGCCGCATCGCAGTAAGCAACCTGCATAAGAACACCACCAAGAGCTTTTCAAAGACCATGAAAATGCTTTATGAATGCGTGGACGAAAAATCAGGCAAATACGCTCCATTATTATCCGACGATGTTTGGCAGATCATCCAGGATAATGCAGAGCTGCTCGATTCCACCATTATTTATGACCGTGATTACGGGTTTGATTATTTCGGATTCAAAACACTCGAAAAATCTTACCTGCTTAAGCTGAATGGCAAAGTGGCCGAGCGTCCTCAGCATATGTTTATGCGCGTGGCTATCGGTATCCATAAAGAAGATATCGACAGCGCCATCAAAACCTACAACCTGATGAGCGAACGCTGGTTTACACATGCCACTCCCACGCTCTTCAATGCAGGCACTCCCAAACCACAAATGTCATCCTGCTTCCTGCTCACCATGAAGGAAGACAGTATTGATGGTATTTATGATACACTGAAACAAACAGCTAAAATATCTCAAAGCGCCGGCGGAATTGGTTTGGCTATCAGCAGCATCCGCGCTACAGGCAGCTATATCGGTGGTACCAATGGTACCAGCAATGGTATCATCCCCATGCTGCGTGTATATAATGACACTGCCCGTTATGTAGACCAGGGTGGTGGAAAACGCAAGGGAGCATTCGCAGTATATCTCGAACCATGGCACGCTGATGTGTTTGAATTCCTTGACCTGCGCAAGAACCATGGTAAAGAAGAATTGCGCGCACGTGATCTCTTCTATGCACTGTGGATCCCTGATCTGTTCATGAAACGTGTGGAAGAAGATGGCTCCTGGAGCCTGTTCTGCCCCAATGAAGCACCCGGCCTGCAGGATTGCTGGGGCGAAGAGTTTGAAAAACTGTACGCGCAATACGAAAAAGAAGGCCGTGCACGCAAAACCGTTAAAGCCCAGGAACTCTGGTTTGCCATCCTCGATGCACAGATCGAAACAGGAACACCTTACTTGTTGTATAAAGATGCGGCTAACCGCAAAAGCAACCAGCAAAACCTGGGAACAATCAAAAGTTCCAATCTCTGCACAGAGATCATGGAATACACTTCACCTGATGAAGTAGCGGTTTGTAACCTGGCTTCACTGGCCCTTCCCCGCTATGTGATCAATGGCAAATTTGACCACGATAAATTATACGAAGTAACTTATGAGGTCACCAAAAACCTCAATAAGATCATCGATGGCAACTACTACCCTGTAGAAGAAGCACGCACTTCCAACCTGCGCCACCGTCCGATCGGTTTGGGCGTACAGGGTCTGGCCGATGTGTTCATCCTGATGCGTCTGCCATTCGAAAGCGATGAAGCAAAACAACTGAATAAAGAGATCTTTGAAACGATCTACTTTGCAGCAATGACTGCCAGTAAAGATCTGGCCAAGGTAGACGGCGCATATGAAACATTTGCCGGTTCCCCTGTGTCAAAAGGCATCTTCCAGTTTGATATGTGGAATGTTGAGCCAACTCTCCGTTGGGATTGGTACACGCTGAAAGCAGAAGTGTTGAAGCATGGTGTCCGCAATTCCCTTCTGGTTGCGCCAATGCCTACTGCTTCCACTTCCCAGATCCTGGGCAACAATGAATGTTTTGAACCATACACTTCTAATATTTATGTACGCCGCGTATTGAGCGGAGAGTTTGTGGTAGTGAACAAACATCTGCTGAAAGACCTGGTTGACCTGAACCTGTGGACAGACGACATGAAGAACCATATCATGAGCCACAATGGTTCTATCCAGAAGATCAATGCGATCCCTGATGAGATCAAAGCGATCTATAAAACCGTTTGGGAGATCAAACAACGTGCGATCATTGATATGGCTGCCGATCGCGGGGCTTATATCTGCCAGTCGCAATCCCTCAACCTGTTTGTGGACGCCCCTACCGCCGGCAAACTGACTTCCATGCACTTCTACGGCTGGAAGAAAGGATTGAAAACAGGTATGTACTACCTGCGTACCAAAGCGGCTTCACAGGCTGTGCAGTTCACCGTGGAAAAACAAGGTGGCAAATCCGTTGAGCCACTGATCGATAAAACCAACCAGATCAGTACTGAAGGAAAAGCAGGCGATGCGGCGATAGCGGCAGCAGCGGCTAATATTGAACCGACTTTTGTGGAAGGAGCAGTTTGCACAATGCAGGATGGTTGTATCAGTTGCGGTTCTTAACCAAGCTTAATCTGGACTAATGTATAGAGCATGTTGCGAAAGCAGCGTGCTCTTTTTTTAATTATACCGGTGTTTTTTCGCCTGTATCATTCTAATGCTGTCGACCATCTATAATATCCTTTAAATGGACTTGTCCTTCAGCATACTGAAGATGAATACGCCAGCCAGATATTTTATCAATATCAGCCCTGTACACCTTTTGTTTAATACCGGCTACTTTATATAGCCTGGTCTGTGGAAACTGGCCTAACCTATGAGCGCTGTTATCTTCCAGCTCGGCCAAAGATTCCAATAACTGTATTCTTAGCCGGTTGTCCGGAAGTATCTTATTCGCTTCATGAATAATTCCATACTCATCCAGCAATGGTTTTATCTCTGCCATACATTATTTCAATAGCCCCTGACTTTTATACAATCGCTGTCCAACTTCTTTATAGACGCCATCTCCTTTTTGATTATCAACCAGACGAAATAATGTCAATGACAGTTTATCAAAAATTGGATCATCATCCACCGCCACTACCATCTTTTTTCCTTCTCCTACTTCAACAAGGTATAATGAACTGGTAAGCCCTTCTTTCAAATTGAACAGGCAGGGCATTGAAGCTCTTTCCGTAAACTTATCTTTTCCATTCAACAAAGAGCCGGATATAGAATTGATCGTTCTTTTGATTCGTTTCTGCAAACCCGGTAAAAGAGATTTCATGTCCTTATCAAACGGCTCCGTTATTAAAAACTCCAGATGCATACATATAAAATTATATTTTATGCAATCTATATTGCCCGCAGAGAGCGCCAAAGAGAAAAACACCGCCACAAAATGTTTTTTCCTCCAAAAAAAAATCCCATTCCGTCTACACAGAATGGGATTCCTCTATCTTCAACAAAACCCTTAAGGCTTTGTCCATGTATTATTCGCTCCATTCGCATCCGGCAACACTTTATCCGGATCTATCACCACTTTCGTCACTTCCTCATCCGTTGGCAAAGCAAACTTCCAGGTCGCATTGTTCTGCCATATTTCCACTGGCAGTTTCTTACGCCCTGTTTTTCCGCTCGCTGTTGTATACTCCACTGTTACCGGCATAGCCATTTGTTCCAGGTTGTCTATCGTCACCAAGGCACCTTTCTTGGGATCGCCATCAATATATTCCACTTTGCTTATTGCCTGATCCAACTGGTAGGTTTCAATAAACACTGCTTTCCAGAACCAGGCCAGGTCCTCACCTGCAGAGTTCTCTATGCTGCGGAAGAAATCCCAGGGAGTAGGATGTTTGTATGCCCAGTCGCGGATATACTTGCGGAAAGCATAATCAAAACGATCTTGTCCAAGCACCTCATCACGCAGCAATCCCAATGCAAAACCAGGTTTGCTGTAGAGCAGGCTGCCGATATTTCTTTCAGTCATACCATCTGGTGTGTTCAACACAGACTCAATTGTGCTGCTAAATAAACGGCTGCCATGTGCACTCCTTTTCGGTTGCGCATATTCACCTTTATTGAAATCGTCATCAGCAATGCCATTGATGAATGTATTGAAACCTTCATCCATCCAGCCATATCTTCTTTCATTGCTGCCCACGATCATCGGGAACCAGGTGTGGCCAAACTCGTGATCGGTTACGCCCCACAGGCCTGAAGTGCGCGCACGATAACTGCAGAATACGATACCCGGATATTCCATCCCCCCAATATTTGTAGCCACATTCACAGCAGAAGGGTAAGGATAAGGGAACCAGCGTTTGGAATAGTTCTCGATAGAACCTTTTGTATATTCTGTAGCACGGCTCCAGGCATTCTGACCGTTAGACTCAATGGGATAAGCAGAAATAGCCAGCCCTTTCTTTCCACCAGGCAGGTTCATTCTTGCTGCATCCAGTATAAATGATTTGGATGATGACCAGGCAAAATCACGTGCATTGATGATCTTGTATTTCCAGGTCAGCGATGGTTTGGAAGGCCTTGATGAAGGATCAGTTATTTCTGTGCTGTCACGGATAACCACTGTGGCATCACTTTGCTTTGCCTGGTTGTAGCGCTGCAATTGTTTTGCAGTAAATACTTCCTGGGGGTTCAGCAATTCACCGGAAGCAACTACTATATGGCTGGCAGGTGCTGTAATGTTCACTTCAAAATCACCATATTCCAGGTAAAATTCACTGGCGCCGAGATAAGGATCAGTATTCCATCCGCGAACATCATCATATACGCAGAGGCGGGGATACCATTGTGCAATGGCATAGATATCGCCATTCTTCGTGGGTTGGATACCGGTACGGTCTGCACCATACTGAGGAACGGTATAAGAATATTCAATCTTCAGTTTCAATGCTCCGCCTTTAGCTGCCAAAGCATTGGCAAGTCTTACCTGCATGCGGGTGTCGTTAACAATATAATCTGCATTGCTGGCAACAGCACCATTCAGCACCTGTACGGACTTGATCTTATAACCACCGTCAAAAGTGCTTTTGGAATCGCCATATCGGCTGCGGCCGGTTGCCGGCATCTTAGCCTGGCCACGGGAATCTTTGGTAAACAGGTTCTCGTCCAGTTGCAGCCAGAGATAAGGTAGTTTATTCGGGCTATTATTCTTATAAGAAATGGTTACAGTTCCGCTTACTTCATTCTTCGTGTCATCCAGTTTTGCGTTGATCTGGTAATCCACTTTGTTTTGCCAGTAAGCAGGGCCGGGTTCACCGGTGGCAGCGCGGTATTCGTTACCACTCTGCGTGTAAAAGAGCGGGGAGAATAAAGCATGGGGATCATACTTTGATTGCGTTGGGGTGGCTGCTGGTTGTTGCGCATTTAATACGCTCGTAGCCAGCAATGCTCCCATTGCCCATGCGAGCCTTGTTTTCGTCATTTGATTGAGTTGTTTTTAAACGGCGGGATAATATGCTGCAGATCCGCCGGGTGAATGAAGCACTGAAAGTAAATAAAAAATGGAAACGAAAAAGGCATTTTATTTGAATGGGATATAACACCGCAATCAATAAGGAGACAATAAATAAAAGAGGAATTATCTCAATAAGAGCTCACAAGGCTTTAATCCTGTATGCTTTTTAAACGCAGTGGAGAAATGTGAAATGGAAGAGTAACCCAGCAACAGGGATACTTCTGTTACGCTCAGCCCTTTTTCATACAAAAGATACTTTGCATGCTCCATTCTCTGGCTTTGGTAAAAATCAAAGATGGTAGTGCCAAACATTTCCTTGAACCCTTTTTTCAGGTAGCATTCATTCATGGCTACTTTCCGGCTCAGTTCCTTGATAGTGATGGGCTCACCGATATGCTGGATCAGAACTTCCCTTGCCTTCATGATCTTGTCGCGGTCAGCTTCATTGGCCAGGAACTTGCAACTGATGGTGTCAATCTCTTTTTCACCGATCATACAATCCAGGCTATGGAGCAGCAACATCTGGATCTGGGCATTGATAAAGATATTTTCGAGGGAACCTGTGTAAGTATTGTTCAGCATTGCTTCCAGTACCATTCTCGACTTACCGCAAAGCGGTAAGATCCTGGTAAAGGAAGAAAGCCTTTTAAAAGCCATCACTTCATCACTGATTACAGTATCTCCGCTGAGGCGGGGCTTTACAAACTGGGATAATTGTGCCGGCGTGAATTTAAAACTCAGCAGGTCCACGCTTTCTTCTTTGAAAAGGCAGTCTTTAGAGGTATTCAGGCGGCATTTATCACATTCTGTTTCTTTCTGGCGGCAGTAAACATTCCCGCTGATGCAGAATTTCAGTTCAAGATAGCTTTCCCGGCCTTTGTCCTTTTCATAATGGTACACCATCATGCCCGTATCTTCCATATTCCATTGGGCATTACGCTTATAGCGCTTAATGGCATATTGCACTGTCCCGGGCACCTGTTGCTCCTTTTCATGCAAAAGGAATAGCTGCTCCTGCATGGGCGCCTGCTTATAGGCCAGAGTCCATATATCCGGGGGTTGGTGCATTGTACGGGCTTTTAGTCCATAGACTAAACACGCCAAAAGATTAAACAGTTTGCAAATTTACACAAAAAACTTCCATTTTGGGTTGTAAAAGCTAACTTTGCCCGTCACGTTCACTAACAAACGTGGCTTTTTTGTAATACGACTCATGATTCATCCGCATACATACATTCATCCTAATGCAAAATTGGCGACGAATGTGAAGATTGACCCCTTCACGGTTATACACCAGGACGTTGAAATAGGTGATGGCACCTGGATCGGCTCCAATGTAACTATTATGGAGGGAGCCCGGATCGGCAAGAATTGCCGGATCTTCCCGGGCGCTGTGATAGCCGCTATTCCGCAGGACCTGAAATTCCAGGGTGAATATTCCCAGGTATTTATTGGTGACGGCACTACCATCCGGGAATTTGTGACCGTTAACCGGGGTACCAAAGACCGGGATAAGACTGTTATCGGCAAAAACTGCCTGATACAGGCTTATTGTCACCTGGCTCACGATTGTATCGTAGGAGACAATTGTATTATGAGTAATAACACCCAGGTGGCAGGTCACGTAGTGATCGGCGACTGGGCTATCCTGGCCGGCATGTGTGCCGTGCACCAGTTTGTAAAGATCGGCGCCCATGCTTTTGTGGGTGGCGGTTCATTAGTTGGCAAAGATGTTCCTCCTTATATAAAAGCAGGCCGCACTCCCCTGAGCTATGCTGGGGTAAATTCCATCGGCCTCAAACGCCGTGGCTTCAGCGTAGACAGGATCAACCAGATCCTGGATATTTATCGCGTATTGTACAACAAGGGAATGAATACCAGCCAGGCAGTTGAATATATTGAAGAAGAAATGCCTGCTACGGACGAACGGGATGAGATACTGACCTTTATCCGTGAAAGCGGAAGAGGTATCATCAAACGTTACACCAAAGGCAATGGCGATGATGATCTCCCTATCTGATGCCGGCAAGCGCTTCAACAGGGAATGGATATTCCGCCATTTCACTTATCAATTCATACAGGGACAATCGTATGCCATCACGGGTGCCAATGGCTCAGGCAAATCCACGCTACTACAGGTATTAAGCGGCTCCATGCACTTCAATGAGGGGCAATGTATTTGGTCGAAAGACAATACTCCCGTTGCACCAGAACAGGTTTACCGTCATGTTTCCATCTGCGCACCCTATCTCGAAGTAGTGGAAGAAATGACGGCAACAGAGTTCCTGGATTTTCATCAAAGCTTCAAAAGTTTTTTACCAGGCATTACAACTCCTTTTGCAATTGAGATGGTAGGATTGAAGGATGCTGCGCATAAACAGATCCGCTATTACTCTTCCGGCATGAAACAGCGGGTGAAGCTGGCTCAATGTATCTTTTCCGACACGTCTATTGTATTATTGGATGAGCCATGCACCAACCTTGATGTTAAAGGCATTAATCTGTACAGTGAACTGATTGAGAAATATTGTACAGACAGATTGGTGATCGTTTGCAGCAATGATAAAACGGAGTATGGATTCTGTAAAGAGATACTTTCTATATCGGATTACAAATAAAAAACTTCCCAATGGGCAGGATCACAGATTTTGCCGATCAACCATTGTTCCCAATAGTTTCGTAATCCTGCCCATCATGAAAGCCTTATTAACGCGAATGACGCGAATGTGAGCTAATGACGCGAATGTGCGGATGGCGCTGATATTCGCGTTATTAATGCTTATTAGTGAGCATTACTCAGATCTAATTTCTCACCTTTCTTCTTCATGTTACCTTTTACCAGCATCACGAAAGGAATACAGATCAGGAACATCACTCCTATATAAAGAAACACATCCATATACGATAATACCATGGCCTGTTTGGTAACCGCTCCATCAAGCGCTTTGTAAGCATCCTGCAAAGCTATATTCGATGGTATTCCTTTTGCCATAAAACTGTGCTGCATAGCAGTCACACGGTTCTGTACTGCCGGATCGGTGATATCCAGGTTGGATACAAGATCACTGCGATGGTGCATGGTTTTTCGGGCCATAAATGTTGTGATCGCTGCTACACCAAACGAACCACCCAATTGGCGCATCATGCCTGTAAATGCAGCTCCTTCACCGATTTGTTTGCCTTTTAGTTTACTAAGCGCCAAAGAAGTGATAGGGATAAATAAAAGCCCCATACCAATACCCCGCATCATCAGCATCCAGAAGAAATCCTCTTTGCTGGTATCAGGCGTAATGATCTTATAGCCCCAGTAGCAAAAGAAAAAGAATATCAGCATCCCGGTTGCCACCAGGAACTGCTGCGGTATACCTCTTTGCAAAAGTTGCGCTATCACAGGCATCATAAATGCTGTCATCAATGCTGCAGGCACCATCAGCATACCCGCCTGGGTGGCCGTCCATCCGAGGGTAGCTTGTGTATATAATGGAATGATAAAAGTTGACCCATATAAACCAAAACCCATGATAAAGGAAAGCACAGTTCCTACACGCAGATTACTGTTCTTTAAAACCCGCAACTGCACTACAGGATTTTTAGCTGTCCATTCACGCCAGATAAAGAAAAAGCCTCCCAATATCGCCAGTATGATAAATACAACAATGGTGCTGCTGTTGAACCAATCGTCATCCTGTCCTTTTTCCAGCACATATTGCAGTGATCCCACAAATAGCGCAAGTAAACCAATTCCCAGCCAGTCGATATCTCTTACAGAGCTCTTTGTTCCGTATTTAGGGCTTCTTACAAATTGCAGGGTCAGCAGTGCTGCGATCACACCTAAAGGAATATTGATATAAAAAATATACGGCCAGGTAAAATTGTCAACGATATAACCACCAAGGGGTGGGCCTAAAGTAGGGCCGACGATCACACCCATACCATAGATCGCCTGTGCCATGCTTCTCTTCTCAGGAGGATAGCTTTCTGTGATGATTGTTTGTGAAGTTACCAGCAATGCACCACCACCTACCCCCTGTAAGAAGCGGAAGATGATCAGTTCGTTGATGGTGGTGGCATTTCCGCAGAGAAAAGAACAGATCGTAAATAATATAATAGAGGCCGCAAAATAGTTTCTCCGGCCAAACTGCATGGAAAGCCAGCTCGTCAGTGGAATAATGATCACATTACCGATGGCATAAGCCGTTACCACCCAGCCAACTTCGCTGGTAGTAGCGCCCAGGTTGCCTTTCATATCATTCAATGCCACATTCACGATAGTGGTGTCCACTATCTCCAGTAAGGCGCACACGATGGCAGTGAGCGTAATGATCACCCGCCTCGATCCATATTCAATTAATGATTCCTGTTGCATACCAAGATGCTATTAAGTAAATAAGAGATGTTTATGGTTTAAAAGTTTAAGGTTCTTACAGGCAGAGTAAATTCATTGATTCCGGTAGTTACGCTGTTCCTGTCTTTTAATATGTCCACTGTTGTAAGAACCTTAAACTTTTAAACTCATAAACTTTATTAATCCAGGTGCACATCCACCAGTACGTTCATCCCCGGACGGAGCTTTTTCACCAATGAATCGTTTTTATCAGTGAATTCGATCTTCACAGGTAAACGTTGTACCACTTTCACGAAGTTGCCGCTCGCATTATCTGGAGGCAACAGGGCAAATGTGGCACCTGTGGCTGGAGAAAATGAAGTAAGATTTGCTTCAAACTTATGACCGGGATAAGCATCTGCTTCCACTACTACTTTCTGGCCCACTTTCATTTTATCCAGTTGTGTTTCCTTAAAATTGGCAACCACCCAAACAGCATCACCATGCACTATACTGAACAAAGCCTGTCCACCCTGCACAAATTGACCAGGCTGCACATTCACTTTTGATACCAATCCATCCTGCGGTGCAGTGATAACTGTATATGACAAGTCGAGCCTGGCTGCATCCACATCCACTTCACGCTGATGAATGGTAGCATCAGCCACACTGATCTGTGAAGCCGTTGCTTTGCTTTGTACAGCCACTGCATTGGTTTGTTCTGATGCCTGTTTCTTTTGTTCTTCCAGTACACCCAGTTGACGCTCGGCACTTTGCTTGGCAGCAGAAGCCTGTTCAAATTGCTGCTGCGTGATAGAATGATCTTTGATCAGGTTGGCATAGCGTTCATAATCCTGGCTGGCTCTCCATAAATTCACTTTAGCTGCTTCGATCTGTGCATCAATGGTGCCTACAGATGCTCTTGCAGTAGCAATGCCTGCATGTGCTGCTGAGGTGCTGGCCTGGGCAGTTCCCAGGTTGGTACGTGCGATCTGCAAGGCGGCTTCGGCCTGCTTCACTTTGATCGTATAATCGCGGTTATCAAGCACCAGTAAGGTGTCGCCTTTCTTCACCTGTTGGTTGTCCTTCACCCTTACATCCATAACATAACCTGATACACGGGGAATCACCGGACTGATATCGCCGCTGATCTGCGCATCCTCTGTGTCTTCATGATGAAGGCTATGCTGGTACTTTGAAATACCAAACCAGCCACCACCGATCACCAGCACAGCAAGAATGATGATGAATACCGGGTTCCGTTTTTTAGGCGCTTTTGCATGAGTTGTTTCCATATCAATGAATTGATTCTTTTCTT
Organism: Chitinophagaceae bacterium; assembly: GCA_051954695.1. Lineage (GTDB taxonomy): Bacteria > Bacteroidota > Bacteroidia > Chitinophagales > Chitinophagaceae > Terrimonas_A. The sequence goes on from JBQCHL010000022.1 coordinate 25,852, forward strand.
TATTATTTGTTATTGGCATTATCAAGCATGCCTGCTGTTTTCAAAAGGTTGTTGTACATCACCACTGCATCTGCTTTAGCATATACATAGTTCACTTTGGCCTCAAGTTGTGCTACGTCTGCATCCAGCAGATCGGTAGTAGTGGCCAGGCTATTGTCATATTTATTCTTGGTGATGCGATAGTTCTCTTCTGCCTGCTCAATGGCTTTTTGATACACCTGCACCTTTTTCTGATTGCTGAGAACATCGAGATAATTTTTGTTTACCTGCAAGCGCACCTGGTCATTGAGTAAAGCTTCATTCGCTACAAGTTGTTTTACCCTCGCTTCGCTTTGTTGCACTTTTGCTTTTGTTTTCCAGATCGATCCTATATTGTAGGAAACGCCTACTCCCACATTCACGGCATTGGTCACCGACATGAAATTGGGAATATTAGCAGCCACATAACCACCGGTTACGTTCAGGCTGGGATACATTTCCCCTTTTGTAGATTTCACCCTGCTTTCTGCAGATTTCTTTTGCAGATCGAGAGAGGCTACATCTTTCCGGTTAGTAAGGGCGGATTGCACATAAGCATCAAGCGGCTGCAATTGGGCTGGCTGATTGACCAACTCTGTATCCAGTTCCAATTGTGTTTGATCAGGCAGGCCCAACAGCAGGTCCATGTTAACATTGGCCAGTTGCAGGTTGTTCTGGGCATCAACAAGCGAAAGCTCTTTATTGGAAGCCTGCAATTCTGCTTTCAACAAATCATTTCTTGCAAGCAGCCCGTTCTTTTCCAGGTCTGAAAATTCTTTCACTCTCTGCTGAGACTGGGCTAAACTTTCTTTTACCAGTTTCACTGCTGCACCAGCTTTGTATAAGTTGATATAAGCTTCTATTGTATTCTGTATCACTTCATCCTTTTCATAATCCGCATCCAGTTTGGCAGCTTCTGCCAGTAAGCGGGAAGATTCGATCCCATACCGGATCCGCCCACCCTGATAAACAGGCAGTGATACATTGGCGAGGCCATACATCACCTGGTTCACTTTAGGCGTTTCTCCAGAGTTACCAGAACCGTTACCATTGTCGGATTTATTTTTCATGGTGATGTTCGGGTTATTGAGCCATAAATAAGAACCGGATATGCTTGCGTCTGGTAATTTTTTATCTACCGCTTCCTTCAATGCGGCTGTCGCTTCTTCTATTTTGGCCTGGCTGTTCTTCAATTGGTGACTGTTCTTGATACTGAGATCAATCGCCTCAGGCAGGCTCAGGGATTTTTTCTCCTGCGCCTGCAGCCCGGTACAGGCCATCAGGATCACAGCTCCCAGCAGGAGCATTACTTTATTGTTCATACATCAATGTTGCTTTAAATATTGCTTTCAGGTGATGACTTAATTTCTTCCGTATATGTTTTTGAAATTCTTCTTCGGTCAGTGATTGGAGATTATTTATTTCCCGGTAAAAATGCTGGGTAGTGATCAGGTGGCTAACAGTTCCCACAAGAGTGATCATCAGCAAGGGTATGTCCACATGCTTTTTAAAATCACCATTGCGCTGCCCCTGGGCAATCAGTTCTTTGATCAGCGCCTGGTTAAGCCTTTTTATTTCCTGCAGCTTATCCGAGATAAACCCGTTGTTGTTGACCATCTGTTCCCTTACCACAACACGGTGAAAACATTGATTAGTCAACAGCTTCTCTATATACCGGTCGATCAGCTTGTCTACCTTTTGGATAGGCGTTAATGTTTTATCCTGCACCATTTCTTCCAACTGCAATAAGGATGAAGTGCCGCGGTAAGTAAACATGGCTTCCATCAGTTTTTCCTTGGAGCCAAAATAATAGGATATCATGGCCAGGTTCACTCCAGCACCTTCAGCTATATCCCTGACAGAAGTTCCCTCGAAACCTTTATCAGCGAATAGCTTTTCTGCCGCCTCCATGATCTGTACCTGCTTTTCATTGTATGCTGACATAATAACTGTGGTTGAAATCCGCCGCAAATTAAACAGTTGTTTAAATTTAAACAAACGTTTAATTAAGAATTTACAGAAAAATATTTTTGTTAATCGTTGGAGATCAGGCAGTTTTACTTTATAACCGATTCAGGATGAACACAAAAAACAAAACCCGGTCTCATTGGAGACCGGGCAAAAAATGATTGGTTAATGCTGACCACAGCTAAGATAAGTAAGTTCAATTCTCAGCCTTCCTTCCCGTTCTTCCCGCCTTACCGGTAAAAACTTACCGGTAAGGCGGGAAGACGGGAAGGGAGACCTTATGAGTAGATTTTAATCTTGTTTGAACTTTAAACAAGCTGTTTGGATTTTTGTAAAGACAACAATCTTAGTTTGTCGCCTACTACCCAAACTGTGTCACCTGGTTTGATAACGTAAGAGGAGTCAGGATTTACGATCCGGCCATTCTCATTTTCGATTCCCACTACTATTCCATGTATCTTTTCCCGGATTTCACCTTCCCGTATGTTCTTGTTGGCAAATACAGAATCATCCGTTACATTAAAATGTTCCAGTACCACTTCTACCGGTTTCTTTTCTACAACCAGTGATTTTCCGGCTTCCATATCGGCTTTGAACTGGTCCAACTGATCATCGGTACCGATCATAAACAATGCATCGCCCGGAAAAATGCGTTGATCACGTTTGGGTGTATTAATTATCATGTTGCCCCTTTCGATAATGGCAACATTGAGCCCGTATTTCTCCCTCCAGGCAAGCTCTTTCAATGTTTTACCCACTCCCGGCATATCAGGTGATAAGACGAATTCTGCAATATGCGCATCCCAGGGAGCCAACATATCTTTTTTAGCTTTTTGCTCTTCCCGTTCATTGTAGTTAGCAAGAAACCGGGTACGTATGCGGCTATAAAGAAATTGTATGCGTTTGGAGAAAATGATCAGCAACAGCAACATTACTACTGTTACAATAAAGGCGATCTGTGGTGAAAAGAATCTGTCGAGCAGGAAGCCGATCAGGAAAATAGCGATCGCTGTACGGAACAACTGCAGTAATAACATACCTGTACGGTACTTATTCTGACTTACGAATTTCTCCACCAGGTCTTTCCGGTGCTGCTTCACTGCCAGTGACCATAAGAATGGCGCCATAAAAGCAAGTGTGCAAACTGCACCGATAACAGTGGTCCAGGTATTATCTCCCAGCCTTGTTCTTGTATAAGGCAGAAGATAATGGGATGATAGCATAACGATCGCTGTTGTGATAACAGATACCAGTACAGTATTCACCATTCCGCTTCTTACATACACCTGCCAGTCTGTAGAACTGGAGATCGTTTGCGAACGGCTGCTGTAACGGTGTATCGCACTTGTCCATGAAGCAGGCAACTTCCTTTGAAGCCATTCATATAATGGTTCAGAAATCCTGATCATATAGGGCGTGGTAAAAGTAGTGATGGCTGATACGGCTACTGCTATCGGATAAAGAAAATCACTTGTCACTTTTAATGTCAAACCCAGGGTGGCAATAATGAAGGAGAACTCACCGATCTGTGAAAGGCTCATACCTGCCTGCACAGAAGATTTCAGCGGTTGGCCGGAAATAAGTGCGCCGGCAGTTGTGCTGAGCGCTTTACCAATGATCGTTACCACAATGATCAGTACCACTGGCAACGCATATTTTGCCAGCATCTGCGGATCGAACATCATACCCACTGACACAAAGAACACGGAGCCGAACAGGTCTTTTACAGGTTTAATGAGATGTTCTATTTTTTCTGCATATACTGTTTCCGCCAGTATAGATCCCATGATGAATGCACCCAATGCCGGTGAAAACCCTACGATCGTTGCCAGCCAAACCATAAGGATACATAATGCCAGCGAAGTGATCAGCAGCATTTCATCGTTCATAAACTTTTTTGCCTTCCGCAAAAAAGTAGGCAGGAAAAATATCCCGGAGATAAACCATAATACCAGGAAGAACACGAGTTTGGCTACCGACATCAGCATATCTGTTCCAGCAAACTGCGAACTCACGGCAAGTGTTGATAACAATACCATCAACACGATCGCTACAAGGTCTTCCACGATCAGGATGCCAAATACAAGACCAGCAAACTTATGTCCCTTCACACCCAACTCTTCAAAGGCACGGATGATAATGGTTGTGGAAGAAATACTCAACACACCGCCCAGGAAGATGCTGTCCATTTTTGACCAGCCCATCAATGAACCCGCCACATAACCGATCATCAGCATGAACACTACTTCCACAACTGCTGTAACGGAAGCCGGTGTGCCGACCTTTAGTAATTTTTTGAAACTGAACTCAAGACCCAGGCTGAATAAAAGAATGATAACACCGATCTCTGCCCAGACGCTTATATTTTCTACCTCGGCTACAGTGGGAAACACAGTGAAATGCGGCCCCACAAGAAAGCCGGCAATAAGATAGCCAAGCACCAGGGGCTGCTTAAGCCATTTGAATATAATAGTAATAATTGCTGCTGCCCCAAGTATAAGGCCGAGGTCTGTGATCAGATGAGGTAAATGAAGCATCGGATTGATTTACACGTTCACGAATATCTGCCTGCACTAGTCTTCGGCAGACTCATCAGTCCCGGTGTCGCGCAATACGTTACAGGGATGATTTAAACTTTCTGCATCTTCCATCATTATTCCGGAAGAATCATCAATACAAACTGCTTTACCAAAAATAATGAGAGGGAAATAAATGAAGAAGGTATCCTTTGTGCACTACCATCCCTGGCACTGCAACTGATCGCGGAGTAATGGTACCCGGAAACATGGCAGGGTATTCCTCAGGGACAACAAGAGTGATCTGGGAAAAGCACTGGGCATGTGTACTGATAAGAGAACGGCAGAATTCATCAGGCCGTTCTTCATGGGCCTTCTTATTTTTTAAAAAGAATTTTGAATGGAATGCCTTTGTTTTTTGAGTAGCTGGTTTTTTTGCATTAATGCAAGAAGAAAACTGCTGGCCGCTGTTTGCCGCGCCACTTATGGAGAAAATAATACAGCTAACGAATAAAATGTATGTGGCAATCCATTTTTTCATTGCCGCGAAGGTAAGAAAAAACCAGGGAAGGGACTGTTAACATTCTGTTCATCTCTGACTGGCGATCAACAGGTTCAAATCGGTGTATTTCAGATCGAACCGTTCGCTCAGGTAAAAATTGGTGAGAGCCCCTTTAAATAAATAGATCCCGCTGCGCAGATGCACTCTATGCCATACCAGGTTTTCAAAGCCTCCTTCTTCACCTGCTTCCAGCAGCAGCGGCATAAGCACATTGCTGATGGCATGCGAAGCAGTGCGGGAAAAACCTGAAGGAATATTCGGTACACAATAATGTATCACCCCATATTTCATAAAAATGGGATGTTCATGACTGGTGATCTCTGATGTTTCAAAACATCCGCCGCGATCGATGCTCACATCTATGACAACAGAACCGGGACGCATATTGCTTACCATTTCTTCTGTTACCACCATTGGCGTTCTCCCGCTTTCAGAACCCAATGCCCCTACAGCCACTTCGCAGGTCTTTAATTGCTTTGCCAGCATTCGCGGCTCAATCACCGAAGTCCATAAGCGATGGCCGATATTATTCTGCAGCCTCTTTAAACGATATACACTGTTATCAAACACCTTTACCGATGCTCCCAATGCGAGAGCTGCTCTTGCAGCATACTCGCCTACAATGCCTGCGCCGATGATAATTACTTTGGTAGGAGCTATGCCGGAAATACCTCCCAACAACACACCCTTACCATGATTCGCAGAGCTCAGGTATTGCGCAGCGATCAGCATTACGGCGCTACCAGCGATCTCGCTCATGCTTCGAACAATAGGATAGGAATCACTATCGTCTTTCAGATTTTCAAACGAAATGGCAGTGACCTTTCTTTCCATCATTGTTTCCAGTATCTCGGCTTTGAGCACGGAAAGATGTATGGGTGAAATGATCACCTGGTTTTGTTGTATCAGTGGAAGGTCTTCTTCAATAACAGGTGCACTTTTGACGAGGATGGGCGATTTAAAAACTTCTGCCCTGTCGTACACGATCTTGGCGCCAGCCTCACTGTAGTCTTTATCGCGGTAATGGGATGCGTCACCGGCATTATGCTCGATAGTTACCTGGTGGCCATTGCTCACGAGCACGCTCACTGCATCAGGGGTCAGCGCGATCCGGTTTTCCTGGAAAGCGATCTCTTTTGGAATGCCGATCATCATACCTTCTGCTTTCGGTTTGATATCAAGCGTTTCCTCTAAGGTTTCGTAACTGAAGGAAGTGCTTATCCGGGGTTTTTGCTGGCTCATGAACGATTGATTGAAGCCATTAAGGCCGGTTTCAAAAATAACTAATTCCTATCTATTCTGAGCCTGCGGGTACTCGAATTGACCACATTTATATAAATATGTGCAGTATTGTCAGGAAAAATACCAGGCGCCCTTTCAGGCCATTCCACCAGGGAGATATGATCACTGTACAGGCAATCTTCTACGCCTGCCCTGATAGCCTCCTCTTCATCCTGAAGCCGGTATAGGTCGATATGAAAAATCTTTCCGGCTTCGCTGGTGCCTTCTTTAAATCCATATTCATTAATGATGGCAAAAGTGGGACTGCCCATCACTTCCTTTACACCTTTTGCTTCACACAAAGCATGAATAAGCGTGGTTTTGCCGGCACCCATTTCTCCATGAAAGGCGAATACCCTGACCCCCTCATTTAATTTCCAAAACCGGGTTGCAATTTCTGCAATGGTTTCCAATGAATAAATCAGCTCCATACCGCAAATGTAAACGAATAGCAACCTCGTTGCCAATATATTGCTCCCATCCTTCCTCGTCGCATGGTAAATTTGCAACAAGCACAAGCCGCTTTTGTTATAAGCTCAAGGATTTATCATGGAAAAGATTCAATGGAAAGTAGACGGAATGGATTGCTCCAATTGCGCCCTTACCATCCGGAAATACCTGGAAAAGGAAGGAATGAAAGAAGTGCGCGTAAATTTTGCCACAGGAGACGTAAGTTTTAATCTTCACAACGATCATGCAACTGCCGATCTGGCCAAAGGCATCCACGATCTCGGTTATAAAGTAACCGGCAATGGCCATGCTGCGCATAAAGGACATGGCCATGATCATGATGAAGAATCTCACGGCTTTTTTTCCACTCATCTTCAGCGGTTCTGGTTCTGCCTGCCTTTTACAGCCGTTTTATGGCTTCACATGATCCCCGGGTTGCATCTTCACTGGCTGATGAACCCCTGGGTTCAACTGGGGCTTACCCTCCCTGTGTTTATTGCAGGTATGCTTTTCTTTGGTAAAAGCGCCTGGAAAAGTTTACGCAATGGCATTCCCAATATGAATGTGCTGGTGGCGATGGGCGCTGCTGCTTCTTTTGTATATAGCTTATATGGTACGCTGATCGGGCAGGCGCAGGATTATATGTTCTATGAAACAACTGCGACCATCATTACGCTGGTCTTTCTTGGCAATTACCTGGAAGAAGCCTCCTTGCAATCAACCCAACGTGCATTGAAGAAACTGGCGGTTAATCAGAAAGTCATGGCCAATATGCTTACTTATGATGATCAGCACCAGGAACATATCTTCCCGATAGAAAGCGATCAATTGCATTCCGGTGATCTTATCCTGATCAGAACAGGTGAACAGGTGCCCGCTGATTGTAAAATACTCTGGGGTGAAGCCGATGTGAATGAAGCCATCATTACCGGCGAAAGCATACCGCTCCATAAAAAAAGCAAAGACCAGTTGATCGGCGGCAGCATACTCGAAAACGGGACAGTGAAAGCACAGGTGACAGCCGCCGGTAAAGACACTGTGCTAGCAGGTATCATCAACCTGGTAAAAGAAGCACAGGGAGAAAAACCACCAGTGCAACAGCTCGCAGATAAGATCAGTGCCATTTTTGTCCCGGTTGTGTTGGGTATTGCAGCAGTCACCCTTATTGTGAACTGGGTCATCCTCGGTGAGTTCACCCCTTCCCTGATGCGAAGCATTGCCGTGCTTGTGATCGCCTGCCCCTGTGCAATGGGACTGGCTACTCCTGCTGCTATTGCCGTAGGTGTTGGAAGAGGCGCACGGAATGGTATCCTGTTCCGCAATGCTACCAGCCTCGAATTGTTCAAAAACATTCAACAGGTAGTATTTGATAAAACAGGTACGCTTACAACCGGTAAGTTCATGGTAAGCGAATGGAAACTGACCAGTGAATCCATCACAACAGAAGAATTCAAACGCATTGTTTTTTCACTCGAAAAATATTCCAACCACCCTATTGCGAAAAGCATCAGCGCTGAATGGAAAATGAAAGATGAGATACGCTGGAAAAAAATAGAAGAGATCAAGGGACTGGGTATGCAGGCTGAAGATAAAGAAGGTAATACGTATAAAGCAGCTTCGTTTGCGGTGGCCAAAACTCATACTAATGACGATACTCATAATATCTACATTCTGAAAAATGAGCAATTGATTGGCTGGATAGATGTGAAAGATGAAATACGCCCTGAAGCAAAACCTGTAATCAGTTACCTCCATGCGAAAGGTATTAAGACCATCCTGCTAAGCGGCGACCGCCAGGCCAAAGCCGATCAGCTTGCAAAAGAATTGGGCATTGAAGAAGTGATTGCAGAGCAAACACCAGAACAAAAGCTGCAGATCATTGCAGCAAAAAGTGCAACTGCTCCAACAGCGATGGTAGGTGATGGCATTAATGATGCACCTGCATTAGCTAAAGCCACAGTGGGTATTTCCATGAGTGATGCTTCACAAATGGCAATGCAGACTGCACAAGTGGTGCTGATGAATCATGGATTGAAAAAGTTACCAATGGCATTGGGGTTGGGTAAACATACTTATACTACCATTAAACAAAATCTTTTCTGGGCTTTTGCTTATAATATAATAGCTATTCCTGTTGCAGCGCTGGGTTTGCTGAAGCCAGGATTTGCAGCGTTGGTAATGGGATTGAGTGATGTGGTGCTGGCTATTAACTCAGGCAGACTTTATATTAAGAAAGTGGAGTAGTATCGCAAAGGCCGCAACGTTGCGGCCTTTGCGATACTAAAACTAAATCCAAAACAACTACCTTCCGCTTCTCATGGCCCTTTCTCAAATCTTAAAACAATACTGGGGTTATAGCCAGTTCCGCCCTTTGCAGGAAGACATCATCCAATCTGTACTGGACGGAAAAGACACGCTTGCGCTTATGCCCACCGGCGGCGGCAAATCCCTTTGCTACCAGGTGCCGGCCATGGCCATGGAAGGGACATGCCTGGTCATTTCTCCTCTCATCGCATTGATGAAAGACCAGGTAGAAGGTTTAAGAAAAAAAGGCATCACTGCTTTTGCCATTTACTCCGGCATGAAGCGTAAAGAAGTGATCAACATTTTGCAACTGGTGACCGAAAGCAATTGCAAATTCCTATATGTTTCACCTGAACGGCTGGAAACTTCTTTATTCAAAGAGTACCTGCCGGGAATGCATATTAACCTGGTAGCTGTTGATGAAGCACACTGTATTTCCCAATGGGGATACGATTTCCGTCCTCCTTATTTGCGCATTGCTGCATTAAGAGAAGAGCTGAGCGATATTCCTGTTCTCGCACTTACTGCATCTGCCACGCCTGAAGTGCAGCAGGATATTATGGATAAGCTCCATTTCCAACAGCAGCAGGTTTTCCGGCAATCATTTGAGCGGTCTAACCTGTCTTACAGTGTTTTTAATGTGGATTCAAAGATCAATAAGATCAGCGAGATACTTGGCAGGATACCGGGAACAGGCATTATTTACTGCAAAAGCAGGAAACGCACCAAAGAGATCAGCGAATTGCTGCAATTGCAAGGAATCTCAAGTGACTACTACCATGCCGGCCTTACACAGGAAGAACGGAACAGAAAACAGGAAGCCTGGATAAAGAATGAAATAAGAGTGATCGTTTGCACCAATGCATTTGGCATGGGGATCGACAAACCGGATGTGCGTACAGTGATCCATGCTGATACTCCTGATTGCCTGGAAAATTACTACCAGGAAGCAGGAAGGGCTGGCCGCGATGGGAAGCATTCCTTTGCAGTGTTGTTGTATGCAGATAAAGACCTGGAAGAACTGAATGGTCTGTCTGCACAGCGTTTTCCTGAATTGGAAAAGATCCGGCAGGTGTACCTGGCTATTGCCAATTACCTGCAACTGGAAGCAGGAACAGGCGAAGGCTCTTCTTTCGATTTTGATATGGCCGATTTTGGTAAAAAATTCGGGCTGGACAATTTCACCACTTTATATTCCCTCAAAACTTTGGAGCAGGAAGGATGGCTGACATTGAATGAACAGGTATTCCTTCCTTCTACCATTCAGTTTACTGTAACAAAAGAATATCTCTACCGTTTTGAACAGGAGCGACCAGCACTGGACCCATTGATTAAAACATTGCTACGGTCTTATGAAGGTATTTTCGACTATCCATGTTTCATTTCTGAATTATTGCTGGCGCAATTGATGCGAAAAGACCTGGAAGAAGTAAAGCAGCAGCTCCAGGAATTGCATTCTGCAGGTATTATTGATTATTCTCCCCGTAAAGATTCACCCCAGCTATATTTTCAGCGCAACAGGGTTAGGAGCGAACAACTTAGTATCAATATCAATGCCTACCAGCAACGAAAAGCCATTTTTGAAAAAAGAGTGGCTACGATGATCTCTTATGTAAAAGAAGAAGCAGACTGCCGCGGCCGGATGATCGGGGTTTATTTTGGTGATAATAATATCAGGACCTGCGGGATCTGTGACAATTGCCTGAAACAAAAAAAGCTCAGTCTAAGCAAAGAAGAGTTCACAGCTATTCATGATCGCATCAGGCATATCATGCAGGATGATGCGCTAGAGGTAAAAGAGCTTTTCAATCAACTGCAGGATATAAAAAAAGAAAAAGCCTGGAAGGTGATTGAATTCCTCCAGGCTGAAAATAAATTATGGATTGAAAAAGATGGACGTGTCCGTTTAAAATAAACTTTTCCTACGGCTTCTTCCTCCAAGCCCTAATGCACCAAGCAAGCTGCGTACGATCGTATTCCCTGCAGTCCTGGTCATGCTTCTTACAGTAGGATCATCAAAAAAGCCTTTTTCCTTTGCAGCAGGTCTTTTCTTTTCCTCTTTTTCCTGGTCGGCCTGCTTTTTATCTTCATCTGCTTTTGCAGCAGCTTCATTCAATTTGTCGGTAAGTATTTCATACGCACTCTGGCTATCTATTACCTGGTTGTATTTAGCTGCAATCTTTGATTTGCTTACAATAGCGTCAATCTCCACCTCAGATAAGATATCCATCCGGCTGCGGGGCGAGCAAAGCATGCAATGCACCAATGGCGTAGGGATGCCTTTTTCATTCAGAATGGTCACCAGTGCTTCACCGATACCCAGTTGCGTGATCAGGTCTTCTGTTTTATAAAATGTTGTTTCAGGATAGTTATCTGCTGTTTGCTTGATCACTTTGCGATCGGCTGCTGTGAATGCACGAAGGGCATGCTGCACTTTCAATCCCAATTGTGCAAGCACTGATGCCGGCACATCCATCGGGTTTTGCGTACAGAAATAAATACCTATCCCTTTGGAGCGGATCAGTTTGATGATCGTTTCGATCTGCTGCAATAAGGCCTCACTGGCTTCCTGGAAAATAAGATGTGCTTCATCAATAAACAGTACCAGTTTTGGTTTGTCGAGATCTCCTTCTTCAGGCGAAGTCGCATACAGTTCAGCCAGCAATTGCAGCATGAAAGTAGAGAATAGTTTGGGCCTGTCCTGCAGGTCTGTTACCCTTACAATGGAGATCATGCCTCTGCCATCATCGCTGATACGCATGAGATCATCCACTTCAAAGCTTTTTTCTCCAAAGAAAAGATCAGCGCCCTGCTGTTGCAATTCAATTACTTTACGGAGGATGGTGCCTGTGGAAGTAGTAGATATTTTGCCATAAGTTTTTTCCAGCTCGGCCTTTCCTTCATTGCTTACATACTGAAGCACTTTGGTAAAATCTTTCAGATCGAGCAGGGGAAGCTTTGTATCATCACAATACTTAAAGATCATGGCAACAAACCCGCCTTGTGTATCATTCAGGCCGAGTATCTTGGATAAAAGAACCGGGCCGAATTCACTTACTGTTGCACGCAGCCTTACACCTTTCTGTTGACTGAGGGTTAAAAGATCGACAGGAAAAGCTGAAGGTTTATATTCCATATTCAGCTTCTGATAGCGTTCTTTTATTTTATCATTCACAGAACCTTCAGCAGCGATGCCGCTGAGATCGCCTTTTATATCCATCAGCAACACGGGCACGCTTGCATCGCTCAGGCATTCACTCAGCACCTGGAGGGTTTTGGTTTTACCTGTACCGGTTGCTCCGGCAATAAGTCCGTGACGGTTGAGGGTCCTGAAAGGAATGGAAACATCGGCACCGGGCACTACTTCACCATTGAGCATGCCTACACCGATCTTAAAGCTTTCGCCTTTGAAAGTGTAGCCTGATTTTACTGCATCGAGAAACGGATTTGTATCAGCCATAGAAAGAATTTAAAGGAAAGTTACAAGGATTTGGGGAAGTTTATAAATCCTCTTCCCTTTCCAGCATCAGCACAGCTCCTTGTGGTACGATATAGTATTTTTCATTCTCGTACATCACTTCGGTTGCCCCGCTGAGCAGGAATATGGCCAGGTCGCCTTCTTTGGCCTGAAGGGGAACATACTTCACTTTCTCTTCATCACTTTTCCAGGGTTCTTCCTCTACAGGCATGGGAATGGCATACCCGGGACCGGTTTTGATCACATATCCCTGTTGCACTTTTTCCTTTTCCTGAACGCCGGGCGGCAGGTAAAGCCCGCTGGGCGTTTGTTCATTCGCTTTGGCAAGTTTGATCAGCAGCCTGTCGCCGATCACGATCAGTTTTTTCAGCCGGTTGTCCGGCGTAATATGCATGGCCATGATAACAGAATAAAAAGGCAAAATTAAACAATAGACGATAGAAATTGAAGGCCGTTAAGGTATCGCAACGATTACGCGGAGAACGCAATGTGGCGTACTTTGCGTAATCGTTGCGTCCGTTGCGATACTTCCTGACTAAGGCTTTAACAAAAAAATATTTAATTTCAATGAAGTTTGGCAAATGATTTACTTTTATTTGTCCTCAAAGAATAAAACCAGCATAAAATGGAACCAAAGAAACCCAAAATCTTGTTGTGCGAAGATGATCCAAACCTGGGAAGTGTATTGAAAAATTACCTGGAACTGAATGATTATGACGTTACCCTGGAAAGGGATGGCCGCCTTGGCCTCGCTGCTTTCCAGCGTGAAAAATTTGAGCTTTGCCTGTTGGATGTAATGATGCCAAATATGGATGGATTCACCCTGGCTGAAGAGATCAGGGATGTTGATCCCGATATTCCCCTTTTCTTCCTGAGTGCAAAAACCATGAAAGAAGATATTATCCAGGGATACAAACTCGGCGCCGATGATTATATCACCAAGCCTTTTGACAGTGAAGTTCTATTACTGAAAATAAAAGCTATCCTGAAAAGGAATGACGAGATCAATAAAGAAACAGAGAACAAAGAATTTGATCTTGCCAGCTATCATTTCAATCCCAAACTGCGCCAGTTAACACATAAAGGAGTTACACAAACCCTTTCTCCCAAAGAGAATGAATTGCTGAAAATGCTGGCTGAGCATTTAAATGATCTTTTACCGCGCGATCAGGCCCTGAAAAAGATCTGGGGCAGCGATACCTATTTCAATGGCCGCAGCATGGATGTGTACATTGCTAAACTGAGGAAGTATCTAAAAGATGATCCGAAGATCGAGATCGTGAACATTCATGGAAATGGGTTCAGGCTTGTTGTAAGCTAAGAATAGCAAATACTATTAAAAAGTTTAAGGGTTCAAGGTTTAATGTTAAACCTTGAACCCTTAAACTTTTTAATAGTATACAGCGTTAAGGAAAAAGAAGGTTGGAATTATCTCCCCGGTTATATTTTTTCCCAAGGTGTTCGTATGCTTTATGGGTCACTTCCCTGCCACGCGGTGTGCGTTGGATAAAACCTTCCTGGATAAGGAATGGCTCATACACTTCTTCGAGTGTGCCGGCTTCTTCCCCTACAGCAGTGGCAATAGTAGAAATACCTACAGGGCCACCTTTAAATTTATCGATGATGGTGCTCAGGATACGATTGTCCATATCATCCAGCCCATGCTCATCCACATTCAGTGCTTTAAGCGCATGCTGCGTAATACCCAGGTCGATCTCGCCGTCATTCAGCACCTGTGCAAAATCTCTTACCCTTCTGAGCAGGCCATTGGCAATTCTCGGTGTGGCACGGCTCCGGCGGCCAATCTCTGTAACGGCTTCGTCAGAAATTGCAACACCCAATATACCGGCAGAACGTTGAATGATTTTATTCAATGTAGCAGCACTGTAATACTCAAGTCTTGATTTGATCGCAAAACGCGATAATAAAGGAGCTGTGAGCAGGCCGCTACGTGTGGTTGCACCGATCAGGGTAAAAGGATTGAGGCTAAGTTGTATGCTGCGGGCATTGGGGCCGGTATCAATCATAATATCTATCCGGTAATCTTCCATGGCAGCATACAGGTATTCTTCCACTACGGTGCTTAAGCGATGGATCTCATCGATAAACAATACGTCATGCGGTTCAAGATTGGTGAGCAGACCAGCCAGATCGCCAGGTTTCTCAATCACCGGACCCGATGTTTCCTTGATGTTCACCCCTAATTCGTGCGCCACGATCCTGGAAAGAGTGGTCTTTCCCAAACCGGGAGGGCCATGGAATAAAACATGGTCTAACGCTTCGCCCCTTATTTTAGCTGCTTTAATGAATATCCTCAGGTTCTCGATCACCCGGGCTTGCCCGGCAAAATCATTCAACTGCGAAGGCCGGATATTGTTTTCAAATTCCTTATCCGCCGCACTGAGCATACCTTTATCTGAATTCAAATTGGGGTTGGCCATGGTGTAAATTTAGGGATAGCCGACGGATAGGGCTAAAAAATTTCATACCTGTTCAATTGTAGCAATGTATCAGGATCAGGTGAATTCTTTAACCATTCCTCTTTTTCTGAATACTTGCAAACACCGGGATAATCACCTTTCCTGTTTTTCATATCCAGTATAACCTGAAAATGCAGATGCGGAGGCCAATGTCCATTTTCATAAGGGATTCCAAACTCTGCAAACACCTGCCCCTTCCGGATATTTTGTCCTTCATATAAATTCTTAAGCGAGTTAAGACTCAAATGACCGTACAGCGTATAGAAGGTATATCCATTCACCTGGTGGGATAAAATGATAGTTGCTCCATAGTCGCCAAACTGGTTATTGAAAGCAAAGCTATGTACAATACCATCCAACGGGGCCATAATAGCTGTATAAGGCTTACCCCAGATATCTGTTCCAAGATGGAGACGGCGTGGTTCCTCACCGGGTACAGGGGCATCAAAAACTTTGCTGCGGCTGTATACTGTCCGGTGTTCATTATACCCGCCAATGCCATAACGTGCACCTGCGCTACCCAACAGGTCATTTATATATGCAGAAAACTTCGTAGTGTCTTTCAATATATCTTCTGTAAGACTTTTATTGCTTCCCGTAAAATCCAGCAACAGCAATTTATCCGTTCCAGGATCAAAAGGGACCACGGGTGCAAACAGCAGGGTTCCCAGGGCTTCTTCAAAATTTATTGGCATATCCAAAATTAACAGTTCAGGCGATACCATTAAAAGCATCCATCAATATACAAACACAAAGGGCGCAACATAATTGTTGCGCCCTTATTCATTATAGCTTGTTTGAATCAGGCTATTTTATCTGTTTCAATATCTCTTCAATTGCCTTGTCCAGTTGAGGATCGCGTCCATTCAATTTATCATCGAATGAGTTGATCACCAGTATATCCGGCTGTACACCGCTCATCTCCAGGTCTTTTCCTTCGAGGCTATAACAGCCCCAACTGGGCATACGAACAGATGAGTTGTCGACCAGGCTAACACCACTGGTAAAAATGATCCAACGATAAGTTCCATTACCTACGATCTTGCCCAGCTTCAATGCTTTAAAGCCTTGCGAAGTCATTTCTGCATCACTCAGGGATTGTTCGTTAGTAAGCAGGATAATAGGTTTGTCGGACGGTGCAAAATTAGATTGCGGCGATAAGCCACCCTGGCGGTATTTCCATTTCAGGTAAGACCTTTGTGAAAGGAATTTCAGCACTTCATCATGCACATTACCACCGGTATTGTAACGGAGATCAAAGATCAGTGCATCTTTTTTATTCAGCTCCTTTGTCATGTCGATGATGAATTGCTCCAGTTCTCCCTGCCCCATATTCTTCATATAGCCGTAAGCGATCCGGCCCTTGCTCTTTTCATCTACACGCTGCTGGTTCTTGTCTACCCATTCATCATACAGTGTGTTGAACAGGCTGGATTGCGGATGCAGCTTTACACTGATGGGTTGCCCCTTCCGGCTGAATTCCAATCGTATTTCCTTGTCTTGCGAAGGACGGGTAAAATAAAAACTACGGTCTTTGTTAGTTTCAACAGGCTCTCCGTTCACTTTTGTCAACACATCACCGCCACGGATATCAATTCCTTTTTTATCCGCAGCCGAACGCTTCAGAATATATTTTACGGTATAGGGTGAAGCATCATCGAAGATGATCCCTGTTTCCATTGTTGAATTGTTCAAGGCTACAGCTTCATCTGTTCCAAAAGTGCCAAAGCCCTGGTGCGATGAATTCAATTCTCCTAACATATCATTCAGTAGTATCCGCAGATCAGATCTGTTGTTCAGATTGGGAATGAATTGCTGGTAGTACTTTTTTGTTTTTTTCCAGTCAAGCCCATGGAAATTTTCATCATAATAATTTTCTTCTATCTGCGCCCAGGCTTCTTCAAACATCTGGCTGAACTCTGCAGAAAGATTACGGCGGAAAGTGAAACTGGTGGATATCGGGTCGAGGCGGTTAAGGTCCAGGTTCAGTTTATTGATCACGCCATTCAACAGCACATATAATTTATCGCCGGCTTCAGTTATACCTGCCACGCCACCATCGGCAACTTTTTCTGTTTTGTCCTGCTCAAACGGCTCTTTCACAGTTTTCCATATAGCTGTGCGGCCTTCACCATGGTTGCTTTGGTACAACACAATAGTTTTTTCTCCTTTCTGGTACACACCAATGAGAAACTGGGCTCCTGCAAACGGCCCTATTTGTTCTATCCTGTCCATGATGCCATCAGTATCGATAGCAATGGTTTTAACAGGTGGTGCTGCAGCAGTTGCTTTTTTGGCCGTATCTTTTTTGGCAGTTGTATCTTTTTTCTCTTCTTTGAAAAGCTCATCAAATTTATCTGTGCGGAAAGGTTCGTCCAGGTTTTCCAACGCGATCCTGTACACTTTTGCATTACCCATTCCAAAAGGATAAGATGGTCTTAACCGTTGGGAAGTGAAATAAATATATTTTCCATCAGGCGACCATACCGGATCAGCTTCTGTAATATCTGTATTGGTCAGATTGGTTGTCTTATTTTCTTTCAGGTTGTGAACATAAATATCCCTTTCAAAATTCTTGTATACGGTAAACACCACATATTCGTCGTTGGGTGAAAAACCCGGCTCGCTATTTTGAAATCCCCAGATCTCTTCTTTTGCGATGGTTTTGCTTTCACCGGTCTTCAGATCAAGCAGGCGTACTTCGTCGCGGCCGCTGAGATAAACGGCCTTATCTCTTTTCTTATTCAATGCTGCGTCGCGATTGTTTTTTGCATCCCGTGTCAATTGTTTGATAGCGCCTTTACCATCTGCACTCACTGTATACCAGTTGGTGTAGCCATCCAGTGTCTGGTTGAATAATAGTGTTTTGTTATCACTGGTCCATTTCACTTCGCGCACGCGTTCAGCAGAACCCCTTTTAACCTGTTGAATGAATTTGCCGTCGATATCGCTTACAAATAATTCGCCTCTTGAAACAAAAGCAAGCTTCTTATTGTCAGGCGATACATCAAAAGCGCTGATATTGCTTTTAACATCAAAGTCTTTTTCTTTTGGCAGCACATTGTTGCGGACGATGGCAATATCCAGTTTGTTGTCCTTACCACTCTTTACATCATACAACCATAACTGGTAATCTTTTTCAAATACGACCTTTCCTCCCTGAGCATTTACAATGGGTGTTTTAATAGAAGAGCTGAACCTTGTCAGAGCTTTCTTTTTGCCATTTTCCAACGAATACAAATTATACTCGCCATTGGCTTCATCAGAGATGAAATAGATGTTGCCGTTGCGATCAATAGTAGCACCGAAATCTTTTCCTTCCCAGTCGGTATACTTCTTGTGTTGTTTGGATTGAGGATTGTAGGATTGTATATCCGGGTTGAATGGCCCTTTGTAGCGTTTTCTTTGCACCTGGTTGGAGCTTTCCCATGTATCATTAAAGAAGATCTCGCCAGAAGAAGGATGCTCAACCAGGTTATGATCGAACAGGAAGAAATAATCTCCTAAAACACGCCAGGGTGTGCCGCCGGTTGCAGCCACTTTAAAGCCTGATATCTGGCCCATCCGGCTGCTGTTGAAATAAATGTATTTGGAATCCCAGCTCCAACTGGTCACTTCATCATTGCCGCTATGATAAGTGATCTGGGTTACATCTCCGCCATTCACAGGCATAATGAATATGTCTGCATTTCCATACTGGCGGCCGGTAAAAGCGATCCATTTACCGTCGGGTGATACGCGCGGACTGGTTTCATAACCCTGCATGGCAGTAAGGCGGGTTGCCTGTCCGTCTTTTACAGATGCTTTCCAGAGATCACCTTCAAAACTGAAGATCACTGTTTGTCCATCAGGTGTAAGACAGGGGTTCGATAAAAAATAGGCAGATGGGTCCTGGGCAAAAAGCTGTGCTGTGCAGCATAGCAGGGCCAGGGAGAAGACTTTCTTCATGGATGACTGTTTTATGGCTGAAAATACAACCAAAAGCAGTTCAGAAATTACCGCCGGTAAAAATGTTGACAGTTGATTGGCTACACAACCACATTCACCATCTTCCCCTTCACGAATATGATCTTCTTCGGAGCCTTTCCTTCCAGCCATTTCTGCACCACTTCATTTTCCAGCGCCAGCTTTTCTACTTCGGCAGGCGTGGCTTCAAGGGAAATATTTATGGTGGTGCGGAGCTTACCATTTACAGACACAGGATATTCCTTGCTGGTCTCCTTCACATATTTCTCTTCAAAAACGGGGTAGGCCGCATTCAGCACGCTGCCCTCATTGCCCAGTTGCTGCCAAAGCTCTTCAGCGATATGGGGGGCATACGGTGTCAGCAATATCAGCAGGGATTGCAGTATCTCTTTTTTATGGCAGTCCAGGTCATTCAGCTCATTCACAGCGATCATAAAACCACTCACACCGGTGTTAAAGCTGAAGCGGTCAGTGGCTTCTTCTATCTGACGAATGGATTTGTGCAGCACTTTCAGTTCGGCATCGGTTGCTTTTTCATCTGTCCACACTTTACCTTTTATTTCATCATAAAAAAGCCGCCATAATTTTTTCAGGAAGCGATGAACGCCTTCAATGCCTTTGGTGTCCCAGGGTTTACTCATTTCAACAGGACCGAGGAACATTTCATACATGCGGAATGTATCAGCACCGTATTTATTAACCAGGTCGTCAGGATTAACAGTATTATACAGACGTTTACTCATTTTTTCAGTAAGCGTACCACAGATATATTTACCGTTTTCCAGAACGAACTCAGCGTCTCCGTATTCTTCACGCCACTTTTTAAATGCTTCTATATCCAGTTCCAAACCATCAACAATATTGACATCTACATGAATTTCATCAGCCTCATACTGATCCTTCAATCCTGCTGATACAAATTTGTTTGTACCTCTTATACGATACACAAACCGGC
Source organism: Chitinophagaceae bacterium (assembly GCA_051954695.1). Lineage (GTDB taxonomy): Bacteria > Bacteroidota > Bacteroidia > Chitinophagales > Chitinophagaceae > Terrimonas_A. Next base: position 45,830 of record JBQCHL010000022.1, read on the forward strand.
TGCTCCCCTGTATCATTCCCTGGTTGATCAGTCTCCTGAATGGTTCATCATGACTGATATAACCAAGATCATACAAGGCTTTCGTCCACATGCGGCTGTACAGCAAGTGCCCTACAGCATGTTCGGTGCCACCGATATAAACATCCACCTGTCCCCAATAATCAGAAGCCTTGCGATCACAAAATGCTTCTTTATTATGCGGGTCCATATAGCGCAGGAAATACCAACTGCTGCCGGCATAACCGGGCATAGTGTTCGTTTCAAGATGCTGTGATGTCCAGGCAGGAATATTGGCCAGTGGACCTTCCCCTTCGGGACCTGGTTTGTAGGAATCAACATGCGGCAGTTGTAACGGCAGTTCTTTCTCATCCAAAGGATAAGCGATCCCATCAATCCATTTAATGGGAAATGGCTCGCCCCAATAACGCTGCCGGCTAAAAGCAGCATCCCGCATTTTATAATTTGTTTTCCTTACGCCAATGCCTCTTTTCTCCACTTCCCCGATCACAGCTTCTATGGCATCCCGCATCACCATTCCATTCAGGAAACCTGAGTTTTGCAGAATGGCATCTTTAGTAGGGTTAGCCTCATCACCTTTAAAGTAAGAACCGATGATATTGGTGATGGGTATATTAAAATGCTGGGCGAATTTAAAATCACGTTCATCACCGCAAGGCACAGCCATGATAGCACCTGTACCATATCCTGCCAGCACATACTCAGATATCCAGACAGGGATCTGGCGTCCATCAAAAGGATTTTCTGCAAAAGCCCCGGTAAATACGCCGCTGATCTTCTTCTCAGCCATACGCTCACGTTCACTCCTGCTTTTTACATACGTAATGTATTCTTCCACTGCCTTTGCCTGCTCCTCTGTTGTGATCTGATCAACCAGCTCATGTTCAGGAGCAATTACCATAAAGTCCACTCCAAAGATCGTATCAGGCCGGGTCGTATAAACCTTCAGCTTGTTCCCGACTCCCGACTCCTGGCTTGTGACCCCGAACTCAACCTCCGCTCCACTTGATTTGCCGATCCAGTTGGTTTGCATTTCCTTCATCGCTTCGCTGAAGTCAACGCTTTCCAGTCCTTCCAGCAAGCGGTCAGCATACTCCGTAATACGGAGATACCATTGCCTTAATTTCTTTTTTACTACAGGGTAACCGCCACGTTCGCTCACACCATTCACTACTTCGTCGTTGGCGAGCACAGTGCCTAATGCTTCGCACCAGTTCACCTCGCCATATCCGCAATAGGAAAGGCGATAGTTCATCAACACATCCATTTTCCGGGCAGTGTCGAAATTTTCCCATTCGTCGGCAGTAAACTTCAACGCAGGATCGCCGGGGCATGGATGGTTTTTGTTGCCTTCTTTCTCAAAAGCTGCAGTGAGTACGGATATCCTCTCTGCCCGGCGAGTTTGCCGGTTATAGAAAGAATCGAACAATTGCAGGAAGATCCATTGTGTCCACTTATAGTAATGGGGTTCGCTGGTGTTCACTTCACGGCTCCAGTCGTAGCAAAAGCCGATATTGTTCAATTGCGATTTGAAAGTAGCGATATTGTTCCGGGTGGTTACAGCGGGGTGCTGACCTGTGTCGAGGGCATACTGTTCTGCAGGCAATCCAAAGCTGTCGAACCCCATCGGATGAAGCACATTGAATCCTTTCAGCCTTTTGTAGCGGCTATAGATATCGGAAGCGATATAGCCTAAGGGATGACCCACATGAAGGCCTGCTCCGCTTGGGTAAGGGAACATGTCCAGTACATAGTACTTGGGCTTATTGCTTTCATTCGAGACCCGGTATGCCTCCGTTTCTTTCCAATGCTGCTGCCATTTTTTTTCGATAGCCCTGAAATTGTATTCCATCCTGTTTTGTTGGTTAATTTGATTGCCCGATAGTTTTAACAAATATCTTTTATTCCCTATGGCAATATAGGCTCCCTGCAACCGTTTAAAAGGGCAGCAAAAATACTGATTATAGGTCTTAAATTGGCTATTTTTGCAATACCTGCTTCGTTTCAGGGCTTCTCCTGGAAGTTGGTTAACCCATTCATTTCAAAATTCTATGCTATGGCCAAATCCGGCAAAGCTTCTATCAAGAGAGGCAAACCCTCGTATTTTATGTCCATCCTGGGCGTTACACTGGTTTTATTCCTTCTCGGCATCATCGGCTGGTTAGTGATCAATGCCAATAAGCTCGGCAATTACTTTAAGGAAAGCGTGGAGCTGCGGGCTGAACTCAGAGGTGATCTCAACCCGTCTGACAGCACTGCCCTCATGCAATATATATCTGCCAAACCATATGTAAAGTCCATCGAGTTTATCACCAAGGAGCAGGCAAAAAAGATCTACCTGGGTGATGGCAACGAAAACTGGGACAAAGTGCTTGATGCAAACCCCTTGCCCAACAGCATAAATTTCAAGGTGAAAAAGGAGTATATGAACACAGACTCCCTCAACCTTATCCAGGCCGACCTGCAGCAGCAGACCTATATCGCCGAAGTGGCTTATCCGCAGGCCCTGGTCGATAACCTGAATAAAAACGTAAAACGGATCAGTATTATCCTTCTGGCAGTGGCCATTATCCTGGCACTGGTGGTGATCATCCTGATCGACAATACTATCCGCCTCGCCATGTTCAGCAACCGCTTCCTTATCAAAACCATGCAGATGGTGGGAGCTACACGCTGGTTCATTGCCAAACCCATGAATATCAGGGCTATTATCAATGGAGCCATCAGTGGGATCATCGCTATCGCCGCCGTTATTCTTGTGATCGTAGTGGCTGAGCGGATCCTGCCGGAAATGAGAGCCATTCATGATAATACCACCCTGGCCCTGCTGTTTATCGGCCTGATCATACTGGGTATTTTTATTACCCTTTTCAGCACCCATCGCAGCGTGTTGAAATACCTGAAAATGAAGCTGGATGATCTTTACTGAGCCCTGGCCCAGCCGGCAGCTCAATAAAGACTTTTTCCTATATTGCAGACTCAAATTGAATAAAAATGGCTGAAAATAAAACGGTTTCTTCTTCCTATTTCGGTGTGTTCTCAAGAGAGAATTATATCTGGATGGTGATCGGCCTGGCAGTAATTACGATCGGCATGTTCCTGATGTCAGGTGGAAGAAGCGATGATCCGAAAGTATTTGACCCAAATCAAGTATATAGTAAAATGCGTATTACCATCGCGCCGATACTTATCCTGGCCGGCCTGGTGATCCAGATCTATGCCATCTTTAAAAGACCAAAAGCGAAACAGGATTAAACAAGATCGATAAACCGATAAATTTTTGAGGTGATGCAGAAGATGTATCACCTTCTTTTTATTTCAACCTCTCCTTATGAGCATCATTGACGCAATCATCATTGCCATCGTGGAAGGCCTCACAGAATTCCTGCCTATTTCCTCCACTGCCCACATGAAGTTTACAAACCCTTTGCTGGGTGTTTCCCCCAGCCCGTTTGGTGATATGTTTGAAGTGGTGATACAACTGGCCGCGATCCTTGCCGTGATCGTACTTTACTGGAAAAAGTTTTTTGATTTCAAACGCATCAATTTTTATATCAAACTCATTATCGCAGTTGTTCCTGCACTTGTTTTCGGTTACTTATTAAAGAAACATATCGATGCAGCGCTGGGCAATCTTGTATTTATTGCCTGGGTAATGATCATCGGCGGGGTAATATTATTATTTGTTGACCGCTGGTTCAATAAACCACAGATCTTCTCAGAAGAAAATATCAGCCCGAAAACTTCTTTTATCATTGGTTGTTTCCAGGTGCTGTCAATCGTTTTTCCTGGCCTTAGCCGCAGTGCTGCTACCATCATTGGTGGCATGAGCCAGAAGCTGAGCCGTAGTGCTGCTGCGGAATTTTCTTTTTTCCTCGCAGTGCCCACCATGCTGGCCGCTTCTGTAAAAAGTTTCTGGGACACTTACCAGGAGCATCCTGAAGTGATAGCAAAAGACAATATGACAACCCTGCTGATCGGAAGCCTGGTAGCATTTGTAGTGGCTTTGCTGGCCATTAAGTTCTTTATCGGTTTTCTGAAAAAATATGGGTTCAGGGTCTGGGGTATTTACAGGATCATCGTGGGAGCGATCATGTTGCTGCTGCTTTGGAAAGGTGTTATTGCCTGAGCCGGAGAGTGATATTTTCCCACGAAGGCCACAAAGAATTATGATAGGGCGTCTTTCGTTTTTAAAACTTAATAGACAAAATATTTCTTTGTGGTCTTCGTCGTCTTGGTGGGAAAATACCAAATCAATACCGGCCCGTACTCTACCCGGCTAAATACTTATTTTTACTCGTAAATAACTGCTTATGCAAACTGCTTCAAAAAAAGTAGTGAACGGATGGGCGATGTATGATTGGGCGAACTCGGTTTATAATCTGGTGATCACTACTTCCTTTTTCCCTATCTATTTCCTGGCAGTCACAGGTGGAGGCGGAGACCACCATATCAATTTTCTCGGGCGCAGTTTTGTAAATTCTTCTTTGTATGATTATGTACTGGCAGCCTCTTACCTGCTGGTAGCTCTTTTATATCCGATCCTCACTTCCATTGCTGATACAAGAGGCAATAAGAAAAACTTCATGCGCTTCTTCTGTTATATGGGTGCATTGGGATGCAGCATGCTTTTCTTTTTTAAACAGGACACCCTTGGCCTCGGTATTATTTCCTTCATGCTGGCAGCGATGGGTTGGGCAGGCAGTCTCGTATTTTACAATGCTTATCTTCCTGAGATTGCAGCCCCAGCAGACCAGGACAGGATCAGCGCCCGTGGATTCTCCTTTGGCTATATCGGCAGTGTGCTGATGCAGATGGTCGGCTTCGCATTGGTAACACTGATGGATGCTGCCATGGGCACACGCATCACTTTTCTGCTGGTTGGTTTCTGGTGGTTTGGCTTTGCACAGATCACTTTTGCGCGACTGCCAAAAGCGGTTATTCAAAAGCCACAAAGAGGGAATGTTTTCAAAGATGGTTTTGCAGAAATAAGAAAAGTGTATGGCCAGGTAAAGACATTGCCTGTACTGAAAAGATTTTTACGTGGTTTCTTTTTTTACAGCATGGGTGTACAAACCGTTATGCTGGCCGCCACTTTGTTTGGCAGTAAAGTATTGAAACTACCTGATACCAAACTGATCATTACTGTAGTAGCTATCCAATTGGTAGCGATACTGGGTGCCTGGGGCATGTCGAAGCTCTCTGCAAAATTTGGTAACCTCCGGGTGCTGATGGCTGTTGTCCTTTTCTGGATCGTAATCTGCGTAGCAGCTTATTTCACTGCTTCGCTGGCAGAGCAAGGCGTGAACACAGAATACTATTTTTATGTATTGGCTGTAGGTGTAGGGCTTGTCATGGGAGGTATTCAATCGCTTAGCCGCTCCACTTATTCAAAGCTGATGCCTGAAACGAAAGACACAGCTTCCTTCTTCAGTTATTATGATGTAACAGAAAAGGTAGCTATTGTGATCGGCATATTCAGCTTCGGTTATATTGAAGAGATAACCGGTAATATGCAAAACTCCATTCTTTCCCTGGTCGTTTTCTTTACTATTGGATTTTTCTGGCTGTATTCAGCATTGTTGAAACAACGGCAAACTGCTTAGCCGCTCTTCGCTGTCGCCCCGAATTACTTAATTTTAGCGTATGAAACTTTACACTATCAATACTGGCTATTTCAAACTGGACGGTGGCGCTATGTTTGGCGTTGTTCCCAAAAGCATTTGGAACAAACTCAATCCGGCTGATGAAAACAATATGTGCAGTTGGGCCCTTCGTGCTTTGCTTATTGAAACCGATGGGCGATTGATACTGGTAGACACTGGTATGGGAGATAAACAGGATGCAAAATTCTTCGGCTATTACTATTTACATGGAGACGATACACTTGATAAATCATTAGCCAAACACGGTTTTCATCGCGATGATATCACCGATGTATTCCTTACTCATCTTCATTTCGATCATTGCGGAGGAGCCATTAAAAGAGAAGGTGATAAACTGGTTCCGGCTTTTAAGAATGCAGTATTCTGGAGCAATGCAGTGCATTGGGAATGGGCCATTCAACCCAATGACCGGGAAAAAGCTTCATTCCTCAAAGAGAATATCCTGCCGATACAGGAAAGCGGCCAACTGCAGTTCATTAATCCTTTTGAAGAAGGAGACACAGGCTGGTCTGCTTATCCTCCGGGTTTATTACAAAAAGATTTTATTCCTGATATCTCGGTCCGTTATGTAAACGGCCATACGGGTGCGATGATGCTGCCACAGATAAAATACAAGGGAAGAACCGTCGTGTTCATGGCTGACCTGCTGCCTTCAGCGGCCCATATTCCCATGCCCTATGTAATGGCATATGACACATCACCACTTATTACACTGGGAGAAAAAAGGAATTTCTATAATGATGCCGTTAACGAAGACTATGTCCTGTTCTTTGAACATGATCCCGTAAATGAGTGCTGCACACTGGAGCGTACTGAAAAGGGTGTGCGGGTAAAAGATTTCTTCCGGCTGGAAGAACTTTGATCACCTTCTTTTGATCGCTGAGGTCAAGGGATAGCGGAGGTTCTCATGCCCCATCATATCGATCTTTACTTTCCCTACAGCGATCGGGCTCTCGATACGTACTGGGATATGGTTGGCATCGTCTGTTACCCAAACTGTCATCTGCTCACCGCCTTCAAAGATGGTGCCTTTGATCAACAGGGGCTTGAACTTGATAGCATCAAACTTGCCGTATTTGGTTTTAACGGTTTCCTTACCCAGGTAGCGGATATACATGTTATAGACTTCGTTGTCGAGAAACATGGAAAAGGCGATCTTATCGTTGGGCTGCAGTTGGTCAAAGTCAATGTTCCGCGCATAGAACACAGAGCTTACCACATCCTGCACGCAGGCCGGTACATTGAAAACGCCGTCATTAGTTACCGCTGTATTTGCTGTTTTATTGAAAGTAACGTTCTGGTATTTCTTATAGCCGCCTTCATTCACATTGCGCACAAATTTCAGGGCCTGTAAAGTGGCCGTATCAATATAGGTCTCGTATTTGTCCCTCACCTTGTAAAAAATATCATAAGAAGGATTGGTATGCCCTTCTCCCACGATATGATATACAGGCCTGTTGTTCAGGGTTTCCAGCGTATTAGTGAAAGTGGCAGTGCCTGCATCAACATAAATGCCCGCCACTGCATAATATACTTTAAAAGTGACTTTTTCACCGGCCTGGAAAGCCGTGTTTTTTATGCCACACGAATCATAATAAGTGTTAGCATACGGAGCTTTGGCTTTGGTCGTAAAAGCCATCAGGATGATCGCCGGCAGAAAAATCAGTTTGAGTATTCCTTTCATCAATTTCTGTAGTTTAATTTTCCGGATAAGACGCTGCAAATTAATTACCGGGTTTGCAGGGATAAGGATAGTTCATCAATAACAAATCAAAAACTTTTTACCCCTACCTATTATCCGCTTTTATTCTTAAATATCTTTCTTATACTTAAAATTAGCAAACTGCCTGCTATCGCGGGAATGATCAGGTTGATAAACCAGATGCTTACCGCTGTCAGGCTTATGCCTAAATGGTTGCTGCTGAACATGCCCAGCAACTGCAGGCTTACTTTTCCCCTCAAGCCCAGGTCCGTTATCAAAGCAATGGTAGGTATCACCGCCATTACAAGAAACGATAAACTCACTGCCCACCAACCCTGCCACCACGATACGTCCACATCGAATAAACGAAAAAGAAGATAATATTGTATTATAAAAACAATAAATCTTAGTGTTGATAAAGACAGTAATTGCAGGAGCAACGTTGCATTAAAATGCTCCAGCGACTCAAGCAGCCAGGCATAACGCCTGCTTCCCGGAAGCCTGTCCACCCATCGCACCAACCAGGCCAGCCTGAAATAAAATAGTGTTAAAATCATTACTGTGGCCAGCACTCCATAGATCATCATTTTCATCCAGAAAGCCGTGATCATCCCATTATCAAGGATGGGCTTTTGCAATACCAGCAGGGCAGCAAACCCCATTGCCAGTGTAACGATCAACTGGCTGATGCTTCCTGCAATGGTCAGTGAGATCGCTTTCAACCGCTTTCCTTCTTCCATATATAAAACACGCCCCAGGTATTCACCTACCCGGTTGGGCGTCATCACAGAAAAAGAAACGCCTGATAACACAGCTTTCAGGGCCGTAGAAAAATCCACTTTTTGTATCCTTTGTACGGCCAGTTTCCATTTCACTGTTTCGATTGACCAGTTCACCAGCATCAGCAGCATCACAGCCAGCAATAACCAGATACGGCTGCTATCGAACGAATCGCGGATATGCTGCCAGGATTGCTCCAACCCGGGCTGTTGACGGATCTGTTTAAAAATGGAATAGGAAAGCCATATAAACAACAGCGGCCCCAGGAAATAATTGATAAAATATTTGAACCGCCTGTTATGTTTGCTTTTTACCGGCATAATCGGATGATGCAAAATCCTAGGAAAATTCAAAGCAATTTTCCTTTACTCAGAAGAAGTATGCTTTTTTGAATTTTGCAGTTTTACTTTTTACTTTTGGGTTTGAACGGTCCGGTTTTTCTCTTCATGTAAAAATACAATGCGGTTTGCAAAAGTCTGCTAAAATAATACTTGGTATTGATCCGGGTACCCTGCTGATGGGTTACAGTGTTATCAGGGTATACCAGGGTAAGATCACTCTCCAGGAAATGCAAACCCTTAAGCTCTCTGGCAAAAAAGATAATCATGAAAGGCTTCACCTGATCCACCATAAAGTGACCGAGCTGATCCATCTTCACAAGCCACATGAATTTGCTATCGAAGCCCCTTTTTTTGGAAAGAATGTGCAGAGCATGCTAAAGTTGGGAAGGGCGCAGGGCGTGGCCATTGCTGCTGCCATGACCGCAGGGATCCCTGTTACAGAATATTCACCCCGTAAAGTGAAACAATCCGTTACCGGCAACGGTAATGCCGATAAAGAACAGGTTTGGAAAATGCTTCAGCAATTGCTGAACATTGCCGAAGCCCCGAAATATTTTGATGCTACAGACGCCCTGGCTATTGCTGTTTGCCATCACTTCCAGTTAGGCGGAACAGCAGCACTTAAAAAAGATAAGCCTTTAAACGGCTGGAGTGATTTTTTGAAAAAGAACCCGCACAGGGTAAAGAATCATTAACTGTTTTATTTGCTTCCTTCCCGTTCTTCCCGCCTTACCGGTAAGTTTTTACCGGTAAGGCGGGAAGAACGGGAAGGGGTACTAACCTACAGCCATTCCAATAATGCTGTAATTACAGTTTTGATAGTATCAGATCCTGTATTTCTTTCAACCGTTTTTCATTTAGCTTTAGTTTCGGCTGTGTAAAATTCAGATCGTTAGCAGAACTGATCGGGATAAGATGCAAATGTGCATGCGGCACTTCCAATCCGATCACGCTAAGACCAACCCTGTTGCAATCAAAGCTCTTTTCGAGCGCTTTGGCAATTGGTTTTGCAAACACCAGCAATTCCTGCAGGTATTTTTCCGGAAGATCAAAAAAATTGTCCGTTTCACTTTTGGGTATTACCAGCACATGGCCCTCCCTCAAAGGGAATATATCGAGGAATGCGTAGAAATTGTCGTTTTCGGCAATTTTATAGCTGGGTATCTCACCCGCGATGATCTTTGAAAAAATGGTCATAACGCTTCTTTAATTATTAGAGCCATAAACTTCAGCAACGGCTTTACGTTAACAAAGTTAAGATTTACCTTAGTACCTGAAGCCAATACCCGCTACATGAAAAAAATTGTACTTCTGCTGACCATTGCTTATTTACTGCCCGGTTATTCTTACGCTCAGCAGGAAACTGCGCCGGATTCATCCCGTCTTTTAAGTGAAGTGACCGTAAGGGCTTTTGGCCAGTACCGGAAATTGTCAGATGCTGTGGTGCCGGTAAAAATGATCGTTGTCAGTAACGGTGATCTCAATAACAAATCATCTCTTGTCAATAGCTTTAACACCATTGCCGGTGTGCGCATGGAAGAACGCTCACCCGGCAGCTACCGGATCAATATCCGTGGCAGTTCATTAAGATCCCCATTCGGAGTGAGGAATGTGAAAGTGTACTGGAATGATATCCCTGTTACCGATCCCGGTGGCAATACCTATTTCAACCAGTTTGCCTGGAACAACTTCTCCAGCATAGAGATATTTAAAGGACCAGCAGCCAGTCTTTATGGCGCAGGTACAGGTGGCCTTATCCTGATCAATAATCTCGACCGTTGGCAACCTGGTGTTTCACTTGATTACGTGACCGGCAGTTATAACCTGCAGAATGTTTTTGCTTCTGCCCGTTTTGGTAATGGAGATCATAAGAACCAGTTTACCTACGCCCATAATCAAAGCGATGGCTACCGTGATCAAAGCGCTATGCGAAGGGATAATTTTTCCTGGCTTTCCCAATTAAAGATCTCCGAAAAGCAGGAATTAAGCGCTGCTGTTCTTTTCACAGATATGGAGTATCAAACGCCTGGTGCCTTAACACTGGCAGAGTTCAATGCCAATCCCAAAGCCGCAAGACCGGCAGCAGGTGGTTTTCCCAGTGCTGCAGGTGCTAAAGCCACCATTTATCAAAAGAACATACTGGCTGGTTTTACTAACCGCTATATGATCAATTCTTCCCTGCAAAATGCCACTACACTGTATGGCGCCTTCTCTCAAATTAAAAATCCCACATTCCGCAATTATGAAAGGAGAAATGAACCTTCTTATGGCGGAAGAACAACATTTACCTGGAAAAACAAGCAATGGCAGGTAGCAGGTGGTGCCGAATTTCAGCAGGGGTTTTTTAATACACAGGTTTCAAAAAACAGGAATGGCAATCCCGATACATTGCAAACCAATGATGATATCAATTATAAAAACCTGAGTGTATTTCTGCAGGCCGACTGGAGCCTGGGAGGAAAATGGTTTTTGCAGGGCGGCCTTAGCATCAATAAAACCAATGTTGAATTTTCAAGGCTGAGCAGTTATCCTGTAATAAAGCAAAGCCGTTCTTACAAAAATGAGCTGGCACCACGACTAAGCCTGATGCGGAAGATCGGGAATGATCTCTCCTTATTCGCAACAGTGTCCAGGGGTTTTTCCCCGCCTACTATTGCCGAGCTATTACCTTCTACCGGTGTGATCAGTACTGACCTGGAAGCAGAAGAAGGATGGAATTATGAAATGACCGCACGCTATCTCTTATTCCGGAACCATCTGCGGCTCGAAGCCACTGGCTTTTATTTCAGGTTGAACAATGCACTTGTACAAAGAAGGGATATAGCTGGCGCTGATTTTTTTGTCAATGCAGGCAATGTAAAGCAAAAAGGATTGGAACTGCATGCAGATTATACTTATCAACCACCGCGTAGCCGTGTGGTTGACTATATCACCATCAACCTGGATTATACCTATAGCCATTTCCGCTATGGAAGCTTTATTAAAGGCACGGATGATTTCACCGGCAAACAGGTGCCCAGCGTTCCCAATGGAGCATTAGCTGCCATGGCCGATCTGCAACTGAAAAACGGCTTATACCTCAATGCCAATCTGTATGCATCATCCAGAATATTCCTGAATGATGCCAACACAGCAACAGCCAGTTCTTATCAATTACTGGGCAGCCGTATCGGTTGGAAAAGAACAGGCGTTTCCAAAACACGTTACAGCATTTATGCCGGTGTCGATAATTTACTGGATGAAGTGTATAGCTTAGGTAATGATATCAATGCTGCCGGAGAAAGATATTACAATGCTGCACCTGCAAGAAATTATTATGCAGGCATCAGCTTTCAACTTAATGCTAAAAAATAAACCCTTCCGTTAAGAAGGGTTTATTTCTAACAGGTAATTTATTCCTTCTTATACACTGATTTTATCAATCTTGAATTTGATGATTCCAGCAGGAGCCTGCACTTCTGCAACTTCTCCTACTACTTTTCCAAGCACACCCTGACCAATAGGTGAAGAGATGGAAATTTTGCTGGCTTTCAGGTCAGCCTCCTTCTCGCTTACGATTTGATACGTCACCTGCTTCTTGGTGTTAAGATTGGTAAGGGTCACTTTGGTAAGAATAGAGACTTTGCTTGTGTCGATATTGGATTCATCCAATACACGCACATTGGCCATGGCCCCTTCCATAACAGCGATCTTGGCTTCCAGCAATCCCTGGGCTTCTTTGGCAGCATCGTACTCTGCATTCTCTTTCAAATCCCCTTTTTCCCTGGCTTCTGCAATAGCACGGCTGGCTGCCGGGCGATCAACAGATTTAAGACGTTGCAGTTCTAATTTCATCTGCTCCAGGGTTTCCTTGGTCACATACTGAATGTTACTCATGATTAACCTCCTTGGGTATAAACGAAAAAAATAGCAACGCCTCAGGTTTTTACCTGAAGCGTTGCGGTATTAGTCTTGCAAAGATAGGAAAGTATTATGAATAAACCTCTACGAAAGCCCTAATTTTTCCAGCACCACTTCTGTCATCCTCAAAAAAGCTTCATGGCTATATCCTGCAATATGTGGTGTAATGATCACATTAGGTTGAGCCAGCAGCCAATCAAGATTAGCCTTTTCTTCAGGCTTATAAGTATTTAACTTTTCATTTTCCAGTACGTCCAGCGCAGCAGCTTTTATTTTCTTGTTTTTCAAAGCTTCAATTACTGCAGGTGTATCTACTGTTTTGCCACGGGACGTGTTAAGAAAATAAGGTGACCGTTGCAGGGAATTGAAGAATTCTTCTCCTGCAAGATGAAAAGTTTCATCAGTTAATGGTACATGAAGACTGATCACATCAGCATAGCGGCAAATCTGTTCCAGGTTGGCTTCTTTTATATAACCACCACCAAAATCAAATTTGTATTTATCATAAGCCAATATGGTCACATCAAAAGATCTCAGCAATTTGGCAAAAGCCATTCCTGTGTTGCCAAAGCCGATAAGGCCAACAGTGCGGCCGGTCAGCTCCGTTCCCCGGTTCTCATCTCTTTTCCAAAGTCCTTCTCTCACTTCATTCAATGAAGAAGGTATCTTATTCATCAACGCCAGTAATAAACCCAGTGCATGCTCTGCTACAGCATTACGGTTGCCTTCAGGGCTGCTCACACAAAGGATGCCTTTGCTTTCTGCATAAGGCACATCAATCAGTTCCATACCGCTTCCCAACCGGCCGATCCATTTCAATGAACCGGCTTTATCGATCAGGGGGCGGTCTACTTTAATGCGGGTAGTGAGGATCAGGCCTTCTGCATCATGAACTGTTTCCGTCAGTTCTTCATAACTGATCTGTGGATCATATACTACTTCGTATCCTTTTTTTTCCAATACTTCCCGGAGATGGTCATGCGCCTTTCCCGTAATGATTACCTTCTTCATGTTGTATATTCCTGCTGTTATTTCATTTTGAAGCTAAGTGCTGCAAATTGCTCCACACTCAGTTGCTCTGCTCTTTTACCAAACAATTCATCTTCCAGTATGTTTGCTTCAAACAAACTTCTTACTGCATTCCGCAATGTTTTGCGGCGTTGGTTAAATGCAGTTTTCACCAGTAAAAAGAAATCCTTTTCCGACTTCATAGGCGGCATATCCTTTCTTGGCACCATCCTGATCACACCGCTTTTTACTTTGGGGGGAGGATTGAAACTCTGTTCTGATACATCAAACAGGTATTCCACTTCAAAAAATGCCTGCACCAGCACGCTCAGCACTCCATACACTTTATTGCCTTCCGGGGCAGCAGCACGCTGTGCCACTTCTTTCTGGAACATGCCCACCATGCATTCCACATCTTCTTTCCATTCCAGTATTTTAAAGAGGATCTGAGTGGAGATATTATAAGGGAAATTACCAACAATGGTAAAATTGCCTGCAAAAGGCTTTTCTATGTCCAGGAAACTTTGATGAATGATCTTATCCTTTATAGCAGGATAGGTAGCTGATAAAAAACTTACTTTTTCTTCATCCAGCTCCACCGCTTTAAAATCCACGTTCTCCAACTGCAGCAAATATTTGGTAAGCGCTCCGCCGCCCGGGCCCACTTCCAGCAATTGGGAAAAAGGCCGTTGCTGCAATGCAGATACGATCTTACGGCAGATGTTCTCGTCTTTCAGGAAATGCTGACCAAGGGATTTTTTGAGGGTGTACATTAATGCAAAAATAAGATAATCCTTATCTCAGCTTTTGCACTTTCACTTTTCCTTCCATGCCCTGTCCGTTCACCTGCAGATAATACACGCCGGAAGGCAGGCTGGCCAGGCTGATATTGATCACATTGTTCCCTTTCACAAGATTCTCTGTTCCCTGCATCACAACACGACCGGTATTATCATGCATTTTCCATTGTGCATTACCAGCAGTCCGGGAATGAATGATCAGTTTTGTTTCATTAGTGGCCGGATTGGGCGAAACCAGGATATCCCTTGTTAATGAGGACAATGAAATAGCGATCACATTGGAATAAGAAACAGCGCCGTCCTGATCAACCATTCTCAGGCGGTAATAAACAACGGAAGCCGGCAGGTCAGTGAGAGTATTGTCTGTAAACGTGTACCGGTTCTTCACATTTCCATTATCATTGGCCGTTACTTTACCGATGCTGGTGAAATTGCGGCTGTCTGTACTTCTTTCTATGGCAAAAAAGTCGGTATTTATTTCCTGGGCAGTTTCCCATTGCAGCAATGCAGTGGCATTTTCCTGCAATGCACCTTTAAAGCTTAAAAGATGAAGCGGCAATGTAATGCTGCTTGCACCAAAATAGAATGAAGAAAAGCCGGTAAGGTTATTATACTGCAACACATAAGCGTTGGTTCCGTGTGCCTCCCAGTAATCAGGGGTAAGGGATGTAGTGGAGGTAAGAATATTTCCTCCGCAGGCATCCTGGTTTTTCAGTATAAGCAGATCATCCAGTTCATTGATCAGGCTGGCGCCATCAGCATCCAGCGCATCAAATTCTGCTTTTGAAATATACAGGCGGATCTTCACCGGTTGCCCTACAAGAGGTTGATTGGTGGGAGTAATGGTAATGCTCCGGTCAAGATATTTCTTTCCGCCGGCAGTACGTATCGTACCGCTGTGTACATACACAGAAGAGCTGACAGCACCCAGGTCATTTCCATTGGCATATACTTCCGCTATCACATTACCATCAGGGCCGGTAAAGGGTACCCAGAGGTCTGCATTCTTATTGGCATTGTTGATCACCACCGTGCTGCCCGGAGTACAGGTATTGGCTGTGCCGGTTGTAATATCAATAGCCTGGGAAATGGTGCTTTTATCCGAAGCATCGTTTTTATATCCTAAAAAAGTATACTTCTGCACACAACCAGCACAGGCTGGAACGATGGGGTTATTGGCACTGGGGCCTGAACTGCTGGATGAACGTTCCATTACTACATAGATCGATCTTCCATCAGGGTCAACAGCCACATCCCTGAAGCGGTTCCTGCTGCCGAAATAACCAATGGTGTCGGTGCCATCAACAGGTATCACTGCTGATCCGTCAGCATTCAATTTCAACCGCAGCACTCTTCCCCATTTCAACGATTCAATCAGCAATGAGTTCTTCCATCCGGGAATATAACTTTTGGTATAAAGCCCAAGCCCCGAATATCCTTCGGAATGCCAGTAGTTGTTGGCCGATTGCGCTGATACATTTTGTGTACCATCCCAGTAATTCTGATTGGTATAGATATATTGTATGGACCATGGCGTAGAATTATCACCTGCAACGGAGGGATAGTTTGAATAGATAGGGTCCATATAGCTTGAGCCGATATTATTCGCGTTAGTCAGTTCATTGCCGATCAGCGGGAGTGAGCTGTTACTTGGGCCAGCTTTGGCATTATTGTAATTACCATCATTCTTATATCCTATCACCAATGGATGGCCATAATTTTTACCTGACTCAAGCATGTTTACTTCATCATCACTGAAAGGGCCATGCGATGTGCCATAAAAACGCGGTGTTCCATTGATGGTATCATAAGCAAAGCCCTGGTTGTTGCGCATACCAATACTCCACACAGCACTTTGTACACCTAAAGCGGAATTGTATGGATTATTATTCGGTATCCAGCGGTTATAGTTCATGGGCGACTGTGTGGCATCACCGTCTTCTTCCAAATTGAACCGGAGTATCTTTCCTTCATATGAATTGGTCCTTTGAGCTTTGATGGTACGGTTGAGATTATCGTACTGCCCTGCACCCATATCGCCCACTGCATAATACAGGTAATTCACTCCACCTTCCGGTTTAATGATCAGGCGGCCAGAATTATGATCATTGCTTCCGCGGATGGTATCGCAGATTGTTACAGGGCTATCTAATTTACCGGAAGCAGTGTTGAAAGTAAAACGGACCAGCCAGGTAATAAAGAGATTGCCTTTTACCAATTCACCATTGTAGCTAACATTGTTTCCTCGAAAATCATGTACATAAGCAACATATACAAACCGCTTTGCAGGGTCAGTCATAAAATCGGGGTGAATGGCAAGCCCCATCATCCCACCCTGCGGCCAGGGATTTTGTGTTGAGGGAAAAGTTCTTCTATAAGCTGACGGTGTAAAACTGCTACCATCACTAAGATCCAGGATCGTTCTCCTGCTTCCATTTACAGGATGTATTTTATTGACCTTATAACTTTTTGCTTCTGTTACCCATAAAGAATCATCGGGGCCATAAGTAATTTCCCAGGGGTCCTGGAGATTGGCAGCTGCATTGACCAAATCCGTTTTGAGGAATACTTCGTTCATCCTGCTCGATACAACCTGGGCCAATGAGGACATACACAAAACTAATCCCACAAGCAGGAGGAACGATGGCTTTTTCATTGATAGTGGATTTGGCCTGTAAATTAGAAAGATCGCCTTAAATAAATTGAGTACTTCCCGTGAATTTGTTATTAGTATATACCCTTAGTGGATTAGGATTCTTCCGAAACCGGCAAATGGAGCAGATCGGGACTTAAGTACCTGTCCCATTCAGACTTTTGTTAGTACTTTTATGCATAAATCTGTAAGACAATGACTAACACTTCCGCCAAACCCGTGATCGGCATATCCTGTGGGGACCTGAATGGTATAGGCTTAGAACTTATTATAAAAGCTTTCTCGGATAACAGGCTGCTGGACCTTTGCACACCGGTGATCTTTGCATCGAATAAGGTGGTGAATTTTTACCGGAAGTCAATCAGCGAAATCAATTTTAATTACCAAAGCACAAAAGAATATAATCGCCTCAATAACAAGCAAGTAAACGTATTCAACTGCTGGGAGGAAGAGGTAGCGATCAATCCCGGTCAACTGGAAGATGCAGCAGGAAAATATGCTGTTTTATCCCTCCAAACAGCCGTGGCCGCACTGAAGCAACAGCAGATCGACGGGCTGGTAACTGCACCGATCCATAAAAAGAATATCCAGTCGGCCGACTTTAATTACACCGGCCATACGCCCTTCCTTAAGGAAGCTTTTAATGCAAATGATGTGGTAATGATGTTGTGTGCAGGCAATTTCCGCGTAGCACTGGCTACAGAACATGTGCCGGTAAAAGACATTGCTCAATACATTACTAAAGAAAATATTCTCAGTAAACTCAATATCATCCACAAAAGCCTGCAGCGCGATTTTGGAATAGACCGTCCTCGCATAGCTGTACTTGGACTGAACCCTCATGCCGGAGATGAAGGGCTGATAGGAAAAGAAGAGGAAACTATTATTAAACCGGCTATCAAAGAGGCCAAGAACAATAATATGCTGGTGGTTGGTCCTTTTAGTGCAGATGCTTTTTTCGCGAGGAGCCAACATGAGAAATTTGATGCAGTACTGGCTATGTACCATGACCAGGGGTTGATCCCTTTCAAGGCCCTGGCTTCAGGTGAAGGAGTGAATTATACCGCAGGGCTGCCTGTAGTAAGGACCTCACCTGATCATGGAGTAGCTTTTGATATAGCCGGCAAGGATAAAGCCGATACTTCGTCTTTTCTCACTTCCATTTTTGAATGTATAGATATCATTCAGCAAAGAAGCGCGTATGATGCCAACAGGAGTAATCCGCTGAAAAAGATCAACCCCGAAGTGTTTGCGAGAATGGAAGACGAGGAAATCAGGGAATGACGGATCACTGTCCATCGGACTACCCGAAAACAACCACTACCTGAATCGCTAAAAATCAATCTCTTGGAATTTATCTAAAAAAATTCCGGGTAAACGCTTGCAAATACTCGAACGAGTTACTACGTTTGTTCCAGTTACGGAAAAACCACATTTTACTGCGAAAAAATACGAGCAGAAATGATACAGGGATTTCCACCAACTACTCCCATCCGTAAACTTTAATTCGCTTATCCGATATTCCTGTGGGCCATTGAGTCACCATCAAAACCCAGGAAATGAAAACAAATCTTTACGGCTTCATTATAGCCCTGCTGCTGAACGCCACCATCGCATTCGCCTATCCCGGCCCTTTTACAGCCACTGATTCCACTACCCCATCTTCTTCCACAACGCCAAAAGCATTTGTGACCGGTTTTCAATCCACTTCAACGGATAAGCGTACCCAATTGACCTGGTCGGTTAATAATAATGAATTGACCGGCCAGCTTGAGCTGGAGAAAAGTGTAAATGGAAAAGAATTCAAGATCATCGCTATCATATTTACTACAGAAGAAACAGGTACTGCAGAATATGCTTACCGCGATAAAGAAATTGCTGCTGATGCAAACTACCGTATCAGGATCATCCAGAAAAATGGTCAAATAGAATACTCTACTGTTATTCCCAGATAGTAAATAAGTTGTTCCGTACACCTAAATCAAGCATGATGTCTACCCCTAAAAACAAAACCAAGCAATGGGTGAAGAAGTTGAAGAATGCGTTGAACCGATTGCTGGCCCCTAAACAAAACACGCCATCATTGATATTAATACCTGTAAGGACTCAAAAGAGATTCTGATAGATTAATAACCTTAGTTCACAAGTATACACTTAGAGTTTCCAATAGAAGCGGCCCTTTGTCTAGAGGGCTGCATTTTTTATTTATACCCTTTCACTTATTGGCGCCCAGGTAAGCCTGAAGATTCTTTACATATTCTTCAAATGCAGTAACACCCTGTGGAGTTATTTTACAGATGGTTTGTGGGTAATTGTTCTTGAACTGCTTCACTACATCAATATAGCCGGCATCTTTCAGCTTTTGTATCTGCACGCTGAGATTGCCTGCTGTGGAATTGGTCTTCTCTTTCAGGAAAGTGAACTCAGCCTCTTTCACACTGATGAGCAACGACATTACAGCAAGCCGCAACTGCGAATGTAATATGGGATCAAGATCTTTAAACATGTGCAGATTTTGCTTTCCGGTGTCTTTTGTTCAATATCAATCCCGGAATAAGCCAGTTGCCGATACCAGCCAGTCCGCTTAACAACATATCATATTTGAAAGAAGTAAAAAGGGAAATAACAAAAAAACAGTAGCATGCAATAGCGCCGATGATCATTGGTTTAAACTTGCTGAGCCATCCTGTGAACAGGGTAGGAAATGCATAAATGATCAGGAAAACAGAAGTTATGCTGAGCGTGCCGGGTCGATATGGTTTTGTTTCCCCTGTCACCGTGTTATGCGACAACAACTCAAGATGCTCACTGGTAAAAAACCGTTCGCTGAGAGCCGGTATAACGTTCACATATATTACCAGGCAGGTAATGCTTATTCCAAATACGCTCCAGACAATATCCACCGCAACTTCCTCGTGGGTTTTCACGATGCTTCTCTTTGAATCACGGATATTGAACCAGATACCAGGAATAATGGCCGCCAGTATCAGGAACCATATATCAAACCCAATCGAGAAATTCCATTGCAGTTCTGCAAAGCTGATCAGGCCGCAAGTACCGATCACGGCACCCCACAAAATAGCACTGGCGCCACTTTCATGGTAATTGTCTTTTGCTTTGCCGATCATTTCCTGGATCAGCCGGAGGCTCTCTTGTTCGGAGATATTTCTTTCTTCCATATTATATACTACGGTTTCACAAACCATTTAATTAAAGAGTATCGCAAAGAACGTCAAGATAAGGCTAAGAACGAAATGTACATACTTTGCGTTCCTGGCGTATCCTTTGTGTTCTTTGCGATACTTTTATTGACCAACAGTCAATATCAGCGCATAACTGCTTATTTTATCTGCGACAAGAAATAGCTAAGCTGCCCTCTTCCCCAGTTAGGCGAAATACTATCATCAGGCTTATAGCTTTCAAATTTTTTCGACGCTTCCTCAAATCTTTTTTTAGCCTCCTGTTTGTCGCCACCAAATTGTTCAGGTGTGAAAAACAGGTCCTGACCCTCCAGTAAATACACACGGGGGTTTTCCGGATTCAGTTGTTTTGCTTTAGCTAATGCTTCTGCTGCCGCCGGGCCATAAGTCATATACCGGTTTTGCGGATCAGCCATCATTTTTGCGGTGTTCAGCATTTTCTTCAGGCAGAATATTTCTGAATTGTCTTTTTGCAGTTCTTCCGCTTTGGCAAGCAAGGGAGTTGCTTTATCAGTAAGCGGATCTATCTGGTCTGTTTGGCCATTAGCGAATAACATATTCGCGCTGTTCACATTTATCAGCGCTGCATAATAATACGGCAGCCACTGTGTCTTTTCTGCTTCTGCAATACGCAGGAAAGAATTGGCCAGTTCTGTCAGCCCTGTTATTGATCTTGTAGTGTCAACCGCAGGTACCAGCTTTTCCATAGCAGCTTTGTATCTTTCACTTTGAGCATTTGCTGCCAGGCAAACTACTGCAACAGCAAGCGATAATACTATTCGTTTCATGTCTTGATTTTTATAAAGGTTGATTAAATAAGGTTGTTATGGTTAAAGGTTATTGTTGATGACGTTTTCTGTATTATCCACTCCAAAGCTGATAAAGATCCCAACGAATACGAATGACCTCGATGGCGGCACGATCAGCTCTTTTCTTGCACCGTTATAGGAATATTTATACCCATAAGTCTGCTTGATGCCGAAGATATTGTTTACCGACAAAACAAGAACAGTGAACTTGCTGGCGCCTGCATCTTTATTGAACAGTTTGGGAAGGTAGTTAAGACTAAAGCTCACATTATGGTAATCATCCGTTTTACCCAGATCGCTGAATTTATTTTCACCATTATCATTATAAATATTATAGTAAGGGCGGCCGCTGGAATAAGTGTATGTCATATTGAAACCGGTTTTCCAGGCCGTAACAAATTTTTTCATCACCAGTGAAGCAGTATGCTTTGCGGCAAAGCTGGGTTGCATGGCAACAGGAAAGTTCAGGAAGTCACGTTTGGTATCGAGATAAGAATAAGAGACCCAGTAATCGAAATTCTTGATCGTCTTCTTATCACGCCAGAACAACTCTATCCCTTTTGCATCTCCATATCCATTATTGTTGGCGGCTATTTGCTGGTTGTCGTTATTGTTCTGGGCATTTGTTTTGACGAGGTCCTGGTATTTTTTATAGAATACTTCCACCCGCGCTGTAATGTACTTGTTCGATTTAAGGTATTGGGCCACATAGTGAGTGGCTCTGGCAAAATCAAGGTTGCCGACAGACCGCAAGTATTTTGTTTCAGGGTTCTGATAGAATATACCATACGCCAATGAAGCCTGGCTTTCTTTGCCCGTTTTATACGCAAGCGATACACGGGGCGCAATATTTGAGCGGTCAAAAAGACTTGACTGCTCGAAACGGCCGCCCAGCTTGGCTGCCAGGGAATTGGTCAGGTAGATATCAGTTTCTGCAAATACGGATTTCAGGTGCTCTTTGATACTGAAATTATAGGACTGGCCGCTATGATCTGTATAATTGGGATCGTCCTGGCTATAGTTATATTCAGATCCAAAGCGGACAGCGCTGATTCCTCCAAGCCTTTTTTCAAACACAGCTTTGACATTGAAATAATGTCCTTTGGATATCAATCCAAAATTTTTCCATTCGAGCCCGGACAGTACAACATCCTTCTCGTTCATGTCCTGCATATTGCCATTGATATTATCCTTGTTGTAAGCATAAGATACGCCGAGGTTCATCTTCCAGCCAGAACCAAGACTTTCCCTCCAGGAGAGATTATGATACATATTGAGGTTTTTCAACCTGAATGCATCTTTATAGCCAATTGAGTCAATACTGTTTTCGCGGAACCCAAGCCTGTTGTGGCTGAAATATCCATAATATTTCACTATGCCTGTATTGGAAGTCTTGATCCTGAAATTAGCATCGCCGGTATGATATTCTGGAATAGTTGTGTAGTCCTGCCGTTGCTTTATTACTTTAAACGCCGGCCACAGGTTGGTATAATCATAATTAAAACCCCAGGATGCTTTTTTATTTTTTGTCAGTTTCTGTATGCCGCCGCTTACGCCGACCACAGAAATGCCAAGACTACCGGCGCTTTGCTCTGGCAGATCAATTGTTTCCAGAATGAGTGCGGAAGACAAAGCCTGGCCATACAAGGCAGAATAGCCGCCAGTACTGAATACCGTTCCTTTAAAAATAAACGGCGAGAAGCGGCTGCGTTGTGCAATATTGGGAACACTGCTGTAAAAGAAATTATTGACGAGTGTTCCATCAATAAAGGTCTTTGTTTCAGAGGCAGTGCCACCACGAACAAACAAGCCTTCACTTTCACCCACCTGTTGTGTACCTGGCAGTGTTTTTAATGCAGCAGTTACATCTGCATTGGCGCCTGCAGTAGTGGCCACATCAATAGGAGTTAACACAGTCGTTCTTTTCTTATCACTGGCTTCAAAAGTGCCGGCGGAGATAACCACGGCTTTTAATTCGGTGATCTCTTCTTTCAACTGTATGGTAAAACTGTAAGAAGAATCTTTAACAAGAGTAAGTAGCTGCTCAAAAGGCTTCAGACCGGAAGAGCTCGCCACGAGCAATTGCTGTCCTTTTTCCGTGGTGGTAAAAGAGAAACGGCCGGAGCTATCCGTAGTGGCTCCATCATAGGTATCTTTCAGGATGATGTTGATGCCAATCAGGGGTCTCGATTTATTATCAGTAACCCTTCCTTTTATAACAGACTGTGCATCAGTTGATTTCGTAATACCCAGTCCAATAGCCAACAAAGAAAAAATAAGCAGCGATTTCATGTTCAGGTGATATTTCGCAGCAAACATAAACTTGTTTATATTATAAACCAAATTAAATTTAAGATTCTCCGCGCGTTAATGTTATCCCACTAAGACACAAAGACCACAAAGAATTAATCATTGCTTCTATTTTCTTTGTGGTCTTTGTGTCTTAGTGGGATAACATTAACATAGTGGGTCTTAAATCAAAAACGGCCCTCCTTTGAGGGCCGTTAATATATAAGGATATACTTCTTACGCTTTATACTGTGGGATCAAACTCTGCGCAAGTTCCACCATTTTCTTCAACCCATCTTCTGGCAGGTTTCCTTTTTTGAACTGTGCCAGTACATCGGGAAGTTTGTTTTCCATTTCCATCAGGAAATGTTCTTCAAACTCTTTTACCTTTTTAACCGGTACTTCTTTGATCAGGCCATTTGTACCTAGGTAGATGATCGCAACCTGTTTCTCTACAGAGAATGGTGAGTACTGAGGTTGTTTCAGGATCTCCACGTTACGTGCACCTTTGTCGATTACGTTCTTGGTAGCAGCATCGAGGTCGCCACCGAATTTAGAGAACGCTTCCAGCTCACGATACAGCGCCTGGTCAAGTTTCAGTGTACCTGCTACTTTCTTCATGGATTTGATCTGTGCGTTACCACCTACACGGCTTACGGAGATACCTACGTTGATCGCTGGGCGGATACCAGAGAGGAACAGGTTTGATTCGAGGAAGATCTGTCCGTCTGTGATAGAGATCACGTTGGTAGGAATATAAGCTGATACGTCACCAGCCTGTGTTTCGATGATCGGCAAAGCTGTGAGTGATCCGCCACCTTTAACCAGGTGTTTGATGGAATCAGGCAGATCATTCATGTTCTTCACGATCTCATCATTGTTGATCACTTTTGCGGCCCTTTCAAGCAAGCGGCTGTGCAGGTAGAATACGTCACCAGGGTAAGCTTCACGGCCTGGAGGGCGGCGCAGCAGCAGGGATACCTCACGGTAAGCCACAGCTTGTTTGGAAAGATCATCATAGATGATCAGTGCGGGCCTTCCAGTGTCACGGAAGAACTCACCGATAGCTGCTCCGGCAAACGGTGCATAGAACTGCAACGGTGCAGGGTCGGAAGCTGATGCTGCTACGATGGTAGTGTATTCCATTGCACCGGCATCCTGCAGAGTTTTCATCACACCTGCAATGGTAGATGCTTTCTGGCCGATGGCTACATATATACAATAAACAGGTTTACCTGCTTTCAGGAATTCTTTTTGGTTGATGATCGTGTCGATCGCGATGGCTGTTTTACCAGTCTGGCGGTCGCCGATGATCAGTTCACGCTGTCCGCGGCCGATGGGGATCATCGCATCGATCGCTTTGATACCGGTTTGCAGCGGTTCTTTTACAGGCTCACGGAAAATTACACCGGGTGCCTTTCTTTCCAACGGCATTTCATAACGCTCACCGGTGATGGGGCCTTTACCGTCGATTGGTTCACCCAGGGTGTTAACCACGCGGCCAACCATGCCTTCGCCTACTTTGATAGAAGCGATCTGGCCTGTGCGGCGCACTTTAGCTCCTTCCTGGATATCTCCGGTTTCACCCATCAATACCACACCCACGTTGTCTTCTTCAAGGTTCAATGCAATTGCACGAACGCCGTTTTCAAACTCCACCAGTTCACCATAACGGACATTGCCCAATCCGTATACACGGGCAATACCGTCGCCCACCTGCAATACGGTGCCTACTTCTTCCAGGTCGGCGCTGGCGTTGAAGTTGCTCAACTGCTGACGCAGTATCGCACTTATTTCATCTGGTTTAATCTCTGCCATATTATTTTGTTTATTTTTCTTTGTCAGCCGTAGCCTTGGCGTAGGCTGATGTTTGGTTTTAATATCCGAACTACCCGCCTACGCTAAAGCTTCGGCGGGCTTGTCCGCCGAAGCTTTAGCGTAGGTGGATTATCTTACTTTATAAATAAAATCATTATTCTCAAACTGCTTGGCGATCGTTTTCAGATCATAAGCAATACTGGCATCTACCAGTTGATCGCCTACCTGCAACACAAAACCACCGATCAGGTCCGGGTTCACTTTTTCTTCCAGTTCTATATGCTGGAAGTTAGCTGTTTTTTTCACCTGCTCCACAATTGCTTTCTTCAGCGAGTCGCTCACTGGTGCAGCAGTGGTCAGTTTTATTACCTGGATGTTCTTATGTTTCTTATACAGGTCGATGAATGCCGTTACGATCTCCGGTAAGTTGCTTTCACGGCCCTTGGTGATAAGAAGCGTATTGAAAGCAGCGGTCAATTGACCCAGCTTACCGGCTGTTACTGCATCCAGTATTTTTTTCTTTGCATCCGCTTTGATGATGGGGCTGCGAAGAAGGTTTACAAAATCCTTATTGCTTTTATTCACAGCCTGCAGCCATTGCATATCAGCAAATACCTGTTCCAGCTGACCTTTCTCAATAGCAAGGTCAATCAGTGATTTGGCATAACGGGAGGCTAAACGGGGATTAGGCATATATCTTTTTGCAAAAGCTTATTAATTCAGTTTCACATCGTCAACCAGGCCTTTGATATGGGCTTCCTGGGCATCTTTACCTGCCAGTTCTTTTCTCAACACTTTTTCTGCTACTTCTATCACCAGCTTACCAACCTGATTTTTTACATCGATCATGGCAGCCATTTTCTGTGCTTCAATAGAAGCCTGTGCATCGGCAGCGATCTTGGCATAATCAGCTTTGGCTTGCTCTTTTGCTTCGCTGATGATCCTGTCTTTTGTTTCCCTGGCTTCTTTCAGCAGTTGAGCTCTTTCTTCACGGGCTTTGGCCAGCAGGGTTTCATTTTCTGCTTTCAGTTGAGCCATTTCAGCTTTTACTTTCTCTGCTGTTTCCAGTGAGCTGGCAATGCTGTCCTCACGGTCGCGCAGACCTTTGATAATAGCAGGCCATGCCTTTTTCTTTAAGATAAAGAATGCAAGCAGGAAAGCGAGCAGTGTCCAAAAAAGCAACCCGAGTTCGGGAGTAAGTAATTTCATTGTTCTGATTTTTATTTCGTTTCAATGGTTGAATGCCACTGAATTTTTTCTTTTTAAATACTGCATCCTCCGCCCTGTGCATTGGATGCAGTAAATAGTTGCCGGTGATTATAACACCATGGCGAGGAAGCCTACGATGATCGCGAACAGTGCAGCACCTTCTACAAGGGCAGCAGCCAGGATCATGCTGGAACGGATGTCGTTGGCAGCTTCGGGTTGGCGTGCGATACCTTCTACAGCGCCTTTACCGATAGAACCGATACCGATACCTGCACCAATTGCAGCCAGGCCAGCACCGATAGCACCACCTGCATTCGCCCAGGGTACTTCGCTCAATAAAGTGAACATGTTCATTAAATCCATGATTCAGATTTTATAATTAAAAAAAAGATCCTATACTAAAACGGGGTCATCATGTCCTGATCCTACATGCGCACCCTCCGGTTCATGATCATGGTGCGCTCCTTCAATTGCCTGACCGATAAATACAGCAGCCAGGTTAGCAAAAATAAATGCCTGAAGGAAAGCCACCAGCACTTCGATCAGGTAAATAAACACCGTGAAGGCAACGGAAAGCGGTGATGCTGCCCAACCTGCCACGCTGCTCATTTGCCCGAAAATAAATATCAGGGATATCAGGCAGATGATGATAATGTGACCCGCCACCATGTTGGCAAAAAGACGGATGATCAATGCAAAGGGCTTAATGAAAATACCGAGAAACTCTACCGGCACCAAAATGCCTTTTACAAATCCCGGAACACCGGGCGGATTAAAGATATGTGACCAGAAATGCTTGTTGGCACTGAACATGATCACAATAAAGGCCGTAACTCCCAGCACCAGCGTGAAAGCAATATTGCCGGTTACGTTGGCAGAGCCGGGTATCATCCCGAAAAGGTTATTGATCAGGATAAAAAAGAAGATCGTAAGCAGGTAGGGAAGGTAGCGGTAAGAAGCAGCGCCAAGGTTTGGCTTGGCCACTTCATCCCTTACAAAGGTGATCACCGGCTCCAGCAGGCTTTGCGAGCCTTTGGGAGCAGAAGTAACACCGACACCGGATTTATATCTTTTAGCAATACGCAGCATCACCCAGGTAAACAGTGCCAGGGCGAGCAACATCTGCACCACATTGCGGGTAAGAGAAAGATCGTATACTTTAACGGAAGCATCGTATTCTCCGTTCTCGTTCACTGCAACAATATCCTGCGCATTGAATTTTTTAGGATCAAGCCCCCATTCAGCGATGCTGTGTTCCGTAAGCATGGCATAACCATTGTGTGTTGCATGCCCATGTTCAAATTTGGACGACATGAAAGCGGTCAATCCTCTTTCAGGAGAGTAAAGGATCACCGGCAGGGGAAGGCTGATGGGATGTTTCGCCCCGTCATCACCGACGATATCAAAGAAATGGAAATCGTGGTTGTTCAGGACGTGCCCAAAGATCACTTCTGTGGCATTAAAACCCTTTTTTTCCACGGGGGCATGCTCAGCTTCCTGAGTAGGCTGCCCATGATCCTCATGCTGGGCAAAAGCGATGCTGCCGGATAAGGTAAGAAATAAGCTAAAAACCGCTACTGGCAAGCATTTGAGACGTTCTAAACGCATACAGTTCCTGAAATTTGGCGCAAAGATAAGGGTCGGTAAGTTAAAAAGGAATTGGAAATGGGAAATTGATGAAAATCCTGGGGTTTTGGTGGTCAGCTTCTTTCTGAAAGAAAAATCCTTCCAGATTTGAGCCGAATAAATTGATTATTCGGCTCATTTTTTGACTATATTTGAGCCGAATAATCAATTTATTCGGCTCATGCTCCGTTATAACTGGGAAAAAGAGGATTGGCTACACTTCACCTATTCTCTGCGCGAAGCAGAAGATGACCTCTTCCTTATTGCCGAAAAAACAGGAAAGGTTTCAGGGATTTTAAATGCGCTTCCCAAAAATACCATGACAGATACTATTGTTGAAATGATAGTATTGGAAGCCATTAAAACTTCTGAAATAGAAGGTGAATATTTAAGCCGGAAAGATGTTATGTCTTCCATCAGAAATAATCTTGGTTTAAACCAGCAACTGGAAAAAGTTAAGGATAAGCAAGCAGAAGGTGTGAGTGAGCTATTGATAGACGTACGAAACACTTTCCAGGAACCTCTTTCCCGGGAAAAACTTTTTGCATGGCATAAAATGCTTTTAAAAAAAGAGCGGGATATTACAGTAGGGGCCTGGCGTAGCCATACGGAGCCCATGCAGATCGTATCCGGTGCAATGGGTAAACAAACAATACATTTTGAAGCACCCCCATCCGATCGTGTGCCTGAGGAGATGGAAAAATTCATTGCATGGTTCAATAAAACAGGACCGGGTGGTCCGGAGGAAATAAAAAAAGCGCCACTAAGAGCTGCTATCGCACATCTATATTTTGAATCCATTCATCCTTTTGAAGACGGCAATGGCCGTATCGGACGGGCTATAGCAGAAAAAGCCTTATCACAAGGCATTGGCCGGCCTGTTTTAATGAGTCTTTCAAAAACAATAGAAGCTAAAAAAAATACTTACTACGCAGCTCTTGAAAAAGCGCAACGTTCAAATGAAATCACTCCCTGGGTAAATTATTTTATCAGAACGGTGCTGGAAGCCCAGATTGCTGCGGAAGAGCTGATTGACTTTACCTTGAAAAAAACCAGGTTCTTTGACCGTTTCAATGATATGCTCAATGAAAGGCAATCCAAAGCCATCCGGCGAATGCTCGAAGAAGGACCAACGGGCTTTAAAGGGGGAATGACCGCAAGCAAATATGTTTCTCTCACTAAAACATCCAAAGCTACTGCTACACGCGATCTTCAATACCTACTCAGCATAAACGCTTTTATCCAGTCAGGCAGCGCAGCAGGCCGAAGTACCAGCTACCAGGTTAATTTGTGATAGCCTCTGCTACACCTTCACCTGATGCTTCTCAAACTGCATACTATGCAACTGCGCATAAAACCCTCCCTTCTCCAAAAGCTCCTCATGCGTTCCCATCTCCTTCAACTCTCCCTTATCCAGCACAATGATCTTATCAGCTTTCCGGATCGTTGACAACCGGTGGGCGATCACGATCGCCGTACGGCCTTTGATCAGGGTATCTATCGCATGCTGTATCAGTAATTCACTTTCTGTATCTACGGAAGAAGTGGCTTCATCCAGCACAAGAATGGACGGGTCATATAATAAAGCCCGGATAAACGACAACAACTGCCGCTGGCCCAATGAAAGCGTGGCGCCCCTTTCCATTACATTATAATCATATCCTCCCGGGAGCCTCATAATAAAATCGTGCATATCGATCAGCTTCGCTGCTTCTATCACTTTTTCCCTGGAGATCTCTTCATTGCGCAGCGTTATATTGTCCAGCACAGAGCCGGAAAAAAGAAACACATCCTGCAACACTACACCAATATGCTTACGGAGAAAATCGGGCTCATAAGATTCAATATTCCGCCCGTCGATCCGGATCGCGCCCTGCTTTATATGATAAAGGCGGTTCAGCAGGCTGATGATAGTGGTTTTGCCACTGCCGGTATGGCCTACGATCGCCACAGTTTCACCAGGTTGTATATTAAAGCTGATATCTTTCAATACGTATTTATCATCCGTATAAGCAAAAGATACTTTATCAAAACTTACAGATCCTTCTATCCTGGCTGGTGAAGGCTGATAGCCTTCTGCCGGCGGTTTGGTTACATCATCATTGTCAAGCACACGGAATACCCGTTCACTGGCGATGACACCCATTTGCAACACATTGAATTTATCTGCCAGTACACGTAAAGGACGGAACAACAGGTTAAGGCAAAGGATAAACGAAATAACGGTACCCTGCTGGCTTTTCTGCAGGTCCAGCGCTTCTTTGGCCGCCCACCACACTATCAGGCCGATAGACAAAGCCAGCACGATCTCCACTATTGGAAAGAAAACGGAGTATGCAAAAATGGCTTTGATATTCGCGTTGCGATGTTCTTTATTGATCTTTTGAAACTTGCTGAACTCCCTGTCTTCCGATGCAAAAGCCTGCACCACGGCCATACCTGTCAGATGCTCCTGCACAAAAGCATTCAGGTTGGTAACAGCATTTCTTACTTTAAAAAAAGATTTATTGATGCTTTCTTTAAAATAATAAGTAGCGATGATAATAATCGGGAAAGGGATAAGGGCTACAAGGGTCAGCTTCCAATCTACCCAGCACATATAAGCGAGCACGCAAACAATGGAAAGCAGGTCTGCAATGATCGGCACCAGTCCTTCCGAAAAGATCTCGTTGATGGATTCAATATCGTTAATGGTGCGGGTCGTAAGTGTACCTATCGGTGTTTTGTCGAACTGGGAAAGATTCAGCCCCAATATTTTTTTATACACGCCGATCCGCATATCCTTTACTACCGACTGCCCCAACCAGGCCGTTACAAACGTGAAGGCAAAACGCATGGCTGTTTCCAGGAGGATCAGTCCGATCTGGATCAGCGTTATTCTCACCACCATGTCTGCCAGGGAAAAAACAATGAATTTATCTACCGTCAACTGTATCAGCCACGGCCTTACCGGCGTGATCACTGCCAGCAGTATCGCCAACACGACCGAGAGGTAAAACTTTCTTTTATACGGTGCCGCATAACTGAAAACCCTCCGTAAGACCGCTATATCAAATTTTTTAGGTGCCGTTTCAGCCAAAATGAAGAATTAAGGAGTTGCGAAATTAAGTAAAGTTTGTTTTGACTCAGGAACGGCTCAAACTGTATGCTTTAATAAAGATCACTCCCAGGTTCTTATGCGGAGGAATATAATCATCAAAGCCATCTACCCTGGCGTTTTTACGGAACTCCTTCCAGAAAGGGATCCATTCAATATCGGCACCCGCCCTCAGTTTGTCCATTAACAACTGAATGAACGGTTTGTTGATATCCCTCTTGCCGATTTGTTTTGAGGCTACTATATGAGCATCCGGTGATTTTTGCAAAATTGCATTGATCAGGTTGAAGCCGCCGCAGGAGCCCATAAACACAATACGGGAAGAGGGTGCCATGTATGCAATAGTCGTGTTGGCATGATAACTATGCCCACGGTTGATCGTCACCGTCGGCTTGATATTATTTTCCCGGAGATAATTCCTCAAAGCTGATTGCGCTATATCGTCCTTACCAGTTTCCTCATCAAAGGGAATATTGGCATAGATGGAAATGGGCTTGTCTTTGGTTGATTTGATCAATATCCATTGCGGGTTGCTCTTATCAATTGTCCAGTGTGTACGCGGGAACATAGATTGAAAAATGCCAAAATCCAGTTTTCCGTCCTCATCACCAAAAAAGAACACCTGCACAATCACTTCTCCCTTTTCATTTGTAAGCGAAGAAAAAGGAACGCGATAGACAGGCGGAATGCCCAGTTCTTTTGTAAGATCAATCCCGTTGGAAGAATCGGCCGACAGGAATAATTTATCCAGAATGGTGTAAATAGCTTGTCCTTTTGCATTGCCCTGGTTTTTATTCCGCTCATAATTTGCCTGCACATTCTTCAGCATTTCCTTTGCCCGGTCAGGCAATGTTTCAGCAATGCTCGCATAGGAATCAGCTACATCCACTCCATCTTCCAGTCCTTCTGATTCTTCCAGCCGGCTTACAAATGTTTTCATCAGTTCATCTGCACTCTTATTGTCAGGAAAAGAAGCCAGGAAACCTCCCAATGTATTATAAGCAGCCGCCTGGCTGATGAACTTGCGGTAATGATCATAATGAACAGACGGCAATAATGAATCGCCGCGGTTATTGATCTTTTTCATTATCTGTGGATACACACCATTTGTGTAGCTGGAAGTATAGATCAACCCGTCTGTGAGCACAGCCAGGTAATACAGTTCCTGTGCAGTAAGCGGCAGAATGCTTTTGAACCTCACTCCATCAGGCCTTTCATGCAAGCCGTTAATAGTTGTAACAAATACATCACTGGCTTTTTGACGAAGGCGTGCTTCCAACTCTGCATACGCTATGGCTGTATCTTTATTCATAGCCCGTTGCACATACTCGATCCTGGTTTTAACAAGCAGGCGGTAATATAACACCGAGTCTTTTTGCGCAGCATCCAACTCAGCCATTGTTATCTTACCATTCACCACATTATCGAGGAAAGGAAAATATTGCTGGCCGCTCTTGCTTCCCGACATCCGCACCACGGTCTTTACAAAATTATCATCCGTGATATTCCGGATAGTGTAACCAAGTTTATTATTGGCCTGGGCATAAGTGTACAACTGGACAGGATATTTTTTTGCCACGGCTTTCACCAGGCTGTCGGCAAAAGGCATGTCGGGATTTTCCCTAAGTGTCTGGAACGTCTGCTCAGGGTGAAGCGAACAATATTTTAATACCAACAGTTGCTGACCTGGTTTGAATCCCGCGTTTTTTTCAAATGCGATCTTCGTTCCGTTAATGATCAGGCTACCCACTTCATAAGATGCTTTTTCTATTACTGGCTCAATAGAGCGGCCATTCTTATCTGCTGCCATGCAGGATTCATATGCATGAATGGCTTGTGGCAACAGTTTGTTTGCCGTCTCTTTGTTCTTATACCTTGTAGCAAAAACTTTCAGGAGATTCTCGATCCCCCGGAGATAACGCACTTTGTCCTGCGCTTTGATAAGACTGTCGGTTTCAATTCTGCATTGCAACCTGTCAATATCTGTTGAAGTAAGATTCCCCAGGTTTTTCTGGGCTGCATCCACATAATCATGAAAAATCTGCCTGCTCAGCGGCACCTGGCATCCGCCAGGATTGGTAGAAGCTTTGTCTTGAGCTAAGAGTGCCTTCGAAATGAAGAATAAACATACAGCTATGGTGATCCCCTTTCTTATCATATCTCTTACATCATTGCCGGCGTCATCCATCCGTTTCTTCCTCTCCCATCGATTTCCTGTACGCCTTTATAAAAATAGCTCCCAGGTTTTTGTAGGGTGGGATATAATCTTCAAACCCTTCCACACTGGCTTTTGACTTGAATTCTTTCCAGAAAGGTATCCAGTCGATATTATTACCATTCCGCAGTTTCTCAGTAAGCAACAGGAAGAACGGTTTATTGATCGCCGTTTTACCGATCTGCTTCGATGCAATAATATGCGCATCTTCTGATTTATGCAGGATAGAATCGATCAAATGGAATCCGCCACAGGAGCCCATGAACACGATGCGGGAAGAAGGTGCCATATAGGCAATGGTCGAATTGGCAAAATAACTGTGGCCGCGGTGAATGGTCACTGTAGGATGAATATTGTTCTTCTCCAGGTAATCATCCAGCGCCTGCTGTGCTTTATCGTCTTCACCGGTTTCTTCCGGTAATGGTTTGTTGGCATAGATCACTACAGGATTTCCTTTGATGGAGCGGATCGTGATCCATTGCGGATTGCTCCGGTCAATAGCCCAGTTGCCGCCGCCAAACATATTCTGGAAACCAGTGAAGATCCCCTGCCCGTCTTTATCACCATAAAAGAATACCTGGGCTATCACTTCGCCTTTCTCATTGGTCAGTGAAGAGAAGGGCACATTGTATACCGGGGGAATACCCAGTTCTTTGGTAAGATCAATGTTCTTGGATGAATCAGCAGAAAGGAAAAGCTTATTTAAAATATTATAGATCACAATTCCTTTCTTGTTATTCTCATCAAGATTGCGTTGATAATTTTCCTGCACCAGGTTCAATACTTCTGCGGCAAGTTTTTTATTGGTCTCAATAATGCTGGCATAAGAATCTGCCACGTCCACTCCATCTTCCAGTCCTTCTGTTTTTTCCAACCCACCTACAAAGGCTTTCATCAGATCGGTCGCCTCATCATGTCTTGGGAAGGTAGAAAGAAAATTACCCAGGGTGTTATAGGCAGCCGCCTGGCTGATGAATTTACGGTAATGATCAAAGTTCAGGCTGAGCAATAAGGAATCGCCACGGTTGCTGATCTTTTTCATCATCAGCGGGTACACGCCATTTGTGTAGCTTGACGTATAGATCAACCCATCGGTGAGAACCGCCAGGTAATACAATTCCTGTGCTGTTAATGGCTGAAGGCACCTGAAGCGGACTGCATCCGATTCATTGTGCAAGCCATTAATGGTTGTTACAAATACATCTTTCGCCTTTTTCTCCAGTTTTGCTGTCAGCTCTTTAAATGCAATGGCTGTGTCTTTATTGATCGCCCTTTGCATATAATCCATCTGCGTTTTCACCAGCAGCCGGAAATACTGTACTGAATCTTGCTCTGCAGCATCCAGTTCCTCAAAAGTTATTTTTCCTTTCACGATATTATCCAGGAAAGGAAAATATTGTTGCCCGCTTCTGCTTCTTGCCATGCGGGTAACGGCCTTCACAAATTCATCATCATTGATGTTGCGGATAATGCCTCCCAGTTTATTGTTGGCTTGTGCGTAAGTGTATAATTGAGCAGGGTATTTTTTTGCCACGGCTTTCACCAGGCTGTCTGCAAAAGGCACATTGGGATTATCCTTAAGGGTAATAAATGTGGAAGCCGGATGCAGTACACAGTATTTCAAGATAAGCTGGTCTTTGGATGGTTGATACCCCTTATTTGAAGAGAAAATATTGGCAGCAAGCACAGCAGTCCCGGCATCGTAAGATAGTGGTGTAATTACTGGCTCTATGCTTTTACCATCCCTGTCATCAATCACGCATTGTTTATACGCGTTGATGATCTGCGGAAGGTGCAGCAGGTTCACTTTTTTTGTGCGCCAGTTGGCACGTACATATTTCAATACGTTCGACATGCCGGTGAGATAGTTCACTTTCAGCCGGTGGTCAAGCAAAGTATCTGCTTCTATGTCGTATTGGAATTCATCAACCGTTTGGCCGATGGCTTTGGTGAGTAAAAGATTTACTTCCTCGTTTCCGGAAAACACGAGTTCATTGTCGGCTTTTCCATCCGCACTCAGCAGGTCTTTTTGTTCTTTATCGATATAGTCATGAAAAAGCTCCCTGTTCTTGGGCGGCTTTATCGTAATAGCGGCATTATTGATATTAAGCTGCGCTGCCAGGCCTGTAGAAAAAGCCAGGAAAGCAGTCCATAAAACAAGGTATCTCAACATTGAAGTCATAAGGATAGATGCAAAGTTAGTAACTGTTTAAGGTTTAATGGTTTAAAAGTTTAAAGGTTTTTGCTAAACTATGGCATTGAGACCTTAACGTTAAACTTTTAAACCATTAAACCTTAAACTTTTCGAACACAGTTATAAGACGGTTTCCGGGACATAAGGTTGTCTCCGGCCGGCCCTGCGTTTTCTTATCATAAAATCATGCCTGATATTAAGTTATCATTAAGTCTGTATGAACAAAGTGCCGGGGTTTTTTGCGCCCGCAATTTCCCAGTAGCTTTGCGCAAACTTTCATTGGCATGGAAACTAAGGCCCGAAAAGTGTTGATAGCCGACGATGAGCCGGATATATTAGAAATTTTAAAATACAACCTCAGCGGCGAAGGATATGATGTGATAACCGCCAAAGACGGGGATGAAGCCTTAGAAAAAGCAAGGCGTACCCAACCCGACCTGGTAGTTCTGGACGTAATGATGCCGAAAAAAACAGGGGTTGAAGTTTGCCAGATCCTCCGCACCCAGGCAACTTTCAAAGATACCCTGATCATTTTCCTTACAGCCGTAAACGATGATGGCAGCCAGATCAGGGGTTTGGAAACCGGAGCTGACGATTATGTGAGTAAGCCGATCAGTCCAAAAGTTTTCCTGAGCCGTGTGAACGCTTTATTCCGCCGGCTGAATAAAACAGAGGTAAAGACCCTGGAACTGGAAAACATTAAAATAGATCCCGAGCGTTTTATGGTACAGGTGGATGGAAATGATATTGTGCTGGCGAAAAAGGAATTTGAATTATTATACCTGCTGGCTCAAAAGCCGGGACGTGTATTCCTTCGCAACGAAATACTCAACCAGGTATGGGGCAATGATGTGATCGTGGGCGACCGTACTATCGATGTCCATATCCGCAAGATCCGTCAAAAGCTGGGTATTGATTGTGTGACAACGGTGAAGGGAGTAGGGTATAAGTTTGAGCTTTGAAGCGTAACTTCATCACATGTTCTCCCTTAAAAATATTTCCCCCCGTCAGCTTTCTTTTCTTACTGCTCTGGGCTTAGCTGCCCCGATCAGCGTGCTGGTATTTGTGATTGAAAAAAGATGGCAACCGGTATTGATATCTTTCCTGGTAATACTGGGGGGCGGTTATTTCCTGATCAGCTTCGTGCTTGAAAGATTTATCTACCGGAAGATCAAGCTCATTTATAAATTCATTTACCAGACCAAAGCCACCAAAAGACAGGAAACCTACTACAAATACATCTTACCCAAGAAAAGTATTGATGAAGTAAGGGAAGATGTGGAAGCCTGGGCAACGGAAAACAAACAGGAAAT
This sequence comes from Chitinophagaceae bacterium, assembly GCA_051954695.1. Classification (GTDB taxonomy): domain Bacteria; phylum Bacteroidota; class Bacteroidia; order Chitinophagales; family Chitinophagaceae; genus Terrimonas_A. The sequence goes on from JBQCHL010000022.1 coordinate 82,468, forward strand.
CGAATTGCTGCGGGCAAATGAACAATTCAGAAAAGAGTTTCTCCAAAATCTTTCCCACGAGTTCAAAACACCTGTATTCGCCATACAGGGTTATGTAGATACTTTGCTGCAAGGCGCCCTGGAAAATCCGCAGGTAAACAGGAAATTCCTGGAAAAAACATCCACCAATGTAGAAAGGCTTACCAACCTGCTGAATGACCTGGATGAAATATCAAGACTGGAAAGAGGCGAGTTGAACCTGATCAAACAGAATTTTGTGATCCAGGACCTCGTAAAAGAAACATTTGAAAGCATCTCCATTATGGCGGAGCAAAAGAATATCCGCTGCAGCATCAAGAAAGGTTGTGAGTCTCCGCTTACTGTTTTTGCCGATAAGGAAAAAATAAGACAGGTGCTGTTGAACCTGGTGGAGAACTCCATTAAATATGGTAAACAAAACGGTTCTATTACTGCCAGCATGTATATCACTGATGGCAGGCATGTGCTGGTGGAAATAAGAGATGATGGGATCGGCATTCCTGAAAAACATCTCACCCGCATTTTTGAACGGTTCTACCGCACTGAGGAAGGCCGCAGCCTTGATGTAACGGGAAGCGGGCTTGGGTTGGCCATCTGCAAACATATTATCGAAGCGCACGGACAAACCATTCACGCACGTAGCCGCGAAGACGTAGGCACATCCATCGGTTTTACGCTGGATAGAAAAAAGGATTGATCATTACTTCCTTGAAGCGATCTTTGTTCCCGGCTCAAACTCCTCACCTACCAACCCCGCGATCATTCCGGCCACCTGTTGCAAGTACAATTGCTGTTCATCTTTTACTTCGCCCAGGGGTGTTATACCCGGCCCCATCATAGCCAGCCATGTTTGGGAAGATCCGCGGATAAAAAGATGATGTGAGGCCCATTTTGCATCACGATAGCCTCTTCCATGATCAGTGGTGATGATAATAGATGTATTGTCTTTATAGCCTGGTGCAGTTTGTATCCAATGCCATAGCTCCGCCAGCAGCCTGTCTGCCTTATTCAGATGCTCCAGGTACATATCATAACGGGCTGAATGAGCGTACTCGTCAGTTTCTCCCAATCCCAGGAAAAGCACCCTGGGCCTGTGTTCCTCCAGGTATTCACGTGCAGCCAGGAAAGTGAGTTGATCATAACGTGTACCACCTTTGTGATACACATCTTCCTGCACTTTATTTACCAGCTGCTGTCCGCTGGAAAGGTACTCACCTTCCACTTTTTTATACCCGCTGTTAATGGGTATCCCATTCCTTTGCTCATTCAGGATATAAGGAAATACATCCCATGAAGTGAATGCTGCTACTTTTCCTTTGAACTCATCTTTGCTCTCCAGGTATTCAAGCACATTGATATTGCTGTTGTATCTTTTTTTGTTGGATGATACCAGCAGGTCTGTAGTGCCGGTGAATATTTCATTATAACCGGGATAGGAAAAAGCATAGAGGTTGGCCACATTCACTTTGTTGTTGAGCTGCCGGTTGCCATATAATTGCCCTTTTCCTGCCAGCACCGACCAAAAAAAAGGCATCAGTTGCCTGCGCCTTTGCTCTTTATTATCCGACCAGTAAAGTGCTTTGATGGTATTTGTGTCGGGAGTGAACTTCGGGTCATTGATCAGGTCTTCATCTGCACCATTGAATATTTCCTGCCAGCGGACGCCATCGATCGTAACCACGATCAGGTTTTTGGCGGGCTTGATATCGATGTGTATTTGCTGAGCTAGCCGGGAAGGGGTAGCAGAAGGAAGTGTTGCAAGGAGGATTAAAGAAGTAAGGAAAACTTTCACATCTGAAGGTTTCACAAAGAAAGGCAGATAGTGTGACCGGAAGGTTAAGCCACGGTAATGAAACTGTGAAGGATTGTTGGTCAACGCTATTTCATAAATGCTTAATACTCCCTTAATACTAAGGTTATATACCATCCTGACCTTTAGCAAACCTTTTGAATGCAAAAACGTCCCGTTGATGTAGCTGTAATATCCGACCTGCACCTTGGCACGTATGCCTGCCGGGCAAAAGAGTTTGTCAGCTATCTCAACAGCATCGAGCCCCGCCTTCTTATTCTCAACGGCGACATTATTGATGGATGGCAATTCAGCAAGCATTATTTTCCTCTTCATCACATCACTGCCATTCAACAGATATTCCATTTGCTCTCTAATGGCACAAGGGTTATTTACATCACCGGCAATCATGATGAAACATTACGCCGGTATGCCGATCTCCATCTTGGCAATTTTCAACTGGCTGATAAAGTAGTGATAGAAATAGATGGAAAGATGAACTGGGTCTTTCATGGTGATGTGTTTGACCACACCACGGCCAACCAGGCCAAGTTCTGGGGCAAACTCGGCAGCAATGGCTATGCAATGTTACTTGGCTTTAACAAAATGATCAATAAGATGATGAAACTGCTTGGCAGGGAAAAGGTTTCTCTTTCCAAAAAGATCATGGAGCAGTTTCATAAACGCTTTGTGCGTATCGATGCTTTTGAAACCATGATCGCTGAACTGGCTATTGAAAAAAAATATGACTGCGTGATCTGCGGTCATATCCACCAACCCGGTAAAAGGGTTTATACCAATGAAAAAGGATCTGTCACTTACCTCAATTCAGGCGATTGGGTTGAGCACATGACTTCCCTGGAATATTATAATAACGACTGGCATTTATATACACACGAGCAGGAAGAGACCCGGCCCGAATCGGTGAAACAATCGAAACCCAAACCCGAAGTCATCACTAACGAAATAGCTATTTATCTGCATTCTTTAACTCAACCCTCAACAATATGAACATACTATATGCTATACAGGCAACAGGCAACGGGCATATCAGCCGTGCCATGGAGCTTTTACCGTACCTGAAAGAGTACGGCAATATTGATATTTTCCTTAGTGGCGGCAACAGTCATCTTGCACTTGATGCGCCGATCAAATACCGCAGCAAAGGTTTAAGCCTCTATTATAATTGCAATGGAGGATTGGATTACTGGCAGATTGCCAAAGGCATTCATCCATTCCGTCTCCGCCAGGAGATCCGGGACCTGCCTGTGGAGAAATATGACCTGGTGCTTAACGATTTTGATTATATCACTTCAGCCGCCTGCATCCGCAAAAAGGTGCCGTCCATTAATTTCGGGCACCAGGCCAGTTTTTATTCATCACATACCCCAAGACCTTCTGTAAAAAACCCAACGGGTGAATGGATCCTGAAGAATTATGCAAAAGCTACGCATTATGTAGGCCTGCATTTCAAATCTTACGATCATTTCATTTTCACCCCTGTAGTAAAACAACAGATACTGGAAGCCAATCCTACTGACAAAGGTTATATCACCGTGTACCTGCCATCCTATTGCGAATCGCAGCTGGTGGAGATTTTCAGCGTCTTCAGCGATCTTCAGTTCGACGTGTTTTGCGGCCAGGTGATGCAGCCCAGGCAAGAGGGAAACCTGCGCTTGCTGCCGGTCAATAAGCAGGCATTTAATGAAAGCCTGATCCACTGCAGCGGCATCATCACCGGCGGAGGATTCGAAACCCCGGCCGAAGCCCTGCACCTGGGTAAAAAGATCATGTCCATCCCTATCCGCAGTCAGTATGAGCAGCAATGCAATGCAGCCGCTTTACAGGAAATGGGCATCCGTGTATTAAAAAATATTGATCATACGTTCAGCGACCATCTTGAAGACTGGATCAACAATGATGAAAGGATAAAAATGGATTATAGCAAAAGCATCCCTGAAAGCCTGGAATATCTTTTCAATTTAAGTGTTGAAAAAGGAGAAAATGAATTGCTGGAAGTAGCTTAAGAAAATATCACCTGATTTAATATTGAGTTAATGCTGCTATAATAACCGCTTAACAAACAAGCTCCATCTTTACGCCAGTTCTTTCTTCCAAGTCGTTCCCATTTGCAGGATGGTTCTAGCAGTTATCCCATCCATGCAAGTCTTCTCATGCAGTTTAGCCACTCCGGTCGTCCTTCCTGAGTGGCTTTTTTTTGCCTCTACTATCCCTCTCCGGAAATTTAATATTACCTTATTGTTAAGTTTTAATAATTTTATAGTGGATTGATTGTCCCGTGAAAATAAAATTCCCTATACTTCCCATCCTGGGGCTCCTGCTCATCAGCCTGCTATCTTCTTTTTCTCCAAAGAATACACAAACTATCCGTTTCGATTTTTATGGCGATACGGTTGAGCTGGAGATCGATGATGCTTTCAAAACCAGTTTCAACGGGCCGCTTTCACTGGAATCAATCACTGCATTTTATGAGAAACTGGATGCCGGCAATTACGAAAGCCTTATAAAGAAGATGCTTTTCTATAAGGACCAATACAAGCTCGACGACTGGCTGTATTACCAATTGATCCGGCGGACTGCCCAATCCATCAGCCCTAAAGGAGAGAACTACACTGCTTATACGATCTATAAATGGTTCCTTCTTTGCAAATCTGGTTATAATGCCACTTTACAGATCAATAATGGTAAGATCCTGTTTTATGTGCAAAGCGATGAAGTTATTTACGATATCCCTTATCATTTCAAAGATGGCAAACAATACGTTTGTCTTAACTACCACGATTACGGATCAATGATCGATTTTGATCAGGAAAAATTCACTGAACTGCCGGTTCATATACCAGGCGCGGAAAAAGCGTTTTCCTATAAGATCAATCAACTGCCCAGCTTTAAGCCGGAAGACTACCTGGAAAAAGACCTGCTCTTCAATATTTACCAGACTGAATATCATTTTAAGATAAAGCTGAACCCACAGATAAAAACGATTTTCGCCAATTACCCGGTAGTGGATTATGCGTCTTATTTCAATATTCCGCTCAGCAAGGAAACATACAGCTCGCTTATCCCTTTGCTGAAGCAGAATGTGAAAGGGTTGAACGCCAAGAACGGCGTTGACTACCTCATGCGTTTTACCCGCTATGCTTTCCTGTTTGAAAAAGACTCCGATGTATTTGGAAAGGAAAAACGCTTTACGCCTGAGCAAACCCTCCTGTATGAGCATAGTGATTGCGAGGATAGGGCAGCTTTGTTTTTTTATCTCGTAAAGGAAATTTATAACCTGCCCATGATCGTATTGTCTTATCCCAAGCATATCACCATTGCTGTGAAGCTGGATAAGCCAGTAGGGATCCCTATTCTTTATAACGGTGAGCAGTACACCATCTGTGAACCCACCCCGCAAAAACAGGATGTGCTGATAGGCCAGACGCTGCCATCCCTCCGTAAAGTTCCCTACGAAATTGTGTATGCTTACGCCCCTCACTATAAATAAAAAATCGCCCCGGCCAAAACCGGGGCGATTATATAAATTCTACTTTATCGATATAAGCTAAGCTTAGTTAAACACACACCAGCCTTTGTACCAGCTTGCCAGGTCTCCTGAAGGAGAGATAGCACCACGGAATTTCACCGTTTTGTCGATAAAGGCATTATTAGCCAGTTTAGCATCTGTGAAAGCATAACCGTTGATAATAGGGTTAGGCTGACCTAATACACTGCCTGATCCAAACGGAGTGAAATCAGGGTTGATATAGTCGAACGGACGGGTATATCCTACATTCTCATTATTAGTGATGATCTGGTTACCGTTTTCAGCAAGGTTGACCCAGGCAAGGATCTCCGCATCTGAAGATTGAGCTGCAGCATTAGTACCCGCAGAATATTTTACAGGAGCCCAGGCCGGGAATGAAGGATGGTTACCACAACCTGCAATGATATTGTTCTTGAACTTCAGCTCACCGCTACCTGTTGGAAGACCGATATTGAGATCAGTTGGAGTACCAGTGCTTGCATCGATCAGCAGACCACGAGGCCATCCCATAAACACAGAATTGAAAATGGAAATAGCAGAGTTCCTTCTGATCTGTGCGGCTGCAAGGAAATAGTTGTTACCAACATTAGCGAGTGTGGCACGTGGGCCGATCGCTGTTACGTTAGAGAATATAGCAGAAGTTTTAGGAGTAGCTGTAGTACCAGTGGAGTTGTTATCACTCTCAAATGCTTCTGAGTTAGATACGTCTGCATTGGCAGAATCGCGAACGATAAGGCCAAACTGTACAGTACCGCTATATCCGTTATCTGTATCGAAGTCATCATCCTGTGTTCTGTAAGCAACCAGGTATTTACAGTTAACAGTACCACCGAACCATTCGTACGCATCATCTTTTGCATAAGTCACCTGCACGTGATCGATTGTTGTGCCAGAGCCAACTGCACCCATTGTCAAACTGTTGATCTCTTTATCAGGGATAAATGCATAACCTGCATACTCGATGCGAACATAGCTCAATACACCTGAGTTATCATTATTAACAGGGTTAGTACCACCGCCGCATACACCTTCACCATAAGTATTGTCTACACCACCTTCGATCTGGAAGGTACCTGCACCGAGCAATACATTAGGGTTATTGGGATATACGCTTGCTACATCAGCGGTATAAGTTGTATTGATCGACGCTTTACCCAGCAAAACGATGCCACCCCAGTCGCCTGAACGAGGATTAGGTGAATTAGAAGTGAAAATGATCGGCTCATTGGCAGTTCCCTGTGCAATGATCTGTGAGCCACGGGCAATGATAAGGGCTGCAACTTCTGCTCCGCTATATGTTCCTTTGATCACTGTTCCTGCCTCAACGGTCATTTTAGCGCCATTTGTTACATACACTTTCCCTTGCAGGATATATGTATTCGTTTTTCTCAGGATCGTATCTGATGTGATACGCCCTTTCAGGGTGATAGTTTCTCCTGTAGGGCCACCATTACCGCCGCCGGGAACGATGACGATTTCTTTTTCACCATCCGTTTCAATCTTCCGGCATCCTGTGAATGCTGCGATGGCAAGTGCTGAATAAAGAATGATCTTTTTCATTTTTTATGATTTCTGTGTTTATGTACTTTTTATTGTTGACTTGTTAGTTACAGACTGTATCCGAATGTGATGCTGAATGTGGTGCCGTACTGACGGGTAAACCTGTACATATCCACACCCTTATTCAGTTTTGTATTTCCATCTACATTCTGATAGAAATAAGCTTTCTTGTTCAGGATATCAGACACATTGAGCCTGATCTCTCCCTTATTTTTTACAACCTTCTTGGCAATCTGGAAATCGAGCAGTGGCCTTGAAGCTTCCCAGGTATCAGGGAATTCAGACATACCCGAACCGGTAGAGTTTACAGAACCTACGAAAGCGATCCGCTTACCGATCTGGTTGAACAACATGCTCGCATTGAGTCCGGCTTTCTCCAGGTCATACAGCAGGCCTGCATTGATCAGGTAGTTTGACTGGCCTTGCAAAGGACGATCTATTGTCAGCTTTGTATCACTCACCTTGCTCTTGATATAAGACAGGTTGGTGAGGAAGGTGAAATTCTTGAGTCCATCAGTGAAATCAAGTTTCTTCCTGAATTCCAGCTCAGCTCCATAAGCTTCTGCTTTTTCAGGATTGGAGAAGTTGATGGTGCTTGATCCGCCACCACCCAATTGGAATATCTGCTCGATTGGTTTATCGAAATGTTTGTAGAACACACCGATGCTGAATGTTTCACCTGCTCTCGGATATAATTCATAGCGCAGGTCGGCATTGGTGATCTTGGTACGCTGAAGACCTGTTGCACCCTGTACAGTAGCATTCAGATCGAAATCATAGAACTGGAAGGGAGCTACTTCACGCAATTCAGGGCGTACTACGGTTTGTGATCCTGACAATCTCAGGTTTGTTTTATTGTTCAGTTTCAGTGTTGCATTCAGCCCCGGCAGGAAGTCGGTCACTTCTGTATGTGAGTGGCGGCTGTCCCATGCTTTCACACTACCCATCAACTGGTCATAGTTCTCTACGCGCACACCCCATACAACACGCAGCGCTTGCGACAACTGGTTATCGAATTGGATATAGCCTGCATTCAGGATTGTATTGGCGAGATAACGGAAGATGTTTGCATCAAGCGCTTCGAAAGCAAATTTGTTGTCGAAGCCGGTCCCGAAATTATCCGGGTTGAAGATCTGATCAGGGCCAAGCAATCTCAACTGCTCATTATCCCTTGGCAGATAGATCGAGAATGGTTTGGAATCAAACAAACGGTCCCTGACCTGCAGCATATAACCAGCTTTCACTGACTGGTTGAAACCGAAAGCTCTGAATGATTTGGTCAGATCTGCACCACCGGTATAGATATAGTCATTGAGGAACTGGTAAAAGCGGTTACCACTTTGTTGAGACAGTACGCCACTTATATTAGCAAGGTAAGGGCGGTTATTCTCGTTGTCTTTGCTGTAAGTAAGGCGGCGCTGATCAGGGATATAAGAATCCAAGATGCTGAAACCACCATACCATTTCAGTTTGAATGCCTGCTGGAAAAGCGTCAGGTTGTGTTCGCCAGTAAGCTGGTTGCTCCAGAACATATTTTGTTTGAAACCAAGCTCAGAACCTTTCAAGCTATCCAAAGAGGAGCGGCCATTGTTCACTTCACCACCACGGTTGGTCGTATAGTCTGTGGTGTTTACGTTGAAAATAGTTTTATAGGAAATTTTATTATTGGCATTGAACTGGAAAGTCACAGCGCCCATACCTCCCCATAATACATCCTGTGCATAACGGTTATCGTTATACAGGAAGTCGGGGGTTATTACAGTGCCGCCTGAAGCATCATCAGAAAATGCATAACCATTGTTGGTCAGCTTAAGGTAGCGGTTAGATTTGTTGTATGTAAGACCGAGTATTACACCCAGTTGTTTATCACCATTGAATTTTTTATTAAAACCACCACTCGCCTGGAAAGATGTGTTGATAGGAGAAGATACTTTTTCAGGAGCCCATACATTTTCAAATTGCTTTCCTACTTCAATTTTTTGAGCGGGGGTCAGCACTTTGAACTGGTTTTTGGAACCATAAGAAGCAGGAAGGCCTCTTTGACCGTCATCAATTCCCAGGAAATCGAGCTTACCGCCTTTATAGGAATAGAAATCATTGCTGACCGTTTGGGTATTGAAACCTGTACCGATCTGTACATTAAAGAAATCTTTTGCAGGAATATCCCTTGTATTCACCTGGACCAGGCCACCAGCCCATTCGCCGGGCAGTTCGGGTACAAATGCCTTATTGATAATAATATTATCGATCATAGCCGAAGGGAAGATGTCGAAAGAGAAGGTCTTCCTGTCGGGCTCAGTGCTGGAAAGCAATATGCCATTCAGCATTGCCTGGTTGTAACGATCAGCCAGACCCCTTACTACAAGATATTTACCATCCTGGATACTGGTGCCGGGTGTACGTTTCAACACTTCACCGGTATTTTTATCAGGAGAGCGGCGGATGCTTTCAGCAGAAATAACAGAAGCAACCGTGTTGGTATTTTTCTGAAAGGAGATAGCAGAGTTCACGCTTTCGAGGCGGGCGCTGGAACGTCTTGCAGTAACCACCACGTTCTCACCTTCCTTTGCTTTTACTACTAATACAACGTTCAGTTCATTGAGCTGGTTAGTGGCCTCAACGTCTGTTACAGTTTTTGTTTCATAGCCTACAGTAGAAAACTCAAGTTCATATTTACCGGCAGGCAATGTTAATGTATAGCGGCCTTCAACGTTGGTAGAAGTTCCGCCGGCCTGACCTGCAACTCTTACAGACACACCTGGCAGGGGTTCATTCTTTTCGTTGGAAACTTTACCAGAAACCTTGTTTTGTGCGTAAGTGAAAGAAAATGCAAATGAGAGAATCAACAGTAATTTCAGCCGCAGTAGCATAGAAGTAATTTCCGGCAAAGGAAGAATTGGAAGATTACCGGCATGTTATGCAGCAATTAAGGAATTGTAAAGGCAATGTTATGGAAATGTTATGGCCATTTTGCTGAGCTTACTTAAAAGAATGTACCTTTATTTTATATAGTGAGAGTTAAGTAGTTATAAAATAAAACCCAAAACATCAGATAAATAATTAATATTAAGGAATTATTAATTCCGGCTATTTTCCCGGGTCTGCTCACTGAAGCCGGTAATTTCGCAACCAGTTAAAAACACGATATGGGACTTAATTCATTTTTGAAAATTTTCATGCCTAAGAACAGGATATTCTTTGAACTTTTTGAACAGGTGGCAGACAATGTGGCTAAAATGGGAACAGTGATGAAGGATGTGGTAGCCGAAACAGATTTTGACAAACGCGCTGCCCTGATCGCACAGATCGAAGACCTGGAGCATGCCAACGATGAACTTACCCATAGTGTATTTACCGAGCTCGGCCGCAACTTTATCACTCCGTTCGACCGGGAAGATATCCACTACCTCGCCACTTCACTGGATGATATCGCCGACTATATATATGCATCTGCCAAAAAGATCAATTTCTACCGTGTGAACCCGAATGACATGGGCATGCAGAAAATGGCAGAGCTGATTGAGCAGGGCGCTTACCAGATCCGCATTGCTGTAAAAGAGCTCCGCGATATGAAAAACATGCGCAATATCACGGAAGCACTGGTTAAGATCAACAGCATCGAAAACCAGGCAGATGATATTTTCGACATGAGCATCGAGCGCCTGTTTGCAACAGAGCCAGATGCAAAAGAAGTGATCAAGAAAAGAGAGATCTACCAGGTAATGGAGATCGTGACCGATAAATGCGAAGATGCCAGCAATGTGATAGAGTCTATCATTATTAAATACGCTTAATAACTATATATGGACCGCCGGTTCAATTTAAAAGTCAAAAATCAAAATGCAACAGATGCCAGGAAGGGGCTTTCTTCTACGTTTTGAGTTTTGACTTTTTATTTTTTACCTAACCCGCGCTCTTATATCAGCAAAAACATTTTATGACCACTTTCCTTATTGTTATTATAGCATTAGCGCTGATCTTTGACTATATCAATGGCTTTCATGATGCGGCCAATTCCATTGCCACAGTGGTTTCCACTAAAGTGCTGACACCTTTCCAGGCAGTGCTTTGGGCAGCCCTGTTCAACTTCGTCGCTTTCTTTATTTTCAGGGATCATGGTGTGGCAAACACGATTGCCAAAACCGTAAAAAATGATTTTATCACCCTTGAAGTGATCTTCTCCGGGTTGATTGCCGCTATTATCTGGAACCTGTTTACCTGGTGGCGCGGCATTCCGTCTTCCTCTTCGCATACTCTGATCGGTGGTTTTGCCGGTGCGGCCATTGCCCACTCGGGTTCATTCAGTTCGGTTAACTCAGGTCCGGTGATCCAGATCGCTGCTTTTATCTTCCTGGCTCCCCTGATCGGTATGATCGTAGCTTTTATTATTTCCCTTTGGTTTATTTACTCTTTTAAAAGGACCAGGGGCCCTAAAATATTTTCTTCTTTGGTGATCCTGGGTGTTCTTCTCTTTTTATTTACGCACCTGGAAACAGACCCGGCCAAGTTGAAATCACATTACGATTCTTTTTTCCTGAAAGTGGTATTCCATTCACAGAACTTCAAATGGATACTGATGAGCCTTATTGTTATAATCATGGCCATCTTCTCCTTATACCTGAGCAACCTGAATGCGCATAAGGCAACTTCCTGGTTCAAGCGTCTGCAACTGGTATCATCTGCCATCTTCAGTATCGGACATGGTGGTAATGATGCGCAGAAAGTAATGGGTATTATCATGGCTGCGCTTATCGCCTCCAACCCTACCCGCTACAGCCTTGACCACATGGAACCCTGGGTGCCACTGGCCTGCTACACCGCTATAGCATTGGGTACTATGAGTGGCGGCTGGAAGATCGTAAAGACCATGGGTACACGCATCACCAAAGTAACTCCTTTTGAAGGGGTTGCAGCGGAAACTGCCGGTGCTCTTACGCTTTTTATTACCGAATCACTTAAAATACCTGTAAGTACCACCCACACTATTACAGGCGCGATCATGGGTGTAGGCGCTACCAAACGCCTTTCGGCTGTTCGCTGGGGCGTTACAGTGAACCTGATCTGGGCTTGGGTACTGACGATCCCGGTGAGCGGATTGCTGGCTACAGGTGTTTATTACATTGTACACCTGTTCGTTTGATCAGGGCAAATTGCCTGAAAAACTAAGGGTTTAAGCGCTTTACGGTCTTTAAACCCTTAATTTTTATTCTTTTCTTCAATATAGGTACTGGTATTGACTCCCACTTTTGGATATTTCCCACCAAGACGGCGAAGAGCAAAGAAATATTTAGCTATATCCTAAGGCAATAGGGGATAAAAATGTGCAGGTAATAATTTCTTTGTGCTCTTCGCCGTCTTGGTGGGAAAACCAATTGCTGAAACCAGCTCATCACTTTTCAAAAAAAATCCTGACTTTTGCCGGGAATTTTTTTTATGGCTAAAATACTTGTAACAGGTGGTTGTGGCTTTATCGGTTCCCATACCATCGTGGATCTTATTGAGCAGGGCTATGATGTGATCTCTGTTGATAATAACAGTCGTTCCAATCCTGCCATACTCGAAGGTGTGGAAAGGATCACCGGCAGAAAGATCAAGAACTATAAAGTAGACCTCTGCAATTTTGATGATACGTTTGCGATCTTCCAGGAAAACGAAGACATCGAAGGCATTATTCATTTTGCTGCTTATAAAGCTGTAGGCGAATCGGTGGAAAAGCCGCTGATGTATTTTGAGAATAACAATAATTCCCTGATCAACATACTGAAGTGTGTGCAGGAATTCAATATTCCTTTCTTTGTTTTCTCTTCGTCGTGCACAGTATATGGCAACCCGGATGAAATCCCGGTTACGGAAAAAACTGTTCCCAAACCTGCAGAATCTCCTTATGGTTATACCAAACAGATGGGTGAGCAGATCATCAATGAATTTGCCAAAAGCGTGGGTACGCAATGTATCCTTCTGCGCTATTTCAATCCGGTAGGGGCGCATCCTTCCATTCAGATCGGTGAAATGCCGATCGGCCGCCCGCAAAACCTGGTGCCGGCCATTACTCAAACTGCCATAGGCAAATTGCCGAAGATGACAGTATTCGGAGATGATTATCCAACACGGGATGGCTCCTGTATCCGCGATTATATACATGTAAGCGATATTGCGCATGCTCATACTTTAGCGATCCAATATCTCGAACAAAAAAAGAACAATGCAATTTGCGAGGTCTTTAACCTCGGTACCGGCAATGGTGTGACCGTGCTGGAAGCGATCCGTTCTTTTGAAAAGGTAAGTGGTGTGAAACTGAATTATGAGATTGGCCCGCGCCGCCCCGGTGATGTAATTGCTATCTATGCCAATAATGACCTGGCTAAAACCCGCCTCGGATGGGAACCTGCTTTCACGCTGGATGAAATGATGCAGACAGCATGGGAATGGGAACAAAAGCTTAAAGCAGATCAGGCAATTTTTGGAGGAAAACCGAAAGAGCTGAACTAAGCGGGTAGCTCAAATTCATTACTTTTACGCTCTAATAAAACACTATGGCATTAAAAGATATTCAACCAACCGGCAATAAAGATACAAGAAGCGGCTTTGGGGATGGGATTGCAGAAGCAGCCCGCAAAAATCCCAATATTGTTGCGTTAACGGCTGATCTCGCAGGCTCATTGAAGCTGCAACAATTCATGAAAGAATTTCCTGAACGTTTTGTGCAATGCGGTATCGCTGAAGCGAACATGATCGGTATTGCTGCCGGTATGACCATTGGCGGAAAAATCCCTTACACAACTACGTTTGCCAATTTCTCTACCGGCCGTGTATATGACCAGATCCGCCAGTCTGTTGCCTATAGTGGTAAGAATGTAAAGATTTGTGCATCCCACGCAGGCGTTACGCTGGGAGAAGATGGCGCTACTCACCAGATACTGGAAGATATAGGGCTGATGAAAATGCTGCCGGGTATGACAGTGATCGTTCCCTGCGATTATGCACAAACAAAAGCAGCTACCCTGGCCATTGCCGACTATCAGGGGCCTGTATATCTTCGTTTCGGCCGCCCTGTATGGCCGATCTTTACAAAGGAAGAAGATTTTAAGATCGGTAAAGCACAACAGTTCTCTGAAGGCACTGATGTGACCATTTTTGCCTGCGGCCATCTGGTATGGAATGCCATACAAGCCGGAGCACAATTGCAGGAAAAAGGGATCAGTGTGGAAGTGATCAATATACATACGATCAAACCGCTGGATGAAGAAGCCGTACTCGCTTCTATCCGTAAAACACGTTGTGTAGTTACAGCGGAAGAACATAATATCATCGGCGGATTGGGTGATGCGATCGCTCAGTGTGCGGCCAAGCATTTCCCTGTGCCTATCGAATATGTAGGAACAAAAGACACATTCGGAGAAAGCGGCACACCAAAAGAACTGCTGAAGAAATACGGACTGGATATTCCTGATATCGTGGCAGCAGCAGAAAAAGTGATCCAGCGTAAGAAAAACGGATAAAAGAATAAAAATCCCGATTAAAAATGCAAAAGTCAAAATGCACCGGACCGGTTTGCATTTTGACTTTTGCATTTTTAACTTTAGGAGGGATTAAACATTTTAGTATTTTATGCTTCTAAAAATTGAAAAACCAACAGCATGCCGCTAACCGGTGAAAGCGATACCGAATTGCTCGCGCAGTTCAGAGAAACTGCAACGAAGGAAAGGGCTTACACAGCCATTATCAGGAAATACCAGGAAAAATTATACTGGCATATCCGCCGTATGGTAGTGGACCATGACGATGCCAATGACGTATTGCAGAACGTATTTATCAGGGTATGGAAAGGCCTGGAGAATTTCCGGGAAGACAGCCAGCTTTATACCTGGCTCTACCGGATCGCGACCAATGAAAGCCTGACCTTCCTGGAACAGCAGAAAAAGAGAAGCACATTGAGTCTGAGTGATATGGAAAGCGGTTTGAGTGAAAAGGTAAAAGCCGATCAGCACTTCGATGCAGCGAAGCTGGAATGGAAATTACAGCTTGCCATACAGCAGTTGCCTGACAAACAAAGAGTTGTGTTTAATTTAAGATACTATGATGAGATGCCTTACGAAGAAATGAGCCGGGTGCTGGAGACCAGTGAAGGAGCTCTGAAAGCAAGCTATCATCATGCTGTCAAAAAAATAGAGGATTATATCAAAAACCATTAAACTTTGAATAGGGCAAACTGTCTCAATTATCCCACAAATGCCACAGTCAGCTATCATATTACAGGAATTGCAGGAGCTTAACAGTTCCCTGGCTCCCACTGTTTCAATGGGATACCAGGTGCCGGAAGGCTATTTTGAGAGCTTGGCAAGCCATATCCTGCAGAGGATTAAGGCAATGGAAGCAGTGACCCCGGACGAAGAGCTGGCGCATTTATCACCTCTGCTGGCAGGCATTTCCAGGCAATCCCCTTATACAGTTCAGGCAGATTATTTTACCAGCTTAGACCCTTCTATCGCATTTTATGAGGGTATGAGCGCAGAGGAGGAATTGGAGCAAATTTCCCCCTTACTGGGCGGCTTGAGTAAGCAGCATCCGTTTACTGTGCCCGAGGGCTATTTTGAAAATCCTCCACTGCCGGTTATCGAGGAAAAGAAGGAAGCCCCGGTTGTCCGGATGGCTCCAAGAAAATGGTTTAAATATGCGATCGCTGCTTCTATTACAGCCATCGTTGCGCTTGGTGCTGTGTTATGGTTGAATCAGCAGTCCGCTCCCGGCATAAACAAACAACCTTATGCCTGGGTCGAAAAAAACATGAAAAAAGTGAGCACCGAAGATATCAGCAAATTCGTAGACCTGGCAGACGATACTGCGCCTGATATAGCAAAAACCAGTGCTTCGGCTGATATCAAGAACCTGCTGAAAAATGTATCTGATAAAGAGATACAGGATTTTCTGAAAGATGTTCCTGCTGATGAAACAGATGAGGACGATATTTTTTTAAACTAACATGAAAAGATTTTTATTCATACTTAGCCTTTTTGTTCTGACAGCTGCGCCTATTCTTGGCCAGGATGACGATGACGTGGATGACAATGCGACTATCCGCGATAAAATGAGCGAGTACATACAAGAACGGCTCAATCTCAGCCCTGAAGAGGCAAAAAAATTCAAGCCTGTTTTTATAGAGTATTTCAAAGACTGGAAGAAAACAGCCAAAGAGAACCGGGGCGATAACCTCGTTATGCGCCAAAAGATCACGGACCTGCAGTTAAAGTACAGAGCCCGGTTCAAAGAAATAGTCGGCGAGCAGCGGAGTAATCTCATTTTCACCCATCAGCGGGCTTTTATACAGGAACTGCGCCGGTTACGGCAGGAGCGGTTAAAGGATAACCCTGGAAAAAGAAACGGCGGGGGAAAGACAAAATAAATATAATAAGATAAGTTTTTATATATCTTTGAACCTGGTGTTTTTCATAGGTTAGCAACGGCCGGCTCTTTTTAGGGCGGGCCTTTTTTTGTACGAATGGTGCGAATATTTTCTTCCGTGGAAAAATTGTTTGGATAGGCGCGAATGACGCGAATGGACTCTGATAGGATGAAAGAGGTTGATGGGTTATGAGATGGGTAGGTATTAATGGGAGCATATGATGCGTTTAAAGTTTAGTTTGTCCTGTCCGAAGTTGATTAGAAGGCCCAGTTGGATTCCGGAGGCTTTTAAGTAGTTGAGGGTTTGACGGAAGCCTTCAACAAAAGAGAGAAATGGTAAGGCCTTTAATTCCAGGATGATGCTATTAAATACCAGGAAGTCTACTCGGAATATTCGTTTAAGCGTTTCACTTTCGTATTGAACAGCAAATGTTTTTTCCCTCACAAACGGAATTTCATCCTTTATTAACTCCATCTCCAACGCATCCTGATAAACCAGTTCATTAAATCCCCGCCCCAAAATATTGTGGATTTTCATACACAATCCTATAATCTTATAGCATTCCTGCTTATACAAAAGGTCACAATGATTCATATCATAACTATTATTCTCCTCAAAATACCATCACCCTTCTTATCCAACCATGTGAAAAACACAAAATAAAACCGTCTTTTCCTCTCCTCACGCCCATTCGCGTCATTCGAGCCTATCCAGGCAACTTTTCTACAGAAGGAATCATTAGCGCTATTCGCGTTTATGTAGATTTGTGGGATGAGAACAATCCCCCTTTCCGAAGGATCCTTTACGATCGACAAGACCAAGCTTTTCGTTCCCTTTAATGAAGACCAGGATGATCTGCAGGCAAGGCCTGTAGGCAGTTTGCTGGTAGAAGTGCAGCCCTTTGTAGTGATAACAGAGCAGGATGTGCTGTTGCTGGATACAGGATTGGGATTCTCTAAAGAAGGAAAACTGCAATTGCATGAAAACCTGCAGCAGGCTGGGATCAATCCCTCGGAGATCACTAAAGTGCTGATGAGCCATTTACACAAGGACCATGCAGGCGGGGTGGCCATGGGTAATGATCATAGTCAGCTTAGCTTTCCTTCAGCCAAATACTATATACAGGAAAGAGAGTTGAAATTTGCCCTGCAAAAAGGACTACCATCCTTCATTCCGGAAGAATTGGAAATATTAAAGAATTCAGCGCAGGTCGAATTCCTGAAAGAAGATGAAGGAATGATCGGTGATTATATCCATTTCAAAGTAACCGGCGCACACTCCCCCTTTCACCAGGTATTCTGGATAAAAGAAAATAACGAAACGATCTTCTTCGGAGCAGATGATGCTCCACAATTACAGCAGATGAAGCACCGCTTTGTAGCAAAATATGACTACGACGGAAAAAAAGCCATGGAACTAAGAAGAGAATGGTGGGAACAAGGAGAAAAAGAGGGATGGACCTTCCTCTTCTATCACGACATCAAAACTCCCAGCACGAATAGCCGCTAATAGTCGTTTGCCGCAGGGTGTTGGGGCCGCGACACCACCAAGAACAAACAGGAGCGCCACATGTGTTTTAATATAAAAATGAAGAAACAAAAGATA
>JBQCHL010000023.1:0-55865 GCA_051954695.1 Chitinophagaceae bacterium
TAATATTGAAATACCTTGACCAGGTCCTCCTCGGTTTTGCATTTTAGTTTTTGTGTTTGTATAAAGGAGGCAACCTCGTTTTGCTTATCCGGGAATAGAGCCATTACTTCAGATTTGCTTTTGTCAAATTTTACAGGAGGCTGATTTTTGACAACTGCATAATAGAACGATTTCTTTTTAAACACCCTCGCCATTATTCCTTCAGGATATTTCCTTACATCCGAATAAGAGATCTGTATATGCTTAAGCAAACGTGCCTTGCCGTCTACCAGTACCTGGTAAATACGGGCGCCGGGACTGTTCAAAGCAATACCATTACCTTCAAAGATCAGTTCTTCCATACCTGAGCCATCCTCTTTTGGCATATTAAGTTTGATACTTTTCACAGGTGTGGTTGTTGACATTTCCTGGCCATTATCAGCCATAAACAATAGTTCATTATCAACTACATTCAGTTTGATCTTTATACCGGGATATACACCGCCCTGCATCACGGAGATCTCTGCAGGAATGTATTGGTCATATAAAAAAGGACTTCCTTCTGCATTAAGATCATGCGGCTTATTGTAAATGGCACGCATATTCTGATCATCACGGAATGGGTTGATTCCTGGCACAGGAGGATCACTGGCCCTGGCCTGGCTTTTGGCGAGATAAGGGCTTGCAATAAGGAGCAGCAGTAGTAGTTTTTTGGTCATGGCTTAATGAATAAGGATATAAAATAAGCAAAATGGATGAAAATTAAGAGGGCGATCCACATTTTTTGAAATAATTGGCAAGGCAGGAGCTTGCAACTGGTCCTTCATTTATACCGGTTCATCACATTCTTAATAGGTGTGCCTGATGCATTTTGTATTTTGGTATTTATGAAAAAATCGCTGACCCTTGCCCTCCTGTTTTTCTCTGTCTTTGCCAGAACGCAACCCCTCCGTATAGCCACCTATCAATATGCAGACAATAACCGCATTGCCAATATCCAGCCGTTTGCGGATGAGCTGAAATTGAAATATGGCTTTGATGCTGTGGTAAAAAGTTACCCCACTGTTCATGCATTTATAGAAGGGATCCGGAATGGTGAGGTGGATATCGCATTGATCAACACTTTTGGCTATTTCCTGCTGCAGGCTTCCGGTAAATCTTATCCAATGCGTCCACTGCTGGCCCTGGAAGTAAGCGAAACGGCCAAAGACAATTATAAAACTGCATTTCTGGCATCGGCATCTTCTCCTATTCATACTTTAGAAGATATTAAAGCCGCGGCCGGCAAAACAAGATTGGCCCTGGTGGCGAAAGGCTCCACTTCGGGCAACCTGGTGCCCCGCCTCGCGCTGAGCTATGCCGGAATTCCGGATGCTGAAACCTCGTTTGCCGCAGTGAGCTATGCTGGCACCCATGCTACAGCCATTGACGCTATCTTAACTGGTAAAGCCGATCTGGCCACTATGGGCTTAACAGAATATGATCGCAGCCTTGCAAAAGACTCTTCCAATGCCACAAAATTGCGATTGATTTGGAGTTCTCCTGAAATACCGCTTGGACCTGTATTGTTTAATAAAAAACTGAGCGGTAAAAAACTGCGCCAGATACAGGATGCATTTACAACGCTTCATGTGCAAAGCCCCGCTGTTCTTGCTTCCATTAAAGCAGGGTGGACGGAAGCCAAGCAGGCAACCCGCTATATTGCTATCTCTGATGCTTTTTATGATCCATTCCGAAAGGTATTGGGCAATAAAAAAGACCTTCAACGCATTCTTCAACAGTTTGCGGATTAATTAACCCAGCGTTTTCATCACTTCATTCCGGAACAGTTTGCCGATCGGTATCTCCTTTTTCTCAATCTCGATGATCTCTGAAGTGAAGGATTTGATATGGGCAATGGATACAATATAGGAACGGTGTACCCGTATAAATTCCCGTTCCGGCAACATGGCTTCTACTGAGCTGATGGATTGTTTGGTGATGATGGTGCCGCTGGTGGTGATCACTTTTATATAATCCTTCATGCTTTCAATGAAAAGTATATCACGCAGCATTACTTTGATCATTTTCCTCTCGGCACGGAAATAAACAAAGGATTCGTTTTTCTTTTCTTCAGGTATGGACTGTTCGATCTTAACCTGTGTAAGTTGATAAGCCTTGTTCACGGCTTTAAGGAACCGGTCAAATTGTACTGGTTTAAGCATATAGTCCACTATATCCAGTTCATATCCTTCCAATGCATATTCAGCAAAAGCAGTTGTGAAGATCACTTTGGGTGGATGCTTCAGTGTTTTCAGAAAATCATTTCCATTTAGCTGTGGCATCCGTATATCCAGGAAGATGAGATCGACCGGCTGTTGCTGCAGCAAAGCAAATGCCTGCAGAGCGTTACCGCATTCGGCAGTTAACTGCAGGCCTGGTACCTGCTCAATATAACGACGGAGGATTTCTCTTGCGGGTGGTTCGTCGTCCACAACGAGGCAACGTATAGTGGTCGGTTCAGGCATGTGTCAGGGATAAAGGATTTGTTTTTAAAACAGGCAGGCTTATCCGCTCCAGTTCAATTTTAAGGTTTACGATAAATACATCTTCTTCATCTGTGATCGTCATCTCATGTTTTCCCGGATACAAAAGCTCCAGCCTTTTTTCTACGTTGTAAATGCCAATACCCGAACCGTTTTTAGACCTTGTTGGCTGGATTGATTTTCCATTCAGCAGCTTCATTTGCATTTGCCGGTCTTGCACATCAATATGCAGGCTTACCCAGGGCTGCTCCAATATCTGGCTGGTGCCATGTTTAAAACAGTTTTCTATCAATGGCAATAAAAGAAGCGGTGCAATGAAAAGGTCATTGGTTTCCGTTGGCAGGTCAAGGTGTAACTCCAACTCATTGCCATAGCGCACTTTTTCCAGCTCTATGTAATCGCGGATCATTTTTAATTCTTTGGATAGCGGTACCAGCGGCTGATTGCATTCATACAGGATAAAGCGGAGCAGGTCTGATAAACCGGTCACCAGCTTGGATGCCTGTGGAGAAGTGTTCTGTGTAAAAGAATAAATATTGTTGAGTGTATTGAAAAGAAAATGTGGATGGACCTGTGCTTTTAATAACTGCAACTGG
Source organism: Chitinophagaceae bacterium (assembly GCA_051954695.1). Classification (GTDB taxonomy): domain Bacteria; phylum Bacteroidota; class Bacteroidia; order Chitinophagales; family Chitinophagaceae; genus Terrimonas_A. The sequence goes on from JBQCHL010000023.1 coordinate 3,101, forward strand.
CTTTCTGCATTCTCCTTCTTTAACTGCATATTGCGTTGCTCTTTAAGGTAAAGTGATTTCATCAGTTTGATGGCTGCTGCCAGCCCTCCGATGGTGATGCCGCCGCGTAAGCCAGCCATAAAAGAGTAATGAATGGAGACAGTAGTTGGCACAACCCCTCCTGAGTGCCTGTATTCAGCCATGAATAAGAACTTATGTACAGGAGGGAGAACAATGAGCGAAAGAAATGTGGAGAAACCAGCTGTAGCAATAAAAAGCGTGATCACCCAGGCAAATGCAATTACATACTTTTCTTTCAACACGTATTTCGGGATAACGAAATACATTAGGGAATAAGACAGAAAAATGTGGGCAGTCAGGAAAATCATTGAATCCACCATGGCTACCAATAATCTTTCTGCATAATCCTCTTGATTAATTATCAGGAATGAATACAAAAACCCCTGGAACAGCCACCAAATGATCCAGAAGATCAGGTGACGGCGGATCCGGTATTTCGGTTCGTCTGAAAATATGAAAGGATAACGGTCCATAGCCTGAAATAAATTTACGACCCTATCCGGTTCCGGCATGGAGAATATGGTTATTATCGCTGTACGGAGCTTTTCCGGCGACAAACGGTTTTAATAGAAAGACCCTGTTCTGTTTTCAGAAACAGGGCTCTGACCGCTGAAGCGCCTCAACAGGAGCCATAGCTTTGCCCATCGAAAGCTGCTGAAGTTAACGAGGGCTCCCGCCTGAGCTGAAGCTTGGGCGGATACCACAATCACGAGGTTTCTTTATAAGCTGTTTTTTACCAGTGCTAATTCTTCCATTTTTTCTTTCTTGCCTTCCCAGGCCATAATGGCTGTTTCCAATGCTTGTTTCAATTTCATTTTCACCTTGCGTTTGTTAGTATTCAGCTTCACGCCTTTCAGATTTTCTGTATACACCAGCACATCGTCATTGTTATAAAATCGGATAATGTTGTTGAGTGGAGTATGCACATTTCCTTCCAATACCCAATATCCTTTTTCGGAAACCCATTTGGGAATGGCGCTTTCCTGTGCCGGAGTAATAAAATAAGCCAGTAAGAATGCAGCTATGAACAAGCTCATTTTGATCATCTTTTTCATGGTTTAATGTTTAATGGTTGTTGTTATAATTTCACCTTGAAGCTACCTGGCTTTTCAGAAGTGAAAACAGCTTTTGGATAAAACAAAGCATAGCTTCTCTAAACAGCCCCGGGAAGGCGACAAGAAGAGATCGTAAGCCGGGAAAGCCGTTTGTCAACAGAAAAAAGCTTTTTGTCGCCAAAATGATCTTTTAAGCCTTCTTATTGTCATAAGCCCAACTATAAAGGGGTATTTGTATCACACATATGAGGGAAAATCAAGGACTAAACGGTATTGTTATGCACATTTTAATTGTTTGGAACAGCATTTGCCAATAGCAGGGCAAGGTTTGTTGCATGAGCCTTTTATAAAACAATTTTATGTGGAACGATGAAAGATATCAACCAGCAAAACAATCCAGCTATTTTATTACGCTGGAAACAGTTGACGGCGTAGATATCTTCATCCGCCCCGTATATAAGCAGGTGATCGTTCATACCCTGAACCATTTCATAGAAAGCAAAGGGTTGATCGTTTATTCCTGGTGTCTTATGACCAATCATCTTCACCTGTTGGTGCAGCCGCAAGCAGGGTATTCAATGGACGAAATAGAGCAGCAATACAAAATATTTACTACGCAAAAGATTCTTGCAGCTATCGAAACCGAACCCGAAACAAGGAGGGAATGGTTACTGAAGCGTTTTCAAAGCATTGAAGTGTCTCCTAATTCACTTCGTCAATACAATATCTGGCAAAACCGGAGCAGCCGGAGTATAATTGAAATGGATCAGCCTGCGCGACTGGTGGAATATTATGAATATATCCATGAAAATCCTGTGCGGGAAAGATTTGTTGACCTTGCTCCTGACTTTCCATACAGCTCTGCCCGCGATTATGCGGGGTACCGGGGGTTGGTAAACATTACCAAGCTGCCTGCTATTGAGCAACTACTTGGCGCTTCAGAAAGTTTTAACGGAAGTTTTTTAGTAAGACATATACGTAATTGATGAGAGGTGCCGGCAGCTCCCGGATACTGCTTATATTTGTTGCCTAGAACAAAGCGAAGTCCCCCGAATGCCCCCCCGCCGAAAAAAACAGCTTCTCCGTATTATTTTCCTGGGTTCAGTTCTTGTGTTTCTGTCAGTGGCAGTATGGCTCATGTATAAATGGCTGATGTACCGCGAGGTAAAATTTACCCGCTATCCTGAATTCGGCATCACAATCCCTAACAACTACGATATCCACGGTATTGATGTATCACGTTATCAGAATATTATTGCCTGGGAAGAAGTAAAGAAGATGAAAGTGGGCGAAGTGCAGCTTGGTTTTGCGTTTATTAAAGCCACAGAAGGCATCGGCAATATGGATCCTCAATTCCAGCGCAATTGGAAAAAGGCAAAAAGCAATGAAGTGATAAGAGGCGCCTATCATTTTTTTATCGCCAGCAAGGATGGAAAAATGCAGGCAGAGAATTTTATTAAAAGGGTGGAATTAGAAAGCGGCGATCTCCCTCCTGTGCTTGATGTGGAGCAGCGGTTCGGTGTTCCTAAAGCACAACTGCAAAGGGAAGTGAAGAAATGGCTGCAAACCGTGGAAGCTTACTATGGCGTTACGCCGGTGATCTATACCAATGTTGATTTTTATAAACAGAACCTGGGCAGCGATTTTGATGATTATCCGCTTTGGGTAGCGCATTATTACCAGCAGGAGCAGCCAAGAATAGGGCGAAACTGGTCTTTCTGGCAACATAATGATCAGGGAAATGTGAATGGCATCACTTCCAAGGTCGATTTCAATGTTTTTAGTGGGGATTCAACAACATTTAAAAGCTTGCTGGTTCCGTAACGGTTTGTCGCCTTGATGAAACTTCTAACTGCTATGATCTGAAATGATCACCCATTCTCCTTTTATTTTGCGGAACACGAGTGTATAATGACCGGAAAGGTCTCCGGCACTTCTTTGCAGATGCCATTTACCAATGATATGATAATATTCCGGCGAAAGACGTTTTACCGAGAGGATATCAAAATGCAGTTTTCCCATTGCGGCTGTGTCAGGATAACCGCGTTTATAATTTTCAAGTGTATTATTCCACCCATAAGTGACGCCACTTTTACCGATAAAACAAAGCGAATCATTTTTCCAATATCCTTTCATGAAGCTTTCAAGGTCACCGCGGTTCCAGGCTTTGGTTTGTTCGTCGAGAATCCTGAGTATGGTAGCTCCATCCTTGTCCTGGGATGCTGCAATTAATGAGACGAACAGAAAACCGGTAAGTAAAAGACATTTCATACTGATAAAAAAAGATCACTGAAGTTAAGTAAAATCTGTCTTGAACGATCCCAGCTGCTATTCGTAGTTATTTAGTGATTACAGTCATCCACATGTGCGTGGTTGTGTACACGGCACTGTTTGTAATTCATAAAGTGTGCGCTGACGATCAGTATTACAGCGGGTACCAGCAACCAGGTGTCGTAATGCACAAAGAAGAGTTTGAAAACCAGTAACAGAATGCCGACAGTGAACAAGGCAATCGGCCATTTGTTATGATGGTGTCTGCGGTAGCCATGATAAAGGGAATAAACGCCGATGCAGAAGGCCAGCAGTACCATTCCGGCCTCAAATACGAGATTGTGAATGATGTTGACCCCAAACAGCGGCAACGAAGAAAGAAATAGCGGCAACACAGCACAATGAATGGCACAGGCTACAGAAGCGGTGATCCCCAGGGCGTCCCAATTGATTTTTCGGAGTTTTCCTTGCATAAGTAATGGACCGCAAATATAAGCAGAAAAAGCAACAATGTTGCAAAATTTAGTTCATTTCTGGCAAAATCGCCGTCTTGGGGTAACTTTGCGGCACAAAACAGGCAGTATGTCAAAAAAATGGATCATCTACACGGGTTTTTTTGCGGTATTAGTAGTGGGCTTCTATCTGGTAGTAAAGAAATGGCTTGTCCGCAACGATACCATCTCGATGGTGCAGCCTTTTGCTTTTACCAACCAGGATGGTCAACAGGTGACAGATAAAGACGTGGCTGGGAAAGTGTATGTGGCAGAATATTTTTTTACTACCTGTCCCGGCATCTGCCCCACAATGAACAATAACATGCGGAAAGTGTATGAAAAGTTTAAAGGCCGGGAAAACTTCCTGATACTTTCCCATACCTGCGACCCTGAAACAGATTCTGCCCGCCAGTTGAAGCACTATGCCGACTCAATGGGTGTGGATACAAGACAATGGATCTTTTTAACCGGCAGGAAAGACAGCCTGTATACAATGGCTAGGATCAGCTACACCATTGATGACCCAGCCAACAACCTGAAAAATATCGAGGATGATTTCCTGCATACCCAGTTCTGGGCCCTTGTTAACCGTAAAGGCGAAGTAAAAAAGATATACGATGGATTGAAAGAAAGCGAGGTCCGCAACCTGGAGAAAGACATTGAGAAAATGCTGAGTGAATAAATGATTATGACTAACGATATCAAAGAAATATTGAAGAAAAACCAGTTGAGCGTAACGGCCAGCAGGGAAAAGATACTTCACTTGTTCCTTGAGCAACCCGGTGCGCTGGCACATGGTGATATTGAGAAGAAGGCCGGTGAAAAGTTTGATCGCGTTACAGTTTACCGCACCTTACAAACCTTTGTAGAAAAAGGTATCATCCATACTATTCCTACAGCGGATAACTCTATCCGTTATGCATTGTGCAAGGATGATTGTGCTTCCGGTCATCATCATGACCATCACGTACATTTTGTATGCAGCTCCTGCAAAAACACTTTCTGCCTGGATGATGTGGTTACTCCCAATATAAAACTTCCGGCAGGCTACTCACAACAACATATTGAAGTGGTGGTGGAAGGGGTGTGTAAAAATTGCAAACAATAAGGGCAAAATAAAAGCCCCCGTATAGACATACGGGGACTTAGGTTAAGGCTCTGATTAGTAGCTATTTTAAAATACAGCCCGTTTAAAACCGGACATGTACAATTTGATAAACTCAATTCGAATCCAAAAATAACGAGCAAAAACGAGATTTCCGAATTTGTCTGATACCACTTTAGGGGTATTTTTATGCCCTTTTTTGCAAATTATCCAATTCCGTTTTTACAAATTTCATCAGCCCACTGATATGACCGGGAGAAAAATTGAAATTCAGTCCGGCCGCTTTGAACAGTTCCGGTAAAGTTCGGGTTCCTCCCAATTGCAGCGCTGTTATATAATTATTAATCGCTTTATCGGGATTTTCCTTGAATTGCTGCCAAAGACCAATAGCTCCCAATTGGGCAATCCCATACTCTATATAGTAAAAAGGCACTTCAAAAAGGTGCAATTGACGCTGCCAGGAATATTGCCGGTAGGTTGATAATCCCGAAAAATCAATGACAGAAGAAGTGAACTCATCTGAGATCCTCAGCCAGTTGGCCACTCTTTCTTCTTCGGTATGGTTGGGATTTTCATAAATCCAGTGCTGGAATTTGTCTATTGTTGCTATCCATGGGAAAATGGTGATCACACGTTCCAGCTGCTGTTCTTTGGCCCGGATCAGTTCTTCCGGCTTGCTGAAGAATACTTTCCAGTAGTCCATGCTGAACAGCTCCATGCTCATGCTGGCCACTTCGGCAATCTCAGTTGGGTATTCCTTGAAACCGTTCAGTTCTAATGGATGTGCCAGGAATGAATGGATGGCATGCCCGCCTTCGTGCACCATGGTGGTAACATCATCCAACTGCCCTGCTGCATTCATAAAAATAAATGGGGCGCCGCTTTCGGCCAGCGGGCAGTTATAACCACCAGGCGCCTTCCCTTTCCGGCTTTCAAGGTCAAGATGACCCATCATTCTCATCTTTTCCAGGCAATCGCCAAAGAAAGGACGCATTTTCCGGAAACATTCAATGGTTTTCTCTACCAGCTCTTCACCAGTAGTAAAAGGCCTTAATGGCTCTATACCTACTGGCTCGGCTTCAATATCCCAGGGGCGTAAAGTATCAACGCCCAGCTTTTTCTTTTTCGCTTCATAAAGCTGATCTACCAATGGCATTACATGCAGCTTTACTGCTTCATGAAATTGATAGCAATCTTCTTTAGTGTAATCGAAGCGGCCAAGCTCTGCAAAACGGAAGTCACGGTAATTGGCAAAGCCGGTATTCAGTGCTACCTGGTGGCGCTTTTGTAACAGTGAAGTATACAAAGCATTCAGCTCTGCTTTATCCTGCAGCCGGCGTTCATTTATTTTGCGATAAGCTTCTTCGCGGATACTGCGGTCAGGGTCTTCCAGGAATTTAGAAGCCTGTTGCAACGTGTATTCCTGCCCATTCATAGTGATGGTCATTTTACCGGAGATCATGCCGAAGCGCTGCGCTTCCACATTCAGGGAAGCTTGCAGGGGAATGTTCTCTTCACGGAACAGGTCGATATTCTTTTTAACGTTGCGCAGGTAAGTAAAGAATTTCTGATGATCGAGTTGTGCAGCAAAAGGACTTTCCACCAATTTCCTGTTAAGCAGATCGGAATAAGGCTGGATCTTCGGCTGTATTTCCATCATAAAGAAATTGAAAGCATCTTCCAGCGATTTGTTTTCCGTATCGCAGGTCATCTTTATCTGGCGCCAGCAGGCGTCTTCGCTTACTACCGATTCCAGTTCGCTGATATCTTTGAGCCATTGCTCAAGAGAAGCCGCAGAATCGATCGGGCGGTCCAGTAATTCTTTAAAATAAGGTTCCAATGATGGCCAGTCTTTCACTTCAAAGTCTTTTGGAAGGAAATGACGGGGAAGTTTTTTTATTTCTGCACTATAAGTCATGATCAATTCTCTTTGAATATAAAAAGCTACAAACTTCCATAGGGCGGAGTTTATAGCTTTTATAAATGATTAGTTAAAATTAATTCACTCGAGAGAAAGCCGATTACTTTTTCTTAGCTGCAGCTTTCTTTTTAGGTGCTTCTTCTTTTTCTGCTTTGTCTTCTTTCTTTGGAGCAGCTTTTTTCTTAGCTGCGGCTTTTTCCTTTACAGGCTCTTCGGCAGCAGTTTCTTTTTTAGCTTCTTTCTTTTTGGGAGCTTCTTCTTTCTCTTCTTTTTTAGCAGCAGCTTTTTTCTTCGGTGCTTTTTCTTCGGCTACTTCTTTTACTTCTTCTGCAACAGCTTCTTCTTCTGCAGGTGGCTCAGACAGTTTGATCTCGATATTCTTTTTCTTGAGTATCTCAAACCATTTTACCATCTTTTTCAGATCGCTGGCATATACTCTTTCAAAATCCAGTTCAGGATATGCTTTTTCAAAATACTTTTTTAATGCACCATTGTCTTTTCCATCGGGCAGTGTGCCACCTGCTTTGTCCATTGCATGGAAGATCTCAACGAGGTTTACATTATCACCTACAGTGTATACTTCAATGCTTTCAAGATGCGAAAAGTTATGAATGCGGGAAGAGGCGAATTTGGTGCTGTTGTCATCCAGTGAGCGGACGATAGCTCCATCATTCTTACTATTGATCAATTCATACAGGCCGGGCAATCCGGTTACGGCAACAAGTTTACTATACTCCATAATTCTTCTTAAAGATTTTAACGAGGCTGCAAGATACTTGAGTTCTGCGAAATGGGTAAAGACTGGCGAAATTTTCCGCGAAACATGGTTCTCGGCTTCAATTGCCGAAAATATCGGGCCATTTTATTACTGATCACTAGCCGAAATGCTGAACAGGAGAATAAAAACCGGGTGGCGAAAGTTGTCAGCGATTTCATCGTCCTATACTCGTAACAATAAATTATGAAGCATTTCAGATTACTTTTTTTGGTGTTATTGGTTTCCGCTCTATCTGCTCATTCTCAAAGTATTAAAGGGAAATTGGTGGACCTCGTGGACAGCAAACCCCTTCAAAGTGCCACACTTACCCTTTCATCTTTCAAAGACTCATCCCGTGTATATAATGCAATATCTGACAGTACCGGTGTATTCCGTTTTCAAAACCTGCCAATAGATTCTTTCTTTATAAAAGTGAGCTATAGTGGCTATGCTCAATACAGACAAATTGTTGCTACCAACGATTCCATACCCGTTATTGACCTTGGCACCTTATTCATTCCCAAATCTGCTACGGAACTATCTGGTGTAACTGTTGTATCCAAAGTGCCCCCGGCCCAGCAAAAAGGAGATACTTTACAGTTGAATGCGAGTCAGTTCAAAGTAAATCCCGATGCTACCACGGAAGACCTGATCAAGAAAATGCCGGGCATTACGGTTGACCGTGACGGTACTGTAACTGCACAGGGAGAACAGGTGAGAAAAGTGACTATTGACGGACGCGAGTTCTTTGGCGATGACGCTACAGCCGCTTTGCGCAACCTTCCGTCTGATGTAGTGGATAAGATACAGATCTTCGACCGCCTTAGCGACCAGGCAGCTTTTACCGGGTTTGACGACGGCAACTCACAAAAAGCATTGAACATTGTTACCAAAGCTGGTATCAAGAATGGCCAGTTTGGCCGCATATTCGCCGGCTATGGCACAGATGACCGTTATTCTGCCGGAGGTAATGTGAGCTTCTTCAAAGGAGACAGAAGACTTTCTTTTGTCGGCAATTTTAACAATATCAACCAACAGAATTTTGCTTCACAGGACCTGTTAGGCCTTACCAGCAGCGGCAATAGCCGTGGTGGAGGTAATTTTGGTGGTGGTGGTGGCCGCGGTGGTGGTCCTCAGGGTGGCGGCGGCGGATTTGGTGGCTTTGGCGGAGGCAATAATTTCTCTGTCGGCCAACAAAGCGGTATCAGCAAAACCAATTCGATCGGTATCAACTTCTCAGATAAATGGGGTAAAAAAGTGGATGTGCAGGCAAGTTATTTCTTTAACAACAGCACTACCGAAAACGACCGTATTGTAAGAAGCCAACTGCCGGTGGATGTAAAAACACAGTATACTGATCAAAACAGTTATTCTACCAGCAAGAACTTCAACCACCGTCTTAATCTACGCCTGGAATACCGGATTGATTCAAGCAATTCGCTGATCATTAACCCAAGCCTCAATTTCCAGAAAAATGAATCCGAATCCGAGTCTATCGGCAGAACGTTTTATGGAGCAAATGATTCATTGAATACATCTGATAATATCAGCAATTCACTCAGGCATGGATATAACCTCCGGAACAATATCCTTTACCGTCATAGTTTTGCCAAACGCGGCCGCACTTTCTCTATCAATCTCAATACTACTTTTAATCAGAATGACGGAGAAAGCTACAGCAAAGCGATGTACAGGTATTTTGATACAAATCCTCCAACAGACTCTTTGCAGAATCAGTTCCGCGATAACCCCACTAATGGTTATAACCTTTCTGCGAATGTCTCCTATACTGAACCTATGGGCAAGCATGGCCAGTTGCAATTTAGCTATGCGCCGTCTTATCAAAAGAATAAAGCAGACCAGCAAACATTTACTTACGATCCCCTTTCTGATAAGTATTCCGTTTTTGATCCCACGCTTTCCAATCGTTTTGATAATACCGTTACCACGCAGAATGGAGGGGTTAGCTACCGCTTAGGTTCCAGCCGTGACAACCAATTCTCCGTGGGAGTGAATTTCCAGAATTCCAGGTTGCAAAGTGACCGGATCTATCCGAGTATAACAAAAGTGGATCAGTCGTTCAATAATGTATTGCCCAACCTGATGTGGAGTAAACGCGTTTCGCCAAAAAGCAGTTTCCGCATTTTCTACCGCGCGAATGTGAATTTCCCATCAGTAACACAATTGCAGGATGTAGTGGATATCAGCAATCCGCTCCGTGTTTCAATGGGTAATCCTGATTTGAAGCAATCGTATACACATTTTGTTTCGGGCAGGTATACATTTACCAATACGCAGAAAGGGCAAAGCTTTTTTGCAAATATCTTCCTGCAAACGGCGCAGGATTATATTACCAGCGCCCTGTTCTCTCCCCAGATCGGCGACTCTACCATTCAGCAAAACATTGTACTGAAAAAAGGATCTCAACTTACAAAGCCAGTGAACCTTGACGGATATAAAAGCCTGCGCACGTTCTTTACGTACAGCATGCCGGTGAAATTTATCAAGTCGACCATTAACCTGAATGCAGGCTTTACATATTCAAGACTGCCCGGTCAGTTTAACCAGGAGCTGACAGTGACCAATAACTATGTATATTCTGGCGGACTTGTTATTGCCAGCAATATCAGTGAGTACGTTGATTTCAATCTTTCGTACAATGCTAATATCAATAATGCAAAAACAACTACGCAGAGTGCGTCAGACAATAATTATGTGAACCAGGCGGTTGGTGGCCAAATGAACCTGCTTACCAAGAATGGTTGGTTCCTGCAGAATGATCTGAGCTATCAATCCAACTCAGGTTTGGCAGCAGGGCTTAATACGAATTTCCTTTTATGGAATGCGGGATTTGGCAAGAAATTCCTGAAGAATAAAGCCGGCGAGTTGAAATTGTCTGTGTTCGATTTATTAAAGCAAAACCAGAGTGTAACAAGGACTGTGACTGGCCTGGAAATTGTGGATGAGCAGAATACTGTTTTGCAACAATACTTCATGCTGACATTTACGTATAGCCTTAAGAATTTTGGAACGGCCCGTTCTTCTGGCCCGCAAAGAAGGCCTATGATGAACTTTTAAATTGATCAGTTACCGGTTAAATAAATATTCAGTCCTTTCGTTTCATAAAAGGCAGGTTCGAAAGAAAATTTGCGTAATATCGTTTTTAGCAAAAAATTTCGGGCTTGGACGAGAGATTACTGGTAAACCAGCTAAAACAAGGGGATGAGACCGCGTTTAAAACCATTGTAGATACCTGGAAGGACATGGTTTATAACACGGCGCTGGGTATTGTGCAAAATGCCGAAGATGCCGAAGACATTGCACAAGAGGTCTTTGTGCAGGTATATCAGTCAGTGAATTCGTTCAAGGGCGATTCCAAATTTTCTACCTGGCTGTATCGTATCACTATCACCAAATCGCTTGATCATGAGCGCCGGAAAAAGCGGAAAAAGCGCTTTGCTTTTGTCAAAAGCCTTTTTGGAGATGAAAGTGAGATCGTGATCCATCCGCCGGATTTTAATCACCCCGGGGTGGTTATGGACAAGAAAGAAGATGCTGCCGCACTTTTTAACGCTATCGGTCAATTACCGGAGAATCAGCGTCTTGCCTTTACTTTACACAAAGTGGAAGGGCTTAGTTACCAAGAAGTTAGTGAGGTTATGCGTACTACGGTCTCTTCCGTGGAATCCCTGATGCACCGTGCGCGCATCAACCTTAAAAAGATATTAGAAGTATATTATAAAGAGAAGGATTAGCAAAAGTTTTTTTACCAATCAACGTCAAATCTTAGGTCATGAAGTCAAAAAAGACTATAGAAGGCAAAATTGAAAGAGCCCTGGAAAGCCTGGATGGCATACAGAGGGCTACTCCTCAGCCCTGGTTTTTTACCAGGGTGAAAGCCCGGTTGCAGCGTGAAGAGAAGACTGTATGGGAAACAATCGGATCTTTTCTGTCAAAGCCTGCTGTTGCAATGGCCGGTCTTGGACTGATTCTTATTCTAAACCTTTTTGTCCTCTTTAAGCAGGGCAATTTGCAGGAGGCTACCAATATGGCCAACCAACCTGTGCAGTTATCGGACAGTGAATCTATCCTTGCCAGCAACAGTAGTTTTGATTATGAAAATGTACAACCATGAGCAGATCGGGAAACAAAAACCTTTTGATCATTATTGCCGTTCTGTTGCTTACTAACATAGGCGTACTGGCTTATTTTCTTTGGTATAAAAAAACGCCTGAGAAGCAGGAGCAACATGATAACAGGAACAGTAATGGCATAGCCGACCAACTGCAGAAAGAAGTTGGCTTTACTCCGGAGCAGATAACGCAATACAAGCAAATGAAGGATAAGCAAAGGGAAACAATCCGCCCCATGTATGATGAAATGCGTAAGGCAAAAGACAGCTTATTCAGGTTGCTGAAAGATTCCATTATTTACGACTCTGTTACCGGCAAAGCTGCCGATCGGATTGCTGAACGTCAGAAAATGCTCGACATGCAAACCTTTACTTACTTCAGGAAAGTGAGAACAATTTGCACGCCGGAACAATTACCGAAATATGATTCGCTTATCCAGGGTATATTCAGCAGAATGAACCGGCCACAACGCCGCTCAGACAGCGATAGTACCAAAACAGATAAAAAGAACTAAGCAAAAACACCTTAGTAAAAAATCAACTTTAAAAAACAAAGTATGAAAAAGATCGGATTGTTTCTCGCATTTATGGTAGCAGGTGCTATCATGGTAAATGCACAAGGTGGAGGTGGCGGTTTCCGTCAACGCACCGTAGAGGAAAGAGTTAAAGCCGTTCATGAAAAAATCGACAGCGCATTCAAACTGGATGCTGCCAAACTCACGCAGGTGGACAAAACGTTCACCACATACTACCAAAGCCAGGATAAAGTACGCGCCGAACTGATGAGCGGTGGCGAGCGTCCTGACAGAGAGGCCATGATGGCTAAACTTGCTCCTATCACTGAAGCAAGGGACAAAGAGCTGAAAGGTATCCTGACCGAAGAGCAATTTAAAAAATTCAAAGACGAAATTGAGCCGGCGATGATGCCACGCCGCGGTGGTGGCGGAAACCGTCAATGATAGTTTAGGGTTAATGGTAGTTACACCCATCCCGGCTGTTCTGTTTAGGACGCCGGGATTTTTTTTGCAGTATTGAACTGGTGTTTACAATCAGAAGAACATAAGGGAAACCTCTAAAAAAAATGATTTCATAATCAGTTTGGAATTTCGGATTGTTCTTATCGCTTTATTTGTGCCATCATCAAACCACTTCTTCACCATCTAACACCAGTAGTATGAGAAAATTAATCTTTCTCCTGACAGCCATTTTATTTTCGTTTATATCATTCTGTCAATATCTGCCCTTATCCGGAGGAACAATAACAGGCTCTCTGACTGTGAACGGCTCTCTAATAGGGACAGATGCTTTCTTTAATCAAGGATTTTTCAATTCAATAAATTTAGGCAGCACAGCGGGGAATAGAAAGCTTTTAATTTATGACGATGGTACAGATGCTTCTGGTATGGGTCAGTCAACGGCAGAACTGCGGATGTTTGCTCCTATGACCAACCACATTTCCTTTGGAAATTATGATCGAAGCACCAATCTTTTTTATGAAAAGATGCGCCTGACAGAAAATGGGAGACTGGGAATTGGAACTACCAATCCCTCAGCTCCTGTTTCATTAGGATCGACAACCGGTTTTCATAAACTGCTTGTTTATGATAATGGTGCAGCCGAAGCATCCGGATTCGGGCAAGCCGAATCTGAATTCAGAATGTTTGCTCCGTATAGCGGAATAAATCATATTTCATTTGGCAATTACAACCTTCAAACCGGTGTCTTTGGTGAACATATGCGTATTACGATAGATGGTAAAGTAGGTATAGGAACCGGGATACCAGATGAAATGCTTTGCGTTAATGGAAATATCCGTTCACGCAAAGTGAAGGTTACCCAGTCTAATTGGCCCGATTATGTTTTCGATTCTTCATATCATTTATGGCCAATTGCACAAGTAGAACAGTATATCCGTATAAACAGGCGCTTACCCGGAATTCCTAGCGCATCAGAAATTGAATCCGAAGGGCTTGATCTTGGCAATAACCAGGCTTTGTTGCTTAAAAAGGTTGAAGAGCTTACCCTTTACCTGATTGAGTCCGATAAGAAAATTGCCGGCCTGCTGGAAAAGCAAAATAAAATACTGCAGCAGCAGAACAAATCATTAGCAGAAATAGAGGGTCGTTTGAAGCAACTGGAGTCTTCAAAATAGTATCTGATCATAATAATCACTCACCGCCCATCCATTCTTTAAATGCTGAAACGTTGTCTTGACTAATGATCACATCGTCTGTAATGGGTGGCTCCAGTTCCAGCTGGAGTTTGCTTTTTGGATAGCTTTTTATTTTTTTGATCGCATTGAGATTTACCAAATATTTTCTATTTATCCGGTAAAATTGTGATGGGTTCAATTGTTTTTCGATATCAGACAGAGATTGATCAAGAATAAATTTCTGGTTTTTATTATCGATCATGCACACCAGCTTATGGGTGGCATAGAAATAGGCGATGTCTTCTGTTTTTATGCAGATATAATCAGTACCTCTTTTTACCAGGAAGCGCTTTTTGTAATCACTGGCAATTTGTTGTTTGGTCTGCAGCAATTGCTGGAAGTCGGCCGAGAAATGCCGTTTTAGCTTATCATATTTTTTCAGTGCTGCCTCAAGTTTTTCCTGTTTGATTGGTTTCTGCAGGTAGTCAATACTGTTGTGTTCAAACGCTTCCTGCCAGTATTCATCAAAGGCTGTACAAAAGATAACGGGACTGCTGATATTGATGGAGTCGAAGATCTTAAATGATAAACCATCGCTTAGTTCAATGTCCATGAATAATAAACCCGGCATAGCATTCTGCTCCAGCCATTCCACAGCCGATTTTACGCTGTTCAGCACAGCTACTACTTCAACCTGAGTATCTGCCTGTCGTATTGCCTTCAACAGTTTTTCTGCTGCAGGTTTTTCGTCTTCTATGATAATGGCGCGCATGGTCCTGGTTTAATGTGTTGTCTGTTTGTTCACGGGTTTCTAGGATAGCTTCAAAACAGGGAGCTTAACCATAAACGACCCATTTTCTTCAATGCTGCTGATCTCTTTGCCTGTAACGAGTTTATAACGCTCTTTAAGATTGTGTAATCCTATCCTTGAAGAGGGCTTGCGCAGATCTTTTTTGTGTAACCTGTTTTTTACAAGAAGCTCTTCATTTTCAAGGGTAATGGAAAACACAAGCGGCGACTCTTCAGAGAACTCATTATGCTTGATGGCATTTTCTGCCAGCAACTGAAGGGATATAGGAGGCACCAAATAATATTCCAACGCTGCATCTGCCACATTTTTTTCCAGTTGTACAGCGCTCTCAAAGCGGATTTTTAACAATAAGAAATAACTTTCGAGAAAGCCCATCTCATCGCGCAGCAAAACCAGGTCGCGCGCTTTATTTTGCAGGATGTAGCGGTAAACATCTGCAAGTGTATCATTGAACTGCTTGGCCCTGGAAGGCTTTTCTTCTATCAGGTGGCTGAGTGTATTCAACGAATTAAAAATAAAATGGGGGTCTATCTGGTTTTTTAGCGCTTCCAACTCTGCTTCCACTTTAGCTCTTTCCAACTGTTCATTGCGGATCATTTCATTTTCTGATTGCTTTACAAGGATCACGGTCTCATACACATGTGTAATGAAAATAACTGCGATCAGGATGATCAGGGTGGCCTGGGATACGATCTCCCAGTTGACGGGCTCGTGTGTAAATAGCTGATACCAGCCTACCAGCAGCAACACGCTTACCGGTACTGTATAAAATACAACTGATAATATCAGTACCATTACTTTTTGCAATGGCTTATTGATCCAGTCGAAGTAACTTCTGAGCGAAGAATGAAGGTAGCGATTGCCCTGCCACACGATCAATGCGATCATGATGGTGTACAGAAAACTCCATTTAACCTGCCAGTTGGAGAAATTCCGGTTGTTGACAAGCCCGGTCATAAGCGGAATAATGATGCCAAAAAACGGGATCAGTATAAGCCGGAACCCAAAGTCATTGACCTTGTATTCGTTTTTTTGGCTGGTCTTTGGTTTAGGTATGTTCATCCTCTCCTTTTCCACATTCATTCTCTTTGTAGTTGGGAGGTAAAAATTAGGTAATAGTTTAGATATATCATTTGATCAGCCACTAAAAAACTTATTACTATGCAATTAGGAACCATCAATTGGCTCGCCGTGCTGGTAGCCGGCCTGTCTTCTTTTGTTGTTGGGGGAATATGGTACTCACCGGGTTTGTTTGGCAGAGCATGGATGAAAGACAATCAGCTAACGGAGGAAGATGTAAAAAAAAGCAGTAAGGCGAAAGTGTTTGGATGGACGTTGATTTTTTCATTGCTGATGGCTGCCAACCTGGGCATGTTCCTTGCACCTTCACCGGAAGGATGCACAGGACAATGCGTTCCGGTGGTTGATATGTCGTGGGGTACTACAGCAGGATTTCTTGCCGGGATCTGGACTTTTTGCGCTATTGCTATCCACAGCCTGTTTGAACAAAAGCCCTGGCGAGTGATATTGATCAATGGATTTTATAGCCTTATTTCACTTACACTGATGGGTGCGATCATTGGTGTGTGGAGGTAATACAGAAAAACTTAAAATTTCTACAGTATGGGAAATGATTTTGATAAAAGTCGATTTATAGTACGTATTCCTGTGAAAGCTCCGGTAGAGAAAATTTTTGAAAGCTGGACAACGCCTGCAGGTCTTGAACATTTTTTCCTTAGGCAGGCCTCATTCCGCAGCATAGATGAAGAAGAAAGAAAAGCGAAAGACAGCGTGCAGGAAGGTGATGCATACCTGTGGCGCTGGCATGGATATCCTGATTCTACATTTGAAGAAGGAGAAGTACTCGAACAAAATGGAAAAGACCGTTTCCGCTTCCGTTTTGGGAAAGCAGGAATCTGCACTGTTTCGATTTTTAAATTAGAAGGCGAAACGATTGTGGAGCTGTTGCAGGAAAATATTCCTACGGATGATAAAGGGTTTCAGAATTATCATATCGGGTGTAAAACAGGATGGACGTTTTATATGGCCAATCTTAAATCGATGCTGGAAGGTGGAATAGATTTGAGGAACAGGAATGAAAGGATAGGAGAAGTGATATCATCATAAAATAAAAACGGCGTAATGGTTTTAAAAGACCATTACGCCATTTGTTCAATAAAATTATTTATTCCTTGTATATTTTATTTCCATTGTCTTAAACTCTTTTCCATCCATTCCAGGACAATACATTTCCATTGTTTGCGTGTTGTCGTCAATTATTTTAAATACTTCACGTATTTCTGTTTCCCGGTTAGTACCTGAGATCGGGTCTACCATTTTACCAGTTAAGGTCATGGATTTGCTGGCAGGGTCCCAACCACCTTTGAGCACCATCATACCTGTGCCCATATTATCAATCCAGGAGGAGATAAATTGTTTGGTGTTGTTGTCATATGCAAGGGTAGACTGACCTTCGAAGGGCATGCCCATCATATTGCCGGAATAAGTAGCCGATTGGTACCGTCCACCCATGATCATTTTATTGACAGCCTTTCCAATACTTTTTTGAGGCGGTGCATCGGGGGTTTCCCACATGGTTATTTCTCCTGTCCAGTTACCATTCCAGGAAGCCATCATTTTATGCATATCGCCCGGGGTCATATAAGCTGCCCAGTTTTTCATCATGGTTGCAGAGTCGGGCATAGTGTAAGGCTCAGCCTTTTTTTCGGCGGTAGCAGCGGCCGGGGTATCCGTTTTAACTGTTTCCTCCGGCGTTTTGGATTCGTTATTGCAGGCAGCAAGAATTATTGCTGCAGAGCAAAAGATTAGAGTTAAGCGTTTCATGTTTGCTAGATTTATTGAAAAAGTAAAAAAACATACCCTGAATTTAAATAACCTGCCCGATGAACCTGGAAATAAAGCCGACGAAAGATCAGGCAGATAAGGGTATACGGATCTGTAAGCTACAGCCATTGCCAACTGATGAATCCAGTTGTATGGAGCCATGATAGTAGGCGGTACGGTTAAAGATATTATTCAATCCCAGGCCTTTTTTGGTATTTACTGTATCAAATCCATTGCCATTATCGTCAATCAACAATAGAATTTCCCGGGAATCTATATTTAGTGAGATAGACGCTTCTGTTGCATTAGCATGTTTCAGAATATTGTTGCATTGTTCTTGCACAATGCGGAGTATCGCCAGTTGTATTTCCGGTAAAATGTTTTTTCCGGATAGCTCGATCTCTTTTTGATAAGTGATCTTGATCTTCCTCGTTGCATTAATGTTCTGTACCACCTCTTCGATCGCTGCTTCAAGGCTTATATCGCGCAGGGTGCCGGGTATAAGGCTATGGCTGATCTTTCGCAATTCTGTTACAGCATCCTGCAGATAGCGCAGGCTGCGGCGCATGAATTCATGGCTGATACCTGGTTTTTCAATAGCCACTTCCAGCATTAGGCGTGAAGAAGACAATATCTGGTTCACATTGTCATGCAACTCATAAGCCAGCTCTTTCCGCTCATTTTCCTGGGCATTCATAATGGCCAGGATGATCTCCCTTTTCTTCTTTTCCTGTTCTTCTGCAAGCCGTTTTTCCAGCAACACTTTTTGGGTAATATCCAATGCAACACCTCCCAGCATACGAAGCCCGTTTTCAGATTCCAGTGGGAATTTGAAAATATGATACAAACGGGCTTCTCCATTCGGATCAATGCCTTCTTCAATAGTTTCAATAGAAGCTTCCGAGTTCCAGACTTTCCAGTTATTTTCTATAAAGGGATCGCATATATGCTTTGGAAAAATATCGTAAACGGATTTTCCTATGTCTGATTCTGAGAGATTAAATGCTTTTAAATATGGCGCATTAAGGAAACGGAAAATTGCATTCTCATCAATGATCCAGGACAAAGTTGGTGTATTGGCCATGAAAGAACTGAACCGCTGGCGGGATTGCAACAGATCCTCTTCCCGCATTTTTTCTTCGGTAATGTTTTTATGTGTACCGATCAGCGTAAGCGGCTTACCATCCGGCGTCCATTCAAGCAGCATTCCCCTGTCAAGTACCCATACATATTCACCAGACTTGCTTCTTAAGCGGTATTCTACTGAGTGGTTCCTGATAGCATGATCTTCATACAACTTGTCAATACCAGTTATTTTCTTCAGATCATCAGGATGAATGCGTGAATGCCATTCGTATGCTTCGTTCTGGAATTCTTCATCGGTGAAACCAAGCATGTTTTTATAAAGCGGGGAATAATAAGATTCCTTGGTTTGAAAATTATATTCCCATACACCATCGCCGGCTCCATCGAGGGCAAACTTCCAGCGCCGCTCGCTTTTATTTAAGGCCGATTCATTCGTTTTAAGGGCAGTAATATCATTTGTTGTAAAACAGATAGCTGTGATCTCTCCATTTTTATCTCTTACCGGCGTATAATTGGCCAGCAACCAGAGGTCCTGGTTATCTGCTTTTGTGTATAAAATTTCATATTCAACAGACTGACCACGAAGCACGCTATCCAGGGCGTCTTTAACCGGTTTTTTACGATGTTCAGGCAATATATCCAAAAAGCACATACCCTCCTGTATCCTGGGAATACCGGGCATGATCATTTGCCGGTTTATGGCGTCTTCATTTACAAGGAGTATATTGTAGTTTTTGTCAATAAGGAAAACTCCGTTCTTGCTGCTATTGACAACGGAATGAAGCTTTTCTTCTGAGCGCTTCATTTCTTCCTGTGCGGCTTTTATTGCAGTAATATCGGTAAAAGAGGTAACTGTTCCTGTCAGTTTTCCTGTTTCTTCGATTATGGGATGGGAATTGATATTGATCCAACGGATATTCCCATCTGTATGATGCCAGCCGAGTACAATATTTGTTTGTGACGTTCCTGTTCGTGCAACGATCACTGCTGGAAACAGGTCCCAGGAAAATGAAGTGCCATCTTCATGAAGGCATTTTACTTTATTTTCCAGGAATTTTCTGTCTATCAGTTGTTCTTTGGTAAGACCGAGGATTGATTGAGCTGCCCTGTTGTAAACAATGACCTCTCCTTTTGCATCCTGTACCACCAATCCTTCAGCAAGTGCATCGAAAACAGCTTTGTTGAATCCATCATTAAGTTGATCTGATAATTGAATGGAAAGAACATCCTCCTGGCCAGCTTCAGCCAGCAGGTCTGTTACAAAAAGCTTTTTGTTATCAATTTTCATAAAAAGGGCAGTCTACAATTGCGTTGCTGCTGCTATAACGGATAAATGTGTCGTTTTAATGCGCTGCTAACCAGTTATTGCCTTCACCGCATTCTGCAATCACAGGAACTTCATTGGGGAGCGGTAAAGCAGATTGCATGTTTTCCAGGATCAGGGGCTTCAATTCTGCCACTTCTTCTTTTACAGCGTCAAACAACAACTCGTCATGCACCTGCAATATCATCTTGCTTCTCATCTTTGCTTTTTTCATGGCAGCATGCACTTTTTGCATCGCCAGTTTGATCATATCTGCAGCCGTGCCCTGTATCGGGGAATTAATAGCATTCCGTTCAGCAAAACCCCGGACAGTGAAATTAGCAGAATTAATGTCTTTTAACCATCTTTTTCTTCCCATCAGCGTTTGTACGTAGCCATGTTCGCGCGCAAAGTTGATGGTATTGTCCATATATTGCTGTATTCCAGGAAATTGCTTTTTATAGTTATCGATGATCTCTTTTGCTTCCGTCCGGGAGATACCCAGGTTGTCGGCCAGTCCAAATGCGCCCTGACCATAAATGATCCCGAAATTCACGCTCTTGGCTTTGTAGCGCATTTCTTTGGTCACTTCCGTTTCGAGCACATTATACACCCGTGAAGCGGTTGCGGTATGGATATCCGTTCCTTTCCGGAACGCGTCACACATGTTCACATCTCCACTGATGGATGCAACGATCCTTAGCTCTATTTGTGAATAATCCGCCGACAGTATGATATGTTTTTCATCTCTTGGAACAAATGCTTTGCGTATTTCCTTCCCGCGGTCCGTTCTCACAGGAATATTCTGGAGATTGGGATTATTGCTGGCCAGCCTTCCGGTTACAGCCACTGCCTGGCCGTAAGTGGTATGCACACGTCCTGTTTTAGGATTTATCAGTTCAGGAAGCGTATCCACATAAGTTGATTTGAGCTTGGTAAGCTCACGGAATGCCAGGATATCTTCCACGATCTGGTTGCCTCTTGCAGCAAGTTTCAACAGCACATCTTCACCGGTTTGATATTGACCGGTCTTTGTTTTTTTGGCAGATGGGTCCAGCTTCAGCTTATCAAAAAGCACTTCACCCAATTGCTTGGGCGATGCAAGATTAAAGCGGACACCAGCTTTTTGATACACATTTTCTTCTGCGGCTTTTGCTTCTTTTTCCAACTCACGGGAATAATCCTTCAGGAAGCCCTCATCTATTTTAACGCCTTCGAATTCCATATCTACCAGCACTTTCACCAGCGGACTTTCCACTTCCTCAAACACCCTTTCCACTTCTTTCGATTTCAGCATGGGGGTAAACACATTCTTCAACTGCAGGGTGATATCAGCATCTTCTGCTGCATAGTCTGTTATCTTATCCAGCTCAACATCGCGCATATTGCCCTGCGTTTTTCCTTTCTTACCGATCAGCTCTTCAATATGGACCGGTTCATATCCAAGGAATTTATTGCTGAGCAAGTCCATGCTTCTTTTACCATCAGGCTCTATCACGTAATGGGCAAGCATGGTATCAAACAGTTTTCCTGTTATTTCCATGCCATACCATTTCAGCACCAGCAGGTCGTATTTGGTATTTTGTCCGATCCATATTTTTTTACTGTCTTCAAATAAAGGCTGGAAAAAAGAAAGGATATGTTTTGTTTGTTGTTGATCTGCAGGGCAGGGAACATAAAATGCTTCTCCAGGGGTTACAGAAAAGCTCAGTCCTACCAGTTCGACAAGGTTGGCATCAATGCCGGTGGTTTCTGTATCAAAACAGATCTCTGTGTGTTTGGATAAAATGGCTACGAGGTCTTTGATGGCTTTATCCCCTTCTATTGCTGTATAAGTATGGGGAGTATTATGGATGTTCTTATCAACAGTCCCTTCAGTTCCCTCTTCTGTATCAGCAGCGGCACTTACTGTTGCTGCTTTAGCGGTAGCGGTAGCTTTAGCAGCAGGCGGCTCAATTACATTTCCAAACAGATCTGTTTGCACTCCTTCCGGAGCCGTTTTCACTTCGCTTACTTCTTCACCAAGCAGGCGCTTGCCTAATGTTTTAAATTCAAGGTCTGCAAAAACTGTTTTGAGCTTTTCCTTGTCCAGATCTTTTATGCGGAAATCTTCTTCATGAAAAGTTACGGGTACATTGGTAATAATAGTGGCCAGTTTTTTGGAAAGCAGAGCATCTTCTTTTCCTTTTCTTACTTTTTCACCGAGGGCACCTTTTATCTGGTCAGCTTTTTCTACTACATTTTCCAGTGTTCCATATTCTGCCAATAGTTTTGCGGCGGTTTTTTCACCTACGCCGGCAATACCTGGTATATTATCCACAGCATCGCCCATCAATCCTAAAATATCAATTACCTGTGCTACGTCTTTGATATTCCATTTGGCACAAACTTCTTCAGGCCCCATTACCTCCACATCACCACCCTGGTAGCCTGGTTTATATATTTTGATGTTATTGCTTACCAGTTGACCGTAGTCTTTATCAGGGGTAACCATATACACTTCATATCCGGCCGCTTCAGCCTGTTTACTCAGTGTGCCAATGATATCATCCGCTTCATATCCATCGAGCTCAATGCAGGGGATATTGAAAGCGGTAATGATCGCTTTTATATCGGGTATAGCGCTGATAATGTCTTCGGGGGCTTCCTGGCGGTTAGCTTTATAATGCTCGAAGTCGGTATGCCTTTCAGTGGGGGCAGATGTATCAAAACAAACAGCCATATGGGATGGCTTTTGTTTGTTGATGAGCTCAACAAGAGTATTGGTGAAACCAAACTGTGCGTTGGTATTTTTTCCTTTGGAAGTCAGCCTTGGGCTGCGGATCAATGCATAATAAGCACGGAATACCAGTGCCATTGCATCCAGTAAAAAAACTTTTTTTGCCATGCCGCTAAGGTAGTTATTTCAGGCGGGTACAGACAAGGCCATAAGGAAGATAGCAGAAGCTGGATGAAGAGCGGCTGCGGAGTTAGTTTATTTTTTTTGCCGACACTGCTTCATTAACCCTGGCAGCAGGAACTTCTTTTTTCTCCATGCTTTTTTCAGCCGTTAATGTTTCGCTGAAAGCTGCGGCTTCTTCCAGATTCTTATCGGCAGTAGGAACAGAAGGGTCTTTGTAAATAAAGTTCAGGTAAATGGCGAAAAAAAGAAGATTGAAGGCAAGGAAGTTCGCAACCCTATGGATACGCTTTCTCATAAAAAATTGGATTACCGGTTTTAAAATGGATACTGGTATTTACCAAAAATAAAGAGGTCCGGATTTCTGACCAATAATCGAGGCCTTAGGATTGGAAAATCGCGGAGAATCACTCAGTTAGAGAAGGTAAAACTACGAACGCCTATTTTTTCATTTCTTCCAGCTTTTTCTGAAGCACAAACATTTCGTCCCTTAACCGGGCTGCCTCCATAAAGTCCAGGTCGCGGGCTGCTTTTTCCATGTCCTTCCGGATCCTGCCAATGGCTTTCTCGGTTTGAGGAATGGTTTTATACTCAGCCTGTTCTTCAGCGGCTACCGGCACCAGGTCTTCGTCTGGGGCAACGGCATAAGGATTGGCAGGGTCATATCCTTTGATATCGAGCACCGATGTTTGGGCAAAAACCTGCTGTTTTGATTTCACGACGGTTTTTGGAGTAATACCATGTTCAATGTTATAGGCGATCTGTTTTTCGCGGCGACGGTTGGTTTCATCAATTGTTTTCTGCATGCTCTCGGTCATTTTATCAGCATAAAAAATAACCAGTCCATCAACATTGCGGGCAGCGCGGCCAGCAGTTTGTGTCAATGATTTTTCATTGCGCAGAAAACCTTCTTTATCTGCATCCAGTATAGCTACCAGCGATACTTCCGGCAGGTCAAGACCTTCTCTCAACAGGTTAACACCTACCAGCACATCAATTTCTCCCAAACGGAGTTGACGCAAAATCTCCACGCGCTCCAATGTATCCACTTCGCTATGGATATATTTTGATTTGATATTAATACGGTGAAGGTATTTATCCATTTCTTCTGCCATCCGTTTGGTGAGTGTTGTTACCAACACGCGGTCGCCTTTTTTTACGCGCTTATCAATTTCATCCAGCAGGTCATCGATCTGGTTCACACTGGGGCGGATATCAATGGGAGGGTCGAGCAGTCCGGTAGGGCGTACTACCTGCTCTATCACCACGCCTCCGGTCTTTTCCAGCTCGTAATCATCAGGTGTGGCGGAAACATATACGGTTTGATTGAGCATGGATTCAAATTCGTGGAAGTTGAGCGGACGGTTGTCCAGCGCACTTGGAAGGCGGAAGCCATAATCCACCAGTATAAGCTTTCGGCTCCTGTCGCCGCCATACATACCGCTCACCTGTGGCACGGTTTGGTGGCTTTCATCAATAACACACACAAAATCTTTGGGGAAATAATCCAGCAGGCAGAAGGGTCTTGTGCCGGGATTGCGCCGGTCGAAGAAGCGGGAATAGTTTTCGATGCCATTGCAATAGCCCAATTCCTTGATCATTTCAACATCATATTCCACCCTTTCCTTTAAACGTTGTGCTTCGATCAGTTTCCCATTGGCTTTGAAATACTCAACCTGTGCCTGCATTTCATCCTGTACTTCATAGATCACCTGTTGCATAATGTCTTTAGGTGCCACATACAGGTTGGCAGGGAAGATGGCTGCATTTTCCAGTTTGGCGATCCGTTTTCCGGTCACCACATCCAGGCTTTCTATCTCTTCAATTTCGTCACCGAAGAAAGTGATGCGGTAGCCATAATCCACATAGGGAAGATTAATATCTACTGTATCTCCTTTAACGCGGAAAGTGCCGCGGTTAAATTCCAGGGTGGTGCGGTTGTATAATGAATTAACAAGTGAATGGAGAAAGCCCTGCCTTGATATAGTCTGGCCCTTGCCGATCCGTATGATGCCATTTTCATAATCGGTGGGGTTACCCATACCATAGATACAGCTTACAGAGGCAACAACAATAATATCCCTTCTTCCGCTAAGCAGGCTGGAAGTGGCGCGAAGCCGGAGCTTGTCCAGTTCATCATTGATGCTAAGATCTTTTTCAATGTATACATCGCTTACCGGCATATAAGCTTCCGGCTGATAATAGTCGTAATAAGAAACGAAGTACTCCACGGCATTCTCCGGGAAGAATTGCCGGAACTCTCCGTATAGCTGGGCCACAAGAGTTTTATTGTGCGTTATGACCAGGGTTGGCCTTTGCACGTTCTGGATCATGTTGGCAATGGTATAGGTTTTTCCGCTACCTGTAACACCGAGGAGTGTCTGGTATTTTTCACCGGAGAGAATGCCTTCGGTTAGCTGACGTATCGCTTCTGGCTGGTCGCCGGCAGGAGGAAAAGGGGAATGTAGTTTGAATGCCATAGGTTGCTCAAAGTTACCTTATTTGGGCTACGGGTAAACAGCAAAAAATATGCAACGTTGCGGATGGTTCGATTGTCAGGCCAATGCTAATAAACTCAAACAAATGAGAAAACTTCTGCTGATGTTACCACTGGCATTTCTGACCCTGGGCTGCGAAAAGAACACGTCCAAAAGATGCGAAGAGTTGAAAGTTGCAGTACAAAATGATGATGTTGGAAGAGTAAAAGATATTATTAATCGCCTTGCAGCGGATCTGGGGGCCGGTATGGCTACCGCTACTGATCCAGATGGGTATTACAACAGTTATCATACGTTGATTGACCGGTTGAATGATGAGTGTGAAGTGAATGCAACAGGAATTTGTTATGCGTGCATTTATACTTTTCCGGGAACTTCTGAAATAAAGCTGGAGATCTTTTTAGGTACTCATTCGGTAACGAGAGTTATTGATGTGGGATATTAATATCAACGTACGGTCCTTCTATTAATATAAGCAGAATAATCTGGCAGCACAGGTTGATACTCTGTATACATTAAGGGGGAGGTAAGCATGAAATCAGCTGTTGATCGGTTGCAGGCTGTGGGAATATTCCAGGTGGCGGCCACGCGAAGCAGTGCTTTAATATCCGGATCATGTGGTTGTGCTTCCATGGGGTCCCAGAAAAAGATCAGTACGTCCAGTTTTCCTTCAGCAATGCTGGCACCTATTTGCTGATCGCCACCGAGAGGGCCGCTCAGGAATTTTGAAATAGGTTGTTTCAGAGAGGCTTCAAGTAAAGTGCCGGTGGTGCCGGTAGCGAAAAGGGTATGTTTGGACAAGGCTTCCCGGTTGAAGTAGGCCCAATCGATCAGTTCGTCTTTCATATTGTCGTGGGCTACCAGTGCAATTCTTTTAACGGCATTGAATGTTCTGCTGCGCATAGCTAAAGATTAAAGATGGAAAGTTAGAATCTTTAACCAAGAGTTGAAAGAAAACTACGGGGAATAAACTGAATGGGATGGTTTAAAAATAAACGCCTCAGAATTATGTGAATGATCAGGGATTTAAATGAAACAGGCTGTCTCAAATTTTTGAGACAGCCTGTTTCATTTTTTGTAAGGTCAGGTCTTATTTAAAATCTGCGCTTACTGTTACTTTAGGTTCTTTTGATACTTTACCAGCATCGATAGGGGCGCCGGAAATACCAAAATCAGTCAGTTTGATGGAAAAATTGGAAGTAGCAGAGATTGCTCCACCTTTTACAACGATCGTTGCAGGGGCTTTAACTTTTTGTTCAACGCCTTTTATAGAAAGAGAGCCTTCAACGTTTGTATTGTAAGAGCCATCTTTGGTAAAATTAACCTTAGCGGGATCAATGATATTTCCTTTGAAAATGAAAGAAGGGAATTTATCGGAGTCCATCCATTTTTCTCCATTAAAGTGTTGTTGGATAGTAGGGTTGGCGAAAGCAAAATTCTTAACGGTTGCTTCGAATGCTACAGAACCTGTTTTAGGATCAAGAGCGGCTACTACTGTTTTGTTTTCTGCTTTAGGCAGGTTATCAATTGCGGTGCTTGCATCAAATGCTACGGTAGCAGAAGTGGTTGTTTTCTTTTGGGCAAACAAGCTGCCGGTTACTGCTACTAAAGCTAATGCGAGGATCGTTTTTTTCATGTTTTGTTTATTTTTTAGAAGGGTGTTTGGTTATTTGGTTTTATTGAGTGCGCTTCGTTTGAAATCTATTTTTTCTACTCCGAGAATTTCGCTGTATGTACCTCCGCTGCAGGATCCTTTAATGGAAACGATGTCTCCTTCCTTTATGGTTTTTGCTTCCGCAACGTGTTGTTCCTGAAAGGCGAAAATGACATAAGAGCCGGTGGTGGTATCGATGAATTTTATGTTCATGGTAGCTGAATCGGCGGGCTCTACGGCAGAAACTGTGCCATTTACCGTAATGATCTTGTCACGATATTTCGCATTGGCGGCGCTGTCGCCTTCATGGAATTCACGAATGAAATCCAATGCATTTACAGTGTATGCTGCTTCGCGATCATTGGTATCGGCAAATTTTTCGGTAGCCACATACCAATAAATGCCGGCAGCGATTACTACCAGGGCAAAAATGGACCACAAAACCCTTTTCATTAAGGGGTTTTTCTTTTTGTCAGGTATCATGAGGTTTGTTTAAACGTTCAGCCGACGACTTGGTTCACCGGTTTGGTAGACAAATATACAATGTTTAAACATTGAAATCTGCTAACCGGTTCATAAAATATATAAAAAAAACTGCCTGCTTTAAGGCAGACAGCTTTTATTTTACTAACCCATCCATAGGCCAAAGGCCTATAAATGAAAACTTTAAGCCGCTTGTACTTCCTTAATTTTCTCCCGGATCCTGGCTTCAATTTCTTTGGCCAGTTCGGGATTATCGATTAAAAGTTGTTTAACTGCATCCCGGCCCTGTCCGAGTTTATCACTGTTATAGCTAAACCAAGACCCGCTTTTTTGTACGATGCCTAATTCTACGCCCATGTCAATGATCTCGCCGGTTTTGGAAATTCCTTCACCGAAAATGATATCAAACTCTGCAGCCCTGAATGGAGGAGCTACTTTATTCTTAACGACTTTTACCTTTACACGGTTGCCTATTGCTTCATCGCCGTCTTTGATCTGAGAACTGCGACGGATATCAAGCCTTACAGAAGCATAAAACTTCAGTGCATTACCACCGGTAGTTGTTTCAGGATTACCAAACATTACCCCGATCTTTTCCCGGAGCTGGTTGATGAAAATACAGATGGTATTTGTTTTGGAAATGGTTGCAGTGAGCTTACGCAAAGCCTGGCTCATCAGCCTGGCCTGCAGCCCCATTTTGCTGTCTCCCATTTCTCCTTCCAGTTCACCTTTTGGTACTAGGGCCGCTACAGAGTCGATCACTACTACATCCAATGCCCCGGAAAGGATCAGCCGGTCGGCAATTTCCAATGCCTGCTCTCCATAATCGGGCTGAGAGATCAGCAGGTTGTCCACATCCACACCCAGTTTCTGGGCATAGGAACTATCAAAAGCATGCTCAGCATCAATGATCGCGCACATACCACCCTTTTTCTGTGCTTCAGCAATAACGTGCGTAGCGATAGTGGTTTTACCGGAAGATTCAGGGCCGTAGATCTCGATCACACGACCTCTTGGTAAACCACCAATACCCAGGGCAACATCCAGGCCTATAGAACCGGTGGACACTACTTCCTGCTGCACTTCGCCACGCTCATTCATCATCATTACGCTTCCCTTACCAAAATCTTTTTCGATTTTATCCATGGTAAGCTTTAAAGCCTTTAATTTCTCGTTATTGCTTGACATATCGGTAGATTTTTCTGTTTTTGCCATGTCCAAAATTAGGATTTACGTAGTGCCGGGCTAAAAATGTTATGAACAAAGCAAAACTAAATGATTTAGTAATACGTTGCTAATTTTTTTTGGATTATTTCCGGCCCCAGTTTTAGCTTAGGGTAGAATTCTATCGGCTCCTATAGCGGCTACCAAAGAGAGAATCCCGATCAATAAGCCCGTATAGATCTCCGATTGAGTATGGTCCGACACGATCAGTCTGGCTGTACAAACCAGTCCTGCAATAAGAAGTGCTATAGAAAGAAAAAGCGTGTAATTGGTAGCCTGGCTCAAAGCCAGCATACCTACAAATGCTACCAGTATGCCCATCCCCATGGCATGCATGCTCACCTTCATATATATATTGGCAATAAGCCCCCCGCTGGATGCTATAAAAATGGCCATTGAAAGGATGATCGCTTCTTTAGGAAACTCAGGCTGATTCCGCAACACATAACACATCCAGAAATAATACACATTGGAAGCCACGTAGGGAATGATCCGCTCTTTTTGTGTCTTTAAAAAAACGGAATTCAAAAACCCCAGTCCCTTTGCCAGCAACACCGTTACCAATGGGAAAAAACTATAAATGATAAAAAAACGCAGTAATGCAATGGCTTTATCGGCCGGAGAAAATTGTGCAAACATATACGGTTGCGTGCTCAGCAGGAACCATATCATATATACCGGCACAAAAAGGGGATGGAAAATATAAGAAAGCAATTTGGCCACAAAACGGACCACTTTATTCTGCGGTTGATGATCAGGTATGGCAATTTCCTGCAATTCA
Organism: Chitinophagaceae bacterium; assembly: GCA_051954695.1. Taxonomy (GTDB): domain Bacteria; phylum Bacteroidota; class Bacteroidia; order Chitinophagales; family Chitinophagaceae; genus Terrimonas_A. Next base: position 32,631 of record JBQCHL010000023.1, read on the forward strand.
CTGTCTCCGCTTACCATCATTCTTGTTTCCATCTGTGTAATTTTTTGCAAAATAAACGATTGCAGGCTGCCCGTGGCAAGGTTTTTTGTATAAAGGCTCCCGATTGCAAAATAGCACCCTGAATATTATATTTACCACCAAATGAACCCTCTAAACGCTAATTACGCGAATAATACTGAAAATGCGAATGGCGTGAATAACGCTGATTATGCGAATAATAGCCTTGCCGGGTGGAGAACCGCGATACTGGTCCTTCTCTGCATTTTTGCCGTTCAGGGCCTGCAGGCCCAATCGAAATATGTAAAAAAATACAGACCCCTTGCTGATTCCCTCGCAGCGGTTTATGAAGTGCCGGCTGCTGTTATACTCGGCGTAGCCATTGTTGAATCAGGCTCTGGTACCAGCCGCAATGCCAAACTGCTCAACAACCATTTCGGGATCGTAGGAAAAAATAACCTGCTCAAAACAAAGGGAATAAAAAGCCGTTATAAGCAGTACAGCAAGATTGCAGACTCTTATGAAGATTTCTGCAGGCTGCTTTCCCGGCGTAAATTTTATTCATCACTTAAAGGAAATAAGGATTACCATGTTTGGGTTGATGCAATCAGCAAGACCGGTTATTCTGAAATGCCCGAAGAATGGAAAAAAAGAATTAACGGCGCCATACGAAAAAATAAACTTTCTACTACCCATCATTAGTTGATTTATGAACAGCAGCCGCCGTGTTTTCCTGTTTGTGGTGTATAGTGTCGGATTATTCCTGCTTATCTCGGTTGCCGGAATTTTTTTAGGATTTGAATGGACTCCTTTCAATCGTATCAACCTGGTGGGCGACCTGGTAAAACCGGCAAAAGATACTACGCAAACCGCCGCCATTCCCGACAGCAATGTTATTCCAGTAGTAGTGGAAAAGATCCCCAGTAAAGAGTTTACGCTTTACCGGCAACCAAGGCTTATCACCGATTTTAATGCCGATACCACTATAGCATCTATGCAAGGGTTCCTTGAAAAATTGCAGGCATTGCGTGGCGGACAAAAAAGAAAGGTAAGGATCGCTTATTTCGGAGATAGTATGATTGAAGGGGATCTGCTCACTCAAACATTCCGGCAGTTGCTGCAGCAAACATTCGGCGGTAGCGGAGTAGGCTTTGTTCCTATCAAGTCACCCGTTGCTAAATTCAGGCAAACCGTTGCCACCAGCAGTACCGGCAACTGGGAAGAAGAGAATTTTAAAGAAGGAAAATCCAACCATCTTTATTTATCCGGCCATCTTTTCCGCACCAGTGGTGGTTCTGTGCAAATGACTGACCAAACGGTAAAGGACAGCACAGCCATCCTGGAAAAGTCATTGCTTTGCGGACCTGTATCAACGCCGGTGAACATAACTGTTAACAATAGCGCCACTACCATTCATCCGGATAAACCGTTTAACAGCGTATCGTTGGGGAATGATGCCAACCGCTTTGTAAAACTGGGCTTAAGCGACCCGCAATTACCCATATACGGCATTTCCTTTGAATCCGAATCGGGCGTTATTGTCGACAACTTTTCTTTCCGTGGTATTACCGGTATCGAATTTGCCAGGATTGATTCTGCTTTCCTGAGTGCTGTAGCCCAGAACAACCCTTATGACCTGATCATTTTCCAATATGGTGTGAACCTGCTGTTCCGCCCGAATGACAAAAACTTCAGTTGGTATGCCCGGGTAATGCTGCCGGTGGTGAAGAAACTGAGGAACTGTTTTCCCAGCAGTGATTTCCTGCTGGTAAGCACTGCCGACCGGGCTTTCCGCTATGGCGATGAGTATAAATCTGCAGTCGGCATCGACTCGCTGGTGAAAGTGCAGGCCCTGCTTGCTTACGAAACAAACAGCAGCTTTTACAACCAGTTTGCAGCCATGGGCGGCGCCAATTCCATTGTGGAATGGGCCAGGATGAAACCCTCCCTTGCCAACCAGGATTATGTTCACCCGAACCACCGCGGAGCGGAAGTGCTGGCGCACCACCTTTTTGATGCGATCATGCGGGATTTACAGAAGTACACCAAGTAAGGTTCATGTACTTCCCACAATTAGGTTTTGTTCTTTCTATAAAAAGTGACCCCTTTCCGTCTTACCGGTAAATTTTTACCGGTAAGGCGGGAAGGACGGGAAGGGAGTTTGGAGATAGAAGGTGCCATGCTTGTTTGGGAGGTAAAAAGAATTTAAGTATACTTTTGTTTCTACGGTCTAATAATTATCGAGAATTGACGTTTATTCGCAGAATAATGGGTCGCCTGTATGCCTTTGTTTGAATTAGATGCTTTTTGGAAACAGTTTTTATATGACAAGGACAACCCATTGTTATTTAATAACGGGTTCTTTGTTTTCTTTTTTGCCATTTTCATCGCACTGTATTACAGTTTCAGGAACAACTTTAAAGTGCGCCGTTATATCTTTTGCTTTTTCTCCCTTTACTTTTTTTATAAGGCCAGTGGTTATTTTGTAGGGCTGGTCATTCTTTCGGCCATTGTCGATTTTGTTTTGTCCAATGCCATTTTCCGGCAAACGAATAAAGTAAAAAAGAAAGCGCTGCTGATCTGCAGCATTATTTTCAACCTGGGTTTGCTGTTTTATTTCAAGTACACCAATTTCTTTATATCTGTCAGCAATGACCTGTTCCATGCAGGCTTCAACCCTTTGAATATCCTGCTTCCGGTAGGTATTTCTTTTTATACGTTTGAAAACCTCAGCTACACAATTGATGTGTATCGCGGCCAGTTTGAACCGGCAAAGAAATTCAGCGACTATCTTTTATTCCTTTCCTTTTTTCCCAAGCTGGTAATGGGCCCTATTGTAAGGGCGCACGATTTTGTGCCGCAGATCAATAAGCCCTATGTGATCACGGATAATGATTTTGCCAAAGGCTTTTACCTGATCATTTCAGGGCTCTTCAAAAAGCTGGTGATCTCTGATTTTATTACACTGAATTTTGTCAATTATATTTTTGATGATCCTTCGCGGTATACTGGCCTTGAAAATCTTTTTGCCGTGTACGGCTATGCTGTAGTGATCTATTGTGATTTCAGTGGCTACAGTGATGTGGCCATCGGTATTGCCAAGTGGCTGGGCTTTACGATACCCACCAACTTTTTGTCGCCTTACCAAAGCAAGAACATTACTGAATTCTGGCGGCGCTGGCATATCTCGCTTTCTTCCTGGCTGAAAGATTACCTCTATATTCCGTTGGGTGGCAACCGTAAAAGCTCTGTGGGAACCTGGATATTCTCCCTTCTGTTCTTTGCCGGTGTTTTCCTGGCAGGTCAGCATTTGTTTGGGATGGAATGGTGGCAGGCTGTTTTGCTGAGTGCAGGTATTCTGTTGATATTCCTGCTTCCTGCTATTATTGCCAAGGAAAAGAAAGGCGTGGCTGCGAATATGAACCTTCTTACCACGATGTTACTGGGAGGGTTCTGGCACGGAGCGAGCTGGAATTTCATTATCTGGGGGTCTTTACATGGAATATCGCTGGCTATTCATAAAATATGGATGTTATTGACAGGGCGGGCATTTAAAAATGTAAAGAACAGTTGGTGGTACAATGCCCTGGCAATATTGCTTACTTTTCATTTTGTATGCTTTTGCTGGGTATTCTTTAAAGCGGCCGATTTTGATACGGCCCTGGCCATGCTTCACCAGATCGGATATGATTTCACCCTTTCTGTATGGCCTGCTTTTGCCAATAACTACTGGCCGGTGTTAGTGATGATGGGGCTGGCCTATATACTGCATGCAATCCCGGATGACTATGCCGACCGCGTGATCAACCGCTTCAGGAGAATACCATTGCCGGCTTATATCGCTGTGTTCTTTGTATTTGTAGTACTGTATGGTTATTTCAAATCAGCCGAACCGGTAATGCCGATTTATTTACAATTTTAAGATCAAGTACAACGCATCAAACCTCCTCTTCCGTAATTTTGTGCTTACATCATAAAAAATAAGCACGTGGAACTTACCGCTAAATTGATACAATTGCTGCCTTTGCAAACAGGTACCGGCAAAAACGGGGAATGGAAAAAACAGGACATTATTGTGGAAACCAATTCCCAATACCCTAAAAAAGTATGTATTTCCGTGTGGGGGGATAAGATCAATACCAGTCAGTTACAGATAGGCCAATCCCTCAATATTTCTTTTGATGTTGAAAGCCGCGAATATAATGGCCGCTGGTATACGGATGTAAAAGCCTGGAAGATTGAAACGGCCGGAGCCGGTGCACCCATTTCAGAAGATGATGTGCACAATACTTCTTTTACAAGCGATGATGATCTGCCGTTCTAACTACTTGTTCCCGGCCAGTTTATTCAATTCCTTTAAGGTTTCTTTCAGTTTGCTGCTGTAGGGTTCGATGGCTATGGCCAGCTCTATGTCTTCAATAGCGCCGGAGTAGTTGCCGATGCATCTTTTTACATCAGCGCGATCAGCATAATATTCACCGGAAGTGAATTTTTCATGCTCTTTCCGGTAAAGCCGGATGGCTTCATCAAAATATTTGATGGCTTCAGCGCATTTGTTCTGGCATTTAAGGATGGACGCTTTGGTGTGATTATTATAAGAAGTGCTTTTCAGGTTGATAGCCTTGTCTACATCGCTTAACGCATCTGAACAGTTGCCGTTCAGGTATTTTGCCCAGGCAAGATTATTCCAAAGCACTTCATCTTTACCGTCTTCAGCAATCGCGTCTTTATAATATTGAATGGCACCCGGGTAGTCTTTAGCGGCTAGTTTTTCAGCAGCTATTTCCTTATTCGATTTTCCGGAACCCAAAAAACTAAGCAAGTCGGCATAATCGTCATCTTCGTCCCCACTCCTTGCATACACAAGCGAGCTGATCCTTCTTGAATTGTCCCACTGTGTCTTGATCTTTGCTTCAGGAAAACCTTCCTGGGGATTAAAAATGATCTCACCCGGATTTTTTGTGTGTTTGGTCATCACCACGTACCATTTCTTGCCATCATGTTCTATGCAGCTAACATTGTAGCCGTCTTTATATTTTGTATTGATCCAATCGTTAGGAAATGTTTCGCTGTCTTTGAACGATTGCCCTTCATATTCTTTTAACACAGACATGACGATATACCAATAGCCATCGCCATAGGCGAGATCGGTGATATTGTATTTATTGTTTACATTCCATTTTTCTTTGATAAATTTTTCCGCCTCACTCCAGGAGAGTCTCCGGCCCCAGCTTTGGTCCACATACGGGGCCTTATCAATCATTGCCACAAACCAATACCCATCACCATAAGTTATCTTGGTGATGTACATATCTTCTTTCCAGTGTTCTTCCACCCAGTCTGAAGGAAATGAGAGGCCCCATTTACACTCGATCTTTGTTGCACTGGAAGTATGGGTGGCCACCGCATACCACTTTCCATCGCCGTACACAACTTCGCTGATAACGCGGTTTTTTTTGGCCTGCTCCAGGACAAATTTCTCCAGTTCGCTTATTGAATTAAATGAATCATAGGCCTGACCTTCGGAGTTTTCGGTCATAACAGCAGACCACTGTTGAGCCTGGGCACATACGACTGCAAAAAAGCAGGCGATGGATAAGAATAACGATTTCATAGACGGTGGTTGGTAAATAGGGTGAAAAGTAGGCAATTGCTGATGGGAGTGCAATACTCCCGATTGGGGACTCGTGCTAGTCGGGAGTCTTTAGTCGGCAGTCGATAGTCGTAGGAAGTGGCGTGAATATTGATCTTTACCTATAAATTTTGACCTATGAGCACTACATTAAAACTTGAAACTCCCTGGTCAGAAGTGAAGGAAAAGATCAGGGAAGTGAATTATGATCTTACAGATGCAGATCTTTTATATGTGCCGGGTAAAGAAGATGAATTGATCAACAGGCTGGCGGCAAAAATGAATAAGACAGCCGAAGAAGTGAAGGGCTGGATCGAAAGTATTTCCCATACTAAAGGGCGGGCTTCTTAATTAGCGGGTTCATAGAGGCTGATATAATTATTATATCCTTTGGCAAGCGCATTGAACAAAAGAGAGCCCTGCAGGCGGTATCCTTCTGCGGTGAAATGGATCTTGTCGCGGCTCATCAGGCCCCGTTTCGACCAACTGTAAGCCGATCCATAGCCGTTCGTGATGCGATACAGGTCCCATAAAGGAATATAATTCTTATTGCAATAATCGGTCAGAGTTTGATTGAGCTGACGAAGTACCTTATTAGAGCTGCGTCTTAGCTTATATGAATCAGGTGCTGTGGTGATGAGTATGGAAGCGCCGGGTGATATTTCTTTCAGTTTTTCGAGAAAGCCGGAAAGGTCTTTTACAAACATCGCTTCAAAAAAACTGGCGCGTTGTGCTTCATTGGTGCCAAGAGAAATGATATAGAGATCGGCTTTCAGGGCAGGTAATTGTTTCCAGAATAAAGGAGCGATATTGTATTGGTCATAACGAGCGCCATTCACACCAATAGTATGGTAAAGCACTCCGGGCCTCGAGTTTTCAAGAGACACACCGTAGAATGCTTTTGCATCATCTGTAGGCAAGCAGGAAAGCGTGAAGCCCGTGATTGGCTGATTCAATTCCACTTCACGGTATACGGAGGAATCATTATCCTGTCTTTTTAACGTGTAAGGCAGATCAAGATTATCCGGCTGGAATACCCAACTGGTATTGTAACTGGTATCTAAAAAGAACTTGAGCCGGTTGAAAGACTGCAAGCCTTCACCAAGACTGGTCCGTAATGAAAGGCGGATATTGGCAGCCGCAGAAGTGGTGGTAAGTGCATAACCTGAAATGCCTGCATTGATCTGAATTTCCGGGTGTGCTACCCGGTTGAATTGCCAGCGAATGCTGGAAGAGCTGCTGATATCGTCCGGAGCATTGGAAAGCGCCAGTTGATAAGGAAATACCAACCCCCTGCCCGCATTGCCAAAAAATTCCTGCAATCCATTTCTTACTACGCCTGAAAGAAAATCTGCCTGGATATGGGAATCGCCTATATGCACGATGGAGACTGTGCCGGCACTGTCTTTTTTCAGGGTATATAATTTCTGATAAAATGAATCGAGCCCTGTGTTGTTGAAAATACGATTGAAGACGGCACTTACAAAAGGATACCTTTTTGCAAGGGCATTATCATTCACAGGAATGGGCTGGGCCATACCGGTAAATAGCAGGAGGCAAACAAAGGATACGGTATAAAGAAATCGGCGGGTCATCAGAAAATGAAACCTACAATTCTTTTCTCAAACGAGCAACAGGTATGTTCAATTGTTCTCGGTATTTGGCTACAGTACGGCGTGCAATATTGTAGCCTTTTTCCTGCAGCAGCTCTGTGAGCCGCTCATCGCTGAGCGGGCGTTTTTTATTTTCCCCTTCTAGAAGATCACTAAGTATCTTTTTCACTTCGCGGGTAGACACTTCTTCGCCGCTATCTGTGCTCAATGATTCACTGAAGAAGAATTTGAGGCGATAGGTGCCGAATTCAGTTTGAACAAACTTGCTGTTGGCAACGCGGCTTACAGTGGAAATATCCAGTCCTGTTTTCTCTGCAATATCTTTCAGGATCATGGGGCGCAGGGTCGTTTCATCGCCTGTAAGAAAGAAATCGTGCTGATGATTCATGATGGCCGTCATGGTGCTCAGCAAAGTGTGCTGGCGTTGCTTGATGGCATCGATAAACCATTTGGCGGCATCAATTTTTTGTTTGATGAATAATACAGCTTCTTTCTGACGCTTATCTTTTTTAGCACCGCGGTCATATTCCTTCATCATATCGCGATAGCCTTCGCTGATGCGAAGCTCAGGAGCATTGCGGGAGTTGAGGGTGAGTTCCAGTTTGCCATTATTATTCAGAATAAAGAAGTCGGGCACCACATAGCTTTCGGCTTTATTGATGCTTCCTACATTGCCGCCTGGTTTGGGATTGAGACGGATGATCTGTTGCATCACTTCTTTCAACTGCTCTTCATCTATATTAAGGCCACGCTGGATCTTTTCATAGTGCTTTTTGGTAAACTCATCAAAATAGCGGCGGATGGCGAGCATGGCGGTATCTACGTCTTTGCCTTCATCTTTCTGGCGCTGCAATTGTAGCAGCAGGCATTCCTGCAGGTCACGGGCAGCTACGCCGGGCGGATCAAAACGCTGTATTCGTTGAATAATGGTCTCGACTTCTTCTTCTGTGGCAGAAATATTCTGGCGGAAGGCAAGATCGTCCACGATCGCCGAAGTTTCCCGCCGGAGATAACCATCCTCATCAATGCTGCCCACTATCTGCTCTGCAATGCGCTGTTCCTTTTCACTCAGTTTGAGCAGGCCCAGTTGCATGAGCAGGGTTTCGTAAAAACTGGCTTCTGTTTTAAAGGGAATCTGTTTTTGCTCTTCGTCGGGGTAATTATCGTCGCGCAGTTTGTAGTCGGCAACATCATCATCTCCGTCATGCACGTATTCACTGACATCTATATTATCGTATTCGTCTTCGCTTCCGCTTTTCTCTTCGTATTCACTATCCTCGGGTTCAGTAAACTCATCTTTAAGTTCATCTGCAGCATCATCATGTTTCTCGTCGTCCAGTTCCAGGGCCGGGTTTTCTTCCAGTTCTTCCTTGATACGTTCTTCCAGATTTGCTGTAGGCACCTGCAACAGCTTCATCAGTTGAATCTGCTGCGGGGATAATTTTTGTAAAAGCTTCTGCTGTAATGTTTGGCTAAGGGCCATAAATTCAGAGATTTAGTGGCGGGTAATGTAAAAGCTTAAGACTTAGACAAAAATCCGGCCGTTTATCAAAAATCAGGCCGTAAATTTACAAAACAATAGAATACGGCATGTCGGAACGACGGTTTTACTTTGTTGTTGTATTGATTTTCCTCTTTAACAAGGAAATTTTTTCACAGGAAAAAAATGTGGAAAACTTTCCTGAATTTAAGACAAATCTCCCGTTTAAAAGCCCTTTTAGTCAAGAAAAAAAGCTAAGCGTGATGGCTTTATTGAAACAGGGTGAGCCGATGCTCCCTGGTCCGTCTTTTCCTGCTGGCAGGAACATGCTTTTATTGGGGCCGAATATTCCTCAGACTTTTTTTTGCAGGAAGGAATGGGAGTTTGAGAAAGCTACTTCCATTCCGCTGAGGTTCCGGCTGGGTTCGTTGGAGTATACGGATTATCTGGAGCAGAAACCGAATGCTGTTTTAAGAAGATAAGGAAGTATCGAGAAGATGGTGGTACCTCACCCTCAGGCTATTTTCCCACGAAGACAACGAAGGCCACAAAGAAGTATCTTACTTTATTGAGATAATCCAAAAATCCATAAAGCGAATAAGCCCTAAAGCATTAATTCTTTGTGGCCTTCGTTGTCTTCGTGGGAAAATATTGTAATGATAAAGATCGCAACTGTTACCCAACGGGAAGAATGATCCTTATTTCTTTTCCCGTTCCGGCAGCCATTCCATTACAGGTATTTTTGCAGGCTCTTTATAATAATTATTGCGGAGGCTGTCATTCCAGCCATTGGGATTGCGTTCAAAAGCCGAACTATTATAGAAAATGCTTCCCTGTATTTCAGGATATTTTCTTACAAGTTTGATCTGGTTAGGCAATTCTGCAGGTTTTTTCCATGCCGCATTTCTTTCGTTCACACGGTAAATACCGTGGCCGATATAGACATGTCTTCCATAGCTATGTTTGCTCCACCAATCCACCATTGTTTCAAATGGGATCTTGTCATGACCAATTTCGAGATAGAGCTGTGGGGCCACATAATCGATCCAGCCATTCCTCAACCATAAAAGGATATCAGCATAAAGATCATCATAATTGGTGACACCGGCTTTGGTATCACTTCCATCAGGATCCTGCGAAAGATTGCGCCATACGCTGAAAGGAGAGATGCCGAATTTGCAAAAAGGCTTTTCCGCCTTGATGGCCACACTTATTTTTTCAATGATGGAATCCACATTCGCCCTTCTCCAGTCATCCTTCGAAAGCGGGCTGCCCGATTTGCGGTAAGATACCGCATCGGGGAATTCTTTACCCGGAATGCGATAAGGGTAGAAATAATCATCCATGTGAATAGCGTCAATATCGTAACGTTTTACAATATCCCTGACCACATTCACCACAAATTCCTGCCCCAGTCTATTAGCCGGATCAAAATATTTCTTATCGCCATAGGTCAGGAACCATTCAGGATGTTTGCGGGTGACATGGTCCGGGGAGATAGATGCTGTACGGATATTAAAATTGGCGCGATAAGGATTGAGCCATGCATGAAACTCCATTCCTCTTTTATGCGCTTCTTCAATCATGAAAACGAGCGGGTCATAAAAAGGAAAAGTCGGTTTTCCCTGGATACCCGTCAGCCACTGGCTCCAGGGCTCATAAGGGGAAGCATAAAAAGCATCGGCTGCAGGCCTGATCTGGACGATCACGGCATTAATGCCATTGCGCTTATGAAGATCGAGCTGCCGGATAAAATCTGCTTTTTGCTGCGCAGGATTGGTCACACCCTTAGGTGGCCAGTCGATATTATCTACCGTAGCGATCCAAACACCCCTGAATTCATATTCGGGTTGGGCAAATAAACTAATGCTAAACAGGCAAACCAGACAGGAAAAAAACAGCCTCATTGTTGTAAATCAATAATAAATGAGCGCAAAAATACCTTATCTGGGGTTAATTAAACCATAAATTAAGCTAGAAAGGGCGTTTGTGAGTCGGGAGTCGATAGTCTTGAGTCGATAGTCCGATCGTGATAAAAGAGTTTTATATGCGTTCTTGATTAGAAAGCTTTTCGGTTTGAGGAGGGTTTTGACTATCGACTAAAGACTATCGACTCCTGACTCACTTGCTTCCCCTGAGTTTATCAAGGAGTTCGCTTAAGACGAGTGCTTCCTTTTTGCTGAGGTTGCCGATTACATTGTCCATTTCGTCTTGCTGGAGGTCAAGTTTTTCCAGGACCTTTTTGCCTTTTTCAGTGATGATCACATCAACGAGGCGACGGTCCGTTTTGCAAATACCTTTTTTTGCTAAGCCTTTGGCGATAAGGCGGTCTACTATGCGACTGGTATCGCTCATTTTGTCGAGCATGCGCTCGCGGATCTGCAGGGTGGAAAGGGGATTGGGAAGGCTGCCACGGAGGATGCGGAGTATGTTGAACTGCTGTGGAGTGATGTCGGCAGCGGCAAAAATCTCCTTGGTGCGCTCCGTCATCCAGTTGTAAGTATAAATAATATTGACTGCCGCTTTCTGGTATTCATTGCGGAATTTAGTTTGTATGTCCTGGTCGATTCCCATAGTCGCAAGGTTTAATGAATGAAAATGATAGAGTAGTTCTGAACTGATTCAAATAACCTTACTGCAAATTTAATGTTATAACACTGAAATTTCTTAAAATTTATTTGTCGTTCTTGTTTTTATAAAAATGTTGATAATCATGGTTTTATGTGATGTGCTTTTGCATTCTTTTAAGCTCAGCAGCCATTTTGAAAATGGTAAATAAATGATGTGCTTCGTGCAAGAGGAAAAAATTCAGCCACTGAAGCATGTTCATTGGACCGTACACCGGATGGCTCCCGGTTTTGGCCAGGTCATTTTCTGTAAATGTCAGCATACCTGCTGCCAGTTCCTTCCGCGTACCCAGGAGGTCCTGCATGATCTCCCTGGATGATTTGGAACAATGGTCAAGAAACAAAGGATCCGCTTCTGCCGTGTAGCGCGCAAAAGTAGGATTATTACTTTCCAGCATTTCCTTTACCCTCCGGATAAAAGTATGCTGGTAGGTTTCCAGGTGGACGATATTCTCAAAAATAGACCATTTGCCAGGGTAAACCGAACGCCTGATCTGTTCATCTGAAAGTCCATCAATTATTTCAATAAGGGATTTGTGCTGGTATTGTAAACGGGTGGATATAGAAGAAGGTATTAGCATGCTGGCTGTTTTGGATCAATCATCGCCCCAAACTTTGGTCCCTTCCGAGCAGTTGGCGCAGATGTCAATGTTTTTCCGTCCTTTCAGAATTTGTGTCCTGAATTTAGTGTATTCCCCGTTCTTCCAAATCTCTTTGAACGAATTTTTTCGAAGATCGCCAAGCCGGTGCTGCGCATCTTTATCAAAGCAGCAAGGAGCTACCAACCCGTCCCAGGTGATCACCGGATCATGCCACAACCTCCAGCACTGATTGGATAGTTTTCCTTTGAACTCAGTGCCACTACCGGTTTTGCGATACCGGCTGTATTTATCAATGGTCGGTATAAGCCGGTTGGGGTCGTTTTCATAATCATACACCTGTGCCGTTTTGAACCATACATCATCCACTCCTATTTCCTTTGCCAATTGCTTCACTTCTTCAATCTGATGTTCATTGTGCCGCACAACGAGGAATTGAAATACTACAAAAGGTGTTTTGCTTTTCAGCTCCTTTTTCCATTTGACGATATTTCTTGCTCCTTCCAGCACTTTTTTTAATTGTCCACCCACACGGTATTGCTGATACACTTCTTGTGTAGTGCCATCAATGGAAATGATCAGCCGGTCGAGCCCGCTTTCAATAGTACGGCGCGAATTCTCATCGGTGAGATAGTGTGCATTGGTGGAAGTAGCCGTATAAATCTTTTTTTCCGAAGCATATTTCACCATATCCAGGAAAGACGGATTGAGATAGGGTTCGCCCTGGAAATAAAACACGAGATACAACAGTTCCTTATGTAATTGATCAATTGTTTCCCTGAAAAAATCTTTCTGCAGCATTCCTGTAGGCCGTGTAAACGCTCTTAATCCGCTCGGACATTCAGGGCAACGGAGATTGCAGGATGTAGTAGGTTCGAAAGAAATGGACACAGGATAGCCCCATTGAACAGGTTTTTTTGTCCATTTGCTGAGATAATAACTGCTCAGTACTTTTAAGCCATTCCACGCCCTCCGGAGCGTAAGCTTGGATAAAAGATTAATACTATCGTTTCTGTTTACCCGGGCCATCCGGGAGTAAAGTTAAGTTGGTATCTTCAAACGCATTTCATGAGTTGTACTATTCCATATCATATTTTTCCCCTGGGGGATTCCGCCATGACGGTCGACTTTGGCAACCGGATCAGCCCTGACCTGAATAATATTGTAATGAAGCTTTACCAGGAGCTGAACATATCCCCTCTTCCTGGAATGAAGGAAGTTATACCTGCGTACAGTTCCCTGACTGTTCATTACGACCTGCTGTATTGCAGCCATCACAGACCGGTTGGCAAAACGGTATATGACTGGATGGGAGAGTTATTGCACCTGCGATTGAAAGCGCTGGACCAGGAAGAAGTGGTATCTGCAACAGAAACGATCATTCCTGTTTGTTATGATCCTTTCTTTGGTCCCGATCTTTCTTTGCTGGCAAAAGAGAAAAATATGTCAATGGAAGAGATTGTGCACTTGCATACGTCCATTTCCTATCGTGTGTACCTGCTGGGTTTTTTGCCAGGCTTCACCTACCTGGGAGAAACGGATGAAAAGCTTGCCATGCCACGCAAGATGCAGCCTTCATCAGTAAGTGCCGGCAGCATTGGTATTGCAGGAAGGCAAACTGGCATTTACTCTTTATCCTCTCCCGGTGGATGGCATATTATCGGCCGTACGCCTTTGAAAATATTTGATGCAAACAGGGATCCGCTTACCTTATTAAAGCCGGGAGACAGTATTAAATTCGTATCAATCAGCAAAGATGAATTTAAGGATCATTAAATCGGGCGTACTGGACACCATCCAGGATCAGGGCCGTTATGGCTGGCAGCATCTCGGCATCAATCCTGCAGGGGCTATGGACCGGTTTTCAGCACAACTGGCCAACATACTTGTGGGAAATGATCCCGGACAACCAGTGATAGAATTGCACTTCCCTGCTGCTTCCTTTTTCTTTGAAAGGCCTGCATTGATCGCTATCAGCGGGGCCGATTTTAATGCAGCATTGAATGGAGAAGATATTCCGGTGGACCAACCTGTGCTGGTTAATAAATACAGTATTCTGCAATTCCAACGGTTGAATAAAGGAGCAAGAGCTTATCTCGCCATTGAGGGTGGCCTGGAAATGGATCAATGGTTGAATAGTTACAGCACTCATCTCAAAGCCGCGGCAGGCGGGCATTCTGGAAGGCCCTTGCAAACAGATGATGAGATCAGGCTAAGCTCTTCCATAAACTGGAGTCCTTATTTGCAGGGAAAAGAATTTTACCTGCTGCCCTGGCAGGCATCCACAGATTGGGAAAAACAACCGGATGCTGAAATAAGCGTATTGCTGGGTAAAGAGTGGGCACGCCTCACGGTAGCATCGCAAAAACAATTGCTGGAGCAAACGTTTACCCTTACGCCACAATCGGACCGGATGGGTTATCGCCTGCAGGGAGATCCGTTGCAGCTTGAAAGCAAAGAAGAAATGATCTCAACGGCTGTAAACTTCGGCACTTTGCAATTACTGCCCAATGGTCAGCTCACGATCCTGATGGCCGATCATCAAACCACGGGAGGGTATCCGCGCGTAGGGCACGTTATATCAGCACATCATTCAAAACTTGCCCAGTTGCGGCCAGGTGAACCTGTACGGTTCAGTTTAACTGATCATCAGCAAGCCGAAGAACTTTTTATTCAGCAGCAAAAGCATTTGCAGCAGGTAAGGAATGCCTGTCAATTAAAACTGGAACAATTCATTCATGCGTTGCATTGATATCAATTGCGATATGGGAGAAGGCATGGACAATGATGCAGCATTGATGCCATATATAAGCTCTGCCAATATTGCCTGTGGCTATCATGCGGGCAATGAAGAAACCATGCAGCAAACAGTAGATCTTGCCTGCAGGCATGGTGTTGCTATCGGCGCACATGTATCTTTCTGGGATAAGGAAAATTTTGGAAGAAAGGAAATGGATCTTCCGCAGGATGCTGTGTATGAGCTGGTGCAGCAGCAGTTGATAGTATTGCAGAAGATAGTAAAAATGCAGGCAGTTGCAATAAAGCATGTGAAGCCACATGGTGCATTATATAATATGTCGGCACGCGATAAACAACTGGCTGCTACAATTGCCAGGGCTGTGAATGATCTTGATCCCTCCCTCGTGCTTGTCGGATTAAGCGGCAGCCATTCCATTGATGAAGCAAAAAGACTGGGATTGCAAACAGCTAGTGAAGTGTTTGCTGATCGCCGGTATGAAGAGAATGGAAACCTTCGCTCCCGCTCACTGCCGGGAGCCTTACTTGAAGATGCCGATGAAGTGGCGGAACAGGTATTGCAGATGGTGAGTAATAAAACAGTTATATCCATTACAGGAAAAGAAATACCTGTAACGGCAGAAACGATATGTATACACGGTGATGGGAAACATGCTGTGGAATTTGCTCAAACCATTTATCAAAACCTGAAAAATCATTCTATTGAAATCAAGCCTTTCTAAGTTCCGGATCTTTGGGGGAGCAGGTTTAGGCGCAGCTTTCCTGATGGCCAACTCTTCTATTGGTCCAGGCTTTCTTACGCAGACCACGGTTTTTACACAGCAATTGATGACAAGTTTTGGCTTTGTCATTCTTGTATCTGTGCTGATAGACATCGGAGCTCAACTGAATACCTGGCGCATTCTTGCAGCAAGTGAATTGCGGGCGCAGGATATTTCCAATAAATTATTACCAGGCCTTGGATATTTTTTATCATTCCTGGTGGTGCTGGGCGGGTTCGCGTTCAATATCGGAAATATAGCAGGGTGTGGTTTGGGATTAAATGTGCTGACAGGTGCTTCTTTTGAAAAAGGAGCGATCATCAGCGGAGCGTTTGCATTGCTGCTGTTCTGGATAAGAGAAGTTGGAAAAATGCTGGATGGGTTTACCAAGATTGTTGGAACAATCAAGATACTGCTTACGCTATTTATTGCTTTCAGCGCACATCCGCCTTTACTGGAAGCTGTTCATCATACTATTTTACCGGAAAAGATCAGCACCGCAGCTATTGTTACAATTGTTGGAGGAACGGTGGGCGGATATCTTACTTTCTCCGGTGCACATCGTTTGCTGGATGCTGGCATTAAAGGAACAGCCAATTTGCCGCAGGTAAATAAAAGCGCGATGCAGGGTATTATTATTTCCACGATCATGCGGTTTGTATTGTTCCTGGCAACTGTTGGTGTGTTGGCGCAAGGTGCAATACTGGATAAAGATAATCCTGCTTCTACTGTTTTTGGTGTAGCTGCGGGAGAAGCCGGACTGCGAATATTCGGAATTGTGTTGTGGAGTGCAGCCATTTCCTCGGTAATAGGCGCTTCTTATACATCAGTATCTTTCTTTAAAACATTTCATCCTTCACTTCAGAAATATGAACGGCTTTGTATTTCATTGTTCATTGTATTGACAACGGCCGTGTTTGTTGCAGTAGGAAAACCAAAGGAACTGCTGGTGATGGCAGGTGCTGTAAATGGATTGATATTACCTGTAGCTCTTTCCATTATGCTGATCGCTGCTACGAAAAAAAGGATCATGAAAGGCTATAAACATCCGTGGTGGATGCAGCTTGCAGGTTGGGCAGTAGTGGCTGTGATGGGTTGGATGGGCGGCGTGGCTGTGCAGGAAACGATCAGTAACTTATAATTTTGTACACAGGATATTTTTCTCTGAGAATCAATGGTGTGGTTTTCCGGTACGATTATTTGTTGTAATCGGGTGTCTGATATGGAAAACATAACTCTTTTTCAGTTTTTTCACTGGTATTATAGCGCTGAAGGCAATCTCTGGCAACATGCAAGGGATGAAGCAAACCAATTAGCAGAATGGGGCATTACTTATGTATGGCTTCCTCCGGCATATAAATCATTTGGAGGAACAGAGGAACCGGGATATGCAGTATATGACCTATATGATCTGGGTGAATTCAAACAACATGGAAGTATACGAACACGCTATGGTACAAAGGAAGAATACCTTGAATGCATTCAGACGCTTCACAGCAAGGGCGTAAAAGTGCTTGCTGATATTGTGCTGAACCACCGTTTGGGTGGAGATAAAATTGAACGGGTGCCTGCCCGTAGAGTAAACAATGATAACAGAAGCGAATACTTAAGCGATCCAGTTAAAATTGAAGCGTATACAAAATTTACTTTCCCGGCAAGAAGAGGAAAGTATTCAAATTTTACCTGGGACTGGCACACATTTACCGGTGTATGTAACAATGATGATATTTATGTTATCCTGAATGAGTACAGCAAAGGTAAATGGGAAGAGATGCTGGAAACTGAAAATGGTAATTATGATTATCTCATGGGAAATGACGTGGAGTTCAGGAATCCTTATGTCCGGAAAGAACTAAAAAAATGGGGCAGTTGGTACACGAAGCTGACTGGTATTGACGGATACCGGCTTGATGCACTCAAACATATTACACCGGATTTTTTTCCTGAGTGGCTCGACTTTATGCAGCATCATTTCAGAAAGGATTTCTTTTGCATAGGGGAATACTGGCAGAACAATGTATATACCTTATTGAATTATTTTGAAACCACAGGTGAGCGTATCCGCTTGTTTGATGTGCCGCTTCACTATAATTTTTATGATGCTTCCCAGCGTGGCGATGATTATGACCTGCGGCAGATATTTGATAATTCTTTAGTAAGTGAAAAGCCTGAGGCAGCCATCACTTTTGTAGATAATCATGATACGCAACCGTTGCAGGCACTGCAATCAACTGTTGAATACTGGTTCAAGCCATTGGCCAATGCAATGATCCTTTTACGGGATAAAGGTATTCCCTGCGTGTTCTATCCTACGATGTATGAAGCAAAATACTTTGATATACAGGATGGAGAGGAAGTATATGTGGAGCTGAACAGCATACCTGCTGTAGGAGTGATGATGAAGGTCCGGAAGTATTTAGCATATGGCTTGCAGCGGGATTATTTTAATCATGCCAACATAATTGGGTGGACACGCGAAGGGCATGATGAAATGAGTTTCAGCGGTTGTGCAGTGCTGATGAGCAATGGGGAAGAAGGAAAAGAAGAAATGTTGCTGGGTATTCGTAATGCTAATAAAACATTTGTGGACGTATGTGGCAACCGGGGCGAAAAAGTAACGCTGGATGAAAATGGAGTGGGATTGTTTTTCGTCAATGGGCGATCTGTTTCCGTCTGGATAAATGAAGAAGCCGGAAAGCTGCTTGATTTATAGGCGAATAAACGCCGGTTTACAACAGGCATAGCCTTTGTGTCATCTCCCATGTCACTAAAACCGATTTTATGATAGCAAGAGATGGATACCAAACGAGTTTATGGCAAAGCTCAATACCTCCTTATCAACCAGTTAATATTCCTGATAGCAGTAACTATGATGTGATTATCGTAGGTGGTGGAATTACCGGTATATCAACAGCGCTGCTTTTGCAGGAATCTGGTAAGAAATGTCTTGTTCTGGAAGCAAATACATTATGTTTTGGCACAACCGGAGGAACAACCGCACACCTGAATACTTTATTGGATACCCCATATTCGACCATCCGTAAGAAGTTTAGTGCAGAAAGTGCAGCCATCGTTGCAAAATCGACCGAAGCAGCTATTGAACTTGTAAGGCGGAATATTAAAAAGTATTCCATCGATTGTGATTTCAGTGAGGCGGATGCTTTTCTTTTTGCCGGCAACAGTAAGCAGGAAAAGCAACTGGAAGAAATAGCTGAGGCTGCCCTGGAAGCCGGACTTGATCTGCAGTTTACTGAGAATATCCCTATACCGGCCTCTTTTGTATCTGCCATACAGGTAAAAGGGCAGGCCCAATTTCATCCGTTGAAATATGTGTATGGGCTGGCCAAAGCTTTTGAAAGAAGAGGCGGCCATATCAGGCAGGATTGCAGAGTTACTGGTGTAGAAGTTAATGAAAAGGTGGAAGTGACAACATCTTCCGGGCAATACGCCTGCACAGATCTTATTTATGCAACACATATCCCACCAGGCGTAAACCTCTTACACCTGCGGTGCAGCCCTTACAGAAGTTATGTTATTGCTGTAGTGCTCGATAAAGAAGAGTATCCTGCTAACCTCTGCTATGATATGGTTGACCCATATCATTATTACCGGACACAAGAAGTGGATGGGCAATTGTACCTGATAGCAGGTGGTAAAGATCATAAGACCGGGCATGAGGAGAATACCCAACATCGTTTTACAGAACTGGAAGCACATGTCCGGAAAATGTTCCGTGTAAAAAAGGTTGCATACAAATGGTCATCGCAATATTATGAATCTGCTGATGGGCTTCCTTATATCGGCCATCTTCCGGGGCAACCGGAGCATTTATATGTGGCAACAGGATTTGGTGGTAACGGAATGGTGTACAGTAGTGTAGCAGCACTGACGCTTGAGGCAATTTTAAATAATGAGGAAAACGGGCAAACCCGTCTTTTTGATCCCAACCGGCTCAAACCAGTGGCAGGGTTTACCAATTTTATACAACATAACGCAGATGTGGCTGGAGAGTTATTAGGTCGTCTTTTCTCAGGAGAGCACCTGGAAGAACTTGCGGAACTGGCCCCGGGTGAAGGAAAGATGGTGAGTTATGAAGGCCAGAAGATCGCGCTTTATAAAGATGAGGAAGGCGTATTGCATGCAATAGATCCTGTTTGCACCCATCTGAAATGCGAAGTGAACTGGAATAGTGCAGAAAGATCATGGGATTGCCCCTGTCATGGCACAAGGTATAATTATGACGGCCGGGTATTGACAGGCCCTGCAGACAGAGATGCAGAGCCTATATATATTGAGTCATTAGCAGAGCATTGATCAAAAAGCCTGCTTTTATTCCATCAGCTCTTCAATATGTGCAAGTTTTCCATCTTTGGTGATCCCTTCAATGATCACACGGAATGCTTTGGTGACATCATTATTATAGAATGTGAGCACCACAGGCTTGCTTGAAGAAACTATAACCGATGGGTTCCAGTAAAGAGTGCTGCGTACATCGCGTTGCTCGTTTTCGGGTGTAAAACTGCTATAGTTGGGAGAATAGAATTCACGGATAGGAGAATAACCTTCCACTTTATTATTGGCCAAACCTTTGCCCGGCTCATTCTTCACATCATTGCCGCGGCGGGTATAAATGGCAATTGCTCCGCTGCCTCCGTTAAATCCTCCCATGAATGGCGGTCTGAACACTTTGATATAAGCAACATCCTGCACGTTCACTGAAGAGACCATCGATACATCACTCGACATTTCGTCCAGGTAAAGTGCGGGTGTGCCCTGACGCCAGCTAAGTGTGGTATTAGCTCCATTGCCGGAGATCTGCAGGCCAGCCACTTTGCCCTGGAGATAAGTAAAGATATCAATGGCACTTTTGGCAAAAGGATCATTCACAAGGTCGAACTGATAACCGTCTCCTCCGGAGAAAAGGCCGGAAGCATATTTTTCATCCAGTAGTTGTACAGCAGATTTGGTCTTGCTTTTCACGATCACATTTTCGAGGGTCTTTACCCTGTTCCTTTCAGCAATATCATTTGCTTCATTGGCAAGCAGCCATTGACGATAGTTGCCTAAAGTGTCAGAAAGGGATACGAAACCATATTTGCTCACTGTTTTTCTTACAGAAGGCACTTGCAGGCGATCGGTCATGAATTGTAGCGAAGCATTTTTAAGGTCCTTGCTCTGGAATTGATAATAGATCTGTGCTGTATCAAAGATGAATGTAGAGCGCTCATTGAATGTACCATTGCTTTCAATAGGCACGAGTAATACCTGGCCTTCTGATTTCTTTTGTTTCAACAACAGTATTACAGAAGCTCCGGGAGGTATCATACCCGGCACTGCTCCATACACTGTTCCCGAAAGCGTCATGTAAGCAGTGTCTCTTCCATAAACGGGTTTCGGTGTTTTTCCGGATAATACTTCTTCCCATTTAAACCGGCGCCAGCCATGCGTGAGCATTACCAGGTCAAGTTTCTGGCTGATCTCATCTGTATTGGCGGAAAAATAATAGGCAGGGTTATATACATCACCTTTCAATTCACTGCTCAGCAGCAGGTGGGAGATAATATTTTGCGTGGTATCACGGCCGATCGCTTCATCTGTCACAGCTACAGACAGGTTGCCCTCCAGGCTATCTGGCAGGGTGATCTTTATTTCATTGCGAGCGCGCTTGTTCAATCCCCAATGCTGCACTTCCATTTGTGGCTTGAACTGATATTCTTCATTGTTTAAATAGGTGATCCGTTCTGCCAGGGGGTTCCAGTTTTTATCAAACACAGTAAAAGTTAGTATTCCGCTTGGCAGGTTTTGTGTTGGTACTGTTCCTTTGATCTCTGGAGTGGATGTTGATTTCGACACTCTGAACACTTCATGCTGGAACATGGTGCCGATAACATGAAGGTTGTCGTTAGCTGCTGCCAGGTCGGGTGTATAATTTAACTGGAAACGGCGGTTACTACCGGTTACATACACCTGCAGGCTGACTCCGGAAGCTTTAGCTGCAGGAAGTTTGGTAGTGTGTCCTACTTCTTTTTCATCTTTCCAGTTGGCTGTGTACACCATTCCTTCTCTCGGGATTATCATAAAATATCCCATTCCATTATGCATGGTACGCAGGCTATCGATCACTTTGCCCTGTGCATCAGTGATGGTCCCTTTTACTTTCACGGGTTTGCCCCATTGATCATTGGCTTTGAAAGCAATTTTATTGGCCAGGCCTACGACCAGATCTCCACCTTCAGGGAAAAACTGAAGAGTGGTAATAGCCGGCTGTTTAGGGCCACTTGCATTGGTTTCATTGCCGAGAATACGTATTTGACGGGTATATAAGAATGCTGAATCAAAATTGAGCATCCAACGGGTATAGGCCCTTACAAAAATATATTTGCCTTTATAGTCGGCTGGAATATCAAATTGTCCATTGGTGACAGCGTCTATCAACGGGCTCACTGTATGCTGAAGAAGATTGCCTTTATCATCGAGAAAGTCGGTATAAAAGTTTTTTGAATCAATAGCGGGCAGTATTTCACTCATCACATAGGCCTTGAACCAGATCGTTTCGCCGGTGGAATAAGCTTGTTTATCATAATGAAGGTAAGCGCGTTCGGGGCTGAACCGGTCAGCAAAATCATTGATGGCAGCATCTACCTGCTCCTGTGTTTTCTGCGAATAAGCCGGGGCAAAACTGATCAAACCCAGCAGGATAAGAGCCGCCTGCTGTAAAAAAGGGATCTTTTTCATAGGCTCTAAATTACGCAGGATCAGGTAGGAAAAGAAACCGTTAACAGTTTTGCAACAAAAAATCCCCACGATGCAGGATGCCCACGGAGGCACAAAGACCACAAGGCTTTCTGATAAGTATTATTCTTAAAGAATATTTCCACCTTTAAAACCTTTGTGGTCTTTGTGCCTCCGTGGGAACCTATTGTTTTTGTGGGCAAAGGAGTTTGACCAGGAGAAGGAGATGAATCCGTTCCCCCGACCATATCCTGCTACAATCGTAAATTAAGGCTCATCAATCATCCTGATACGTACAGTATTTTCTATTTTGCCCTGTCCATACTTATCCCAGAAAATCACTTTTACGATGTAAAATTCGTCCCATTCCATCGGGGTGCCGGTGTTCACTTTGCATTGGAGGTACTGAATGCTGTCTTTATCAAATTCGGGGTTCCTGGCAAAAAGATCAGGCTCGGATAATATGGTCTTGCCAGTTGTATCTGTGATCAGCAATGAACAGCCGACAGCTACTTTTTTTCCTTTTGCTGTTAATCCTTTGATGCCTTCATTGATGATGGTGAAATTCTCACCAAGCGGGATATCAGTATGGTTCAGGACTTCCCCATTCATTACCATCTTTGTTTCTCCGGTCATTATACCGGTGTAACGGGTATTAAGGCCAGTGCTTCCATTAACAGTAAAACCTTTTGCAATGGTTTGTGCCTGGCAGGCATAAAGGCTGGCGGATAACACAAGAACGATCACCCACCTTACGGTGGCTGGTTTGCGGAGCAGCAATGGCTGAAGGGCTGTTATCAAATGCAGTAACAGGTGCCAGCTCATTTTGAAAGCTGCCATAATGATCCAGGCTGTAAGAACGGTCTTAAATAAAGTAAGACCGTCTTCCCGTAAAGAAAAAGGAACTTCAAAAAATAAGATCCGGACCCAGGCGAAAACGATCAGTGCGATAAAGAGCCCGAGGAGAAAAGTTTCTTTTAAAAACTTTCTTACGCGGGCAGAAAGAATTTCCATGATAAAAAGATTAATAAGGTTTA
>JBQCHL010000024.1:0-234078 GCA_051954695.1 Chitinophagaceae bacterium
CCTTTTACATCCACAGTGATCTTTCTTGACAGGTCACCTTTTGCCACAGCAGTTGTTACTTCTGCGATATTGCGCACTTGTGCAGTAAGATTAGAGCCCATCTGGTTCACCGAATCAGTCAGGTCTTTCCATACACCCCCAATTCCTTTTACAGTGGCCTGTCCACCAAGTTTTCCTTCAGAACCTACTTCACGCGCCACACGTGTTACTTCTGCTGAGAAGGAATTGAGCTGATCCACCATGGTATTGATGGTATTCTTCAATTCGAGGATCTCACCTTTTACATCTACGGTAATTTTTCTTGATAGGTCACCACGCGCCACAGCGGTTGTTACTTCCGCGATGTTGCGCACCTGGCCGGTGAGGTTGGATGCCATCTGGTTCACTGAGTCAGTTAAGTCTTTCCAGGTACCTGCCACACCTTTTACTTCAGCCTGGCCGCCGAGTTTTCCATCAGTACCAACTTCACGTGCCACGCGTGTTACTTCCGAAGAGAAGGAGTTGAGCTGGTCCACCATGGTATTGATGGTGTTCTTCAATTCAAGGATCTCACCCTGCACATCTACGGTGATCTTTTTACGGAGATCACCTTTTGCTACAGCAGTTGTTACTTCAGCAATGCTGCGGACCTGTGCGGTAAGGTTACCTGCCATCTGGTTCACGGAATCGGTCAGGTCTTTCCATACGCCGGCTACACCTTTTACTTTAGCCTGCCCGCCGAGTTTTCCTTCTGAACCAACTTCTCTTGCCACACGTGTTACTTCCATGGAGAAGAGGTTCAATTGTTTTACCATGTCATTCACCTCGGCAGCAATTTTTGCAAACTCACCTTGCAGCACATGTTCGCCGATCTTTAAAGGCATCTCTTGCGAGAGGTTACCTTTTGCCACAGAGCTGATCACATGTGCGATCTCAATGGTGGGATGCACCAGGTCGGATATAAGCGTATTGATAGAAGCAACGCTGGTGGCCCAGGAGCCGCGGGCTGACCGGGGAAGTTCAACACGGTGGTTCAAATGCCCCTGTTTGCCGATAGTATTACGGGCAAGGGTCAGTTCTTCCACCAATGCTTCATTAAGTGAGATGATCTCGTTGAACGTATCGCATATTTTGCCTGCCATACCAACCTGGTCGATGGGCATACGAACGCTGAAGTTGCCTGATCTTACTTCGGTCAATACTTTTAATAAAGCACGTTCATCCAGTTTATCTGTATGGGAAGAATGATTATTGTTATTGTCAGATATTTTTTTTGCCCGGCTTTTCCGGGAAGGGTCAGTGGTGGGCGTTTGCGTGTCGGCCAAACCTACAGCGGTAGCCAATGGCAGTGAGGTTGGTTTTTTTTTCATCCGGGTTTATTTCGGTTTTGGAATTATTGAGCTATAAATAAAGTCGGAGAGCAAGGATAGAGATGCAAATAAGTCTTAACTTTCGTAACCTTAATAATCCCAAAAAACTGTGCCAATCAACCACGCTAACAACCGTACGATCATATTTGGTGAAGACGATATTGATGATATTGATTTTCTGAAAGAGACTTTCTCTGTGCTGGATAATTCATTCAACTTATTATTCATCGATAAAGGGCGCAAATTGCTGGCAATGCTGGAAACGCTGACCGACAATGAACTGCCTTGCTTACTGGTGCTGGATTATAATATGCCCGAGTTGAACGGAGCTGAAATACTTGCACATTTAAAGCGGGACAACCGGTATAGCTCTATCCCTAAAATTATTTGGAGCACCTCTGGTTCAGATACTTACAAGAACAAGTGCCTGGAACTTGGTGCAGTTGATTACCTGATCAAACCGGATAATGTAAAGGATTATATTGAAACGGTCAGACACATGTTGACCTTTTGTGGCCGCATTAAATAAGGAGTCAGAAAGTAGCATGGAGCAATGACATGGAGAGTGGCTTTTCCCAGATAGTAACCTGGGGGTAATCAGGAAATAATTTTTCTCCTTTATAATGTGCGCTTGCAAGATATAAGCGGATATGGGGATTTTTTTCTACAATATGGTCCACGTGATCCCAGCCTTTGCCATCAGGGAGGTTATTATCTAAAAACAAAATATCTGGAACAACAGTTTCAATCTGTGCCAGGCCATCTGTTAATGTATACGCTAAAAATACTTCGTAGTTCTTCCTGGTGAAATAGTTTTTCATCAGCAGGCAAAAATCTATTTCATCATCCACGAATAAAACTTTTAACTTTAGCATCGCTACGTTTTGAGGGTAAATTAATACATCCCGGACACCTTAACACAGAGCGCTAACCTTCAGCCGTTATTCTTTTCTTATAACAGACGGCGTGACGAATATATTGTATACAAGGCATCCCTTCATCAAATTTTTTGGACAGTGAAAGAAAATCAAGACCAACTGACAAACTTTCCAACAGGATATGAGGAATTTATTCATCATGCTGCACATGACCTGGATGCTCCTTTGAGAAAGCTTATGGTATTGGTTGAACGGATGAAAGAAAAGATCAGGCCGGGAACAGAAGGTGCTGAATACATCCCACGGATTGAATCCAATGTAGATGACATGCGTAACATGATTGAAGGATTATTGAAACTGGCAGAATCTTATTCTACAACTGCAATGAAACGCAATGCGGATATTGGTGAAATAGTCAGAGAGATCATTGATTCGGTCAGGAAAAAAAATGCAGGAAGGGAGATCGATGTGGATATGAATATTCTTCCGGCCCTGGAAGGTGATCCT
Source organism: Chitinophagaceae bacterium (assembly GCA_051954695.1). Lineage (GTDB taxonomy): Bacteria > Bacteroidota > Bacteroidia > Chitinophagales > Chitinophagaceae > Terrimonas_A. The sequence continues at coordinate 2,735 of JBQCHL010000024.1, forward strand.
GAAGCATACCGCCTCCTGTTCCATAACCTGCTGGAAAATGCGGTTCGTTTTTCAAAAAAAGGATCTCCTGTATCGATCTCCATTACCTCAGCTGAAGCAACAGCCGAAGAGAAAAGGAAACATCTGTTACAAAATGGCATCATATTTTATAAGATTACTCTCCGGGATAAAGGGATAGGATTTAAGCAGGAGGATGCGGAAAAGATATTCCTGCCTTTTGTACGGTTACATGGAAAATCTGAATATCCCGGAAGTGGTATTGGCCTGGCAATATGCAAAAAGATCGTAGACAGATACCATGGAGTGATCTATGGGGAAGGAATAGAAAATGAAGGGGCTGGAATTGTACTTTTTTTACCACAAAGCCTTAACTAATGCTTAGTGCGAAAGAAATAAGGGTTGTTATCATTGATGATGATGAGGACGATTTCTTTATCATCGCCGATTATATCAAAGCTATTGAGGGTGCCCGGTTCCGGATCGACTGGTGCAGGAATTATGATACAGCTATCCGCATCATCCGGGAAAGGGCCTATGATATTTATTTTGTTGATTACCGCCTCGGTAATCATACAGGCCTCGACCTGTTGAATGCTGCCAGTGCTGAAGACCTCGATGATCCTATTATTATTCTTACCGGCAAGGGCAATAAAGTGATTGATATAAAAGCCATGGAAAGCGGTGCTACAGATTACCTTGTCAAATCCGAACTGAATATCGAAAATCTGGAACGTTGTATCCGTTATTCGTTGGCTCGTACAGGCGATCTGAAAGAGCTCAGAGCACGGAAAAACAAATACCGTAATCTTTTTGAAACTTCCAAAGACGCTGTTTTTATAGCAGATGAAGATCTTTCGCTTCGTGAGGCAAACCGTTCGGCTGCCATACTTTTCGGGCTAAGCAATCAACAACTTACCGGCCTTAACCTGCTTAGTTTTATAAAAAGCCTGAACTTAAAAGAGAAAGTGATGGGGCTTGCTCAGGCGAAAAAAAATTTTCATGACCTGGAAATTGAGATCGAAGATGCTGCACATGAAAGAAAAGCCTGCCTTCTTTCCCTCGCTTTTTCCCATGATACTAACGATGCGCCACAGGTGCATGGCATCCTGCATGATATCTCCAGCATTAAGAAAGCAGAGATGGCCAACCTGCAGGCTCATAAACTGGCCATGAATGAGCGGCTGATGCGTACTCTCGCACATGAGATCAGAAACCCGCTGAACAATATCAGCCTGTCCCTTGACCATTTCTCCATGCCATTGGATAGTGAGGAAGAAAAGCAGGCATTGCTGGATATCATGAAGCGGAACTGTACACGTATTAATCATATCATCACCGAACTCCTTGACCTCACAAGGCCGCTGGAACTGACTTTTCAACAGCATAGTCTGCAGGAAATGCTGGATGAAAGCATTAACATGATCCGCGATAGAATGAACCTGCAGAAAGTGAATCTTAATAAAAGCTACCCCGGTATAGTTGTCAACATACCTGCAAACAGGGCTAAACTGGTGATTGCTTTTACCAATATCCTGATCAATGCTATAGAAGCGATGGAATCAGGAAAAGGTGAACTGACTGTAAAAGTTACCAACTTACCGGAAAAGGCGGTTGTACAGATCGCGGACAATGGCGCCGGCATACCCGAAGAATATCTTACCAAATTATTTGACCCATTCTTTACCCTGAAAAAGAATGGGGTAGGGCTGGGCTTGTCTGTTTCTTATTCTATTATTCAATCGCATAACGCAACAATAGAAGTGGAAAGTGAAATGAAATGCGGTACAAGATTTAATATTGCCTTTAATCGCTGATCGTTGCAGATCAGTTTTGTATTTCCCTGCTTACACCTTCTATTTCCATTACCAGGTCTTCCCCATAAGCACTTGAGGGAGTTTGATAACCTGCCTTGAAATCCCCATTCAATATTTTTTTCGCGATCAGCAGCATGCTCGATGCAGTCAGTGAATAAGCTTCGGGACAGCGCATATTGCCTGTAATAATTTGACCGGCTGTATTTTTCACCTGCGCCTGGATAAGACTGGTGGCTTTATCCCTCGTTGTATCATTGGGGCCTGGTGATTGCCGGTTGATGATACCTCTGATCATACGCCGCATGAACGGAGTTCGTAACAACCAGTTGAATAATACCTGCGCTTTTAAAAAGAGCCATGTTGCTTTAGGTATCCCCGTATAGCTGATAATATTGGGAATGCCGGTGGAGAAATAAGCAGTGGATACATCGCCCCAGGGGATACTCATTACGAAGAGCTTTTTTGTGCCGCCTGAAGCGTCTGTAGCAAAATTGACCCAGCGGCCTCTTTTGCCAACAGGTTCGGGAGTAATGATGCCGTTCTTTCGGGTAGCACCAGGTTCGCCAAGTTTTAATACAGTGGTAAGGGAAGTGCCTCTTGAAAGTTGGCTGCCGATGATGGCAAAGGCAATCTCCAACTGGTTTGCATCCGGCAGTTTTTTCTTTAGCCATAATGCCATACAATCCGTTGGTACCACATCAAAACCAGCTCCCGGCAACAACATGATGTTTTTTTCTTTTGCCTGCTGGTTGTATTTCCTGATCGCTTCAAAAATATCAAGGTCACCATTGAGGTCGATATAATGAGCTTGTGTTTCCAGGCAGGCTTCTATTATAGGCTGGTAAGTATGGTTGTACGGGCCGGCGCAATGCGCGATCAGTTTTACTTCTCTCAGAGCCTCAATAAGTAGCGGCTTATCATTCAGGTCGAATATGCGATAGGGAAGACCAAGCTTTTTTGCCAGCGGCTCAATAGCTTCCTTGCGTCTACCGGCCAGAATGGGCTGAAGATCATATTGTGCGGCGAAGCGGGCGATCAGTTCGCCAGTGTAACCATTAGCGCCATAAAGCAGGAATTGATGTTGCATGCGGGGAAAGTACGGCATTATTTCTATATTCATAGTGCAATTGAACAATTAACTGACATCCAAAACAACAGCTATGAATATCCTTGTCACCATCTTACTTGTAATAGCCGCTCTGATTGCCTTGTTGCTCATCCTGGGCCTGTTTACCAAAAAAGAATGTAATATCATCAGGGAGATCAGCATCCACAAATCCAAACAGCGGGTTTTTGATTATATCAAACTGCTGAAAAACCAGGACTATTATAACAAATGGGTCATGACTGATCCGAATATGAAAAAAGAATTTCGGGGAACGGATGGCACTGCCGGTTTTGTATATGCATGGAATGGTAATAAACAGGCAGGTGAAGGAGAGCAGGAGATCACAAAAGTAGTGGAAGGGGAATTGGTAGACTCGGAAGTACGCTTTGTCCGCCCTTTCAAAAGCGTGGCACACGCCACTTTTACTACTTCAGCAATTTCAAATGATCAGACATTGGTGAAATGGCATATTACCACTGGAATGGGCTATCCCATGAATGTAATGTTGCTGTTTATGAATATGGATAAGATGATGGGGAAAGATATGGAGATCAGCCTGGGAAACCTGAAGAAACTACTGGAAGGAAATGGCTGACAGGTTATCTTCTGAGCAGTTTTTGTTCCACCATTTGCATCAGATCGTCTTTATAATTCCGGCTTATGCCAAGTGATTTATTGCCGATCTTCAAATGATTTCCTTCAATCGAATCGATCCGGGAAAAATTGACGAGATAGGATTGGTGTATCTTGATGAATTCATTAACTGGCAACTGGCTTTCTATCCCTTTCAATGTGAGATAAGCAATAATATTTCTGCCAACTGTGCAAATATTGACATAATTACCCAGGCTTTCAATGTACAGGATATCTTTGAGTTCTACTTTTTCTATGCGTTTTTCACTGCGGACAAACAGCCAGGGTGAGTGATGATTACCTGCTGGTGCTTCGCGCAGCTCTGTGTATTCTTTTGCTTTTTGAACTGCTTTGTTAAAACGGTCGAAAGCTATCGGCTTCAGCAGATAATCAATAATATTCAGTTCGTATCCTTCCAGCGCATAATTCGGATAAGCGGTTGTTAAGATCACCAGTGGCCCTACCCTGGTATTCTTCAGGTATTCCAATCCTGTAATGCCCGGCATTTGTATGTCGAGCAACAATAGATCAGCCTTGTTCTCTTTCAGGAAATGATCGGTCTTCCGCACATTTTCAAATTGCCCGGCCAATTGCAGGTAAGGGACCTGCTCAATAAATTCTTTCAGCACTTTACGGGCCACCGGCTCGTCGTCAGTAATGATGCAATTTAGCTTCTTCATGTTATCAATATTAATTCAACATAAAAAACAGCATTCTCGGAATGGATGCGGAGTTCATGTCTGTCTTTATACAAAAGCTCCAGCCTGCGCTTTACATTAGCCAATCCTATACCTCCCTGCGACTGATGATGGCTGCTGTATGAATTGACACAACGGAAAATGATCTTCTTGTCTTCTTGTACCAGGCTGATACTGATAAAACTTTCTGTGTTATCATCCTTTGCACTGAACTTGAACGCGTTTTCTACAAAAGGCATGAACAATAAAGGAATGACCAGGGTTTCCGTTGGCAGCAATTGTATGTTCAGCTCGATCCGGAGTGCAGGATTGCTGCGGGCCTGTTGCAGGCCAACATAATTTCTTAAATGGCCGGCTTCCTTTTCAAGACTTACATAATCTGCATCGGCTTCATATAAACTGTAACGGAGCAGGTCTGAAAACTGTAACAGGCTGTTCCTTGCAGCCTGGTCACGGATATCGATATTACCATATATAGTGTTAAGGCCATTGAAAAGAAAATGTGGATTTAACTGCGACCGTAGATATTTCAATTCTGTCTTCAATTGGTTGATCTCGATATTCTTTACTTTTTGCTGCTGTTCAGACCATTTATCGGTAAAAAAAAGCATAGACGAAATGAGAAGGAACCAGACAGCGTACAGGAAATTCCAGATGAAATAAGATTGGATCGTCATTTTGTCCTCCGGCCAGATAATGGAATCCCAGTATTGCTGGTTAAGGCTGCGGAAATAAGTGTAGCCAATAATGAACAGGATGATGCCACAAATATATATGGTGATTTTTTTCTTTTCCAGCAGCAGTGGGATCAGTACCAACGTGTTCCCATAAACCAATAAGGCCATCAATACAAAATAGAGCAGGAGAGGAGTAAGGCTGAATACAAACCCCCTGTTCTTGCTGTATCCCTGCATTTCCAGTATCATAAATACACCATACATGATCCAGAACAGCAGATGAAACAGCATGCTCCTGCGAAATGGAATAGGCCAGCCGGCTTTATTTCCTGGTGTGGACGCACGCATGTATTAAAGATAAAATAAAGATGCTTCTTTCCGGAAAACTATTCCAATGTGTAGCTTTATCTGCAGGATATCACAAATCCTTTTTGGTGACATCCTGTTCCCTTATCTTAAATCATTACAAACCATTCCCATGCTGGCATCGATCATATCACCTGTAAGCCGTCATCTCGTAGTTGCCGATACAGAAAGAAGCCTGGATTTTTATACAGGCAAACTTGGTTTCAGTCGCGCAACTGTATCTGCAGGATCTCCTCCTGAGGCAATACTTGGCGCGGCCAGGATCATTTTTCATACTCATGGAGGAGAAGTGGACAGCACCGGCCCTTTGCCTTCCGCTGGAAAAGCCATGATCTTTTTTGAAACGGACAATGTGCTTGCTATGCATGAAGAGTTGAAGAAGCAGGGATTGAATCCCTCTAACCCCGAAAAGGTTAACTGGATAAAAATGCAGTTGTTTTGTGTGGTTGATCCGGATGGACATTATTTATGGTATGGTCAATCCTGCCATGAATATTATGAAAACATGCATACTGTGCCTGGTAAGGGACAACTGCGGCAGATCATGCCGGCTTTTCCCTGCGCCAATGTACCTGAGGCAGTGAAGTATTATGTGAATGTGCTGGGGTTTTCAGTAAATTATCAGCAGCATGATCTTGGAGTGATGGACCGGGATGAAATAAGGCTCCTGCTGGTACAGGCAACCGGGACAAACAAGGGAACAGGCTCCTGTTGCATTTATATAAGAAATGCGGATGAGCTATATGCAAATTTGCTTTCCAAAGGAGCCAATATTGCTGGTGAGCCGGTGAGCCAGCCATGGGGACTGCGCGATTTTACCGCAAGGGATAATGAGGGAAACACGATTGTGTTTGCTCAAACATTTGAATAAACAATTCCTGATCTGCCAGACCGGGTGCACCAGGGTACGACACTTGGCTGGGCCGAATATGGATTGATGGAAGAAAAAAATGAAGAAGAAAAGCTAAAGAAAGAAGTGATCGTTAATTATTTTAAAAGCAAAAGCGTCTGAACCAGTAAGCATTTGTGGTAACCGGCTTCGGCCAAAAAGGCTTACATTTATCCTGCCAACGACGCTATATGAAAGCCATTACCCCTGCTCTTGGTTTACTCTTACTGGTGTTTTTTACTCAGCCTGTTTTGGCACAGCAGGATATTACCTATACGCTTCAACGCATCGACAGCCGCAATGGTCTTTCCAACAGTTCTGTGAATGCCATTTTTCAGGGCGACGATAAGATCCTTTGGGTAGGGACCTGGGATGGATTGAACAGTTTCAACGGTTCTTCCTTCAAAACCTTCAGCTATAGCCAGGACCATCGCCGGGGGATCGGTAATAATGTAGTAGAGGATATAACGGAAGATGCGGAACATCATATATGGGTTTGCACAGTAGAAGGAATATCGCGGTACAAGCCTTCAACCGGTGAGTTCACACACTATTTCTATAACGCAAAAGGCAAGAATGTTAGTGAGAAGCAGTTTATCCTGCTTACCGATCACAACCGCATTCCGTATGTTTATTCCGTTAATTCAGGATTACAGCGTTTTGATAGTTTATCTGCTTCCTTTCAACCTGTTCCATTAATACTACCGGGTAAGAAAATAAAGCAGTTGCTTTTTACCGGTAATGGTTTGTTATGGGTGTTGCTGGAAAACGGGCATCTCGGCAGTTTCCAGCAGGCTAATGGAAAAATGGAGATCCGGGATGATTTCGGTTCTTTCACTGGTATTCATTCCATGTATGAGCTGGATGGGCAGTTAGTGGTTACATCAAGTGATGGGCGGGTGGAAAAATTATCGGGTAACCAGCATGTGCAATTGAATCATTTCCGGGAAGCCATTAAACTGATCATTCCTTATGAACAGCATTATATTATTGCCTGGGAGAAAAAAGGATGCCTGGTGGTGGACAAAGATTTCCGGCCATCCGGTTTTCTTCAGAAAGAAATGAATGCGCTCCGTGAATCGCAGATCAATACCATTCATACAGGTAGCGGCAAAATACTTTGGCTGGGCACTGATGGGAATGGCATGGCAAAGATCGCACCGGTGCGCAAGCCTTTCACTTTAGTTTCCAACACCGATGCAGGATTGAGGGATGATAAACAGGTGCGCACATTTGAAAAAGTAGGAAATGAATTGTGGGTGGGCACCAAAGGAAATGGAATACTTGCCATTCCTTTTCCCATTGATAAAAATGCAGCAGGCAGGCGTTTATTTACCGAAGCAAGCGGGCTTAGTAATAATGCCGTGTATGCCATCAGGCAGGTGAATGAAGAATGGACCTATATCGGATCGGATGGAGATGGGATAGCATTATATAATAACAGGAAAAAGCAGTTCTATAGCTGGAAGCAGATCAAAGGTTCTAATGCTTACCTGTTTCGCTCGGTGTATACTATACTGCCCGACAAGGATGGTTCAGTGTGGCTGGGTACCAGTGGATATGGGTTGATACATCTTCGCATAGAAGGTGAAATCCCCACGCTCACTTATTTTAAACAATACACTTTCAATGGCACGGAAAATGGCCCTGCCAGTGATATAATTTTTTCCCTGACCAAAGATCATAAAGACAGGATCTGGGCCGGTTGCCGATATGGCGGCGTAAGCATTCTTGATAAAAATACAGAACGCTTTACTACCATCCGCTCTGGCGACAGTGATACAAGCCTTTCTCATAATGATGTGTTGTACATCCTGGCAGACAGTCGCCACCAGATGTGGATCGGTACCAGCTATGGGCTTAACCGGGTCGAGGAAGATTTTGAAGGAAAACCTTTTCAGCGTTTTACTACTGCACAGGGACTACCTAATAATACGATCCATGGCATTGCAGAAGACAGCCAGGGAATGATCTGGGTCAGCACCAACAATGGACTGGCAAGAGTGATCCGCGGTTCAAATGATGTGATACGGTTCAGTGAAAGCGATGGCTTGCAAAGCAATGAGTTTTCGGATGGTGCTGTATGGAAGGGGCCTGATGGTTCTTTATTCTTCGGAGGGATTTATGGATTCAACTATTGTGAACCCTGGCGTATCCTTATTAATACAGCACAACCCAACCTCCAGGTAACAGGGATTCAACTGGGCGGACAAAGCCCGGTTCCGGGAGGCTATATGGTATTTCGCCCTGATGCTGCTAACTCTTCAGCAGAATATACATTGAGCCGTTACCATAACTATTTTGACCTTTCCATTAAAGCGATCGATTTTACCAATGCGGGTAAATCGGAGTATGCTTACCGGCTGGATGGCTTTGATAAGAACTGGCATTTCCCCGGCTCATCCGGTTATATATCTTATGGCAATCTGCCGGCAGGCGATTATGTGTTAAAAGTGAAATGGTCGAATGGAGAAGGGCAGTGGACACCTGAAGAAACCCTGATGATGCTTACCGTGGAGCAATATCTCTGGCTTACTCCTGCTGCTTTTCTTTTGTACTATGTGCTGGCTGTTATCTTTATTTATGTGGTGTACACCTACCGGAAGAGTAAGACAGATATGAAGCATAAGCTGGAACTGGAATATAAGCTTCGCCTTAAAGAAGAAAAGCTGCATGCAGAGAAACTGGATTTCTTTACCAATATCGCCCATGAACTGCAAACGCCGCTGACCCTCATCATGGGAACGGTGGAGCATCAGCAACAGCAGGTAAAAGATGATAACCGCTCATCCGGTGTGTTATCACTTGTGCATCAGCAAGCTTCACGCCTGGCTTATCTTATTGAGCAACTGATGGAATTCCGCAAGGCAGAGGAAGGACATCTTAAGGCGCATTATCAGCCATTGGCAGCTTCGGTTTTCCTGGGCAATATTGCCCGTTTATTTGTTCATTTCAGGGAATATAATAATATAGAGTATGATTACGAGATAGAAGAAAACATTTTTATCAGCAGTGATCCTGACAAACTGGAAAAGATCATTTTCAATCTTCTTTCCAATGCATTCAAATACACATCGGCAGGGGAGAAGATCCATTTTCATGTGTACCGCAACCAGGAAAAGAATGAAATGGAGATACTGGTAGCCAATTCAGGGCATAATGTGCCCGCTACGGAAATGGAAAAATTGTTCGACAAGTTTTTTACCGGTAATGCTTCCCGTGAGAAATTCAGTTCAGGGCTTGGCCTTGCCTTCACCCGCCAGTTGGTCAGCTTGCTGAATGGAAAGATCACCGCTTATTGCAAAGACAATTGGGCATGCTTTAAAGTTGTATTACCCGTTAGCAGTTATACCATACAGGAAACTGTTCCGAAGCCTTTACAACCTTCCCTCCTGATCCGCACTATTGCGCAGGAGCCTGCTCCCGGGGATGCTGTGTCGTCAACCGTTAATAATAAAGCGGCGTTACTGCAAAGCCTTGAGCAGGCAGACCGGCCTATTATCCTGGTAGTGGAAGATGAAGCGCCGATCAGGCAGTTGCTGCGCAATTTGTTAATGGATAAATATATTGTGTACGAAGCGCCAAGTGGAAAAGAAGCCCTGGCCTGCATGGCCAACCTGACTCCCCATCTTATCATCAGCGATATCATGATGGAGGATATGAATGGCCTGGAGCTTTGCAAAAGAGTGAAGAACATCCCTGACACATGTCATGTGCCCTTCCTGATCCTGTCTGCCCGTGGCTCCACTGACCAGCAGCATGAAGGTTATGAAGCGGGTGCAGACGCTTATCTTCCCAAGCCCTTCCATACGCAACACCTGCTTGGCCGTGTACAACATTTACTGGACAACAGGAAACGACTGCATGATTACTTCCGCAACAAAATCCTGCCCGGCAGTGAAGTGCCCCAGGGACTGAATGAAACAGATAAGGAGTTTCTCGAAAAATTATTGGCGGTCATTACTGCCGACCTCAACGATCCCGAACTCGACAGCTCTCATCTCGAAACCAAAATGGCCATCAGCCGCATGCAGCTCTACCGGAAAATAAAAACGATCTCAGGTATGACACCTGCCGAATTCATCCGGAACATCCGGCTGCAAAAAGCCGCCGAGCTGTTGGCGACCACGCGCCTTACTGTGTCCGAAATTTTCTTTCAGACCGGCTTCAACAACCAATCCTATTTTTTCCGTGAATTCAAAAAGAAATATCAGTGCTCTCCAAATGAATACAGGCTGGCACGAATGACGCGAATATCTCCTGACTGAACAAACAGGCCGGAACAACTACCGCAAATAGCGCAAATCTCCCCTGTACTTTGAGTGCATTAGCATAATTCGCAGCTGCAATACAGTTTCTAAACGATTGATTCCCATTCGTGTAATTAGTAGTATAGTAGTTTGGGATAATAGTACAGCAGCGTTTCATACCCTCCTAGTTATCTTGATGAAAATTATTGCTATGAAACGATTGCTACAGTCACTGACCGCACTGCTCTGCGTGTTATTTTATCTTCCCGCCCTGGCTCAGCAAACCGTTACCGGTAAGGTAACGGATGATAAGGCTGCCCCTCTTCAGGGTGTTAATATTGTTCAGCAAAACACATCCAATGGAACATACACTGCAGCCGATGGGAGTTTTACCCTGAAGCTGCAAGCCGGCTCACCCTCAGTTCTTGAAATAACGATGGTGGGCTATGCGAAGCAAACGATCACGTATGATGGCAGTCCATTGTCCGTTTCGATGGTGCCTTCTTCCACTGCTTTGGATGAGGTGGTGGTAGTAGGTTATGGCACCCAAAAGAAATCGACACTTACAGGTGCTGTTTCTTCCGTGAAAGGAGGAGAACTGGCCAAAACACAGGCGGTGGATATCGGTACTGCTTTGCAGGGACAGGCTTCGGGCGTAAATGTGACATCGCCCACCGGAGCTCCCGGCACTAATGCGGTGGTGCGTATCCGTGGCATCGGATCATTGAATAATAATGAGCCGCTTTATATAATTGATGGTATACAGGTGAACAGTGGGCTTACCACCATTTCTCCCAACGATATCGAAAGCATGGAAATACTGAAGGATGCATCTGCCGCAGCTATCTATGGCGCAAGGGCATCCAATGGTGTGATACTGGTGACTACCAAATCAGGTAAAGCCGGTAAAAGCACCATCAGTCTTGACGCATCACTTGGTTTGGCCAATGCTATTGGTTTACCAAAGATGGTGAGCACTGCCCAGTTCATTGAACTGCAGAACGAAGCTTTTATCAATGATGGCAGTGCCAACCGGAATAACGATAACCCTTCGAGCTTGCCGAATACAGATTGGCTGGATGCGATCTTCCGCCAGGCGCTGACACAACGTTACAGCCTTGCTTTTTCTGGTGGCACAGATAAGACGCGTTATTTTATCTCCGGCAATTATGTGAACCAGGAAGGAACGATCGAGTACTCCAACTTCAAACGGTATGGCTTGCGTTCCAATATCACGTCTGACGTAAAAAGCTGGTTAAGGATCGGAGAGAATCTCAACTTCACTTATGAAAGCAATCAATACATCGGAGCTTCCGGTGATGGTGGCCGTCCCGGAAGCCTTCCTGGTGTGGTGCGTTATGCATTGATCCGCCCTAATGCTATTCCTGTGTATGATCCGGCTACAGGATTGCTGACTGATCTCCCTCCTGCAGGGCTTTATCAAAACCCGAATTTGTATGGTGATGGAAAGAACCCCCTGGCTATTGCGCAGTACCGCAACCGCACAGCCGACAGGTACCGTCTCCTGGGGAATGTGTTTGCAGAAGTAAAGCCTGTAAAAGATATCCGCCTGCGCACCAGCCTGGGTGTTGATTTCAATATGCTGGAACAACAAGCCTATAATGGTCAGATCCCTGGCGACAGAACGGTCATGAACCCGAACGACAAAGGGGTGGATAAATACAGGAACCGCAGCAGCGCATTGACCTGGACGAATACGGCAAATTATACGCATGTGTTCAACGGAGTGCATGATATATCTGTACTTGCAGGTACAGAATATGTGAAAGAGATCACTGATTATTTCTCAGGCTTCCGTTCCGGTTATGATACACGAACAGATGGTAACGGTAGTTTACAATATCTTGATTATGGCACAGGCACACAAGGAGTAGGCGGTACCAAGCAGGAATCGGCACTGATGTCTTATTTCGGCCGTGTTGCTTATGCTTATGATAACCGTTATCTCTTATCTGCCACATTGCGTGCTGATCAGTCGTCACGCTTCAGCAAAGCCAACCGTACCGGTTATTTTCCTTCTGTGTCCGCAGGTTGGAATATCATGCGCGAAAGATTCATGGATAATGTGAATTGGTTAAGCGAATTGAAACTCCGCGGAAGCTGGGGTAAACTTGGTAACCAGCAAATCGGTAATTATCCTTATGCCACTATTTACAGCACCAACAATGGCGTACTCACCGTTGCTTCACAAGGCAATCCCGATGTGAAATGGGAAGAAACAAAACAAACAGATATCGGCCTTGATGGAGCTTTCCTGAAAGGAAGAGTCCGGTTTTCAGTGGATTGGTATAAAAGGAATACCAGCGATATCCTGATTCAATTGCCGGTTTCCTATACCAATGGTGATGCAGCACCTCCTTATGTGAACGGTGCAGCCATGACCAATAAAGGCTGGGATATAACACTAAATTATAATGATCGTGCGAAGAATGGCCTGTCATGGGATATCACAGCCAATATCACTACTTTGAACAATGAAGTGACTTCCCTGTACAAAACAAAAGATCAATTGATCAGTTCCGGCAATGGACAGATCCTATTAAAACCCGGTGAAGCAATTGGTTCCTTCTATGGTTATACTACCGCGGGTATATTCCAGACTGCCGCTGACGTAACCAATTATGTGAACAAGGATGGAGATATGTATCAGCCGGCTGCCAAACCCGGTGATATCCGTTTTGCTGATATCAATAATGATGGGGTGATCGATGATAAGGACCGCAGTATTATCGGTCATGGTTTACCTGATTTCCTCTATAGTCTGAATGCTACTCTTCGTTACAAGCAATTTGATCTTACTTTATTCTTTAATGGTGTTGCCGGTAATGATATTTACAATGAAGTAGACAATATCATTAACAGTTTCGATTCCCGTGGTTTCAATACCAAACTGGATTTTTATGAAACCCGCTGGCATGGAGAAGGTACCAGCAATACGATGCCCCGTGCCACTTTCCTCGATGCAAACAATAACCGCCGCACATCCAACCGCTATGTAGAGAATGGCTCTTACCTGCGTTTGAAAAATGCGATGATAGGATATAATCTTCCTGCAGGATGGATGAGCCGCGCCGGCTTCACACAAGCAAGGATATACGCCAGCATGCAGAATGTGTTTACCGTTACTAAATACAAGGGCTTCGATCCTGAATTGTATACCAATGATAACCTGTCCAATTACGGCGATCTGGGTGTTGGTATCGATATGGGAACATATCCTCCTTCACGCACATTCACTTTTGGTGTTCAACTTACTTTTTAATTAACGATTGACCGACCTATAATTTAATTATATGAAAAAGCTTATCTATATACTTACTGCTGCAACGCTGATAACAGCTTGCAGTAAAAAGCTGGACCTGCAACCGCAGGGCGTGCTTACCGAAGAAAACGTATTCAAGCAAGCGGGTGATTTTACATTGGCCGTGGATGCGGCTTATGAACCATTGACCAATCGTTTCCGGGGCAACTGGGAATGGGACAATGGTGCATCTATCCCCCGCGAGTTTGTAGTAGGCGATCTGATGAGTGATGATGCCGTGAAAGGCGGAGGCGGCCTTGGTGACCAGGAAGACATGCGCCGCATGGAAACCTTTACTATTTTTCCTACTAACAATAATGTGCTGGGCATCTGGCGCTATAATTTTAAAGGAGTAAATGCCGCCAACACAGTATTGGCACAGGATGGCTCTGCTGTGCCGGGGCTTGATGCCAATGTCTGGAAAAGAATGAAAGGTGAAATGTTATTCCTCCGCGCATTTTATTATTTCCGGCTTGTGCAGAATTTTGGCGGAGTGCCATTACTGATCCCGGAAAAGAATATGACGGATAATACAGTCCGTGCTACCAAAGAGCAAGTATATGACCAGATCCGTGAAGACCTGGACAATGCAGCGCCAATGCTGGAGCCTTCCTATGACGCAGCCAATTATCAGCGTGCTACAAAAGGAGCAGCATATGCACTGAAAGCAAAAACCTATTTATACCAGGGGCAATGGCAAAGCTGTCTTGATGAAATTGCAAAAGTAGAAGCCCTGCCTTATAACCTGCTTCCCAAATTTGCCGATAACTTTAATGGTGTGGGTGAACAAGGCGCTGAAAAAATATTCGTAGCCCGGCATGATGCTGGACAAACACCACAAAAGGGTTCTATCTTCAATGCTGTGTTTGGCAAACAGGGATATGGCTGGAATTTTAATCTTCCAACCGACAACCTGGTGGCAGAGTTTGAATCGGGTGATCCAAGGTTGAGTGCAACTGTATTTAAAGCCGGTGATACCTGGTTTGACGGTACGCCTTATAATGCGGCTAATTCCATTACCGGCTATAATGTAAGAAAGTTCATGTCCAACACATCACCTTCGGATGATGGAGGTATCGATTTTATCTATATCCGTTTGGCCGATGTGCTTTTATGGAAAGCGGAGTGCTTTGCCCAGTTGAACAAATTGCCTGAAGCAAGAACTGCTTTGGAGAGAGTGAGAGGAAGAGCCAGGAGTAATGCGGTTAATCCAGTTACAGCATTGCCGGCAGTAACAACTAACGTTCAGGCCGATCTGCTTGCTGCCATCCGCCATGAACGCCGTGTGGAACTGGCTTTTGAATGGCATCGTTATTATGATCTGGTCCGCTGGAATATTGCAGCCACAGTGCTTGCCGCAAAACCGGATGCTAATCCCTTAACCGGCCACAATGATTATGGAACAGGTTATAAACCTGCCAATGCTGTGTTGCCAATCCCTCAAAGGGAAGTTGACCTGATCGGCCTGAAGCAGAATGACGGATATCAATAATAAGAATCAAGTATTAAATAAATAATCATGTACATGAACAAAACGAGTTTTCTTTTTACAGTCGCTTGCTCAGTAACGATGATGATGTCGTGTGGCGATCAGCAATCAAAGCAGGAAGAAGGAACAACCACAGCGGAAAAGAAAGATTCAATACAGGCATGGATGGTGGCTCCTTTTACCAAACAGGATACCGTAAACCCTGTGCTGAAACCTTCGCCTATTGTATTCAAAGATCCTATCCTGAATAAACAAGTGGCCTGGGAAGCGAAAGATGTGTTCAACCCTGCGGCTGTTGTTCGCGATGGAAAAGTGTACCTGCTTTACAGGGCAGAAGATACCATCGGCCGCTTTGCCGGCACATCCAGAATAGGATTGGCCATGAGTGAAGATGGATTGCATTTTACCAGGAATAATGATCCTGTCCTGTTTCCTGCCAATGATGCGTATAAAAAGTATGAATGGGAAGGAGGCTGTGAAGATCCCCGTATTGTGGAGGATGAAAAAGGAACTTACTACATGACCTATACAGCTTATGATGGCACCACGGCCCGTTTATTTATTGCTACTTCCACTGATCTTGTGCATTGGACCAAGCATGGTTCTGTGTTTAAAAATGCAGAAGGCGGGAAGTATATCAATTACTGGTCTAAATCAGGATCAGTAGTAGCACGCCAGCAAGGAGATAAACTGGTTGCTGTAAAGATCAATGGCAAATACCAGATGTATTGGGGTGAGTCAAATATTTACATGGCCACTTCAGACAACCTGATCGATTGGGTGCCTGTTCCGGAAACAGATCCTGCCAAATACCAATATGATTCTTTAAGAAAATATCCTGCTTTCAAGATCGTGTTTGGCCCGCGCAAAGGGAAATTCGACAGTGAACTGGTAGAGCCTGGTCCGCCGGCTTTGCTTACCAATGATGGCATCCTTTTCTTTTATAATAGTAAGAACAGCCCTGCTTTCGGTGACAAGAGCCTGGCTGATGGTACTTATGCTGCAGGGCAAATACTGCTCGATCAGAATGATCCTTTCAAGGTGATTGACCGCAGTGCAAACTATTTTTTCAAACCTGAGAAGGATTATGAAATAACCGGCCAGGTAAACAATGTTTGTTTTATCGAAGGATTGGTCCCCTTCAAAGGCAAGTGGTTCCTTTATTATGGCACAGCAGATTCCAAGATTGCTGTGGCAACAGCATCTGCAGAGTCCCATCCGACCAACCCCAAAAAATAAAAATATACGGATGAAAACAGCATTTACTGAAAAAAAATACCTGGTCACTCTGGTGTTCGTTATCTCTTTGTTTATGATCTGGGGTGTGGCTATGACAATGGGTGATGTATTGAACAAACATTTCCAGAACGTATTGCATGTGAGCAAATCCCAATCAGGGCTTGTACAGTTCTCTGTTTTTGGTGCATACGCAGTGATGGGCATTCCGGCGGGACTGTTCATGAAACGATTTGGCTACCAGCGCGGCGTTTTGCTTGGGCTGGTATTGTTTGCAACAGGAGCTTTCCTGTTTGTGCCGGCGGCAAATGCAGAATCATTTTTATTCTTCAGGGTATCATTGTTTGTACTGGCTTGTGGTATGGCAACGCTTGAAACAGTAGCGCATCCTTTTGTGGCTTCCCTGGGGCCACAGGCTACGAGTGATCAGCGATTAAATTTTGCACAGGCATTCAATGGTGTAGGAACGATCATTGGCCCTACGGTAGGAGGGATGTTCATCTTAAGCAGTTCCGTTGCTGCCGATCTCTATAGTGTGAAGCAGGTATATATCATCATCGGCATTATCGTGCTGATCGTTGCGGCTGCTTTTTCGCTGGTAAAAGTGCCGGCTGTGAATACTGCCTTTGATCCGCATCACAACCAGAACGTTGATCAGCAACTGGTGGCTACGCCCAGGCGTTTATTCCAGCATAAACATTTTATCTGGGCCATTGTAGCGCAGTTCTTCAACGTGGCAGCACAGGGCGGCACCTGGGCTTTCTTTATCAATTACGGTCACGAAAAAATGGGGTTGAGTGATGAAAAAGCATCTTATTATTTCAGTCTGAGTATGATATTAATGATGATAGGCCGTTTTACAGGTACTTTCCTGATGCGGTTCGTTAAACCTAATATACTGCTGGCCATATTTGCCCTGGGAAATATACTCATGTGTATCATCGTAGCGCAAAGTGCAGGATGGGTATCATTTATAGCTTTGTTGCTGATCAATTTCTTTTTCAGCATCATGTTTCCTACGATTTTCAGTCTTGGATTGAAAGATCTGGGCCATCATACGCAACAGGCTTCATCTTTTATTGTGATGGGCGTGGTAGGTGGGGCAGTCTTTCCACCGTTAATGGGTCTGATCGCAAATAAAGATGTGGCAACAGCTTATTATCTTCCTATTATTTGTTATGTAGTTATTTTCTTATATGGACTGAAGTTATATAAGAGTAATTAAATGTGAACGTCTTTCCATTAAGCCTTGGATACTCTTATTGTTTTTTTATGATGGCAATAAGAAAGAATACTGCCGGCCTATAAAACCCGGCAGTATTTTGGTTGTTAAATGTTAGTGCAAGCACTGTTTTTAACTGTGCCCTTTACTTTAATCATAAATGCATTAACATGACAATGTTTTCCATAAGCTTTCGATATAAAAAAAGCCAATACCAGGCATTGATACGCATCATTAAGGAAAGGGAAGAAGGAGAAAAAGAGTACCGGGTAACCATTATGAATGGGGAACTGGAGATGTTGCTCTACGGTAATCACATACTAAAAGAAAAGAATGGGAGGATAAATATTCAGGAAAGCGATCTCCCTCACCATATTGTTGAATTGAGAACGGTGATTGCTGACGCACTGGAGTCTTTTCACGCAGAGGAGATCGCTAATTAATAACTGAATTATTTTTCCTGGTAATTGATCATCCAGTTGATACCATATTTATCGGTAAAGCTTCCGAAATAGGCGCCCCAGAACATATCCTGGATAGGCATCTCTACTTTTCCGCCTGCGGAAAGCTCCTTAAAGAGCCGGTCTGCCTCTTTTCTGGATTCAGGTTCAAGGTTAATATGCATATTGTTGCCTTGCGCAACGGTAAAGCCCATTTCTTTCGGGGCATCTGTTCCCATCAGCACATGTCCGCCAATGAGGGGGAGTTCAATATGCAAAACCATTTTCTTTACATTATCTGCTACCGGTGGGTGATTGGGATCAGCCGGTATGTCTCCAAACCGCTGCACGCCATTGATGAAATCTGTTTTGAAAACCGATTTGTAAAAGTTGAACACTTCTTCAGTATTACCGGGAAAGTTTACATAGGTGGATACCCGTGCCATGTTGCTGGTCTTATTTTGTTTTCTTAAATAGAACTGCGCAGCAATATATTGGTCCAGGTTTTCCAGTCCCGCAGTGAATCCTTCTTTAAAGCCCGTTTTAATAAGCTCTTCCAGGTCTTCCAATGATTTGAACTGGAGTTGGATGTTTACGACTGTTTCATCTTCTCCGGAGCTAAAAGTGTTTTCCCATTTACTTTTCGGCAAGCTATTATTCATGACAGCATTTTCATCGCAGAAAGCGTCAATGCCTGAAAAGGATTTAAGAGGCTTGATAGTTTCATAGTCAAACAGGCACCAGTGTTTTTCTCCTTCAGGGCTTAACATATAGTAATGCCAGCGCCCGCCTTCGGAAAAGTTCATCGATTTGGTGATAGCCCTGTAAGGTTTGGGAGCCCACCACTGGTCGAGAATATCTGCTTCTGTCCATGCGGCCCATACCAGGTCGATAGGAGCATCAAAAGATCTTTCGACTTTGATTTTCTTGTTTTCCTTGTCTACAAGGAAATTGAAAAGGATTGCTTTATTCATTTTCTGTTGTTTTTAAGTTGTTTTAATACTTCGTCGAGCTGGCTGAATCGTTTGGCCAGCAGTTGCCTGAACTGCTCCAGCCATTTTTCAATGTCTTTCATTTTATCTGCATTCAGGTGATAGTGAATTTCCCTGCCTTGTTGTTCCTGTTTCAGTATCTCACATTCTGTCAGGATCTGTAAATGTTTTGAAACCGCCTGCCTGCTGCTGTCGAAATGTTCGGCAATTGCATTGGGCGTCATTGCACCTACCGTCAGGAGCATAATGATGGCCCGCCTGGTGGGGTCGGCTATGGCCTGAAAAACATCTCTTCTTGTTTCCATTTTTAAATATTTGCTACCATTTGATTGCAAATATATGCAATTATTTGGTTGCGCAAAATTTTCTTTTGTTTTTAAAAATGAGGTTACCACCCTGGGTTACCTTTGCTGGATGGATTATTTCAAAAAGCTCTCCTCTCTTTTACAAATAGAAGAGCAGTCGGACCGTCTGGCCTATAAACAATTGACTGAATCAAGCTCACTGGCCGTACGGCGCTCCAACGGGCTTAGCTGGTATCCCATCGTGATCAGGGATACAGAAATGGGCATGGGGGATTACCTGACAGTGGAACTGGAACGAACCAATCACCTTGAAATAGCGCATTTGTTCAGATTCGGGGCTTCCGCAGAACTGTTTTCCAACCGCAATCCGAAAGAAGACCGCGTGGAAGGAGTGATCACTTACCAGGGAGGTAATAAAATGAAGATATCCCTGCGGACAGATGAACTGCCTGACTGGGCGCGTGACGGACAATTGGGAGTGAACCTGCTTTTTGACGACAACAGTTATGATGAAATGCGCACTGCTTTGAAACAAGCTGCGGCAAGATTGGACAAAAAAGAAAATGATCAGCTTATCCGTATTCTCACCGGGGAAAAACAACCCGGTTTTCATGAAGACGGACACATGTATACATCAGCGCGGTTAAACAGTTCGCAGCAACATGCGGTGAACAAAATATTATCTGCTAATGAACTGGCTATTGTGCATGGACCTCCGGGCACAGGTAAAACAACAACATT
Source organism: Chitinophagaceae bacterium (assembly GCA_051954695.1). Taxonomy (GTDB): domain Bacteria; phylum Bacteroidota; class Bacteroidia; order Chitinophagales; family Chitinophagaceae; genus Terrimonas_A. The sequence goes on from JBQCHL010000024.1 coordinate 22,917, forward strand.
GGTGCAGGGCATCAAGGCAATCTATCAGCAGTCTCATCAACAGTTATTAGTAGTGGCTCCAAGCAATGCTGCTGTAGACCTGCTGAGTGAAAAATTATCGGATGAAGGATTGACAGTGGTGCGTGTGGGTAATCCTGCACGGGTATCGGAAAAACTCCTTTCTCTTACACTGGATAGCCAGATGGCTGAACATAGCCAGATGAAACAAGTGAAGAAGCTAAAGAAAAGGGCCAATGAGTTCAGGGAAATGGCTTACAAATACAAACGCAATTTTGGCAAAGCAGAAAGGGAACAGCGTAAAACGTTGTTTGAGGAAGCAAGGAATATTTTGAAAGAAGCGGCTAACACAGAACAGTATATCCTGGATGACCTGTTGTCAAAAGCACAGGTGATCACAGCCACGCTGGTTGGCGCCAATCATTATACCATCCGCGACCGGCGGTTTGATACCGTCGTAATTGATGAAGCTGCACAAGCATTGGAACCGGCCTGCTGGATACCGATACTCAAGGCAAGGAAACTGGTGCTGGCCGGCGATCCTTTCCAATTGCCGCCCACTATCAAATCGGAGCAGGCTGCCCGTGAAGGATTGAATATTACACTGATGGAAAAGAATGTGGAACTTCACCCGGAAGCCGTGGTGCTGCTGGAAGAACAATACCGGATGAATAAAGCGATCATGGGTTATTCATCTGCGGTATTTTACAAAGGAAAACTAAAGGCACACGAATCCGTTGCCGATCATCTGCTGTATGATCTTGATAACCCGCTTATTTTTATCGACACAGCCGGTTGTGGTTTTGAAGAAAAAGTAGAAGGTACCAGCACTTACAATCCTGAAGAAGCAGCATTTCTTTTCAATCATCTCCGGCAGTTATTGCCGGCCCTGGAAGCAAATCACCCGGCAGCCTTTCCCTCCATTGCCGTCATTTCGCCTTATAAGCAGCAAGTGGACCTGCTGAGATCGCTTTTGCTGCAATCACCTGAGTTGCTGGGATATGGCGATAAAATAGCCGTAAATACGATCGACAGCTTCCAGGGGCAGGAGAGGGACATTGTTTACATAAGCATGACAAGAAGCAACCCTGAAAACAGGATAGGTTTCTTATCCGATATCCGCCGCATGAATGTGGCGATGACGAGGGCCAGGAAAAAACTGGTCGTCATCGGCGACAGCGGCACACTTGCCCGGCTTCCCTTTTATGCTGATTTTATCACTTACGCAGAACAATTAAATGCCTACCAAAGTGCCTGGGAACACATGGGATAACCAACATCTGACAAGAAAGAAAACACCTATCCAAACGCACCCCTTCCCGTCCTTCCCGCCTTACCGGTAAAATACTTACCGGTAAGGCGGGAAGGACGGGAAGGGGTCGCTTATTAGGTTGTGAGAACCTGTATTTAATGTACTGACTGTGTAATAATTTTTGTTACCAATAAGTAATCCAAACATTCTGCACTTCCCGGTGTTTCCTCCAAAAAAACGGTAGTCCGTTATGTGGAAAAAATCATGTAACCGTTGTGATTAAATTTACATGAACAGCACCGGAAAGATTTAGAATAGTAATATTTTTGCGGTTCAAACAGTAGCTTCCATGTTTAGCGAATTGTCCACCCTTCAACCAACCAAAAGATTTTCCAACAGGGTTGAGAATTATGTAAGATACAGGCCTTCTTATCCATCAGAGATCGTTCCTTTTCTTGAGTCGAAACTGGGTTTGCAGAAGCAGCATCGCATCGTGGATGTAGGCTCAGGCACTGGCCTGTTTGCAGAGATCCTGTTGAAGCAGGGATATAATGTGATCGGTATTGAACCGAATGAAGAGATGCGTGCAGCCGGTGAAAAAAGACTGGCGCATTATATTGGCTTTACCAGTCGCCGTCATCGCGCAGAGCAAACAGGGCTTCGTCATGAAAGTGTTGACCTGATCACTGTAGCACAGGCATTTCACTGGATGGACAGGGAAAGAACGAAAGTTGAGTTTGAACGTATCCTGAAACCCGGCGGCCATATTGTGCTGGCATGGAATCTCCGTTTAAAGAACACGCCTTTTCTTGAAGAGTATAATAAGCTGAAAGATGAATATGCACTGGAACCGCAAATTCTTAATAAAACCAGTGAACCGGAGATACAGGCTTTCTTTGAACCTGCACAGATGAATGTGGATCAATTCCCGAATGTACAGATGCTCGATTTTGATTCGCTGAAAGGACAATTACTGTCTTCTTCCTATATTCCTCTTCCCGGTCATGAATCATACGATTCAATGATCTCAAAACTGATCCAGTTGTTTGTAGCATACAACGAGAATGGTTTTGTGAAAATGGAATATGAGACCAAGCTGTACTGGATCTAAATCGCCGGAGCAGTTGCATTCTTTTTAACAATAGCCAGCGATTCATAATCTTTGAGCATCACTGTTTGCGATTCTGCAGGACTTAGCAAAAACCAGTTTTTGAGAATACTGGTATACAAAGAGCGGAAATCGTGTTGCATCGCTATATTATCTTTCACATTTGCAACATCCGGAATCTCAGGATTGCTACCCAGTATTCCCGGCATCACTTCATTGCCAAAAAGAAATACAGGAGCCGCAGCTCCATGGTCAGTACCGCCGCTTGCATTTGATTTAATACGGCGTCCAAATTCCGAGAAAGTCATTCCCAATACCTTGTTACCAACTCCCAGTTCATTGATATCAGCCATGAATATGCTGATGGCTTCTGACAATCGTTCGAGCAGCCGCGCATGAATGCCGGTAGTGGTATCTGCAGCATCTGTTTGTCTTGCATGTGTATCAAAGCCTCCCATGTTAACCATATACACTTTTGTTTTCAGGCCTCCTGCAATCAGTCTTGCAACGATCTTTAGTTGATCTGCTAACGGGTTTTTGCCCTGTGCAGGATAAAGGGAGGATTGTTTGGTAACCTTTTGCGCCGCCTTTTTTATAACAGTGGAATATTTATCCGTTATCATAGACATCTGCCGGATATAAGCGAGCTGATCACCTGCGCGGCTGGAAGCAGAAGTGAAAGTCAGGTTATCATTCAATAAAGCGTAAAAATTGGACGGATTGGTGATAGCCATGCCCATGGTTGTGGCAGATCCCTGTAAGGCAGGTGATACGATCCCGCCAACCTGTATGGCCAATGGGTCTGTCATATTGCTATTGGGATATTCTGCCGGAAAGCCGGGATACTCCTGCTCCAGGTAACGGCCTGCCCATCCTGTTTCCAGTATTTTATCGGAATCTGATCCGCTGAGCCAGATATCGGTTGCGCGGAAATGGGAGAAGTTGGGGTTGGGATAGCTTACTGCCTGCACAATGGTTATCTTCCCATCGTTGAATAATTGTTGAATATGCGACATGGCAGGGTTAAGCCCGGTTTTATCAAAACCTTCAAGCCTTAATATCTTATCCTGCGGGATAGCAATATTTGTTCTTGCAGCATGATAAGCATCATAGAGATCGATAGGGATCACGGTGTTCAATCCATCATTTCCTCCGTTCAATTGCACCAGCACCAATACCCGGTCAGTATTATTAGCTCCGCTGATTGCTTCCAGCCAGGGAGATCGGGCCCAGGCCTGCAGGGAGAAGCCATCCAGGAAAGCAGGAAGTGCAACGGCGGGTAATGTTTGTCTTAAAAAATCTCTTCTTTTCATCCCTCTCGATTTTTTGAATGAACAATTGCCTAACACAGTTGGTATTCGGGGCGGTTCATCAGGTATTTGTAAAGGGTTTTTAGTTTTTTTATCACCTGGTCGGCATTTTTCTTATCGCCGGGGTTTTTCAGATAAGTATTCCAGCTATCGGTCCAGTAATGATCGGACTGCATACCTGTAAGGCCTGATAAAAGGATACTGCTTTTGATAAAAGCTTTATCCGCCTCTGCCACATCCATGTTGTAGAGGCGGTTGATGGCATCGTCAATCAGTTTATCGGGATTGCCGGGTTCCGGAAGTTGTTGGGTAAAAGCTACTGCATCGATCTGCACTTTGTTTTCGCCTCTTGTAAAACCATTATTGACCATCCGGTCGGTAAACTGGTTGCGGCGGGGTAATGTATCTGAACTTATCCAGAGCTTATCATATTGCGGCTCCTGGTAATAAGCCTGCCATCCTGCTACATTTGGAGGGTCGCCGATATTCTGTTGCATGGCAGCCGCCTGGTTTCTCAACAGCTCCCAAAGGGCATATTGCTCAACGAAATCGCTGGCATCAGGAAAATGCAATCCGTATTCCCTGCAAAGCCCGACCGTAAAGTCGACAGGGCTCTTGATCATTGCCCCAAAATTAGCAGCATCAAAAAAATGTTTGCTGCTGAATAAAGCTGCAAGCACAGGCCTGATCTCATAGTCTTTTTTACGGAATAGTGCAGCAAGCGGTTCTATTACATTTTTTTCAGTGGTAGCATCAATAGTATGATAAACAAAGAAGCGATACAGCTTACGGCAGATGAACCTGGATACTTCCTGCTGGGCAAACAACATGGCCAGCAATTCACCTGTTTCTTCCGCACCTGCATCTCCTTTTTTGCCTTTGATCACTGTATTGTTATAAAATGCAGAGAATTGTTTATCTCCATCATCATGCCTCCCTGCATCAAATACAGAAGAGAATGTTTTGTTGTCAATCTTATAACCGGTGAGTACTCTTGCTGCTGCTTTTACATCATTTTCTGTATAATGCGAGCCAGGCCCTTTTCCCATGGTAAATAGTTCCTGCAATTCCCTGCCATAGTTTTCATCAGGTGCTTTTTTGGTATTAACATAGCCATTCAGGTACTTCAGCATGGCGGGATCAACTGTTATTTCTTTCACCAGTATTTTAAAATTCCCCAGCGCATTGCGGCGCAACACTTCATTATGCTGGTACAGGTTTCGTGCATTGTCTACACTTGTCGATTCAGTTGCAAAATGATTATGCCAGAACAATACCATCTTTTCGCGAAGTGTCCTGTCCTGGTTGATCATTAAGCCATACCACCAGCTTTTGAAAGAACTTCTCCTGCGGCCATTATTCCTGCCATTATAAGCTGTAGCATTCACCCATGTTTGACCTGCCGGCACATCCTCATCAAAAAAATAATTCGGCTCTGCTTTTTTGGAATCAGGATCATTATAATTATTGACGGGAGGGAGTGGGGCATCTTCTTCTTTGTAAACCAATTCCTCAATTATGCTCTTTAACTTTTTCGAACGGAAATACTGAATATCTGCAGCACTGGCTCCAAACATGCTCCTTTTCAGCAAGTGAACCAATTGAGGAGAAGCCAATTTGCCTTTCACTGGATCTATGCCGGAAGAAATGCTTCCCAGTCCGGGATTATAATTCCAATTAATGCTATTCTCCTTTCGGAAGGAGCCAAGAAAGGATTTCCTATCCATGGCAAATAAGTTAAGTGTTAGCAACAGAAAAAAAGGTGCCACTTTCTGCTGTCCTGATAAAGTAAGGAAAATCTGCTGTTAAGCACGTGTTAATGCCGGGTAGTAGTAGGCTCTCTTTTGTATAATCACTTTAATATCGAAATGATTATACAAACTTTTAGTGGCTGCAGACTTACGACTAAAGACTTACGACTCCCGACTCCGGGACGACTCCCGGCTCTGGGACGCCCCCCGACCCTGTGACGGTCTGACAATCATCCGCAATGTCTGGTCCTTTGTAAAATAAGCTCCTGTCCAATTGTACAGTGTCCTTATTTTGTTGCGGTAATTGATCAGTGATACAAGGTGGATGAACAGCCACATCAGCCAGGCAATAAATCCTTTGAAATGTAATTTGGGTTTGGGAATGTCTGCTACAGCTTTATTCCATCCGATGATGGCCATGGTGCCTTTATCGTGGTAGGCAAATGGTTTTAATGCGTGGCCCTTAGCCATAGCGCTGAAATTTTTTGCAAGCAGCTTTCCCTGTTGTATCGCCACTTGCGCCACCTGGGGATGGCCGTTGGGAAAGTTCTGGTCTGTTGTTTGAAGACAGGTGTCGCCAATAGCATACACATTGGAGAAGCCTGTTACTTTATTAGTTTCATCTACAATCAGTCTTTTGCCGCGGCCATACGCTTCTGAAGGTACGCCTTCGAATACAGAACCTGTAATACCGGCAGCCCAGACCACTGTTTTGGTTTCAATGGTATCTCCGTTGGCAAATGTAACCACATCATCCTGGTAGTCCTTTACCTGGTGGTTGAGTTTTACTTCAACACCCATTTTGGTTAGTGCATTTAATGTATCGATCTGTGATTTCTCGCTCATTGGCGCCAGCAGCTTGCCACCGCCATCAACCAGGTAAATATGCGATTCATAACCTTTGCCGCTAAGCTCGGGATAATCTTTCGGCATCACATTTTTCTTCATTTCTGCAAGCACTCCTGAAACTTCAACTCCTGTAGGGCCACCACCTGCAACAACAATGGTCAGCAGTTTTTTTCTTTCGTTTTCATCAGTAGTGCGGGTAGCTTGCTCCATGCGTTGCAAAAAATAGTTGCGGAGTTCCAATGCATCATTCACTGTTTTCATCGGCAATGCATTTTTCTTCACGTTTTCCATACCGAAGAAATTGGTTTCGGCGCCTACGGCAAAAACCAGGTGATCATAACTGAGTTCGCCGGTGGAAAGCACTATTTTATTTTCTGCAGCAATCAAGCGTTGGAATTCACCCATTCTAAACTGGATGTTCTTTTTTCCGCGGAGGAATCTTCTGAAAGGATAGCAGATGCTGGAGGTTTCCAGATAGCTTGTAGCTACCTGGTATAGAAGAGGAGGAAAGAAATTGTAATTATTCCGGTCTACAAGGGTAACAGTAAAATCCTTATTGTTGGCAAGGCTCTTTGCCAGGTTGATACCGGCAAAGCCGCCGCCGATAATGACGATGTGCTGCATAGTAGTGTGTTTTGTGGCCGGCAGAGCGCTGACCTCCTGCAAAATTAGGACATAGATGACAGATGGCGGATATCAGGCCGCAAACTTCCGTAATTCGCAAACTGTTATCCGCCATCTGTTATTTTATTCCGGGTCAGGGAGCGATCATCGTCTTTGCCTGCGAGGTCTGTGCGCTGAAATAGCCCAAAGCACCTCCTTTCATGTTGCTTACAGGATTGGAAGGAGTAGCCTGGCTTTCACCGGTAGCACTTCTGTAGAGGCTGTACCAGTATTTGTATACATTGGCGTCTGTGCAGAACATCTCAATACGCACCTGGTCGCCGCTTTTGATCTTACGATAGTCTTCATCGTCATCCGGAAAGTAAAAGAGCTTGTTGGTGACATTCCGTCCGTCAGTATATTCATCATTCTGAACGAATATTTCTGTTTCCTTCCTTCCATTCAGGTATTGCACAAATCGGTAGTATTGTCCGCGGCCGGCAGGGTCCTTGTATTCGATGTTCACGATCTTGCGGGTATCGCCAAACAAAAACTCATCTGTTATATAAATCGTGTCCAGGTTCACCTTTTGCGGCATAGTGGAAACTGCTGTGAAAGATTGCCCGTTCACTTTTACCGATAAGGAATAGGTTTTACCAACCGAACCGATCAATGCCGGAGCTTCATACACGCCGGAGGTTGTTTCTGACAAGGTAGTAACAGCCCCGCCATTTTCTGTTATTTCAACAATAGCGCCGCTGACACCGGCAAAACTATTGTCGTCTTCAAAATCTTTTGTCTGGCTTAGCAGCACACGGGCCCCAGACTGGTCGGTAACAATCGCTTCCACCACATATCTTTTCTCCGCTTTGTTAAGGTTAATATCGATCACTTTTTCACAGGAGCTCAGGCTGACTAATGCCAGTAGGGCAAATAAGCCTGTTAAACGGAATGAACGGGTTAATTTTTTATCTGTCATAAATCAGAATTTGAAGTTGTAGGAAACAGAAGGAATGAATTTGAACAGGGCAACACGCACGGCTTCGGTCTTGCTGGGATCATCAGCATTATCCCTGAAATTGATTGTGTATGCATTTTCACGGCCATAGGCATTGTAGAGGCTGAAAGTGAGTTCAGACGACCAGCGCTTTTTTTGTTTCAGTATGCAGGTAGCACCCAGGTCGAGCCGGTGATAATCGGGCATGCGATAACCATTTCTTTTGGTGTAATAATAAACTGTCTGCCCGTCTATACTGTATTTTCCAGCAGGAAGAGTAACAGCGTCGCCGGTATAGAAAACCCAGTTGGCGGAAAGGGTCCATTTGCGGTTAAGTTGGTAAGAACCTACCAGGGCCACATCATGCGTACGGTCCTGCCGGGCATTGTACCACTCATTATCATTGATGCCGTCTATTTTTCTTTCTGTTTTAGATAAGGTGTAACTCAGCCAGCCAGTGAATTTGCCGGCTTTCTTTTTCAACAGGAATTCGATACCATAAGCCCGGCCTTTACCAAACAACAGTTCGGATTCAATTGCATCACTATTGGCAAAAACATCTGCACCGTCTCGATAATCGATCTGGTTTTGCATCCATTTGTAATAGGTTTCCACGCTCAGCTCAAACTGGTTGTTGAAAAGATTGCGGTAATAACCAAGGGATACCTGGTCAGCGATCTCGGGTTTGATGATATTGGTATTCGCAATCCATTTATCGGTGGGATTGGAAGAAGTGGAATTGGATACCAGGTGCATATTCTGCACATTTCGTACATAAGATGCTTTGAGAGAACTGCGGGGATTGAAAATATAACTGGCAGCTACCCGTGGTTCCAGGTTGAAATAAGTTTTTACAAAATCGCCATTATTATAGCTCAGCGTATCTGTTACCTTTCCGTCCTTATCTATTTGATAGAAATCGCCTTTTCCTAATATGCTGAACGCTGATGCCCGCAATCCATAGGTAAGGTTCACTTTGTCTGAAGCCTTCCAGGTATCGCTCAGGAAAACAGCGTTTTCCCAGGAATATCTTTTTTGGAGGGCAGTTGAATTCAGGCTTACCGATTGATAGGCTTTTATTTCTCCCGGTGTGATGGTATGATAGATCGTGTTGAACCCAAACCGGAGGTTGTGATTGGAATTGGCATACCATTGATACTCTTGCTTCAGGTTCCAGTCCTGTATTTTTGAAAGGATATCAAAATTATCACCACCGCTGCGGATAGAGATCTTGTAATTGTAATTGCTGAAGATAACAGAGGTGTTGGCAAAAAGCTGGCTGTTGAAAATATGGTTCCAGCGCAATGTACCGGTGCTGTTGCCCCAGTCGATCCCAAAGGTTTCGCCTACGCCCAGCACGTCTTTACCAAAATAACCGGAAAGATAAAGGCGGTCTTTATCGCCTAGCTGGTAATTCAGTTTTGCATTCAGGTCGTAAAAATAAAGCCGGTTGCTGTTGATAGCAGAATCGCTTGACAATTTCAGGAATGCGTCTACATAAGTGCGGCGGCCTGTTACCAGGAAAGAGGACTTATCTTTTTGTATAGGTCCTTCCACATTCAGTTTGGCAGAGATCAGGCCGATGCCGCCGCTGACATTATAATCCTGGTTATTGCCGTCATTCATTTTTATATCCAGTACTGAAGAAAGCCGGCCTCCATACTGGGCAGGCATGCCTCCTTTATACACGGTGATATCTTTGATCGCATCAGAGTTGAACGTGGAAAAGAACCCCAGCAAATGTGAAGCATTGTATACAGGCGCTTCATCCAGCAAAATGAGGTTCTGATCACCGGCGCCACCGCGTACAAAAAAGCCGCTGTTGCCATCGCCGGCTGATTTAATACCGGGTAAAAGCTGGATGGTTTTTAGAATATCCCTTTCTCCCAGCAGAACGGGGATGTTCTTGATCTCTTTGGTGGATACTCTTTCAATGCCCATTTGCGGACTGCTGATGCTGCGGCCACGCGATTGTGCGCTTACAACAACTCCTTCCAGGCTCTTTACTTCGTCTTCAAGTTGTAGGTTGATAGTAATGTCTTTGTTAAGTAAAATTTCTTGTTGTTGGGTTTGCAGGCCCACCGCACTGATCTCGACAGTATAAGTACCTTTTTCAAGAGTGAGGGAATAGAAACCGTATTCGTTGCTGACCGTGCCGTTAATGCCAGTTTTATCGGCCGGGTTTGCAGGGACGGCCCGGATGCTTGCACCGATCAGGGTTTCGCCTTTTGCTTTGGATTTAATAATGCCGCTGATCGTGTACTTCTGGCCATGACATATTATGGCCGATAAGAAGAACAGTGCAGCTAATGTGATCTTTTGCATAGTAGGGTTATGGTTATGTAAGTGATAGCGGCGCAAAGATATTTGCACCTTCACAGGCATTGCCTGTTGATATGTTAAATTACATGTCCGGTAAATCGTCCAATCGTGGTAACACTTGTTCGTTGATTGTATTGATATGTGGACAATCAGTCAACAACATGTACCGGACACACCCCTATGGCAAGTGCAGAAATTTTTCAGGGCTGGAAGCTGTAAGCATATTCGATACGCCCTGTCAGTTCTTTTTGTTTATTAAATAAGGCTTCTTTTGTTTTCAGCCCTTTATCATTAAACAGGTAACGCCAGGTAAGATAATCCGGCGTGGTAGTGGAAAGAGTCGTTATTTTCTGGATCACGCGGCCCTGCTCATCATATTCAAACATAAAGTCAGGTAACAGTTTTTTGGCGCGTTTGTTATAACGGACAATATCCGTGAGCCTGTGCTGATCATCATAATAAAAATAGAACGGGTCAATACCAACTCCTCTCCTGAATAATTGCTCATCGGCTACATTTCCCTTTTCATCAATTGTAAAGCGATATTCCATGCTGTCTTTACTGTTAACGATCTTCCACATTTTTTCGGGCTTGCCGGCATTGTTATAGATCCACTGGTGTTCTTCAGTTTCGCTGAAATCGTTCAGGGAGTCTTTAACCTCTGTTTTCACCGAAACAAGATTATTGCCTGCATACTGGTAGCTGGTGCGGCTTTTGATGCCATTGGTGGAATCGGAAATGGACACCAGCCTTCCCTGCGTATCGAAGCGGTAATAGGTCCTTACAACCGATAAGCCGGAGCGGGTAGAGACCTTGAGCATATTTTGAGCCGGAAAAACTTCCTGCACTTCATAAAAATCTGTTGCTTTTACCCCTCGGGAATCGTAGCCGGTGGCTGTTACCGCAGCCACTTTATTTGCCAGGTAGACCTTCATTTTATCATCGTTGGCTTTTGCATCCACAAGGTCTTTATAATAAAACTGGCCGAAACCGGTCAGAGAAACCAGGAGGGCAAGAAGAGCAAGGCTTTGTTTCATTAGCTGTATATCTTGATCAGGGGCAAAAATACTTGAATTGTACAGTAACGAAAGGAGCAGTAAAAAATTTCATGCCATACCGGAAAACGAGCTTTTACTTGGGTGTTTGTACTTATTTTTAGCAAAAAAATACATGTCGCACGGCCGTGAACGGAAAGAAAAAGATTGCCTTAATTGCGGGACTATCGTACAGGGACGTTTTTGCCAGGCCTGTGGCCAGGAAAATGTTGAACCGAAGGAAACCTTCTGGGCAATGTTCTCCCATTTTTTTAATGATATTACGCATTTTGACGGCAAGTTCTTTACAACTCTGAAAGATCTTCTTTTCAAACCCGGCTTTCTTTCTGCTGAATATATGAAAGGCAAACGGATGAGCTACCTGAACCCGATCCGGATGTACGTGTTCACTTCAGCGATCTTCTTCCTGATATTTTTCAGCCTCCGGAAACCATCCGATATAGTAAATATCAATGCAAAGAGTGAACCGATGACGGCGGCAGAAAGACAAAAAAGGCTGAAAAGGCTTGAACAGCTTATAGCGGGTGACTCCACCTACAAATCTTATTTCCTGGAGAAGGCTCTGCTCCTGGATACCACTAAAGCTGTAAGCAAGAATGATATTGACAAAGTGTATGATGATGATCTCAATATTATCTCGGTAGGTACCCATTACCAATCACTGGCAGAATATGATTCTGTTCAGGCAGCCCTGCCCGAAAAAAAACGTGATGGCTGGCTTACCCGCCTTTATAACCATAAGGTGTATAAGATGAACGATAAGTTCAAAAATGACAGGCGGGCAGCAGTTGAAAAAGTGGTTGAGGTGTTCCTGCACAATCTGCCTTATCTGCTGTTTGCTTCCCTGCCTTTTTTTGCGTTGATCCTTAAATTACTCTATGTCCGCAGCAGAAAAGTGTATTACTATGCTGATCATGGCATATTTACCATTCACCATTATATTTTCAGCTTTATATTACTGCTGTTTGCTGTTTTAATGGCGAAATTGAATGATGTTACAGGATGGCAATTCTGGAACATTCTTGTTTTTATAGCTGTTATAGCCTGGCCGTTGCATCTGTACAAGGCCATGCGCCGCTTTTACGGACAGGGCAGGGGTAAGACATTAACCAAGTTTATCTTATTAAACTTACTGGGATTCATTTCGCTTGTATTCCTGTTCGTATTATTTGCCCTTTTATCCGCTTTTCAACTTTAACCCACACCTGTTATGAGTACAAATCAAACAGATCTGACAAAATCTTTTCAACGGCTGGTGACAATCATGGACGAGCTCAGGGAAAAATGCCCGTGGGACAGGAAGCAGACCATTCAGACACTGCGGCAAATGACCATTGAGGAGACTTTTGAGCTGGCTGATGCTATTACGGACAGCGACTGGAAAGGCATTAGGGAGGAACTGGGCGATCTCCTTCTTCATATCGTGTTTTATGCTAAGATCGGGACTGAGCAGAACCAGTTCAGCCTGCAGGAAGTAATTGACGGGATCAGCGATAAACTGGTGGCGCGCCATCCGCATATTTATGGCGATGTAAAAGTGAACAATGAAGACGATGTTAAAAGGAACTGGGAAAAGCTGAAGCTGAAAGAAGGAAAAAGCTCCGTATTAAGCGGAGTACCCCGCTCATTGCCGGCAACTGTAAAAGCCATGCGGCTGCAGGAAAAAGCAAAGCAGGTAGGTTTTGAATGGGATAATAAAGAACAGGTTTGGGATAAGGTGGAGGAAGAAATGCAGGAATTGAAAGAAGCGATTGAAGGCGGCGGACAGGAGAAAGTGGAAGAAGAATTCGGAGATCTTGTGTTTTCGCTGGTCAATTACGCACGGTTTTTGCAGGTTGATGCTGAAAATGCCCTCGAACGGACCAATAAAAAATTCATCCACCGCTTTACACAGATGGAACAACAGGCAATTAAACAAGGAAAGGACCTGGCTAAAATGAGCCTGGAAGAGATGGATGCCATCTGGAACAGCATTAAACAGCAACGGCATCAGTGAAGCCATTACTATCAAATAGCCGGGTTTGGAAATTCAGCTTGCTGTTATTGGCAGCTTTGCTTTTTACCCTGTCCTTTTTTTTCAATAAGCTTTATACAAACAGGTCCTCTGTTGCCGACGAAGTAAGGATTGCGGAAAAATATCTTCATGGCCAGCAAGAAGACTTCAATGAACTGCTTACCGATACATCCCTGCTGGGAAGATTATCTGAAAACGCTGAATCGGTGAAAGACCTGGAAAGAACGACTTCCAAAAAGTACGGGGTCTTTGTGTATAAGCTCACAGAAAATGGCATGCTTTCCATGCGTTTCTGGAGCAACCAGATGATACTGCCTCCCTCTGTTACCTATCACCAGGAAGAAATGGAAGAACTGATGAAGCTTTCCAATGGCTATTACCTGGTAATGAAAAGGCTTATCAGGCTTAATTCCGGTACTGTGATCGTTTATGGCATGATCCCTTTCCGTTCGGCTTACTGGCTGGAAACGGATTACCTGCCGGAACAATTTGTGTACAGCAAAACGGCTGATTACAGAGTGGTGCTGGTAGATAATGCCGTAACAGAATTCCCTGTAAAATCCATTTCAGGCAAAACGCTTTTTTATTTTGATAAAAAGACCACAGGTGTAGTTCCCTATAATAATGCTCTTACGATATTGCTCCGCTTCAGTGGCTTGTTGATGCTACTGCTGTTTGTACACCTGATCGCGGAATCCCTGTCGCAAAAAAGGATCTGGAAAGGAGTGTTGTTCCTCGCAGTATCCCTGCTGGCAATACGTTTACTGACCTACTGGGTGCCCTCCCTGCTCAACCTCCGTCAGTTTGAACTATTCGATCCTTCTGTTTACGGGTCTACGTTTGTGCAGCGATCGTTGGGCGACCTGCTGATGAACTCTGTATTCTTCTGCTGGTTGGTTTTGTTTACCTGGTATAAAGTGCAGCGGCTGGAAAGTTTTATCAGCCAGTGGCCACAGTGGACAAAACTGTTTACCGGTATCGTATCGCTTATAATGCTGATCTATTCCACTTTCATCATCTCTTCGGTGATAAGAAGCATTGTAGCCGATTCCAAAATATCATTTGATGTAACGAATTTCTGGAGCCTCGACCGCTATACGGTGGTCGGCTTTTTTGTGCTGGCAACCCTTTCGCTGTCGTATTATTATTTCACACAATTGCTTTTCCGTATCATCTTCCCATTTCTGCGGGGAGAGATATGGCTGGTATATTTTGCGATCGCATTTTCAGGCCTGGTATATCTTACCATTAAGACCGGCGACCCTGCTGTATTGTTTTATATTCCTGTACTGTGCTGGCTGCTGGTGTATACCTGGCTGGTAAACAGGGAAGGAGTGATCCTGACCCGTATACGGATCAATATTGCAGGTATACTTTTCTGGATATTCGTTTTTTCCGTTTCCATTTCAGCCATCATGCTGGTGGAGAACAGGAAAGCGGAATGGGGTAAAAGAAAGTTCTATGCGGAAAAACTGGCTACGCAAACAGATGAATCGAGCGAACGGCTGATGAGTATTGCGTTGAATTACCTGGACAATGATTTCCTGCAAAATAATTTCTACCGATTTACCGACAGCAGCACAAATGCTACATTGAGGGACAGTATCAACTCGGGCCTGTACCGGACCTATGCTGACCAGTTTGAAACAACCTTCTATGCCTATGATTCATCCGGTAAATCCCTGTTCAATCCCGACGCCACTCGCTTTGAAGCGCTGAAGACGATCGTGCTGCAGCAATCGCACCCTACTTCAACGCCGGGCGTTTATTATTATGAAACTGCTTTCGATAAGTTTACTTTCATTACGGAGAAGGATATTATGGACAGCAGCGGGCGGAGCCTGGGCTATTTCTTCATAATCTCCAATCCAAAAAAATACAGCAGTGATGCGTTGCTGGCAGAATTGTTCAAGCAATACAAAAAGAACGATCCGGAGAATTCACCTATCTATTCCTATGCCGTTTACAACCAGCGAAAGCTGACCCGGCTTTCCAATAAATATCCTTTTGCTACGAAGCTGGATGATGCAGAACTGAACAGCCTGGCCGGTGAAGTGACCAGGAAAGTAAGTGGTGATTATGATGAGCTATGGTATAAAGCAGGTAACCAGAAAGTGGTTGTAATAGCCCGCAAGCTTGACACGCTGATAGAGACCATCACCCTGTTTTCCTATATATTCAGTTCTTTCCTGTTCCTGATATTCATTGTTCAGGTGTTGTCTTTGCTGGTAAGGGCTGTATATGACCTGGAAGGTTTCCGGCGCTTCTTCCATTTCAATATCCGGAACCAGGTGCACAGCACCATCATTTTTATCAGCATCTTTTCTTTTATCATTATCGGTATTGCCACGATCAACTTTTTCAGAACGAGATATAACCGTACCAATAGCGATAAGCTGAGCCGGACCATGAAGATCATGGTGAATGAGATGGAGAAGAGGATCAGGCCGGGCAACCCTGCCTCAGATTTGATCTCACTGAGTGATTCCACTACCAGTCATACTCTTCAAAGCCTCGTGGAAGAAGTTTCTGAAATACATGGTGTGGATGTGAACGTATACAATCTTGCAGGAGACCTGCAGGTTTCATCAGAAGCCAACGTATACAACAGGGGCGTGTTGAGTACAAAAATGGAACCTGGGGCATATTACCGTTTGAGCAGGCTCAACCTGGTGGAATATGTGCAGGAAGAAAACATCGCGAACCTTTCTTATCTCAGCATTTATGCACCGGTAAGGGACGAAGACGGTAAAGCATATGCTTATCTCGACATTCCTTATTTCACCTCGCAGCCTGAGCTTGATCAGGAAATATCCAATTTCATTGTTACGGTGATCAACCTCAATGCTTTTATCCTCCTGGTGGCAGGCCTGATCGCTTTATTTATTACCAACAGGATCACGCGTTCGTTCTCCATTATCAGCAATAAGATGAAGGATGTGAACCTCGGCAAAATGAATGAAGAGATCGAATGGAACCGTGATGATGAGATCGGCGACCTGGTTAAGGAATACAATAAAATGGTGGCCAAACTGGAAGAGAGTGCTGCGGCCTTAGCTAAAACCGAAAGGGAAGAAGCTTGGAGGGAAATGGCACGCCAGGTAGCGCATGAGATCAAGAACCCGCTGACACCAATGAAGCTGAGCATTCAATACCTGCAGAAAGCGATCAATAATAACCAGCCGAACGTGAAGGAATTGTCGAGCAGTGTGGCCAATACCCTGGTGGAGCAGATCGATCACCTGTCGAAGATCGCGGCCGACTTCTCGCAGTTTGCCAATATCAGCAACACGAATATTGAAGAGTTTGACCTGCATACCGTAATACGTTCGCTGCAGGAACTGTATGGTGCAGATCCAAATACAGAGTTTATCTGGAATCCGGTACATCGCCGCATTATAGTACATGCCGATAAGACACAGATGAACCGGTTGTTCACCAATCTTTTTGCCAACGCAGTGGAAGCTTGCGGTGAAGGCCCTTGCCGGATAGAAGTGAATGAGCTAATGGAAGAAGATGGTATGGTCCGCGTGAGTATAAAAGATAATGGTGAAGGCATTCCTGAAGAAATGCAGTCACGGATCTTTATTCCCAACTTCACTACTAAATCATCCGGTACAGGCCTTGGCCTTGCGATGTGCAAAGGGATTGTTGAGCAGGCAAGAGGCAGGATCTGGTTTGAAACAAAAGCAGGAAACGGAACTACCTTCCATGTGGAATTGCCGGTAGTAGGTATGTGATCAGATTCCTTTTTTCTTTCTCCGGTCGCTTAAGAACTGCTCAAACTCCTTTAATCCAAAGCTGCTCAGGTTACTTTCTTTTACCAGTCCGCCTTTTTGCGCGGCCAGTACCCCGTATTTTATATCTGCAAATCCTTCGAGATGGTGAGCATCAGGATCAATGGATACCAGTGCTCCTTTTTCCATGGCGTAAGGGATCCATCGCCAATCCAGGTCGAGCCGGCGGGGGTGAGCATTGATCTCGATCACTACGTTTTGCTCCACACAGGCATCGATCAGTTTTTTATGATCGATAGGATAGCCTTTACGGCTTAAGAGAAGACGGCCGGTGGGGTGGCCCAGTATGGTAGTATAAGGGTTGTGAATGGCTTTCAGGATGCGCATCATCGCTTTTTCCTCTGTCATCTTCAGGTTGCTATGTACAGAAGCAATAACAAGATCGAACGAAGCCAGCACATCATTCGCATAATCCATGCTGCCATCGTTCAATATATCACATTCGATGCTTTTAAATATTTTGAAGGGACTGAGTTTGCGGTTCAGTTCATCGATATACAGGTGTTGCTCTTTTATCCGCTCTTCCGAAAGCCCTTTTGCATAAGCGGCAGCTTTGGAGTGGTCAGACATTACCAGGTATTCAAATCCTTTGCTGATACATTCCTTTGCCATCTCTTCGATCGTGTTGGCCCCATCGCTCCAGTTGCTATGGTTATGGATCACACCTTTTACATCACCAGGCTGTATCAGGGAAGGTAAACGGCCGGCTTTTGCTTTTTCAACAATAGCGGCTGTTTCCCGGAGGCAGGGAAGGATATAGGGTAAGCCGGCACGGGTAAAAATAGCGTCATCGCCAGTACTGCCTGTACCTGCATACTCACGTTGGGGAAATTGTTCTTCAAATGCGTCAATAAACTCAATGGAGCCGGAGGTCAGGAACAATTGCTCGGCCAGGTCTTTACCGCCTGTATAAAGCCGGAGCTTCAAACCATTTTTAAGTTTGTAGAGAAGGGTAGCGGAACTGTCTTCCAGCAATTCAGGCGGCTGGGCTGTTTGGAACCTGGGTTTGATATCATCTGTTGTATCCAGCACAACATATTCCAGCTCATCAATGGTCAGTTCCTGCCGGCGATAAGCGCCGGTGACGGCCACCTTATCTGCACCGAATAATTTTTTCAGGTATCCGTCTACCTGCGGAAATATCTCTTCCAGTTGTGCATACAGGAAGCTGCCCTGGTTTAACATATAGAATTCGATCGCTTCCTGTACGTTCTGTTGTGTTTTTTCGCCAAAGCCTTTGAAGAGGGTCAACCTGTTTTCGTTACAGGCATACAGCAGTTCCCCGAGCGATTCAATTTCCATTTCTTTCCAGATGGTATGGATCTTTTTGGGGCCGATACCTTTTATGTTCAGCATTTCCACTACGCCGGGCGGAGTATTGAGCAGGTAATCTTCCAGCAAAACCAGTTTACCGGTATCGAGCATTTCGATCACTTTATTACCGATACTTTCTCCAATGCCTTTCAGGCGGAACAGATCTTCCCGTGGTGTATCTTTTATCTGTACGGGTAAGTTCTCTATATGATAAGCAGCAATGGAGTAGGTCTTTGTCTTAAAAGAATTCTCTCCATGTATATCCATCAGTTTGGAAAGCAGCGAGAAATTATCGGCAATGGCGGTATTGTCCATGAACAGGATTTATGATGCCAACAAAGATAACGTGTGAGAATAGATACGCGGTACACACTGCTGGCACAATAATATTGATTCAGCCGGCTATGACATGTTTAGAACACCCTTCCCGTCCTTCCCGCCTTACCGGTAAAATTTACTCACGGTTACTTATATTTTCTTACCGGTAAGAAAAACTTACTTTCTGTTTTGTTTTACCGGTAAGGCGGGAAGGACGGGAAGGGTGTCCTAAAAAAGTAAATGTACTTCCTGTGGGCACAAAGAAAAAGTCCCGGCGGATGCCAGGACTTTGCTATTACTTTCAAGAAATCTAAACTTATTTCTTTTTAGCTGCTTTTTTCTTAGCTGCTTTTTTCTTAGGAGCTGCTTTTTTAGCGGCTTTTTTTGGAGCGGCTTTCTTAGCTGCTTTTTTCTTTGTTGCCATTTTTTTAGAATTTAATGTTTAGTAAAATGGGTTATCAATAGTAAAAATAATAATTATTTTATACTACCCAAATTTTTTTTCCACAAAAAATGGCAAACAACAAACTTAGGCTTCTGCTATGTTTACAGAAACGTAGGTTCTGTTGTTTCTTCCTTTACGGAATTCAACTACACCATCGTTCAATGCGAACAGGGTAAAATCTTTACCAACACCAACATTTTTACCAGGATGATATTCTGTACCACGCTGACGCACGATGATGTTTCCGGATACAGCAGGCTGACCACCGAATATTTTTACACCTAAGCGTTTGCTTTGTGAATCGCGGCCGTTCTTTACGCTACCTTCACCTTTCTTATGTGCCATAACTTAAAGTTTTAAATGCTATTCCCAATTCCATCATAAGTATAAACCGGAATTCGGAATCTCTTATTAGGAATTAATTAAGCGATGCTTGTTACTTTGATTTTTGTATAAGCAGTACGGTGACCTTTCTTTTTGTGAAAACCTTTCCTTCTTTTTTGTTTGTAGGCGATCACGGTATCACCTTTTACCTGGTCAACGATCTCTGCCTGCACTTTCGCATTAACAGATGAACCTATAGACAGTTTTCCATTGGCATCTACCAACAGCACTTCCAGGTTTAATTTATCACCGGCATTGCCCGCAACATGGGGAACGAACAAAGTCTGGTCTTTTTCAACCTTGAATTGCTGTCCGGCTACTTTTACTACTGCTATCATAAATCTATAATTAGGGACGCAAAGGTAAGGGGAAATAATGAACCGGCAAACGGAATATCAAAGTTTTACCCCCGATTTTAGGCCTTTTGGGCGGCAAATCCCGGATAGGTCTCCCGGATTTCGGGTTTAAGGCTCCAAAACCGGCAATTCCAGGGCAGAACCACCGGATTTGAGGTGGCAAAGGTAAACCTGCTTCCTGTATCTTTGTTGTTTAAAGTTTACTGATTTAAAAGTTTAAAAGCCAATACATAGACATTTCCTTTTTTTAAACCTTGAACCCTTAAACTTTTAAACCTTTGAACCTTATGCCGGGCCTGGCCCGGATGCCATTGAAAAACAGGGCAATTGCCTTATTATAAATCTTTGTGTCTTGAAAATCAAATCCTTACTAGCTAAACCCTTTGCTTCCTATATATATAAGCATGTTCAGAAGGGAGCGACGACCGCTGTAGAAGACCAGGAAGCTGTCCTGAAAATGCTGTTGAAGACCGGCCGCAATACCCAGTTTGGCAAAGATGCCGGTCTCGACAAAGTAACGACCTATGAAGAATATAAACAGGCTGTTCCTGTCCGCGACTATGAGCAGATCCGGCCATATATAGACCAGATCAAGGAAGGCAAGCATAATATTCTCTGGAAGGGCAAGCCCCTTTATTTTGCAAAAACCTCCGGTACCACCAGCGGTACCAAGTATATTCCTATTACCAAAGACTCGGTCGGCAACCATTTCAACACAGCCCGTAATGCTGCCCTTTGCTATGCAGCCGAAACAGGCAATACCCGTTTCTTCAGCGGAAAACTGATCTTTTTATCCGGTTCGCCCGTGCTGGAAAGGGTAGGTGGTATACCCACCGGCCGCCTCAGTGGCATTGCGAACCACCAGATACCCCCTTATCTCCGGTCGAACCAGTTGCCTTCTTATGAAACCAACTGTATCGAAGACTGGGAGACCAAACTGAACAAGATCGTGGACGAAACGATCAACCAGGATATGACCCTGATCAGCGGTATTCCACCATGGATCCAGATGTATTTTGATGAATTGATGCGCCGGAGCGGAAAAAAGATCGGCGAACTGTTCCCTCATTTCAGTGTGATGATGCAAGGAGGTGTAAACTTTGAGCCTTATAAAGCACGTTTGTTTGAAAGCATCGGAAGGAAAGTGGATTGCGTGGAATTGTATCCTGCCAGTGAAGGTTTTTTTGCCTTCCAGGACACCCAGGAAGCTGAAGGATTATTGCTGAATACAAATGATGGAATATTTTTTGAATTCGTGCCTGCGGCAGAGATATTCAATGAAAATCCTACACGTCTTTCACTCCGTGATGTGAAAGTAGGGGAGAACTACGCATTGATCATTAACAGTAATGCAGGGTTGTGGGGATATAATATTGGTGATACAGTGCGGTTCGTATCCACGGATCCCTACCGTCTTGTAGTTACCGGAAGGATCAAGCATTTTATTTCTGCCTTTGGTGAGCACGTGATCGGTGAAGAAGTGGAATACAGCATGCAAAAAGCAGCAGAAGAAGAGAACGTGCATATCACAGAGTTCACTGTAGCTCCCTATGTAAGCAGTGATGCAGGCAAATCATACCATGAATGGTTTGTCGAATTTGAAAATGAGCCGGGCAATATGAAAGCCTTTGCACAAAAAGTGGATGAGAACCTTCGCCGTAAAAATGTATATTACGATGATCTGATCACAGGTAATATCCTGGAGCCGCTGAAGATCACAACTGTCCGGAAAAATGGATTTATTGATTATATGAAATCCATTGGTAAGCTTGGCGGACAAAACAAGGTACCGAGACTGAGCAACGACAGGAAGATCGCCGAGGAATTAAAAAAATGGACGATCCAATAAGTCAAAATTCAAGAGTAAAAAAGAGTTACTGCCGGTCTTTTTGCCGTTTGATTTTTTACTTTTGAATTTGAACGATCTTCAAACTAATAGAAACTGACAAACATGTCTGATCAACAATTACGACGCATTGCCATTTTCGGATCCACCGGTTCTGTAGGTACGCAAGCCCTGGAAGTGATAGCCGCCAATCCTGATAAATTTTCAGCTGAAGTGCTGACCGCACATGGCAACGAAGAATTGTTGATCGAACAATCGCTGAAGTATAATCCCAATATTGTGGTGATCGGCGATGAAAAAAAATATTCAAAGGTCAAACAGGCCCTTTCCTCAACAGATATAAAAGTCTTTGCCGGCGAAAAAGCCCTGGAAGAAGTGGCTTCCATGGATGTTTATGACCTGATGCTGGCCGCCATTGTAGGCTATGCCGGCTTGAAGCCCACGCTCAAAGCCATTGAAAACGGCAAAGCTGTTGCCCTGGCCAATAAAGAAACACTTGTAGTGGCCGGCGATATCGTAATGCGTAAAGCAGTGGAGTATCGCGTACCGGTGATCCCGGTTGATTCAGAACATTCTGCCATTTTCCAATGCCTGGTGGGCGAAGCAAGAAATAAGATAGAAAAGATAGTGCTTACTGCTTCAGGCGGTCCTTTTTTGGGAAAGAAACCGAACTATCTCGTGAATGTAAAGCGTGAACATGCTTTGCAGCATCCTAATTGGAGCATGGGCGCCAAGATCACGATCGACTCGGCAACACTGATGAACAAAGGGCTGGAGATGATCGAAGCAAAATGGCTGTTCAACCTGCAGCCCGATCAGATACAGGTGATAGTGCATCCTCAAAGCATTATCCACAGCATGGTGCAATTTGAGGATGGCAGCATTAAAGCACAGATGGGATTGCCTGATATGAAGCTGCCGATCCAGTACGCAATGGCTTTTCCTCAACGCATACCCAATAATTTCCCACGGCTGGATTTCAAAAAATTCAATAACCTGACTTTTGAAGAGCCGGACCTGCGCACTTTCCGCAACCTGGCGCTGGCTATTGAAGCACTTGGCAAGGGAGGCAATTTGCCCGCTGTTATGAATGCGGCCAATGAAGTGGCAGTGTATGCCTTTCTCCGCAACCGCGTCAATTTCCTGGATATGACCGATGTAATTGAGCGGACCATGCAAAAAATCCCTTTTGTTAAAAATCCCACACTGGAAGAGTATTTTGAAAGCGATGGTGAAGCAAGGACCTATGCAGCAGACATCATTAAGCTATAGGAGAGAGCTTTGTTAAATAATCCACCGGCGGTTCCAAAATATTTGATATTTAACGGATATTTGCGGTCATTTATCATAATTCAACGTATTAAAAATATATGATTCTATTAGCGATTAACTGGGCAGCCGTGAGTGTGCAGGTAGGGCAGTTGCTGCTGGCTTTATCTATCCTGATCGTTTTGCATGAGTTCGGGCATTATATCACAGCCCGCTGGTTTGGCTGCAGGGTAGAAAAATTCTTCCTGTTTTTTGATCCCTGGTTTGCGCTGGTGAAGCGTAAAGTAGGGGAGACGGTGTACGGGATCGGCTGGCTTCCTTTGGGTGGCTATGTAAAGATCTCCGGTATGATCGATGAGAGCATGGACAAGGAAGCGATGAAGCAACCGGCCAAATCCTGGGAATTCCGCAGCAAGCCGGCCTGGCAGCGTTTGATCATTATGCTGGGTGGGATTATTATGAACGTGCTGGTGGCGTTCGTGGTGTATGCGTTTGTGTTGATGATCTGGGGTGAAAGCAAAACGCCGATGAGCACTGTGAAAAACGGAATCTGGATACAGGATAGCTTAATGACTGAGATCGGTTTGAAAAATGGCGATAAGATCATATCGATCAACGGAAAGCCTGTTGATTATTTTGAGAATCTTGGTGCACAGGTGATCCTTGGCAGGGAAATAGTGCTTGAAAGAGATGGAAAGCAGCACGACATCAAATTGCCGATCAACCTGATCGAAAAACTGATCGAAAGCAAACGGAAGAAGGGGTTTTTGCTGGAGCGCCGCGTACCAGCTTATGTAGGCGAATTCGATCCGAAGATCAAAATTTTTGATACAGCGTATGCAAAGCAAGCAGGATTGAAAGAGATGGATAAGATTGTAGCTGTAGATTCTGTACCTGTTCAATTTTACGATGAAATAGTACCGTTATTAGCCAAGCATAAAAATGGTACAGCAAATTTTACAGTGGAAAGGAATGGTCAGGTAACGAATATCACTTCCAAAGTGAACAGTGAAGGCAAAATTGGTCTACCATTGTTAAGTGATGAGCAATACGAAACCCTTGGTGCTTATAAAACAGAGATCCGCAAGTATGGATTTTTTGCAGCATTTCCTGCCGGAGTCGTAAAGACATTCGAAAAATTGAAATTCTATGTTGATCAGTTCAGGATGATCCTGAACCCGAAAACAGGAGCATACAAAGGCGTAGGTGGATTTAAAGCAATCGGTTCCGTATTCCCGACCACCTGGAGTTGGGAGGCATTCTGGAACATCACTGCATTTCTATCTATCATCCTGGCATTTATGAACCTTTTACCTATTCCGGCGTTAGACGGTGGCCACGTGATGTTCACGCTTTATGAAATGGTGAGTGGCCGCAAGCCAAATGAGAAATTCCTGGAATATGCACAAGTGGTCGGTATGGTCTTGTTGCTGGCATTGATGTTGTATGCGAATGGGAATGATTGGTTTGGATGGGGAAGGTAATGAGCCGGGAGTCGTTAGCCGATAGTTGGTAGTAGTCAGGTTGGAGTTAGAAAAGGTTTACGGATTTGAGTTAAGTAGAGTTTTTATATATCAATTGAGCCAGTGGTTATTGGTTTATGTTTGGAGCCTGTCTCCAGACTGCTGACTAACGACTCCTGACTTAAAGAAGGGGCTGTACCGGTTTTGACAGCATAGATCTTTGAAAGTGTAAGCATGCCGTGCGTTGGATAATTAGCACGTAAATCTGAATATTCAAACTATAAATGGCAATACTCAGTATGCCATGGCTGCCTAATCAGTGATTAGTTAGTCATTCGGGCCGCCGGGCCGGTTGATCTGTTACCATGCCCCGCCGCCGACTTAAAAACAAAACAGGTTGCTGTAACGGAAGGCTGTGACCGTTGCTTAAGACTATCCAGCTAAGTGTTGCATTGGTTTGTTCTTTTCCTGTGCAATGCCGACAAGCAATAAGGAAATAAGCATGTAGAAAGCTTTTGAGGAATATGTTTGGACAGGGGTTCGAATCCCCTCAGCTCCACCTGACCCGGTTTATCGGGCAATCCTATAATTTCTATTAATCCTTTTTTATTAGTAATCATAGGATTAAGTGAGAAAATAGGCAGTAAAAAAGGGGTTCGATAACTACCATTTTCATAGTATAGGCGGTTATCGAACCCCTTTTTAATGATCTCGTGCTTTTGCAATGTATTTCCATTGTTCCATAAAAACTTCATGTCTCCAAGTTTATGCAGATTCTGCTGTAATAGTATCCATACCTGGTCCTGATCCTGGCCAAGTTTTCTTATCTGGTGCTGTAGAATACTCCTTTTGGCGGTTAACTCCCCCAAAAGGCGTAGATAGCTCTCATATGCTAATTGGTCGCGCATCCACTTTCTTTCGACACTGAAGATGTCCTGGTTTGTCTGTTCAAGTTCTCCAGTCTTTTCCTGCATTTCTTTACGGGATTGCTGTAGGCGTTGTTTCATTGCCGTGTCGCTCCCTTTCTGAATAGCGGTAATGATCCGAGATGGTAAGCTGATCAATTCCATGATCTCGTCCATCTGGCTGTGTGCCTTTGCTGCAGGAATCGTATTATGTCCAGGCATCTGACAGTTATAGTATAAGTACTGACCACCATGCCTTCCACGGCTGGCAGCGCCAGTGAGGCATTTCCCACAGTGGCAATGAAGAACACCACGCAATGGGAGATCATCCCTAAAGCTTACCCGACGTGCCGGCTGCTTAAACTTTTCCTGCACCATATTCCAAGTGGCACGGTCAATAATAGGAGGGTGACTGCCAGAGAGTAGTCCTCCTGGCTTGTCTTTCCAGGGCTTTACTTTCAAAAGGCCAGTATAAATAGGATTTATAAGAATAGAATGGATAATGTCATTATCGCGTTGCGGTAGGCCTGTATTTTTTACTTCTTTCAAAATCTCATGTTGGGGAACTCCAGCCAGAAAGCGAGAATAAATAAGTCGAACAGTCTGGGCTTCCTTATCTATAATGTCCAGTCTTTTATTCTTTCCTTCACCAATCTTATGATATCCGTATGGTGCCCTGGCACCAATATACCGCCCTTCCTTTGCTTTTGCTGTATAAATGCCTCCGTTAATATCGTTCTGACGCTTGATATTTTCTGCAGTTCCCTGTATGAACTCCAGCCCCATCATAAAGTATGAGTTATGATCATAGTAATCATAAATAGCTCCTCGCTGAGCACTTACAATTTTGATATTATACTCATCCTGGATCTTCTTCACCATCATCAATGCATCACCAGCTTCACGGCTGAACCTAGTTAATTCTGAAACAATCAGATAATCTACGATTAGATAATTTTTTTTAATAAAATCGAAAAGCTTCTTAAGATCAGGGCGATCAAAGTTTTTTGCCGAATATCCTTCGTCTGAGAATGTATCAATGATCGACACTTTTGAATATTTGGCCCAGTCGCTTGTGATCATATCCTGACGCTCAATTGAACTATTACTCTGACCGTCTTTACTGAATCGATGGTACGCTATTGCTTTCTTCATACGCTTGTCGGATGGTAGTTTCAATTAAAATGGTAATACACAATTCTACGAAATTAAGCTCGTCTGGGGTAAGTGGCCCAATGGTTGGGCTAGGGGTGGGGATAAGAGGTAATATTTTAGCTTGGTTACAATGCACTTTTATCGGTTGTTCTTTATTTATAGAAAGCCAATGCCCGGTTATAAGCATCTGTCAGTTCCTGGAATGCTTCGTGGGATCCACCTGAAATATCGGGGTGTCGAAGTTTTGCAAGCCTTCTATATGCTTCCTTTACCATTTCAGAATCAACTGGTTTCACAGCAAGTTCCAACACATCCCATATATTCCTTTCTGCGGGCACACTTGAAGGAAGCGCTGTAAACCCGGTAAATGCCCGTTCTATGAATTCTGACACACCCCAACGTTCCATTCCGCGAATGGCTTCTATTCCCTTACCAAGGGCATAGATATTCTCCCATACCCGGTTATATTGATCACAACACATGGTTACCGGCTTACCGTTGTACCGGAAGAAGATGGCCACGCCAGGATCTTCCAAGCGCTTATTCATATAATCAGTGTACATACCGCCGTCCTTACGAACAGGAACGTTGGAGCTGATGATTAGGCCAGTAGCACCCAGTCGTTTTATTTCGTCGCGAAGGAATCTCTGGGCAGCTTCCATACCCTGTTTAAATTTTGAGTCGATACGTTGCCGAGTTCTTTTATAGCCGATAGGCCAATCAAGAGGAAATGCTTCAATCATGTTTTCTGTTTTATGGGAGATGATTTATACTTGTCCTTAAACTTGCTTTCTGATATTTTAATAACCATTGCCCGACAAGATTTTCCCACAATCTCCCCGGTTTTATTTACGTGGCAGTATCTAGTTGCTGATCCGTGACCAATGTTGAAAAAAGGATTTCCCCGAACTGTAAATCGAGTTCGCTTTGTTTTATCAGCATTTCCCGAGGCGGAGATGAATATATCACCTACCTCTAACGCCTTCAATTCGACTGCTTCCATTTCGTGTGCTACCTCCATACGCCGTTTTGATTAACTGTCTCTCTGCTTGAGGTAGTCCAGGTGTCTTCCTTTATTTCCTTATGGGCCTGAACCCACTGCCTGACATAATCTTGTACGCCTTTATACCATTTTTTGGCAGATGGCTGGACTTTTATTGAACCGTTAGAATTCCTTTCGGCATCCTTCATATACTCTTTTATTTCTCCAGTTAACTGCACCATGGGCAGGTAAAGCCACGCCGGCGTAATGCAAATGGCATATTTATCAGCCACGCATAGTTTTGAATATTGAGCTCCCATTTTCTTGGCCAGAAACCTTGAATGGTAAAGTGTGAATTCGTACCAGCGGTTGCCGAAAATGCTCATGATCCTAGCTCCCAGGTAAGGATGTAATTCTCCTTCGGGGCCATCCATATTTACCTTTCCTATATAGCCAAGGTCATGGACAAAGAAGGATATCCACAGTCGGGGATCCGTAGGGAATCCATACAACCGCCACCACGCATACGCCACGAAAAGGGGGTGAATAAAAAAACAGTGTGCGCCGATCAGGACGCTTTTAGTTCCGATTCTCATTGCTTCAGTTTTATTGATTACTGATATATGTTTAATGACTTGAACTCCCTTTCGATTGGAAGTGCAAAAGGGATCTTTAACCAATCAAAGAACTCTTTCTCACTTTTCCAGGCGGGAGGAAGAGTAGTGAATTGAGCGGTCAATTTCCAGGTTTTCCGTCCTGCTTTATCAATGTGAGGAACACAGTCTTCGACCGGGCGAAGCCCCAAATCCTTTACTCCACACCAGCCTTTTTTAAGCCATGCAGCAGCTATCACATGGTGCACATAGTCGGCACTACCGGTCCTGATCACCAGATGGCGGAAGTAATCATCCGGAGCGGGCATAAACAGATCAATATGAATGCCCGGGCAATTTTTGCTATTGGTGGCTATTCTCATATATCGGCCGGTCACATTACCCCTTATGATATTTTTGGTTATTGTAGCTACCGCCTCGATGAAATCCCTGGAAACGTTCCATTCACCCCCGCCGAAGAGATCTGTTTCTATGAACTCCCTTTGTGGTTCACATACGATCTCGATATCATCTACCCGTTCCTTGCTCCTGCGAATACTGCCGGCAATATGAATTTGCTTGCAATATGGCGAGAGTAGGTTTGCTATGTACTCTGCGCATTTAGCGGCCTTTTTTAACTCGTATGCCATATCACGTAAATTGATAACAGTTGTCTTCTTTAACTATTCTAGTTTGAAAAGGGAACTTGTTTTGGGGGACTTGCTGAATCGTATCTATCAAATACTTCGATCCTATAAACACTACCCGCTGTTCACCTTTCAATTTGATCTGCAGATGGAGGCAATCGCCTTTCCCATCAAATTTTGAGGCTACCACCTTAAATGCCTCTACTACTATTTCCGTGTTAAGTATCCGGTCGATTTTGATTTTTTCGCCGGCAAAGCCTTTCACTTTCGGCTTTATTCCGAAGTCGCTGAATTTGTTCATTGGATAGTTTCTTTAACAGATTTTGGCTATTGCAATGCTTTGCCCAGCCCCAGTAAGAAGCCACCGTAAGGGGGCTGGGTCTACGGGACATTTTCCTGGCAAAGCGTTGCTTGATTGATTTCCGTAATAAAGTATGAGAGTGATAAAACCTGTACCCAACAAAGTCAATCCCACGAGCCTGTACGGGGAACACCTGGTAGTTTTCTTTAATCGTGAGCTTTAACTCGTTTGATAAGTAGGAACGGATATCAGCCAAGAGGGCATGCAAAAACTGTTTACTGTCCGACAGGATTACCAGGTCATCGGCATACCGGAAATAATACTTTACTCCTTTTATTTCCTTTAACAAGTGATCCAATCCCGACAGATAAAAATTAGCCAGGTATTGGCTGAGGTAGTTCCCGATCGGAAGCCCCTCAGCACTGTCAATGATATCATCGAGCAGCCAAAGAAGATCCTGGTCCTTGATCTTACGGCGGACCAGGCGCTTCATGGTTGAGTGATCAATATTTGGGTAGAATTTTTTGATATCAAGCTTTAGGCAATACTGCGTGCCTGGCCGGTCACGCAGGGCCTTTTTAACGGAACTGACGGCTGCATGGATGCCCTTCCCTTTAATACAGCTATAAGTATCTGCCGTGAAATTCGAGACAAACATGGGTTCCAGAGCATTCATGATCGCATGATGTACGATCCTGTCCGGATAATAAGGTAATCTGTATACGTCGCGTTCCTTCGGGTCGTAGATCTTGAAAATATAATAAGGAGAGGTTGTGTATTCCTTATTGAGCAGCAGGTGATGAAGGTTGATAATGTTATCCTCCCGGTTTTGGTCATGATGCTGGACGCCGTATTGGCCGGCTTTCCCTTTCCGGGCTTTAGCATCTGCCAGCTGCAGGTTCTCGATGCTGCAAATCTTTTCGTAGAGGTTTCCTAATCGTTTCATGCTTTGCTGTTTTCGGGTCGGCTTCCATTTAGGTACCACCGCCCCGCATTAATGAGACTTTTTTTGCACTGTTGGCAAGGCCTGGTCTGTTATAAATTTTCCGCATAGGTGAGCGGTGACATTCGTATTCGAGTTCTGGTTATCGTAATCGTTGTACGAGAGCCTGACACTGGAAACACCACGCTCCAACAAACCACAACCCTTATCATTCTATACCCGGAAGCAGATCAGGTCTTCATACAGGTCCTGAAAATGTTTAAAGGCGTATTCGGCGATCTCCGAAGTCCGACCGCAAAGGCGAGCGGCGACAAACGTAGTCGAGCACTGGCCAACGTAAACGAAGTACGAGAGCCCGACACCGGAAGGCTTGCTTTTATCTTCCTCATGCCACATCCAGGGATAATATTTGTTGTCGTTGATCTTGGGGTTCCACAGCTTTCCTTTGACCATGTTTAAGGCCTGGTAAATCCTGGCCAGCTTGAACGCAGCCAGGTTGAACTTTTCCTCTGCAGATGCCAATTCCGCTTGTGAATAGTCCGGAAGCTTTGCGGGATCCTTTTTCAGGACCTTGCAGGCATCCTCGTACGTTTTGATCTTTTTATAGCTCATTTGTGTTAATTAAAAAGTGAGGTAATCGCGATAAATGTCTTCAAAGGTTTTTCCTACATATATCGCCAGAGCCGATGTAGGATAGCAAAGGCGAGCGGCGACATCCGCATCCGAGCGCCGGTGATCGAAAGCGAGGTACGAGAGCCCGACACCGGATTTGTGCTCAAACCAGGGATAATATTTGTACTGATTGGAATTTGACCAATCCGGCTCAAAGTCGGGAGCAAATACCTCTTTGATCAGGCAAAGCTTCGCATAGGCATGAATGTGCTTTTCCAGGTGTTTTATAGCTGCCGGCACAACTGGAAGGATATCTCCCATGGTCACCCTTTTTTCATCCAGGACGTCCTGAAACGTTTTGTTCCTTTCAGTCAGGTCCCCGAATTGCTCCGGGAATAGATTTGTGAGCAGTTTCTTATCAGCGGCGGAACCAGCTTTGTAGGCGGTGACTGCATCTGCCTTTTTGATTTGTAATACGTCTTGATTCATATTGCTTGTTTTAAAATGGTAAATCGTCATTACTGATAAGCTCTTGCTGCTTTGCTGACCGATGATTTTCCGGGGTCATATCATTGATATATTCATGCTCTGGAGGCAGCTCAACAGCTTCATCGGCGGATACAAATTGTGATCTTAGGAACCGGTATGGTCGGCCCATTTGCTTAACAGTTAATCTGGTGGGCTCATTAATATTTTGAGGATTTGGACCCCATTTCGGATATTCATACCGCATGACCTTACTTTTGGAGGAGATCATTGACATTACTTCAAAATCGTGTTCCTTTCCCAGCTTCCTTTTAGCATAGTCAATAGCCTCTTCCTCAAAATCAAATTCTTTCTCTTCTCCTTCTGCCTTGAATACCCATTTCTTCACTGGTGAGCATTTAAGCTCTTCTCGGAGCACTCTCTCCAGGTAATTGCCTTCGTACCTCGCTCCCCGGAAGAATTCCTCCCTGATATTGGTGGGCGTCATCAACAGCTCTTTTATGCCGAAATCCATAAATATGTCTTTCAGTCGCTGCTTAAGTTCTTTTATAATGGTTGGCTGACTGTTAATGATAACCTTCCGCAGTGCATCTGTTTTTAATAATAAAGGATGGAACCACATCCTGTTTAACTGTTCTGTCACAAGTTTGCGGTGATTGAGGAAGTTTAAAAATGCGGGTATTTCCTCCTGCATAAGCTGCAGCATATTTGTGACTTCATTCTTTATCTGAGGGACTTTTAGCACCCAATATCTGATATCGTCCTCGGTGATATTGATAAAAGAGTCTTCGTTATTGGTGATGAAGATGAACTTGATAAAACAATCGAGCTCTACATGATCCTTTCCCTTAGCATTCATCATGATCTTGTCGGCGGTAGACAGGTTCTTTACCTTCTCAATCACATGTTGCTTATCAATTTTCGTTTCGTCGCAGATCACAAGCAGCTTGCTTGCCCAGTGGGCGTTGAAGTCGCCGGCCAGATCCTGGTTACCCACGATCGCTACATTACCGGTGAACAGAAGCTTTAGGAACTTCCCGAAGGTGGACTTGCCGGTATTATTAGCCCGGCTTACCAAACAGATAATCGGAAGCTTCTCGGTTGGTTTTTGCAATAGCAGTTGTAGGTAATCCATGCCCAGCTCCCAGTTTCGGTATTCGGATTTCTTTTTTGTGTCGGGGTTGGTAAAAGTGATCATTTGCTCACCGAAAATGTGTTTGACAAATTGAAAGATCACCGGGAAATCTTCCTCACTACATTTTTGAGCATCCATTTCCCATTCAAACGGGCTGTAAATGTTGAAGCAGTTGTTAATCACCTGCTGGAAGTTAAGATGGTCAGGAACGCTGCAGAAGGCCTTGTATTTGCTGATATGCTTAAATATATCCCTACCATGGTCATCCTGGATCGTTCCTTTTTGCCGGGATTGGAAACGCTTCTCTAGTTGTCCGTACTTGTTCGGCACATGGACAAATTCGTAATATTGATCGCCAACCCGGAAATAGTCCTTAGCGCTCTTTGGCGTTTTTATTATTACATCGCTACTGCCGGAATCCCATTTGTACATGGTTCCAGAAAATACCCACTCAATATCTTTAAGCTCCGGCCGGCGCTCCACATGAAACGAGTAGAATTCAAGCGGGCTTCGTAGATGAAAATAATTTAGAATCTTGCTGGTGCCTGAACTGATATTGTGCTTAACAAACCAATCGCTTTGTTTGCTGACCATTTTAATATCTGCAGCGATATCTATGGCTTGATCAGGAAAAGCGCAAAGAAGATCATCGAGTCCCTTTACATCGTTTCGCCCTACTTTATCCTTGTTCCTGGAAAGAATACCGTCCGAATCAATATGAAAGAACCAGATATCCACATCGTAATCAATCAAAAGGGTTCTGAAGTTTTCGCAGGAGATAAAAAAACCTCTTGGGCGCTTATATAAATCAATTCCGTCTGTAAGGTCTTTGCTTGTTATATCCAGGCAATCCCCATCAGTCAGCCAGACTACCCTTTTAGTTTTACAGGCCTTGATCAGTCTGACAATATCCTGATGCAGCTCTTTTTTACCAGCCTGATTCATGTGGGTAATGCTAGATAGTCCAACTGTCGGAATCCCATGCATGCATCCTTTCCAGGATTTAAAAAAACCTTCTGTAATAAAAAGGGTATCAATTGGCTCTTCTTTATCAAATTTTTCAATGAGGGACGGGTGAAAAAAGGGGTAGGTGCCTTGCCCTTTGGGGATGTGATATTTTTGAACACTTCCATCCTTTTTGACTACTGGTTCCTTTAGCCGGGTCAGATGATAATTTTTAGACCATCGGCTGCTTTCAGGCTTATAGTTGATCAGGTTACGGTCAAGGGTATAGACTAAGATATCAATGCCTTTTTCGGATTCTGTGAATACAGGAATCTCTTTTATAATATTATTGCCATTTTCATTTTGCCAGATGCCGATCTTATTCGCATCACTGGTAATGCCAAGAAGGGCCATGCGCTGTTCAAAATAGGATGGGGCAGTTGCCGGTTTTTGGGACATGAGAATATATAGGAGGATTAGTAAGTTCAAAGGATTATATTAATAAGCTCTTGCTGATACCAGATCATGCAATCCGTCGATCGTGTTCATCAACGCGGCTACTTTTTTGTTAACCTGGCCCATCAATATTTCAGTTGTCGGCGCAAGGTCATGGAGTATGTCCTTGACCTGTTGTGAGATATGTTTGATGGATTCGTCGGCTCTTTTGATTCTGTCAGCACAGGCTGATATAGCATCAATTTCCTGCACATATTCGGATATGCAGCGTCGGGCAATGTGATATTGATTTAACCACTCTTCATGCTGCATTGTATCAACCCCAGAAAGGAATTCCGGGCTATCTATTAGTATTGAAGTATGCTTTAGGTGTATCCGGAAATAATGCAGAACATTGACTCTGCCGTTAATGTCAGAATAGGTTCGGTCATAAAGAGGAGATATACCAATAATCTCCTCTTCTTTGATAAGGTGGTTAAAGATATTCATGGTATAAAGATTTTATTAGTGTGTTTATAATCAGACTCCAGCAGATAGATTCGATGATTAGTAAAAAGATGATAATGGCCTGTAATAAGGGCAAATCATCCTGTTTTTGTTTCCCGCTGCGGAAGAGAATCTCTTTGAGAGGGTGAGGGATACCTAAATAGGCTATAAAAATGCCCATTAAAGTACCAAGTATGTAAAAAAATAATCCCATGATTATCTCCATTTAACAGGCAGAAATTTCCTTGCTTCTATCCTGTACCATTCGGCAGAATCACTTCCAGGTTCGAATTCAACTGACTTTTCGCTTAGCCTTCTGAATTGCTCAATAGAATCCATGACGATTAATATGTATTCACGCTCTTTTTGAAGCAGAGAGTCATACTCTCTTTGGACAGAATCTTCATCTGCTGGAATGTTATCTTCTGGATTATTGCAGCTCACAATGAAAAGCATCAGCAATGAAATAATTTTTCTCATAATGTTGTTTTAAAATACCGCCCGTTTAAATCGATTTTAAATGCCGGTCTTTTTCACAGCATCCCGGCTCTGATCTATGATTGTTTAAACGAACTATGCTTATTTTTCGCAGTAATACTCTTCATATTCTGCCAGGAACGTCTGACCTGCATAAATTGCGCGGGCGCGATCACGATAGCAAAGGCGAGCGGCGACAGTCGTACCCGAGCGCCGGTAATCGTAAGCGTCGCACGAGAGCCCGACACCGGATGTGGTTTTCTGCCAGTAATGCCATGGGTAATACTTATACTGGCTGATATCACGCGAATTCGCCACCCACTCCTTTTCTCCTTCTCCTGGTCGGTTGATCACCTCAGCGATCAGCCCTATTTTATAATCAGCCTTTCCACCTGGCCGGAAGTTTTTTGTTTCCTCTTCAAATTGCTCCGACGTCATCCCCTTTGCAGCGAGGATATCATTGAATGTTTTGTAGTCTGTGTACATGGTTTTGATTTGACTGTTACAGTCTTTTTTAAATTAAATCGCCGGAGACTTAACTACTTAACCCGATATTTTATTCGTCCCCGGCGATGACGTACCCGCACTTCTAATGCCCCCAGGTACTGTGAAAGCGCATTAAATTTATATGAGGACATGCCTTTTGAAACCAACCTCTTCATTGCGCGCCTTAGCCAGTTCGTTGTAGTCTTGCACTGCTTTCACTTTCTCTGATTTCGGAATATTGCTATAGGCAATGTCCCAAAGCTTCTCCAGCACATCATCAACACGGCCATCGTTATCCTTCATCAACTTCTCTGTGGTTTCTGATAATTGCATGATGTTTTATTTTGAATATTTGGTTTTCCAATCACGGAAAATATCATCCCGATCAACGGTTTCCATACCGTAACCAGCAACTTCCTGTAGTAACTCCTCATTGATTTTTGCTGTAGGCTGGATGTACATATAGCCAGGTCGTGGCTTTGTCGTTGCAAAAATCGCTCTGACGTCATTCTTTGATATTTCAACAAGCACTGTAATACGAGCCAATTGATTTTTTTTATATTCAATCCTTGCTTCTAAAATGTTGTACATAAAACTTACTTTATCAGATTGGAAAAAAATGCTATTATGATCAGGGTAGTTCCCGAACCTATGCAGAATGCGCATAGGAATAGAAGTACGGTGTCAGTGGATGGCTTTTTCATGAGTGGATTTTTATAATAGCCGGCCCCGGATCAGGCCGGCCTTACCATTAACCTAATCATCCTTATATTCTTCACGAGTCCATGAAGAAATAATCTTTCCCTCCTTATCCCTCAAGAAAACGTTAGGATGATTCACCTCGATGCTGATAGTTCCACCGGTGTATTCGTTAAACACCAGGGCATCAAATATTTTTTCTATTTCTGAGGTATATATGGTGACTAATGGCATAATGTGAAAGATGTTTAACAGTCAAATAGGGGTTTTACGATTGTACTGAATGGCGCTTACGCTTTACATTTGTTCCTGATTTCTCCAATGGTTTGACTATCTGACCAATGGTCATTCCGGTCTCCTCCATGATAACCACAAGCGCTCCGTACAGCGTCAAGTCATTATTCGGATTATTCTTAGTGTAAAACCTGTAAATGGATGTTTCGCTGATACCACCGAGCTCGATGCGGAGGTTGGCCACCAATATGGGGTCCGCTTTTATCGCTTCGATGGCTTCGGGTGTGAGTATGAACATTGTTTTATATTTGATTTCAAAACTGAAGTCAAATCTAATATCATTTTGTATTAGTTTCCAAATTTAAATTGTATTATTTTCCAAATTATTGACTTAAATCAATATGAATAATCTGGGTGAAGCAATAAAACGAAAGCGTCAGGAGCTTGGAATTTCAGCTCAACAGCTCGCTGAAATATTGGGAGTTAAGCTATTTAGGATCTACAAATGGGAGGGTGGAGCAAAACCTTCAGATCCAGAAGTTTGGGCAAGGCTTCATGAGTGGCTAAATTTGGAAACTGAGGCAAATCAGGTAAATAGCACAGGCTCTATAAAAGGGAGTAATATCATTGAAAGAATTATTCAACAGCAAAACAACCTACTTGAAGTCTTAACCAAGCAATCAGAAGCATTGACTGTTCAATCTGAAACAGCCAACCGCATATTGCAACGGTTGACTGATAAAGTAGAGAAGAAAGTAGAATCTATTGATGCTAATTTAAGTGGTGCTTTGGCAGGAGTAAGTTCCTTAGCGCTTCAGGTGCATTCTGGCCGCTTAGTGATCTTACAGTCACTGGCCAGGCTCGAGAAAAGGCCCGAGGATAGTTTGTTGAAGGAAGCGGACAAAATAATTGAAGATAGGATGGAGGGAGTTGCTGGTCAATGAAACGTTTCCAAATGAAACAATTCTCCCTCAGATGGCAAAGGATACAATCTGTGACTTGCATACAGCTAAATTTACAGTAACATAAAAATGGTTGGCATGAATAAAGATGTTATAAAAATGCGAATGCACATACTTCTTTTATTGTTTTTTGTGAATGTTGTATGTACGCCGTCGACTCAACAAAGATGTGAGAGATCTATTAAGAATTATCTCAATAAATCTTTTAAGGAATATAAGATAGAGTATATCCCGATCTCATTTACTTTTGAAACTTTTTACGACAGTTTAGATGCTGTTGATCGAACACCCCTCAGATATCGGTTAAAGCATAAATACCTCACGAAAGATGCTTTTGGTGACAAAGAATACTCCGAAGATGAGTTTGTAGTAACATCAACCTTTTATGTGCTACTTCACAATGGCGATCTAGCAGTAAGCCTTGGAACTCTTGACGATTAGTGCTTGTAAAGTAGGTTTCATATTTCAGTGAAAAAAGCAGGTGTCCGGCCCCGGCGGGGTTAGGTTCAGCCCTGCCTTAAAGCGGCATTTTGGACAAACAATATGGATTTTACAAATTAAATATCAGATTGTCAATGCTCTTTATCAGGAGTCGTTAGACTATCCTTTCCGGCCGCCAATGGAGATATCCAGTCCCGGGTCATCGGACAAAGGGACGATCCTTAATTGAATAATAGCCCACAGTAACTGATCAAATACATCACTATAATGGGTCGCATCTTCGGGTGGAGTCTTGGCCGTCTCGAGTTCTGAAGCTTTATCCTTTTTGGTTTTGCCTTGCACAATTTTAGCTGGAGCAAGCTGTATCGAGCGGATCATGTTTTTATTGAATTGCCGTGAAACCCGCACAGCCATGTCACCTTTTATAGTCAGCATCTCCTTTATTTTTTCATACTTGATATCGTGGTCAGGAGTATCTCCCATGTAAATATCAATCACCACCCACCCGGCCAAAGTCAGGTGATCTATCACCGTGTCTTTAAATGTGGTGCCGTAAGGATTGCGACCGATCGCTGTTTGGTCATAGACGTAATAAACAATCTTGGTCGCATGATCTTTATGCCGATCACAGAATGCATCGAGTGCTGCAATCATGCCGGCAGGATGCAGTGTATGCAAGGAATTTACAATGTTAACCGTCGAGTAGGGTGACCCATCAAGGGGAAAGTATTGAGCCGCGCCAATAGGAGTAATGCTATACTGGTAATCCAGTGCAATGATCAGCGGGAGATTTGGGTCGTAGATTTCTCGGGTATTATAAAAGTGATCTTCGCTAAAGTCTGGATAAAATGGTTTGATCGCACGGTCAGGGTCCTTGTTTTCAATAGCCACTTCATACTCGTAAGTGGGGAGGTCCCGCTTCTGGTCGCGGTAATACTTTTCACCAAGGATCTCTATGTTCTCATAAGGCAGCGCATCGCAGTAATACACCAGGTCTTTTCTTAACTCCAACAGGATAGATTCAATGTGCCGTATTTTTTTATCAGCTTCATACCGACGATCCCTGGATAGGTCCTTACTTTCTTGCTGCAGCCTGAATATTTCCATTTGAAGTGTGTATACAATATCCACCTTCTGCTGGTCAATCGTATCTTTTTTCCGTAATACCCAGGTGATATCGGCTCCTTTGCTGGGGAACTTATCAGAAAAAAACCACTGACTTTGAAACTCCGGCAGATGGCCAAACTTCTTTCGACCTCCCCGGATCGCCGGCTTTACCTCGCTGTTAAACTTTTTCTCATCCCAGTATTTAACCTCATCACCAATAACAGCCTGCAGGTTGAATCCATTACCAGATCCTGATACATTCAGGCTTATTTCACATAAGATGAACCCACTGGAAAATGATGTTACCCGGTCCCATTTTTTAGGGATAAAAAAAGGCTTTGGCCAGTGATCAGGAGGCTTTTTATGAACGACATAATCCACGTCAGGGATCAATCCCAACTCTTCATTCCAATAAGCTTCCAGACCTGGCAGCAATACTTTATCTATCCGCTCAAAGCTATCGGTCACAAGGCCAATCTGTGACCGGGGCATTACTTCGCTCAACCGCACAATCCGGGGCCCAATGCCTCCAGATGTCTTTCCACTGGCACGGGGAGCCAGGCAATAAAGAACATTTGGATTCATGATTTGAATCAGCGCCTGACTTCGATTCAGAACCGCAATCTTAAAGTTATCACTCCCCTGATCCATCTGTAATATCATTTGGTTTTATATTCAGCATGCCGGCTGCCTTCTGTAAAGCCTCACCTGCACTCATTGGTGTAGAAGGAAGCGAATTATAGTTTACCTGAAGGATGATATTTTTGGGAGATCTGGAAGGTGTCAGATCCGGATAATCATGATAATACTTCTGCAAAACTTTCTCCAGCGAGATAGCCTGGTTTAAGTAATATTCATTCTTCAGCTTTCGGAGCATCCGGGCCTCGGAACTTTCCTCTGCCGGTGGCGGTACCACAAAATCATAGAGCTCATTTATTTTCATTTCGATGAACTCTATGCGTAGTTGGATCCGGTACTTCTTATTGAGCGGTGTACTTGAAGCAAAGACATTTTCAGCATTGACAATATCCTGGTAAGCGGTTGCCCGGCTCACCTTGAACTGCCGGATGAGCATCAAGGCAATGGTCTCTCTGCGCATTTCATTTTTACGGATCAGTTCGTCTGCATAGCTCCACCTGTCCAATAATTGCTTTTGCTTATCATTTAACTGAACAGTTCCTTCTTCATTGACCAGGTATGTTTCAATTACTTCCCTATTGCTCAGGTAATCACCATATTTCTCAAGCCCATTATTTTCCATCATTTCCTTTTTTTAGTATCATGGCCAGGATCTCTTCATCGCGCTTAACAAGGGCGGGATATTTTGTCTTATCGGGATTCTGTTTTGCCTTTAGCTTATTGCGCCGGATGTTTCGGCGTAATGTTTCGACCAGCTGGCCAAGCTTCACGGGATCGGTGGGAAGGTCTCCCCGGCTTTTGACCTGATCAATCTGGCCATGGGTGAGGTAATGATCACGCCGGTCCCATACGTTCATGCATTGCTGCTCCAGCTCCAGCACCTCCCTGGCAAGCGCTAATCTTTTTTTTACGACTTCCTGGGCCTCGCCTGGATACCGGTCTATTTCATGGCGGAGATAATTTATTCGTTGATATAAGGGCTGCCATTCGTTCCTAAGCGCTTCCAGAATAGTGTCGGCTGAGAGGGGCATTTCCGAGGATTCCCGATCAGCTTTCACTGGGTTAGTCGGTAGAGATCCGGCAAGGGCGGTCAGCTCTTTTTCCAGCTTCTGCTGCCTTACTGGATCCTTTGATCCAGAGAAATATTTTTTAAGTTGGGAATCATTACCGAACTGGTTATATAGCACTGCGCCAACATAATAATTGCGGGTACCGTCCAGCCATTTTTTTATTAGGTTCATAAAGAACAGGATTACAAGGATGTAAACATGCTCTTAAATGTCCGGCCCTGAAAGGACAGTAGTTAGAAGATTCGTCGCAGATCCGCCTTTACGTATCCGGTATATGGAATATTCTCCACGAATTTCTGCGCGATATAAGGAACGTTACGGAGGAGAATAATATCTGACCACTGAAAATTTAATAGCTCCTCACGCGTCAAATACAGCAGTGTACTGATCACATCACTTTCAGATAGATAGGGAAGTGTGTCCTTGAACCAGTAGCTAACAATGCCCTTATCCTCCCCCTCATAAGTATGTATGTACACATTGCTCCAGGGAAGATCCGGCTCTTCCTGAGTAATAGTAATACAGGTACTGGTGAGGTAGGGATATTTTACAGGTCCGGGGAATCCCAATGGGCTTGCCTCGAAAACGCGTCCCCGGTATACCAGCAACCTTAACCCCCAGGCAACAGAGCTACCTTTCTTACCTTCCCAGTTCCCTTCTTGCTCACAGTAGGGGAATAACCCATAATACTGCGTTGCACCAGCGTCACGATACATACGCTTATATACGGGCATTGTACTGGCAATGGTGGTAATTTCCTCGTTGCCGCCAGCAGGTGAGTAATCATAGATGTTGTTAGCATACAGAATCCAACTATAGATCTGTTCCACCTCATCGTAGCTACACTGAAAAAACTGGTTTTCTTTCCAGCAAAAAATGACCAGGTTGAAATTATCTTCAGTAGCTGGAGGCAATTCCGAAAAGGAAATCTTTGGCTCGCCGATACTCACTTTGGTAAGGTCAGGAGAGGATGAGAGCGCGTCGCTGCTGTCAATCTCATTTTTGAAAACAAAAACTTTTGGATCTTCAGAAAAATCGCTACTTAGCGTAGCGGATGTGAATTTGGTCCAATCCTTTTTCCGGCCGGCTGCCAGGTTCTTGATTGGGAATAGTCGGCAGTTCTTTTTGGATGCATCAAAATCAAATCCCCAGTTATAACGGTTTCGGAGGGCGATAATAAAATCACTGATAAGCATGCCAGGTGGAACATGGTTCTGCAGGTTGATTTTGATATCACCTAAAGGGGCATAGTCAAAGAACGGGGCAATCTCAGTCTGTATGATCTTTTGCCAGGTAACGGCATAAAATGAGGGAATAAATAGTTTATCCCAAACTGGATCGCTCATTCCAGAGGTTTCCAGCGTCCATCCATGTTCTTCGAATATCTGAGTTAAAACATATTTCAGGTTTACCTGCGGCGCCAGTGTATTATAATTCTCTTCATAATCGAGCTTACCGTATATGTCAATTTTGTTAAGCCAGGATACATCCCCTTCTCCTGATCCGTCCCATTTTTCATTAATGATTGGAGCAAATAAATAATCGTATCCTCCCTCCAGGGTTGCGTTGACATGCTGCCAAAATCCTTTTACTGGACTATCCGGGTTGCTGTTAGTCCAGACAAATGATCTTATCCCACCTAAGGCAAGTTCCTGCAGTTTTTTATTTTTTACTGCCTGAAAAAAGCTGCTGACGCCGGTGAGGAAATATCCGCTGATGTTGCTTTTGGTTATACTATTGAGATGAAGGTTAGCGGTTTCGATGATCAACTCACCAGTGTAGGCAAAATTATTGTTGTCGTAAATCTTTGACGATATTCTTTTTTTTATGCGGCGGGTGTAGTAATGATTGGGTAGGCCCAAAAGACGGGCATTCTTGGGAGTGTAGGGAAGAGTCAATGGCAGGCTATATTCACCAGCAAGGTCACTCAGGTTAAAGAATGGAGAAGACCTCTCCAGTTCCACAGATGTTCCTGGAGAAAGATCCAGGTCTTCTCCCGCAATAATAATACGAAGCATCAGGTAAAAAAGTTTGGTCCATTTACAAATGCGCTGAATCCACCGCCTATGCAATTGCTTCTCATCTTCCACTCCATTTCTTTTCCGCTAAGCCATAGCCCTGTTTCCGTTGTTCCGCTTGGCTGCCTTGTAATCCAAGAGCTGGCGCCTACCTGGCGGTAAAGCAATTGATAGTCAAGCGCACCAATGGCTGCATTCCAGGAAAAGTTGATCTGTTTCATAAATACAGGGCCATTGGTGACAGTTACCTGAAGATTCGTTGGAGCATTGCAAGTGCCCGACAGACTGGAGGGAATAAAGTTAGGTCCATAAACCCACTGGCTATAGTTGCCCGCATTATCACACTTAGCACGTAACCGCCACTCGTATTGCACATCTTTAGGAACGGTAATCTGCAGATTCAGAATGGAACTTATTGCATTCCAGACAGCAGTACCAACCGGCCGCCATTCCAGAATAAATCCGACTGTACCAGGTGAACCCGCCCAGGTAAAGGTGACAGTACCATCGGTTTCAGTCAACGTTATCAATGA
The DNA here is from genome assembly GCA_051954695.1 of Chitinophagaceae bacterium. Lineage (GTDB taxonomy): Bacteria > Bacteroidota > Bacteroidia > Chitinophagales > Chitinophagaceae > Terrimonas_A. Next base: position 65,679 of record JBQCHL010000024.1, read on the forward strand.
AACTGCCAGATTGGAATGGGGCATACATGCCGCTTCTACAAAGTCAACGGTAAAGCCCTGTCCGGACACGTATCCGCTAAAATCCTCTTCTGAGCATTTTGTTCTTATCCGCCATTGGTATTCTCCTTCGATACTTAATGTCAGAGAGGCATTCGGATCCTCTGTGGGTACAGTTGTCCAGTTATCAGTTGATGATAATTTATACTGTAGTTCATATCCTGCGGCTCCCAATATCTCATCCCAGGTGAAAGCATAAGTCGCTTCGCCATCCTCTTCTGCTACTTTCTCAACAGTGAGATTACCAGGCGCCTGGCAGATGCCCAAAATGGGACCGTCTGGCTCATCATTCACTCCATTACCAAAACTTGTTTCAAATGGGGTGAATGATGAGTTATTATAGGTATATCGCCATTGTAAGGGAAAGCTCCAGCGGGTATCATCGCTGGATCCCATTGGCTGCGATTTCTGCAGGTTCACTATCCGAAGTCCGCGGCCACCAAGGATGCGGAAAACGTTTTCCGAGAGCAGCATATCCTGCAAGCTTTCCTGCATGGCTTTTGAATTTAGATAGCCGGCATCCCCCTTATATATCTCATACTTACTGATATTGATAGCTCCAATTTCAGTAGGTAAAATTGAGCCGGAAAAATCCCCTCCGGTTGCTTTTTCAATATCGGCATAATCCCGAACCATTTCCACGTCATAATCGCCACGTATCCTGACCGTATCAATCCCGCCTAAACTGTTGGAATAAATGAAGGAAAACTGCTGGTAATACTGATTGTAATCAACGAATAGCCGGTATACTTTGGCAAATTCCACTTCGTCGGGATCCACCACACTGACCTCATAAAACCAAACGTGCTTGGAATCATCCACCGCAAAATCTTTAAGCGAACAGGGGATATGAAAAAGTAAAGATTGAGGGGCTAAGGGGAAGTCTTTAAAATCCACGAAATCGGTGCCGTCTGTATAAACGATCCTTATCCTGGCTCTAAGTTCTGGAAGTTCGACATCATGATGAAAATAAGTAAGGCATCTCACTTCGCTTATGCCTATCAACTCATCATCCGGCTGCCAGGTGAGGAATCCCTTCTTTACATACAAGTGATTAATAAAATAATTATTCCTGTCAAACTTTTCTTTTGCCACCCCTCCTTTGAGTACCAGGCGGAGATTGTCAAAGTCCGACGCCCATGCCGGTGAAAGGTTTGTCTTAGTGATCTGCCGGTACCGGATGGAATATCGTTTGATCTGGCTTGTCACCGCTGATATGGAACTGGGACCGGCTTCCAGGAAAAGAGCTGGTAATTGCCAATCAAGCTGGCTATTCAAGAAGTCTTCTAAATAGAACTCTATGCGCCCATCAGGATTTGGATAAAGTGTCTGAGTCGTCACAAGTTTCCCATTAAAGCCAAAGGAGGATACGTCGGTTACCGGGGCTTCTTCAATTGGAAACACGTATAGCTGGAACTCAACGGCGCATCCCGGGGCTTCAGGATTGTTTACCTCTACTACATAACGAATGGGGTTCAGGCTAAAGGCGTGCCGATGGGGTCTTTCTTTTAATTGATAAGCCATTTTTTAAAACCATTTTGAAGCGTCATAATCCAGGATATCCTTTGCAAACTTTTCATCCGAGAAAAGAAGCTGCCAGCCATACAATCCCGGTCCTATTGGCCCAACAGGTGAAAAATTAAATCTGGATAAATCGAGGTTGTCAAACGGGCTACAGGATCCGTTCTCTTCAAAATCATTAAACATCCGGCTGATCAACTGCTGCATAACATCGAAGGAGATATCATAAGCGGTTTCGATATCATTCATGTTAGTAGGATCAGCCTTATGCAAAAAGAAGAGTTCTGTAGTGACAAGCCGTTTGGATACAGACCGGTCATTGGATGTGAACCTCCCGGAAAACCCGGCAAAGACCATACAGGGAAAATGTGCCCAGTTCACACACCCGGCCATTAATTCCTCCTCATCGTTCATTCTAAAAAATGACTCTCTTTTTCCTCCAGTATCCGGAGCTGGTGCATCATGTGCTATTAACCGGTTGGCAATAGCCAGTGACATCAGGTATTGACTTTTATTTTTGAACACTCCCATTTTCTATTTCTTTTATTTTCTTTTCAAAAAATTCCTGCTCCTCCCTGATCAACCCAATTTCCATCATAGCATGATGCACATAAAGCTGCTCTATTTTCTCCACTGGACCCAGCTTATCACCAGCCAGGCTTCGCATAATGCCGTACATGCCTGTGTCGAACTGACTCTCATACTCCGAATCTACTTTAAAAACAAGCGGGTTATTTTCTTCTAAAGCCTGCCGGCAACTGTCATACCAGATGAAGATTGAAATCTTCACAGCATTCGGCCACCTGGATATCTTTTTGGCTGACCAGGTGATAAGGTTCTCATTGAAAGGAATTCTGGTATCTCCATCCGGATCACGCCTACGGTCATACCCTGATTTTCCAGGGCGGTATAATACTCCCACCAGTTTATCGAGCGAATCTCCCCCTTCTTTGAGTTCTCTGTAATACTGTTCGCTAAAATGAAACTCAGCCATTTTAAAATTGTCAAAGTCCCCTGAAGGACCGTACATGCCTCCGTATTCAGGGATCAACTGTCGGGTAATCCTGAATCCTTCAAATAACCAATTCATATGCTCAATAGCCTGTTCAATGACGAGTGGCTTTAAAAGCTTCCAGCGAAATGTACTCATTCCACTAAGCTTTCTTAAGGCAGCCACTTTGCACAAAATCTCATCGCCACCATGGTACAACAGGGGGGCTACTTGGATAAACTGTTTTTTCGTCAGTTCGTGCGGACCTTCAGGAATGCTGAAGAATCTTTTTTTATGATAAAACAGGTTGATCAAAATCCGAAAATTTTGCGGCAATGATTAGGACTCATAGATTCCTGGGTTGTCGGAGGGACATACTTATCACTGTTAAAGTATTCTGCCAGCTTTTCTGCAGACGCGGTTTTATCCAGGTATTCTTTTAGTTGCAAGGCATAAGCATCTCCCGTCCTCTCGCAGCTCTTATACAATAAGTCCAGGGAATTGTCAGTTGCTACAGCGGTGCCGGCATTGGCACTATCGGAGTTGCCTGCAGTCAGCAGTATTGTAAACCCGGCTGCTGTTTGGCGTGCCAGCAGTTTCTCGATGGACTTCAATATAGTATACTGCGCCACGGCTTTCTTAATAAAAAGAAGTACCTGTTTTTCCTCAATAGATGGGTCTCCTTTACCGACTATTGTTTTATAATACTCCTCACCAATCAAAGGAGCAACATATAAGTCCTGCACTTCTGCGATCAGCGGTCTGAGCGTCCAGAAAGTGCGGTGCGGTTGCGATAACTTAAAATATCCGCTAAACTCAATACCGGTCTTAAAGACCAGGGCATTTAATAATTTATACTCGTCACTGTCTGTCCAATGAGGATAGTCTGCTTTATTGGTAAAAAGATATTGCAATAGGCTTTCTATGGCAAAGGATCCCTTATCTGCAAGCGACTCACGCACCTCGTTATACTCCCAGCGATGTGCGGCCTGCATATTATCCGTGCTGATGGTGCGAAGACCTGCATCAGTTAACTGTACCTGGCTGGTGGCAAGATCTAGCATATAGGCGAGAGGGCATACCACGGCACGGACCCTGTTAACGAATTCCTCGTCATCGTAGATGGGAACATAACCATCCGGAGGATTCTCCGGGAATTCAGCGGTGACAATATCATTCAACACATCATCATACATCGTCTGGCCAATAACAGGGATAAGAAACCGCTCTGCTGCATATTGAAAGTCAGGTAAACTTTTGGCGGAATTGATAAAGTTTACCCGGACGTATTTTTTCGCAGTGATAATATCGTTGATCAGTTGTGCCATTTTAAACGATTTCTGGTTTGGTGGATTTACCGGTATCAAGTGTCGTGAGCAACCCCGAGGGGTAACGGATGACAAGAGGTTTCCCCTCTTTTTCCAGCCGGCGGCTCCAGCCATTGTACTGTTTGACCAGGTTAAAGATCCTGGCATTCATTCGACGTTCCCATTCCAGGAGCATCAACTGCACCATATAGGCCTCCCGGATGTTGCTACCACCCGGTGTTTTACTATAAGCCCCATCCGGAGAACCTGCGCCGGATAAAGCCGGATTTATGTTGAGGGCAAACAATATTTCGCTGGTGGCCGCTGAGCTGTCAGGCAATAGCTTACCATCTTTCATCTTGTCATCCAGAACGTCAATCTTAATATCCGCAGTTTCCACCTTGGTTACCGGGTCAACGTATGAGTTGGCAAATATGCTTTTGAACTGATTGTCATTACCTGCCAGATATTTATCAATCTCTTCCAACTTATCACTAATGATCTGCTGCTTCTTATCTACCGTGAACGTATCCCAGTTTTTATGAATGCGCTTCCAGTAATTCTGACTGATCGTGACCATGTACTTAATGGTCATCTGATTATTGAACATGGCTTTTTTCATAGCAGGGACCGCCTTGGCTATCTCTACCCATTGCCGGGTGCTCCACCATAGGGGGTTGGGGTAATAGTGTCTGCCGTTCCGGAGCTGGCGGTTGATCAATGCAAACTCAAAGCCTGACTGCCGCTGCAGCAGATCCTCCAGTTCATTCTTTTCTTCGAGCACCGGGATCTTTGGTGTCAGATCTGAAAATGAACCGGTACAGGACCAGTCAGCTGAGAGATACATATTTTCAATGAGGCCTGATGAAAGGTTCCTTTTTTCCAAACGGCTTGTCACTACATCAGTTCGTTTTATCCGATTGATCTTTTTTCGGTCCCTGCTCAGAATTAATTGGGAAGGCGCCCATCCATAACCGAACAGGTCGAACACACTTTGCATGGAATAATCGAATGTATCATTGCGTTCAAACCAGTCCTCTATTTCTGAATCATTAACATGCACCAGCTCTTCTTTCCCTTCAGCATCCACGCTCTCCCGGATGAATACGGCGGGGCCTTTGCCTATGGCAATACGGGTTTTGATATCGAGTCCAGCAGCCAGAACACCACAATCTTCAATGTCTTTGGCCATCCTGATCGGTTGGTCATTATTAGGGCCCCAGTTCGCCCAGGGTGATGAGGATGTGGTCATCTTTTCTGCAGGCACAGTTACTTTCTTGCCATCAACTTCTTTTGTATTTCCTACAATGTAGGCAGCTGATGTACGCTGACTGTAACCTATGCCTTGGTGAATGTAAACGCTCATAGTACGGTTTTACCATTAAACTTTCTTATCAATCGTATATGGATTTTTCGGATTTCCCGGTTATGCAGGATCATGATATTACGGGTACTGTTTTCGTAATGGCGCGGATCCTTTTTAATCAGTGAACTGGTGGGCTGCGTCCTGGCTATTTTTTCACGTTCGGCCGGACTCAACCAGTTATGTTTGCGCCCACCACGTATGGTGATCAGTTCGCCGCCGGTTTTCTTTTGTGCATTATATGTCACAAAAGTGATCTCGTCGATTACTTTCCCGCTATCTATCGCGGCCAATACTTCTTTTAAAGTAATATTCTCCACGCTACGAAAGTAGGAGGGAAGGGGAGGCAATGAAAGGACAGCGCTACCTGAACACAGCGTCGTCTTTTATCTGGGAAAGTTTGTCGCCGGCATCCTGAATTTCGCTATATACCACATAGGCTTTAGGGGGGGTATTCAATCTGTCCAGTATGGCCTGCCATATTTCCATTTGTGCTGGTGATGGCTCTGCTACTACAGCCACGGATTGACCAGACCCTGCTTGCACAGTATTTGTTTCACCGATCACCCCTCCATTTTCGTAGTACCTGGTCTTTTGAATGCTTCTGGAAATCCCCACCTCATCAATTGATCTGTAAGGACGGTTTTTCCAGAAAGGTTTGATCGTCCCGTTGTTCCTCATAGAAGCCTGCAGCAGTGCTCCTACTAGTTCCGGGTTTTTAGCAACCGTATTTTTCGATAAAAGGACCTCACCGCCTTCTGCTTCTGCTACCTTTTTACCGGTCCTGGAATTGATCATATCAATGCCACCCTGCTTATGGGAAGGTCCGCTGAGGAAGCCGCCAGTTGCAAATTCCGGGACTGGTTGGTTCCGGATATTATCAATCTCCTTTTTAGTTTTTATACCCGCAATGACAGCCAGGGTAAGGCCCAAAAGGAACGGCTTGGTTTGCAGAGCCGACAACACGGCTTGCGATCCACTGATAATAGCAGCGATCTCATCCGCTTTTTTCTGGCGTTCCCATTGTTTTTTCTTGGCTGCAGAAGCTTGGGCGTTGTATTGATCATCCAGGATCTTAGCTCTCCGGTTATATTCCTGCTGGCTGATCAGCTTTTGGTTAAGCAGTTTTTGATCGGCGGATTTCTTTTTATCGTTTTGTTTCTGCAGTCGGGCTAGCTCAGCATCCTCCCGTGCTTTTTCTGCTTGGTCATTAGGTGCAAATACATCAGCAAGAGTTTGTGCAAAAGTTATAATATCGGAAAGAAGCTTGGCATAAAAACTGATTTCAGCCTCCATTTTTTTCTGCCTGTACTGCTCTTCAATCAGCGCCTTCTCGTTCTCGGTAAGCTGGGTATTGGAAAGCTCGATCTGTTTTTCCCAATCCAGATATTCCAACTGGGCTTTCAGCTTATCGAGTAGAAAAGCCTTTTCTGCTTTTAATTGCAAACCCGCGAGGATATCCCTTCTTTTTTTCTCCAGACCTTCCTCTATCTTAGTCCTGGTTTGCTGTGACCCGCGTAGGCCTTCATTAGCCGCCTGATCTGCTGTTTTATCGAAATCCTCTTTGGTCTTTTTATCATTTTCCTTTCTCCGTTGCTCATCGGCAGCATCATACTTTTTATCAATGTGCATGAAGTCCTTTCGCATCAGCTCATGCAACTGAACGAGCTTATCAAAATGACCATGCGCCAGCTCACGGAGCTTTTCATATTTCTCTGTAGTAGCCTGGATTTCCTTTTCTCGGTCTGTCAGATACCAGGCCGATTGTTCAGAGCGGATTTTTTTTACCTCCTCCTCAAAACGTTTAAGATCCTCGAGCAGCTTTTTCAGGGCAGGGTCCTCTTTCGGATCTTTTTTATCATCCGGAGTTTGTAATCCAAGGACATCAGTAGCCCTTTCCGCCTTCAGATCATTGATCAATCGTTGAGTAGCTTCGTAATCAGTTAGAGCATTTTTTAATCTTTGAATATTGCTTAATCTGGCAGCTTCTCTTTGTCGAGGAGACATCTTACCGCCATCAGAATCAAATGATTTATTCAGTTTTTCTATTAATTTTTCTCTTTCCTCTTGAGACTTTATCAGACCATTTAACTGTTCATTGAAAGCCTGCTCCTCTGTAACCCTTCCTGACTTTATTGCTTCATCGTACATCTTCATGCCGGATTTGAATAAGGCTAAACCAGCTTTATAATTTTCTTCAACATATGCCCTTGCATCGTCATTAATCTTTGCAGCTTGACCAATGACAGATGCTCTAAATGTTTTGTCGCCAGAGAAAATATCGCTGACTATGTTACTAACAGATTTTAGCCCTTGAATTGCCTTAAGGGCAAAAGACAACAACTTATTAAGCATCGGTAGAAGCCCCGTACCGATCTGCTCCTTGAGATCATTGAACTGCGTTTTTACTTCTTCAATACCACCTTTGGCTGTTTTGGAGAAGGTATCACCAGCACCTTCCACTTTAGAAGCCAGCGTTGTCATAATGATATCTAACCGTTCACTGGTACTTCCTGCATCCTTGACACTGACACCATATTCCTTTAATGCCTTCGCGTTTCCTGAAAGTGCCTTAATGATAACCGATGTGGATTCCTGTATGGAAATCCGCTGTTTTGCCGCGAAATTGATAATGACCGGTAATAGATCATTCATCTGCTTTTCGGTCAGCTTGCCATAATCAATCAGTTTCTCAAAAACATCCAGGACATCGTCGTTGTCAAGATATTTGAACCTTTCGGCCATTTGGTCGGCCTTGGCGACGAGGCGATCAAACACGTCACTTTTACCCAAATTGTCCAGGGTGGCTTTCAGCCTGGCCGCTCCTTCTTCAGCGGCCAGTGCTTCATCCAAAGCCCCTTTAAAAAAGTCTTTGATAGCTGCTCCTGCTTTCATGACCAGGTTGGCCGCCAGGTTTCCAAAAAAAGAAGATAGCCATCCTCCGGATTTAGCGACCTGGTTTTGAGCATTGGTGACATTATGAAGCCGTTGAGTCATGGCGTCGAGGACCTTGGATGCTTCTCCAAGCTCTCTTAGCTTCTTTTCTGCCTCTTCTGTTCCTTGTGAGAGATTTTTATATTCATTGGTCAGCCGGCGAACATAAGCCTCCTGTTGCCTCAGGGACGGCCCTGTGCCACTGTCTATCTGGTTTTTCAGCTTCGCCTGCTGATCGGTCGTTTTTTTGAGCGCTTTTTCATTCGCCGCGAGCGCTTTGTTTTGTTTATCCAGCTCTTTGATAAGAGGGGAGGTCTTGCCACCTTCAGCCTTCGCTTTAGCAATCGCTTTTTCAAGCTGCTCGATTTTTTTCCTTCCCTGATCAACCGCTTTACTATACTTGTCCTGGTCCTTCTGCAGACGGTTATAGGCATCAATAGCTGCATCATCGTTGATGTAAATATTTACATTTTTGGATCTTACGTCAGAAGCTGCCATTAGCGGATCATTAAGGCGTTTACAATAAGGGTACCCTGGTGATCAGCGACCAGATCAACCAGTTCGTCGAGATTTTTATCAATGACCGGGTTCAGGAATGGAGCTGGCCGGCGGGCCGTCGTCCCCACTTCCGAGATCTTGGTGCCCCGGCCCACACCTTTATGCCTGAACACAGCATAGCGAGGGAACTTGAACGTAATCCGGCTGGCAATTCCACCCTGTTTACGAACAGATGATCTCAACGCTTTACGGAGAGGAATGGGGCTTTTGCTTTGACTGCTGGCCTGGATCCCTAGGGCATCCATTTCAGCAATAACATCACGCTTGGTCGATTTTGCCCAATCGGCAACTGCTGTATTGAACTTATCCATGTCTTCAGAAGAGAACATGCTATAAAAGTACCGGTGAACAAAGGGGTTTGAAAGGACAGCGACCCATGAAAAAAAGCCCGCCATAAGCGGGCTTTTCGGTTAAGGCTGACGGATGAAGGCGAATTATTTTACTTCCGCTTCAGCTTGCTTGCCAGGTTTGTTTTTCACCTCTTCCTGGGGTTTAAGTTGAATCGCGGGGTGTTTAGACTTGATCATGTGCTCAGCGCCTGCCAGGTTGATATTACTGATCAAACCAGTATATCCTTTGGCATTTATCACAACATCCTTTTCAAACTTGCAGACATATTTTGCGGCTACTTCCGGCCGTTTAAATTGAATTGTACTCATGGTAGTGATTTTTCAATTATACTGCTTCCTCGGCTTCATCATCCAGTTCCTGGATAATGCCGTTATAGAAGAACTTGCAATAGGTGAGCAGGTTGAGCTCATAACCCTTTCTTCCTTCGCCGGCCGTACCGCTGGTAAAGGTGGAAGTATCTACTTCGCAAGGGTCACAATCACAGCCAAATTGTATATATCCTTCACTTTGGCATTCCGCATCTTTAACAAGCAAGAGGAAATTCTCATTGATGAGATTTTTTACGGTCTCCAGGACAACCGGGTTATCACCAGGGATGATGATCTTAGGCCTCCAGGCGTATTTTTTTGCCAGGCTTTCACCAACCAATTCACCATTACCCTCAATAGTTTTTGGAACACAATAGACCGCAATAGCGCCCTTATTGGCAAGTAAAACGTGGCTTTCATCAATGGTCACAGAGTTTCCTACATTGACATCGCCGACAGGCTCACCGAACGTATCGATCCAGCTTAGTGGAATAATGAAGGCATTCGCGGCATAACCTGGTGCGGCATGCGTTATATCGGATTTGCGGAGGTTTTTGTACTTAGCCATTTAAGATTAGGATTAGGTTTAACGGGTTTATTTTACCTTTTGAATGAAGCCGACACCGGCAGTGACAAGGGTCATCAAGGCATCGGTATTATTAATCAAATCAGCAGCAACCAATCGCTGACCTTTAAATGTGAAGACGGGGCAGATGAACTTGTACCTGGTGCCATCTATTTCAAAGGTGTCTGAAGGGGTAGAGAGTATTGCCTGTTTAGCAGTACCGGGTAAATTGCCTGTTTCCTTTTTGCCGTCCAGTTCCTCTGATAATTTTTCAATAGATCCCTGCAGGTCCATATTGATCGTTTCCAGGGTATCTTTTTCGGCAACCAGGGCCTGATATTTTTCTTCGGAAGCGACCAGCTTTTGGTCGGCGATAGCCAACGCATCGGTAAGATCTTTTTTGTCTTTCTCCAGGAGAATGACTACACCCTGGCTTTCTGAAAGCTGCTGAAGCGCCTCTTCAAGTGTGAGTGGCGGAGTGATTTCCTCGGGTTTATTATTCTTTGTCATCAATAATGTTTTTAAAGGAAAGGCCAGTGAAAAAAGCAACATGCCACCGGCCCTTCACTATCGTTAAGGGTTTTTCGTCTATGCCAGGTCCTGGTCGTTATGGAATATGAACTCAGGAACTTCAAAGCCCAGTACTTCCCACCAGTCACTGAACAGATCCACAACACGCCTGTTGCTTTCCATTTTCATGGTATCAGACAGGGATGCTTTTTTGGTTGGCCTGATGCGGATATTCGGCATAGCTGCCCAGATCATATTGGTCTGTGCAGCACTCATGCTGGCAAGGCCTTTTACTTTCAAGTTCTGGAAATCCTCGAGTGTGGAGAGATCCTGGTTGTTAATAAACTGGACTTCCTTGCCATACTTCGCCCGGCGACCCCGGCGATATCTCAACTCCAGTTCTTTGCTCATGCATATCACATCGAGCTTGCTGCGGAATATAGGAGGGATGGCTTCCGCGAATTCTTCCACCTGCGTACAGAAGTCTGCAGGATCTGCAGCTGGTGCACCCATGGCGATCGGACCATTGGTTAAATTGGTACGGCCGGCAGTTGCATAGTCGCGGATCTGCTTACGGATCCCATTGATGGCAGTACCAGCTGCGCCGGCATTGCCAGGAGCTGGTGCGGCATATACGCCGCTGAAATATTCGTTCAGTTCCAGGTCTTCCTGTTTTTTGGCAATAATGTGCTCTTCAATAAGCCAGCGCACAAACGGCCAGTTGGCTCTTTCCAGATCTTCTTTGTCAGCCAGGAATCCTACATAACTCCTTTCAAGGTCATCCGGAGTTTCTGAAATATCAATCTTGATCTGGTACAGATCGATCTGGTTCGGTTTGAAAACGATCTCTCCAATCGGCGTATAAGCCTTTTGGAAAGGCTGGACGATGCGGTTTAATTGTGACAGCGCGCCACGGTAGATCGTATCTGAACCAGGCCTGTCAGCAAACAGTGAGGCTGTTTCTACCGGTTGGTACAACATAGAGCGGAGACGCTGCATGTTGATTTCATTTTTGATGTAATAAGAACCAAACTGGGCCTTTACATCAGCGACATCAATTGCCATAGTTAAAGTTTAAATAGGGTATGATTTGATTGAACGGCTATACTTGTTTGAAAAGATTTTTTTGAAAGGTCATTTCCAAAGGGTTTTCGGTCTCCTTTTCGTTTTCACCTTCCGCTTTCACTGTGGTGGTTTTAGCACCATCCAGTTTACTGAGTTCTGTCACTTTTGCTTCAAGTGTTTGAATTGTTGCATTGGCTTGCTGCAATTTGGTTTCCAGATTGGTCTTTTCTGTGGCAGCGATGGCGGCTTCCTCCTTGAGCCGCTGGTTTTCGGCTCTCAATTCCTGCAACTGCTGAAGGCCTGCGTCAACCTGGTCCAGCTTTTCATCTGTCAGCTCAACTTTTTCAGTGTTGCTTTCGGCGATACCAAAAAAGGAGCGGATATTTTTCCATTTCATCTATACAAAAATTTTATGTGAATCAATAAGTTTGTTGATTACCTGGTTCATAGGTGCGATTTCGTCAATCAACCCATACTCCAATGCTTGTTCAGAAAGAAACGTTTTGCCAGTAAGTGTTTTTGAGGCGGCAAGCTTATCACCACGATTCGCTTTAACCGCTTCCAGGAAAACATCATTGGTCGGGTTCAAAAGATTCTCAATGAGCAACCGGCCATTCCCATCCTTGGCTTCCCGAAAATCCTTGTTCTTGTCAGCAGACTTATCTGCGAAATACTCCCTCAACACTATACCATTATCTCTCATTTGCTCAGTCCGGTCAAGAAAAGAGATCATCGTTCCAATGCTTCCGATCATGGCTGTTTTGGATACAGCAACAATATTTTTTGCTGAGGACCCAAGCCAGTAAGCTGCACTACACATCATCTCGTCAACAATGGCGGTCGTATTTTTTGGCGACTTAAGTACATCTTCGGCAAAGGGTTCAGTGCCGTCAACCGTACCCCCGGGACTATCTATCCACAACACAACTTCCCGGATGGATTCGGTAGCATGCATGCGGCTCAGCTCATTCCGTAGATTAATTGTACCGAACCAGCCGCAAAAATCTTCTTTCATCATTGGGCCGATTACCGGTAGTATGCCAACTGTCTTCCCTTCATAACCAGGATGATCCTCGGCATCATTTCGGTTAATTGGAGCGACAATGCTGGTGCCTGTAAAAGAGCGTTGATATGCACTTACCTGTTTTTTTTCGTCAAAGGAAAACCTGGTTCCTTCTTTTCTGCTTGCCTCAATCAAATCCAGGTATCGCATAGCCGCCTGGCTTTCGATTAGCCAGGGTTTACGGTAAATGTTGCTAAGTGTTCTGAAATCCACAGGTACAAAGATGTTTTCGATAGGGTACGGATGAAAGGACAGGGGATTAGAGTCCCCTGTCGCTGGAATGGAATTCGGGTTGGTACGCAAATGAGTTAATCAGGGGAGGGGACTGATAAACCAGTCCTGTGTACCGATCACTCAATGCGGCCATGCCCTGGTACGGATCACGATGGAATAGCGCGCCTCCTGTATACCTGACATACCACGCTTTGATGCGCGCAGTACCGGAGCCTGATTTTAGAAATACCAGTCGGTAGGCGGCATACGTTCTTGGATTGGGAACATTAAAGAGTTTATACTGCGCAGCTGCCTGATCAGCTAATGTTAGCGAATCCAGGGAGGCCCAATCGGCACTTACTGATACTCCGTTATGGGGTAGCTTTCCCTGCAGATATACTTTTCCGCCGGTCGTTCCACTGATTTCCTCAACCCATGCCTCTACACTTTTATAGCTGCCATCGAAAGTAAGAGCGATGTAGGCAGTATCGGCATTCGTAAGGAGAGAATCCGAACTGGAGATAGTGACCGGTCGGATGATCTGGGCATGTGTGTCTTTAGCCGGCACTGCCAAAAGAGCAATAAGTGCCATTGCTACAATTAAGAATTTTTTCATTTTCGGTAGGGTTGTTTTCATTTGACAAAATGTCTTCAGTGATACAAACCTACTTTTCAGGAATAGGGTGTGAAAGGACAGGGCATAAGTAAAAAGCTGACCCAAAAAGATTTCAAAAATATTTTGATAATAGTAGAAGTATTACTACCTTTGATTTGTCAATCAAAAACAAGTTCTTTATGAAGTCGAGCGAATTTATCAGGGAGATCAAGCGGAAAGGCTGGGTTTTCCTAAGGCACGGAAAAGGCAGTCACGAAATCTATGAGAAAAGTGGCAAGCAAGTTACAGTACCTAATCACGGTTCAAAAGAATTAGGTAAGGGCCTTGAAAAAAAACTAAGAAAAGAGATGGGGCTGTAACCCCATCTCTTAAAAAAACTTTAAAAAGATGAAAAAGATCAGAATTATTATTGAAAAAAATGAAGATGGATACTGGGCTTATGCGGAGAATGAGAGGGGGATCACAGGAGGAGGGGATACTGTGCAGGAGTGTAAACAGGATGTCATGGACGCTATAGAAACTATGAAAAGCTTCAATGCAAAAAATAGACCTTCGTTCCTGGATAAGGAATATCAATTGGTTTATAAGTTTGATACAGAGAGCCTGCTGAATTATTATAAGGGCATTTTCACAAACGCAGCATTCGAAAAATTGACCGGGATAAATCAAAAACAAATCCAACATTATGCCACCGGCCTTAAAAAACCTCGCGCAGCGCAGACTAAAAAAATTGAGGAAGCCCTACATACATTAGGGCAAGAACTTATGGCAGTAGAACTTTAGTTTTTGATTGACGTTAAAAACTTCTATTGTCGGGCCAGGTTTATCCTGGCCCTTTTTATTAGCTAAAAAAAGCCCCAGGTATATCCCAGGGCTTTAATCAAAACAAATTAAAAAAAATGACCGGAATCAGAACAAAGGTAATTGCTGATTCCAGATTATTCTGTACGGGTTACCGTAAATCAAAGCCCCAGAGTAGACACTCCAGGGCATCACCAAAACTAAACTGCTTATGAGAAAAAGTTATGCTTCAATTAGAACGTAAGGAATTATTTTCATGCCTTCGTCATCCATCGCCTTATAGGCGGCATTTTTGAACTCCATCCATTGATCTGGAAAAATTGTCTGACAGCCTGCACTGCTCGTAGTATTATAGCCGCCTTTATGGATATTGATGGCTATCCCTTTGAAGATACCGGTCTTCCCATCCCTGGTCACAGGTAACGATTCATCTGGAGTGGCCGGCCGGAACGCCGGATATGGGTTTGACCTGGATATACCATGTAATCCCTTTTTGAAATAATGCAATCCCGGAACAAGTTTAGCAATGCCAGACTGAAACCTGGAGGGGTCTGTATTGGCATTGAAGGTAAGGAAGTCATTTGGCGTTATGAGAAATATTGCATCATCATATATACCCCGATCATTTTCCCCAGGTTTGCCCATTGAGTTTTTGTAATAACCGCGGATACCTACAATTATTACCGGCTCAGGAATGGATATACCTTCCAGCCGCATTTTACCTTCAATTTCCTTACGAGTTGCTTTAGGCTTTGTCATTTTTTACGAATTATAAGGTAAATAATAGCTACACTGCATAATGCAGCCCATGCCAATGCTACCCAGACATACCACGGAGTTATGCTCTTCTTATATTTATACTGCTCTGCCATTGCAAGGGTAAGAGTAGATAATGCTTGCTCCAATTTCTCAAACTTGGTACTGTCGCTATTTAGGTATATATATTCCTTCTGTACTTCCCCCTTTTCCCGGATATAGGTTTTGGGGTACACCTTCACCGTGTTATTTATTGTATCTCGCACAAGCGTTGGGATTATGGTCATTTCTTTCTCATACTTCGAGTTCTCTTTTTCGCTGCCTGACTCCTTTTTAACACTTATGATATCCGTTTGTACAGAGCTGGTGTCCGTTTTGGATAGGTCATTCTTTTTGCTCCATTTTTCCTTCAGCACATTGCAGGAAGAAAGCAGCAACATGGCCAGTGCCAGCCATACATACGCCAATCGGTTTAATTCAACTCTGGTCATAAGTTTGGTTTAATGCCAAGGAATTTTTCAATTCTCTCAAAAAGGACCTGCACAAGAACTTCATAGAGAGAAGTAGTGAACAGATAAGTCACGAACAGGCCGACCCATTTATTTTTATCAACCCCTTGCGTTGCAGAAAGCAATAGCAAGTAGATAATTCCAAATGTTGTGGCGAAGGCGAGGAAGTTAACCGCTTCCCTTTTGGCAATCCGGAAGTACTTTACTCCCCAGTACCGGCCACCAAGAAGCAATACTGCACAAAAGAGCCAGTCAATGCTTTCGATCAATTCGCGGAAGTCTATTCCTTTAAACATGATGATTTATTTTTTGAATTGTTTATAAAAAAATTTCTTTAGACTCGGCCAATACTCTTCGCCAATCTTCTTTCCCATAGCTGCGCAGGCGGCAATAATTAAAGCCGACACACACGCTTTCATGAGCCCTAGTAATTCCGAACTGATGGATATCATAGGCATACTTCGGATATAGCTTATAAATCCGCCGATCGTTCCTATTACGGTTACAGCGATGTTGCCAGGTTTCCAGTGTTCATGCATTTTAAAAGCCCTCATGGTTTTATTGTTTAACCTTGGTATTTAAGTTGATCACACTTCTTTCGGTAAGTGTCTTCGGTGGCCCTGCAGGCTTTGGAAGAATAGTCACATTAAAGCGAACTGACGATACTGCACCCGCATTATCTTCCACTTGGATTTCAAAGCTGTAATCCTTCTTCTGTGTTACTGTGCCGCTGAAATTGATATTCCATATCCCTATACCGGCATTCTCTATACTGAAATACGAATCCGGTCCATTAACCATCACAAGGCGGCGATCCACAATCGTCCCATCGTTATCAGCGGCTTCTACCTTCACCTGGATTGAATTGGCAGAGCTGATCGTTTGATTAGCCGGTGGCCAGCTGATCAATGTCGGCGCTTGGTTCGGAGGTGGTGTTACAGGACCTCCTGATACGGAATCCATCAAACCAATACCAAGTTCTTTATAAGGATCATCATCAGCCAAGCGGTAGTCATTGGGTGGCGTTGTTCTTGTCTCCCCGTTCCATTGCCAGGTGAGGAGCTCCCAAAACTGATCTGTCTTTCCTGTCGGCATGTGACCAAAATTGTCGGAGATCCTGGACCGGTAATAGCTGCCCATCCAGATCACGAGATCATTGATCTGGTAGTACACTGAGTCGCCTAAGCGGATCGTATTTCGGGTGGTCGTGTTCTCATCTCCCCATGTGCTGTAAATTGTGTAAGCCCATTCCGCCACATCCCGGTAAGAAAAGCCATAGGGCCACCCAGAGTTCTTATATTTCGGTGCTGCAATTGTCCGCAACTGCATGCCTGCAGTATCGACGATGTTATTCGGTACCATGAATAAGGACTTGCTGCCGTCATAATAAGAATCCCGCATCTTAATCGTCCCGCTGGAGCCGAGAACCTGAAACAGATAGTTACTATTGGAAGCAAGTAACTGGCCGGGCATGTAGACTCTGTCCGCTGTAAAGCCATAATCACTGAACCAGTTGTTCTTCCAGAGACCGAGTAAGCCAGACGGTGGATTATTGCTCATATTGATCACGCCTCCATAACGGCCACGGCCACCTCGGAAGTAATTATTCTGAACAAAGACGGTATCGGTAGTTACAGTCACAGAATCATGGCCAGCCTGATAATAATTCACATCCTGGAATGCGGTACCATCGAACATATTATTCTCCACAGTATCTTTTCCGCCCCTGAACGTAGACTGCAGACCCATACTTTGATCTACATTGAACGGCGATTGATAATTGGTGGCTGAATTAATAGCCACATTATTCATTATTGCAGCACCAGTGCTGTTATTGTTTATCTGGATGATCTCGTTGCCGGCGTTGACAAGTAGATTATTCTTAAACTTGAAGTCCTGTAAGCTGTGGCGGACGGTTTCTTTTTTGGTAGATCCCGTATAAACCCCTTCGCCATGCGTATTCTCAATGTAGCAATCATGCACATTGATACCATACATGGTATTATTCCTATCATCCTGTTTGATCTGAACCCCGGCAAAATTTCCATTGCGAACGGCCACATATTCCACTTCCACGTAGTTGGTGAAATAGCCATCGATCTTTAAGCCTACAGATACCAGTGATGCATACCGGTTGTTCAGGTCGAATCCGTATTTATCAGCTACATATGCCCTGGTGCCGGCATCATGCCCACGAAAGCTCTTGTGACCGGAGACACCTGGTACATACTTACCGGTAAGTTTGGCATGTACCACATTCTGCAGAGTCATATATCCTGCCCTAACCTGTCCGCCAACGTTCGTGATAACTATAGGTTGCTCAGGCGTACCGACCACAGCGCCACTATCTGGCTTGATCGTGATCCAGGCATAATCACCGGCCATTATGAAGATTCTTGCCCCAGGCTCCAGCTTCAATTCTGACCCCATGGCAATCGCTGTCTTTCCGATGGCAGTGTTCTCAGTATTAGCCCCAGGAACCCACCAGTCTTTGCCAATTACCGGTTCACTTACGCCAAGACTGTGAAGCAGAGCAGTGTCCGAAGATGTAACCAAATGTCCGCTTCTTGTTCCATCTACTCCTTGCGGCGATGGATTGCGGGCACGGTATACGTTTACGGTGTCTTTACTAACGCAGCCTGCTGGGCCCCATACAGTCAATTCATAGTTGTAGCCGCCATCCTTATAAGGGAAGATGAGCGCATACGCTTTTAGCGAGGTTGGATTGATGATCCGAGCTTTCCATTTGGGAAAATCCACAGAGGTGATGAGCTTCCACCTCGCTGAATCCACGCCGATTGACAGGCTGCCATCGAGTACAGCAAACGAGTTCGATGTGTTAGCGTCGATCACAACATTCTGCCCTGCTTCAGCCTTACAGTCAAAAGTTGTGCTGATAGTCACATTAACTATCACAGTATCGTAGGCAGCAGCACCTTCATTATCGCGTCCCGTGAGTCTGAAATAATAATTACCCGCCAAATACATACCGGATACCTCAGTGGATAGCGATGTAGGGTTTTTTATAACCACCGGTGACGGACCGCTTATATTCTCCCATTTAGTATATACCGGATCAACGGTGCCATCCAGATCATTGATCGCTCCTATCAATGTGTATGAGTTCCGGTTAATAGAAGTATCAACACCTGCATTGGCTATAGGTAATGAATTGCCGGCATAAAGAACAGTGATCTTTACATCTGCAAAGCTTACTGCCCCACCATCATCTGTAACTGTAAGCCTGTATACATATACTCCTGGTACAAGTCCGGAGATTGTTGGTGTGGCAGTCGTTCCACCAGATATAGAAGGTGTATTAGGCCCGCTCTGCCACGCCCAGGCATAAGATGCTATTGATCCGTCCTGGTCTAAGGACCCGCTTCCATCCAGCTGTACAGAGGTTGTAGGTAGTTTAACTACTTTATCCGTCCCGGCATTAGCTACAGGCAGCAGGTTGCCGCCTTCGCTGGCCAATTCGATCACTTCAAAGCCACTTAAATAATTGAAAGTGGAAGGTCGTCCTATCTTAATCAATACAGCACCATCCGCATTCGGTGTAACTGCGGCAAAAGTATCCGGCTTCATTGTTGTGTTTGCTCCGGCTGCAGATCCGTAATCAACCCTCACCGTATGCGTTACTCCGTTTAAAGTGTACGTATTTGAAGTCGCCGTATTAGTATATCTAATCGCATGAAGGACGATATCGTACTTTTTCCCCTGCTCCAAGCCAGCAATCGTGAAATCCCTTCCGATCTGCTGCGAGCTGTTCGACGCATAGTTAACAATCTCAGGAGGATTCACGCTAATTGTACCTGGATAGCCGGCCTGTGTTGTGTTATCCGAGATGTTTGAACTTACGCTTAACAAAGCAGTAATATTCGTTGCTTGACCAAATTGGTTATTGAATGCCTGGGATTTAATTCCATAAGTAGACCAGCTCGAAGGCGCCCAAATATTCCATGCAGGATCAGCAGTAACCTTCGTTGAACCTGTAGGAGCAAGCATAACCTTTGTAGCCGTATTCGATTTATTGCTTCCGCTGCTTACCTGGTTAACCTGCATTGTGATTACAACCCTTGTACTGTCACCATAATCGTCAAATGCTGTATAATACACTCTAGATGATCCTAAAGGAAGTCCAGTTATATCAGTCGTATTGATCGAAGGCGAAACAATTGTATATGTAGCGCCGGATTCTGGCCGGAAGATGTGGCTTTCAATAGTTCCATCCGGATCGGTTGAACTGACCGTTACAGTTATTGTATTTGTCGGGTAAGTAACAGAAGGTACTGGATCTACGGTAACAACCGGCTGCTGATTGGCTGCTACTTCGTTTACGGTAATAGTGAACCTGGCAGTGGCATACAGCCCTTCCGGATCTGTTGCTCTAAATTCCCATTCACTCACGCCAGCAGTAAGACCTGTAATATTGGTACTCGTTGAAGTCGGTGAACTGGCCGTGCCAGAACCGGATATCTTGGTCCAGGAGTATGCCAATGTCCCACTTTCAGGATCAGCTGCAGAAGATGATACAGATACTGAATTGGCCGGCAAAGTGATTGTCTGATTATTTACTGGCATAACCGTTGGTGGCCGATTACCTCCCGGAAGTGTGGTATCTCCTTGGCGAAGTATAGCTTCAAATAGGTTCCATCCCTTTGCAAAGGGTCTTATTTCAAAGCCGGAAGAGTTCGATGGCTTTCTGTCCTGTATAATAGGATTCCCAGATGCCCAATTCCTTTGTGTAGTGTCCAGGTAATCGTTAAAATATCCGTGTGTTTTATTTCCAATGATTGTCCAATAGAAATAGGCTGTTGCGGCACTATCCTCTATGTTTTTAACGATCTTCTGAATATTCCTGGTATCCCCTGTCTGTTCAAACCCAATAAATCTTCCTCCGAACCTTTTTGCCCAATAGCCGATCTTGTCAGGCCACGCCTGAGCTACTCCCCATATACCTGAATCTGTTGGATTCATTCCCTGTATATCGGTCATTGAAGTGAACAGCGAAAGAAATCTGGTATCGCCAAGATATTCCTGGTAGGTACCAATACCCATCATCCACTGCACGCCATTCGATATCCCAATGCCGTGTACTGCCTTTCGCTTCACCTTAAAAGCATAAATAACGTTCCGGACAGCAACAGCAGTTGCAGGTATGAAGCCACGCTGACTTTCCGATGGCATTCGTATGGTAAGAAGTATAGGACGGTGCTGTCCGTTGCCAAGAGTTACATATCCTCCCCATCCGTTCTTAATCCAATAATGTGGACCCCAGATATCGAATTTCGCCGGATCATAGTCTGTACCTACCTCTCCAGCGCCAGGGAAAAAAGCCATTCCCTCCGTTGAATCTCCCATCCTGTCAAATGTGGCCTTTACCTGAAGCCCGTACATTACGGTGTCAATCGTTACCCACTGTGCAGAGACATGAATAGAAGCAAGGACTAACAACGACAATAAAATCTTTCTCATAATATTTATGTTGATCATGGTACCAATTGAATTATTTCCATGGCAGCGATTACTGCCAGTATTGAATTAGCGGCTTGTGTGTTCAGCCACACATTTATTTGCCCTGACCCGTTAGGCTTTAATGTAAAATCACCCCCTGCTGACTGAGAAGTGACGCTGCCGTTTACCGACTGCATTGATGGTGATGTAGCACCAGAAACCCGGTATTCCATTGGGTTAGCGTCGAATCCCATGCTGCCTCGGCAACCGGTATACCTTATCTTATAGTCCAGCGATGGATTTAATCCAGATATCCTTATCTGTGGGAATGACGCATTGTAATTACCCGCCGCATCATACATGAAGAATCCATTGGACAACAGTGCCGCGGAATAGCCTGTAAAAAAGTTATTAGCTGAACCTGCTCCGGTAAAGCCATCGAGTACGCATTTACCATTGGTGTATTGAGCCCAGTTGCTCGTTGATATGGTGCTCACAGTCCATCCGTTGGTATGTGTGTAGGTAACAACACCCGCTTTAGGATCACCGGTCATGTTCACGAACCCAGCGTATGCATGGGAGGCCTCGCTGAAGTTTACACGTAGCGTATCGGCCTGATAAGATGATGCAACAACCGGTGTTTTGCCCATCAGCAGAAAAGGTTGCGCTTGTAGCTGAACAGAAAAGAATAATATGAGTAGTAAAATTTTCATTAGTTAATGGGTTTTGATACTTTTTTACAGTGAACATTTATAGCATCTACCGGAATGTCTGGCTTCTTTCCGCAATCATAGGCACCGATAGTTTGTTCCCCAATGGAGTATGTACAGTCCCAGCATTGCACTTCTTTCGGTTTTACGCAACCAAAAAGGGATACCAGTACTAAGAAAATTTTCATTGTCAATCATTTGTTATAGTGTATGTGCATTCAATCCACAGAGAGAAATATCCGTCTGTGGTTGGCTCCCTGAAATTCAACAGGATCTCGTTATTGGTTATATCTGCGGTACAAAACCCATTTGTCAATTGGGCT
The DNA here is from genome assembly GCA_051954695.1 of Chitinophagaceae bacterium. Lineage (GTDB taxonomy): Bacteria > Bacteroidota > Bacteroidia > Chitinophagales > Chitinophagaceae > Terrimonas_A. The sequence goes on from JBQCHL010000024.1 coordinate 87,657, forward strand.
GCATCTATATTTGGCACATAGCTGCTATTAGTAAGGCTAACAGATATTACTCCGGTTACTGAGTTAACAGTACCGAATGCTTCGGTCAGGCCGGATGGAAGGCTCACCCTGATCTGCCACAAATTATTGGTAGCATCTGTAGCGGAATTGACGTTTATGCGACCCGATATTTTGACAATCTTTACAGCATCCCCACTCGCAGAATAAGTAAACCCAGCCGCAGTAGCTGTATTACCACCGTTAACCCATGTAAGTGTAGGCGTGTATTGACCAACGTTTGCATTCGCTAATGGATCTGCCCATGAGCCATCTTCTCTTAAGAATCTGGTAAGGCTTCCTGTGCCGGCAGGGACCAGGCCTTTTGAAGAGCCAGCATAAGGACTAAGCAAGGTTGTTGCCTGGGCACCGGTCAGTTCTTCCATACTACCAGAACCTGCAGTAATGCGACCCATGATCCGGCTGGTAGCTGATACATTCTGCATCTTAGTATAAGTGACAACGCCGTTGCCAATTGTCAATGAAGGAGCAAGCGAAGTAGTACCACTGGTCGATCCAGTCACGTCGCCAGTTGGTGCGAATGATATGGATTGATTACCGGTTAAATAAGAAGGGGTGAAATATTCCAGGGCCGTAGCTCCGGAATTAACACGAATCAATTGATTAGCTGTTCCAAGAGAAGTCAGTCCAGTTCCTCCTTGTGTGATTGGTAGAGCTCCGTCGGTTGCGAATATCCAGACACTTCCGTTATAAGAACCACCAACCCACGTAGCGGATGACGCAGCGGTTCTTATATTTATTGCTTGCCCTTCTATTGTCAGAGTGTTGCTGCCTGCTGTCTGTGTAACCCACAACTGAAACCAGTCTCCTGCCTGCTCGTCGCTTATCGTGATTGCAGCATTGTGAGCAAGCGATAGCGAGTAGTTCGGCCCGTTATCCATATCTACGGAAATAGAAGTACCGGATGTAAGAGCAGTAATGCTTTTACGCATATTAATGGCTCCGGTTGCCGGGGTCAGATTGAGCAGATGATCAGTGGTGTTTATAGCCGGGGAATAATCCGTACCAGCAGTGGCAATACTCCATGTATTAGCTCCTGTGCGCTTAGGAATGCCATTGGATGAGATTGCTGAAATCGACGTCAGATCTCCGTCAAGCGGCTGAGCATCTGTGATACCAATAGTTGCCAGCGTTGTTGGTTTATTCTGAAGATCAGACCAATTTCTTGTCGTAATATCGGCCAGGCTTGAAGATGATTTATTAATCTGCGCCCAAGTATAGTCTCCATTTGCAGCAACGACAATACCTGTACGGCCAAACACAGAGCTTACATCACCGCCCCCACCACCAGCTCCACCCGGCCACCGATTAAGTACAGCCATACGTTTCGTTGCCAGGTCCTGCACGATTGGCTTATACGTAGATGTGTCAGAAACCGAAGGAAGGGGGCCAATATTTATCTTAGGCGCGGAGATAGCAACGCTATCATAGTCAGTTTGTATTGCTGCCGAAACAAGTGAAATGGGGTTATAAGACCTTACTATTGCGGTTGTTCCTGCCGCCTTGATTTCAGATAAATAAACACCATCTGACCCGCTAATAGTTGCATAATCATTGCCAATAGTTAAGCCTGAGATACCTCCCATTATCTCAATAGTCCCATCACTATACCGGAGGATATGCTTACCGGGAGATCCTACATAGTATGATGTATCTCCCGGCAAACCTACTTTCGGGAAAAAATTAAAGCTCCGGGCAGAGTCCCATGACATCCTAAATCCATTATAGCTATACCGGTTATGCTTATTTATACCCGAACCATTCTGCGCAATTGCATCATAGAGAAACTGCATGGTGAGAGGGTAGGCATCGAACGTGTCAACAGTTGTTTCCAAGTAAAATTTATTCTCAAGAAGTTTTCCTTCGCCTTTTCTTATTAAAGAGTCAGCATATTCACCTGTAATGGGATTTACTAGAGCAGGAACGCTGAGGAATGATTTACCTAATTTTAATTGAAGCTCAGCATCTTTTTGTACATCATTTTTAGTTGCTAAAATTGAAGAGGTGTCCGCAGGGATGAGGATGGGAAAACTAATATTAGAGAGAGCCCTTCTAAATGTTAAAATGCGGTTTGCATAATATACAGAATCCAGCGCGTATGCAAACCATGTCCTCCCATTTCCACGGTTCTGTAAAAATCCGCCTGTCATCCCCATTGTCTTATTCTGCAAGATTAACTCAGCATATCTATTTGTACCGTTTTGGTAAATCCTTACGCTATCACCAATAATTCGGGTAGTCTGGCCCTTTAAAAGGGCACAGGAGATCGAAAGCAGGGTGGATAGTATAATTTTTTTCATTAGAGTTTGTCTTTAACCAATGACGATAAATCCGGTGTTTTCACCGCCGATATTAACTGTTAGCTGAGTAAATGCAGGTGGTGGTATATCTGGTTTTATTTCACCAGCCACATGCAGATAGTACTCCTCGCCATCTTTTATGTATATTTCAATTATCGGATAACTTCCAAATTTCTGCTGACGAGTACCGGTCCACACAATCTGTACGGATGACTGATTTTCAAATGGTATGATCTCTTTATTATTCATGTTAGGATCGTCATCTCCGCCGTTTCCTCCTTCCTCGGGATTAATTATATCTCCTGTGAAACCTGGCATTATTAAAGCAGGATGCCTTTGTTCCGTCGTAAAGGAGAATTGTGACTGTGCTGGATCCCCTGGACCGTTTCCACTGGAATAATCAGATGAGAACTGGCAGAAACTGTGCATTGTTCCGATGATTATATAAAAGCCACCAGCCCTAACTTTCCCGACAACCAAATACCTGTGATAAGGCATATTCTGTAGGTTGACGCGGCTATCCTTACTGTCACCGATGTGGAATGAACTGACCTTTATTTCATAGAAAAATCCGGCTTTATCTCTCTTCATGACTTCTGTGAATCCGAGCTTATCCTTTGGAACCTGAATAGGACCAAACCAGGACTTCCCGATTTTTAGGAGCGGCTCATCAATCAATTGTTGATTTTCCGGATTAATTCTGGGAAAAGCGGCAACGTCTTCAACCGGTATATAAAAAAACTTGCATATACCTCCATTGAAACTGCTGTTACGATGAAGAGGAGTTATGCCTTTATACGCGGTAGGAAACATTTATACAAATATGTTTCAGGATAACTTCGAGTGAAAGGACAGGGGAGTCTATTAATTGTAAGCGATAACGTAATGGGAAGAGCGGCGGGAAAATGAAGGGACAAAACTCACCTTTTTTTCTTCGAGTGCCCTACGGTAGCGGTATTCAGATTTTTTCAGTGCATCAAACGTTATATCAACGTCCACAATAATCCCATATTGTTCGGCAAAGGAGTGTATTGCTTTATCTATACCTGGACGCCAGGTTTGATTTTTCTTATGCCGGCAGCAATAAGAATGCATCTCCTCGACGAAGTTAGACTCGAGAAATCGGTTAATAGCAATGACTTTATCCTGGCTCAGATGTAGGCCTTTCCAGCCGGCCGTTTTTATTGAGGATGTGAAAACAAGAAAATCATTCATGTACTGAAGACGAGTATTTACATCCGCTTCATTCATTTTTGTAGAGAACACCTTTTTTTCCAGGAAGCTTAGAAGAATGATACCTAAAGTTGAGTTATACTTCAACTCGGTACCATATTTCACAGTGGCATACTTACGGAGGTACGTTTTCGTCGGCACCTTGATGGTGTACAACTTGGTGGTTGTCTTCATTAAAGTGATTGGCTCTTCGGGTTGTATAAAGATATTTAAAAACCAACGAATAAAGAAAGGACAATCAAGCTTGAGCGGATATTTTTTGATAAAAGAAAACAGCCATTTGTGTGTCCCTTTTAATATCGGATATTTTAGTTGTTATCCAGAGTCTGTATTCGTCGGATGACATCTCATGGCTACACCAGGTAAAAGCAGTATTCATGTTGTCAAGTGTGAGCCTGCACAGATCGACAACTTTTGCCAGAACAGGCTGATGGGAGCCATCTTTAGTGTGGATCTCAACGACAGTTGAGTTCAGCTCAGCCTCGGGAATTAACCTGGGCGGAGCCAGGTCTACATGAATAAATCGGGGACAGTCCAGCTTTTGGTTATAGTTAGTCTCAAAGGTTATTTTCTTTCTTTTCATCTTTTTTAAGTTTTATGGCTGGTATCGGTATTTTAAAATAGTCGTGTAACATTTTAAGTTAAAAAATTGTAACTCAGTCAGTTGATATTGTTACATCTATTGTTACAAACATTGTTACAATTTGTTACAGGTTGTTACAACATCGTAACAAAGTCGCTTCTTATAGGTTAAGTTGTAACAATACATAATCCGCTACCATATTGATTTTCGGCCTCTTTATTAATATTTCTGTTACAACTGTAACAAGTAAAATGAATTCCTGAGAAATGTCTTAAAAATGCCCATAAACCTATTTCCAGAGATATTTTTTCGACAGAACTACTACTACCACCCCTGCAAAAAGCGGCGTTAAAAACTAAATAAATGAAAATCAATATTGTTACAGGTTGTAACATCGTGATTAAGCTGCTTTGATGTTTTGAATAAGTGATAGAAGTTCGATGAGGGGGTTCGATAGGAGCCTGTTCAGCTCCACAGGAGAGGGCAAAATGAATTTACACTTTTTGTCCTCTTACTTAATATCTGTTTGCATAATTAGTTTAGTTGCGAACATAGTTCCCCGATGTATTTCTTCTTACTCCTTCTCTTTAATCTCAATGATATTATTCTCTGATTTAATATTTGGATAGAATGTTTATTTTCACATCCAAATCAAAATCAAGTATGAAGTTCTTAACTCTTCATACTACTAACACTAATTCAATTATGAAAAGACTTAATCCCCTTTCTTCTTTAGTCCTCCTGTCAGGACTATTTTTTGTTGTGCTCGCGACTTCCTGTAGTAAAGACGGCGAAGATGGTGCCGCAGGTCCTGCTGGTCCTGCCGGCCCCGCTGGTCCTGCTGGTCCCGCCGGACCTACAGGCCCTGCCGGCTCAGCCAACGTGATCTATTCCGCATGGCTGGATGTGGCATATAAAGCCGATACCGTTCACCTTGCAGGTGGTGTCATTGATACGATAGGCTATTATGCCATTATTGATGCGCCGAAACTTACCCTTGCCCTGTTGGGTTCTGCGGATGTGAAAGTGTACATCAACTCGAATGACGCAAGTGATCCTGTTATTTATTCTTTACCGTATTCCAGCCCAACCGGCCTTTACATTCAGACCGTGGCTTATACGCAGAAAATCGAGCTGTATTCCAATGCAGACGTTGGAACCGTATCTGTCAATGGTAAGAAGTATCAGCAATACCGGTATATGATCGTTCCCGGCAATGTCACCGGACGGCAGGCTCCCCAGGTAGACTGGTCCAATTATGCCGCGGTAAAAGAGTATCTCGGGTTAAAAGATTAATATCAAAGAGGCTGTCTCAAAAGAAATGGAGACAGCCTCTTTCTTTATCTATCAGTATATAGCAAAATATTGTCCTGCTACTAAGAGTTCAGCTTAACAGATCAGTACCAATAGAAAATCCTCCTTACGAAACAATTGTCTTTGCATCTTTCCATAAGTATAGCCTCAGCAGTTCTCCGGCTTCTATATTAATGGCCAACGCCAGGTCTTTGGGATTGTGAAACTGTTCCTGGTCTCTTTCATTCCGGAAGTTGATCAGGTTGCATATCAGGTCTTCAATGTTCGCCACGATAAGTGATTATACTTTGGATTTAGTATAATTAACGCCATAGTTTTTCTTCTTTAATATTTCATGGAACCTCCGCACGATCAATGATTTTGCAAGACTTTTTGCTGTTCATGCCTGATCGGAAAAAATCTTTTTTTGGTTGTTTAAAGGTTTAAGCATATTTTCATTGCTTAAACGCTTAAGCAAGCATTTTTTTTAAGATTTTGCGCAAAAGAAATGTGGGGACTTAATTTTTAGGCTTTAGTAGAGATCGTGTGATGGTGTTAACAGTATAGATTATTACACCCTTTTAATAAAAGTCTGATGATACACTGCAATATTCATTCCCCGCCTGCCGGCCATCAGGTTACCCTAGATGCATCCTGCCTGTATAGGAAACCGTAATCAACAATAATATCAAAACTAATTATTAAATCAACGATTTATGAAATGGTTGCTTGCTACTGCTATTGACACATCCTCCCGGTATTCTTCAAAATCGATAGTAAAATTTTTTTCTTTCCTTCTGCTTATTGCTTCAATAAGCTTATCTGTTTCTGCGGCAACGCCCCCCGCACCCGACAGAAATATAACCGGCCAGGTAAAAAGCCAGGATGGTACACCGCTGACCGGTGTAACCGTTTCCTTAAAAGGCACTAACGTCAGCACTATCACTGATAACTCAGGGGCCTTTACCATCAGGATCCCCGATAGTCAGCAAAATCCTGTGCTGACTTTTAGTTCTTCGGGGTATCTATCCCAGGAAATAATTATTGGCGACAAGTCAAGTATCGATATACAACTTGTAACAGACGTCAGGAACCTGAACGAGGTTGTTGTAATAGGATATGGAACCCAGAAGAGAAAAGACCTTACAGGATCTATTGCTTCCGTTTCGTCTGCCCAAATTGATAACCGCCCTGTAAGCTCTTATGAAGATGCTCTTGCAGGCATTGCAGCGGGAATTGATGTTGCTCCACGCAGCGCCAGACCCGGAAATACTGCTGAAATAACGATCCGTGGAATTGGTACTATTTCAGGCGACAGGCAACCGCTTTTTGTAGTAGACGGATTTCCGACAGATGCTGTGAATGCTGCAGCCATCAACCCTTCCAACATTGCATCAGTTGATATCCTGAAAGATGCTTCTTCAACTGCCATCTATGGTTCAAGAGGCGCCAACGGTGTTATCATTATTACAACAAAATCCGGCAAAGCTGGCCAGGCAAAGGTTTCCGTGAATATGAAGACTGGTTTTGCTAAAGCCAACAAACATGATTTCTATGATGTCCTGGATGGTGCGCAATATGTACAGTGGTACAAGGAAAAAGCCCAGAATAACGGCACTCCCATACCTGCCTGGGTTACCAACTGGGACGGCACAAGCACCAACTGGCAGGATGTGATCTACAGAACAGCTCCTTTCCATGATTACTCATTGACAATTTCCGGTGGAACGGATAAGCTGACTTATTTGATTTCCGGCGGATACCTGAAACAGGACGATATCCTGCTAAGCGCTGGGTTTGATAAATATTCTGCAACTATGAAAGCGCAGTACAAAGCGTCTGACAGAATATCGATCGGAATTAACCTTTCTCCGAATTTTACCACACAGCGCTTAAGCGCTCCGGAAGATGATTACTCTTCATTGACAGGCGCTGCTGTATTACTGCCTCCAATAATCCCCGTATACAAACAGGATGGTACACCATCCGATGTTAACTCTTATGGTGTATTAGGCTATAACATGGTCAACCCTCTTACCATTGCAGAAAACTATAAGAAAACACAAAAGAATTTCTTCCTGCTTTCCAATGCATATTTGGAAGTAGAACTATTAAAGGGATTAACAGCAAGGTCTTCTATCGGCGCTAATATCTTGGATAATAAATACAGGTTCTTCCAGGCCCAGGGAATGCAGGGGCAGGGCCTTTATCCGGTTACAGCACTGGAGCTTAATTCAACAAGGACCATCAGTTGGTTGAATGAAAATACGCTGACCTACAAAACTACTTTCAACAGGGATCACCGGCTTGAAGTATTAGCCGGCTATACTGTTCAGAAAGTCAGCTTTGAAGCCAATGGAGCTAATGCCAATGGCTTCTCAAGCAATCTTGCTCAAACGGTGAACTTTGGTACTGTTCAAAGTGCTTATTCAGGTGAATCGGGAAACTCGCTTATCTCTTACCTGGCCAGGGCCAATTATTCCTATAAAGACAGGTATTTGCTGACCGCTACTGTACGGCGCGACGGAAGCTCCCGCTTTGGTACCAATAATCTTTGGGGTGTGTTCCCTTCTGTTGCTGCTGCATGGAATGTGTCCAATGAAAGATTTATGGAGAATATGAAGACGATAGATCATCTTAAAGTAAGGGCAAGTTATGGCGTGACAGGAAGTAATTTCATAGGCGACTTCACATCTAAATCAAGTTTGAGATCACTTAACTCTTCTTTTGGAAATAATTCTGTTGTTGGCTTTGTTAATGCTGATCCCGGAAACCCTGACCTTTCATGGGAAAAATCCAAACAGACCGATATAGGTCTTGATCTCGGTTTGCTGAACCGCGTTTCCGTAACTCTCGATTACTTTAATAATATCTCCAATGATCTCTTATTAAATGTAAATGTTCCGCCTTCCCTCGGCTATGGTGGTAACCTGGCCAATATCGGAAGCATGAAAAAATGGGGTTATGAAGCTACTGTGAGTGCAGATATCATTAAACATAAAGATTTCAGTTGGAGCCTCGGTTTTAATGTCTCACACCTGAAACAAAAAGTATTGAAACTCGGACCCACAGGCGCGCCATTGAGACAGTTCTTCAATGTGCTTGTAACAGAGATCGGAGGTCCATTGGAACAGGAACATGCACTGAAACAGATCGGAATTCTTACACAAAAAGATATTGATGCTGGTGTTGCCAGGAAAGTAGGAGATAAGGCCGGCGACTATAAATTCCTGGATGCAAATAATGATGGCTTTATTGATGCGTTCAATGGTGCAGATGGTGTATTGGTGGGAGACAATAACCCCAGGTGGCTCTATGGTATCAATACATCAGTAACCTATAAGAATTTCAGGTTCTCTGCATTATTGCAAGGTCAGGCCGGAGCGAAAATGCTTGACTTCGTTTACCAGATCTTCAGCCTGCACAGTCGCAACACAAACATGGATACCTACTTTTTCGACGGTCGCTACATTTCTGAAGCTCAGCCAGGAAATGGAAAAGTTCCAAGGGCGGGCTATAATGATGAAGGTGCTGTATCCTCATGGGAAGTGCAAAAGACTGACTATTTAAGGATCAGGAACGTAAACCTTTCCTATACATTCCCGGCAAGCATAAGCAGGAAAATATTCCTGAATGATCTGAGGGCTTATATCTCTGTAGAAAACCTCTATACGTTTAAAAAATACAGGGGAGGAAATCCGCAGGCAACAAGGAATGGCTTCGATACCCAGATATTCGGCGATCACAGAACACTGGGCCTTAACTCTGTGGCTACTGCCCCTCTTCCCCGGATATTCACTTTAGGGATCAATTTTTCATTTTAACTAATAAAAAAAGTATCATGAAGAAGAATATATTTTTAAATAAGAAATGGCTGGTTCTTGCCCTGGTCATCTCTATCTTTTCATCATGCTCCAAAGATTTTTTGGATGTTGTGCCAATAGATAGGATCCCTAAAGAACAATTTTATAAAACAGAGGCCGACCTCACGGCTGCGGTTTACGGAATATATGCAGCACAAAGAAATACATTCACCAGTTGGGAGCTTGCTCTTTATAACCTGGAAGAAACACGGTCAGATAATACCAATCAAAACTATGGACGTCAAAGCGAACACCGCGCCGTAGATAATTTTTCAGAAGAAGCAGGCAATACTTCGATTACCGGTTTCTGGGCAAGTGCGTATGATTGCATCAATCTGTGCAATGCGATACTTGACCGTGCTCCTGCTATCGCTATGGATGAAACCAGGAAAAACCAGATGATGAGTGAAGCTTTGTTCATCCGTGCGCATATGTATTTTTTGCTTGTCAAAGACTATGGCGGAATTCCGCTGCGTTTGCACGAAACAGGATCATTTGCCAATCCCGATCTCGCCAGGGCAAGCGTTGATGATGTTTACAAACAGATAATAAGCGATCTGCAAACAGCTTCAACAACCCTTCCTCCAAGTTATTCCGGAGTTGGTGTTGGAAGAGCCACTTCGTATGCTGCATATGCACTGCTTGGTAAAGTTCAATTACAGAAAGGGGACAAGCCGGCTGCTGTTACAGCTTTGCGAAAAGTAGTGTTTGTTGGTACGCCTTATTCTTTACTTACCAATTATGCTGATCTCTGGACTCCCGGAACTAAAAACTCGCCAGAGTCTATATTTGAGCTGCAATTCCTTCCCCCGTTGAACGGATGCCCATTCTGGAACTTTTTCGCACCACCGGCATTAAACGTTCCTGGAGGGATCAATGGAGGTACATCTCCGAATACTCCAACATTGAGCCTTATCAATTCTTTTGAAGCCGGCGATACAAGATTTGCTGCATCCATCGCATACGATCCCACTGGCAGGCCTTATATTCTTAAATTTAAGGACGCAGGAGTTAAAAGTGGCAATGATGCCAATACCAACTTCCCCATATTGCGGTATGCTGATGCAAAACTCATGTTGGCGGAAGCCCTGGGTGAATCCAGTGAGGCGTATGGCCTGATAAATGATGTCAGGGACAGAGCCCATCTTGGACCAATCAGTGCTGCTACTCCGGGAACATTCATTGATAAATTAATGCATGAACGCCGGGTTGAATTTGCATTTGAATGTCAAAGATGGCATGACCTGCTCCGGCTGGATCAGGCAAAAGTCATAAGCATCATGAATGCTCACCTGGCACAGGAATTTCCGGCCTTGAACATTACAATTGATGCGCATGATCTGCTTGCTCCGCTTCCCAATACAGAGGGCCAGACTAATACGCTTGTTGTACAGAATCCCGGATATGTGCCATTTTAGGATAATCGTTTATACTTATTTAGTATGAGACTGAAATTGGTTTTGTTACTTGGCTTCATAAGCATCTGTTCGTTTTCAGTGAACGTTCTTGCGCAAACGCCTGAACTGCCGGAAAGTGTTTTGCCCTATGTTCAATCGATCAATTATGGGAACCTGGGCAATTATAAACCTGCAGTAAAATATACGGTGATCTCGAAGAACCTGGTACGCGTTCATGTTAGTTGGGCTTTAAGTGATTCCGTGAAGCAAGACGATTTGCAGATCACTATTCTGCCTGCTTTCAAAGCTGGTTTTAACTGGGCGCCGCACCTGACGCCGGACAACGACCATATTATTGCCCAGCATGTGTTCAGAACGCCTGCAATGATCGGCGCTTCAGCCCAAAAACAACTGATCCTTATTCCTGATATCGATATATTAAAAAAGGGTGCTTCCGCCGGATGGTATATGGATATGAATGCCCCGGAAAACAAATTCACATTTGGGTTAAGCAAGTCTGCTGTAAAAGAGCATGTTCTATTTGTCCGGAAACCGGGTGCAGCGTATGCACCCGGTAAATTAGAATATGGCTTTTATATAATGACCTCGAACGATAAAAAAGCTTTGTTTGACCCATGGAGAAATATCCTATCTTTTTATTGGAAAAATTGGGGAGCCGGTTTATACAAGTCCGGCGAACCGCTGATGAACAAGAACCTTGAACCGTATGTCAGGCAGACTTATGATTGGGCATTTAATACCTGGAAAAAAAGCGTGTGGCAGGATTTTACAATAAAGGGAAAAGAAGTGGGAGCTCCGGTTTTTATTGTAAACGTTACACAGAGCCCCAATTACCAGGGTTATACTGATGAACGGGAATTTCGCTCGATATGGAACCAGGCGTGGTTTAATTCATTACGGTCTGCAGAAGGGTTATTCCGGTATGCAAGGAGAAAGAAAGATAGTACGCTGATGAATTATGCTTTAAAAACCAAGGAGCTTGCTCTTTCCTTCCCCCAAACAGATGGGATCTTTTATAGTGTTATCGGAACGGAAATGGAAAAGGTGGAGAACAATGGAAAATCGTATAACCGCTCGAAAGGCTGGGATAAGTATTACTTCGGTAATTCAAACAGGAATCCCTATTCATGGGATTTCCGGGAATCGCCCTATCATGTGTTGGATATGAGCTTCACGGCTTATCTTATGCTGACCTGGTACCAGGAGCTTGAAAAAGATGAACGGTTGCTGAACTATGCGGCAAGATATGCAGATAAGCTAATTCAAATTCAACGTGAAGACGGATTCTTTCCGGGATGGCTATCATTGAAAGATCTGAAGCCGATGGAGTATCTTAATAAATCACCGGAATCGGCCATGTCTGTAACGTTTCTTTTGACATTATTCAAATCAACCAACAATAATAAATACCTGGCACCGGCATTGCGGGCAATGGATTCAATTATTTCAGAAATTATCCCGGTCGGACAATGGGAGGATTTTGAAACCTATTGGTCTTGCAGCCGCTATGGGTCAGACAGTTTGGTTGATAAAAAGGTGAAAAGAAACAATATGTTCAAGCAGAATAATTTCTCCATGTACTGGACTGCTGAAGCTCTTTTGAATTGTTACAAGATCACCGGGAATAAAAAGTATATTCAATATGGTCAGCGTGTGCTGGATGAAATGCTCATGACACAGGCATCCTGGCAACCTCCTTATATGTATGTGAATGTACTGGGCGGTTTTGGGGTCATGAATGCAGATGGTGAATGGGATGATTCCCGTCAGAGCCTGTTCTCAGAACTGATAATAAGATATGGAAAGGAGCTTAACAATACGGAATATATTCAACGCGGCCTGGCTGCCCTGCGGGCTTCGTTTGTGATGATGTACACTCCGCTGAATGCTAAAACAAAAGTGCAATGGGAGCGTAAATGGTCTTTTTTGGGTAAGGAAGATTATGGGTTTATGATGGAGAACTATGGTCATGGTGGTGAAACCGACCCTGCAGGAATAGGGATCGGGGAGTTTACAATATACGATTGGGGGAACGGAGCTGCTTCAGAAGCCTATAACCGGATGGTTGATCATTATGGAAAAGGATTTATTAATGATAATTAGGAACGATCTATTTTGCCTGGCGGGTAAATTTGCAAATACAAATAGATCGTAAACGCTAAAGTACACTGGAAAAATGAATAAGAAAGTATCCTTAAAAGATGTAGCAGACAGTCTTGGGGTTTCAGGCGCATTGGTTTCTTATGTCTTGAACAATAAAGAAAAGGAGGCAAGGGTGAGCCCGGAGATGGCAAAGAAGATCCGCCAGGCCGCTTCCAGGTTAAATTATCAACCCAACCTTATCGCCAAGAGTTTGAAAAGCGGCAAGACGAATACGATAGGGCTGATAGTAGCCGATATTTCCAACCCCTTCTTTTCGAATATCGCAAGGATCATTGAAGATGAGGCCAGAAAGCAGGGCTACGTTGTTATTTTCGGCAGCAGCGATGAAAGTGCTGAAATATCACAGGAACTGATAGATGTTTTCCTGAACCGCCTGGTTGATGCGTTTATTATTGCCCCTTCAGAACATACCGAAAAGCAGATAAAAGCACTGCAGAAAAGAAATATCCCCATTGTATTGATCGACCGTTATTTTCCCAATATTGAAGCCGACAGCGTGCACATCAATAATTTTCAGGCAGCATACCAGGCCGTAGAACATCTGATCAGGAATGGCAGAAGAAAGATTGCCATGATGGCTTATGATACCAGCCTGCCACACATGCAGGAAAGGAAAAATGGTTACAAAGCAGCATTGAAAGCAAATGGCATCCGGTTCAGAAAAGACTGGCTTCTCGAAGCTTCTTACCAGGACATCGGCCCCGATGTGAATAAAGAGATAATAAAACTCCTGAAACCTGAATTGAAAGTGGATGCCTTCTTTTTTGCAACAAACTCCCTGGCTGTAGAAGGCCTTAAAACGATTAACAAACTGGGAATTAAAGTTCCGGATGATCTGGCCATTATTTCGTTTGACGAAAGCGACGCTTTTGATTTCTTCTATTCCCCGCTTTCGTATATCAGCCAATCACTGGAAGATATTGGTAAGAATGCGGTAAAGCTGATCATCGACAGACTTAATAACGCGAATAAAAAGAAGTACACGGATGTTATTGTTGAAGCAAAACTGGTTTTACGGAAAAGCTGTGGCACAAAATTGAAATAACGCTCATAAGACTTATTAAAAAACCACTCATGATAAAAAGATTCGTTCACCCGCTTTTGATAATTATGATAGTTGTTTCTTCCTGCAACAACGAGAGTAAGAAAAAGCTCAATAATAGTGATACTATGAGTTCTTATCAACAAGGTAGTTTTGGTTACGATCGCAATTTCCTGCAACAGTCTGATGACAGCCTGGTTGTTTTAAGTGATAAGACAGGAAATGCCCGGGTTATCGTATCGCCGAAATACCAGGCTAAAGTTTTTACATCTACTGCAGATGGCGATAATGGATTAAGTTTTGGTTGGGTAAACTATAAAGCCTTTACTGGTGCCGTTGACGCACACATGAATGCATACGGAGGCGAAAATCGTTTATGGTTAGGGCCGGAAGGAGGTAAGTTCTCACTGTTTTTTAAACCAGGTGATTCTATGGTCTTTGCTAACTGGAAAACGCCTCCGGCAATCGATACTGAACCATGGACTGTAACAGGCAAGACGGACATAATGGTTAATATGCAGAAGTCAATGCATTTGATCAATTACAATAACACTCCTCTTGATGTATTGATTGACCGGTCTGTAAAAATTTTATCTTCCTCGGAAATTTCACAACTCATTTCATTTTCGTTGGACCCTGCTGTGAAAGCAGTTGGCTACCAAACGGAAAACAAGATTACAAACAAGGGTGATCAGTCCTGGACAGAAAGCACAGGAATGCCCTGTATCTGGATGTTGGACATGTTCAAGCCTTCTCCCGCAACAGTGATCGTGGTGCCCTTTAAAAAGACAAAGGTCGAAGAATTTGAAAAGGTTGCAACAACCAATTATTTTGGGCAAATCCCTCCCGACAGGATAAAGCATACAGAAGATATGCTGTTCTTTAAAGCGGACGGTAAAAGCCGTGGCAAGCTTGGTGTAAATCCTGCTAAAGCAAAACCAGTTGCAGGCAGTTATGATGCAGAAAATAACGTTCTCACTATCACATTATTTGATACAGACAGTTCCGCAAAATACCTGAACCAGGAATGGAACACATCGAAGCCGCCTTTTTCTGGCGATGCTGTCAATGCATATAATGACGGCCCACTGGCCGATGGCAGTCAAATGGGACCTTTTTATGAAATAGAGAGTGTGTCGCCTGCTGCATTTCTGAAGCCCGGACAATCGCTGTCACATAATCACACTGTATTTCATTTTACAGGAGAACAAAAAATATTGGACCAGATCGCAAATAAATTACTGGGCATATCCCTGGATGAAATTAAAAAGGCATTTTAACGAAAAAGAAACTTATCATATGAGTCAACAAACAGGTTATCCAAAAATAGGTATACGGCCGATCATTGATGGCAGACTCGGCGGTGTAAGAGAATCATTGGAACAAACGACTATGGCAATGGCAAAAAACGTTGCTGCATTATTTGAGAAAGAATTAAGATACCCAAATGGAAAGCCGGTAGAATGTGTAATTGCAGATTCCTGCATCGGTGGCGTACGGGAGGCCTCACAGTGTACCGAAAAATTTGAAGCAAATAACGTAGGCGTTTCACTTTCTGTTACGCCCTGTTGGTGTTATGGAAGCGAAACGATGGATATGAATCCAACCCTTCCGAAAGCTATATGGGGATTTAATGGAACAGAACGGCCGGGCGCAGTATACCTGGCTGCAACTTTAGCTGCGCACAATCAAATGGGCTTGCCTGCATTTGGCATCTATGGCAGGGATGTGCAGGACCTCGGTGACGAGAATATCCCTGCGGATGTAAAAGACCGGTTGTTGAGTTTTGCAAAAGCAGGCCTGGCTGTAGCGATCATGCGGGGCAAATCTTATCTTTCGATCGGCTCCGTATCAATGGGGATTGCAGGCTCGATGGTAACGCCATCCTTATTCCAGGAATACCTGGGCATGCGTAATGAATATGTGGATTCCTCTGAAGTACTAAGACGTATAGAAAAGAAGATCTATGATGAGGATGAATATAAAAGAGCTTTGTCATGGGTTAAGGAACATTGCAAAGAAGGAGAGGATTTTAATATATCAGAGAAGCAATTTTCACGTGAGCGAAAAGATAAAGATTGGGAGTTTGTTGTAAAAATGACCTTGATCATAAGGGACCTGATGATCGGTAATGCCCATTTAAAAGAAAAAGGGTTTGGGGAAGAATCACATGGGCATAATGCGATCGTTTCCGGTTTCCAGGGACAAAGGCAATGGACAGACTTCCTGCCTAATGGTGATTTTCCCGAAGCTATCCTCAACTCATCGTTCGACTGGAACGGGATACGTTCACCTTACATTGTTGCAACAGAAAACGATTCGCTGAACGGGATATCCATGCTGTTTAATTACCTGCTTACAAATACTGCACAAATATTTGCAGATGTAAGGACCTACTGGAGTCCGGATGCTGTTAAAAGAGTTACCGGCTGGAAGCCTGAAGGCAATGCTGCCAATGGCTTTATACATCTTATCAATTCAGGGTCTGCAACACTTGATGGCAGTGGTCAGCAGAGCATCGGAGGCAAACCGGCGATGAAGCCATATTGGGAGGTAACTGAAGGAGAAGCAAAAAAATGTTTGGATGCCACAACATGGTATCCTGCAAACAATGGTTATTTCCGCGGCGGGGGATATTCTTCCAAGTTTGTTACCAGGGGTGGTATGCCTGTTACAATGTGCCGCCTGAATCTTGTAAAAGGTATCGGCCCTGTATTGCAAATAGCAGAAGGCGAAACAATAGACCTGCCTGAAAATGTGCACCGGGTATTGGATGAAAGAACTGATAAGACCTGGCCCACTACCTGGTTTGTTCCCAGGCTTACTGGTGAAGGCGTGTTCACGGATGTATATAATGTAATGGCAAATTGGGGCGCTAATCATGGAGCTATCAGTTATGGTCATATTGGTCATGATCTGATCTCACTTGCGTCTATGCTCCGCATACCGGTTTGTATGCATAATGTGCCTGAGGAAAAAATATTCCGGCCCAGTGCATGGAGTGCCTTCGGTTCAAACCATGAAGGAGCCGACTACCGTGCCTGTAATGTCTATGGACCTTTGTATAAATAATTTAAAAACGATTGCTGCATGAAAAATAGACCGGTTCAAAATTTATTTAAAGGCGTTGATGGTATAAACTATTTCAGGCCTTTTGCGCTGATCACTCTTTTGTTTTTGCTTTGGGGATTTGCGCATGGATTGCTCGATGTGCTGGATAAGCATTTCCAGGATACATTGGGAGTTACAAAGGCCCAGTCGGGGTTTGTTCAGTTTTCACTCTATATCGGCTACCTGGCGATGGCATATCCGGCCGGGCTTTTTATGAAACGCCATGGATATAAAAAAGGCATTATACTGGGTTTAGGCCTTTTTGCAGCAGGTGCTTTTCTATTTTACCCGGCAGCAAAGATTGCCGCATTTATTCCTTTTTTGATCGCGCTTTTTATCCTCGCCTGTGGATTGGCTTGCCTGGAAACCGCTGCCAATCCATATGCTACAGTCCTCGGGCCTTCTTCGGGTGCAGCAAGGCGTATTAATATCGCACAATCGTTCAATGGGCTTGGCTGGATATTAGGGCCGTTGATGGGAGGGCTCTTTATATTCGGAGCTGAAAAATCGGGTAATGCAGGAACGTTCGACTCATTGATACCTCCTTACATGCTGGTTGGTGGTATCGTTGTGGCCGCGATCGTTCTTTTTCTTTTTACAAAATTGCCTGCGATCCAGGAAGAAAATGAAGAGGGGATAGCAGCCAATGCACCAACCCGGGAACTACTCAAACACCCTGCTTTTATACTGGCAGTGATAGCACAGTTTTTATATGTGGCCGCGCAAACCGGCGTCAATTCATTTTTTATCAATTACGTAACTGAAGCCGTTGCAAACCTTCAAATCACCATTGCTTCCATGATGGAACACCTGGGTAGTTTCGGACAGGTATTTATGCCCAAAAACCCGGAACAGGCCGCTTCGCTTATCCTGGCTTTGGGTGGAATGGGTTCTTTCTGGATAGGACGTTTGACCGGTTCATATTTCATGAAATTTATTTCGCCAAGAAAATTACTGGCTATCTATGCAATTGCCAACACGATCCTGACCGCTATTGTAGTTATGGAACTGGGATGGGTAAGTGTGATCGCTTTGTTCTCTACCTACTTTTTTATGTCCGTGATGTTCCCAACCATTTTTGCACTTGGGATAAAAGGATTGGGGCCACTCACGAAAAAAGCTTCTTCATTCCTCGTAATGGCTGTAGCCGGAGGCGCATTTTGCCCCCCTTTAATGGGTGCTCTTGGCGATCATACGAGCATGTCGGTAGCATTTCTCATCCCGATGGCATGCTTTGCATTCATCGCCTATTATGCAATGTGGGGAGCAGGAAAAGCTCATGCTATGACTGTTGACGAGAACCAAACGCTGATTAGAAGTACTCACTGATAAAACACCTTCAATATGGCTTCTGATAGCTATTGTATTGGGATCGACTATGGCACAGATTCTGTGCGCTGTCTTATTGTAGATGCCGGGAATGGCCGTGAGGTGAGCTCTTCACTGTTTTATTATCCGCGATGGAAAGACGGATTGTATTGCAATGCTTCTATCAATCAATTCCGTCAGCATCCGCTGGATTATGTGGAAGGGTTGGAAGCGGTAATAAAGAAAGCCCTGGCGCAGGCAGGTAAATCGGTAAGTGCAAATATTAAAGCAATATCGATTGATACAACAGGTTCCACACCTGTAGCGGTAGATGAAACCGGAACACCCCTGGCCCTGTTGCCGGCTTTTGAGAATGACCCTGATGCAATGTTTGTATTATGGAAAGATCATTCAGCTGTTAAAGAAATGGCGGCGATAAATGATCATGCTGAATTGTTTCCTGCAGATTATCTCCGGAATGTGGGCGGTATTTATTCGTCAGAGTGGTTTTGGAGTAAGTTATTGTATGTGTTAAGGAAAAACAATGCTGTAAGGAATGCCTGTTATTCCTGGGTGGAGCATTGCGACTGGATGCCATTCCTCCTTACCGGCGGCAAACATGTTTCAGAAATGAAAAGAAGCGTCTGCTCTGCCGGTCACAAAGCTCTATGGTCTGATGAATGGAATGGCCTACCTCCCGATAGTTTTTTTTCATCGCTTGACCCGCTGCTTGGCGGCTTCAGGGACAGGTTGTACAGCAAAACTTATACGGCTGATCAGTGCGCAGGAAACCTTAGCGCAAGCTGGGCTGAAAGGCTTGGTCTCAGCACAAAGGTGAAGATAGGTATCGGTGCAATGGATGCTCATATGGGTGCTGTAGGCGGGCAGATATCTCCTTATTCCCTGTGTAAGGTAATTGGTACATCTACCTGCGACATGCTGGTAGCACCATCCAATGAGATGAACGGAAAATTTGTTTCCGGGATCTGTGGTGTGGTAGATGGTTCCATCATTCCCGGCATGATCGGAATGGAGGCAGGGCAGTCGGCTTTCGGGGATATATATGCATGGTTTAGCAATGTGCTTTCCTGGCCTTTAAGACATTCATTTAATCAGGCACCGGTTCCTGACACAGCCTGGATCGAAGAGCGTATTGATAAATTGATTCCTGAACTGAGCACCCAGGCTGCCCATTTAGCGTGGGATGAAAATAGCGAACTAAGTATTGATTGGTTTAATGGCAGGAGGACTCCTGATAGTAATGCTCTTCTAAAAGGCAGCATTACTGGTTTGAGCCTGGGCAGTGATGCACCAAGGATCTTCAGATCGTTGGTTGAATCAACCTGCTTTGGCAGCAAGGCCATCGTAGATAGATTTATACAACAAAATATCCCGGTGAAAGAATTGATCGGTATAGGCGGCGTTGCAAGAAAGTCACCGTTCGTTATGCAAATGCTGGCTGATGTATTGAATATGCCGATCAAGATCAATGCATCGGAACAAACAGGTGCTTTAGGTGCTGCTATGTTTGCGGCAACTGTAGCAGGTATTTATGGAAAAGTGGAAGATGCGATGAACGAAATGGGGAAAGGATTTGATATGGAATATCATCCTGACCGTGAAAAGGCAGCGCTTTATGATAAACGGTATAAGAAGTATAAAGCCATAGGCGACTTTATAGAAAGTATAAACAACCAGCATTGAGAATCCCGGTAAAATATTGACATTAATTATAAACCATCTAATCATTTTGCTATGCGAAAAATAATGTTTGCTTTGTCATTGCTATTCTGTGCTCATGTGTATGCGCAGCAGCCCTCTAAGTTCAACGGGTTGGATATGAACCTTGGCAACCTGTCGCGTTTATCTGATGCTAAAACAAGATCCATCAGCCCGGAGAATTTTTCCGGTGAAAAAGGCAAGGGTGGAATGGCCGATCCATCACTTGACAGTGGTAAACGGAATGTTGCCAATGCATGGTATGCTGCAAAGGATCTTGGCAAAGGCTGGAAAGTAAATCCTTTTATAGAAATACTCAGTGGCGAAACAATTACAATTGCGGAGATAGAAGGGCCGGGAGCTATCCAGCATATCTGGATGACGCCAACCGGTAACTGGCGTTTTTCCATTCTTCGTTTTTATTGGGACGATGAAAAAGAACCATCTGTAGAAGTACCGGTGGGAGATTTTTTTGGAATGGCATTCAACGAGTATGCACAATTGAATTCATTAGCTGTAACTGTTAATCCAGGCAGTGCATTTAATTGCTACTGGAAAATGCCTTTCCGGAAAAAATGTAAGATCACAATGGAAAATATCAACCACAAAGAATCCATGCGGCTTTATTACCAGGTTGATTATACATTAACGGAAGTAGGAGACGATGAAGCATATTTTCATGCCCAGTTCAGGAGATCCAATCCCACTACAGGCTCTTTGCACACTTTATTGGATAATGTAAAAGGGAAAGGGCAATATGTAGGTTGCTATTTAGCATGGAATGTGAACAATAATGCATGGTGGGGCGAAGGAGAAATAAAGTTCTACATGGATGGGGATACACAATATCCAACCATCAATGGTACTGGTACGGAAGACTATTTCTGCGGCTCTTACAATTTTGAGAATAATAAGACCAAGCAATACCAGGAATTTTCTACAGCCTACGCAGGATTGCACCAGGTGATCCGTCCTGATGGCCTTTACAGATCACAACAGGCATTCGGCATGTACCGCTGGCATATTATGGACCCTATACGATTTGAAAAAGACTTGCGAATCACTATCCAGGACCTTGGCTGGAGGCACGACTGGAGGTATTATCCGCAGAAATCAGATATCTCTTCAGTCGCATTCTGGTATCAGCGTGAACCCCATGCTAAATTTCCAAAGCTGCCATCGAAAGATGATCTCGAAATTCCAAAATGGTAATACGTTGAAGTAATTATAGTTGCAGTGCCGCCAGTGGGCCAGCCGGGATGGATAAGCTCAAACTCTCAGCAAGCCACGGAATCCCCTGGCGGCATAATAAGATTGTGCTCCATTGTGGTACAGAAAGACATGGTCGTAGCGGCGATCACAAAAAAGTGCTCCGTCAAGCTTCCGGATAGCAGCGGGTGTTTGCACCCAGCTCGAAGTTTTTGTATCGAAATTCCCAAGCTGCTGCAGTTCGCGGTATTGCTCTTCTGTTAAGATCTCTATGCCTATGTCAGCGGCCATATCAACAGCATTATTGGCTGGTTGATGCTCTTTCCTTGACACCTGCGCTTTGTGGTCGTAGCAAACACTTCTACGGCCTTTGGGACTTTCTGCAGAGCAGTCGCAAAAAATATATTCGCCTGTTTTTTTATCATGTCCTATAATATCGGGCTCACCACCGGTCATTTCCATTTCATTGAGCGACCATAACTTTTTTGCATTTGTTTCCAGCCTGGCCTGCACTTTGGCCCATTCCAGGCCTTTATGGCGGCCCATGTTTTTTTCGAAACGGGCTTTCAGTATTTTAAATAGTTCTTCACGTTGTGAAGGAGATAGTTTCTTTTCCATTTTCGAAAATATTTATAAGCTAATCCTGCAATCCCTTTCCTTTGAGAATTTGCGGTATATATTTTTCAATCCTTGACTTCCGTGTGTTGGATTGTTTGGCAGAAGAAAAATAAAGAAGATATCCTCTTTGCCTTCCCGGTGTTAATGCTGCAAAAGCCTTTTTCAGGGCAGCACTTTTGTTCAACCTGTTTTGGAATTCCTCGGGCATCGTGAATTGAGCAGTCTTTTTTAGAGCTACTTTCAGGCCGGCTTTCTCTACTTCAATCGCTTCATAAATACAGGCTTTCAGGGTAGGGGCCAGCCGGGTTATCTCCTTTGCATTGGTGAACCGTATCTGGCGTGCTGCCTGTACGTTTTTTGTCTGCTGCACCAGGATGCCCTTAGCATCATTCAACAAAGCACCTTTAAAAAACAGCATGGCACAGTACTCCTTAAATACATGCAGCAAAACAATATTCCTTTGCTGAAATGTGTAGCAGGGTGATCCCCATTTCAATTCTTCATCAAGCCCGCAATCAAGAATGATCGCTCTTAATTGCTCCAGTTCTTTCTGCCATTTCTGGGCTTTATCAAAGTAGAAATCGACCTTGGGATTCATACTGTTCATGCGTTAACTAAGGGAATGATTTTTCTGTTTGCAGGCCTGAAATACCAGGATATCACTGTCAGGGCCAGTAATAGCACTGCAGGAAATATCTCGTTCATGGAATTGCCTGATGCGATATGGGAGAACACTGCTCCTGACATGATAAAGAAAAAGCCTGCATAAGCCCATTCCTTTAATAAGGTAAATTTAGGAATAAGCACTGCTACAGCACCTAAAATTTTCCAGGTACCTATTATGGTCAGGAAGTAGTCGGGGTAACCCATTTGTAAAATAAAATCCACATCCTTTTTCACTCTGAACAACTGCACTATCCCGGTTGAAACCATACCTAAAGCAAGCCAGATCGTAGAAATCCAGTATATAATTTTATTTCTCTTTGACATGGAAATTATTTTTGTTTTCTTACAATATCCTGCAAGCGGTCATGCGCCATATTTATGCCGTACGCAAAAGGCAATTGCAACAGTTGGTCCCTGTGAGCTACTGATCTGAACACTGTATGTATAGTTAACTTACTTGTATCTTCTGTAAGTGGTTCAAATTCCAGGAACTCAAGCTGAACACTGAAAGGGGCATTTTCCATTTCAAATGTTCTGGTGATCTTCTGATTGGGAATAAACTCATGGATCACCCCACTGGCCTGGAATGCAACGTTCCCTTTAGGATCGGATGTTTCAAATACATAGCTGCCATGTTTTTTACTTTCCAGCTTAAGCACCCTGGTTCCCATCCATTGGGCAACAATATCCGGGTCTGTATATGCTTCAAACACCAGTTCTACCGGCAAATCAAATTCCCGGGTGATCACTAAATCCGGCTTACCGTCTTCGGCACTGACTTTTGTTTTCCGTTCCATATTGTTTTATTTTTTTGGTTTGTGTTTTTTCATAATGGCTTCCAGTTTGTTGAACCTGTCGTCCCACATTTTGCGAAAAGGCTCAATGAAGTCGGCTACCTCTTTCATTTTTTTAGGATTGAAGTGATAATAGATCTCCCTGCCGTTTTGTTCCTGTTCAAGCAGTTCGCACTCAGTAAGTATTTGCAGGTGTTTTGAAACAGTTGGCCTGGCGGTGTCAAAATTGGCAGCTATAGCTCCTGCTGTCATTGCCTGGGAGGCAACCAACAGCAGGATGGCCCTTCTGGTAGGGTCGGCTATAGCCTGGAAAACATCTCTCCGTAAATTCATTATGTAGCTATTTGACTACGAATATAAGTGTAGTTATTTGACTACGCAAATTATTTTTTTTAAAGCAGGGAAATCATCATTAGTTTAGTCTGCTGTAAGGTCCGGGCCCATTGATGAACTGAAGCCATTTCTCCAACAAAGCTGTTCAGTAAATTCATCCAGTTCAGATCTATGAGCAAAATAATTTCGAGACTGAAATGTATCGGTGTGCCAGTTATTATCAGCATGGCTGGCCTTCTTTCGATAGCTTTTTTGGCCTACTTTTTACAGAAAGGTACCTTCCCTCTGTGGACGGTCTCACCTTCTCCAATGGTGAATCTCACTTTCACCATGCAGATGCTGGCCCTGCTCATTTCTTTTATTGCTTTGGGATTGATGTACCTGTACAACAAAAAAAGTTTCAAATCATTTTTCCGGCTGGGGTTTAGTTCATCCGGTAAAAACAATAGCTGGAATGTTTATGGTCCCACTGTTGCAGCGGCATTCACCATTGGCACCTTAATGCTGATGTCTGCCAGTGTGATCTCACAAAAAGGATCGGTTAATCATTCTTTTTTTACATTATTGCCCCTGGTACTGTTGTTTTCCCTGACCAATGCCTGGTCTGAAGAGATACTCAGCCGTTTTGTTATTGTAGCCGGATTGGATGGGAAATTAAGCCCTGTTACCGTTTGCTGGATATCAGGGATCATTTTCGGTGTTGCTCATTTGCAGGGCACTCCCAGTGGTCTTTTCGGGGTAATAGCTTCCGGCACTCTTGGTTGGCTTCTGGCAAAATCGGTGATCGAAACAAAAGGATTGGGATGGGCATTGCTGATACATTTTCTCCAGGACCTAGTGATATTTGGAGCAGGTGCAATGATCATCGCAGGGCAGGAGTGATAGCACATCAGGTTACTATCACGGATCTTTGTTATATCATTGTTGAAGATACAAACTCTCCTTCAGCCGGATATCCCTGGAAGAACTGCCGATATAAATATCAAATTTACCAGGCTGTGCTATCCAGTTGAGCTCACTATCATAAAACGAAAGCTTTTCCCGGTCGATCTTAAATGTGATCTTCTTTGACTCGCCCGGTTTAAGAAAAACTTTTTGAAAATCCTTTAGCTCCTTTACAGGTCTTATTGGTTGAGCCACCATATCCCTCAGGTATAGTTGAGCCACTTCTTCACCACTGACCTTTCCTGTATTGGTGAGCGTAAAAGAAATTTCAGCAGCATCACCCGCCATTAGTTGCGTTTTTGAAACGGTAAGGTCTTTGTATTCGAATGTTGTATAACTTAACCCATGACCAAAAACATATTGCGGCAACCTGGGCATATCTATATAACCGGTATTGTATCCTCCGGCTTCTTCTTCAGGTCCGGGTCTTCCTGTATTCAGGTAGTTGTAATAAACAGGGATCTGCCCTTCGGAGCGAGGGAAGGAGATAGGAAGTTTGCCTGAAGGATTGTATTTCCCGAATAATACATCTGCAATGGAATTGCCTGCCTGGCTGCCCAGCCACCATGTATAGAGTATGGAGGGAACATGCTCTGCTGTCCAGTTGAATACCAGCGGTCTTCCTGCCATTAAAATAACGACCATGGGTTTACCTGTGGCATGGATGGCTTTGATAAGATCTTCCTGCACTCCAGGCAGATGAATATTGGCCCGGCTTTTTGCTTCCCCGCTCATGTCTGCTGTTTCGCCTGCGGCAATGATCACAAGATCGGATGCCCGGGCGAGTTTTATTGCTTCGGCAAAGCCTGCTTTTGACGAGTCATTGATATTGCAACCTTTGGCAAAATTGATCTTAATGTGGCCGGCCTGTTGTTTTATCCCTTCAAATAAAGACACTGGTCTTTCCTCTTTTCCCCAGTCGATGGACCAGAAACCTTTCATGTCTTTTTCTGCTTTTACCAATGGGCCTATCAACGCAATGGATTTAACAGAAGGGGAAACCGGGAGCAGCTCATGCTGGTTTTTCAGCAATACAATGCTCTTTCTTCCCATATCCCTTGCAGCTTCCTGGTGTTCCGGTTTATCCAGTACCTGCTTTTCCCTTTGTTCGTTACTGAAACGATAAGGATCATCGAACAGGCCGAGCTCAAACTTTTTATACAGGATGCGATAAACAGCATCATCGATCAACGCTTCATTGACTTTTCCATCTTCCATCAGTTTTTTTAGATTCTCCGTATAAGCGCGGCTCTCCATATCCATATCGCTGCCGGCATTGATCGCTGCTTCTGCTGCTTCATATTTATCTGCAGCATAACCATGCGGGATCATTTCCCCAACAGAACCCCAATCGCTCACTACAAAGCCTTTGAAACCCCATTTGCCTTTCAGAATATCACGCTGAAGATAACGGTTGCCTGTGGCAGGAATACCGTTGAGATCATTGAATGAATTCATGAAAGTGGCTGCACCGGCATCGGCTGCTGCTTTGAATGGTGGAAGGTATATCTGCCAAAGCGTGTGCAGGCTCATGTCTACACTGTTATAATCACGTCCGCCAATAGCAGCGCCATAAGCTGCAAAGTGTTTTGCACAGGCCATCACTGCATCAAGATTGCCCAGGCCTTTGCCCTGGAATCCTTTTACTCTTGCAGTTGCGATCAAGGATCCTAAATATGGATCTTCTCCTGCTCCTTCCATCACCCGTCCCCAGCGAGGATCACGGGCAATATCAACCATCGGGGCAAATGTCCAGTGCACTCCGCTGGCTGCAGCTTCTGTGGCAGCTATGCGTGCTGATCTTTCTATTGCATCCATGTCCCAGCTTGCTGCTTCCGCAAGCGGAATGGGAAACGTGACACGATAGCCATGAATAACATCCAGGCCGAACAATAACGGGATCTTCAGTCTTGACCTCATTGCCACCTTCTGCATTTCTCTTGTGGCCATAGCTCCGCTTACATTCAGCATGGAGCCTACTTTTCCTTTTGCGATGTCTTCCAGTTTGGAATCATAAACTGTTATTGGACCTGTAACCTTTATATCATTGGAGTATTGATTCAATTGCCCGATCTTTTCTTCCAGCGTCATTTTTGCGAGAAGGGTTTTTACTTTTTTGCCGGTGCTGTCGGGAGTGCCTTGCTGCGCATCGATTTTCAAAAGGAGAAAAAGGCAGAAGGCCAGCAGGTAGCATCTTTTTTTATGCATTTGATTCATAAATTTTGAAAAGCTCTGATAGCAAGGTATTGCCTTTTTCCGGATCAATTGATACAAACTTTAATGAGGGATATAGGAAAACTCCTAAATTGCCGTCCGGTTCCAGCTTTTACAAAACACAATATTTACACTATGTCTTATTGCAGCGCTATCATCCGCATGACAGAAGATAAAAAAGCAATTCATAAGCCTTATCATGATGACCATTACGGATTCCCGATCCGCGACGATAATGAATTGTTTGGCCGCCTGATCATGGAAATCAACCAGGCCGGATTAAGCTGGGAAACCATTCTTAAAAAAGAAGCAGGATTCCGTAAAGCCTATCACAATTTCAATATCAAAAAAGTGGCTGCATACACAGAAAAAGACAGGAACCGGCTGCTGGCCGATGCAGGCATTATCCGGAACCGTTTAAAGATCAATGCCGCAATAGAAAACGCCAAAGCCATTCTCGATCTGCAAAAGGAATATGGTTCTTTTGAAAAATGGCTGGAAACAAACCATCCCAAAACAAAAGAAGAATGGGTTAAACTGTTTAAGAAAACTTTCCGGTTCACCGGCGGGGAGATCGTGAATGAGTTCCTGATGAGTACAGGATATCTGAGAGGAGCACACACAGAAGATTGCCCTGTATATAAAAAGATATTGAAGGCAAAACCCCTTTGGAACCGCCCGTCAAAATAAACTGTAATCCGGGACAAATAAAGTTTTATCAGCGGATGAAGATGCCGGTGCTCCGTTCAAGAGCATCACTGAGCCAATGCTCATTGACCAGTGCAAGCTCTTCAGGAAGATTGTCAGGATGGAAAAACTTCAGCTCCTGTGTTTCGTTATTGGAAAATCCTGCCGGGATATCTTCAGAAAGCTTTGCTTCAAAATAGGAGGTGATATACTGTACTGTTCTGTCTCCGTAGGAATAGGTTTGTGATTCAGGAGATGAGTAAACACCGATAAAGCGCACAATGCTTGCTGCCGTATCTGTTTCTTCTTTGATTTCCCTGAGCACAGCATGTTCCACCGTTTCGCCAAACTCCACATGGCCGCTTATAACACACCATTTATTTACATCTTTTCTTTTTTGTAAAAGTATCTCTCCGTTTGCATTGAATATGGCAACGGCTATTGCCGGTAATATCTGTGTATTTGCTACCCCCATGCCGGATAATTTTAATTACAATAAGCGCTGAAATGATGGATGAAGTTATTAAAAAAGAAAAGGATCATTGGATAGAGATAGATCCTGATATCCAATGATCCTTTTCCCGGTACTATGGCCCGGTCATCAATACTTCGCCGGTTGCCCTTTTGCCGGTATTGATTCCAGTATAAACTTCCGCAGATTATCTGTTGCTTTGGCCAGATCATCTTTTCTCAGATACATCATGTGCCCGCTGCGGTAACCTTCCCATTTCATCCTGTCTTTCAACCGGCCGCTTGGGTCAAGTTGCCACATATTGTACTTCGCATTGAAATAGTCACAGGCTCCATCATAATAACCGGATTGAACCAGCAGATGAAGGAATGGGTTCTGTGCCATTGCCTGGCGAAGGTTTTCCCCGGTTTGATCGCCATTACTGTTCCAGGGGCGGACAGGCCCGAACATATAATACTTCAGATCGGTTTTATATTTCAATTCTTCGCGCAGATAGATCTGGATAGCTGGTGTGAAAGCCTGCAACCACGCTGTCAGTTCAGCATTATAGTCTGGTCTTTCACCACCTGTCTGACGGTCGATCCCCTTGTAGCGGGAATCCAGCCTTCCTACAGTGTAACCCTGATCACGCAGCAGATCTTTCCAGAACAGGTTGAATGAAACATCCAGGTTGTTTTCCTGTACTGTTTCTTCTTTCAATCCGCTGTAGCGGGCTATTTTTTGTGCAATCACTTTCTTTTGCGCTGCATCCAGCGAACCGCCGCGGGAAAGGGCCGGCAGCAGTTCATTGATAGTGAATTGCTCCACTTCAGGAAGCATATCAGTAAGATCTTTTTGTTGCAGATCAGCAGGCAATTTTTTATGATACCAGGCAGTGGCAGCGAAATAAGGCAGTTTCAAAGCTGCATCCACCGGGCCATTGCGTTGAATACCCAATTCTGTTGGCGACACCAGGATAACTCCGTTCAGGTACATCCACTGCGCATTCTGCAGCTCCAGTGCCAAACCTGATACACGGGTAGTGCCATAGCTTTCGCCGATCAGGAATTTAGGAGATGCCCAGCGGCCACGGCGTGTAACAAAAGTATTGATCCATTCTGCGAGATACCTGATGTCTTCATTCACACCAAAGAACTTTGAAGTAGGTATATCTTTATTGGCAGTTCTGGAATAACCTGTATTAACAGGATCAACAAATACGATATCTGCTACGTCGAGGATGGAATTAGGATTATCCCGCAAGCCAAAAGGCTGCACAGGATAGCCTTCATCATCAATATTGAGCAGCCGCGGACCGGTGTACCCGATCTCCATCCAAACAGAAGAAGTGCCAGGGCCTCCATTGAAAGAGATTACCAGCGGACGGGAGGATTTGTCAGCAATATCGGTCCGTTCATAATAAGTATAAAAGACACCGGCAATCGGTTTGCCGTCGTCACCCCATACAGGAAGAGTGCCCGCCATGGCGGTGTAAGGAACGCGCTGGCCTTTGATAGTTATTTCATGTCTGGTGGTGATGGCGGAATCCATTAATAGAACACGGCCGGGTGAAACCGGCTGATCGTTCTTGACAGCCGGAGCGGCTTCTCTGGCTGGCTGTGCAAGCAAAGGTGCTACTGAGCAGGCAGAGAAAGACAGGGAAAGAATTAATCTTCTCATAATGTTGTTTTGTTAAAAAGAGGGATCAAGATAAGGATAAAAATATCTTTATTTTTACCACTTAAAAAATCATTGTATGCAATACCGGAAATTCGGCAGAACAGGCTGGAATGTCAGCGAGATCGGTTATGGTATGTGGGGAATGGCAGGCTGGACTGGTTCTGAAGAACAGGAAGTGAATAAAGCGTTGGACCGTTCTATTGAACTGGGATGTAATTTTTTTGATACAGCCTGGGCTTATGGTGATGGACTGAGCGAACAGATACTGAATAAAACTATTAAAAGGCATCCGGGGAAAAAGTTATACGTTGCTACCAAAATTCCTCCGAAGAACAGGAAATGGCCATCCCGCCGTGGATTTGTCCTGAAGGATGTATTTCCTGCTGATTATATTATTGAATATACCGAAAGGAGTTTGGTTAACCTGGGTGTTGATTCCATTGACCTGCAGCAGTTCCATGTATGGGAAGATAGCTGGGCGCAGGAAGATGAGTGGAAAGAAGCCATCACACAATTGACCAGGCAGGGAAAAGTAAAAGCCTGGGGATTGAGCGTGAACCGCTGGGAGCCCGATAATTGCCTGGAAACGATCAGGACAGGATTGATCGATGGCATACAGGTGATCTATAATATTTTTGATCAGGCGCCTGAAGATGATCTGCTGCCTCTTTGCCGTGAAAAGAATATTGGTGTGATCGCACGTGTACCTTTTGATGAAGGAACATTGACCGGTACATTTACTAAAGAAACAACTTTCCCGAAAAATGATTGGAGAGCCAGTTATTTTGTTTCTGAAAACCTTCGCTCAAGTGTTGAACATGCAGATGCGCTGAAGCCTTTGATCCCGGCTGGTATGTCAATGCCTGAAATGGCCCTTCGTTTTATTCTCAGCAATCCGGATATAGCTACTACTATACCTGGTATGAGAAAGACCAGGAATGTGGAAGCAAATATGGCCAGCAGTGATGGTAAAGGCCTGCCGGCAAATCTGCTGAAACAGTTAAAAGCACATCGTTGGGACAGGACGCCGACAGAGTGGTCGCAATAGTATGATGGAGGGAGTGTTCATTGAGGGGCCGTTGTTCGTTGACTGTTGACCGAATGGCCTACGGTCAACAAACAACAGCCCTCCCTCACTTAATCTTCCCCCTGTTAACCGGGAACTGCACATTAAACACCGATCCTTTTCCTTCCTCGCTTTCAACCCATATCTTACCGGAATGTGCTTCCATTATTTCTTTTGAGATATATAATCCAAGTCCCATTCCTTTTGCTTTGATCTTACCAGTAGAAGAGATCCTGTAGAACTGGTCAAATATTTTTTGCTGATACTCTGCACGGATGCCAATACCCTGATCAGATACGCTTATCTGGATCTCGTCACCAAGAAGTACGGCTGAAACGGAGATTGTTGTTCCTGGCATTGAATATTTGACTGCATTGGTGAGCAGATTTACCAGTACCTGCGTTATCTTCTGGTGATCAACCACAATAGTGATGTCCACAACTGGGTTGTCAACCTGAATTGTGTGATCAGAGAAATCAATCAGCTCGATGCTTTCTTTCAGGATGTCCTTCAGGCTTGTTTTGCTGAAATGAAGGTCCAGTTTACCTGCCTGTATTTTTGAAATATCCAGCAGGTCGGCAATAATGTTTTCCAGCCTGGTCAATTGCTTGCTGATCTTTGGTATAATGTCCTGCGCAGGTATTTCAGATGTTTCAGCCAATTGCAGATAACCTTTAATAGTGGTAAGCGGCGTTTTAAGTTCGTGGCTTGCAAATCCTATGAACTGATCTTTTTTATTGTTGATAAGATTGATCTCTTCATACAGCTTTGCATTGTCCAATGCAATGGCAGCTTGCGAAGCGATCGCTGCCACCAGGGTTTCATGTTCACTGGTAAACATGCCAGGCCGTGGATGGCCGAAAAAAAGTCCACCAATAGGTATTCCACTTTGAGAGGCGACAGGTACAGCGAGATAGCTTACTACCGGGAGGTGCCCCTCAGGCAGCCCTTTGTGTGGATAGTTTTTCCCATACCTGGGGTCTTTGGTAATATCATCTGAGCGAACGATACCTTCTCCGTCAAAAGTAGCTTTAAAAACAGCTGTATTTCTCGGCATGCCGA
Source organism: Chitinophagaceae bacterium (assembly GCA_051954695.1). Lineage (GTDB taxonomy): Bacteria > Bacteroidota > Bacteroidia > Chitinophagales > Chitinophagaceae > Terrimonas_A. Next base: position 119,472 of record JBQCHL010000024.1, read on the forward strand.
AACCGGCGAAATCTTCTTTGGACGCTCCGGAAAGGGTGTACAGGGTAAATGCTTCACCCTTTGAATCTGTTTTGTTGTAGAAAAAAGCTCCGAAAGCTGCTCCGCATAATTGGGTGGTGGTATCGGTCACTTTTTGTAGAATAGTTGAGACATCCAGCTGCGCCGAAATGATCTTACCAATAGAGTAGATCATTTGCAACCGCTCTTCATTTTGTTTCTGGCGTGTAATATCCCGTGCGATCTTGGATGCACCGATAATAGTGCCTGCTGCATTTTTTATTGGGGAAACTGTAATGGACACAGCCAGTTTTTCCCCGCTTTTTGTTTTGCGGACCGTTTCAAAATGATCAAGCCGTTTCCCCTGGCGGAGAAGACTAAGGATCATGTCTTCCTCATGCTGCCGGTCGTCAGGAATGAGAATGTAGATTAATTGCCCTAATGCTTCTTCCTCCGTGTACCCGAAAATGCGTTCAGCAGCTTTATTCCAACTGGTGATCCGTCCATTGAGATCTTTGCTAATGATCGCATCCTCCGAGCTCTCGATAATCGCGGCCAGCATGGCCTGTCTTTCCTCAAGATTTTCAATAGTCATGGATACCTGATTATAATAATACTGTATACATCTTAAATATAAATCAAAAATCATCGCGAACCGCAATAAGCTTCTCTTCTGTTCATTTTTGGTCATTATTTTGCTGCATAAAACTGTAAGCATGAGAAATTGTATTAAAAGAAATCTGAATGCTGAAAGTCCTTATTGTGGATGACGACAATGACCTGCTGGAAATGGTATCCCTTATATTGCAGACTCATGGTATGGAAGTTCTCAGTTTGAATGACCATGCTGATTTTTTCACAGCTCTGTCTAATTACAGGCCCGATCTTGTGGTATTGGATATATACCTGAATGATGCAGATGGCAGGGAATTGTGCAGGCAATTAAAAAACACAGAAGAATTTTCCGGCACACCGGTATTGCTTTATTCTGCCGGTCATATTTCTCCGTCTTCCATAGAAGATTGCCAGGCAAATGGGTTTTTACAGAAACCATTTAATATTTCTGTGCTGCTTAGCCGTATCCGTCAGCAGGTGCCTCAACCTGACTAGAACTTCTCCATAATTATATATTCTGCTGCTACTGCTTCTTATTTATTCAATGTACTTTAGCAACCCTATGGAGTTTCTTCAGGTAAAGAATATCAGCAGGCAGGAGAATGGTAACCCGGCAGCTAGGGAAATCCGTTTTGTGCAACAGCACCACCAGAAAATAGCCATTGCCGGTGAAACGGGTTCCGGCAAAAGCACCTTATTAAAGATCATTGCCGGCCTGGCACAGGCAGAAAGCGGCGAAGTAAGATTTGAAGGAATAAGGGTGGAAGGACCTGCAGAAAAACTGATCCCGGGCCATCCGGGCATTGCCTATCTTTCACAACAGTATGAATTGCCCAATAATATGTGGGTGGAAGAAGTGTTGAGTTATGCAGATGAACTTCCTCCCGGAGACGCAGCCACCCTATATGCCACCTGCCGCATTGATCACCTTTTGAAGCGACGCACCAATCAGCTTTCTGGTGGAGAAAAGCAACGCATCGCTTTGGCAAGATTACTTACACGCTCACCCAAATTGCTATTGCTGGACGAACCCTTTTCCAATCTCGACCTGATCCATAAACGCATACTGAAAACGGTCATAAAAGATATCGGCGACAAACTGGGTACCACCTGTATGCTTGCATCACACGATCCGCTTGATACCCTTTCCTGGGCAGATGAGATCATTGTGATCCGCGAGGGGCAGATCATTCAGCAAGGGCCACCTGCCATTGTATACAGTCAGCCATTGAATGAATATGTGGCGGGATTGTTTGGAGCATATAATTTAATTCCAGCATCATCTGTTGCGGCTTTTGAAAAATTATCTGGTATAAAGCAAAATGGTAAATCATTATTCTTTCGTCCCGAAGACATTAAGGTGATAAAAAAAAGGGGGCACACTGCTGCCTGTATAGTGACCGGCATTTCTTTTATGGGTGGTTATTATGAAGTTGGAATAAGAGTGGATGGTGTTGATCTTATCGCGCGTATGATGGAACAGGAACTGACAGTAGGAGAAGAGGTGGAGATCTCGCTGAATGGTAAGAAGGTTTGGGAATGGTGAATGATCCGGCTAATTTGTTTGCTGATTACCTTTGTCTTCTTTTATACGTAATCTCATGGATTCACTCAGGCCCTTATTGACTACCTATGCTTATAATATTTTAGGTTCACTGGAAGATGCAAAAGATGTAGTGCAGGATGCTTTCCTGAAGTTTATGGGAATAGACAGTGATAAGATCGAAAATAAACGGAATTACCTCATCCGGACTGTTATAAACCTTTCCATCAATGCCAAGAAAAAGCAACAGAAGCTGGTGGCGGAGTATCCCGGCCCCTGGTTGCCCGAGCCGGTGGCAACAGAGAGAGCAGATGCAGGCATCCTGCAAAAAGAAGTATTGTCTTATTCGCTGATGGTGCTGCTGGAAAAGCTCAATGCCAGGCAGCGGGCAGTCTTCATCCTTAAAGAGGCATTTGATTATGATCATGAAGAGATAGCCGAGGTACTCGATATCAGTGTGGAAAATTCCAGGAAGCTATTGAGCCGGGCTAAAGAACAGTTACAGAAAGCTGGCCCTGGGATGCACAAACCGGCAGCAGGAAAAGATTATGTAGATAAATTTCTTACAGCCATTCTGGAAGGGAATACACAGCAATTGGAGCAGTTGTTCCATGATGAGATCGTTCTTATGTCGGACGGTGGTGGAAAAGTGACTGCGGCAACCAAACCGCTTACAGGTATGAAGCCGGTATTGAGTTTCCTGTTTGGTATATTTAATAAAGGTTACAGGCAAGCACGTATTGAAAGAAGGGAGATAAACCATGAACCTGCATTGTTCTACTACCAGGGCGACAGGCTGGTTACCTGCCAGGTGTTTTCCATACAGGATGGGCGGGTAAAAAACTTCTATCTCATCCGCAATCCTGATAAATTAAAGGAGCTTCAAAAATAATTGCCCAAACCTGTCACGTTTTCTTTTCCTGTTTTGTTTTCTATATATATAAATCATAAAAACAAAATAGTATGGAAAGGATTCTTTTTTCAGAACTGCCGGAAGGAATGTACCAGTTAATGGCTAATGTAGAAACCTATATTGCGGCATCAGGGCTTGATCAGAAACTGGCAAAGCTTTTAAAATTCAGGGTGTCACAGATCAACAGTTGCGCTTATTGCATTGATATGCATTATAAGGAGGCGATCCATCTTGGTGAAACTCCCCAGCGGCTTTATTCCGCATCAGCCTGGAGGGAAACATCTTATTACACACCCAAGGAGCAGGCTGCACTTGCTTTTGCAGAAGCACTGACCCATCTGCGGGCAGAAGAAAGCAGTGATCATATCCATGATGAGCTGGCGAAATATTTTTCAAAAGCAGAGATAGCCTATCTTACTTTAGTGATTGCACAGATCAATACCTGGAACCGCCTTGTGCGTTCTTTTGGTGCAGTAGCAGGTAATTACAAAGTGAGGGAAAGTGTTCATGCTAATTAATAGCGCGGGGTTTATCAACAGAATGATAGTTGTATCATCTATACGGATAGATACGTAATAGAAGATTCTCTAATGAAAAAGGGGCCAGGATAAAAATCCAGCCCCGTTTTTAAAATCCAATATCCTATGAAAAACCAGTACAATAATAAATTGAATTTTTGAAACAACCAATAGTTTGTTAGGGTATTTTCAGTTTTTTTCTAATGGTTTACCATTAATAAATAAATTTTTCTGTTCGCCAAAGCTTCCTAATTTTGCGCTACCAATTTAGACATGCAGACAATTCTCCATATTCATCATCATCATCTTGCACAAGCGGTAAGCTGTGATGGTATTATGTAGACTGAAACATAATTAATCGTTGAAGGGCTTACCAGATCAGGTAGGCCCTTTTTATTTATAAGTATATGAAAATCAAGATTGCAATACAGAAATCCGGCAGGCTTCACGAAGACTCTGTCCGCCTTTTCAAAGAGTGCGGTATCGATATCTCCAATGGCGGCAATAAGCTCAAATCCTCTGCCTCTAACTTTCCCCTGGAAGTCTTTTTTCTGAGGGATGATGATATCCCCCAGTACGTGGAAGATGCGGTTGCAGATGCCGGAATCGTGGGTGAGAACGTGGTCTATGAGAAAAAAAAGGAAGTTGAAGTGCTGGAGCAGCTCGGTTTTGGGAAATGCCGGCTTTCCATAGCCGTGAGCAGGAATGAGCCTTACGACCGCCAGGTCCTTGCCGGCAAGCGGATCGCTACCAGTTACCCCGTGATCCTCCAGGATTATCTTACCAAACATAATATCGCTGCAGAAATTCACGAAATCAGCGGCAGCGTGGAAATAGCACCAGGTATCGGGCTGGCCGAAGCAATCTGTGATCTTGTAAGCAGCGGCTCCACTTTATTGACCAATGGCTTGCGCGAAGCAGAAACCATTCTCCACTCACAAGCGGTATTGATCCGGAATAAAAACCTCAATGAAGAGCAGCAGCGAATACTTCAACGCCTGCTTTTCCGCATCCGTTCTGTAAAACAGGCACGGAATAATAAATACATCCTGCTGAATGCTCCCAATGAAAAATTGCAGGAGATCATTTCTTTATTACCGGGGATGAAAAGCCCGACCGTGCTGCCACTGGCAGCTTCCGGATGGAGCAGCGTGCATAGTGTGATTGATGAGAATGACTTTTGGAATATCATCGAACAACTGAAAGCGGCAGGTGCACAGGGAATTTTAGTAGTACCGATCGAGAAAATGATTTTATAAACCAGCAAGACAATAATAAGATGCAATTAATCCTTCATCCATCTCCTGATCAATGGCCGTCACTCCTTCAAAGGCCTGTATATGAACCGGAGCAATTGGAAAAAGCCATCCGTAAAGTATTGCTGAAAGTAAAAACAGGAGGCGATAAAGCAGTACGCAAATTCACCCGGGAATTTGATGGGGTATCCCTGAAAAACCTGCAGGTAAGTGAAAAGGAAATAATTGCTGCAACGGAGTTGATCGACCAGGAATTGAAAGAGGCCATTCAACTGGCTAAACGCAATATTGAGACCTTCCATTCTTTTCAATTAAAGGAAGAAACACCAATTGAAGTAATGCCGGGAATAAAATGCTGGCGCAAATCAATAGGCATTGAAAGAGTGGGATTATATGTGCCGGGCGGAACAGCCCCTTTGTTTTCGACTGTGCTGATGCTGGGCATTCCTGCCAGACTGGCTGGCTGCAAGGAAATTGTTTTATGCACACCTCCTCAAAAAGATGGTACTGTTCATCCTGCCATATTATTTGCAGCGCAATTGGCCGGCATCACCAAAATATTTAAAGTGGGTGGAGCGCAGGCTATTGCTGCAATGGCTTATGGAACGGAAAGTATTCCCAAAGTGTATAAAATATTCGGACCAGGCAATCAATATGTGAACGGTGCAAAACAATTGGTGCAATCTGCCAGCACAGCGATCGATATGCCTGCTGGTCCCAGCGAAGTATGCGTACTGGCTGATGAAACGGCTGACCCCGCTTTTGTAGCTGCCGACCTGCTTTCACAAGCCGAACACGGGCCCGATAGCCAGGTATTACTGGTAACCACTTCTGCAGCACTGGCAAAAGCGGTGCAGCAGGAAATTGATAAACAGGTTGCCCTGTTGCCGCGCGAGGCTTTTGCGTTGAAAGCGCTGGCCAATAGCCGTGCCATCATCACTACCAGTATGGAAGATGCAGTTTTGCTGGTGAATGAATATGCAGCCGAACACCTGATCATTGCCTGTGCAGGGGAAGAAGAGATCGCTTCCAGGATCATCAATGCAGGTTCTGTATTCCTTGGGAATTATTCACCAGAAAGTGCCGGCGACTATGCAAGCGGCACCAACCATACTTTACCTACCAATGGATTTGCGCGGGCTTACAGCGGCGTAAGCTTGGACAGTTTTGTAAAGAAGATCACTTACCAGCAACTGACCAGGGAAGGCCTTCAGGGGCTGGGCGATACCGTAGTGAGAATGGCCATGGCAGAAGGATTGGAAGCACATGCAAATGCTGTTAAGATAAGATTGAAATAAATTATTTATGAGCGATATCATCTCGAAACTTGTTCGTGAGAACATTAAAAAAGTAAAACCCTATTCATCTGCCAGGGATGAATTCAGTGGCGAAGCCAAAGTGTTCCTGGATGCCAATGAAAACAGCCTGGGTTCGCCTTTATTTAAATGGTACAACCGCTATCCTGACCCGCATCAGCATAAACTGAAAGAATCGATCAGCCGGATAAAATCCGTGGATCCCAACCAGATATTCCTGGGCAATGGAAGTGATGAATGTATTGACCTGCTCTACCGTTGTTTTTGTGAACCGGGTAAAGATAATGTGATCATTTGCCCACCTACTTATGGTATGTACGAAGTAAGCGCGGCTATCAATGATGTAGAGATAAGAAAGGCGAGTCTTACCACCGATTTTCAGTTAGACCTGGAAACAATAGAATCACTGGTAGATGCGAATACCAAGATCATCTGGGTTTGTTCTCCCAATAACCCCACGGGCAACAGTATCCAGTATGATGATATTGCTTTATTGCTGAACAATTTTGAGGGCCTCGTAGTAATAGATGAAGCCTATATCAATTTCGCACGTCAGCGTTCCTGGCTTATGGAATTGAAAGAATATCCTAACCTGGTGGTCTTGCAAACATTCAGCAAAGCCTGGGGCCTGGCAGCTTTGCGGCTGGGAATGGCTTTTGCTTCACCGGAGATCATTGGCTGGCTGAATAAAATAAAACCACCGTATAATATTAACCAGGCCACACAGGAGCTGGCCTTAACGGCACTGGAAGAAACAGGACAGGTAAATGATATGATCAAAGAAATCGTAGCCATGCGGGATGAACTGGCGAATGTATTCCGCAAGATGCCGTTGATCGAGTATGTATATCCTTCAGATGCAAACTTTTTGCTGGCTAAAGTGAGAAATGCAAAAGAAGTGTATGAATACTTGCTGGAGCAGGGCATTGTGGTGCGCGACAGAAGCAATGTGCAGCTGTGTGAAGGATGCCTTCGCATCACTATCGGAACAGAAGCGGAAAATACTTTACTGGTAGATGCCATGATCGGATATATGAAACTTGCAAGCAAAGCGAAATAATTAAAACACTTTATAATGCCAAAACGCGTATTATTCCTGGATCGCGACGGAGTGATCCTGCAGGAGCAACCACCGGATTACCAACTTGACTCGCTGGACAAGATCCATTTTATGAAAGGTGTGATCACGAACCTCTCCCGGATCGCAGCCTCCCTGGATTATTACAGGGTGCTTATCACTAACCAGGACGGCATGGGCACAGCTATTTTTCCCGAGCACACCTTCTGGCCCTACCAGGAACTGATGATCCGCACGCTGGCCGGTGAAGGATTTGTGTTTGATGAAGTGCATATCGATAAAACATTCGAACATGAGAACCAGCCCACACGTAAGCCGGGAACAGGATTGCTTACACATTTCCTTGATCCGGAAAAGTATGATCTCGCCAACTCATTCATGGTCGGCGACCGCTGGTCGGATATGCAACTGGCAAAGAACCTGGGTGTAAGAGGTATACTGATCAGGTCGCCTCATCTTCCGCTGACACCTGCTCAGGAAGAAGAGTACAGGGAAGTGATAGCACTGGCAACCGATGACTGGGACGAGATCTATTCTTTCCTGAAAAATGGTTTGCGGAAAGTAAGGCATGAACGCAATACCAATGAAACCCGGATCAGCATCGAACTGAATGCAGACGGATCAGGCAAAGCAGATATTCATACAGGCATTGGTTTCTTCGATCATATGCTGGAGCAGATCGCCCGGCATGGAAAGCTTGATCTTTCCATTCAATGCAAAGGAGACCTGCAGATTGATGAGCATCATACCATCGAAGACACAGGCATTGCTTTAGGTGAAGCGTTTGCCAAAGCGCTTGCAGATAAAACAGGCATGGAACGCTATGGCTTTGCGCTGCCAATGGATGATGCTGATGCAAAAGTGCTGATCGATTTTGGTGGCCGCAACTGGATCGTATGGGATGCAGCTTTTAAAAGGGAAAAGATAGGAGAGATGCCAACAGAAATGTTCTTTCATTTTTTCAAATCTTTCAGTGATGCGGCGAAATGCAACCTCAATATCAGTTGCAATGGCGAAAATGAACATCATAAGATAGAAGCAATATTCAAAGCATTTGCTAAAGCCATCAGGATGGCGGTCAAAAAAGACCCGTTCAGTAATTATTTGCCGAGTACAAAGGGAGTGCTATGAACACAGTTATTGTAAAATATAATGCAGGCAATATCCAATCCGTGCTTTTTGCAATGGAAAGGATCGGGGCTCCCGCTATGGTAACGGATGATCCTGAACTTATCCGCAAAGCAGACAAAGTGATCTTTCCGGGAGTGGGTGAAGCTAGCTCTGCCATGAAATACCTTCGTGAAAGAAACCTGGATGAAGTATTGCGCAGTCTTAAACAACCTGTTTTAGGTATATGCCTTGGCATGCAACTGATGTGCAGGCATAGCGAAGAAGGCGATACTGCCTGCCTTGGCCTTTTTGATACCACGGTAAGGAAGTTTGACCAGGGATTGAAAACCCCGCAAATAGGTTGGAACCAGGCTGCATCCGTTAAAGGAAAGTTGTTTGATGGGCTGACCGGTTCTCCTTATTTCTATTTTGTACACAGCTATTATGCCGGGCTTTGTGATGAAACAGTAGCTGTTACAGAATATGGGATCAATTTCAGCAGCGCATTGCAAAAAGATAATTTTTACGGAGTGCAATTCCACCCTGAAAAAAGCGCAGAAGCAGGGCAGCGGTTATTGCAGAATTTTCTAAACCTGTAATCGGGCTCAATGGATATCCGTACAGTTGATATTGACATTATTCTGAAGGTCCGCCAGCAGGTAATGTACCCGGGGGAAGAGATTAGCTACGTGCAATTACCGGAAGATAATAAAGGCAGGCATCTTGGATTATATATTGACGATAAACTGGTCTCTGTCGTGTCTTTATTTGAGCAGGAGAATGCTATCCAGTTCCGCAAATTTGCCACCCTGGCCAGCCAGCAGGGCAAAGGATACGGATCGCGATTGTTGGATTATGTAATACAGGAGGCTGGTAAGGAAGGAAAGCAATTGATCTGGTGCAATGCACGGATATCTGCCCGCGGTTTTTATGAACGCTTCGGGATGTATACCACCGGAGAAAGCTGGTGGAAGAAAGACATTGAATTCATTAAAATGGAAAAACGATTTAACTGAGTTATGCAGATCATTCCGGCCATAGATATTATAGATGGGAAATGCGTGAGGCTGACGCAGGGCGATTATAATCAGCAAACAACTTATCATGAACAGCCGCTGGAAGTTGCCAAACAATTTGAAGCAGCTGGCCTGCGCCGCCTTCACCTGGTTGACCTCGATGGAGCCCGGCAAAAAGCAGTAAAGAACTGGAAAGTGCTGGAAGCTATTGCAGCCAACACATCCCTTGAAATCGATTTTGGCGGCGGCATCAACAGCCAGGAAGATGTGCAACTGGTATTTGATTCAGGTGCCCGCTGGGCAACAGTTGGCAGTATCGCCGTAAAGAATGAAGCGGAACTGGAAAAATGGCTGCTTCATTTTGGAGCAGAAAAGTTTATGCTTGGTGCTGATGTAAAAGAAAAAAAGATTGCCATTCATGGGTGGATGGAAACAACAGCAGTCAGTGTATTTGACTTCATAGAACAATACAGCCGGAAGGGGATACGGCAATTGTTTTGCACTGATGTAAGCAAGGATGGAAAACTGGAAGGCCCGTCTACAGTCTTATATAAGGAGATATTGGAACGGTTTCCTTCGCTTTGGTTTATTGCCAGCGGCGGTGTATCATCCCTGGATGATCTGTACCGGTTAAAAGAGATCGGTTGCCGCGGGGCGATTGTTGGTAAAGCGATCTATGAGAACAGGATCAGTCTTGAAGAGCTTAAACAATTTACAGAAGATGTTAACTAAGCGTATTATACCATGCCTGGATATAAAAGACGGGCGGACTGTTAAGGGAACGAATTTCGTTCAGTTGAGGGATGCCGGCGATCCGGTGGAACTGGCGGCTTTATATGCAGGCCAGGGAGCTGATGAATTGGTTTTTCTTGACATTACGGCAACGCATGAAAGAAGAAAAACGCTCTCGGAACTGGTCAGTAAAGTGGCGCGCCAGGTAAATATACCTTTTACAGTGGGTGGTGGTATCAGCAGTGTTGATGATGTGTATTTGCTGCTGCAGAATGGGGCGGATAAGATATCTGTGAACACAGCAGCGGTTAAAAATCCTGGCCTCGTTGGTGAACTTGCAAAAGAATTCGGCAGCCAGTGTGTGGTGCTGGCGATCGATACCCGCCAGGAAGAAGACGGTGAATGGTATGTATATCTTACCGGAGGAAGGACCAGGACAGATATTAAATGCCTTGATTGGGCAAAACAGGCTGTGGATGCCGGCGCCGGTGAAATATTATTGACGTCCATGAACCATGACGGAACAAAATCAGGATTTGCTTTATCCATCACCCGGGAGCTTGCTACTCAGCTGCCTGTGCCTGTAATTGCAAGCGGTGGCGGCGGCACTATGCAGCATTTTGCAGACGTATTCAACGAAGCTGCTGCTGATGCAGCCCTGGCTGCAAGCGTGTTTCACTTTAAAGAGATAGGCATACCTGAGCTTAAAAATTTTTTAGCTGATAAAAATATTCCTGTAAGAAAATAAAATATGATGCAGATCAATTTCTCCAAATACAGCGATGGGCTTGTTCCTGTGATCGTGCAGGACAGCACCACAGCCAAAGTGCTGATGCTGGGATTTATGAATGAAGAAGCTCTTGAAAAAACCCGGCAGATTAAAAAAGTGACTTTCTATAGCCGCAGTAAGCAGCGGTTATGGACAAAAGGAGAGGAGAGCGGAAATTTCCTTTTGCTGGAAAGCATTGCTGCGGATTGTGATGAAGATACCCTTCTGATCAAAGCAAAACCGCTGGGTCCTGTATGCCACACAGGGGCTGATACCTGTTTTAACGAAGATAACAAGCAGGACTTTCTTCAGGTGCTGAGTGAAACGATCCGCAACCGGTATGAAGACCGCTCCGGCAAATCCTATACTTCTGGTTTGTTCGAGAAAGGCATTAATGCCATGGCGCAAAAAGTAGGCGAAGAGGCTGTAGAACTGGTGATTGAAGCAAAGGACAATGACAACAAACGTTTCCTTAATGAAGCGGCTGATCTTTTATTTCATTATATGGTGCTCCTGCGGGCAAAAGGTTTTTCGCTCGAAGATGTAAAGCAGGTACTTCAGGCAAGACATAAATAATTTTCAATAATCGATATCCTGTATTCGTCAATCAGTAGTTTTCCTGAAACTTTTTTGATCGATTATGTTTTTTTTCCCAATATTTTTGCCGGATGAAAACCATAACAACTGTTTGTGCACTGGCAATCGCTATATATGCGGGAGCCCAGGACACTGAGTTACTGCTCGATCCTGTTACAGTCACTGCTTCTGTTCAACCCAAACCTGTTTCGCAAACCGGCCGCAACATTATAACCTTCAAAGGAAATTCTTTCGCCAACCTTCCAGTTCATTCTGTTGATGAGCTGCTGCGCTATCTGCCCGGCATAGAAATGCAAATGCGTGGGCCGATGGGTTCGCAGAGCGATATTGTATTGAGAGGCGGCACTTTCCAGCAGGTATTGATATTGCTGGATGGCGTTCGTATCAATGATCCGAACACCGGTCACTTCAGCAGCTATATTCCGATCGTTCCAGCAGAGATAGACAGGATCGAAGTGCTTAAAGGCGCTTCATCCGCTATTTACGGTTCAGAAGCAGTGGGTGGTGTGGTGCATGTGATCACCAAGACCTTTGCGGCAAAACGCAATCAGCCAAAACTGCAATTGCAAGGCCAGGTATCCGGCGGGGAATATGATCTGATGACGGCCAATATCGGCGGCTTTTACCAGGCAGGCAACACTGCTGTTAGCGGAGGCTGGTTGAGCAATAATACAGATGGACAATTGCAAAGAGGCACGAGGGGATACGTGCATGCCAATACAGCTTCCTTATCATTCAGCCAATTCCTGGGTGAGCGCTGGCAATTATCTGTACGCGGCGCTTATGACAACAGGGATTTTGCTGCCCAGAATTTTTATACCACGTTTCTGAGCGATACTGCCAACGAAGAAGTGCGTACTGTATGGACGCAATTCCGTCTTTCTTATACCGGTATCAATCACCGTGTAAATATTGACGCAGGTTATAAAGACGTGAAAGATGACTATGCATATAATAAGGTATCGATCGCAAATGCCAGCACCAGCCGTATGCTGCAGGCTACAGTGACCGACGAGTGGAAACTAGGACAGCAAACTTCGCTGGTAAGTGGCGTCCAATTAATCAATAAAGAAATCCGTTCCAACGACAGAGGCAATCATGATGTGCCGCAGGGAGGAGTTTTCTTTTTACTGAATCATTCTTTCATACAAGGGTTTACCATTAATCCGGCACTCCGTCTTGACTGGAATGAACGTTCAGGTGCTGAGTTGGTGCCGCAGGTGAGCATGGCATATAAATTAAAATCCATCCGTTTCAGGGGTAGTGCGGGTAAAACGATCCGGGATGCGGATTTTACAGAACGATACAATAATTATAATAAGTCATCTGTAGCGAGCGGGCGTATCGGTAATCCTGACCTGGAAGCAGAGCGTTCTTTCAGTTATGAAGCAGGGGCCGATTATTTTGCGGGCAAGGCATTAAAGATCGGTGGCACTTTCTTTCAGCGCTTTCATCGCAAGCTGATCGATTATGTTACCACTCCTTATGCAGATATGCCAAGAAAGGATAATCTGGTACCAGGAGGAACATATGCACTGGCAAAAAATATTGCGAAAGTAAATACCAGCGGAGCGGAACTGGATATCCAGTATCAGCAAAAGCTTCAGGGGGATAATAATGTATATGCCGGAGCAGGATTGGTTTGGTTGAAAAGTACAAGCAGTGAGATCACTCCGTCATTCTATGTTTCTTCTCACGCGCGGTTCATGGCAAATTTCTTTGTTGAATATACATTCAGCAGGTTTTTAATAAGTGTGAATGGAATTTATAAAGACAGAGTTGCACAGGAAGCAACAGCTATTCATGCAATGGTGGATAAAAATTATTTTGTTTTCAACGCAAGGGCTGCATTTTACACGTGGCAGCGGAAATTGAATATATTTGTGCGGGTTGACAATATTGCTGATACCAGGTATAGTGATTTATTGGGAGCGCAAATGCCTGGACGTTGGTTGACCGGTGGAATTAACTATGCGTTTTCACGCTGATAACCGGTCGCCTTACTTCAAAATACCATGATGGAACCTTGTTTTCAGGGGACATTTATCAATGATTATAAGAATTGTTTTTTTTCAAATACGCGAAATTGATTTTTTTTGTGTAACTTATTGAGTTTTTGAGAGAAAGCCTTATCCAAAAAATTTTTTACAAGCCCATATCCCTACATGGAAAAAGTGACCATACTATTAGTTGATGACCACAAACTGATCAGGGACTCCTGGTCGTTCATTCTGAACAGTGACCCGCGTTTTACTGTTATCGGGGAAACGAGTTCAGGTGAAGAAGCTATACATATTGCTGGTCAGAAAAAACCGCAGATTATTCTGATGGATGTGAACATGAGTCCTGTGAATGGTTTTGATGCAACCAAGCAAATCCAGAAAATATCTCCTGAATCAAGGGTGATAGCAGTTTCTATGCACACTATGCCTGCTTACGCAAAAAGAATGTTGCAGTTGGGTGCAATGGGATATGTGACCAAGAATTCTTCCAAAGAAGAAATGATCGCAGCTATCATTGAAGTGAGTGAAGGGAAGAAATATATCTGCGAAGAAGTAAAAAATATCCTTGCCCAGCAGGAGCTGGATGAAACAGCAGCGCAGGGCGATATGAATAATCTTTCACGCCGTGAAATAGATATCATTAAGCTGATCAAGGAAGGTATGTCCTCCAAGCAGATCGCGCTTGAGCTGGATATCTCTTTAAAGACGGTGGAAGTTCACCGCTATAATATCCTCAAGAAATTAAAGCTGAAGAATACTGCCGCTTTAGTGAATTACATCAATATCAAAGGGCTGTAGCTCCTGATTTGCTTATCCTCTGAAACGGGAGTTGGAACTCCAGGTTGCAGGGCAGCCATTTTTGCGGGAAGAATAACAGGATGTAGCTGCGATGGCCAGTACTACCAGGAGAAAAGCTGCAAAAAAGGTTTTGATTTTCATTTTCGGGTATTTAACGTGTACATAACGCGCTTAAACGTTATTTATTATGCAAATATAACACCCGTCTTTCGTTTTTCATAGTGCTGCCCCCAACTGGTCTGTTAAGGCCTTTTTTGGCCAAATTTGATTTTGCAAAGAGTAACAAAGCCCTACCTTTACCGCCAGATTTTTAAAGAGAAACTATTAGAACTGATGTTGAAGCTGACCAAACCGCTTGCCTTTATCGACCTTGAAACTACAGGAACCAACCTGGGTGTAGACCGTATCGTTGAGATCGCAATTGTTAAGATCCTGCCAGATGGGTCCAGGAGCGTGAAAAGAAAACTCATCAATCCTGAAATGCCGATCTCAAAAAACTCTTCTGATGTTCATGGCATTACCGATGAAATGGTGAAAGATGCGCCAACCTTCAAGCAGGTGGCCCATGAACTGAAACAGGTGCTCGATGGCTGCGATATTGCCGGCTATAACAGCAACCGGTTTGATATTCCCCTGCTGGTGGAAGAGTTTTTAAGGGTGCAGGTGGAATTTGATATAAAAGGAAGAAGACTGGTAGATGTTCAGAAGATATTCCACCAGATGGAGCAGCGCACCCTCAGCGCTGCCTATAAGTTCTATTGCAGCAAAAACCTCGATGGAGCCCACAGCGCAGAAGCAGATGCTTCCGCTACCCATGAAGTACTGGAAGCACAGATAGAACGCTATCCTGTATTAGGTAATACAGTGGATTCTATTCTGAAAACCATTGGCGAAGAAGTGATTGTGGATTTTGCCCGCCGCTTTGTAATGGAAAATGGGGTAGAGGTCTTCAATTTCGGCAAATTCAAGGGCCGGGCAGTGGCCGACGTGCTGAAAGCAGAGCCGCAGTATTATGACTGGATGATGAAGGGCGATTTTCCCCAGCACACCAAGCAAAAACTGACGGAGATCTACACCCGGACCATGTTGAAAAAAGCCTAAGAACGTTAACTCGTTGTGTACAATTTTTAACAGACCGTCTTTGTTGATTTTCGTAAATTCGTTATTTCAGGCATTTGATTATAGTGGAAAAACTTGTAATTATACCGACTTATAACGAGCGCGAGAATATCAGCAATATTCTTCACGCCATTTTCAATCTCCAGGAAAATTTTCATGTTCTGGTTATTGACGACGGCTCTCCCGATGGCACCGCTCAACTGGTTAAGGACCTTCAACCCAAGTTTCCCGGTCAATTATTTATTACCGAACGAAAAGGCAAACAAGGATTAGGTACAGCCTATATTTTTGGCTTTAAATGGGCCATAGCCCATAATTATGAGTTCATCTTTGAGATGGATGCCGATTTTTCCCATAACCCCAATGACCTTTCCCGTTTATATCAGGCCTGTAAATATGAAGGTGCCGATCTGGCCATAGGCTCAAGGTATGTACAGGGCGGCGGCGTGGTAAACTGGCCGGCCGACCGGATTGCTCTGTCCAAAGGTGCATCGGTGTATACAAGAATGATCACCTGGATGCCGGTGAAGGACCCTACAGCAGGTTTTGTTTGCTATCGCAAAAAGGTGCTGGAGACCATCAATCTCGAAGAGATCCATTTTACCGGTTATGCATTCCAGATTGAAATGAAATTTGCCACCTGGAAGCTTGGTTTCAGAATAAAAGAAGTGCCTATCATTTTCCAGGACAGGACCTATGGTGTATCCAAAATGAATAAGGGCATCGTAAAAGAAGGCATACTGGGCGTGCTCAAACTCCGCTGGCACAGCCTGTTCACCAATTACAGGAAAAGGGTACAAAATACCAAGGCAGTCAGTATTTCACCTCTCCGGAAGAATGAGATGATTGCAGAAGGAAAATGATTATTTTGGCCTGCAATCACCCCCGCTCTTCATGAAAAAAGCATTTCTTCAGCTTCATATTGCTGTATTCCTTGCTGGGTTTACTGGCATACTTGGTCGTTTAATAACTATGAACGAAGGCATGATCGTATGGTACCGCCTCCTGTTCACTTCGCTTACCATGTGGGTGATATATGCTGCCGCAAAAAGATTGCAAAGGATCCCCCTGGCCGATATATTAAAGATCGGTGGGGTAGGATTTATTGCAGCGCTTCATTGGGTAACGTTTTACGGTTCCATTAAATATTCCAACGTATCTGTAGCACTGGTTTGTTTCTCTGCCATAGGGTTCTTCACTGCATTGCTGGAGCCATTGGTGATCCGGAAAAAAATGAACTGGATGGAGCTGTTACTGGGTGTTATCACCATTGGCGGCATTTATATCATTTTCCATTTTGATACGCAATACAAAACGGGTATCATACTCGGTATCATTTCTTCTTTGCTTGGTTGTTTGTTCCCTATTTTCAACCGGCAGTTCCTGCAAAGGATCAATGTGGAAACGGTATTGACCTGGCAGATAACCGGAGGGTTTATCACTTTATCGATGATCCTGCCTTTTTATTTGCAGCAGTTTCCCGTCAGCCGGTTTTTGCCGGGTTGGGAAGACCTGCTTTGGCTGCTGGTGCTGTCGTGGTTTTGCTCAGTACTGGCCTTCCGTCTTTCATCCAATGCATTAAAACGTTTGTCGGCATTTACGGTGAACCTGACCTTCAACCTGGAACCTGTATACGGCATTATCCTCGCCTTCCTGGTTTATAATGAAAATCAATACCTCAGTCGCTGGTTTTACCTCGGTTTTGGCGTCATAATAGCCGTGTTGGTTGTGCATCTGATCCTGCTTGTAAGGCTGGAAACGCGAATGACGCAATCAAAACAAGAATAACAAGCTTTGGCTCCTTATTTTTCCTGACCTGGGAATTTCTCCGGGAGTAGTATTTTTAAAACCTAAACTTTCTGCTGATGACCAAAACTAGTTTCTTCCTCCTTTGTTTTTTTACCATTCATTCTGTACTGGCTCAAAAAAGGCCGTTGGACCATACGGTTTATGACAGTTGGCAAAGCATTGGTCAACGCATGATCAGTAATGATGGCAAATGGGTCGTGTATAATGTGAATGTACAGGAAGGCGATAACCAACTGGTGATCCAGTCGGCCGATGCTTCCTATAAGAAAACCATTGAGCGTGGCGGAGATGCAGTGATTACAGAAGACAACCGCTACGTGATCTTTAAAATAAGCCCTTTCTATAAAGATGCAAGGGAAGCGCGCATCAAAAAGAAAAGGCCTGACGAAAGCCCAAAAGATTCACTGGGTATTGTGGAGTTGGGCAAGGACAGTGTTTGGAAAGTAGCACGTGTAAAGAATTTTAAAACCCCGGACGAGGGTGCTGGCTGGGTAGCTTATCACCTGGAGAAAGCCATTGAGCCTCCGGCAAAAGGTGGACGCCCTGCCAATAACGAAAAGAAAATAGCTGACAGCCTGAATCATGTGATCGATTCACTGAAAAACGTGATCGCTGAAATGCCCCAGCCCAGGAAGAAGAAAAATAAAGACAATGACATGGAAGAATGGGCAAACACTGCTTTCGACGCAGAAGGAGATGAAGCCACACCTTCCAATGCTGATGCCGGTACAGACCTGGTATTGCGCAAGCTGGGAACCAATGATCAAAAGATCTTCAAATACATTGTAGAATACCGCTTCAACGATAAAGGTGGAAAACTGCTGTTGGAGCAGGCCCGCAATCCTAAAGATTCTTTGAGCAAAGCACATGTGTTGCTGTATGATCTTGCAAAAGGCAAGCTGGATACCATCAGCACAGGAGGCAACGAGTTCAAAAACTTTGCCCTGTCTGAAGACGGAACGCAGGTTGCTTTCCTTGCAGAAAGAGATGCCAAACCAAAAGAATTGCAGAAGTTCTACAAACTATGGTATTTTAAAGAAGGTATGGACACTGCCATAATGCTGGTTGATAAAAACGCAGCCGGTATAAAAAGCGGATCAACAGTAAGTGAATATGGCGCTGTAACGTTCAGCAAAAGCGGTAAGCGCCTGTTTTTCGGCACTGCCCCAATTCAGGCACCCAAAGATACCACGCTTGTGGATATTGACCTTGTGAAGGTGGATGTATGGCATTATAAAGATGATTACCTGCAAACAGTGCAGTTGAGCCGCCTGCAGCGCGACCTTCAGCAGAATTACCTGGCAGTGTATGATATGGAGAACAAAAAAATGACACAACTGGCAACGGAAGAAATTCCTATGGTGTATCAGTCAGGCCAGGGAGATGGAGATGTTTTTGTGGGTGTTACAGATATTGGCCGCCGGATTGAAAGCCAGTGGGCCGGTAATACCATCAAAGACATTTACACCATTGATCCGAAAACCGGAGCAACAAAATTGGTAAAGAAAGATCTTAATGGAAATGCTACTCCAAACTATATGTCACCTACGGGAAAGTATATAGTATGGTATGATTATAAATCGAGGAATTATTTTTCCTTCGATGGTGATTCGATCCGCAATATCACTTCCCGTATAAAAACAGCGCTGTATGACGAAGACAATGACTCACCAACGGACCCTTCTCCGTATGGCATCATGCGCTGGCAAAAAGATGAAGATGCTGTATATATTTATGACCGTTACAGTGTCTGGAAGGTAAGCCCCCGCAATGCTTATGCACCTTCTTTATTCGTAGGTGGGCGTGCTGCCAAAACCAGCTACCGCTATCAGCAGGTTGACCGCGAAGAAAGGGCTATTGAACCAGATAAACCCATCCTTTTCAGAACATTCAATGATATAACAAAGAAGGCTGGTATATGGGAATACCAACCAGAAGGAGGAAAATATAAACTGGCCGCTGTCAGTGCAGATTCAGGGGTGGTGATCGGTCAGATACTGAGGGCTAAAAATGCCCCCACCTACCTGTATAGCAAAGAGACCTATGTACGTTCTCCTGACCTTTATACCGGAGTAGTTGGTGGTTCTTCAATGCGCCTGTCTTATATCAACCCTCAACAGGCAACATATAATTGGGGCACGGCTGAACTGTATAAATGGAAAACTTTTACTGGCAAATCATCCGAAGGGATTTTGTATAAACCAGAGAATTTTGATTCCACCAAAAAATATCCGCTGATCTTTTATTTCTACGAAAAATTATCAGATGGTTTATACGGATATCAGGCCCCTTCACCCACGCCCAGCCGTTTGAATATCTCTTTCTTTGTAAGCCGTGGCTATCTTGTATTTGCTCCCGATATCAGCTACACGATCGGTCATCCTGCTAAAAGCGCGTACGACTATATTGTAAGTGCGGCAAAAGACCTGTCCAAATACAAATGGGTTGATAGCAAGAACATGGGCATACAGGGACAAAGCTGGGGTGGTATCCAGGTAGCGCAACTGGTGACCATGACCGATATTTTCAAAGCAGCCTGGGCTGGTGCACCTGTAGCAAATATGACCAGTGCTTATGGTGGTATTCGCTGGGAGAGTGGTGCTAACCGCCAGTTCCAGTATGAAAGAACGCAAAGCCGTATTGGTGCCACACTTTGGGAAAAACCGGAACTGTACCTGGAAAGCTCACCGCTTTTCCATTTACCAAAAGTGAAAACGCCGTTGGTGATCATGGCCAATGATGCGGATGGTGCGGTACCCTGGTACCAGGGCATTGAACTGTTTACAGGCATGCGCCGCTTGGGCAAACAAGTGTGGATGCTCAACTACAATGGCGAAGCACATAACCTGGTGCAAAGAAAGAATAGGAAAGACATCCAGATCAGGGAGCAGCAATATTTCGATTGGCTCCTGAAAGGAGACAAGCCGGCTAAATGGATCGTAGAAGGCGTGCCGGCTGTGAAGAAAGGAAAAGACTGGGGTCTTGAGATCGTTAAGTAAGTATTGAACGATATTTAAATGAAAGGGTTGAAGAATTTCTTCAACCCTTTTTATTTAAAATATAATTGAACTAGGCTGCGGCCTGGGTGGTAATAAATTTTACCAGGCTGCGTTTGGCGATCGGCAATAAGGTTTCATCGACAGGAAAGCTAAGTCCGGACTCAATGCAGTAAACAGCGGGGTTAGGAAGTTCCTTGCGGTATCTGATAAGTTCAGCTTTTATATGTTCATAAGTGAAAGCAATGCCTCTTTGTCTTTCATCAATAAAGGAGGTTTTGATGCTCCTGAATTTTTCATCATGCTTTTCAAAGATCGAAAGGCGGTATTGATACACCAGTGTGCTTTTGGTATCATTGGTACTGAGAAAGAAATAACCTTCCTGCGTATCAAGAGGTATCAGCCCCACAGGCATGATATTGATCTTTTCTTCTACAAATTCATAGATGTCTGCGCCGGTTTGCAAGGTTGACCGGAGATTATCGGCGGCATACTGGATGATCTCTTCCAGTTCCTGCATCAGTTCGCTGTCCTCTATCATTTCTTCATACAACAATTGCAGTTTCTCCAGTTGAATGCCAGTGAGTTTTTTTGGAAAGTATTCCTGTAGGTACCGTTTGTTTTCCCGGAAGGCTACCAGGTTATTATAATGGAATACAACGTCTGCTAATTGAGGATAAAGCTTATTCTGATCAAAGTATTTATTTACTTCCTGCAGGTAGGCGAGCAGGGTATATTTTTTCAGCTCGAAGTCAATAAAGCCTTCGGCAAACCAGGTCTCGGATAGTTTTTTCATACCAGGACATTTTACTGTAAAACCTAATTTACAAAAAAGACTTTGTAAATAAAAGCGGCGTTGCGTTGGATGTGTTAAAATGCCCGGGTTGATATTGTTCCTGTTCTTTGATAAAGCTTAGAAAAACAGGCAAAACAGTTGTGGGACAAATTTAATCGAGGTTGCCCGGAATTCTTTCAACAGCACTTTTCTCTGCATTGATATCCATGGTAAGTGTCAACTGGAAAAAATGTTTTCCCTGGCCTATATTATTCTTGTAGTCAAACTGGTAAACATAACCTGGTTGCACAGTGAGGTGTTTAGAGAACTGATAACCCGGGCCGGCAAAGAAACGGTTACGTTCAAAGTAAGGGGCTTTATCGGTCAGGAATATTTCGTTGAAAGAAGCCAGGTAAAATGTTTTTGGTCCCATCTTTTTATTGTTGATAGGGACAGCGGCATTTAGCCGGTAACGGAAGCGGTTGCGATAGCCGGTATTGAACCAGCGCTGCTCGATGCGGTACCGGTGTTCAAACTTAACTCTCTCGAGGTAATGATTCATGGTCAACTGCTGCCATAAGCGGGTTTCATGCGCGGTGAGAGGTTTTACAAAATTACCACCGTCGCTATAGGTTTGATAGTCGCCGATACCCAGCAGCACAACAAAATTCTTATTGATCGCATACGAAACCCCGCCTTTCACCTCATGGTAATAATAGTCATTATAAAAAGATTGGGAACGGAGTTGCAACTCATTATAGAGCCCCCATTTTTCCGATAGTGTTACTCTTGTAGTAATAACATTCCAGGATCCTAAATGTGAACGTTGGGAGTACGCAAAAACAGAAGCCATTAACATGGCCACAAGAAAACATGTACGCATGAGGGGGGTATTGCAGTTTTAAGGGGGCAAAGATAGTCGTTAGTCGGGAGTCAGGAGTCGGGAGTTTTGGAAATGGTTTATGAGAGGGGATTTTAAAACGGACTGGTTTTATTGGGCATTCCTGGAGTAAGGGGATGACGTATAGGGTGAAATGTTTAGAGCCTGTTTGGTAGACTTACCAAACAGGCTCTAAATATCAGATCAGAGGGCTCTGCGGTTTGCAGGCTCCGTAATTAAATTTCTCTTTCCGGGTTGAAGTTTTCCAGTTCTTTGGCCACGGCTGTCAGGAAAGTGGCGCCAAGGCTGCCGTCGACGATACGGTGGTCATAGCTCATGGAGAGATACATCATGTGGCGGATAGCGATGCTATCTCCATGTGGGGTTTCTACTACAACGGGTCGTTTTTTGATTGCACCGACAGCAAGAATAGCGACTTGCGGCTGGTTGATGATGGGTGTACCCATCAGGCTGCCGAAAGTGCCTACATTGGTAAGGGTGAAGGTGCCTCCTTGTGTATCGTCTGCTTTCAGTTTTCCGTTGCGGGCATTATCAGCCAGGGTGTTTACCTGTTTGGTAAGACCTACGAGATTTAACTGATCGGCATTTTTAATAACAGGAACGATCAGGTTGCCGCTTGGCAGGGCAGTGGCCATGCCAATATGAATATCTTTTTTCACGATGATCTTTTCGCCGTCGAGCGAGCTGTTGATCAGCGGGAATTTTTTAATACATTTTACAATGGCTTCCACGAAGAGAGGTGTGAAAGTGATCTTGGTACCTTCTCTTTTCTCAAATTCTTTTTTCACTTTATCGCGCCACATCACGAGGTTGGTTACATCGGCTTCGGTGAAGCTGGTGACATGCGGACTTGTGTGTTTGCTGCGCACCATATGCTCAGCGATCAGCTTGCGCATGCGGTCCATTTCTATGATCTCTACATTGCCGCTATAAGTTACGGGCTCGGTTGCTTTTACCTGTAGCGGAACGCTGATCATGTTTGAAGAAGATTCCCGGTTTCCGGCTACTGACTCCCGGTTTGTGACTTTTCCCCTGTTACTTACATACTCCAGTATGTCCTTTTTGGTAACGCGGCCTTCATTGCCAGAGCCTGGAATATTTTCAAGCTCAGTCATGCTGATGCCTTCATTAGCAGCAATATTCAGTACCAGCGGAGAATAAAAACGGTTGACATGACCGTTGCCTGATTTTACAGCCACAGGAGTAGATACAGGAACAGCTTGATGTACTGGCTCTTTAACCGGGGCTTTTTCCTCAATTACAGGCGTGACAGGTGTGGAGGGGGCATTTGAAACTGTTTCTCCAGCGCCGGTCTTTATTTTAGCGATAACGGCGCCAATGGGCACCACATCGTTCACATTATATAAAACTTCCTGTATAACGCCTTCAGCCGTACTGGGAACCTCACTATCCACCTTATCGGTAGCGATTTCCAGTACTGTTTCGTCCATTTTTACGCTTTCCCCGGGTTGTTTATGCCATTTCAGGATGGTTGCTTCCATAATACTTTCCCCGAGTTTGGGCATTATCAGATCAACTATAGCCATAGTTTTTTTATTTGTATTCAACTTTATCCGCTAACCCTGCAGGGGCGGATAAACAGACAAGCAATGATGACCGGCCAAAGGTAATGATTTGCAACTTATCAGCCGATCAACTGTTAGTCAAAATGAATTTCCGCAAGAAATTCAACGCGTTCAGCGCCGCTGTAGTGATATTGCGTTGACGGTCAAACCGCAGGTTCAATTTCAGCGTGACCACTTTATCCTTATTGCCTACAGCGATCCAAACAGTGCCTACAGGCTTTTGTTCAGTGCCACCTCCGGGGCCCATGATGCCGGAAATTGCCACTGCATAATCGACTTTCAATTGCTGCAATGTTCCCTGTACCATTTCTTTTACGGTTTCCGCACTTACTGCACCGTACTGGGTGAGCGTTCTTTGCTGCACACCCAGGAGGTCCTGCTTTACCTGGTTAGCATAGCTCACGATGCTACCCTTGTAGTAATCAGAAGATCCGGGAATGCTGGTGATCAGATGGGCTATATAACC
Organism: Chitinophagaceae bacterium; assembly: GCA_051954695.1. Taxonomy (GTDB): domain Bacteria; phylum Bacteroidota; class Bacteroidia; order Chitinophagales; family Chitinophagaceae; genus Terrimonas_A. The sequence continues at coordinate 143,385 of JBQCHL010000024.1, forward strand.
ACCTGTGCAACTTTCAGCGGTAGCTATGGTCTGTTTGCGGGCAAGCAATAGTTTGCCTACCACGACTTCCAGTGGCTCATCTTCATCTGCGACCAGGAATTCTTTTACGAGCCCTTTTAATTCTTCAAAATGGGGTAGCAGTTCCTGCTCTACCGCTTCTTTATGCTCACCCCTTGAGGTAAGCCGGAGCTTTACCATGCCATAACCGGGCAGGTAAGCCAGTTTGATATGCAGGGGCAACCGGGCTTCAAAATCAATCAGTTTTTCTGCAATCATGGATTCTCCCTGGCCAAACGTGAAAGCTGTGCGGTGGACAATAGCCTGCACGCCCATATTCTTCAAAAGATAAGGGATCACTTCGTTTGTCATCAACCCTTTCATTTCATGCGGTACACCTGGCAATGAAATAAAAACAGTGTCTTTCTTCTTAAACAACATACCGGGAGCAGAACCCCAGGCATTGTGCAGCACGGTGGCTACATCCGGCACTTCTGCCTGCTTCAGGTTTCTTTCCAGGATAGGACCGGGGCGGCGATACACTTTCTCAAATAAGTATTTCACATGTGCCAGCACTTTTTCATCCACCACCAGTTTACCTCCAAAATATTCAGCCAGCAAAGGCTTGGTGATATCATCAGCAGTGGGGCCGAGCCCGCCCGTGATGATGATCAGCTTTGATTCACGGCTTTCCTCGTCCAATGCTTTCCATATATCATTCCATACATCGCCGACAGCGACGCGACGGCGGACCCAGATGCCGATCTTATTCAACTCCTGGCCGATGAAGGCGCTGTTAGTGTCAACGGTTTGGCCGATCAGCAGCTCATCGCCGATGGTAATGATGGATGCGTTGATTGTGTTGTTCAAGAGAAACGATTTTGGGGGCAAAGGTAAAGAGCATTACTCCAACAACAAATATGGGCAGAGACCCGGTTTAAAAGTTAATCATAAACCTGTCAAATAATAGATATCATCCAGCGAAATATAAAGATCAATAGTCCGGATATAAATATGACTAAGCCCAGGAGATATGTATTCTGTTTCCCATAAGCCATTCTCCTGGTTCCGGATAATTTGGACAGCCCTTCTGACTGAATCAACAACAATATATTCTTTTAAGGATGGTATCTGTTTGTAGTAAGATAATTTGTAGCCCAAATCATTTTGCCTGGTCGAAGGTGAAAGTATTTCGACAAGCACTGATGGGTTGAGTAAAGTATCGAATACATCATCTTCCAATTCAGGTGTATCACAAACAATGGTTGCGTCAGGATATGTATAAATATTTTTTCCAGGAGTACTAACCCGCATATCGTTGGGAAGAATTTTGCATCTTTTCCCTTTCAGGTAATTAAAAATATTGCCATAAAGGTTCATTGCGATCTGATTATGCTTCAGACTTGCCCCACACATCGCCTCCACATGACCATTATAATATTCATACTTCAGCTCTGAATCTCCTTCCATCGCCAAATATTCATCCGGAGAAATATACTGATACTTCGGTGCCGGTTCTTTAACTTCATTTTCCATATTTCAAACCTAAACCCTTTCAATGAGCAGACCCATGTATTTAAACGTGAAAAGGATGTTTTTTAACGTGAGCTGGTTGTTGTTTTCCCATTTAAGTTTTGGACAATCGATCAGCACACAACTGCAAAAAGCTTTTCAGCAATTTGAGAACGACCCACAACTCAAACATGCCTTGGTTTCCTTGTATGTAGCAGATGCTAAAACTGGTAACCCGGTTTTTGATAAGAACAGCCAGACCGGGCTGGCACCTGCTTCTACGCAAAAGATTATTACCAGTGCAACAGCATTCGAAGTGTTGGGGAAAGATTACAGGTATAAAACGAATTTCGGGATCATTAAAAAGGCTGCTCAGAACATTCTATACATTCAACCCTCTGGCGATCCCACCTTCGGCAGTTGGCGCTGGGAGCAAACAAAAGAACATGCCTTACTTACCGGTATCTCTACTGCTGCCCGTAATACAAAAACCGGGAAATTCGATGCTATCCTGATTGATACAACTGGCTGGAATGAGGAATCCACCCCGGACGGCTGGATATGGCAGGATATCGGCAACTATTATGGTGCCGGCGCCTCAGCATTAAACTGGAGAGAAAACCAGTATGATCTTTTTCTCCGCTCGGGTAATAGTACAGGCGCTACAGTCAGCATTGTCAAAACCGAACCGGGACTGTATAACGATACAATCATCTCCATGGCTACAGCCGGCGCCAAAGGTTCTGGTGATAACGCTTATATCTATCTGCCGGCCGGCCGTTCTCAAACCATCGTCAGGGGAACAATTCCCCCGGGAGAGAATAGCTTCAGCATTTCAGGTTCACTAAGCAATCCGCCAGCACAGTTTGCCGCAACACTTGCCGACTCATTAAAAAAGATGTTCATTACTCCCTATAAGCTCTTTTATAACAAGACAGCATTTCAGGCCGCGCCCACTTTCTTTTACACGCAAGTTTCACCTTCGCTGGATTCTATCATTTACTGGTTCAACAAAAAAAGCATCAATCTTTATGGCGAAGCCCTGATAAGGACCATGGCTTATCTTAAGAAAGGGCAGGCTTCCACTGAAGAAGGAGTAGAGATCATCCGTTCATTCTGGAAAGAGCGCGGACTGGAAGAAGAAGAGTTGAACATGGTTGATGGTTCTGGTTTGTCGCCCCTCAACCGTGTTACCACGCATGCACAGGTCACCATTCTCCGTTATGCAAAAAGCCAATCCTGGTATGCCGGTTTTTATAACGCGCTTCCTGAATACAACGGCATGAAAATGAAAAGCGGTACTATCAGTGGGGCCAAAGGGTTCTGTGGGTATCAGCGATCAAAAGACGGGAATGAATATGTGTTTTCTTTCCTCGTGAACAACTACAGTGGTCCGGCATCTGCGCTGGTTAATAAAATGTATAAGGTACTGGATGTTTTGAAGTAATAGGTTGTCGTTGATCGGCTATTCGAACATCGGCTAATGCCCAAACCTGTTGAAGAAACTCAGGTCCATTTCCACCAGCCAGGGCGACACAAGAGCTGCGATCCAGATCAGCATAATGAATATTTTACCAGGTATCGATACATCCTGTATAAGATGACGGTGAAGCAGGCTTTGTATGGTGGTCATGATCTTTTCTTCCCTATCACTATAGCCGTATGGAGGGCCGGGGTCAATATTTTTAAAATCCGGGTGCTCTTCAATAAGTATTGTCCGCATTTTCCAGTAATCCTCATCAGGTAATTCTTCATAAGAAGTATCTGCATTAATGCCTGATTCTTCTATCCGCTTATCAAGGTTATTCATTTGTGAATCGCCCCGCAACCGGAGTATCATCATCAACGGGAATATCAGCAACACATAGTTGATCTTCCAGGCTGCCCAACACAACAGCGCAATTGAAATAAATATGAAGATCTTGCTGATCAGGCCTTCTTCATCCAGGAATACCCTGTTGAGCAATTGTCCGCCATCCAGTGGATAAACAGGAAGCAGGTTGATCAGGTTGAGCAATATCAGGAATGTGGCGATCTGGGAAAGGGCAATATTGAATGGGTAATAGGATTGCTGGGTATATTTTTCAAGAAGTAAAAAACCAATGCCCAGTATTATCCCCGGCAGGGGGCCGGCCAGCAGTATAACCGCCGATTGTTTTTGTGACACTTCCCTTTTTGAACCCGATACATAAGCTCCTAAAAGGGGAATGAAAAAAATGCCAAGATCGCGGTAACGATAATACTTCATGGCAAAAAAATGCCCCAGCTCGTGCAGCAGCACAATGGCTGTGATCACCAGCAGCATTTTATAGCTATTAAAAATATAGTAACCAAGAAGCAGGTAAGCCGCCAGGCTCACGGCAGATTGCAGCCATGCGCTGCTTGCCTTTTTCTTCTTCTCGTATTTAGGCGGGTAAACGATATCCGGTTGTAAGCCGGCTTCAGGTTTTTCTTCAGGGGTACCTGACAGGGATATTGGATGATTCTCCATCGTTTAAAATTAGCGAAAAAAAGGCTGAAGTTTTTCCTGTAATTTTTCGGGCATGGTGGTCCGTTTCATTGTTTTGGCTTCCATGAAGTAAAGCACCACCCGGCCTGTAACGAGGAGCTCCGCTTTTTCATTATATACTTCCTGGTGGAATTCTATTTTATGATGCAGCGGTAATTCCTTTAATATTACTTTAACGGTCAGCAGATCGTCGTACAGTGCCGGACGAAGATACCGGCACTGCACTTCGATCACAGGCATGATAACGCCTGTTCTTTCCATATCTGCATAAGTAAATCCCAGTTCCCGGATGGCCTCAGCGCGGGCCACTTCAAAATACTGGAAATAATGGCTGTGATAAACCACACCCATCTGGTCCGTTTCTGCATAGCGGACCCTTATTTTCGATTGGGAAGTGAACATGTTAAGCGTTTATTTTCCGATCATACCATCTACACTGGCACGGCCGGGACCCACCAGCAGTATGGCACCGAATATAGAAAGATAAAGCCCTGCCATTCCGCCATCGCCAAAGATCTCACCCTTGTGGGCGGAGAAAAGTGCTACACACATAACGACGATCAGGGGGATGCTGGCCAGGCGTGTGAATAAGCCCAGGATGATCAGCATGGCACAAAAGAACTCAGCAAAAATGGTCAGGCAAAGTGAAACCTTCATACCAAGATGGAAAGGATCAGCAAATGCGGTAGACATTTTACTGAAGTTTTTCAGTTTCCCGTATCCATGTGGGATCATCGTTGCCCCGGCGATCACCCGCAGTAATAACATAGCGAGATTAAAGGATACATCTGAATAACTGGTACTGAACAATTTTTTCATAAAGATTGAATGATTTTGGTGTCGAACGCAAGATATGAAAAGAACACGGTTTTGGTTTTTGCGGATGCGAGAATGGAATAAAATGTTAAACATATTACATAAACGGACTTATCCACACCTGTTTGGAATGATGTTTGGCTAAACTTGAAATAATTTTGAATATTGCAACGTTTACTCACCAACGGTTTAAAGGATATTCTTCATGAAGCAATCATTTTTATTGGCCCTGGCCACAGTTTGTGGCGGAGCAGTGTTTGCGCAACAAACGGCTTATTACACTGATTCCGACACCAAGTTCAAAGAGGCCAAAGAGTACTTCCAGAAAGAGCAATACAGCCTCGCTTACCCGTTGCTGAAAGAACTGAAACAGGCTGTTAAAGAAACAGATATCGCCAATCATTCCATTACTGTTCAGGAAATAAATTACTATACCATTGCCTGCGCATTGAAGCAGGATGAAGGCCGCTCCGAAGCACAGGCCATTGCCTTCATTGAACAGGAAAAGAATACTCCCCGGGTGCAGATGATGAACTACCAGTTGGGTGAGTATTATTTCCGCCGCAAGGAATTCCAGAAAGCGATCACGCGTTATGAAGCGGCCAATATTGCCAACCTGAGCAATAAGGATATCGCTTCCATGAAATTCCACCAGGCATATTCTTATTTTACCCTCCAGCAGTTTGCCCAGGCCAAGCCTTTGTTCAATACCATCCGCAGTATGAAGGATGATCCCAATTACCTGGATGCAAATTACTACTATGGTTTCCTGGCCTTCCGCGACCGTCAATACAATGATGCCCTGCAAAGCTTCCGCATCGTGGAAAATGAAAAGAACTATGCCAGCGTGGTGCCTTACTATATTGCCCAGATCTATTATATCCAGGGGAAAAAAGAGGAGGCGCTGAAATATGCAGAAGCCAAAATCAAAACCGGCCAGTCGCAGTATTACGATCTGGAGATGAAACAGATGATCGGCCATGCTTATTTCGAAGCAAGGGAATATGCTAAAGCATTACCCTACCTGGAAGATTATGTAAAGAAATCGGACAAGGTGCGTAGGGAGGATGTGTATGAACTTTCCTATTGTTATTACCAGGTGAATCAGTTAAATAAAGCCATTGACGGTTTCAAACAACTCAGCGGCAAACAGGATACGCTCAGCCAGCATGCAATGTACCTGCTGGGAGATGCTTACCTGAAAACAGGCCAGAAGACCAATGCCCGCAATGCTTTCCTTTTCTGTGCATCCAACAGCAGTGATAAAAAGCAACAGGAAATATCCAAATTCCAGTATGCTAAACTATCGTATGAGCTCGGCTACCAGGATGAAGCATTGAACGGCTTTAAAACCTTTGTAGCAGATTATCCCAATTCCACTTACAACACCGAAGCAAAAGACCTGCTGATAGCAGTGCTGGCCAACACGAACAACTACCGTGAAGCCATCACGCTGCTGGATGGAATGAAGAACCCCACGCCCAATGCCAAAAGATTATATCCCCGCATTTTATACGGGCGAGCTACTGAATTGGTGAATGATGGTCTGCTTACTGATGCAGATGCCCTGCTTGATAAAGCATTGAAAGATCCCAATAATGGCGGCATACTTCCTCTCGTGAATTTCTGGAAAGGAGAGATAGCCTACCGTCAGAATAAGATCGATGATGCTATTAAATATTACAATGCTTATATCAGCGGTGGCGCACCTTCGAGCGGTGAAGCCAATATGTCGCACGCCCGGTATAACCTGGGCTATTGCTACCTGCGCAAAGAAAACTATCCGGCTGCGCGTGAATTTTTTGAACCGCTGGGAAGAAATGCAGCATTGAATTCTGATGAACTCACGCAGGATGCTTATATACGCACAGCCGATTGCTATTACATGGAAAGGAACTATACAAAGGCCAAGGCCATGTATGACAACGTCATCAAATTTTCCTGGCCGTCTGAAGATTATGCTACTTTCCAAAGTTCCATGCTCACGGGGATCAGGAGCCCTAAAGAGAAGATCAACCTGTTGAATACGATCAACAGGAAGTTCCCGTCTTCTACTTTGGTAACAGATGCGAATATGGAAATTGCCAGTACCTATATGGCAGATGAAAAATTCACGGAAGCCATTCCTTATCTCAACAATGTGATCAAGGGCACCGGCAATGCCAGCCTCAAGCCCCAGGCATACCTTAAACTGGGCACTGCTTATTACAACCTGAATAATAATGCTGCTGCCTTGCAGCAATATAAAACCCTTGTTTCGCAATATCCCAATTCACAGGAAGCAGCAGATGCGCTGGAGAATGTAAAAGTGATCTATGTGCAGGATGGTAAAACGGATGAATATGCAGCCTTCATGCGCCAGGCTGGCAAACCGATCAGCATCAGTGCTGAAGATTCACTGACCTATACGGCTGCTGAAGCGCAGCTCAGCAGTGGCAATACTTCAGGAGCGCTTACTGCACTGGGTAATTACCTGAACAAATTCCCTAATGGCGCTTATGCCATTGATGCCAACTTCTACCGGGCAGAGATCTATAATGATAAGAAAGACTGGAAAAATGCACTGGCAGGATATGAACCTGTTGCAGCCCAGGCTCCGAATAAATATGCAGAACGCGCTATTCTTGCCGCTGCCCGGATCCAGTTCTTCGAAATGAAGAATTACACACAGGCGGAAACTTATTACACGCAACTGGCACAGGAAGCTACAGGGCAGGAGCACCGCCTGGAAGCCATGCGGGGCCTGTTGCGCAGCCAGTATCAATTGCAGAAATGGACAGAAGCAGCCGCCAATGCAAAAGATCTTGCTACTGCCAAGAACAGCAGCAGCGATGATAAGGCTCTTGCCAATATGGCCATTGCCAAATCATACGAAGTAAATAAACAATACGACCAGGCTATTGCCAGCTTCAAAACCGTGATCCAACTCAACAAATCAGCACTTGCTGCAGAAGCCCGTTATGGAGTGGCCAATGCCTGGTTCCAGCTCAACAAACTGGGGGATGCAGAGAAAGCAGCTTTTGAAGTGATCAACAAAGCCGGCTCTTATGATTACTGGATCACCAAAGCGTATATCTTATTAGGCGATATTTATTTCAGGCAAAAAGATTATTTCAATGCCAAAGCTACTTTCCAAAGCGTGGTAGACAATACTATCGAGCCAACACTGAAAGCAGAAGCGCAAGCCAAGCTCAGCCAGGTGATAGAAGAGGAAGGGAAAAGCAGTAAGGTAGGGCAATGATCAAACTATAAAAACTTATGATGAAACGAGTCCGGATCATATTCTTGCTGAGCGCTTTGCTGCCAGGCCTTCTTGCGGCGGCCCAGCGGGATACAATCAAAAACAAGTCGGTGGATATTACATCCTCTTTCAGACCTGAGTTGAAATCATCAGCAAAGATCAACTTCAATGCTACGCCGCCAACAGCAGATACTGCGAAGCCGCGTTTGCAATATGATATTCCCAATCCCAACCTGTTATTTGCTTATCAGCCGGGTTCATTGAAACCACTGGCTTTGCAAATAGATTCGATTGGGAGGTTTGCCAACAGCAATTATATCAAAGCCGGTTTCGGAAGCCTGCGTACTCCTTTCGTGCAGGGCGGTTTCAGTTTTGGTGACGGCACAAATGCGGGATTGAACATTTATGCCAAACACGTTTCATCGCAGGGAAAGGAAGATTACAAAGATTTCAGCAACACCGATGTGAAGCTTACCGGTTATTATAAGACTGCAAAGAACCTGGAATGGAATGCCAGCCTCGGCATGAAGATGGATAAAACCTATAAGTACGGATTTGAACCCAAACCACAATCTTTTCCCAATGATTCATTGCGGCAAAGCTTCCAGACACTTTCGGCTCGGGTGAACATGCATAATATCCATACCACTGAATTCGGGCTGGATTATTCACCGGTTGTTTCCATGAATTTCTTCAATGATAATCTGAAGAACCATGAAAGCAATACGTACATAGATCTTCCTTTGCAAAAGAATTTTGGTGATGAAGTGTCTATCAATCTCGGCGTCACTTTCGATCTTACCCGTCTTGCACCAAAGGATAAAACCCTGGAGAAGATCAACAACAATATGTGGTATATCTCTCCTTCCATATTATATCATACATCCACACTTCGTTTGCAGGGAGGGATCCGTCCTTCATGGGATGATGGACAATTCAAAATGTTTCCCAACATACTTGCAGAAGTGGGCACTGATGATCAGCGGTTTACTTTCCAGGCCGGCTGGACGGGTTATCTCCGCAAAACCAGCTATCAATCCCTGGCTTCACAGAATCCCTGGTTATGGATGCCAACAGATTTGCGCAACACCTGGATCGAAGAAAGATATGCAGGCTTTAAAGGATCTATCGGTGATCATTTCACGTATAGTGGCAAAGTGGCTTTCAATAAGCTGAATAATCAGCCTCTTTTCATCAATGATACCTCAGCTGCAGGTGATGGTAAATCATTCAATGTTGTATATGCTGACCGTATCAATGTGCTGAACCTGGGAGGAGAACTGGGATATAATGTGGAAGAGAAATTTTCTGTGCTCACCAGCCTCCATTTCAACCAGTTTACCGGTATAAAAGGTCAGCAGAAAGCCTGGGGCATGCTGCCGCTGGAATTCAATACAGCGCTTCGCCTGCAGGTGATCAAAGACCTTTGGGTGAAAGGTGACCTGTTTGCCTGGAGCGGCCCCCGCTACCTGAAAAAAGATGGCACAGACGGGAAACTGGGTGGTGCATTTGACCTGAATGCCGGACTGGAATTCAGGATCACTAAAAACCTGAATATCTGGACGCAGTTCAATAATATCTTCAATAACGAATACCAGCGCTGGAATCAATATCCTGTGTATGGCTTTAATTTTGTCGGTGGAATCATATATTCGTTCGATCAAAAGAACTGAGAGCATGTACGATGAACTATATCAATACCTGATCCTTCACCGGCAATTGAGCATTCCGGGGGTAGGCACTTTCCTGCTTGAACGCAAGCCTGCGGATATTGATTTTGCCAATAGGGTGATCAACCCGCCTTCTTATACTGTTGCTTTGCATCATGGGAATGAGAAAGCACCGGCCCGGCAGTTCAACTGGCTGGCCGATGCGCTGAATATACCTGTAGGTGATGCAATTGACAGTTTCAACGCTTTTGCAAACAATCTGAAGAACGAACTACTGGCAGGAAAGAAATTGCAGTGGAACGGTGTCGGCATTCTTTCAAAAGGCCTGGCTGGTGAGATACGTTTTGAAGCGACCATGAAAGACAGTCCTGCAGGTGAGCCTGTACCGGCTGCCAAAGTGTTGCGCGAAAAAGCTGCTCACACGGTAAGGGTAGGGGAAGATGAAAAAACATCGGAGGAAATGATAGAGTTCCTCAACCCTGCGCAAAAGAAACGTTCTTATGAGTGGATCGCAACGCTGATTGTAGCTATACTGGCACTGATCTTCCTTATCTGGCATTTTATGCGGACCGGGTTGGATACAGGAACAGGCAGCCAGCAAAAAGTTTCTTACAAACAAGAATCTCCTACTTATCGCTAAGCTGGAAGTCCTGATATTTTAGCCTTATTTTGCGGCCTGTATGGCAAAGATTCATTATACCCATTGCCCGGTTTGCGGCTCTGCTGATCTCAAGAATAAATGGAAGGCAAAAGATCATACCGTAAGCGGGGAATTATTTGATATTGCAGTTTGTGCTGCCTGTTCCCTTGCGTTTACACAGGATGCGCCTGATGCAGCTTCTATCGGCCCTTACTATAAATCGGAGAACTATATTTCCCATTCCAATACGGCAAAAGGGCTTGTGAACAGTATTTATCATGCAGTCAGAAAGAGGACGCTTGCCAGGAAAAGAAAACTGGTATCTGCAGGTACGGGCCTTTCACAAGGCAACCTGCTGGACGTGGGCAGCGGTACAGGTACGTTTGTGCAAGACATGCAGCAGCATGGCTGGGCTGTAACGGGGTTGGAACCGGATACAGATGCTCGGCAGGTGGCGAGCCAGGATTATGGCGTTTCGCTGCAGGATATCAACGCGTTTTATGAATTACCTGCCGGTTCATTTGATGCGATAACACTCTGGCATGTGCTGGAGCATGTGCATGATCTGCAGCCGTATGTTCAACAACTAAAAAAATTGTTGAAGGAAAAAGGCCGCCTTTTCATTGCTGTGCCTAATTATACTTCTTATGATGCGGGTGTATACAAAGACTACTGGGCTGCTTTTGATGTGCCACGGCATCTTTATCATTTTTCTCCTGAGTCCATGCGGGTGCTGATGGAAAGGAATGGTTTGAAAGTGCTTCAATACAAACCGATGTGGTACGACAGTTTTTATATTTCCCTGTTAAGCAGCAAATATAAAAACGGCCATACCAATTGGTTTGCTGCAGGCTGGAATGGCTTTGTGTCCAATCTCAAAGCGCTCTTTAATGTGCAGCGTTGCAGTTCGGTTATTTATATTATTAGCAAAGACTGATAATTTACGCCTTATTGTCCTAGTTGTACCTCATACAGTTCCGGCCATTTCTTACCGGTGATATAGATCTTTTTGGAACTGCTGTCATACGCAATGCCATTCGGAACATCTGCTGCAGGGTCTTTGGCTTTTACGCGGTTCCAGATATCGCTTAGGTCTACTTTCCCAACAATGGAGCCGCTGCCTGGTTCTATTTTAAGAATATAAGGTGCCTGCCATTGATTGGCATAAATAAAGCCATCAATATATTCCAGTTCATTGAGGTTGAAGGAAAGGCTGCCTGCTTCTGTGATCGTTTGTGTGCGCAGCAACTGGAAAGTAGAGGGGTCATAATAATAAATATTGCTGCTGCCATCGCTTACCATCAGGTCTTTACCGTCAGTAGTAATGCCCCAGCCCTGAGTATTGATCGGGAACTCTTTTACTTTTTTAAAATCTTTCAGCGTATAAGCGAATACCACTTTTTCCTGCCAGGTAAGCTGGTAAATGGTATCACGGAGAATGGTGATGCCTTCTCCGAAATACTTGGGGTCGAGTGCCACCTGCCTTTCAGTCTTGCCTGTGGCAAGATCGGTTTTCAAGAGACGGGAATGCCCGTATTCCCCGGTACCTTCATAAAGACCGCCATTGTAAATAACCAGTCCCTGGGTAAAGGAAGAGGTATCATGAGGGTAGGTCTGGAGAATGGAATAGCTGATCGATTTGGGCGCACTGACGGCAGGAGCCGTAGAATTACCAGTATCAGGAGTACTACGGTTGCCGTTATCATTGTTGCAGGCGATCAGCGACAAAAAAATAGCGCTTAGTGAAACGATTCTTCTCATATTCATTGTGTTGTGCATGGTGGATGAGTCCGGCAAAATTAAGGCAAGCTTTCCTGTTAAGTTGTTAAAGCCGGATTTGTTTAATGGAGAATCAGTAAAAATACTGGACAGGTTTACTAGCATTTTTCAATTTTAACGTATATATTTGGCCCCAAGGTCATCTTACTACGATCTACCCTTCGAAATCATATCCCTAGAATACCCTTTTTTATTTTCCCGTTCCTTTGTTTTTCCCTTCCAATTCCAGTGAATGCTGGTGTTAGCTTATTGCTATGCGCCAATGTTTAATGTTCACTCATGCGGAATTTTTTTATGGGGATCCTGGTTTTGACGGTTTTAACCAGCCCTGTAATCGCACAGCAGCCCTGCTATTCATTTGAGTATCAGCAGCAGGCATTGCGCAACAATCCGGGTCTCACGGTAGCCGTGCAGCAGGTGGAGCAATTCATCCTGTCGCAGCAGGGCAGCGCTCCTGTGTTGCAAACTGCCAATATCGGCAAGGGCAATCCGCTTATTACCATACCAGTTATCGTACATGTGGTGTATAACAAGGCAACAGAAAATGTAAGTGATCAGGCAATTACCAATATGATCAAGACCCTGAATCTTTGCTTTCGAAAAATGCATCCAGATACCATTAAAACACCTGCCAGGTTCAATGGATTATCGGCAGATTGCGAAATAGAATTTAAACTGGCCACTTCTGACCCTCAACGAAGAGCAACTACCGGCATCATCCGTAAATACTCGACTGTCCCCAATTGGGACACTGATGATAAAGTAAAATTTGCTGCCCAGTCGGGCGATAATGCCTGGGACGCAAAAAGCTACCTTAATATATGGATCTGCAATCTTCGCTATGCCGACGGCTACTCCAGCATACCGGGTGATGAAGGGGCGAAAGACGGGGTAGTGCTTAGCTATACTGCGTTAGGTAAAACTGTCGTGCATGAAGTGGGCCACTGGTTGGGCCTGAAACATATCTGGGGCGACGAATTCTGTGGTGATGATGGCATAGATGATACTCCCCGGCAATCAACGGCAACCCCGGGTTGCGTTTCCGGCATCCGTATTTCCTGCTCCAATGGCCCTGACGGCGACATGTATATGAATTATATGGATGTTACAAAGGATGCCTGTGTCAATCTTTTTACAAAAGGGCAAAAGAAAAGAATGCAGGCACTCTTCAAAAATGGAGGGTTACGTTACTCTTTATTTGCATCCACTGGTTTAAAAGAACCACTTTACCAGGAAATTCCTTTACCACAGGATACAGCCACTACGGCAAGGCCAGCAATATTGCAACAGCCAACGGTATTTCCCAATCCTGCCAGCAGTGAGATATCCCTCGATCTGGGCAATGATCTTCAATGGATAGGTAAAGTTGTTCATATCAGCAATGCACAGGGGCTTACTGTAATGCAGCATCAGGTAAGTGCTAAACTTCAGCGAATAGATGTCAGCAAATTAAAAGCAGGAATGTACTTCCTGAATGCAAAAAGGGAAGACGGCGTAACAATCAAACAAAAGTTTATTAAACTTTGAGTCTTGCTCTTACGTGAATTGTTCAAGCAGAGCAATCCTGGTTTCAATAGGTGGATGTGTCGCAAATAAATTATCCCAGGAAGCTGATTTGTGAACAGAAGGTTTGGGGTTATCAATGAACAATTGCGCCACATCGCGGCTTTCCACTGCTTCAATCAATGGGTCTCCGGATATCTTACGCAAAGCTGCTGCAAGTGCATAAGGTTTTTTGGTAAGATCAGATGCGCCTGCATCTGCCAGGTATTCCCTTTGGCGGCTTATACCAAAGCGCAGTAGCAAAGAGATAAGATAAGCAATTGCAGTGATCACGATAGCAAAGAGGATAATGGCCCCGCTTCCTTTTCCATCTTTATTGCTTCTTTTGCCACCGGAAAAACGCAGGCTGCGAAAAGCGATCTCTGCAAGAAAAGAAAAAATGCCAACGAAAATAATGGAGATGATCAGCAGGCGCACATCCCTGTTACGGATATGCGTAAGTTCATGAGCCAGTACTCCTTCCAACTCTTCATCATTCAACTTTTCAATAATGCCCGTTGAAAGCGAGATGGAATAATTGTTTTCATTAATGCCGCTTGCAAATGCATTCAGGGAATCGTCGGGGATGATATACAATTTGGGCATTTTCATGCCGGCAGCGATACAAAGATTTTCAAGCAGGTTATATACTCTTTTATTTCCGGTCCGCTCCAGTGGTTTAGCACCGGTGGCAAGCCGTATCATCGCGGCATGCCCCATCCAGGCGATCAGGAACCAGATAGCCGTACCTATCAGCACAAACGGAATGATCCTTATAAAATATTCATTGGAAGTGGTGATATGCCCATCTTCTGCAAACAAAATAGTTCCATAGCATAAGGCCAGTAACAACAAAGGGAATGCGATCAGCAATAGCAATGAATAAGTATTATTCCGCTGGATCTGCCTGCTTAAGCCTGTATATGGAATTGGTCCGGAGCTGATGGTTTACCGTTTATGATTGCACTTACTTAAAGCTTACTTTAGGCGGCTCTTCCATCTGCCTTCTAAGATCAGTGCCAAGGTCAAAGAATACTTCACGCTGGAACCCGAAGTTGCGGGCGATAAGATTGCTGGGAAAAGATTCCACTGCATTATTGTATTCAGTAGTTGCTCCATTGAAGAAACGCCTGGAGGCAGCCAGTTTGTTTTCAATATCGCTTAACTCTTCCTGCAATTGAAGGAAGTTCTGATTGGCTTTGAGATCGGGATATGCTTCTACCTGCACTTTCAATCCCTGCAAGGCACTGGTCAGTTGTTGCTCGGCTACAATTTTATCATCAATGGTTTTTGCATTGATGGCAGCAGTTCGGGCTTCTGTTACTTTCAACAGCAATTCTTTTTCATGTGCTGCATATCCTTTTACTGTTTCTACCAGTTGAGGCACCAGGTCGTGCCGCTGGCGGAGTTGCACATCAATATCTGCGAAAGCATTCTGCCGCCTGTTGCGCAGTTTTACCAGGCTGTTATAGAGCGTGACCAGCCATATAGCGATCACTGCAAGGATAACGAGGAGGATGATCATGTATTGAAGTTTTAGCGATGCTGAAATTAATAAAAAAACCAGGAACAACCTTGTTCCTGGTTTAACAGGCTGCAGACCGTGATTTCCGGCTGCAGATGATCTTTTACTGGAATATTTTTCCGAAGAAGGTCTTCATATCCTGCCATGAGGCAGAATCTGCTGCCGGGTTATATGCAATCGGCATATTGAACTTCTTGCCATTTTCTGTGGATGCAGGATTCGTAAATGCATGTGTCGCATTTTCATAGGCTTTGAACGTGTAATTGGCACCTACAGCCTCCATTTCTTTTTTGAATTTCTCTACTTCAGCGGCAGGCACAAATGGATCGGCTGCTCCATGGCAAACCAGGATCGCGGCTTTTAAGGTGTTCTTATCAGCCGGCACGCCCATCAGGTTGCCATGAAAACTTACCACACCTTTCAGGTTTTCGCCCAGCCTGGCCATATTCAATACCTGTGCTCCGCCAAAGCAATAACCGATCGCTGCGATCTTGCTGGTGTCGGTTTGACTGTATGATTTCAGTTTGGCCAGTGCTGCATCAAATCTTCTCTGCGCCATTTTTGGGTCCTGGTAAAATGGTGTGGCATATTTACCGGCTGAATCAGGATTGTCGGCTATTTTACCATTGCCATACATATCAATAGCTATGGCTATATAGCCCAACGCTGCAAGTTGTTTGGCCCTTTCTTTCGGGTATTCATTCAATCCCCACCATTCAGGGACAATGATCACACCAGGCCTTGGCCCTTCTTTGTTTTCATCATAAGCAACAAAGCCGTTCATGCTGATGTTGTCGCCGGTATAGCTAACATTATCTTCTTTTATTTTTGGCTCCTTTGCAGTGGCCGGTGTTTCTGGCTCTGCTTTTTTCTCTGCGTTATTACAAGCGGCAAGAGAAAGGATTGTTCCGAGGAACAATGCATAAGAAAAACGTTTCCACGTCATGGTAAAATATTTTTATGGTATGTAGAAAGAATAAAGTTCAGAAAACTTTTCGGGAGGAAGAATTTTTTTTCCCGGATCTGACGGACTATAGTTGGTTGTGAATTAAACCAGGTCCGGGATGGCAATCATATTTCTTCACAAATTTTACATGTCTCTATCTTATCACAAATGAGCGGGTGATCTTTTCTCCATTGCTTTCGCAAACCAGGTAATACATCCCCTGGGCATAGCCACCTATATCGAAACTTGTTTGATTACTGTTGATCTCCGGTCTTTTCTGTTGCAACAATATACCGTTTGCTGTATAAATCTTTATCTGTGAAACAGAAGCAGGAGAGTGGTTAACGGTGATCCTGCCGGAAGCAGGGTTGGGAAATAATCGAATGCTGATCTCTTTTCTTACGATCTGTATCGTTTTGCTGTAGCTGCTGCGCTGATCCAGGTCAACGATCTTCAGCCGGTAATAATTAATGCCGGGGTTCAGTTGCTGATCGGATGAAACATAACGTTGCGTAGTTGAACTCCTGCCTTTGGCTTTCACTGTGTCAATAGCAATAAAGTCTGTACCATCCTTGCTCTTTTCAACTACAAAATAATCTGCTTTGTCTTCATTGCTCGTTGTCCAGTTTAAGGATGCATTGTCACTGGAGCCATGCACAGCAAAATCTGTAAGCATCACAGGAAGAACTATACCGATATTGAATGTTTTATTGTTGTAGGCAACAAATGCAACATCACTATTGCCGGAAAGATTGATCTTGAACTCACGGATATTGGCATAATTGGCTGGAGTGATGCCAAAATCGCTAAGATCAGCACCCCATAGCCTAATAGGCCTGTCAGTGTTAGTGAAACCTGAAGTCAGGGTCATCGGGTTAGTTGATGCTTCATAAAAATCGGCAGTCCAATTGGCCACGGCAGGAATATTGGTGAATACTACTGTTTTGGTTTCTCCTACTACAGTGCCGCTTGCATTGATAAAAGCATATTTATCAGCCGAACCACTTGGGTCAGCCACCTGTGTTACAATGATATCAGGGATACCATCACCAATATTGCCGGGGCGTATATTGGTTACGAGAAAGCTGATGCTGCCTGCAGGAATGTTTGCAACGCAGGTGCCAATATCCAATCCCCTGATGCCATCACTCAGATAAGGCGTTATATTATTGGCATAATGCGTGCTGCCCCTGCCGTTGTGCACACCATCATACATTTCACCCAAACCAACTTTTGTATTGGAATTGATAGTGCCCGTATAACCCGCCAGGGGAAGCGACCAGAAATCTCCCTCAACAAAAGTTTGACCATGGCTGGCTAACACCGTGTTGTTGGCGCCAGTGGAATATTGTGTACCATTATAAGTAAATGCAAGCAGGTTGTGGCTATTGTTCGGTTTGACAGGGTTAATGGAAGAAGAGGAAGTCTTCCAATAAGAATTAAAATCAGTAATGATCCCGGTAATTGCCTGCTGGCCGGAAACAAATGAAGGCAATAAAAATAAAAAGAGAGTAAAGATATAACTCCTGAGAAGGGTAATATGGCGGGTAAAGACATAAAATGCCTCTGGTAGTATAGGTTTTATTATTGGATTCGTCTTCATCGGATACCGGATCGCACAGCAAAATTAATTTACTTGCCGCTCTTTATTGCTATTTGCAGGAAAGCAATGCTATATCATTCCTTAATCAGCAGAGAACAATAGTTAAACTACTTCGTTATTTTACTGTTTTGTATATTCTGGCTCTCAAAACTGTGCCCCGGCTGATGGAAATTAAGGACATACCCCTAAACGTCGATATCTGATGCAAATTGCCCATATCAGGTCAATTTTGATTTTTATGGCCGATCTTACTGGCACTTTGCAGTGATAAGAGGTAAAAGCTATCAGGGTCATCTTTACAAAACAGATCAATATATTCGCTGTATGATAAAATATCGCTTTCTCTTACTGGGTCTTTTCCCAGGTTATGTTTTTGCGCAGGCAAAAATGGATTTCGAATCCTACAATCCGCCTTCCACCCTGGTAGTGGCCGAGCATAAATTGACCAGTGCTAAATATCCTTTTATTGATGTGCATAATCATCAGTATAATATGCCTGGTATGGACCTCTCCAACCTGATCACTGAAATGGATAAGCTGAATATGAAAGTGATGGTCAATCTCAGCGGTGGAAATGGCGAGCAGCTAAAGAAAGCAGCCGATAATGTAAAAGCGCATTATCCGAGGAGGTTTATCCTGTTTGCCAATATCGATTTTAAGAATATAGGTGAAGCCGGCTGGGGAGAAAAAGCTGCCCGGCAACTGGAGCAGGATGTAAAGAATGGAGCAAACGGATTGAAGATCTTCAAGAACCTGGGTTTTTCAGTAACGGATATTAATGGAAAAAGAGTGGCTGTGGATGATGCCCGGCTCGATTCCATCTGGAAGAAAGCAGGGGAATTGAAGATTCCTGTGCTGATACATACTGCCGATCCCAAATCTTTCTGGGACCCAGTGGACGCGAACAATGAACGCTGGCTGGAACTGGTGACGCACCCCGGACGTAAAAGAGATGATACGCATCCGGTGCCCTGGGATACGCTGATAGCAGAGCAGCACCGGCTTTTCAAAAAACACCGGAATACCACTTTTATTGCCGCACATTTTGGCTGGTATCCTAACGATCTTAAAAAATTGAGTGGCCTGCTTGATGAAATGCCTAATGTGATGGTGGAGTTTGGTGCGGTGATCGCAGAACTGGGTCGCCAGCCACATACTGCGAAGCAGTTCTTTACTCAATACCAGGACAGGATCCTGTTTGGCAAAGACAGTTGGGTGCCGGAAGAATATGCCACTTATTTCCGTGTACTGGAAACAGAAGATGAATATTTCCCTTATCACAAAAAATACCATGCTTTCTGGGCAATGTATGGGATGGGCCTACCGGATGCGATCCTGAAAAAGATATATTATAAGAATGCATTGAGGATCATTCCGGGCCTTGACAAGACCCTGTTTCCGGAATAGAAGCAACCCAAACTTTCCGTATCTTTGCGCCCACTATGACACAAGAAAAATTACAGGATATGCGGTCCCGCATTGCCGGGATAAGGAGGTTTCTTTGACGTCGAGAACCGACGATATAAAATCGAAGAAGACAAGCAGCTTTCGTTAAGTCCGGGTTTCTGGGACGACAACAAAAGGGCGACCGAAATTCTAAAGAATATCAAGCTGAATGAGTATTGGGTAAAGCTGTACGAGGTAACTGAGACAGCCGTGGAAGATTTTGCCGTACTTTTTGAATTTTGGAAAGGCGGCGATGCTACGGAAGAGGAGACCAAGGAAGCTTTTGAAAAAGCCAATGACCTGCTTGACGATGCCGAATTTAAAGCCACGCTTAATGAACCTGAAGATGAACTGCCAGCCGTGCTGCAGATCAACTCGGGCGCTGGCGGCACAGAAAGCCAGGACTGGGCTGAAATGCTCGCCCGGATGTACCGGATGTATGGCGAAAAGCAAGGCTGGAAAGTGACTGAACTCGACTGGGTTTGGGGAGATGGTGCAGGGATCAAAACTGCCACCCTCCAGTTTGAAGGTCCCTTTGCTTATGGGTTCCTGAAAGCAGAAAGCGGTGTACATCGCCTGGTAAGGATCTCGCCGTTCGATAGTAATGCGCGCCGGCATACATCCTTCTGTTCCGTATTTGTATATCCCCTGGTGGATGATTCCATTAATATAGAAGTAAGAGATGCGGATGTAAAAATGGAAACCGCACGAAGCGGTGGCGCTGGCGGCCAGAACGTGAACAAGGTAGAGACCAAAGTGATGCTTACCCACATTCCCACAGGTATTGTAGTAGTGTGTCAAACAGAGCGTTCGCAGTTGGGCAACCGGGAAAAAGCGATGACCATGCTTAAAAGCCGTCTTTATGAAGAAGAACTCCGCAAAAGGAATGAACTGAAAGACGCCGTGAACAGCAAAAAGAAAAAGATAGAATGGGGTAGCCAGATCCGTTCCTATGTTTTCCATCCTTATAAGATGATCAAAGATCACCGTACGGATTATGAAGTAGGCAATGTGCAACCGGTGATGGATGGAGACCTGGATGGATTCATCAAAGCATACCTGATGAGCGAGAAGGAAAGTGAAACAACATAATGAGTTTTATCACGATCAACATTTAAAACAATCACATCACATGGCAATAGGTACATTTTCATATCCGATGCCGGTCAATGAGCCGGTATTAAGTTATGCTCCTGGCAGCAAAGAGAAAGAAACGCTTAAAGCAGCGTTGAAAAAGTTGAAATCAGAAGAGTTGGATATTCCCATGTATATCGGGGGAGAAGAAGTGAGAACAGGTAAGAAAACAGCGATCCATCCTCCTCATGAAATAAAACATACGCTGGGCTATTTTCACAGCGGTGATGAAAAACATGTTGAGCAGGCTATCAAAGCGGCTTTAACAGCCAAGCAAGCCTGGGCTGATATGAGCTGGGAAAGCAGGGCCGGTATCTTCCTGAAAGCGGCCGACCTGATCGCTACCAAATACAGAGCTTATATGAATGGTACCACTATGCTGGGCCAGAGCAAAAATGCTTTCCAGGCAGAGATCGATTCTGCATGTGAACTGATCGATTTTCTCCGCTTCAATGTTCATTTCCTGAGTGAGATCTATAAGCAACAACCTATCAGCAGTGCAGGTATGCACAACCGGATGGAATATCGCCCGCTTGAAGGTTTTGTGCTGGCGGTTACTCCGTTCAACTTTACAGCGATCGGAGGTAATCTTCCTACCTCTGCTGCCATGTGTGGCAACGTGGTAGTGTGGAAGCCGGCCAATACGCAGGTATACTCCGCACAGATGTTTATGCGCATACTGAAAGAAGCCGGCCTGCCTGATGGAGTGATCAATCTTGTTTATGTGGATGGTCCTACACTGGGTAAAGTATGTTTCAATCATAAAGATTTTGCAGGCGTGCATTTTACGGGATCAACCGGCGTATTCAATAATATGTGGGAAACGATCGGTAAGAACATGGCGCAATACAAAAGCTATCCGAGAATAGTAGGTGAAACAGGTGGTAAGGACTTTGTGATCGCGCATAAGAGCGCAGATGCAGATGTAGTAGCTACTGCATTGTTAAGAGGTGCGTTTGAGTTCCAGGGTCAAAAATGTTCTGCAGCTTCCCGCGCTTATCTGCCTTCCAATATTGTAGAGGAAGTGAAAAAGAAACTGATTGCCGGCGTGCAAAGTTTTAAGATGGGAACGGTAGAAGATTTCACCAACTTTATTAACGCGGTGATTGATGAAAAGAGCTTTGATAAAATTCAGAATTATATCGAGCAGGCGAAAAAAGATAAGAATACAGATATATGGGTAGGAGGTGAGTGCAATAAAACTGAAGGATATTTTATTCAGCCAACAGTGATTGAAGCAAAAGACCCGAACTATGTGACCATGTGTGAAGAGATCTTTGGCCCTGTGCTTACAGTTTATGTTTATCCTGCTGATCAGTTTGAGCAAACGTTGGAATTGGTAGATAATACTTCTCCTTATGCATTAACCGGTTCAGTGATCTCAAGAGACAGGGCTGCAATTGAACTGGCTACGAATAAACTCCGCAATGCAGCAGGCAATTTTTATATCAACGATAAGCCGACTGGTGCAGTGGTAGGTCAGCAACCTTTTGGTGGAGCAAGGGCAAGCGGCACGAATGATAAAGCAGGATCGATACTGAATCTTTACCGTTGGCTGAGTGCAAGAACGATCAAAGAAACATTTACTCCCCCGGTGGATTACAGCTATCCGTTTATGCAGGATAAATAATTAAAAATTATCTGAAGGCCGTCAGTAGGAAATAAAATGCAATTGGTATTGTTTTTATTACTTACTGACGGTTTTTTATTTGCAACAACTCAAGCGTGAATAATCGCAATTCAACCAACTTATCGGATATCTGAAGTAAAAGCGTGATTATGTTTGCTGCATCAACAACATGTTGTCGCGCGCGTCAGTATAAATTTTTTTTTATCGAAAGCATAATATTTGATCTTTTTTTTGATCAGCGGTATTAACTTTTTTTTGGCTAGTTTATTTTGTATTTGAAAATCCGCATATTATGTTTGCGATCATTATTCATTCAAACCTTAAACAAAATTAAAGATGAAGAAAGTGTTTCTCGTAGCAGCTTTTACAGTTGCTGGATTTATTGGTCTTAACGCACAGAAAGATTTTAAACTTGGTGCTGGTATCAATGTAGGCCTTCCTGTTGGCGATATTAAAGATGCAGCCAACTTTGCAATAGGTGCAGAACTGCAAGGCGAATTAGGTCTTAGCGAAACTGTTAAAGGTCTGGCTACAGTTGGCTATACCCATTTCCTTGGTAAGGAAGTGTTTCCTGGTGTAAAACCAAAATTTGGTGCAGTTCCTATCCTGGTAGGTGCGCGTGTTTATCCTTCTGAGCAATTCTTTGTAGGTGGTCAGGTAGGTTATGGTTTCTTCACCGGAGATGCTGATGGCGGTGGATTTGCTTACAAACCCCAGGTAGGTTATGATGCAGGTAAATTCCAACTGGCTCTTAGTTACAATGCCATTTCTGATAATGGTACAACAAGCTGGTTAGGTCTTTCAGGCGTTATTAAATTCTAATTTAACCCGACCTCTTTTACTGAATAAGTAAATACTTTTTAAAGAGCTTCAATCTAAGATTGAAGCTCTTTCTTTTTATAACCGAATCAGTATTGGCTTTTATGAATATTTGGTAGAACCTGCACCAGGAGCCTGTTTTATCCAATGTGTATGATGAATTCGAGTACTTCTACGCGCTTTTTTACGATACCATTGCAGTTCTATAAAACTAATTATAGCTTTGCGGAAACCCATTTTAAAAAATAAAAGACTGCTTATGAAAAAGCTTTTTCTTGCAATTACAATTGTTACAGTTTCACTGACTGCTTCTGCTCAAAAAGGAAATAACCAGATAGGAGTTGGAGTTGATCTTGGCTTACCTACAAGCGATTTTGGCGATGCTGCTAAGTTTGGATTTGGCGGCTATTTAAAAGGTTTGTATGGTATCGGTTCTGCCGGCCAGATCACACTTACTTCCGGTTATACTACTTACTCTGCAAAAGATGAAGTTCTTGGAGGAGGCATTGACAAAATGAAATTCGGAATCATCCCGATCCTTGCCGGTTACCGTCACAACTTTGATGGTTTCTATGCAGAACCGCAACTTGGTTACAGCATTTTCCGCACTAAGGTAGAAAGTGGCGGTATGAGCGGATCCGATTCACAAGGTATGTTCACCTGGGCAGTAGGCCTGGGATATGCTATGAGCGGCTTTGATGCTGGTGTGCGTTATCAAAGCGGCAGCAAAGACGGTACTACTATTGCTGTTGTAGGTATCCATATTGGTTACAACTTCTCACTGGGAGGTAAATAATAAAAATCTTTATAAGTACATAAAAGGCCGGGCTTGTCCCGGCTTTTTCGTGTTCAGACCTGCAGCATTTTAACTTTCTCTTTTTGAAAGAGCGTTTATCATTATTTTATTTACCGCAAACCAATATTATTTTTATATCGCTTTTGAACCTTTTAAACCAAACTCAAACCATCATTTATGAAAAAGCTATTATTAGCGGCTGCGCTTTTTATTATCTCATTTGCCTGTTATTCGCAGAAGGGGAAAAACCAAGTAGGTGTAGGGGCAGATATTGGTATTCCCACAGGCGATTTAGGAACACTGGCCAACGTCGGGTTCGGTGGTTATGTGAAACTGCTTTATGGTGTCGGTAATGCAGGCCAACTGACTTTCACTTCCGGCTATAGTATTTTTAAAGTAAAAGATGAGTTCAGGGATGCAGCAGGAGTAGACAAACTGAATTACCGGATACTTCCCCTGTTGCTGGGATACCGCCACAATCTGAATGGATTTTATATAGAGCCGCAATTAGGTTATAGCGTTCACAGCGCAAAAGCTACTGTTGGTTCGGTTTCGGCTACTAATTCAGACGGAGCGTTTACCTGGGGAGGTGGAATTGGAACTGCTGTAAAAAGCGGATTCGATTTTGGCGTACGCTATTTAAGTGCTACCAAGGATGGTGATGCCGTTTCATGGGTGAGTATCCATGTAGGGTATAATTTTTCTTTAAAGAGAAAGTAGTCAATAGTTTTGCTGACCATGGGCATTGAATGGCCATTCAATGCCCATGTATTTCCTGCAATTACCTGGTTGATGTATTCCCCCACAATTCTTTAATTTTACACCAAATTACCATTCTTGAAATCTATTCTCACCGAATCCCAACTGGCCATTACTATTAAAAGACTGGCGCATCAGATCCTTGAAAACAACAGTGAACTGGCCAATACGGTATTGATCGGGTTGCAGCCCCGTGGCATTTATTTATCAGACCAGGTGGTGGAAGCGATCCGTAAAGAATTTCCCGGCACCAATGTACAATATGGTAAGCTGGACATTACTTTTTACCGTGATGATATCCGGAAAGAATTGCATATCGCGAACCAGACCGATATACCTTTTTCTATTGAAGGAAAAAGAGTGGTGCTGATCGACGATGTATTATATACCGGCCGCACTATCCGCGCAGCGTTGGATGCCCTGCTGGATTTTGGAAGGCCTGAAAAAGTTGAGCTTTGTGTGCTGATCGACCGCCGCTTCAGCCGCCAATTCCCCATCCAGCCCGATTATGTAGGAAAAGCAATTGACTCCATCGTGTCTCAACGGGTAAAAGTGTACTGGAAGAAAAAAGACGACAGGGAAGAAGTGGCGTTGCTGGATTACTAAGAAAGCCCTAATTTCGCTTTTTAATGCAACTATCTACACGACACCTGCTGGGCATTAAAGACCTTTCGGCCAACGATATTTCCCTTATTTTACAAACGGCAGAGCAATTCAAGGAAGTACTGCAACGCCCTGTTAAGAAAGTGCCGCCTCTCCGCGATGTAGTGGTAGTGAATCTTTTCTTTGAGAATTCCACCCGCACACGGATATCTTTTGAACTGGCGGAAAAGCGCCTTTCGGCCGATACGGTGAATTTTACAGCCTCTTCCTCTTCCGTAGCAAAAGGAGAAACCCTGCTTGATACGGTCAATAATATCCTTTCTATGAAAGTGGATATGGTAGTGATGCGGCACAGTGCCAGCGGAGCGCCCCATTTCCTTGCACAGCATATTCCTGCTGCGATCATCAATGCCGGCGATGGTATCAATGAGCACCCCACACAGGGCCTGCTTGATGCTTTCTCCATAATAGAAAAGACCGGTGGACTGGAAGGAAAAAAAGTAGCGATCATTGGTGATATCATGCACAGCCGTGTAGCGCAAAGCAATATTTACCTGTTGAAAAAAATGGGTGCTGAAGTGGCTGTTTGCGGCCCGCCCACATTGATCCCAAAATATATCCGCGAAGCGCTTGGTGTGGAAGTGAGCTATAATCTCCGTGAAACCCTGGAATGGTGTGATGTGGCGAACGTATTGCGCATTCAACTGGAACGGCAGAACCAGGTACTTTTCTCTTCACTGCGGGAATACAACCTTGCTTATGGCATCAGCCGTAAAATGCTCGACAGCCTGCATAAAGAAATTGTGATCATGCACCCCGGACCGATCAACAGGGGTGTGGAACTTGACAGTGATGTGGCAGACAGTAAGCAGTCCATTATATTGCAACAAGTAGAAAATGGAGTGGCAGTAAGAATGGCAGTACTTTACTTGTTATCCGACCGGCGCAATTAATAATTAAACGCATTCAATCTTACAGCATGAGCCGTATTTGCTTGTTTCCCGGCACTTTTGATCCCATCACGCTTGGGCATGTAGATATTATCAATCGCGCCCTTCCTTTATTTGATAAGATCATTGTAGGCGTTGGTCTCAATGCAGCCAAAGTGCCTATGTTCTCTGCTGAGCAACGTGTGCAATGGATCAATGAGATTTATGAGCATGAAGACAAAGTAGAAGGTGGCGTATATGAAGGATTGACGATCAATTATTGTAAAACGATCGGTGCCCAATTCATTCTTCGTGGTATCCGCTATGTAAGCGATTTTGAATATGAAAAGACGATCGCTGATGCCAACCGTACACTTGACAACACTATCGAAACGATCTTTCTTACCGGAGAGCCCAAATACACATCAGTGGCATCTACCATTGTACGGGATATTATCCGTAATGGAGGCGATGCACGGCTCTTCCTCCCAGATGAAGTTTACAGAACACTAAAGAAGTAATAATATGGCAGTTCCTATCTGGTTTGAAAAAGATCTCCACATCGAAAAGCTGGCAACTTTTGGTCCGGGAACTATTGCTGAACATCTTGGTATTGAGTGGGTGGAACTGGGAATGGATTTCCTGAAGGCCCGCATGCCTGTTGATCACCGCACCAAACAACCTTACGGGCTGCTGCATGGAGGTGCTTCCTGTGTACTGGCCGAAACGATCGGCAGCGTGGCTTCAGCCCTGGTAGTTGACCATCAGAAACTGGTTTGTGTAGGCCTTGAGATCAATGCCAATCATATACGTAGCGCCACTGAAGGCTATGTAACAGGTGTGGGAACCCCGCTTCACCTGGGATTGAATACGCATGTATGGGATATCCGCATTTATGACGAGTTGGGAAAAATGATCTGTGTAAGCCGTCTTACCGTAGCAATAATTCCCAAGAAAGAATCATTTCGCCAGCCAAGCCTTTAATACATCTACAATAGAAGGATAAGCAAGGGGGAGATAAGGGGGGAGTGAAGCGTCATCGACCCATTTTACCTGTTCTATATCTTCTTCTGTTTGCGGCACCAGCGTTTGATGGCTGTCTGTTTTCATCGTGTACCAGTGCGATTCTTTCAATATAAAGGTGGTACCCTGGTGATAGGTATGATAGGTGATCAATAAAGAAGCAACCAGCTTTACTTTCAGTCCTGTTTCTTCCAGCACTTCCCGCACAGCACATTGCTCCAGGGTTTCGCCATCATCGAGCTTTCCTTTTGGCAGGTCCCATTTTCCTCTTCTGAAGATCAGCAGGGTCTCTTCTTTTTCATTCCTGATCAATCCGCCTGCAGCCTGTATCAGGGTGAATTTTTTAAAGAAAGCTTTTTTCAGTTCGTTCAGGTCCGGATGCCGGAACACACCTGCGTGCACTTTTTGCTGTTGCATTTCATGGATCATCGATTTGATGGTATGGATATTCAGCTCATCAATGAACACCGCATCATCATGATGCAGATAAGGCTCTATTACCGGATCAATGGCGTCGCAAAGGAAAAGAGGCTTATCGTTGAAATAGATTTTCAGGTGCATGAAGTAAAGATACGGCCTATCTTCGCGCCATGACAAATGAAAAAACTGTTGCAGAAAAGTTGCTGCAGGCAAATGCAGTGAAGCTGAGCGTTCAGCAACCCTATACCTGGGCCAGCGGATGGAAAAGCCCTATCTATTGCGATAACCGGAAAGTGTTGTCTTTTCCCTTTATCCGCGATTTTATCAAGTCGGAAATGTGCAATGTGGTCTTTGAAAAATTCCCTGATGCTGAACTGCTCGCAGGGGTGGCTACAGCAGGAATAGCCTGGGGAGCAATGGCTGCTGATCAGTTGAAGCTGCCTTATATATATGTACGGCCAAAGCCCAAGGAACATGGTCTCGGCAACCAGATAGAAGGGTTTTATGAGAAAGGACAGAAGACGGTGGTGATCGAAGACCTGGTCTCAACCGGCAAAAGCAGCCTGCAGGTAGTGGATGTGCTCAAAGAAGCCGGCCTTGATGTGATCGGAATGGTGTCCATTTTTACTTATGGGTTCCCTGTAGCTGCACAGGCTTTTGAAAAATATGGATTGGCTTACCAGGCACTTACCAATTACCCTTCCCTGATCGAACTGGCCCTTGAAAAGGGGATGATACAGCCTTCGGAGCAGGAAATATTGTTAAAGTGGAGGGATGATCCGGCCAATTGGAAAGGCGTTTTGTAACTTGTAAGCTCAAATTACCCTTATGAAGAAATTCATGATCACCAGTCTTGCTATGACTGTTTTTACCCTTGCTTCTTTTGCCCAGGTAAAGCCCGTTCAAACGGCAAAGATCAAAACCCCGAATATCCTTTGCGAAGATTGTAAAAAGCGGGTGACCACTTATCTGGACCGGTATGATGGCATCCAGTCTGTGGCGATCAATACCCGGAAAGGAGAAACAACGGTAAAATATGTGACCGACCGGATCAATATTGAAGAGATCAAAACAGCGATCGCCAATGCCGGTTTTGATGCAGACGATGTGCCGGCGAATGAAGAAGCATATAAGCGTTTGCCCAAAACCTGCAAGAAATTTGAAGACGGAGGCGGGCATCCAAAGCCCAAAGAGCCTTCGGGTAACTGACGAAAAAAGCCGCCCGGGAGCGGCAAGTAAATATGTTTGAACCACCTGTTTTACTGCAGGTGGTTTTCTTTTTTGGTTATTGAAAGAGCTCTGCGATATCCTGCCTGCCCTCATATTTCACCGGGAATTTTCTATAAAATCCGCCCTTGCCAGCTTTTGCTTCCCCCTCGATCCGGATCATCACTTCCTTTTTGAATAGCGCTGCGAAGGAATTTTTCAGCAGTTTTTTCATGTCGACCGCCAGCTTCACCGGTATAAGAAAGGAGTCTTTTGCGGGAATATGGACCATGGAATCGACCGTAAAATGGCCAAGATAGGTGTTGTCCATCCAGGCATTTCCACTTGCATTTTTCAGTTTTCCACCGGATGAATTCGGGTTGAAATATTTCAGGTTGAGGGTCAGCAGGGAATTATCGAGACCTATTTCTCCTACAGATACATTCTCTATTCCATTAAAAACGGGGTCTTTTAAAGAGCGGCAGGAAGCCAGGAAAATGATAATAGCCAGGGATGCGACAAGGTATTTTGACATGGCTGCAAAATACGATCTCCGGAAAGATCTCCCAGATACAAGGCTGTTAAATCTATCGGTTAACCTCAATGAACCGATTTTTTTGAACAAAGAAATACCCAATCAACTTCCTGCCAATCTGGCGATGGGAGTTCAACCGATACCTTTTATCCGCCGATCCTTTTTTTCAATCTACAGGGATTTGTTTAGTAAGGCCACGCTAACCCTTTGGTAGAGTAGGAGAGCATTGACAACCGTTATCCCGGTCATCTAAAATTCTTATCGAGATGCAGTGAGGACAATGTTTCAGATTTTATAATGAATATTTAAACTTAAACTTTAAGCTAAATAATATAGATATTTGAAAAGCAAAGGCAAGTATTTTTTGAGCTAAAATAAAAATCAAATATTTTATGTAATAAAATATTTATTATCATTTAATTATTATACTATATTTAAAATTTAAATTCTAATTTATATGCTGCTATGATAAGAAAAAATTACCTTTTTTTTGAAAAAAACAGATTATTAAAATAAAATTAGATATACGATTGATTTTAAGTTTATTAATTAAATTATTTAAATTTTTAAATAAGATATTTTATTAAGTGCTTCCAGTTTTTAATATATGATCCAATTCAGGATCGTAAAAACGTGATTTTTTTTGATAGAAAAATCCAAAATGAAGAAAATCGGGATGTGTATTTCACAAAGAATACCAGGCCCCAAAGAGGAGAATTGTGGAACCGTCAATCTTGCGATATCTCAGATGAGCCAGATGGAAAAGGAAATCGATGCAGTGATGCCTGTGTCAAAGTGTCGTAAAATTGAATACTAAATAGCCTCAATCAAAAAATCTGGGTAGTCGATACAAGGCGGTTTCTTGTGAGAATCGCGACTTATTTACTCTTCCTCACCAGTTCATAAAAACACTTTCGGGAACTGATAACTGTCCGGGGTAAGATCAAGAAACGGCGCCCCATTAACCAGGACAAGCAGTGCCCACCTGGTCAGAATCCCGCAGCAAAATTCTCCGATCACATGCCGGGTCTGCCGGCCGATAGTAGGTTAGCAAAAGAGAAGCAGGGGCATAATTTAGGATAGCACTTTAGAGCGCGCCACAATAACACGGTTGCAATACGGCCCGCCAGTTCAGTACCTTCCAGATACTAATTTTCCCGGGCCCTGTCCCCTGTCCGGCGGAAAACTTGCCACCCTGAAAAGCTCCAGGCTGGTAAAATAATCGATCTTCATTCGGTCGTTCGCTTCATCCCCTTGATTTAAATCGGCAGCCGAAAGACTCTTCCAGAAGAATCAGGGTAGACCCTGCCGATCTTGTCCTGAATGGCCATCAATCAGGAATACGATTCCGCCGGTGCTGTCGGCCAGGAATCTTGATGGATAGGGAAGGCAACACGTTTACAAAATCGCGGGCTTCCTGTCTGCATAAAAATCATGTCATTTATATTTCGAAGGCCGGGAAGGGAGAACGGTTTGTGACGGATTGTGTACCTGGATCCCGCGGCAACGATTCTTTAGGACGGTAAGCCGGCTGTAGCATTTTGGGTAAGGATAAAGGTCTGTCGGTCTTGCGCTGACGCTTACTGTAACAGCACTAAAGCTACTCTGTAAATACTTTCTGATTGCAAATATTGTATGTTGTCAGCTCTTTTCATAGGGAAGAATGAAGAAGCAAGTAGGGGCTGCGGACGCGAACTTCCTAAACAAAAAGAGCAGGCGTTCAAGCCTGCTCTTTCATATATCTTCCTGTTATAGCTTAGAGATTGATCACTTTCCTGTTTCTCATCGCCTGTACTTTTGTTCTTGCTTTCTGCAATTCTGCTATTTTCTTTTGCAAACGATCAAGTGTGATATCGCTGTCTGGAATTCCTTTCAGCCCTTTTACGACCAGTTCTTTTTGGAGGCTGCTCAGTTTTACCATCGCATCACTGTAAACCTGGCGCATGCTGTCGAGCTTGATATTGTTCATGGCTTGGGTCAGTTCAGCATTGAGCCCTTCCCAGTTGATCTGATCATAAGACGCTCTTAATTTATTACCCATCTGGTCCCAGTCGGCTTTTTCGGCGGCTCTTTCATAAGCGGCTTTTACGTTTTCTTTTTCAGCCTTGGTCATCGCATCGGCAATGCTTTTCTCTACCGCTTTCCATTGGGTTTCTTCCAGTACTTTTTTAGAAGCGACCAGGGCTTCTTTCACCTGGTTTTCCTGTTGAGGGGTCAGCTCAGGAATAACGTCCTGGAGATTACTTATCTGGATGAAATGATTTGTTGCATTGTCTACCACAGTTCTGATAAACTTCCCATCAACTACCTGATGGTCTTCGGTCAGGATGGTTGGGTTATTTGCTTGTGATGAAGTTGGGGGAGCTGGTGCAATAGGTGCAACAGATTCCACCGGGGCCATTACTTCTGCGGGAGCCTGGGCAATGATCTGCTGAGGTCTTTCCTCAACCGCAGGTATTGCTATCCTTGTATTGTCTTCCGGTATAAAACTTAAAGGGGAAGATAATTGTGAGAGGAAGAAACCTGCAGAGGCATTGTTCTTGCCTGGTTTGCTAAGGATCACCAAAGCGTTCAGGGCAATAAAACAAAGCAGTGCAGATAATATACCGGCCAGCTTATGAAAAGAGAAGACCGGTTTTTGTTGTATTCCTAAAATAGATTCGATGCGGCTGAGCAATTCATTCTTTTTTCCACCGGCTGCTGCCACAGCTAAAGGCCTTGGAGCAGTATGCGCCGCTTTTTCAAGGGCCAGCAAAGCAGAAGCATATCCATAAGGTTCATACTGGAACTGGATCACTATTTCATCGCAGCTTTTCTCCCTTTCCCTTTCAATGATCTGGGCAAATGCTTTTACAAACGGGTTGAAGTAAAGGATGGTTTGAATGATGCGAGTGATCAGGTTGGTGAGATAATCCATCCGCCTGATATGGGAAAGCTCATGCAGCAATACGGCTTCCACCTGGTGGGTAGTGAGTTGGTTCACTGCTGCAAGAGGCAGGAGGATCACCGGTTTCATATAGCCGATTGTTACGGGAGAACTTACCATATCGGACATCCATATCTGAACAGGTTTATTGATGCCCATGAGGCCTACTACCTTCTGAACAAACATTCTCCATTCAACGCTGGCCTTGGTGAGACCGTGCCGGCGGATCTGTTGCACATAGCGGTAGTTGCGGATAAAATTCAGGACCGGTAATACCAGTAAAACCAGGTATAATAAGGAAGCCCATGGCAGGCTTATTGCAAACCACTGGTTGAGCGATTCATTATTGCTGGTGATATTCACCAGGGTGATCAAACCTGCGGCCTGTGGAGTTTTTTCCAGTACCAGCAGGAAAGTAAATATGAACCAGGTGAACCCGGCAAATAACAGCGAAGAAGCAAGAGCTGCCCGCTGAGAAGATTTTTGTAAACGTAGAACTGCAGTCAGTAATTGGTAAACCACCCACAACAACGCCATCTGCCACAAGCTGTTTAACACAGCCCACCCTAAAGCCTGCAGAAAATCTGATTGGCTTATAGCGTTCATTTTTATTGCTTTTTAAGATCGTTCAATAAACGTTGGATTTTTTCCAGTTCTTCAGGACTGGCTTTATGTTCGCCTAAAGCCTGAATCACCAGTTGAGTGGGGGATCCGCCAAACAGGCTGTCGATCATTTTCCCCAGAAGGTGTTTTTGGGTTTTTTCTTTATTAACGGCAGCCTGGTACACATGCGTGCGCATGGAATCATCTCTTTTTACCAGGCCCTTTTCATGCATGATCTGCATTAATTTCAGCGTAGTGGTGTATCCTACTTCTTTGGAAGAAGCCAGTTCCTCATGCACTTCCCTCACAGTCGCCAGGCCCTTCGTCCACAGGATTTGCAATATTTCCAGTTCGCTTTCGGTAGGCTTTATTGTTCTTGTTGCTGACATGGTTTGAGGTTTTACAGCCCGAATATACGATCTTTTTCGTATAAAGAACATAGGAATTATTAATTTAAGGTTTTTTAACAATGATTAACAATGAGGTAGTTATCTCTGAGACGCTGATTGGCGAGGAAGGTTACAGTCTAGTCGTTAGTCTTTAGTCGGCAGTCGATAGCCTGAGCTCTACGAAAACACAAGCATACGCTACGGTATCGTAGTAAATCTGCCAAACGATGCAAAATCCGGACTATCGACTGCCGACTAAAGACTATCGACTAAAAAATAAGTCCCGCTGTAGACACAGCAGGACTTACAATTAATGGTTCTGATTAAGCTCTTCGAATATCTTTATTTGTATTGAGCGGTATTAGCAGCTTGCTTGGCTACGGTTTTAGCGATCGGTTGAGTAGCAGCAGGCTTTTGATTTTTTACTTCTGCAGGAGCTTTGTCCTTGATCTGCGCCAGGGTAGGAGCAATGACCAGGGATACAATGGACATCAGTTTGATCAGGATGTTCATAGATGGGCCTGAAGTATCTTTAAATGGATCACCTACAGTATCACCGGTTACAGATGCTTTGTGTGGATCTGATTTTTTGTAATAAGTCTCACCATTGATCTCTACGCCTTTTTCAAATGATTTTTTGGCATTGTCCCAGGCTCCGCCGGCATTGTTCTGGAACATACCCATAAGTACGCCGGAAACAGTGGCACCAGCCAGGAAACCTCCCAGTGCTTCTGCACCGAGGCCAGGAGCGAAGCCGATGATCAGGGGAGAGATGATGGCAATTGCACCGGGCAACATCATTTTCTTGATAGAAGCCTGTGTGGAGATCGCCACGCATTTATCATATTCTGGTTTGCCTGTACCTTCCATGATGCCGGGGATGGTTTTGAACTGACGGCGTACTTCTTCCACCATCGCCATGGCTGCTTCACCAACTGCGCGGATAGCAAGAGAAGAGAAGATGAAAGGTATCATTGCGCCTACAAACAGAGAGGCCAGTACATTCGCTTTATAAATATCAATGCCGCTGATACCTGCCACACCTACGAAAGCGGCAAACAGAGCCAGCGCTGTTAATGCTGCAGAAGCGATGGCAAAACCTTTACCGGTAGCAGCGGTAGTGTTACCTACAGCGTCCAGTACGTCAGTTTTTTCACGCACTTCTTTTGGCAGTTCGCTCATTTCAGCAATACCACCTGCATTGTCTGCAATAGGTCCGAATGCATCGATTGCGAGTTGCATAGCCGTAGTGGCCATCATACCTGCAGCAGCAATGGATACACCATATAAACCTGCACATTCATAAGAACCCCAGATACCGCCTGCCAGCACGAGGATCGGAAGGAAGGTCGATTCCATACCGATAGCCAGACCGCCGATTACGTTGGTAGCATGGCCTGTAGAGGATTGACGGATGATGCTCATTACAGGACGTTTGCCCATGGCTGTGTAATGCTCGGTAATAATGCTCATCAATGCGCCTACAAGAAGGCCTACACCGATAGCGCCCATTACTCCCCATTTGGTAAACAATACGCCGCGAAGCTCCATGTTTTGAGGCAGCAGCCAGTATACAAGAACAAATGCAACAATAGCGGTAAGAATGATAGAACCCCAGTTGCCCATGTTCAATGCTTTTTGTACAGTATTGGTATTGATACCTGCACTGTCACTGATGCGTACAAACAGGGTAGCAACAATGGAGAAAAGTATGCCTACACCAGCGATCAGCATCGGCAATACAACCGGTGAAAAGCCGCTGAGAAGATCTGTGTCCATTACAACGGTTTGTTGTCCGAGCACGATCGTCGCCAGCACAGTAGCCACATAAGATCCGAAAAGATCGGCTCCCATACCAGCCACATCGCCTACGTTGTCGCCCACATTGTCTGCAATGGTTGCAGGGTTGCGGGGATCATCCTCAGGGATGCCTGCTTCCACTTTACCTACGAGGTCAGCACCTACGTCGGCAGCTTTGGTGTAGATACCGCCGCCTACGCGTGCAAAGAGGGCGATGGATTCAGCACCGAGTGAAAAACCTGTCAGCACTTCAATGGTCTGAAGCATTTCTTCAGAGTTCACATCAGCGCCGGGCGCGAAAATTTGTTTTAATACAATATATAAGCCACCGAGACCAAGCACGGCCAGTCCAGCTACACCCACACCCATTACAGCACCGCCTGTGAATGATACATTCAGGGCTTTGCTGAGGCTGGTACGGGCAGCTTGTGCAGTACGTACATTGGCTTTGGTAGCGGCTTTCATGCCAATAAAACCGGCCAGTGCGCTTAACACGGCACCGATCACAAAGGCAATAGCAATAGACCAATGAGAGTGGGGATTGGCGCCTGCCATCAAGGCCAGTAAAATAGCAACGATCACTACAAAATAACCAAGGATCCTCCATTCAGCTTTAAGGAATGCCATGGCGCCTTCGGCGATGTAGTTACTGATCTCTTTCATCCGGTCGCTGCCGGCATCTTGTTTCGATACCCAGTTGAATTTAGCAATCGTGTAGAGCAGACCGATAATGCCCATCACGGGAACGAGATAGATCAATTTGTCCATAAGCGTAGCTTCTTATTCTTTCTTTAAGTTTAGTCCCGAAGGTTTGGAATTCTTCGAAGGACGGCAAAGATAGGGGATGAAGGGGAGATTTTAGAGTGGGTCCGGCAGATTATGCCAGGAGCCGGGTTGGGGCGACAGTTTGTTGATAAATAAAAGCTTACGCAGGCTCAGGGCTTGCGGAGAAACTTGTCGGTTGAAATAATTACTTTTACTCCTTTACCAAATTTGTTCCGGAGTTTATGCAAGCAGGTCCTATCACCACATTGTTCCTTGATATCGGCGGAGTATTATTGACGAATGGATGGGGCCGGAGTTCCCGCAAGCTCGCTGCAGAGCACTTTAAACTGGACCTGGTGGAAATGAACGAACGCCATCACCTTACTTTCGATACATATGAGATAGGTAAGATCTCCCTGGATGAATACCTGGAACGGATCGTGTTTTATGAAAAGCGCGATTTTACCGTAGATGATTTTAAAACATTCATGTATGGACAAACGCAGCCTTACACAGATTCCATTGAATTTTTTAAGGGATTAAAACAACGGCATGGACTGAAAGTGGTTGCTGTGAATAATGAAGGCCGTGAGTTGAACGATTACCGCATCAATCAATTCCGCCTATACGAACTGTTTGATGCATATGCATCTTCCTGCTATGTGAAATTCCGTAAACCGGATATTGATATATTCCGCATCGCCTGTGATATCGGCAGGGTGGCACCGCAACAGGCGGTAATGGTCGACGACCGCCAGATGTTTACCCATGTGGCCTCCACCATCGGCATCAATTGCCTGCATTTCGATAGCCTCGATGGGATCAAAGAGAAAATGAAAACGCTGCACCTGCAAAACAGTTGATCAGGGAAGCGGTCTTACTTTAATGTTCCTGTAATAAATAATGCTGTTGGGATCATGGGCCTGCAGGGCAAAAGTGCCGCTGGAAATACGGCGTTCTTCCTGGCCTTTGTTCCGCTGCAACACCTCAGGCTCTGTATAGTCCACCACGGTTTTATCATTTACTTTAATGATAATGTGCTTCCCTTCTACTTTAATGTATTCGGTGTACCATTCCCGGTCTTTCACATACACTTCTTTTACGTCCTGTATGCCATACAGGCTACCGGTGCGGCGCCAGTCGCTTTGTGAATTGTTGACCTGCACTTCATATCCTTTTGCCGGCCAACCAGCTTCCTGGAAAGCTGTATGGAAATAAATGCCGGAATTGGCTCCGGGCTGTGTCATCACTTCAGCTTTGAATTCAAAGTTTTTAAAAACATGATTCTCTACAGGCCCGTCATAAAATAAGTGGGCCGTCGGTCCTTTTACAACAATATGCCCGCTATCAACAGAAAAAGAACTGGCATTGTTCCCTACTTTCCAGCCGTTCAATGTTTTTCCGTCGAACAGGGAGATCCATTTTGCTTTAGGAGATTTTATAAAAGAGCAAAGAGAAATGCATACGATGATACAGGAGACAGTGAGAATTGTTTTCATGTTGAAAAATTGATTGCCTAAAGCTAAGGAATTTATCCTGAGTGAGAGTTGTTAGCCGGGAGTTGGAAGTCCGGCTATCTTTGCAATTCTATGGACAATCCTATCGTCCTTCTTCTTGCCGGGTTTTTAATAGGAACGTTGGGGACCCTGATCGGGGCAGGAGGCGGGTTTCTGCTGGTGCCTTTATTGCTTTTCACTCATCCAGGTATGTCGCCGGAACTGGTTACTGCCGTGTCGCTGGTGATCGTGGCCTGCAATGCGGTGTCTGGTTCAATCGCGTATGCGCGATCAGGTCGGATTGATTATAAAGCAGGATTATTGTTTGCAGCGGCAACGATTCCCGGTTCTGTGCTGGGTGTATATGTAACCAAGCATATTCCTGCCAATACGTTTAATGTGCTGTTCGGGATCATCCTGCTGCTGTTGGCCGTTTTTCTTTTTCTCAAAAAGCAAAAAGCCGTGGCTTTAAATGAGAGTGCAAACGGGAATGGAAAGCATTTCAAACATCATACGCTAACTGATAAAGGGAATGTGCAGTACCGTTATTCTTATAACCAGTACACCGGTATTTCTATCAGTGTGATCGTAGGATTTCTTTCTCCTTTGCTGGGAATAGGAGGAGGTATTATACATGTGCCGGCATTGGTGCACTGGCTGCATTTTCCTGTATATATCGCTACGGCCACTTCGCATTTCATATTGGCTATTATGGCTACTGTCAGTGTGGTGATGCATGCGTTGCAGGGAAATTACAGTGATCCTTATATATTAAATATGATCGTCTGGCTTGCGCTGGGCGTTGTTCCCGGTGCACAGGTAGGAGCGATGCTTTCGCATAAAATAAAGGGGGATATAATCGTGAAGGCACTGGCGGTTTGCCTGGCATTGGTGGGATTAAGACTTCTGCTCGGAAACGTGTAAACAGAAACGATCATTACAGCACTTCCAAAAAAATCAATCAGCCAATAGGGGTAAAATGTTTTCATCTTGTTGTTACAGAAACAACGAATGATGAAAATAAGAACAATCGTAATTACGGCAGCTTTATCGCTGTTGGTTACAGGAGCTATTGCACAGGAATCTGTTAAAACAATATTTAAAAGTAATCCGAGATCATCCGGTGGTTATGGTGCAATAAGCAACAAGTTTACTCAGATCCGCGGTAAATATGCAAATATGAACGGCTTGTATGGCGGTTGGTTTATTAATCAACGGCTGATGATAGGAGCAGGGGCAGCGGCTGTAACAAGCAATATTCCTGTGCCTTTGGAATACAGTACCGATCCATTGAGAAACAGAAGTTATGAATATGGCCAGGTGGGATTGATGACGGAGTATGTTATTGGTTCCAATAAACCTGTTCATTTTGTGGTGCAGTTATTTTCCGGAGCAGGATTTACATTACAATATGACCGGCACAACAGGCTTATCAATAATAATATTGATGATCCTATCAGTGATGAGAACTGGTTTTTTGTAACAGAGCCGGGAGTACAGATTGAAATGAATTTGTTTAAATGGATGCGTTTTAGTCCGGGTGTTTCTTACCGTGCAAGTTTTGGAAGTGATGCAGCGGGAATGAAGGATAAGGATATAAGGGGCATGTCATATAATGTGACGTTGAAATTTGGAAAGTTTTAGTGAGGTATTTCATTTTACTTTAAGATAGCCAGGGAGCCTTCGCAAAGTTGGAATACGATGTTGTGCGCCGTCAGGATGCTCAGGATTGATGATGAGCTCCTGACGTTTTGCATCTATAAGCACATCCATTTCTTCTATTGGAATGGCGCCGAGCAGGGGCACACTGCTTCCTTCCAAAACAGCTGCTGAGCAGATAGCAGTCCGGTTTTGAAATTTTACACATAAGGGGCCAACGATATCATGTTCAACCATCTGGTCATCCGCAAGAAAATGTCTCCTTCTTTCAATGAATGGAAGACCGAGTTGTTCTCTTATTGATTCATTGATGCACATCATATAGGATCCTGTATCCACAAGCATTTCTACAGATGTTTGCCTTATCTCTTCTTCTCCGATGATATGACGCCTGGCCATTTCTATATCAGATCCGTTGATCAATGTTATTGCTGCATAAATTGTTCCCATGATTTTTTATTTATGATAAAGTAACGAAGAGGCAGAGCTGCTTCCAAGGGATTTTCATCAGTATTATCCGTTTTTTAACCAATGATATTTGATGAGAATATAAACAAAGGAGGAAGCTTCTGTTTGATAGAGTATCTTCATTTATTTTCCCACAAAGACGACAAAGACCACAAAGACCACCTAGAATGGTTGCCGGAAGATCTTCTTTACGCTATAGTTGTGTAAGTATAGCAATATATAAATAGGGCAAAATATTCTTTGTGGTCTTTGTCGCCTTTGTGGGAAAATTCTTAAAGTGAGGACAATACCGCTTATTTGAAAATTCCCTCTTCCTTTTATATTTTTACCTTCTAACAGCTAATCCTTATGCGAAGACCCTCCCTGTCCCTGACTTTTCTTTTCCTGGCATTGCTTTTTTCCATCTCTTCTTTTGCCCAGGATAGCCTTCGATTCCGGTCTGACAGTCTGAACAGGAAGAATGACACTGCCCGCTTCAAAAGAGGCCAGGGGATGGGCTCACTCTTTGCTGATTCATCCAAGCTCACCAGCAGCGATTACCAGCTCCGCATCGAGAACGCTTATGCGGTGCTTTCCATGATCCGGAATAAAAGCGATCTTGGTCCGCGCATTACCAGCATCCAGGAAAAACTGGCCGATAGCGATTCTTCTCTTGCTGTATTAAAGGATAATGTCATCAACAATAACAGAGCGCTTGGTTTACGTAACCTGCAGATGTTCCGTACCCTGCTTACCAATATTCAAAGGGATGTACACGATCAGCGTGGCATACTGGATAGTGCAGAAGCTGACCTCAGTGATCTTCGCCGCGAAATGAAAACCCTGGTAGAAGACACTGTATTAAAGCATCTCTGGCGCGATTCCGCCTCCCGCCAGCTTTTTGCTCCTCAACTGAAAGATATGCGCGAAGCCTGGAGATCCAGCACTTCGAAGCTAAGGGAAAGCCTGGCGCTCGTGAACCAGTTGCAAACGCATAACTCCGGCAATGCGATCACCACCTCAGCTTTGCTGGATAAAGTAGATAACCTGCTACTGACCTCTTTCTCCCGTGTATTCGGTAAAGAATTCAATTATATCTGGGAGCCAGCCTCCGACAGTTCATTAAAGAAACTGAACGCTGCTTATTCAAAAGCTTATCATGGAGAAAGGAAAGCACTGAATTATTATTTTAAAGACAGCGTGAACAAAAGGCTTTTCCTCCTGCTCATCGGATTCCTGTTCGGATTATGGGTTTTCCTTAATATCCGCCGCCTGAAAAAGGCCGGATCGATGGACAGGTTGAAGGATATCCAGGTAGGCTATCTGTATCCGCATTATATCGCATCTGCTTTCATTGTGATTTTTACATTAGCACCACTGTTCGATCTGGACGCGCCTTCTGTTTATATCGAGTCGATGCAGTTCCTGCTGATCCTGACGCTGACATTTATTTGCTGGAAAAAATGGCCGCGTAAACTTTTTGTGTACTGGCTCGTGATGGTATTCCTGTATATCTGTTTCTCTTTTACCCATCACGTATTAATGCCAGGTTTTTTCCAGCGTGTGTGGCTGATATTGTTGAATGTGCTTTCTGTAGTGTTTGGCTCTCTGTTCCTCCGCGGAATGAAGAACCATCTTCATATGCGCGGCTTCCTGCGCTTTGTGATCATCCTGCATAATGTCATGAACATACTGGCCATCATTTGTAATGTATTCGGCCGGTTCTCGCTGGCGCAGATACTGGGTAATACAGCTATCTTCTCCTTTACACAGGCGATCGGCCTGGCCGTGTTCAGCAAGATCTGCATGGAAGCGATCTTATTGCAGATCGAGACCAGCCGCAGCAAGCAGGGGCTAAAAGCTTCTTTCGATTTCCAATCGGTAGTAAAAGGTTTCCAGGGACCGATTGTATTCCTGGTTTTCGTGCTCTGGCTGATCGTGTTTACCACCAATCTCAATATCTATAATACTTCCAAAGATGTGTTCAGCGCATTGATGGAAAAGCAAAGAAGCATCGGCAGCGCCAGCTTTACCATTGGCGGTGTGCTGCTTTTCTTCCTCATTATCTGGGTGGCGCATCTCCTGCAGAAATATGTGGGTTATTTCTTTGGCGATACAGGCAGTGAAGAAGTGCAGAATAAACGCCAGCGTTCGCGCATGCTGATCGCAAGGCTGATCGTGCTTTGTGTGGGCTATCTGCTTGCAGTAGCCGCTTCAGGCTTGCCGGTTGATAAGATCACGATCGTGCTCGGCGCATTAGGTGTTGGTATCGGTTTGGGTTTGCAAAACATTGTCAGCAATTTCGTATCAGGCATTATCCTGATCTTCGACAGGCCATTGCAGATAGGAGATTCTATCGAGATAGGTGACAAGGCAGGCAAGGTGAGGGAGATCGGATTGCGCTCCAGCACACTGATGACGAATGATGGTGCAGAAGTGATCATTCCTAATGGCGATATTCTTTCGCAACATATTACCAACTGGACACTCAGCAACAACCAGCAAAGGCTTTCCCTCTCTTTATCCGTCAGCGGAAGCAAGGATATAGAAAAGGTTACAAAGCTGATCACCGATACTATCATCCATTCAGGTTATGTAATGGAAGGATCTGTTCCGCAAACAGAATTCATTGCCGTGAAAAAAGATGAGTTTGACCTGAAGGTATTCTTCTGGTGTAAAGATGTGTTCAAAGCTTCGGAAGCAAGAAGCGCGATCCTGTATTTATTGCATAAGCAACTGGGAGAAGAAGATATTGCTATAGAAGCCTGATCAGCGCTCCTATACTTTCTTCGACATCCGCAGGAACCGTATACATAAAAATATACTGGAGCAGGAGAGGCCTGCAATAAATCCAAACCATATACCTGCAGCTCCCATATTGGCCTTGAATGCCAGTAAATATCCAACAGGGATACCGATCACCCAATAAGCGATACCGATCAGTATTGTGGGGATCTTCACGTCTTTAATGCCCCGCATCAGTCCTGCCCCAATTGCCTGTGTAGCATCGGATATCTGGAACACTGCCGCCAGCACCAGTAACGCTGATGCCATGTGGATCACCTGTACATCATTATTAAAAGCCCCGGGCAATATGTTCCGCAGGAGGATGAATGAAGCAGCGCATAACAGTCCATACAATAGAGCGGTGATGAGGGTGCTTTTCCCTATCGCCAGTATTTTCACCCGGTCGCGTGTACCGAACGCATTACTCACGCGGATAGAGCTTCCCTGCGCCAGTCCCATTGATACCATGAAAGTGAAAGAAGCGCAGGAGAGAGCGATCTGGTGTGCTGCCTGCTCTGTAGCCCCGATGGTGCCGATGATAATGCCGGATACGGCAAATGCGCCACCTTCCATACCTATTTGCAGGCTGCTTGGTACGCCAATATGCAATAGCTCACGGATCGTTTGCATGCGAAGCTTCCACTGATTCTTTCTTACAGCAACATAGCGGCGGAAAATAGGGTGCCAAAGGATAACAGCGCCCAGTGCAGCAAACATTAAGGTACGTGTGATAAGCGTGCCCCAGCCTGCGCCTACCAGTTCCAACCGTGGAAATCCCCAGTTACCAAAGATCAGCAGCCAGTTAAGAAATACGTTGAGCGGAACACCGATCAGCGTAATGAGCATTGCTGTCCTCGTTTTTTCCAAACCATCTGCAAATTGTTTGAGCGACATGAACAGCAGCATCGGTATCACACTCCATCCCATCAATTGCATGAACGGCACAGCAAGCTGCGCCACTTCAGGGTCCTGCTTTAAATGAAAAAGTATGTTCTTTCCCAATTCAAGCGTCAGTGAAATAATCAGCGCGGTAATGGCACATAACCAGAAGCCATTATAGAAATAGTGGGAAACCTTTTGTGAATCCCTCCGGCCATGCGACATGGAAACCAGTTGGGAAACCGATATCGTCATCCCTATGCCTACAATAAACGGAATATTTAATACAGCCAGCACTAATGATGCGGCTGCAAGTTGTTTATATCCCAGTGCTCCAGCCATGGCCGTATCGATCAAATGGAGCGACATTTGCGCAAGTTCTCCGAATATGATCGGGAGGGAAAGCCGAAGCGTTTTTTTCGCTTCATTGAATAAGGTCGGTTGCATCGTAAACAAATAAATAGCCGTTCAAATCTGGTTCATCGGGAATCTGCAAAGATCGGTCATTTTATCCTTTTTCATTTTCATTCTTTCATTAATTTTAAAATATCAAATATCGGCTTGGCTTCCTTTTTAAATACGATCGTTCTTCTCGGAGCTCTGCAGGGTTTTATTATCAGCCTGCTACTGATTTTCCGTCCCGGCAATCTTTTGCCTAACCGTCTACTCGCCTGGCTTATTCTACTAATGAGCCTCGCCAGCCTGAATATTTATTTTCTCAATACAGGATGGTTTGAGACAACAGTTGCCTTACGTATCATTGCTGCATTAGTACCCCTTGTCATTATTATGCCAATG
The DNA here is from genome assembly GCA_051954695.1 of Chitinophagaceae bacterium. Taxonomy (GTDB): domain Bacteria; phylum Bacteroidota; class Bacteroidia; order Chitinophagales; family Chitinophagaceae; genus Terrimonas_A. The sequence goes on from JBQCHL010000024.1 coordinate 187,014, forward strand.
GGGCCGTTTATTTATTTTTATATCCGGTCAATAACAGATTCGGGGTTTACAATAGGTAAGAAGGAGCGCCTACATTTTTTGCCCGCTATTATTGATATCATTCCTCAACTGGCCGCTTTATTATTTTTTGCAGGAAGATGGGCCGGCTGGTGGCAGGATGGCGATCCCTGGAACAGGTTTATTGATAACTGCAATGTGTATTCAGATATTCCACGCTGGCTTTCCTTAACCGTATATATCTTTTTAACGAAAAAATATCTTGCAGGGCAAACAGGAACTGATGCAGGCCGGCAGCGCTGGTTTAGGCAATTTATTTACGTGTTCCTGGGTTTCTTGCTGATCTGGCTGGTTTATCTTATTCCATACAGCATACCTGCCCTCACTGATCGTTTACTTAGATGGGTTGACTGGTACCCCGTTTATATTCCAATGGCTATTATGATATATTGGATGGGTATTAAAGGATACCTGCTAAGCTTGCAGACGGCTGGTAAAAAAGCAAACAAATCAATGCTGACTGATTTTCCCGCTGAACGTCTGGAGCCCACTGTATATATATTAAAAAGGGCAATGGAGGATGACAGGATATTTCTAAACCCTGCCCTGAACCTGGATCTTCTTGCCGCACATACAGGCATTGCTTCCAAAACCATTTCCATGATCTTGAACCAATATATTGGTAAGGGTTTTAATGAGTGGATAAACGAGTACCGGTTGAATGAATTCAAACATAAACTCAGCCAATCAAATCTGAAACAGCTTACGATCTCTGGTATAGCTTCAGAATGCGGCTTCAATTCGCAAGCCACTTTTCAGCGCATTTTCAAACAATCTCTGGGAATGACCCCCACTGAATACCTGAAATCACTTCAGTCGGGTTCATAATTCTTTTCAAATCCGGATCTGAGAAGCCTTTTTTTACCTTTTCACTCCCAAATGATCGAGGTTGCGTACTTAATTGTTATCTGATGAAACATCTCGTTTTGATTGGTCTTACCCTTGTTTTTCCTTTATCCATGCTTTTTGCCCAACCGGTCGCACCGGCTGAGCCGGCAGACAGGATATTCAGTCCTGCTCAATTAAAAGAAGACTTCAGCTTTCTGCGGAAAGTGCTGGAAGAAACCCATCCGGGGCTCTACCGGTATACTCCTCAACCGGTGATACAACAGAAAATGGACACTCTTGCCAGCTTACTGAACAAAGACATGGACTATTATGGGTTTTATGCTCTCCTGGCTGGTTTGCTGGCTGATATCCGTTGCTCACATACTTATATCGTACCGCAAAAAGACATTAACAGCTACATGACCAATATAAAGACCATTCCCTTTGAATTTTTATCGTTGTCCAGCGGACGCCTGTATGTGACATTGAGTGGCATTACCGGTCGGCTTGTCGAGCCGGGATATGAATTGATGTCAATAAACGGGAGGCCTGTATCAGCAGTATTGGAACAGATCTACCGTCATACCTGGTCTGATGGATATATTCGTTCTGCCAAAGTGCATCAGGCCACAGGCATCCGTTTTGGTTTGTTGTATTATTTGTCTGTAGAAAGGCCGGATAGTTTCCGCCTGGAATTTTTCAACCGTGAAGGAAAACCCGTTGGAATAACAGTAGTGGCACAGCCCTATAAAGAATACAGTAAAATATATCTTCAAAATCCGGTGAACAAACGGGTGCTTGATATTTATCTTCCCCGGAATAAAAAAGACAATAAGGAAAGCTGGAGGCTCGAATGGCTGAATGAACCCTATACAGCCTGCCTGGTTTTCCGCAATTTCGGTGGAGGTAATAGTACAGAAGCGGCTGCAAAAAAAATGCAGTCATTTATGGAAAAAAGCCTGAGCACTCTGAAGAAAAAAAATATCCGCAACCTGATCATTGATCTCCGGTCAAATAGCGGAGGCTGGGATGCGCAAGGGGTGGAACTGATGAAATACCTGGTCAACGATTCAGTTCCTTTCCGTTATTTCAGACATGCGCATACGATAACAGACAGTTCTGAATTTTTCCGGTTCTCTGATCTGTCTGCTGTTGATATGGCCAATATCCGGAAGGAGTTAATTCCTAAAGCCGATGGCACATTTGAGGTGAGCGAGGAATACAATGAAGAAAGAAAAATACAACAACCAAAACCCAACCGTTTTAAAGGGAATGTTTATTTCCTGGTGAATGGTGGCACTGCATCAGCCGCAGCCGAGTTTGCTGCTATTGCTTACAGTCATAACACAGGTATTTTTGTTGGCAGCGAAACAGGCGGTGCATATGAGGGCAGCAATGGCGGCAGCTTTCTTCATTTCAGTCTGCCTAATAGCGGTTTCTATATCGGTTCACCGCTGATCTATTCCGAAAATGCTGTTGACCCGCCTGCTGAGAAAGGAAGAGGCACGATCCCTCACCACCAGGTTGCCTCATCCGTAGATGATGTGCTGAAAGGAGTGGATGCCCAGATGGAATTTGTGCTGAAATTGATAAGAGGGACCCGATAGCCGCTGTTATGGGCAATTGGCATGCTTTTTACCCCCTTATCAAAAATACTTCTCATGAAAGCGATCTGGACGGGCTCTATTGGCTTTGGACTGGTCAACATCCCCATAAAAATGTACAGTGCTGTGGAAGAAAGTACACTTGATCTGGACATGCTGGATAAAAAAGACCACGCCAATATCCGGTTCAAGCGGGTGAATGAAAATACCGGCAAGGAAGTGGCCTGGGAAAATATTGTAAGAGGTTATCTTCTTAATGACCGGTATGTAGTGCTCGATAAAACCGATTTTGAGAAAGCAAGCCCTGAGAAGACCAAGCATATCGATATCACACAATTCGTGGATGAAACGGAAATAGACAGTTCTTATTTTGAAGCGCCCTATTACCTGGAGCCACAAAAAGCCGGTGTGCGTGCTTATGCCTTGTTGCGTGAAGCATTGCACAAATCGGGCAAAGCCGGTGTCGGGCTTTTTGTGATGCACAACCGCGAGCATGTATGTATCATTAAATCCCATGAAGATGTGATCGTGCTCAACCGCATCCGTTTTGAACAGGAGATCCGTTCCCATAAAGACCTGGACCTGCCCAAAACAAAAAGCAAACCGGCAGAATTGAAAATGGCTGTTGATCTTATTGAACAGTTGACCAAACCTTTTGATATTTCCAAATTCAAAGATGATTATTCGGATAAACTGATGAAGATCATCAGGGCCAAGTCAAAAGGAAAGAAAGCGCCTTTCAAACCGATGAAGGTAGTGCATTCTCCAACGAAGGACCTGATGGACCAGCTCAAAGCCAGTCTTACTCCAAAGAAAAAGAAAGCTTCCTGAGGTTGAAAAAGGAACAAGTTGGAAAAATGCAGAACAGTAGAATGTCGTGTTTTTCCAATTTTGTATGATTGCCATCGGTTAGTTTTGTCCTTATTCATTTAATAAATAAGAGGTCATGAAAATTCCAAAAGGACATCAGGCGGTAATGCCTTATATCATTATTGACGGCGCCGCCGCCTTTCTCGATTTTGTAAAAAAAGTCTTTCCTGTGCAGGTAACCCATGAATCGCACAACGATGATGGAACGCTTGGTCATTGCGAGATACAGATACATGGGTGCACTATTATGTTTGCCAACGGCTCAAAGGATTGGAAGCCACGTACCGCAGACCTGTTTGTGTATGTAGAAAATGCTGATACGGCTTTTGCTGATGCAGTTGCTGCTGGCGGCAAGGTAATATTACCATTGGAAGACAAAGATTATGGCAGGAGCGGAGGAGTGGAAGATCCTTTTGGGAATATTTGGTGGATCACTTCAGTGAAGGTTTAAATCTTTAAGAGATGTTATATTTTTTTAACGGTTGCAGGAAGTATTGACCGGTAAACGTTTTCAACCCTGATCGCCTAATTTTATCGCATGGGCCGGCTGATCCGTGTTCCGATGTAATTAATAAACCATGCCATTGCTTTACTGGTTCACTGCCTTACCTTTTTTATTGCTGACAGGGGTGTCTCCTGTGCATAAAGGCAGTATTCCCGGTAAGGCAATTCCTGCCCCGGTAGTTATTGCAGCTGATTCATTGGGTCCTGATCATTCTTCCACGGAACTGAAGATGGATCCCATCATTACAACTGATTCCGCAAACTGTGTTATTCCTTTCACCAGGGTGGGCAACCTGATCGTTGTTAAAGGGGAAGTAGATGGTATGGAAGGCAACTTTATCCTTGATACAGGAGCGCCCAAGCTGATCCTCAACCTGACTTATTTCCGGGATCATGCATCATCTTCTTCTGCAGCGGAAAGAGAGTCGGGAGGTATCACAGGAGGGACAGCCGGCGCAGAGCCTACGATGGTCACTAAATTCTCTTTCGGTCCAGTTCATTACCAGAAGGTGGAGGCAGACCGCATCAACCTTGGTCATATCGAAAACAGCAAGGGGATCAAAATCCTGGGATTGCTGGGCATGGAGTTGTTCAGGAAATTTGAAATGATCCTTGATTATGAAAAAAATCTGCTCTACCTGCATCTGATCACCAGGAAGGAATCGTCTGTTTATAAAAGCGAAATGCTGACCGACACTTCCCTTTACAACGAGTTTCCCATAGACATCATGGAAGATAAACTGATCACCTATGGTCATATGGCAGGGAAGAAACTGATATTCGTGATCGATACCGGTGCTGAATCGAATGTACTGGACAGCCGGCTGCCCAACAAGATTTTTGAGAACGTTGCTATTACCCGCCGTATATTACTGACCGGCAGTGGCAATAAAAAAGTGGAAGCCCTGTATGGCAACATGAAGAATATGAAAATGGGTGATCTCGATATTGGGAGCCTGCCCGTGCTGGTAACAAACCTGGAGAAAATGTGTTTTTCCTATAATAAATGCCTGGATGGAATGTTGGGATTCGACTTCCTTTCCATGCATAAAATTGGGTTTAACTTTGTGAAAAGAAAAATGTATATATGGAAATAAAAGGTACCAGGCATAGTAATAGTAAGCTGGTACGCTTTTGCGCGATCCTGTTCGTGCTGTTGTGTATGACAACAGTGAGCGGTATCGCGCAAATAAACCTGAAATCCTATACGGTGAAGGACGGGTGTATGTACATTGCCCTGGGAAAAGACCTTAAAGAACCCTCGATCGATAGTTTCATTGCGCAATACGGCCTGGAAGACCTTGCACTCAAAGAATTCATTAAGGGCAAACACCTCGACTCATTGGCAAGAATGGGCTGGAAAGTGAATGTTAATAACGGGGAAGTGTTTATTATCAGCAAGCCATTGATGGGGTTTGATAATCTTACCAATCCCGCCGATAAGATCATCATGGCAGAGAAACGTCCCAGTTTTGCAGAGATCTTCCCGGCCGTGAGCAGCCAGATAACGTATGGTGTAAACCGCTTTAAGCGGAAGTATAGTTTTGCCACCCGCGATTCGGTGGTTACGTTTTACCTGCGCAACAATGTGAATGCAAGAAGGGTGGTGCTGGCCGGCAGTTTTAATGAGTGGTCCCCCGACTCATTGTCTATGAACAAAACAGACAGCGGGTGGATTGCTTATGTAAAGCTTGGTGCAGGCAAATACTGGTATAAATTCGTTGTGGACGGCCGTTGGATCACAGACCCGGATAATCTGCAGAATGAAAATGATGGACTGGGTAATGTGAACTCCGTCTTCTTTAAAACAAATACGGTATTCACACTGAATGGATTTGCAGATGCCCGCAGGGTATATCTTTCAGGCAGTTTTAACGACTGGCAGGAGCGAAGCCTGCAGATGCAGGAAACAGGCAATGGCTGGCAACTGCCCGTTTATCTTGCCGACGGTACACATACCTATCGCTATATCGTTGATGGAAGATGGATGACTGATCCCGGCAATAAAGACAAACTTCCGAACGAATTCAATGATTTCAATTCAGTGGTCCGTATCGGCAAGCCTTATCTTTTCCGGTTAGAAGGCTTCCAGGATGCGCAACGGGTTGCGCTTTCAGGTTCATTCAATAAATGGAGGGCCTATGAGTCATTCCTGCAGAAAAAATCAGGAGGCTGGGAACTGTTGTACACGCTTGGTCCCGGCAACTACGAATATATATACCTGGTGGATGGTAAAGAAGCAAAATCTTCTCCTCAACCAGGGCATAGTGGTAATTTCCATTTCGTTATCGACCCCAATTTTACTTTCCGTCTGAAAGGATTTGCTAATGCAAAGAATGTATTCCTGGCAGGGGATTTCAATGGCTGGTCGCCCAACACTTTTGCCATGGTAAGGCAAGGGGATGAATGGGTTTTGAAAGTGCATTTATCAAAAGGCAAACACCTCTACAAGTTTGTTGTGGATGGGAAATGGATAATTGACCCTGGTAATAAACTTTGGGAACAGAATGAGCATAATACAGGGAATTCGATCGTGTGGAAGGCTGATTAAAAGCTAATGACCTAAGCCGGAGGCTTATCCAACGCGTTGATCTGTTTTTTATATGCTGCAGGCAGAATGATTGATTTCAATAAGCCATCCAGTTTTACTTTCCTGCTCAACTTATAGATAACAAGCAAGGGGCTTGCCCGGGAAAACGAATCGAGGTTCAGCATCTTTTTTACAATAGCAGGGCATACCAGCTTTTGCGATTCTTTTAAAAGGAAATAGCGGATAGGGCCGAGATGTTTGCGGTATTGCTTGTAAAGATCGATGGTGTATTCACTTTTGGCAAGGTCCTGTTGAAGATGTTGCACATGGCTTACAGTCCACTCCTTATACGTATGTGGCAGTTCTTTCAACCCCATACGGCTGCCCATCCGGTAGAATACGTCAAACAACTCATCTTTTTCTTCGTCTGTCAGTTTTCTTTCCAGCAGTTCATATGCTGCAATGGAATAATGGATAAGCATGAATAATACGTCGCGGTAAGCCCAATCGGGAATGGTAGCGCCTCTGTTGCTTTCGACTGTTTTGTGAATACTGGTGATGGCATCGATCGCTTTTTCAGCAGCTTCTTTGCGGGAGTAAACGATACGCCGGGCATACATAACAGTAGAGAATAACCGGCCTAATGGATCGGAAGGAAGTTTGCCGGTGAAGTAGAGCCAGTCAACCGCTTTGTTCAACGAAAACTCGGCAGAAGCGCCGGCAAAGACGAACAGGATGGTATCGCTCTTGCCCCAGACCCGGCGGACAATAGAGGCTTGGTCAACAAAGAATTCCATAGTTGTACAGGTTAATGTAAATGTACGGAATTGTTTTAATGCTAAAAGTTAAGAGGCAAGGGTTATACCATTCCCTTCTTCCAGTAATCCAGCCAATCGATCATCCTGCTTGTAAATCCATATTCATTATCAAACCAGGCGATCACTTTTACCTGGTTCCCTATGACGGAAGTAAGATTTCCATCGATCACACAGGAATGTGTATTCCCTTTATAATCCAGGGATACCAATGCTTCTTCTGTATAACCAACGATGCCTTTGAATTCTCCTTCGGAAGCTTTCCGGAAAAGAGCATTCACTTCTTCTGCTGTTGCAGGCCTGTTCAATTGTGCTGTGAAATCGGCCATTGCACCATTGGCTACAGGCACACGGGTTGACACGGCAGCAATTTTGTTTTTCATTCCCGGCATCACCCGCTCAAGTGATTGTTGAAGATCTATCTCTACCGGTATGATGGATTCTGCTGCTGCACGTCCGCGGCGGAATTGAGGGTGCGGAGCATCCACCAGTTCCTGGCGGGAAGTGTAGGAGTGAAGAATATTCATTTGAATGGAATGAATGCCGATACCATTGAGTATATAGATCACATGTACTGAACAATTGGTCATGCAGCCTCCCGGAGATACGATATCGCTGCTGGAATGAATGCTGTTATGATTAAAGCCATAGATCATCAGCGGCACTTCCGGCGAACCGGTGGTGGACAGTAAAACTTTTTTAGCACCGGCTTTCAAATGCTCTGATGCACCGGCCTGTGTACTGAACTTACCGGAACATTCCAGTACCACATCTACACCCAGTTCCTTCCAGGGAAGCTGTGACGGATGACTGGCATTCAGCACAGCTATCTTTTTGCCGGCTGTATGCAGGGCATTGTCTTCATATACCAATGGTGCCTGGTAAGTACCATACACTGAATCGTATTTTACAAGATAAGACAGGTTTTCCGGGGGCATGATATCATTGACTGCTACCAGCTCAAGGGTTGGATGATCTGCCAAACGCCTGAATAAAAGCCGCCCAATCCGGCCCATGCCATTGATCGCTATCTTCATAATTTCTTGATTACTTGATTTTGGAAGCGCAAATATCCAAAAAAACAAAAGAATCCAAACGTTAAAGATGCGGCTGAATAAATAAATTGCGGAATGAAATCTGCTACCATCCATGAACTGAAACAGGAAATGATGCAGCTTAAACCTGCTGAACTGAGCGCTTTATGCCTTCGCCTGGCCCGGTTTAAAAAGGAGAATAAGGAACTGCTGACCTACCTGCTATTTGAGGCCCATGATGAGGATGGCTATATTGCTTCGGTAAAAAAAGAGATCGATGAGCAATTCGAGACCATCAATCTCAGCCACCTTTATTTTGTAAAAAAAAGCTTGCGTAAGATACTCCGGGGCATCAATAAACATATCCGCTACACTGGTTCCAAACAAGCAGAAGTGGAATGGCTGCTTTATTTCACCACCAAACTGGCTGAATCAGGCATACCTCTCGAAAAGAACACAGTGATCAATAATATCTATCACAGCCAGCTTAAAAAACTGTTTGCCGCAATCCATACTCTGCACGAAGACCTGCAATACGATTACATGCGACAGGCCGAAAAGCTGGCTGGCAAAAAATGATGGCACATTCGCCTCATTCGCGCCCCTTACATCACTCATCTTCCTTCATGGTCATTCGCACCATTTGTACTACCCCCTTGTTGCAATTCCACGAACTCATTCCGTTTTCTCAATCGCATATTCAGCATCTCTACCAGCAGTGAGAACGCAATAGTGGTATAGATATAGCTCTTGCTGATCTTCTGGTGAAAACCTTCAGCCACCAGCATAATGCCAATAGCGATCAGGAAAGAAAGCGCCAGCATCTGCAGGGTAGGGTGTTTATTGATGAAACGGCTGACCGGCCCTGCGAAAGCCATCATGATAGCAATGGAAATGACCACGGCAATGATCATTACAAATACTTCATCAACCATGCCGATCGCTGTGAGGATGGAATCAAAGGAGAACACTGCATCGATCAGTACGATCTGTACAATGACGGAGGAGAAGGAAGCGTATACCTTTTTCTTTTTTGGATCCGTGGCAGCTGGCTTTTCCAGTTTATGATGGATCTCTAGTGTACTTTTAATAATAAGGAATAATCCACCGGCTATCAGGATGAGATCTTTCCAACTGATCTGGATCGGCTGTCCTTCGTTTTGAACATAAGGGATCGTAAAAAGCGGGTTCTTCAACTGCATGATCCAGGTAATGGTCATCAGCAATCCGATCCTTAAGAACATAGCCAGCAACAGCCCGATATTGCGTGCCTTTTTTTGCTGCGCAGGATCAAGTTTGTCGGATATGATGGAGATGAAAATGATATTGTCAACTCCCAGCACGATTTCCAGGAAGGCCAATGTTAAAAGGCTTAACCAGATCGCGGGATCGGAAAAATCAGGAATGGTCATGGTTTTTTATGGTTTTTATCCCTCTAAAGCTTGTAATATTGCCTTGTGGCAACAATACTGGTTAAAAATATAAAAAAAATGGTTGGGCTGGCCAATCCATCTGCTCCTTTACGTGGAAAAGAATTGTCGCAGCTCCCTGCTATTGATAATGCTTATCTTTTAATTGAAGATTCGGAAATAGCAGGATATGGCCCAATGCAGGAATTAACACATAAAGGGATTAAAGCCTCAACCGAACTGGATGCCTCTGGCCGTTTTATTCTCCCTGCCTGGTGCGATTCGCATACACATCTTGTATTTGCCGCCAGCCGTGAAGAAGAATTTGTGGATAAATTGAAAGGATTAAGCTATGCAGAGATCGCTGCAAGGGGAGGAGGTATTCTCAATTCAGCACAAAAGCTACAGGCTGCTTCTGAAGATGAACTGTTCCTTTCGGCCTGGAAGCGGCTGGAAGAACTCAGCCGTTGGGGAACTGCCGCAGTGGAAATAAAAAGCGGATATGGGCTGACCGTGGAAGCTGAATTGAAAATGCTGCGCGTAATAAAAAAACTTAAAGAGCGATCTCCCTTATCCATCAAAGCCACATTCCTGGGAGCACACACTTTCCCACCTGAATACAAAGAAGACCACGAAGGATATATCCATCTGATCATACATGAAATGCTGCCGGTGATAGCAAAAGAAAAACTGGCGGATTATATAGATGTATTTTGCGAAAAAGGATTTTTTTCTCCTGAAGAAACAGAAACCATCTGCAGGGCAGGCATGCAATATGGACTTAAGCCAAAAATACATGCCAATCAACTGAACCTTTCCGGCGGAGTGGAAACGGGCATTAAGCTGAACGCTGTATCTGTTGACCATCTCGAAACTATGAGTGATGAGATCATTTCGATGCTGGCAGCTTCCAATACTATTGGCACTATGCTTCCTTCCGCAGCTTTCTTTCTTCGCATGCCGTTCCAACCGGCAAGGCAGATGATCGACGCAGGCTGCGCTGTGGCACTGGCAACGGACTTCAATCCAGGCTCTTCCCCTTCAGGAAATATGAACCTGCTGGTAGCAATGAGCTGCATACAAATGAAAATGCTTCCAGAAGAAGCGATCAATGCAGCTACGATCAATGGCGCTTTTGCCATGGAACTGCAGCATGAAACAGGAAGCATTGCAACAGGAAAGAAAGCCAATCTTATACTTACACAGCCTATTCCTTCACTGGCTTATCTGCCTTATGCATTTGGGAATAACCTGGTGGAGAATGTAATGATCAAAGGAGAATGGGTTTTTGGTAAGTAATCATTACATTTATGAATGGGTAATCTTAATACAGAAGAGGTACTGATCGTTATTTGCAGCCTCGTTGTTTTATCGTATATCTTTTCGATCCTCAGCCGTTATATCAGGATACCATCGGTATTGCTCCTGCTGTTTGCAGGCATAGGCTTCCGGGCCCTGGCAGATTTTTATACAATTGGTATTGATTTTTCTGCACAACTGATCGAATCATTAGGCGTGGTTGGGCTTATTATGATTGTGCTGGAAGCAGGCCTTGACCTGAAGCTGGGCCGTAATAAACTGAAGCTGATCCGCAATTCCTTTTTCTCAGCCCTTATCATTTTTGTGATCTCCACCATATTGCTCACGCTCATTCTTGAATACTGGTTGCATGAACCGATGGAAAAATGCCTCGTGTATGCGATCCCGCTTTCCATTATGAGCAGCTCCATTGTTATACCCAGCATCAATCCACTGAGTGAACAGAAAAAAGAATTCCTGGTGTATGAAGCTTCTTTTTCCGATATCATCGGCATTATCGTGTTCAACTACTTTACAGCGGGAGATACTTTATCATTGCATTCACTGGGTGTGTTTGGCGGCAACATTATTTTATCTATTATCCTTTCAGCCTTGTTGTCATTTTTGCTGCTGATCATCCTGGCTAAAACGAAACTCAATATCAAGTTCTTTCTCATCTTTTCCCTGCTGATACTGATCTATGCAGGAGGTAAAATATTCCATCTCCCCTCGCTGATCATTATTCTTGTATTTGGCTTACTGATCAATAATTGGGAAAAACTGAAATGGCAAAAACTATTACATTATTTCCCGCATGAGCAGGTGGAATCACTGAGGCATTTACTGCATTCAGTAACTGCGGAAACCTCGTTCCTGATCCGAACCTTCTTTTTTCTCTTGTTCGGCTTCTCTATTTCTCTTGGTTTTCTTTCTCAAAAGGAGATACTGCTTGTCGGTAGTCTGATCGTAGTAGCACTGTTCCTGGTGCGGATCCTCTACCTGCGTTTTTTCGTACGGACCAATCTTTTCCCGGAGTCTTTTTTTATTCCCAGAGGTTTGATCACTATCGTTCTTTTTTACAAGATCCCGGAAAACTTGCGATTGAATAGTTTCGATGATGGGATATTGTTCTTTATAATTCTTACTACCAGCATCATTATGGCACTTGGAATGATCTTCTATAAAAAGAAACCTGATCAGATCGTAGAAGAAGCACAATTTTAAAAAGTTTATTCTTTAATAGCACCCTTTCCCGCCTTACCGGCAGGAAAGGGTAGGTTCTTTTTTTTTACTTACTTTGTTTCATCACAAAATATCACCATGAAGAAAATCATCGAATGCGTCCCTAATTTCAGTGAGGGAAACGACCTGCTTGTCATCAAACAAATTACTGACCAGATTGAATCTGTTGAAGGCGTCCGTTTGCTTAATGTAGATCCAGGCAAAGCCACCAACCGCACCGTAGTTACTTTTGTAGGTTCCCCCGAAGCTGTAATAGAAGCGGCTTTTCTTGCTATTAAAAAAGCCGGGGAGCTGATAGATATGAGCAAACATACCGGTGAGCATCCACGTATGGGTGCTACTGATGTATGCCCATTGATCCCTATTGCCAATATTACCATGGAAGAAACAGCTGAATATGCAAGACAACTGGCAGAGAGAGTGGGAAAAGAGCTGACTTTACCGGTATACCTATATGAGGCAGCGCAAGCCGATAAGTCGCGCAGCAATCTTTCTGTGATCCGTGCCGGCGAATACGAAGGTTTTTTTAAAAAGATCACTTTGCCGGAATGGAAACCAGATTATGGTCCGGCCATTTTTGATGCAAGAAGAGGAGCTACTGTTATCGGCGCGCGTGATTTCCTGATCGCTTACAACATCAATCTTAATACCACATCCACCCGGAGGGCCAATGCCATCGCTTTTGATGTGAGGGAAGCAGGACGTGTGAAAATGGAGAACGGGAAAAAAGTACTGGATAGTGAAGGCAAGCCAGTACCCATCCCTGGTACCTTAAAATCAGTGAAAGCCATCGGTTGGTTCATTGAAGAATATGGTATTGCGCAGATATCTATGAACCTGACCAATATCAATGTTACACCGGTCCATATTGCTTTTGATGAGGTTTGCCACAAGGCCGAAGCAAGAGGGATACGAGTTACAGGAAGCGAACTGGTTGGATTGGTGCCGTTGCAATCTTTGCTGGAAGCTGGAAGATATTTTCTTAAAAAACAAAAGCGCTCCACAGGCGTATCGGAAAAAGAACTGGTACGCATTGCGGTTAAATCAATGGGCCTTGATGAGCTATCTCCATTCAAGCCTGAAGAAAGAGTGATCGAATACCTCTTGCAGGATAAAACAGACAGCAAATTGATCAATATGAGCCTGACTGCCTTTGCTGATGAAACTGCAAGCGAGAGCCCTGCTCCCGGTGGCGGCTCCATAGCTGCTTATGTAGGCGCTTTGGGTGCTGCCCTGGCTACCATGGTCGCCAACCTTTCTTCACATAAAAAAGGATGGGATGAGCGCTGGGAAGAATTCAGCAATTGGGCAGAGAAAGGAGAGCAGTATAAGGCCAGGCTTGTTGGGCTGGTAGATGCAGACACCCGGGCCTTTAACCGGATCATGCAGGCGTTTGGACTGCCCAAATCTACAGATGCGGAGAAAACTGCCCGCCATGCTGCTATCCAGGAAGCGACCCGCTATGCTATTGAAGTCCCTTTCCAGGTGATGCAAACTGCTTATGAAAGCATGGAAGTTATAAAAGCTATGGCCGAAACAGGCAATCCCAATTCCGTATCGGATGCAGGGGTAGGAGCGCTTTGCGCCCGGGCTTCTGTGATGGGAGCTTTTATGAATGTCCGCATCAACGCGTCCGGCTATGACGACAAGGTGTTTGTAGCAGATATTATTGACCGTGGCAGGAAAATAGAGAACAATGCCATAGCTTTAGAGAACGATATTTTAAAAATTGTCAATGAAAAAATTGGATGCTGAACACCCCGTTAGAACGGGAGGCATAAAAGCAGCCCCGCATCTCAGGCTTTATAACCGTGAAGACCTGATGTCGCTCACCCGCTTGCGCCGTTTTGAAACAAAACTGGGCGAACGCCTGCAGGTAGTAATGGATGCGGATGATATAGAAAAGTCCATTCAATCATCATCAGCAAAATTCATTCTCTTCGGCATACCGGAAGATATCGGCGCCAAAGGAAATTATGGTATCGGTGGCGCCGATACTTTATGGATCCCCTTTCTCCAAAGTTTCCTGAATATTCAAAGCAATGATTTCTTTGACGGGCAGGAAGTACTGGTGTTGGGGCATTTTGATTTTGGCGATATACAATATCTTATCGATACCACTGCAAAAGGGGAAGAGGAAAAGATAGAAGCTTACCGGCATGCAGTGAATGTGATAGATGAAGAAGTGGAGCATATTGCCAAACTGATCACAGGCCTGAAGAAACTGCCGGTAGTGATCGGTGGCGGCCACAACAATTCTTATCCTCTTATCAAAGGAGCGGCCAAAGGATGGCATAAAGCCGGAGTGATACCATTGCCGCAGATCAACTGCATCAATGTAGACGCTCACGCCGATTACCGCCCCGCCGAAGGCCGGCACAGCGGCAATGCTTTCCGTTATGCAGAAGAAGACGGCTTCCTGCAGAAATATTGCATCGTGGGATTACATGAAAACTATCTGCAGCAAAACTGCTGGTCAGATATCGTAAACAATCCTTTTATCGATTGCATCACGTTTGAAGATATTTTCATTCATGAGAAAAGGACTTTCCTGCAAGCCATTGCACATGCAACAGGATTTACAGGAGACACACTTGCAGGCATCGACCTTGACCTGGATGGAATTCAGAATACTCTCAGCAGCGCTATGACGCCTGTTGGTATTTCAGCTATACAGGCTCGTCAATATGTTTCCTTTGCTGCTGCGGATGCAAGACCTGCTTACCTTCATATCTGCGAAGGTGCTGCAAGGCTTACGGATGGACGGTCCGATGCAACAAGCGGCAAACTGATCAGTTACCTGGTGAGTGATTTTATTAAAATGGTATGCCAAGGTTGATAAAGGTCTGCACCTTCCCGGTTTGATCACTATACATCAAACTAAGATCAAGCGGCCCCAGGGCAAAATTGTAAGAGAAGGTGAGGGCATAACCTGAATAGAAATCCTTGCTTTGGAAAAATTTGCTCTTGTTCACAATATTATTGAACAATACATTGGCTCTTCCCGTGATATAAGTAGAATTGAATATCTGCCAGCGCAATCCTCCCTGCACCGCAGCATATGATGTGCTGTAAACAGAACCTTCCTGCATGCCGGCAAACAATACCTGCCTCCTGAAAAGCTTGACCATCCCTCCAACAACAAATTCATTCATTACATTATCGCCATAGTCGAAGTTGACACCACTCTGGGCAGACAGGAACGCTGTTGTTTTATTAATGAGCGGCAGGTATCCTTCAGCGGAAACGGTCGTGTACAGGAAAGGCTTATTGGTGGCTTTGATTGAATCAGGATTGGGCAGCGGTGAACCATTTGCAAGGAAATTGATCTTTAGATCCTGCCTTACAACACGTCCGCCTTCAAACTCAACTTTAATTCCTTTTTTGGGAAAGTTGACCCGGTCGAGTGTGTTGCTGTTCAGATAAGCCAGGAAAGTAGAAAACTGACTCCTGCCTTTGAAAGCGAGCTCAGGTGTAATGGTCGGCTTATACCTCAGCCACTCGAAGCGATGTCCTATACCTACGGTAACGTTACGGCTGGTGGAATAATGGAACTTTTCACTTACTTCCCAGTAGTTCTGGTTATACAGGCCTGTTTGCTTGTACTGATCATAAGCGATGAAATCCAGCCGGTCGAATTGTGTTTTCAAGGTGAAGCCAAAGTTCTTCAGCCTGCCGAGATATTGAAGGTGCTCTGCCCTGAGCCGGAGGCTTTCTCCCAGGTTCAATGTCACCAGGCTTCTTGAATTGGGTGTAAAGAAATTGCGGGTAGTGAAATTGCCGATGACGCTGATGCCGGAAAAGCGTGTGTAATGAATGCCCAGCTTGGCAAATGTCAAAGCGTTTTCTTCCACATCAAAATGAATATGGCAGGTGCCGTCTGCTTTTTCTTCCAGTGAATAGTTGATCCTTTTATAATAACGGGTACCGAATGCGCGCCTGACCAGGTAGCCCAGCTTTTTAGCAGTGTAGGTGCCGTTATTGATAAAACCCATTGTATGTACAAAAAAGTCAGGAGTGGTCTTTTCCAATCCGCTTACATCAAAAGAACTGATCCTGACTTCTTTTACCTGTGGCAGGCGTTCTTCGGGGTTGGATTGTTGCCCATAAATAGCATCCAGTGAATCTTTGAGACGTTTCAGGCGGGGATAGAGTTTTCTTCCTTCCTCCATCCCTTTTTCTATAATGGCTTCCGATTCTGAGAAGCTGCCCATGTTATAATTTTCCAGTTCAAGTGGAATATAAATATCACAGAGCGGTATCTCTTTTTTCGTATCCTCACTTTCGCGGAAGAAAGCGACCTGCAATAATATCTGGAACACATTTCTTATTTTGTCGGAAGGGAGCAAGCCATTTGCTACATTACTGCCAATTACAAAGTCGGCCCCCATTTCTCTTACATCTCTTGCCGGGAAATTGCGTACGATACCTCCGTCCACCAGTTTTCCTTTTTCATAATTTACTGCAGTAAAAAAAGAAGGGATGGCCATGCTTGAGCGGACAGCGCTGGTCACTTCTCCCTTATGCATTACCACGGCCTCACCACTGCTTACATCAGTGCTGATACACCGGAAAGGAATGCTGAACTTTGAAAAATCTTTGATATTGTATACAGGAAAGAAGAGTTCTGAAAATTTTAGCCAGAGTTCCTGTCCTTCAAGCAAGCCGGTGGAGAAATGAAACCGGTGATTGATCCAGGGAAGTTCTACGATGTATTTATAAGCTTCATCCTTTTCCTGCATCAATAAACTTCGCATGCTGGCCTGGTTGCTGAACAAGGCGTCCCAGTCAATATCCCTCACGATCTTTACCAGCGTATCGGCTGAATAGCCTACAGCATACAATCCGCCAACAATAGCGCCCATACTGGTGCCTGAGATATAATCCACTTTCAGGCCGGCAGAATCAATTGCATGCAAAATACCGAGGTGAGCCAGCCCTTTTGCGCCACCGCCACTGAGGGTGACGCCGATCTTTGGCCGCTGGGCCAGTAAGAAAAAGGGTACTGCAAGAAGTAAAAGGGTTAATCTGACCTTCAACGAATGGGATTTATCAGGTTGGACAAGGAGTTATTTCTACACAAAATAATGCATTTAGGGAATAACCTTACTAATATAAAAAGGCTGCCTGTTATCAAACAGACAGCCTTCCTTTTATAAGAATAAAAAATTTATCCTTCCGGTGTCAGGTATTGCGCATATGCGTACCCTTCTTCTCCTTTATCTGTCCTGATCAGCCACCATTGATCATTGGTTTTGCTCACCAGTGTTACAATAGAATGATGGGCAGCTTTGCCAACTATTGGTTGATCTGTGCCCGGACCTTTACGGATATTCAGGTTTGACTTTTCTGTTGTCACTTTTGCTTTTGAGCCCGGAGCTGCAGCAGCTACATTTACATTCATTACCATATCGCCGGCAAGAAAGTTGGGATCGATCTTGTTATACATATCCCATAACTGGTCTTTCACCGCTCCTGAAGGAGCTTCACCGTCCACGTATAACACACCGTCTTTTTCTATTACCTGGAGATTGTTAACGCCTGATGCTTTGGCAGCATCCAGCAATTCCTTGTATTTATCTTGTAATGCCATAAGATTAGTTTTAGGTTATTTTACTTTTAAACCGCTTGCATCAACTTTTTTAGGTTTCAAACCATCCAACGCCATTTTTACTTTTCTCCAGTCGGCTGCTTTTATTTCACCTGTTACGGTGATAATACCATCACTGACCGTTGCTTTGATGCCGGGATAATCTTTAAGCGCATCAGTTACTCCTTTAGTGAGAGGATCATCGGCTGCTATGACAGGAGCGGGGGGAGGCGGGGGAGCCATTACGGTTGTGTTATCCTGTACAGACTTCACACCTTTTACAGCCGATACGGTGGATTGAAGCGCGGTTTTTGCAGAAGCTTCTGTTACCTCGCCTGTAATAGTTACAGCACCATCTTTTACATCCACCATCAGGCCGGAATAACCAGGGGTAGAAGCCAGGGCCGCTTCAACTGCCGTTTTAACATCCGCATCTTTTACCTTGCCTTTGCAAGCTGGCAGATAAAAGAGCATGGTCGAAAGGGCAATAGCCGTCAACATTTTTTTCATACGCTAAGTTTTTAGGTTACTTAATTCCCGTAACGCTGGTTTACAGGTGACATGTCGAAGATAACTCAATCGGCGTGCCATAAAACAGGCGTAAGATTATCTTTTTGTATTCAGAAAGGGTTCAGGGGAGGCTTTATCAGCGATTTTTAAAACGCAAAACCGTAATAATGCCGGCAGTTCCCGGCATTATTACGGTCTCTTCTCCATGAGGAAGTATATGATCAGTTTTTCTCGAGTTCCATTATCTTCTCAAAAACCTGCTCATACTGTGTATTCAATTGCGAAAGTTCTGCGTCAGCTTTTTTATAAGCATCTTCCGCTTCCCTGAATTTGTTTTTGTCTGTATAAGTTGCGGGATCAGCCAATGAAGCTTCCAGCCTGGTTTTTTCTTTATTGAGCTGAGCGATCTTTTCTTCCAGTTGCTGAAATATCCGTTGTTGCTTCTGCAATTCTTTTTTTGCTTCCTTGTTGATAGGTGCAGAAGCAGGCTGGCTTACCGGGGCTGCAACTGGTTTGGCCTCTGTTTTTACTTCAGGCTTCTCCGTTTTGGATGATTTGCTTTCAGCCTTTTTCTGTTCTGCTTCCTGTTTGGCCATGCGTTCTTTCCAGGCTACCCATTCATCATAACCGCCTTTGAATTCTTTTACCTTATGATCAACGATCTCCCAGATCTTGTTGGCTGTTTTGGAAACAAAATAACGGTCGTGGCTTACAAGGATCAGGCTGCCTTCATATTTATTCAGTGCATCGATCAGCAGGTCGCAGCTATGCATGTCGAGGTGGTTGGTCGGTTCGTCAAGCATCAGGAAATTGGCCTTGCTCACCATTGTTTTGGCCAGTGCCACCCGCGCTTTCTCACCACCACTCAATACCCTGATCTTTTTATCTGAATCATCGCCGCTGAAAAGGAAACAACCCAGCAGGGTGCGCAATTCCAGGTCGGTCATCTGGCTGCCGCATTCCTTCATCTCATCCAGGATGGTATTATTGATATTAAGCGCTTCCAACTGGTGCTGCGCATAAAAACTTTCTTCAACGTTATGCCCCCATTTACGGTCTCCTTCATAACTTTCTACACCTGCAATGATCCGCAGCAGAGTTGATTTCCCCTTGCCATTTGCCCCGATCAGCGCGATCTTATCTCCACGGTCAATTTCTGCAGAAGTTCCTTCAACGATGATATTATCACCGAATGATTTGGATATATCTTTCAATTCCACCAGCACACGTCCCGGCGTTTTATCCACCCGGAAATTGATCCGGATATTTGGCCGTTCAATAGCTACATCTTCAATACGCTCCAGTTTGTCGAGCCTTTTTTGTATGCTTTGCGCTTGCGCAGCCTTGCTGGCCTTTGCTTTAAAACGCTCCACAAAGCGCTCCTGCTGGCGGATATAATCCTGCTGATTTTCGTAAGCTTTTTGCTGCAGGTCTATGCGGATGGCTTTTTCCTTTTCATAAAAATCATAATTGCCATTGTAGATATGCAGTTCCTGCTGATACAATTCCACGATCTTGGTCACCATCCGGTTGAGGAAATATTTATCGTGGCTGACGATCACCACGGAGCCCTGGTAATGCAGCAAATATTTTTCCAGCCATTCAATGGAAGGGAGGTCAAGGTGGTTGGTCGGTTCGTCAAGCAAAAGAAGGTCCGGCGCCTGCAAGATCATTTTGGCCAGCAATACACGCATTCTCCAACCACCGCTGAATTCTTTATAAGGGCGCTGCAGATCAGCATTGGAAAAGCCAAGGCCCTGCAACACCTCTTCCGTGCGGTGATGGATATCATAGCCTCCGAGTGTTTCCAGTTCATGCAGTTTATCAGAATACTCATGCAATACTTTCTCATCACCCGTTTTTTCCAGCTCTTTCCCCAACTCTTCTATTTCCTTTTCCAGCAGCAACACTTTTTCAAAAGCGCTTAATGCCACCTGGAGGATGGATTCATTGGTATCAAAACTCAAAAGGTCCTGGTGCAGGTAACCGATAGTAGTGGTCCTGCTTCTTTCTACAGTGCCGGCTGAAGGACTGTATTGACCTACCAGCAATTTCAACAGGGTTGATTTTCCTGTGCCATTATAACCGATCAGACCGATCCTTTCCCCGGGCTGGATATGCCAGGTGGCATCTTCCAGGATGACCCTTGCTCCAAATTCGAATGTGACGTTTTGTAATCCTGCTAACATTTTCAATACATTAATGATCCAAACCGGCATTAACCGGCATTCCGAATCCCGCAAAAATAAAGAATTCCACCTTGCCTTTCCGGCTATTATCTTTGTTGAAATGGTTACCTGATGAAAAAAGTTTTCCTGATCCTGCTTGTGCTGTTCCTGATCGCAGCAGGTTATTTGCTTTGGTTGTTCAAGTTCCGTTCCGGTTCCAGAGGCCCTTCGGGCCCTCCGCCTGTGCCCCTGGCTGTGAGTAAGCATAGTGATGCATTCAATCAATCCATTCAAACTATGCTCGGTGCTTATTATTCGTTGGCCGAAAGCCTTGTGCAATGGGATACTGCATCGGTGGCAAAATATGGCCAGGAACTGAAAACCGCACTCGACAGCGTTAAGATAGAAGAGTTGCGTAAAGATACCACCGGTATTTACGAATCGGCACTCGATCCTTTGGGCAATGCCCGGACGGAAGCCGCGAATATAATTGCGAACCCATCACTCGATGCAAAAAGAACCGCATTCAATGCCTTGTCGGAGAACCTGCGGCTTCTTTTCATCATTTCCCGTTACGACAGGGAAAAGATCTACTGGCAGGAATGCCCAATGGCTTTCGGGGAGGACCAGCCAGGTCATTGGCTTAGCAGGAACGATTCTGTACGGAATCCTTACCTGGGCACCAATCACCCGCAATACAAGGCAACCATGCTGAATTGTGGGGGACCAAAGGATACGATCAATTTTATGGTAATGAAATAGGGATGACCATTCTTCAAAAAAGTTCCTGCCGGCAGAAAGTTTTCTTTCCTGATCACCGTCTAAGTCGTGTTTTAGTTTATCTTTCACACTTATTCAAAATCAATTTATCATGAGAAGATTAACTGCTGTGTTGTCTTTATTATTTGTAGGACAGCTATTATCAGCTCAGGAAAAGCTGAACATGGATGTCATTAACAAGATCAAAAATGAAGGAACAGCGAAATCCCAGGTAATGGATATTGCTTTCCATCTAACTGATGCTAATGGCCCAAGGCTGTCTGGCTCTCCTGGCTACACTAAGGCTGCAACCTGGGCAAAAGAGACCCTCGCTAAATGGGGATTGTCCGGCGCTGCACTGGAGCCCTGGGGCGAATTTGGAAAAGGATGGGAATTGAAAAAAAGCTATGTGGCTTTGACCGCTCCTTATTACAAACCCATGATCGCCTATCCGAAAACCTGGACAAAAAGTACTTCCGGGTTAAAAAATGCAGAAGTATTGCTGATTGAAGCAAAAGATTCTGTTGGATTGCTGCAGTATCAGGGAAAAATGAAAGGGAAAGTGCTGGTGATTTACCGCAATGATACATTGAAGCAAACATTTAAGGCAGATGCTACGCGCTATACCGATGAAGAATTGGATAAAATGGCCGCAGCAGAATCACAGCCGGCTCAGCGCCGCCCCACAGATACTGCAGCAGCACGCCGCATGCGCGAGCAGTTTGCACGTAACCAGGGCCCTGCACAAATGCTGAATGTGCTGAGAACAATGGCTGATAAAGAAGGTGCGGTAGCAATTCTTAGCAGCAGCCCCCGTGGCCACGATGGAACTTTGTTTGTTCAGGGTGGAGGCAGCTATGCTGTTGGCTCTCCTGATAATTTCCTTGATATTATGGTTACGGCTGAAGATTATGGTACTATCTGCCGCCTGGCAAAAAGTGGTGTGCCTGTTAAGCTGGACGTGGATGTAAAATCAGAGTTCAATCAAAAAGACACCAAAGGATACAATGTGATAGCTGAAATAAAAGGTACAGATCCTGCATTGAAAGATGAGATCGTAATGCTGGGAGCTCACCTTGATAGCTGGCAGTCTGCAACCGGTGCTACTGATAATGCTGCAGGCAGCGCTGTAATGATGGAAGCAGTTCGTATCCTGAAAAGCCTGAACATTCAACCCCGCCGCACTATCCGTATCGCCTTATGGAGTGGTGAAGAACAAGGTTTGCTGGGTTCCAGGAATTATGTAAAAAATCATTTTGCAGATCCTGCAACAATGGAGCTGAAACCTGATCATGCCAAATTCTCTTCTTATTTCAATATTGATAATGGAACAGGTAAGATAAGAGGCATCTATCTCCAGGGCAACGACAAAGTGAAAGACATCTTTACACAATGGCTGACGCCTTTTCATGATATGGGTGCAAAATGGATCACCATTTCCAATACAGGTGGTACCGATCACCAGTCGTTCGATGCAGTAGGCCTGCCCGGCTTCCAGTTCATCCAGGACCCGATCGAGTACAATACCCGTACTCACCATACCAATATGGATTCTTACGATCACCTGATCGCTGAAGACCTTCAGCAGATCTCTGTTATCGTTGCATCATTTGTATATAATGCAGCAATGAGAGATGAGAAATTGCCAAGGAAAGAACTTCCTCAACCAAGAGGAAATCAAAGAGGATTCTAGTTTGAGTCTTTAGTCTTTAGTCGGCAGTCGATAGTCAACCATAAAGAGCCGGGCTTCCAGCGTTGAGGAGGCCCGGCTCTTATTTTCTTTGAACTTGTACCGACTATTGATTACCGACTTATTTTTTGAGTGTTCCTAAAGGAAACAATACACCTATATTCACACCAATATTTCTATTCTTTGCATTCACAACGGATGATGATGCCATATCAGTTAATCCATGATAATAGGCGATATCGGCATTCAGCCAGGTTCCTCTTGCAAGACGGTAATTCAGGCCGGCTGCACCGGTGAGGCCGAAATCAAAATTTTCTGCAAGGTCTTTTGTTTTTACTGTAGAAACCACGTGTCCGTCATCGTGTTGTTTTGTTTCACCACCAACTAAAAAACCAAAAGAAGGGCCGACTGATATTTTAGGACGAAGCCTGTTGCCATAATCGCCAAAGAAATAAATACCCTGCAATGGTATGCGGATATAATTGGCACGCATTACTGTTTTGTTGTCCTTATCAAGTCCCAAAGTTTCCCCTTCACTGGAAAATTTTACATCGGCACTAACGCCCCAGTGGCTTATAAAACTGTAGACTAATTTTCCACCTATGTTGTAAGATGAATGGAATCTGCCGTTCTGTGATCCATTGTCCGAACTGGTCCAGCTATGTCCAAAACCTGCTGTAGGACCAAGCGATAGATTCTGCGCGTGTATAGTTGTAGCAGACACTGCAACAACTAGTACGATCATGAATTTTTTCATAATACGTGTGTTTTAATACACACTATTACAAAAAAACCATGCCAGAGGAACAAATATAAATTTAACTGCTACTTAGGACGTTGATAGATAAATCGTACCAACGCATTTTTCTTTTCATCAGAGGTAAGAAAAAGCTGGTAACGTTTATCATCTGCATTAATGATCATCAATGCAGTGTTGGGGGGGATTGAGCCAAGATTTTCCCCAACCATAATTACTTCCTGGAATTGTTCTTCCAATGTGATCCGCACAAAAACCGTTACAGGTTTTGTGGTGAGCATCTTTCTTGATACGATGGGGATATTGTTTGCGTATACAGAAATAGTATCACCATCTACCTGGCCGTTATCATAAAAATCAAGCCTGATGGTTCCTGTGTCCACAAAAATTTCTTTGACCAGCTCATTTTTCTTTGCCAGCAGTTCCGGAGGAAGTTCTGGTTTGAACGCAGGTTTTTGTATCCGCGTCATAATTATGGTTCCGGCAGGACAGGTGGTTTTGCCATCCATGGTTTTTCCTGTCCAGCTTCCGCGCAACTGTTCTTCTTTTCCGTCTGTATGATAAGTGAGCGTATACTTTTTAATGCAGGGAATACAATCCGCCGGGATTCGGAAAACAGAAACTTTCTGTTCTTCTATAACGAGTGATTTGGTAGTGGTGTCATAGACTCCTTCAAATAATTCTTTTACATAGTTAGTGGTGTCGGAATAGTGATAAGATGTGCCGCTGATCCTTGTGCCGGTCACCTGTAATTGAAATTCGATATTATAAACAGGGAAGCAGCCACCCGGCTCCATCATCAGGCGCCCTTTCCAGAAGCCGTTAATTTCCTGTGCACAGCAGCAGGCGCTTAATAATAAAAAGAGGAGTAGTCCGGTTGATCGTTGCATGAAAAATGAAAATAGCGGAAAATCCTTAAGCTATTTAAAAAAATTACAGAAGCGGTTAAAACTGTCAGGGTTTTTCATACCGGAATCGCACCACGGCATTTTTTTGTTCGGTGGAAGTGATCCTTACTTCAAACCGCTGATCGCCGGCTTCAACGATCATCAAGGATGTATTGGGTGGTATACGCCCCAGGTTTTCTGCCACCATCACCAGCTCATGCTCCGGATTATCTTCATCCATTTTTATTTTGAGCGTAAGCGGACTTGCGGTTAGCAGTTTATTGGAAAGCACCAGTCTTTTATCCAGGTAAACGGAAATGGTATCGCCATCTATTTCACCATTGTCAAAAAGCTTTACTTCAACATTGGGATCGTGAACCACCAAGGCCTTCATCAATTCATTCGTTCTTGTTTTCATCACTTCCGGGGTAGGTGCCGGTGGAAGAGCAGGCTTCGCCACGATCTTCGGTTTCTCTACCGGAGGTAGTTTTACGACAGTATCCGTTTTAGGTTCAACGGTAGTATTTTTCTTTGCGGTATTGTTGGAAGGCGGATTTGTTTTAGGCTTTTGAGCAACCCTGGGAGAAGTGGTTGTCTTTTTTGGTGCGGTAAGATTGTTCTGTGTTACCGGAGGTTTATTGGCCGGCGCTTTAACAGGAGGTTTGGGACTGGCTGTAGCCTTATCATTTCTCAGGAAAGGTTCGAGATAAAATTCCGTAGTGGGTACTTTGCGCAGGGAAACGCGGCCACCACCACAGTCGCCCCATTCATAAGGATTTTCACGGCCTTTTACTTCCTGTTTGCCGAGATAGGTACCTTCCAGGAATTCTTCTTTCCCAGAGCGGGTATAACGCAGATCATAGTTCATGATACAGGTGCCGCCCATGGCGTTCTGTACTTCTACTGTTTGTATTTCGTGGATCCGGAAATTTTGGGTGGATGCGACATAGCTGCCGGTCATGGTAGCTTTGCCATAAAAGCGCTTATCATCCTGCCAGGAGTAGGATACTCCTTTTACTGAGACCTGGCCGCTGGGACTTTGGCTTATCTGGAACTCAAGCCTGTAATATTCGCCGGCATTGCCGATAAAATAACCCCGCCAGATACCCGTCACCGCCTGTGAGTAGGAGTGGAACTGGAAAGCCCACAGGAAGAATATAATAAGTAGTCCTTTCTTTTGCACTGTCCTTATCATAAGCGTCAAAACTAACGAATATGTTCGTAACATGACCGGTTGACCCGGAGCAATAGTTTGTTAATTTTGATCATCTGCAGGCATCCTCTGGCCAGGGATAACCGATCAGGAAACAGATGCGATACAAATACATTGTTTATTTCCTTCTTATCAGCTCAATAACAGCGCCCTTCAACGGGCATACACAAACTCAGATCAGCACTGATGAAATAAGATTATTGTATAAGCTCGATTCAATTAGTAAAGCACCTTCTGTTTCCTCCTATTTTGCAACTGTTTATTTTGATGCCATGGAGAATGCGATCCGGTTCTTTGCCTGTGCGGATGATACATCAAGAAAAAATATCCGGCAGATGGAGAAGCAGTTTGTCAATTATTTTATTTCTTCTGCAGAAGCATTTGCAAACAGATCGGCCATACCTGCTTCCTGGCAGGCTTATTATGCAGATACGAGCGCTTCACCGGTACGTCATCTGCTGCTGGGCGTGAATGCGCATCTCAATGGAGATATCTGGAGGGCATTGGTCTCTTCTTTTTCGTTGGAAGAAATAAGATCGCTTGCACCAACTTACAACTCTTACTACTGCGGTCTGCTGGATATTTATGAAGAAGTTTACCGGGAAGCATTTTCCAGGAACAGGTCATTGAAACTGCTGCATACTGCCAGCCTGGGCCTTGACAAATGGTATGGGAAAATATTGCTTCGCCGCTGGCTGAAAAGGCAGTTGAAACTGGCAACCTGGTACTACAGCGATCCACTCCGTTTTCAGAAGAAATTAAAAAGGCTTGATGGTAAAATGAACCGGCTGAACCGGGTGATAACACGGCATTTCAGGTAATGGCGCACCCGTAATATGGTCAGCCATCGAACCACTATTTTCGCTAATTTTGCCATCCTTAAAACAGTAACAAGCTAGATGATCAATATCACATTACCAGACGGGTCCGTGAGGCAATACGAGAATGGAACTACTTCACTGGATATAGCGAAATCGATTTCTGAAGGCCTGGCGCGGAAAGTAATTGCCGCCAGCGTAGACGGGCAGATATGGGATATCACACGCCCTATACAGAAGGATGCAGCCGTAAAATTGCTCACCTGGACCGATAAGGATGGTAAGAACACTTTCTGGCACTCTTCTGCCCACCTTATGGCGGAGGCAGTGGAAAGCCTGTTTCCCGGTGTGAAATTCTGGGTCGGCCCTCCTGTAGAGAACGGGTTCTATTATGATATGGACCTGGGCGACCGGAAGATCACAGAAGAAGACCTGGCACAGCTCGAGCAAAAAATGACTGAGCTGGCTAAAAAGAACAATGCTTATATCCGTAAAGAAGTTCCCAAGGCAGAAGCTGTAAAATATTTCGCCGATAAAGGTGATGAGTATAAGCTGGACCTGTTGCAGAACCTGAACGACGGTGAGATCACTTTCTATACACAGGGAGATTTTACTGATCTCTGCCGTGGTCCTCATATTCCCAGCACAGGCCTTATCAAAGCTATCAAGCTAACCAATATTGCCGGTGCTTACTGGAAAGGTGATGAGAAAAACAAGATGCTGACCCGCATCTATGGTGTCACTTTCCCTTCACAAAAGGAGCTGGATGAATACCTGCACATGCTGGAAGAAGCGAAGAAAAGGGATCACCGCAAACTGGGAAAAGAGCTGAGCATCTACACCATGGATGATGATGTGGGCCAGGGCCTGATCATGTGGATGCCGAATGGCACCATTATTATCGAGGAACTGGAAAAACTGGCTAAACAAACTGAGTCCGAAGCTGGTTATAAAAGGGTAGTGACCCCGCATATTGCCAAAGAAAGCATGTACCTGACCAGTGGTCACCTGCCTTATTATGCAGATGGTATGTATCCACCCATGGAACTCGACGGTGAGAAATATTACCTGAAAGCCATGAACTGCCCGCATCACCATAAAATATATGCAGCAGAGCCAAAGAGCTATCGGGATCTTCCTTATCGTATTGCAGAATACGGCACTGTGTACCGCTATGAGCAAAGTGGTGAATTATTTGGTTTGATGAGGGTGCGTTGCCTGCACATGAATGATGCGCATATTTATTGCACTAAAGCACAGTTTGCAGAAGAATTCAGGGCCGTGAATGAGATGTACCAGAAGTATTTCAAAATATTCGGTATAGATAAGTATGTGATGAGGCTGAGCCTTCATTCGCCGGATAAGCTGGGCAAGAAATACGTGAACGAACCGGAGCTTTGGAAAGAAACAGAAGAAATGGTGCGCCAGGTGCTGATCGAATCCAAAATTCCTTATGTGGAGGTGCAGGATGAAGCGGCATTTTACGGACCAAAGATCGACGTGCAGATCTTCAGCGTGATCGGCCGTGAATTCACCCTGGCTACCAACCAGGTGGATTTTTCACAAGGCCGCAGCTTTAAACTGGAATACACAACCCCGGACAACCAGACAGAGATCCCCCTGATCATTCACCGTGCACCCCTGGGGACACATGAGCGGTTCATTGGGTTCCTGCTGGAGCATTATGCCGGTAAATTCCCGCTCTGGCTGTCGCCTGTGCAGGTGAAAGTGCTGCCTATCAGCGATAAATTCCTGGACTATGCCAAATCAGTGGCACAAAAACTGAAAAAGGCAGATATTCGTGCAGAAGTGGACGACCGCCAGGAAAAGATCGGTAAAAAGATCAGGGACACGGAGTTGCTGAAA
The DNA here is from genome assembly GCA_051954695.1 of Chitinophagaceae bacterium. Lineage (GTDB taxonomy): Bacteria > Bacteroidota > Bacteroidia > Chitinophagales > Chitinophagaceae > Terrimonas_A. The sequence goes on from JBQCHL010000024.1 coordinate 215,464, forward strand.
GTGCCTTATATGCTGGTGGTGGGAGAGAAGGAGATGAATGAGGAATCAGTATCTGTAAGAAGGCAGGGCAAGGGCGATCTGGGATCAAAAACTGTGGCTGAATTTTTGAAGGAAGCCGTGGCCGAGATTGAAGAACGAAGGGAATAATGTATATTTAACGGGCTTCAAACCCGAATGAAGCTTAACAAAATCTCCGGTAGATATTTTGGTTGAATGATAAAAGCATTCAATCCCCTGAACACCGGCGGTTTAATTTTAAAATTTAAAAAATCAATGCCCCATCAGGGAGGGGTTTCATTTAAAAGGATTAAATGGCAGTACCACAAAAACCCGGAGGCGGATTTAACAGGCCTCCCGGAGGCGGAGGTTTCAGACCAGGCGGTGGCGGATTTAACAAAGGCGGTTTCAGAAACAAATTTATCCCGCGCAAAGAAGCAGAACATCGCATCAATCAATTTATCAGGGTGCCCCAGGTACGATTGGTAGGAGATAATGTAGAAGTGGGCATTTACAGTACACAGGATGCGCTGAGAATGGCGCAGGACCAACAACTGGATCTCGTGGAAATTTCCCCACAGGTAGATCCTCCTGTTTGTAAGATCATTGACTATAATAAGTTCTTATACGATAAGAAGAAAAAGGAAAAGGAGATGAAAGCGAAAAGCAAAGTCTCCGAAGTGAAAGAGATTCGTTTTACTCCCAATACAGATGATCACGACTTCGACTTTAAAGCCAAACATGCAGAAAGCTTTCTGAAAGAAGGTAATAAAGTAAAAGCCTATGTACAGTTCAAAGGCCGTGCGATACAATTCCAGGAAAGAGGCCAATTGCTCCTGCTTAAGTTTGCTGAAAGGCTGGCGGAAGTAGGTGTACTGGAAAGCATGCCTAAGATGGAGGGCCGCAGAATGTTAGCGATGTTCGCACCCAAAGGAAAGAAGAAATAAGACCCCATACCATCGTTAAAAGGTTTGAAAGTTTAAGGTTTAATGTTGCTCGGAAGTTTTCTGGCAGCATTAAACCTTAAACTTTTAAACCTTTTAACTTTTAAACGATCATCCCGCCGCTAATACCACTCGTACAAAAACTTTCGGGAATCAATGTTAAACCATTGCTTTCCGTATATTAGACCACTTTTTTTATCACCAAAAATGCAATATGCACCAATTCTTTAACCACCGCTGGCTGGTAGCAGTAGCCGTTTGTGCCTGTTCCGCTGCCATGGCTCAGCCCAAAACTGACACAACAAAAGGGCCAGGCGCCGTACCTGGAATGGGAAGACCTTCCACCGGTCCCAAGCCCTATAAAGAGGTTATCACTGCCAAAGCAGTTTCCGATGCAGGCCTTTTCACCGTTCACAAGGTAGAGGACAAATACTATTTTGAGATCGGCGATACCATGCTTAACCGGGATATACTGGTCGTGAACCGTATCACTAAAGCTGCTGCAGGCATGCGTAACGGTTTCTTTGGTTTTGCAGGTGACCAGATCGGTCAGAACGTGATCCGCTTCGAAAGAGGTCCCAACAACAAAGTATTCCTGCGCAATATTTCTTTTGCAGAGTATACAAAGGATTCTACTTCACCTATGTTCACTGCAGTGAACAACTCAAACATTCAACCTATTGCTGCATCTTTTGATGTGAAAGCATTCTCTAAAGATTCTGCTGGTGCAGTGATCGATATTACCGATTATATCAGCGGTGATAATGATGTGCTCTTTTTCAGCGGCAGTCTTAAATCATCCATGCGTATAGGATCGCAACAGGCAGACAAGTCCTATATCTCAGGAGTAAAATCTTTTCCAACCAATATTGAGATATCAACTGTAAAAACGTATTCCCGTTTACCGGCAGCACCGGCTCCAGGCGGTTCATTCGCCCCTGCTGCTCCGGGAGGCAACCTTACTGTGCAATTGAACAGCTCTTTTGTATTGCTGCCTAAAGTGCCGATGCAGGCCCGCAACTTTGACCCGCGTGTTGGTTTCTTTGCCGTAGGATACACCGATTTTGATGCTAACCCACAGGGTGTGGAAGCCGTTCGCGTGGTAAAACGCTGGAGGCTTGAACCTAAGGAGGGTGATTGGGAAAAATATAAAAGAGGTGAGCTGGTTGAACCTAAAAAACCGATCATCTTCTATATCGATCCGGCAACACCAAAAAAATGGATACCTTATCTGATACAAGGTGTGAATGACTGGCAGGTTGCTTTTGAAAAAGCAGGATTTAAAAATGCCATTTTCGCTAAAACAGCTCCTACCAAAGAAGAAGATCCGGAATGGAGCCTTGAAGATGCCCGTTACTCAGCTATCGTGTATAAGCCTTCTGATATTGCCAATGCCAGCGGACCCAGCATCAGCGACCCGCGCAGTGGTGAGATCATGGAAAGCCATATCAACTGGTACCACAATGTAATGGAACTGATCCATCACTGGTATTTTGTTCAGTGCTCACCTTTGGATGCAGGCGCACGCAAAATGACTTTTGATGATGAACTGATGGGTCAGTTGATCCGTTTTGTATCATCACATGAAGTAGGGCATACACTTGGCCTGCGTCACAACTATGGCTCCAGCTCTACAGTGCCTGTTGAGAAACTGCGTGATAAAGCCTGGGTAGAAGCCAATGGACATACACCTTCCATCATGGACTATGCCCGCTTTAACTATGTAGCACAGCCGGAAGATAATATCGGCCGGGCCGGTCTCTTTCCACGTATCGGCGACTATGATAAATGGGCAATTGAATGGGGTTACAAACTCTTCCCTCAGTATAAAGATGCTGATGCAGAAAAACCTTATCTCAATACCTGGGTGATTGACAGGCTGAAGAATAACCGCCTTTGGTTTGGAACCGAAACCAATCCTGATGATCCGCGTTCACAACGTGAGCAGGTAGGTGATGATGGAATGAAAGGCGCTTTCTATGGTATCAAAAACCTTCAGCGTATTATTCCCAACCTGGAAGCATGGACCAAAGAACCCAACAGGGATTATTCTAACCTGGGTGAAATGTACAGGGAAGTTACCGGTCAGTTCACTATGTATATGAGCCATGTTACCAAATACATTGGCGGCATTATGGAAACTCCGAAAACGGTAGAGCAAAGTGGCCCTGTGTATGAAGTGGTAAGCAAAGCCAAACAAAGGGAAGCAGTAGAATTCCTGAACAAGCAATTATTCGCTACACCAACCTGGCTGATCAACCAGGAGATCTTCAGCAAAACCGGTACAACTGCTACAAGCACCATCGGCCGTTTGCAGGATAATGTCATCAATGGCATTCTTTCCAACCGCACTCTTGGCAAGCTGATCGAAGCGGAAGCTGCACAGGGAGCCAATGCTTACGGCATTCTTGACCTGTTGGGAGATATGAAAAAAGGCATCTGGAGCGAACTGGCGACCCGTTCAAAAATTGATGTATACCGCCGGAACCTCCAAAAATCATACGTGGCGGCACTGTCCAACCTGCTGGCATCACCCCGCGGCAGCGGCCCTGACGTGATCCTGGTTATTCTTGGCGGTGCTGGTTCGGCTTCCAATCCCGACAAATCAGACATCAAAAGTGCTGTAAAAGCCCATCTCGCTACCCTCCGTACCGAGATCAAAGCTGCTGCAGCTACAACGGCTGATCCAATGAGCAAATATCACTTGCAGGATATTGCTTCGAGGATTGATAATACACTGAACCCTAAGAACTAAATCCAGAGTCGTGAGTCGATAGTCGATAGTTCGCTGACGACCCTGAGTTAAGAGATCTAACAGGAACAGTACATCAAGAGCCGGGGCCTCTTCAACGCTGAGGAGACCCCGGCTCTTATATTCTTTAAACCAGAATGTTATCTGAATCAGGGGCCTGGGTGACAATAGAAGGGCTTGCCTATAGACTGTCAACCCTGGACCAGCTTCAGACTGGGGTTTTTTCTTGGTTTTTCCACTAAAACGACCTAATTTTGCCGTCCGAAAATAAAGTTCTTTTTGAAGCAGAGCTTTGTCTGAGGACAAACATTTCCTGAAGAGGCTCCACAAGCATCCCCCCGTGGGGAACGCCTCAAGGGTATAATTCTAATACTGGGTAAAATGCCTAAAGTAAAAACGAATTCCAGTGCCAAAAAACGTTTTAAAGTAACCGGCACAGGAAAGATCACTCACCAAAAGAGTTTCAAGCGTCACATCCTGACGAAAAAATCAAAAAAGCGTAAGCGTAACATGCGGATCGATGGTCTGGTAGCAAAACCAAACATGGATTTTGTAAAACGCCTTTTGCGCCTGAAATAAGCCTATGGCTGTTCAGATTTAATCTTAAAACTCTTAAACTAATTAGATATGCCTCGTTCAAAAAATGCTGTTGCCTCCAAGGCCCGCAGAAAAAAGATATTAAAACAAGCCAAAGGTTACTATGGCAAACGTAAAAACGTTTTAACGGTAGCTAAAAACGTTGTAGAAAAAGGTATGACCTATATGTTTGTAGGTCGTAAGCTGAAGAAAAGGGAATACCGCACTTTGTGGATCGCCCGTATTAATGCTGCTGTACGTGCTGAAGGTATGACCTACTCTGAGTTCATCAACAAACTCCAGAAAAAAGGTATCGAGCTGGACCGTAAAGTACTGGCCGATCTCGCCATGAACAACCCTGAGACTTTCAAAAACCTGGTTGATTCGGTTAAATAAGTGTATCCCGGACTTTGATCCGGGACCAGACCTGGATCAAAACCCGGGAAAAGCTTTACAAAAGCATAAAATAAAAAGACCGTCCTGCGAAACCGGGACGGTCTTTTTTATTTCAGAAAAATATATTTTTGCTTGTTAAAAAAAATGGGATACTCCCACATAGACTAACCCTCCCGTTGTAAATGAATAATACTTATAACGACCTTGTAAAACAAACCTTCAATTTTCCCCAGGAAGGCTTTGATGTAAAAGACGGTTACCTTCAGTTCAACAACCTTGATATTAAAGCATTGATAGATAAGTATGGCACACCGCTGAAGCTTAGCTATCTGCCCAAGATCGGGATGCAGATCAAGAAAGCAAAAAGCATGTTTGCCGCTGCTTTCAAGAAGCATAAATATGAGGGTAAATATTTTTATTGCTATTGCACTAAAAGTTCTCATTTCAGCTTTGTGGTGGAAGAAGCGCTGAAGCATGAAATTCACCTGGAAACTTCTTATGCCTACGATATAGAGATCATCAAGAAGCTGTACGAAAAAAAGAAGATCACCAAGGATATCCATATCATCTGCAATGGCTTTAAGCAGAAAGGATATACCCGCAGGATCGCCAGCCTGCTTAATTCAGGTTTCCAGAATGTGATCCCTGTGCTCGACAATAAAGAAGAGCTGAGGGAATACGCGAAATCCGTAAAAGTGCCTTTCAAACTGGGCATCAGGGTAGCGGCGGAAGAAGAGCCGACCTTTCCATTCTATACATCCCGCCTTGGTATCCGTGCAAAAGATATACTCGAGTTTTATGTAGACCGGATCGAAGGATATGAAAGCAAATTCCAGTTGAAAATGCTGCATATCTTCCTCAATAAAGGAATTAAGGATGATATCTATTACTGGAGTGAGCTGAACAAGATCATCAACCTGTATTGCCAGTTGAAAAAGATCTGTCCTGAACTGGATTCTATCAATATCGGCGGCGGTTTCCCGATCAAGCATTCTCTCGGTTTTGAATACGATTACCAGTTTATGATCAACGAGATCGTTGGTAATATCAAATCAGCCTGCAAAAAAGCAAAAGTTCCCATGCCGAATATCTTTACTGAATTTGGCAGCTATACAGTAGGAGAGAGCATGGCGCATATCTATAGTGTGATCGGAGAGAAAGTGCAGAACGACCGGGAAAACTGGTACATGATCGACTCATCCTTTATTACTACACTCCCCGATACCTGGGGCATTGGCGAGCGCTTCCTGATGCTTCCGATCAACAAATGGGATGAAGAATACCAGCGAGTGGTGCTTGGAGGCATCACCTGCGACAGTCATGATTACTACGATTCAGAAGAACATATCAATGAAGTGTTCCTCCCCAAAATAAATAATGGTGAACCGTTGTATGTCGGCTTTTTCCATACCGGTGCTTACCAGGACCAGATCAGTGGTTATGGTGGTATCAAGCACTGCCTGATCCCTTCACCCAAACATGTTATTATCGGGTATGATAAGAATGGAAAACTGGTAGACTGGCTTTATGCAAAAGAGCAAACTGCACAGAGCATGTTGAAGATACTGGGATATGTTAAGTAGTCGGTAGTCTTTAGTCGGCAGTCGATAGTCAAACCCTTCCGCTGTCACCTCTGGTTTAGGTAGCATACAGGTTTAAAGAATATTAGGGCCGTGGGCTCCTCAAGGATGGGGAGCCCACGGCCTTTGTATTATATCAGCTGATTTTTCTAAATCAGGGATGGGGTAATAAGGGTGGGAGCTTATTATCTTCTCCTTCCATAAGCATGACCACGGCCCCTGTTCCAGTCGTTGTACTGCGGGTATCTTTTGTAGGATTTTTGTATATATTTTCTGTCGAGGTAATACCTGTTGTCGTAGCCCCTCCAGTATATCCATCCGCTGGGGTTACGGTAATAATACCGCCCGTCGTGGTAACGGTTGATGACCATGCCAGGCCCTGCAGTTATAATAAGCGAAACGGAAGTGCGAGGCGGGGGCGGGGGATAAGGATCATAATCATACCGGGTAGTAGAGCAACTGGTAATTACCGCCGCTACGGCCACTAAAACGACCGCTTGTACAATTCTTATTCTTTTCATGATGAATGAATTTACTTTAGGACGGAAATAATGATACCGGGTTCACTTAAACAATGTTAATATGCGATCCTTTTTCATATTGTTAACAACCGTTTTTATCGGGCAGACGGTTTTTGCACAGCAGGCCGAAGATTCTGTTAAAGCTGTTATCAATACCATGTTCACTGCCATGCGCAACGGTAATGCAGCTTCTTTCAAATCTGTGTTTGCAGACAAAGTGATCATGCAAACCATTTCCCGGAACAAGGAAGGGAAAACAATTGTGCGCGATGAGAATATCAACGAGTTTGCAGAAGTAGTAGGGAAGATGAAAAAAGATTCTGCAGATGAACGGATCAGTTTTGAAACAATAAGAATAGATGGTCCGCTGGCCATTGTATGGACACCATATAATTTTTATCTGAATGGAGCTTTCAGCCATTGCGGCGTCAATTCATTTCAATTGGTGAAACTCGACGGTGCCTGGAAAATACAATACCTGATCGATACACGGCGCCGTACAGGCTGCCAGCCGTAGATCATCTTCCTTTATTGCTTACGCGGTATTTTTTGTTGACTTTGGGATTGTTGAAGTATTTGTTCAATTCTTCTTCGGTCATACCCTCTGTGGTCACGTCCACAGGCACGTCTATCAACTGCATCTGGCTCTGCTTTAATTCTTCTTTAAGCTTGGCAGTTTTAGTAAGGATCTGCGGATCCCGGTCGCCCAGCAAAGTGTAATCATACAGCATATATTCCAGCCGCTTGATGGAAGAGCGTATCAGGGAAGCCTGATTTTGTTCTACTACTTTATTGGGAGCGGTCGCCTCTTTTACCGGGACAAGTGCCACACCCGCGCTTGGCAATATTTTGCCGGCTGTTTCAGCAGAAGCCCCGCCGGATGTGCTCAGGATGGTGCCTGTAAGGGCTGAAGTAGCCGAGGTAAGATCGAAAGAAGTCCTTGCTCCCCTTGTCTTCCTGATCTTCTTATCTATCTGGAGAAAAGTATATTTTAATGTCATCAGATGCTTTCTCAAATTCGATACTACCACCTCGTATTCCTGTTTTGCCATGGGATAGTTGAGGGCGTCTTTCACAGTGATCCTTACATTGGCAGTATCCCTTATCTGGAATTTGGGAGTGGAGCCGATAAAGCTCAGGTTGAGTATTTTGGTTTTAGAGGTATCGGTCTCTTTCACAAAATCAAAAGGAATGGTCCAGGAAAATTCATCTCCGCAATGCCTTACCTGTTTATAATTCGAGATGGATATATTGCTGGTGAATAAAATATCCTCGATCGTAAAATTGCCTGCTTCACATTGTATACTGAAGGAAATTGTTTCTCCTTCTTCTGCAATAAGCGTGCTGCCGACAGAAGGTTTCAGTTTGGGCAGCACCACATCAGTGTTGTAGAAAACAAGCGTAAAGCTGGTATCAATTCTTTCCTTAGGGTTGGCAAGGTTTTGAACACCCAATTTCACTGAATATTCTTCATCATACTTCAGCTTGCCGGAAAGGAAAAAAGATTTTTCCGCCTTAAAGGTCAACATGCCGTTATCCTTATTGATCTTAAGGCCAATAGGCGAGTTTTTCAGATACCAGTAATATTTGGTCTCATCCCGGTTGATGGCCAGTTTATAGGAAAGCACCGAGTCCACATGCAGTGTTATATAGGGAATAAGATTGACAATACGCAGGGTACTGTCAACAGGTTCCTCAGGCCTATGCTGAATGGTATCTACTAATGTTGTATCCTGGCTTTTTGCGGTAGATACGGACAATACAAATAATAGAAAGAAATATAATACTTTCTTGTGCATAGTTTAGTGCTGTTGGTAATCAAGTTGCAAAAATAACAGATTTTAGACAATGCTTTAGCTATAAAGGTTGCCCGTAAAAAAAGAAACCCCATCGTGGAAACGACGGGGTGTAAACCAAAACCAACTGCTTATGAGAAAGATTCTTACTGAATATTTATTTCTTGTGCTGTAGCTTTGACTACTTCTCTTTTGGGAAGGTTTAATACCAGCACTCCATTATTATATTTTGCGTCAATTCCAGCCGCATCAATCTTTTCGTCCAGTGTAAAAGATCTTTTGAATGAACGGAAGCTGTATTCGCGTCTGACCTGCTTCTCTGTATTGTTGTTTTCTGCATTCTCTTTCACTTCCTGTTTCTTCTCAGCAGAAACTGTCAGCACATCCTGCTCAACGTTCACTTTGAAATCAGATTTTTCGAAACCCGGGGCTATCACTTCAAGCGAATAACCTTTATCAGTTTCTTTAATGTTCACCGGGGCAAACCCTTTGAACACGGTATCTGATCCATTCCTATACAAGACGGGGAGCTCTGAAAAAAGGTCGTCCACTAAATTGTTAAAGCTCTTCTCAAAAGGACGACGGCCGAATCTTACGTGTGTCATAAACTATTCTTTTTAATTTTTTTGTTTTGTTGAATACCACAACTACTTTTCAAACCACGTACCACTGCCTTTTTTCATCGATTTCCCTGACATCCTAACCCCAATCCACTCATAAATAGACAAAATGGCAGTTTCTTTCTGTAAAATAAGTCATAATGACCTATTTAGCTAAACCTCTCCGCCCATATCCTCCCATTCGCGCCATTCGCCTCAATTCGAACCATTCGTACCCAAACCTTTTTGCCTATTTTTGCGTTTCATAACTAAACTCAACTATGTATCCAGAAGAAATAGTCACCCCCATGAAAGAAGAGCTGACAGACAACGGTTTCTCCGAGTTGCTGACAGCCGATGAAGTGAACGCCCAACTGGCGAAAAAAGGCACCACCCTGGTAATGATCAACTCCGTTTGCGGCTGCTCAGCAGGCAGTGCAAGGCCGGGAGTGCTGATGGCCGTTGTGAATGCCAAGAATAAACCGGATTTCCTGACCACCAGTTTTGCGGGTTTTGATATCGAAGCCATAAAAACATTGAGGGAGCACCTGCTTCCTTATCCTCCTTCTTCACCGGCTATCGCCTTGTTTAAAGACGGCCAACTGGTGCATTTTATCGAACGCCACCAGATAGAAGGAAGGCCGGCACAAATGATCGCCCATAACCTGATCGGTGCTTTCGACGAGTATTGTAACTAATAATAGAAATTCACCTTTTAAGTCAATATTCAAAGTCAGTTGTCAAAATTTCTCCCATTTGCCGGGATATTTTGATTACTGACTTTTGAATTTTTAATTAGAGTGTATATTCGCCCTGCTTAAAACCAACACAATAAATGTATCCCAACCTTTATTTCGCCTTCAAAGATCTTTTTGGTGTAGAATGGACCTTTCTGCGGTTTGTCAATTCGTTTGGTTTTTTTGTGGCTATATCCTTTATACTGGCAGCCGTCACACTTACTGCAGAACTGAAACGCAAAAGCAGGGAAGGCCTGCTGCAGCCCAAGGAAATGCAGGTGATGGTTGGGCAACCTGCTACTGCTGCAGAATTGATCCTTAATTTTCTGCTTGGTTTTTTACTGGGTTATAAGATCCTGGCCCTGTTCATCATGGATGATTCTGCCACAGAGGATCCACAGCAATTTATCTTTTCCGGTATTGGAAGCTGGCCTGCCGGTATTGGACTCGGACTTTTGTTTGCCGGGCTGAAATGGTATGAGAAAAATAAACAAAAACTGCCCAAACCTGAGAAAAGAACGATCCGGATCTGGCCGCAGGACAGGGTAGGGGAAATGACTATCCTGGCCCTGGTATTTGGCCTGATAGGCGCCAAGATGTTTGATATTTTCGAGAACTGGAGTGATTTCCTGGAGCATCCGTCCTCTTATTTATTCTCCCCCTCCGGACTTACTTTTTATGGTGGCCTGATCTGCGCTGCCATAGCCATTTGGATATATGCCCGCAAGCATAATATCGGTTTCTGGCACCTGAATGATGCCGCTGCCCCCGCTCTTATGTTGGCTTATGGCGTGGGCAGGATCGGTTGCCAGGTGGCCGGGGATGGCGATTGGGGTATAAAAAACCTTAATCCTAAGCCTTTTAGCTGGCTGCCGGATTGGATGTGGGGGTACACTTATCCGCATAATGTAAACGAAGCGGGTAACCCGATCCCGGGCTGTGTAGGCAAATATTGCAATGAGCTGGCTAATCCTGTTTACCCGACTCCCTTTTACGAAGTGATCATGGGACTGCTATTATTCGCTCTTTTATGGTCTGTCCGCAAGAAACTGAAAGTGCCAGGCACCCTTTTTGCGCTCTACCTGATGGTGAACGGGATCGAAAGGTTTTTAATAGAAAAAATACGCGTGAACACGCACATGAACCTGTTCGGTTTCCAGCCCACACAGGCGGAAGTGATTTCGACCCTTTTGTTCCTGACCGGGCTGGTGCTGTGGATCGTACTCAGAAGGAGGGCAAAGGCTGTGAAATCCACATCCTGACCAGGGTGGAAGGTCTTTGTATTTTCTTTAAGAAATGCTGTCAAACGCGCTGCCAGCACAGCTTTCAGCCACAAGAGCGGGAAATATAATTACTTACAGCCAATTCTCTCATAATAATTATTAACAAGGGCTATGAGATTCCGTGAATGCAATGTATTTTTGCAGACGGTTCGGGACGGTTTTATTCACTACCTTTTGCATATCCTGCAAACAAAGACTGTCTATTATTGTTTTTATTTAAACAGACAGATTCATTATGAGGCAACTCAAAATTGCTACCCAGATTACCAACAGGGATTCTCAGGCGGTTGAGAAGTACCTTCAGGAAATTTCAAAAATCTCTATGATCACTCCTGAAGAGGAAACCACGTTGGCACAGCGTATCAAGATGGGAGATCAGAAAGCACTGGACAAACTGGTGCAGGCAAACCTCCGCTTCGTGGTATCTGTGGCCAAACAATATCAACACCAGGGTTTATCACTGAGTGATCTTATTAACGAGGGCAACCTCGGCCTGATTAAAGCGGCACAACGCTTTGATGAAACCAAAGGTTTCAAATTTATTTCATACGCTGTATGGTGGATTCGCCAGTCCATTTTACAGGCGTTGGCAGAGCAGGGCAGATTAGTCCGCCTGCCTCAAAACAAAATTGGCACTTACAACAAAGCCAACAAAGCTTACATGGCTTTCGAGCAGGAGCACGAAAGGGAACCATCAACAGAAGAGTTGGCCGAGTTACTGGAAATGAGTGAAACAGAGATCAACAACATTTTCCAAAGCAATACCCGTCACACTTCGCTGGATGCACCTGTGCACGAAGCAGAAGATGTAGCCATGGGTGATTTGCTGGAAGGTGGTGATGACACCGATGACGATGTGATGAAAGATTCGCTGAGAAACGAGATCCGTCGTGTGCTTAAATCACTCAGCCCAAGAGAAGCAGAGATCGTGAACGCTTATTTCGGCCTGGATGGAGAACAAGGTGTTACCATCGAACAGATCGGCCAGAAATACGATCTTACCAAAGAACGTATCCGCCAGATCAAAGAAAGAGCGATCAAGCGTTTACAGAAGGCCCGCTACAGCAGCGCGCTGAAAGCTTACCTGGGATAATTATCCAAAAAGACGATCAGGTTTGCCTGATCAGAAAATAGCAGCCTAGCCCGCCGAAGCTTTAGCATAGGCGGGCCCCGCCAATGCTAAAGCTTCGGCGGACAAATCGATGGGTTTATTTAAAGAAAACAGCTCCGGACATTCAGTTGACCGGGGCTGTTTTTTTACATTGTATTCTTCTACAACCATTCATATAATTTTTTTAACTTTTACCTGCTTCCCGGTACAATTCGTAAACCTCTTTCCCCGTACATTTGCATGCCGATCCTCCATTGACTCCCAAATATTTGCCGGTATCTGTTCCACCCCGGCCAAACCAACGTTGCATAGCCATAAAAGCACGTATATAAAACCTGTTATGTTTATAGATCAAACTATGAGAAAGAGTCGGTCTTTTGTTCTCTATTTACTGGTCCCTGCTTTATTGTTCTCTGCTGCATCCAATGCGCAGCAAACAAGTACAGACAGCCTTTTGCAGGATGCCAGCCTGCCTAACGTGATACAGTATGCCTTAAAAAGGCAACCCCTGGTTCAGCAATCCCTGATTGATGAACAGATCACGGCTTTGCAGGTGAAATCAAAACTGGCCGACTGGTATCCGCAGATCAATTTTAATTATTTGTTACAACACAACTTTGATGTGCAGACCAATATTATTGGCGGCAACCCGGTAAAACTGGGTGTTGACAATACTTCTGCATTTCAGTTCGGCGCCACGCAAACCATCTTCAACCGCGATGTGCTGCTGGCCCTCCGTTCCCGCAATGATGTGCAATTGCAGGCAAGGCAACAAACCACCAGCAATAAAATAGATGTGGTGGTAAACGTGACCAAAGCTTTTTATGCTGTGTTGGCTACCCAACAGCAGATCAAAGTGGTGCAGGAAACGATCACCCGCCTGGAAAGAAGCCTGAAAGATGCGCGCGCTCAATACGACGCAGGGGTGGCAGATAAAACAGATTATAAAAGAGCAACTATAGCATTGAATAATGCCATTGCTTCAAGAAAAGCTACAGAAGAAAGCCTGAAAGCAAATACGGAAAACCTGAAAGCGGTAATGAACTATCCGCCATCAGGTGCATTGAACATTGCCTACGACAGTATAGCACTGGAGAATGCAATTCCCCAGGATACTCTGGCGAGAGTGGATATTGGCAGCAGGATAGAATATCAACAGCTTCAAACCCTGAAGCGCTTACAGGAAGCCAATCTGAAATATAATAAGTGGAGTTTTATTCCTACACTTTCTGCCAACGGTGCTTATAATTTCAATTACCTGAATGACCAGTTTTCCAAATTATACAATCAATCCTATCCCAACTCATACATCGGTCTCACATTGGGATTGCCCATTTTCCAGGGAGGAAAAAGAAAGTATAATATCAAGCAGGCAGAATGGCAATTGAAAAGGGTTGACCTGGATATCGTGAACCTGGAAAACTCAGTGAATGCAGAATACACTGCGGCAGTGGCAGCGTATAAGAGTAATCTTGCGAATTTCCTGGCAATAAAGGAAAACGTTCAACTGGCGCAGGAAGTGTATGATGTGATTCAATTGCAGTATCGCTCCGGTATCAAAGCTTACCTGGAAGTGATAACAGCAGAAACAGATCTGCGCACTGCCCAGATCAATTATTTCAATGCGCTCTATAGTGTGTTAAGCAGTAAAGTGGACGTGCAACGTGCATTGGGTACTGTGCAGTATTAATCATTTATAATCGTTCGTTCAATACAATCTTTTAGTTGGAATTTAATATAGAAGTATGTTTTTAACATCAATCAAAACCTGGTCTGTTATTAGTGGTGCCTTGTTACTGGCCGCCTGCGGCGGTAAACAAACTGCACAACAGGCAGGCCCGCCCCCGGCTGTTCCCGTTACAGTAGAAGAAGCCAGGTCGGCCAATGCTGTATATTATGATGAATATCCCGGCACTGTAGTGGCGCTCAATCAAACTGAGATCCGCGCACAGGTTACCGGCTATGTCACTGGCATCCATTTCAAAGATGGTGATAAAGTGATGAAAGGGCAACGGCTGTATTCTATCGATCAGCAGTTATACAATGCAAACTATGAGCAGGCAGTGGCTAACCTGCAAGTGCAGGAAACCAATCTTATGAAAGCACAGAAAGATGCTGACCGCTATCATGAGCTGGATAAAAAAGATGCGATCGCCAAACAACAGGTAGATTATGCAGATGCTGCACTGGAAGCCGCCAAGAAACAAGTGGCCGCAGCTCAGGCAAATGTAAATGCAGTAAGGACCAATGTTGGTTTTGCCAACATTACAGCACCGTTTACCGGCACTATTGGCATATCACAGGTACGCAGCGGAACATCTGTGATCGCGGGTCAGACCGTGTTGAACACTATTTCAACAGACGATCCGATCGCTGTTGATTTCTCTGTAGACCAGAAAGCATATTACCAGTTTGCAAAACTGGAAAAAGTAAGAAAACCTGGTGATTCCACTTTCTCCATTGCTTTTGGCGGGGATGTATATCCTTTCCATGGTTCTGTGTACACAATAGACCGTGCTGTTGACCCTCAAACAGCAACGATCAAGATAAGATTGTCGTTCCCCAATAAAGAAAAGATCCTGAAAGCAGGCATGAACACTACAGTGCGCGTGCTGAGCAGCGGTACGGAAAAATCAGTGATCATTCCTCATAAAGCTGTTACGGAGCAGTTGGGCGAATTCTTTGTTTACGTGTTGGGAGACAGCAGCAAAGTGTCTCAACGTAAACTGGTACTGGGCAATGCGCTTGGATCAGACATCATCGTGAAGGATGGTTTGAAGGAAGGAGAGAAGATCGTGGTGCAGGGTGTGCAAAACCTGCGTGAAGGAGCGACAGTAGCTATTGCTCCTCCTGCTGGTGCAAATCCTGGTCCTGCGAAACAATAGATGAACATAATTTTTTGACAGTTGCAGGTACTATAAACGCCTGCACTTACCATTCACAAACATGATAGCAGAAACTTTTATAAAAAGACCGGTTACCGCCATTGTGATCTCCATTGTGCTGGTATTGGTAGGTATCATTTCACTGATAAACCTTCCTGTAGCACAATACCCGGATATATCCCCACCCACTGTTTCCATCTCCGGCAACTTTACCGGTGCTGATGCACAAACGGTGGAGCAAACCACAACCACAGCCATTGAAACGCAGGTGAATGGTACGCCTGGTATGACTTACATGAGCAGTAACAGTACCAGTAGCGGCCAGAGCAGCATCACCGTCAACTTCCAGGTGGGTACCAATATTGATATTGCAACCCTGGACGTGCAGAACCGTGTGAGTGTGGCTGAGCCAACTTTACCGGATGCGGTAAAAAGATTAGGCCTTACAGTAAGAAAAAGAAATCCCAGCATCATGATGGCGCTGGCTTTCTATTCTCCCAATGGCACACATGACATCACCTACATTGGTAACTATGTTAACCTGTATGTGAAAGATGCGTTGCTCCGGGTGAAAGGTGTGGGTGATATCTTTTCGCGTGCAGATGATTTCAGTATGCGTATCTGGCTGAATCCTGAAAAGCTGGCTGCACTGGGCATTACGCCTGCAGAAGTGAATGCTGCTTTGCAGGAGCAGAACCTGCAGGTGGCTGCAGGTACCGTGGGTGGCAACCCTCAGCCTGGCAGGCAGACTTTTGAATACAGTATATTGACCAATAGCCGTATCAATACAAAAGCTCAGTTCGAGGATATCATTGTAAGAACAAGGCCTGCCGATGGTAGCCTGGTCCGCCTGCGCGATGTGGCAAGGGTTGAGTTAGGAAAATTTGATTATACAGCCAATGCATTCGTAAATGGCAAGCCTGCAGCTTTTGTGTTGGTTTACCAGGCACCGGGTGCTAATGCCCTGGACACTTACAAGGGCATCAATAAAGCCCTTGCAGACATGAAGAAGACTTTCCCTCCTGATGTGGATTTCCTGGTTCCCCTGGAAACAGCTACAGTAGTGGAAGTGTCTATCAACGAAGTAATGCATACGCTGATCGAAGCATTGATACTGGTGGTATTGGTGGTATTCCTCTTCCTGCAAAACTGGAGAGCGACCCTGATCCCTGTACTTGCGATCCCTGTTTCATTGATCGGTACGTTTATCTTCTTTGGTCCGCTTGGATTTACGATCAATACGCTGACCCTGTTTGCGTTCGTGCTTGCGATCGGTATTGTGGTGGATGATGCGATCGTGGTGGTGGAAGCGGTGCAGCACAATATTGACCATGAGAAGATGTCGCCTAAAGATGCAACGCGGAAAGCCATGAAGGAGATTTCCGCCCCGGTTATCGCGATCGCCCTGATCCTTGCTGCAGTATTCGTTCCGGTTGGTTTTATCCCCGGTATCGTAGGCCGTTTGTATCAACAGTTCGCTATTACGATCGCGGTGTCTGTACTGATCTCTGCATTCGTGGCGCTTTCACTTACGCCTGCGCTTTGTACCATTTTGCTTAAACCTTCGAAAGATGAAAATGCAAAGAAGAATATCCTGGAAAAATTCTTTGCATGGTTCAATAAACATTTTAACAGGCTTACCAATGGCTACACTCATGGGGTAGGTGCATGGATACGCGGAACGCCTTATGTACTGATCATGCTTGTGGCTTTATTCGTAGGGTTGACCTTCCTGTTCAAAAGCAAACCCACGGGCTTTATCCCCACAGAGGATGAAGGACGGATGTTTGTGACCTATGAAATGCCTGAAGCCACTTCCACTACACGCAGCATAGAAATGCTGAAAGAGATCATGGCGCGTGTGCAGAAGCTGGATGAGATCAATGTAGTGGGTGGTCTGGCCGGTTTGAACATCATCAGCTTCTCCAATAAATCGAACGTGGGTACCATGTTTGTGAGCCTGAAACCATGGGACGACCGTAAAGGCAAGGAACACCACGTCCAAAATGTGATCAACAAGATAAGGGCAGTTACGGCTGACCTTAAGGAAGCCCGTGTGCTTCCGATCGCACCGCCTGCGATCCCTGGCCTGGGTGCCACTTCCGGTTTCACATTTGAATTGCAGCAAACAAGCAGTACAGATGATGCCAAGCAATTTGAAAGGGTGGCCATGGAGTTCCTGGGCAAGCTTAACCAGCGCCCGGAGATAGGAATGGCATATACCTTCTTTAATTCCCGTACGCCAAGCTACCAGGTGGATGTAGATAAAGACCAGGCTAAAAAACAGGGTGTGCTTGTATCGGATGTTTATGCTACGCTGTCTACATTCCTTGGCAGTAGTTATGTGAATGACTTTAACCTGTATGGCCGCAACTTCCGTGTAATGTCGCAAGCAGACAGTTCATTCCGTGGCGACCTGAGTAATATCAGTCGCTATTATGTGCGCAACAGTCAGGGGAATATGGTGCCATTGGGTTCGCTGATCACTACAAAAGTGATAGAAGCGCCTGCGGTGATCTCCCACTACAATATCTACCGTGCGATCGAGATCAATGGTTCTCCCAAACCCGGCTACAGTAGCGGCCAGGCACTTGAGGCTTTAAGGGAAGTGGCTAAAACCCTTCCTGCAGGCTATGGCTATGAATTTTCGGGTATGAGCCGCGAGGAGATTGCGGCAGGTAGCCAGCAGACCACGATCTTCGCCATTTCGCTGGTGTTCGTGTTCCTGTTTCTTGCAGCATTGTATGAAAGCTGGTCGGTACCTTTCTCCGTATTGTTTGCGGTTCCGATCGGTGCTTTCGGATCGATCCTTACATTGACGTTCATCCCCTCATTAAGCAATAATATCTATGCACAGATCGGTTTGATCACGCTGATCGGCCTGGCAGCCAAGAATGCGATCCTGATCGTGGAATTTGCCAAAGAGCGGGTCGACCGGGGTATTGATATTGTGCATGCGACCCTGCAGGCAGTAAGGCTGCGTTTAAGGCCTATTGTGATGACCTCCCTGGCGTTTATCCTGGGCGTGTTGCCACTGGCTTTTGCCAGCGGAGCAGCGGCTGAGAGCCGGAAAACGATCGGCTGGACCGTATTCGGCGGGATGCTGGCTGCTACCACGCTGGCGATCTTCGTAGTGCCGGTATTATTTGCATTGATCACAAGAATATCTTATGGCAAGAAATTGAAGCGCCTGCAGGAAGAACATCGCAAGCAGGAAGAGATCGATAAGAAGATCATTGATGAGAGATTGGGATAGGGAGCGATGGTCGATGATCGAGTGGCTGATGGCCGAAAGACATCTTCCGTTGTCACCCCTGCCCTGGTTCAGGACACATACAAGTTTAAAGAATATAAGAGCCGGGGGGTGCGCCCACGGGTGGGGTCCCCCGGGCGGGGTGTGTTTTTAACGGGGCCGGGGGGGAAGGCAAATGATAACAC
>JBQCHL010000025.1:0-113581 GCA_051954695.1 Chitinophagaceae bacterium
AACTGTTGGGACATGGGCGCAGTTTGCTAGAAATCGAACAGAAATTGGCCCTGCTCCCTTTGTAATAAGCAAGTTGTTTCAAAGCTTAAAGTTGGAAGAAATCGCAGAGGTAAAAAGCAAGGCCATCCCGGTAAAAATACCTTTCTTAAACGTTATTCTTGATTTTAAGAATATATGGAGTATTTCAGAAGAATAAAAGAATATGCAAATTGATTATTCAAAATATCACACAACCCCTGCAGACCCTGAAGCATCTTCGATGATTGAAACTTTCCGTGCCATCGGTTATAGTATTCAAGCTGCCATAGCGGATATTATTGACAACTCAATTTCGGCGGGTGCCAAAAATATCCATGTCGATTTCGAATGGAAAGGGAATGACAGTTGGTTATCAATTAGGGACGATGGTTCAGGGATGGACAATGGAGAATTAATTCAGGCGATGAGACCTGGAAGCCGTAATCCGAATGAAGAACGTAATTTAAAAGACCTAGGCAGATTTGGTTTGGGTCTAAAGACCGCGTCATTTTCCCAATGCCGAAAGCTATCCGTTATTTCAAAAAAGCCCGAACAACACTCTGTTTGTTGGACATGGGATCTGGATTTTGTAAGCCAGAAGGGGAAATGGGACCTGATTGACTTTATACCGCAGGAATTTGAAAATAGTCTCCAGAAAGAATTATCAGGTACTGTTGTCGTTTGGAATGACCTTGACAGGCTTGTTAGAAATCTTAGGGAGAACGATAAAGCAGCGCTTGATAAGTTTCTTCAAATTATGGAGACGGTAAAGAAGCATCTTGCAATGGTGTTTCATAGATTTATTGAAAGTAAAAGAGTTAAGATATTTTTTCAACAGAGACTGGTTGAGGCTTGGGACCCTTTTTTAATCGATAATTCATCCACCCAAAAATTTTCCGAAGATCCTCTACAAAATAATAAAGTTAGAATAAGGGGATTTGTTCTGCCTCATAAATCACGATTGACTGAAGAGGAATTCAGAAAAGCGGAAGGTCCTGGCGGGTGGAACGCGCAACAGGGTTTCTATATATACAGAAATGAGCGGCTTCTTCTTGCTGGCGACTGGTTAGGAATGTTTCGTAAAGAGGAGCATTACAAGCTGGCTAGAATAATGGTAGACCTACCTAATAATCTCGACGCAGAATGGCAAATAGACATTAAGAAGTCCGTAGCCAGACCTCCTATCGTGTTGCGAGATCAGCTCAAAGCTTATGCAAATAAGGTTAGATCGCAAGCTGTTGAGGTTTACAGACATAAAGGCAAGGTATTGCAACGAAAATATGCAACGATTCAGTATCAACCTTTGTGGCAGGAGAAGATTAGGCATGGAAAGAGGTTCTATGAAATTAATCGGGAGCATCCATACCTTAAAATGGTTGTGGACATTGGAATTAATAAGCCAGGAGACCTAAATAACTTACTGAAATTTATTGAGGAAACGGTGCCAGTTCCACTGATAACTATAAAGGAGAGCGAGCAGCCAGAACTACAGGGGCAACCGTTTGAAGACATCGATCAGGAGCCTTTACGCCAGGCAATGTCAAAAATGTACGATAGGCTAGTACAAGACGGAAGATCTAAAGAACAGGCAAAAGCGATTATTATTAATATTGAACCATTCAACCTGTTTCCTCATTTTGTTGAAACCTTAACCTAACTTCTGATGATTCAAAATGCCATAAGAACTGCGCGAACTTTATTGCCGTCAACTGGATCTATCACACTGGAACAAGTTGAAACCGCAGTAACTGTTGTGTTAAGCATTCCGTTGTATGCGGATATAGATAGAGAACAGTTGATACGAGAAATACAAGCTATTTATAATATCCGCGTGGATGAGTTTAGGATAATCGAATCACATGAACGACGGTTACCATGGATAAGTGATAAAAGATCTTCCATATGGCAGCCAGGCAAATCTACTTTTTGGGGTCGATATCGGGATTATCTCGAGATTGAGAAAAACTTTGCTCCCGATGTGTTAAATAAGCTGGATCGACTTACAGATAGAATTCTTGATGGACTTTTTGATCCTTCTCAAAACGTAATAATCGACAAGCGCGGTTTAGTTGTTGGTCAGGTACAGTCTGGTAAAACATCTAACTATACAGGACTTATTTGCAAGGCAGCAGACGCAGGTTTTAGGTTAATAATAGTGCTTGCTGGCATTCATAATAATCTTAGAAGCCAAACACAGCTCCGATTGGATGAAGGGTTTCTTGGATTTGACACCCAAACCGACCGCGTAAATAAGGAGCGTAGAAGAAATATCGGTGTCGGTAATATCGATAACAGTCTTATCGTGCATCCCCTGACTTCAAGTCTGGAATTGGGAGATTTTCGGGCGGCGACGGCCAATGCAGGTTTAACAAACTTTAATACTTCCGAACCAATTGTAGCTGTCGTTAAGAAAAACGCCGGAGTGCTTAATCGCCTGTTGCAATGGTTAATCGCACAGTCAATAGAGAAGTCAGATGGTACGAGAGTTATCAGAAGTAAATCTCTTTTACTAATAGATGATGAGGCTGACAATGCTTCAATTAATACACGTCCAGAAAATGATGGAACGACACGAATAAACGGGTTAATTAGGGACATACTTAGATTATTTGATAGGAGTGGTTATGTGGGTTATACAGCGACTCCGTTTGCAAATATCTTTATCCCATTAACAG
The DNA here is from genome assembly GCA_051954695.1 of Chitinophagaceae bacterium. Classification (GTDB taxonomy): domain Bacteria; phylum Bacteroidota; class Bacteroidia; order Chitinophagales; family Chitinophagaceae; genus Terrimonas_A. The sequence continues at coordinate 2,694 of JBQCHL010000025.1, forward strand.
AGGATGACTTATTTCCCAGAGATTTTATTATTAATCTGCCCTCTCCCACTAACTATATCGGTCCAGACAAAGTATTCGGATTTGAACCGGTTGAAGACGATGAAGAATCTGATACTGTGTTACCAATTGTATCGAGGATCGAGGATTATCAGTCATTATTTCCCGAAATTGACGACCAGCATAATGATCAATTGACCCAAATTGCAGTTCCCCAGTCATTAAAATTAGCCATTCGATGTTTTATAATAACCTGTGCAGTGAGACGGCTTAGAGGACAAACTACCATTCACAACTCTATGCTGATTCACGTGTCGAGACTTATAGCTTTTCAACGAGAAGTGAAAGACCTCGTAGAAGAAGCATTTAGTTTTTACCGGAGGGGGATTGAAATGAACATTCCTGAGATTATAGAAGAGATGAGACAGACATTTGAAGAAGATAGTGGTTCTTATAAATCATATAAGACAATATCCGAGCAAGTTCTTCAAAGTCGTCTTGCAAGTATTGATGTAAATACTCAAGTTCACAATTGGGAAAATGTTTTACCCCTCCTTAATGACGCAGCATCAAGAATAACAGTAAGAGAAATAAATGGAGGCTCTGCCGACGCGCTGAACTATTATGACCATCAAAACGGGTTGTCAGTAATAGCCATCGGCGGCGACAAGCTTTCAAGGGGGTTAACTCTTGAGGGGCTTTCCGTGAGCTATTATTTAAGGGCGTCCAGAATGTACGATACATTGATGCAAATGGGTCGATGGTTCGGTTATCGACCGGGTTACGTAGATCTTTGCCGATTATTTATCAGCAGAGAATTAAATGAATGGTTCTGTCACATAACACTCGCTTCACAGCAATTAAGAGACGAATTTGATTACATGGCAGACGTTGCCGGAAGTACGCCAGATCAGTACGCCTTGAGAGTTAGAACGCACCCCGGCGTCTTACAGATTTCTGCATCAAATAAAATTAGACGTGCTGTAGAAGTACGAGTTTCGTGGTCAGGCAGACTCGTAGAGTCATATGAATTGTCTAAGCGATCTGATATAGTTCGCCGAAATTTTGATTCAGCTTCACAGCTTCTAAAAGAAATGGAGAAGCCTTTTGAGTCAGTAGGTAATAATTATTTATTCCGAAACGTAGGTTTAAATTCAATAAAGCAATTTCTTCGAGGATTTGAGACTTATGACAGCTTGAAGTCAGCCTCGCCATCAAATTTGCTGCGATTTCTTGAGCTGAATGAGCGTTATAATGAACTCAGTTTATGGAGCGTGGGTGTTATTTCAAAGACAAGGGCCTCTAGTAGACAAGTCTTAGAAAACCTTGATATTGGTCTTATTAAGAGGACCCAAGACGAAGATAAATCTACTAATGAGCTTTATTACATTAGAAAGTCTCATATTATCAGTCCTGGAGACGAATTTATTGATCTATCAGAAGACGAAAAAAAAGAGGCACAGAAAAAAACCGAAGACTCCTGGAAGAAAGAAGGGAAGCCTCAATATCCAAGTGGTGAAATTGTTAGAAACACTGTTCGAAAGCCCAATCGACCATTACTGCTATTATATTTTCTCGATCCTCAGGGAGCTGGCCTTGCAGATGTAACTCCCGTTGTTGGGTATGCAATAAGTTTTCCTGCCAATGACAGAGATGACTCCGTCAGTTTTGCCGTTCATGAACAGTTATTGAGCCAGTTCAATCAACAAGACGATTTAGAACCAATACAGCAGGAAGATGACGAAGATTAACGAAATATGGATTGAGCTAGACAGGGATAAGTCTGTGTCTAAAGGTCTTTTATTGAGACGATATTCTGCCGCGTCTTTACCTGATATTTTCATTGCAGTACAGCGCCCCGAAAACTATAGATGTATAGCTATAAGAATTCGCTCTGGTAGCAAAATTGATATTTTGGGGTATGCTAATTTAAAGGACATTCGAGTCAGCATAATTCCAGATGACGGAGACAACTCAAGAAGCTTCCTGATTATTTCATTATTAAATGATGATCACTTGGAAGTATTTGCGTCGCTGGCGGAAGATCTCTTAAATCAAATTTCTGGAACGAGTCAGGAAGAACGGTTGTTAAAAGAGGTTCTTAACCGATTTGAAAAGTGGAAAGAGTTATTCGATAAGGCAGCTCAAGAGGGATTAACATCTGAGGAGCAAAAAGGGCTATATGGTGAATTGATATTTTTAAGGAAGTGGCTTTCCAGATCAGATAATACTCATAGGTGTTTGGAGTCCTGGCTAGGCCCGGAAAAGGAACTGAGAGATTTTCAGTCTGAGGGATGGGCCGTCGAGGTTAAGACGACAAGCGCAAATAATCATCAAAAAATACACATCAGTAGCGAGCGTCAACTTGATATAACGAACCTTGACACACTTATACTTTATCATATTTCCGTTGAATCACAGCGTTACAATGGTGAAACGCTAAATCAAATCGTAGATAGTCTACTGAAAATGTTATCTGAAAACATATCGGCTCAAATACGTTTCAAGTCTAAATTAATACAGGGAGGATATTTTTTTCATCATTCCCCCAAGTATGAATTTACTGGATATCAAATACGACAGGAGATTTTCTATAAAGTGCATGGAAATTTTCCAAGAATACAAGAGTCAGACGTTCGCAAAGGTGTCGGCGATGTAAAATATTCAATTATCCTCTCAGATCATAAAGAATATATATTAACAGAACAGTTCGTTTTACAAATGATTAATTAGAATGGCTAACCATCTGGAAAACATAGAGCTAACTAAATTTTACAATAGTCTTCAACAGGATATTCGTTCGGAGCAGGTTAGTGTAGAAGAAGGCGGAACTCTTGAACAGTTGTTCACACAATATGGATCATCATTTCTTGCGGAAGCCGGGGAGTCAGAAAATATTCGAGTTGCCTACGACGAAAAAATCCTAAAGTCAGGTGTTCAACATAAGATTAATGCCTATGCCATCTCCGACAATTATGAAACACTCGATCTGATTATTACAATTTATAATGGGACAGAAGAGATCAGCAGTGTGACTAAAGCAGATATAGATAGGGCCGCGAAAAGAATTACCAGTTTTTTCAAAAATGCAATCTATAAGGACTATGTAAATGAGGTTGAAGAATCATCAGAAATTTTTCAACTAGCATTTACGCTGGCGGAATCTAAAGAATTAAAGGATACACTTGTCAGGGTTAACGCCATCATTCTAACAGACGGCTTATATTCGGGGGACTCGCCAGCCGGTCAATCAATACATAAGTTTCCAATTTTCTACAGAATTGTTGACCTAAATTATCTCTATAATATATCTGAAAAGTCTCACATTCCCATTGAAATCGACTTCAAAGCTGATGGATACAAGATACCCTGTATCCCGTCTCCAAGCGTTAATGATGAGTATCAGTCATACCTCGCGATAATTCCTGGTGAGGCGCTGGTAAACATTTATGAACGGTTTGGCTCCAGATTACTTGAACAGAATGTTCGTTCGTTTTTACAGTTTACAGGGAAGGTAAATGCGGGTATAAGGAAAACTATATTACATGAGCCGCATATGTTTTTGGCGTTTAATAATGGAATCGCGGCAACAGCAGATTCGGTAGAAATTGAGAGGTCTGTAAATGGAAGCGGGTTGTTTATTAGTAAAGTCAATGACCTTCAAATAGTAAACGGAGGTCAGACCACAGCTTCAATTTACCACACATGGAAGAAAGACAGAAAAGAAGTGTCAGGCGTGCAGGTTCAGGTGAAACTCTCAGTAATAAAAAATAAAGAGAACTTCAGTAGTATAGTCGGTCAAATTTCTGAATACGCTAATACTCAAAATAAAGTTTCTGTTTCAGACTTAAGTTCAAATAGGCCTTATCATATTGATCTGGAAAAACTCTCGCGAAGTGTCTGGGCTCCACCTTCTACAGGACAATCGCTTCAAACTCGGTGGTTCTATGAAAGAGCAAGAGGGCAATATAAGAATGCAAGAATTAAAGAAGGGTTTACTAAGTCAAAGCAGAAAGCTTTTGATTTAAAAAATCCCAAATCTCAAATGTTCACAAAGGAAGATCTTGCAAAATATATTAATTCTTATGAAGAAGTTGTCGATGGGAAAAAGGTTGTGATCGGGCCACATTTCGTGGTGCGGGGAAATCAAAAAAATTATGTGCAGTTTATGAATCATAATCTGCCCAAAAAGATAGACAGTATCTACTTTGAAGATACCATAGCGAAAACTATCCTTTTTAGAACAGCGGAAAAAAGATATGGAGTTAAACCTAATTCTATTGGTGATATGCGCTACATCACTGTGCCATATTCTATAGCATATTTAACATCTTTACTAAAGCCACGTCTGGATCTTTATAGAATATGGAAGAATCAATCAGTCTCTACTGCTGTTGGTGATTTAATATATTCTATAATGCTGCAGGTTGAGAATTTTATAAAAACTAATGCTCCCGGATCACTGTATGGTGAGTGGGCCAAAAAGGAAGAGTGCTGGATTGAGCTAAAAAAACAGAAATTCTCATTTGCTTTGCAAAGCATCAAGGGGGATCTTGAAAATTCAAAAAGCATGCTGACCAGAAAGAAACTATCCGATGACGAGGCTGCAGAGACACAAATTTTAGAAGAACTGGACAAGATAAAAGCAGTGCCAACTGAAATCTGGCGGAAAATTGAGGATTGGGGTAAGGCAACCGGTTTGTTGACGGTGCAACAGCAAAGTGTCGCGTGGAATATTCCGGGGAGAATAAGAAACAATACGCGGATTTCTGATTATGAGAGAAATTCGGCCGTTAAAATAATTGATATCGTAATCGATGCTGCTCCAGAAATATTATTTCAGATTGTCGAAGCGAATGATAACAATTAAAGTATTAGGCAGATAAAAGTATTCCTTTCGTCTAGAGACCGGCAACCCGTGTCATCAAAGCCTGCATTTCAGAAATTAAGTCATTGACCTCTGAATCATTTTTGGGATAGCTATCGGCTGAGTGAAGATGTAAATTTCTGATATTCGCCACCGTATTTTGATATTTGTGTCTTTCAGACTGAGTTAACCGGCCTAAGGATGAGCTGTTATGTGTTGCTAGCTGTGTTAAGTATTTCCCAATCGAATGACTACTATTTCTTATTCCATGATGGTCAAGAACAGCCCTCAATGTGCTATCAAGAGCTCTGGTAGAATGCAATACTTTTAATAGGTTCTTCCGTCTAGCTGGTGATATTACATCTACCTCGAGCACTTGCCTAAATTCTCCCTTTAGCTTGTTAATATTACCAGAGGATAATGCGACATTACTGTTGATAATTGCAATAATTGTATCAATCCTGTTTTTTTGAGTTGACATTTACTATTGATTTCTTCATTGAATTCGTTCTTTCATTTCAGGGAAATTGCTTGAGTTTGTTAGCCGCCAACCGAATAAACTGGCTATGCGAATCGGCTTGAGTGGGTCCAGCTTTATCCTTGGTATCTTGTCTAAGTTTAGTACCTTTTTTGACAAGTGCCTGTAGTATGGGACCGCGCGATCTATCAGAAGCTCAGCATTAACAGCAAACTCGAAAAAAGCCTGGAGCCCTTCCAAATCGGATGAGCCACCTTGCAGCCTCTTTTGTCCGTAAAATTGATTATCTGATTCGAATATATTAGCTCTTACGGTATATTCTTTACCGTAGATTCTGTCAAGATATTTTGCTTTTTGGTTTGTGGGTAGTAGTTTATCGGGTATGGGGGTACTGAACTTTTCTCTTTTTCTAATGTATCTAATATTATCTAATTGGGTTTGAGACTGGAGTGAGAAAATTCGGCTTTGTGTATGTTTTATTTCGCGAATGTGGCCTTGTGGTTTATCGTCCTTTATAAGGGACCTTGCTTTTTTAAGTTCTTTCTTCTCTATTATTCTATCGAATAGATAGTCTGCTTTATCACTTAATTCAGGAGAAATATTCTCCGAGTAAATTAAAATCATCTTAGCCCTTGGTGGATATGCGATCAATGTATTTACCAGTCGGGCGAATATTTTATTTCCGCTAACTCGTTCATTATCCCGAATTTCGAATATAGCCAATAGCCCTTTTCTATCGTAAACCAGGGCATCAGGCCCATCGAAAGTAAATGGATGATCGGGATTGTCGACGTGAGAAAAGCCATTTGGTAGTAAGGTGGAAATATGCATCAGTTTATCATTTAATCGTCGTACTAAACTGGGGTGCTAACAATATTATATGTAATTCAAGATACTCTAAATCTTGATATCACCGGACTTTAATCTGTTCCAGATTGAAGACAGGCTTTGACCGTTATCTGCCGGATCACCGAAGTTGCGGGTAAATTCGGCTTTTATAAGCGGATCTATATTAAGGCTTGAGTCTCTGTATACTTTTACCCAGTTTTTCAAGCTGGCAAGATCGGTTTCTTTGCAGTCTCCTCTATTGATTTCACAAGCCGTTGCAACACGGTCGATCTCTCCGAGCAATTCGTTTTTGTATCTGTCTGCCTGTTCAGCTTTCGGCAACCAGATCGCTGCTTTAACGGACATGGCAGGAGTTACACCTTTTTCCCTGAGCTCCGCGAGTGTTGCCTGTGTCATCGTTTCGATAGTACGGGAAGACTTTTCGAGACTGTATTGCAGGAATGCCATCATGTCGTCCTTTTCAGGAGATGGTTTGCAGGAAGTACAAATAATAACAAACGCCAGCGAGCAGAGCGTGCCAGTGCGCATATTGGTCGGTTTGAAAAGGGAACGAAACACAGCCTGGCAAAATTGCCGTGGCTTGCAGGAGAAAATGTTAAAGATATGTGTGCTGAAAATGTACCAGATGCTTTCGTGGTTTATCTTGGGAAAAATATTGAACGTGTCACTCTTTTCCTTTTTCCGCAACAATAAGAAACAGCCCAAAAAACAGCCTTGATAGATTACCGGGACTGGATACCATTTCATTTGAGGACTTGTCGAAGAAAGCGTATGATTATCTCAATAACCAGCAAGCTCTTTTTCAAAAAATGTATTCTATCGATTGGTATGAAGACTGGTTCTATGATCAGCTGACAGGTGAGCTAACGTTCAGCAAGATCAAGAAGCTGATCATCCGATATGAATCCGTCGGGTCTGTTTCTTTCAGATCAAACACCTGGCTTTGGGCATGGGATAATCCGCACCTGGAAGAAAAGATCAGGTCGGAGATCACGAAGGTCCGGGATTATGGGATAAAAAGAGATTTCGGGAAATTGATCACTCCCAAATGGGAGGCAGATGAATATGATGGTTGGGAGATGACGGCTATTTCCGCGTATCTGATGCAGGCGAAGGGCGCCTACAGGATTCCTGCTTCAGACAACTCGCTGTATTCTTTTATGCTGTTTAAAGAGATCCAGTGGGCGGATGGTGCTAACCCGGATTAAGGATAGAGTTGACAAACGAAACAAGTTTGCCAATCATGGTGGCTCAGGCAGCACTACCGGTAACAATATCCGCAAGCTTTTCCATACCCGGATTTTATTGCTTGTTTTATGGTGACCGTATCGATCTTATGCGCGCATTTTCTCAAGCCCTGACAATATTTGTTATGATAAGCATAGCTGGCCGCGGACAGGCAGACATAGACTTTTGATTCTTGTTTTGCTGTGCTTCCAAAAACTAATAATACTGTGAACAGAATAACGAGGGTTAAAGAAGGCCTGAGGTTTTTCATAATAGACAAGGTCGTGTTAGTTAAGGTGGTGAGGGCCTGAGACTAAACTACAAAAGATTTCGAAAATATTCTATAAAGGCGTTAAGAAAAAGGTACCGGTTCAATATTCGTCCCGGCACCTTTTTTGGGGTTAAGGCGCATTAAGAGCGCTGGGAAATGTTCCTTACCGATCTTAACACCTGCATTTCGAACGATCAACATACTCCTTCGCTCCGTTTGATTTTATATAATAGCAACCACCCTGAGGTCCCTTATAGAGAGTATGTCCATTATAAGTTCCACATGAGGTGGACGAAGGCGTGGATCCCGAAGCAGTGCCTGATCCTCCGTCTCCTTTCGAACAGGAGATAAATAGAACAGTGCCTATAACAATCAATGTCTTTTTCATAGATAAGCTCTAGAGGTTGATCTGATCAATGATCATTTTTTTGAGAAAATCGGTAGAGAGAGAAATAAACTTCCCTGATGTCGCCTGAACTGATCGCCAGCTATAGCGAACGGGTTGAAAAATTTTTCCTTTATCGCGTATGTATTGCTTCTGGCAATGCCGGATCAGCTATTCGACCAATTCAGCACTTATCAGATTTCCCAGCGTATCGATCTGCGCTACACATATTGTTGTTACCCGGCCACCAAAGCTATTGGTCGCGGTAAAAGTCGTGTTGACACCGACGCGATCCGTTTTATCGATAAACTTTGTTTCTATGTGTTTATAGCTATCGGGATCTTTGATATGTTGTTTAATCCATTTCACCACTTCGGGTTGACTACCATCCCAGGCGCTAAACAAGTTTTCGATGCGTTCTTTGCGGCTAAGTTCTTTTGGAGCATCCTCTCTACTGCATTTATCACAACCAACCCAGATCACTGCAACAATGGCGCAGCCAGCGATAACTGAAGCAAGTGGATTGGATTTAGCCGGCTTGACGTCTGGATTTTTCGCTACCAGATCGTCCACTAACTCTTTGGCTTCTTTAAGGCCTATTCTCAAGCTGTCTTTTACATACCTGATGGCTTCGATCTTCCCTTTCGTTTTAAGAATTTCAAGAATCTTTTCGTTTGATAATTCAGACATGCTGTTGATTTTAATTTCAAAGGTTAATTCAAGCGAAATTTTCTCTATAAAATGTTTACTCTGTTATGGTCTTATCATACCCTTCGACTGTTTTTACCAGGGATTCCGCATGAAGAAAGATGTCGTCTGCCGTCAGTTTCTCTATCCTTGTCTCCTTTTTCTGTTCATCAAAAATCCCAACATACCGCTTCGATCCACTCAGGTATAACCTGCAGATCGGCTTCCTGTTATTATCATCCAACAATATCGCGAAGTAAGATTGCGCATCCCGATGAACAACCCTGCCCGGCTTGATCTTCTGCCTTAATATCGCTTTCACGATCTGGTAACCTTCCAATTCCTCTGCGGTTGTTTCGATCTTGTTATCTTCCGGTTGCTCAGCGACCTCCTGCTGAGCAACAGCAGCTGTCCCTTCATGTTCTTTTTTCAAAGCGGCCTGCAAACGCTCTGTGATCAGATCATTGATATACTGCTGCAGAGACCTTTTAGTAAGATTGCTGAACGTTTCAATCACACGGGTCGTCAGCATTCCCGGATAGATCTGTTTCGCAAAATGCCGCACCAATCCCTCCGTAGGTACCTGAAACTCGACCGTGATCAGCGCTTTCAATTCATTCATGAACTTGAGATCACTCGCCGTATTTTGAATGCTGCCGACATCAAAGTATGACTTGTGGAATTTCTTCAGCTCTTCCACCTGGTTATCTTTAATATCAGTGACGCTGAATTCGAAGAATGGCTTTTCATCCATCTTATTCGGCTGAGCAAGATCTGTATAGAACCGGTAGATAATGCCATTAGAAAGCAATCCAAACTTTGCAGAAGTGGTATGAAAGTACCGGAAGAGCTGTGAATTGTGCGGATCCAGGCTTTCTCCCCAATGCTTGCATTCCACAAGGATTGCGGGTTGCCCATCTTTCATAATTGCATAGTCAACCATGGTAAATTTTTTGATAGTATTAGATGTATGATGGCATGGGAGACTTATTAAGTACGGCTTCAGGTCCCCATGTTTGCTAAAAGATCAAGTTTACGCTTTTGAAGTTCCATATGGTGCCGGACCACCTTTTCATAGTCGTTTTCCTTTTCATTAGCCTTGCTTAGCAACACAAGCAGTTCAAGTCCGAGGAGGAATACAAACCATAGTATATACACAAGAAGGGCTGCTGTGGATTTTTTGAGCAGTGAAAACATAATATTCAATTCATCAAGGAATCCAACCTTTGCATTGATCTGCTTCTCGGCTTCCGGCCGGCTGTTTAGAAGCATACTGTCCTTTGCCAGCTTTTCATTACGCATTTTTTCAATGATCTGACGGATAGATCTTGCGCTTTCAATTTTGGGATTTGGTTGCTGAGATGCTGTGGTGATCGTTTGTATTTCCGGTGGAAGCTTGTGCCCATTCGAATCAAGACCGCGGGATCTTTGTATTGAGCTGGTCACATAGGAAGTAATATGTGGTTTCTTTGATATTTCGGAATCGAGGCTTGCTACTTCTTTTTCCTTAACAGTGATCATGGTATCCAGTGATTCCAATTGAGCCCTCAGGTCCCTTGTTCTTCTTTCAACAACAGAATCAACCCGGTTTTGGATAAAGCTCATTTTCTCCAGCTCGATATCGTCCTTGAAAATGATCTGGTCCACGACCACCGCACCAAGTACTGCCATCATCAGTGCAATGAGCAAACGGGAGATAAACAGGAATAACGACGGGTTCAGGGAAAGAATGATCTGACGTTCTATCTGAATTACGATCAGTACCATCAATGCAGCTCCTGCGGCAGCGCCCCATGAAGTGGTATGCAGATAGCGCTGTGTAAAGGAAAATCCGACAAATGCCCATACGATGCAAACAATCAATATAGCTGCCGTATATTTTTTTAGCGACTTGGCCGAAGCTTCACTGCATGACCGTAAGATCATATAGTTATAGCCGGTTAAAAAGCAGCCAAATCGTATCCACCAATTTTTCATAAACTTCTTTTTTAGAAGACCTCTTTCAGAATGGAATGTCCTGTAATAGCCGCCAGGCCGTTCCTGAAGCCCCGTGTATAGCTGATCAGAATTCCCTGTCCCGGTCCTTCGTTGTTTTTAGCCTGCAACTCTATTTCCTGAACCTGCTTTATATGGCTCTCGGCCGTTTCTTTCTTTGTCGTCAGCTCCTCCACTGTATCAATCATACCACTCCGTGCCCGGCTCGCAATATGGAAATCAACCTGGCGGATGAAGTCTTCATAAAAGATCCTGACCTTTCTGACAGTTCGCTCAAACTCATTTTTGATGGCATTCAGATTTTGTTCAAGATGCGAGCCATCCGGGTTTACCAATGCATCGTCGTATCCCTTTCCTTCATGATTTTGCTCCAGAAATGAAAACAGAAGGCTTATGCCTTTGGCTTCTCTTGCAGTGCTTGCTGGCTCATCGTTTGACGTTTCGGCCGGTTCTTTTTGAATAAATAGATCTTCAGGCACTTCGGCTGGTTCCGTAACCGGAGTTGGTTGATCTTTTTTTGAACCGAATAAAAAGCTAAGAAATCCCATGATGCTTGTTTTAAATGTTGATGGTTGGTACTTTGTATTTTCTATGGCCCTTGCCGTTACATTGCTCACACAAAGTGATCAGCAGCCTGTCTTCATACTCCCAGGGAAGTTTGAACTGATTCTTGCGGACCACAAAGTGATACTGACGGTGATGGACCTGCAGGTTTTGTGATGATCCACAAACGCGGCAGCGATGCTGATCACGCAAGAGGATTTCTTTGCGACGGGTGATCCATTCACGCCTGAACAATAAGCCGCCGACATAACGGCCATGGCGCATAATGAAAGAAGTCGGCGTATTGGCTTGTTGATGTTTAAGATCTCCATTTGCCCGGACGAACCGGCGGTAAGGCTCATCGTTCATAAAACGGATATAACGATAGCGGTTTGACTGCGAATCATTCATAAAATAAGGTTTAATGGTATGGCTGACCAATTAATACAGCAGTTGGTTTGGTAACAAGTTGAACCGTAGCATCATCTTTCCGGCAGCATATTCATTGTAATACCGCACTGATCAACAGGCGAACCAACATTACGATCAATACGGCAGCAGCAAAACCTCCCGTTATGCCGGTAGCGAGCCGTGACAGATTACTATGATAGATCTTGTACTTATTTTGCAACAGCCAATCTGCAAGCATAATTATCAGGCCGGCCAGCAACCAATGCCACCCGACAGACTTAAGAAAAATGCTGGCCGGTATGCCTGCCAAATGACCAATACTGGCACCAAGGCATCTTGCGCAAAAAGGCATCGCTTTGCCCCGAACTTTGAAACAGCGTGCAGGAATGCCATGACAGCCCAAGTGAATCTGAGTTGCTTTCATATTACCAGCTATGGCGGCACTTTAAACAGGTAATACGAACTTTGTTTTGTTTGTGTGTGCCGCAGAGCAGTCCGAGAGGCCCCAGTGCGATGGCACCACAACAACCTTTAGCCCCGCTAAACCCCTTTTTATCGGCATGGATCTGTGTTGAGCCGCATTTTGGGCAGCGGATGGCATCTTCTGTTTGAGAGGCAGACTGGATCGTTTCGTTCATGGTTAAAGTTTTAGGTGGATGAGGATGGTGGTTCGTAAAAGAAGGTCTTCCTTTTAATAAGACATTTATCTATAGCGTAAATAATTTAGCGTTGATGTTGCCAGCAATAAATTCCGGCTTTTATTAAGCGCTTGCATCGTGTTCCCTTTTTTGTAATCGCGCTACATTGCTCTTTGACGGTGGGTGGCTTTTCCTTTGTTTTGACCCCACCGTTCTTAGAAGAATCGCAAACTCCACAGCTCCCGCCAGCATTGCATAGTTTACAATAATTACATGATAAGCAGGCTGTACAGACAGAATCTCCGTAACATCTAAGTATACTGGGCGAAGGATTTTCAGACTTAACCGGTTTCGTGTCATCGCTGCAACTTGCAAAACACAGGGTGAAGTATATAAGGACCGGCAAGAATGAGATCTTCATGGACGGCAACATTTTTATTTTACCGCTCATTGCAATACTTCATTTTCGTTTGGTTTAGTGTCACGAAAATATTCTATGAGTTGCGAGTTTTTTTTACGGGAAACCGTAAATGATCTGTTTGTTTAAAAAATATTGAATCACGTGCTGAATGCAGTCCATAAAGAGCCGTCACCCCTGAAGGTTAAAAGGTAAGAGATAGGCTGATGCTAAGTATATAAAGTCTTATCAAATAATCCCCATATCCTTACAAAACAGAATCAACTGCTCATTCTTTGTATACTCAAACACCTCTTTCATTTTCTTCAGGCGTTTTTCCACATTGCTTAATGAGCATTTAATTTGATTCTCCTGCAAACTATCCGGGATGTTTTTCTGAGGTACTCCCTGGGCGAGTAATGAAATGATCGTAATATCCAGGTCAGTGAAGTCGTAGGAATGCTGATTTTTAATCAGGTCAGCCAGGTGTTTTGGATAATGTTGCTGATTATGGGATATTTTTTCAAATGCGATCTGTAATTCTTTTGCATCATTTCGTGCCTTGCGTACATACCCATCGATGAATTGATTTTTAAACAGGGAATCGATTACCGCAGGTTTATTTTCAGCGGAGAAGATCAGCACTTTTAGTTCTGGTTGCACTTCCCTCACCGCAGGGATCAACTTAGCTCCTCCGGAGATTTTTTGCGGCTTGTCATCCGGTTCAAAATACAAGTCGCAGATCAGTAGATCGTATGATTTTCCTGCTTTTTTCGCATTCGTAATCTTTATTAATGCATCGTCGCAATAATACACGTAATCAACTTCTTCCACGCCGAGTATTTCCAGCGTCTTTTGAATGGAGATATTTGCGCTTTCCTGATCTTCAGCTATTAATACTTTTCTGATCATTGGATAAGATTGGGATAACGATTTTGATCTCAGCACCTTTGGCTGTTTCAGTAGCGAAAGTAATTTCTCCGCCGATCTGATTTATACGGTTTCCCGTACTTTTCAAACCGTTTCCTTTTATGAAATTTGACGGAAATCCACGGCCGTCGTCTTTGTATGCAATTTTGAGACGGTTGTCCGATCTGGAGAAATGAAGTACAACATGGCGGGCATCGCTATGCTTTTTCATGTTGACCATCAGTTCCTGGATTACCTGTTCGAGCTCTTTGACAATCATGGACGGAACTCCTTTCCATAGTTCTTCTTTGTTGCCCACGACAGATATTTTGGTATTAGGTGTGGCGAATGGCGTTATTATTTGGTGTATCTGTTTAGACGTTTCATTTTGTTTTTCTATAGACTCATAAGAAATGTCTCGTGAACGTTCGTAAAGATGTTCGATCTTATCAAGCAATGGTTCTTTATCGATGCTTTCGACATGTTCGATCTCACTCATCACCCGATAGAGGCCATTTGCAACAACATCGTGTATTTTCTGGGAGATTCTCAGTTCGTTTTCCCGGATAGCAGCTTCCGCCTCAAGTCTCGCCTGCCGTTTCTTTTTACGATAGCGCCATATTGCGAGCCCTACGATAAGTGCTGCAGACAGCATACTTCCATAAGTAAATAAGCTCTGCCGAAGGATCTCCAGCTTTTTTTGGGCGTTTTCTTTCTGTAACAGCAGATTGTCGGCCTTGTTTTTTTCCGATTCATATCTGATAAAGGCAAACTGACTCTTTGCCGCATTTTGGGTTATTTGTACGCTATCTCTTAAACCCTGATAGACCTCGAACAACTGTTTTGATTTAGAGGCCGGCGACAAAGCGATCAATTTTTTCAGTGCATCCAGCTGATCATCTGAGCTATTTGTTTTCTGAGCAATAGCATACATTTTCTTTGCATAAAACAGCGCTGAATCAATATTGCTTTTCTGATAGTAAGCAGCAAGATGATTATAGCTTGCTGTGACGCCGTAGTCATCGTTTTCCTGTATTCTCAGGTGAAGGGCATTGTGAAGATCTGGAAGAGGGTTAAAGCCAGGATCCACTTTCCACCTTAAGCTGGCAAGATTAGTTGTCATTCGCGCAAAAGCCCTTTTGTCCTCCTCCGGATTTAATTTGATAGTAAGCAAGCTGTCCAACGCCTCTTTATATTTACCTTTTTCACGAAGGGCTACCGCGATATTGTTCCGATACATATCTTGAAACGGTTGATACGGTTGGATCTTTATTGCGGAATGATAATTATCGATGGCTTCGTCGTATTTCTTCAGACCAACATTACTTCGTCCTAAATTATTATAAAGGGAACCAATGCTGTACCTATGAAAAAAGCTGTCTTCACTAAGCAACTTGATGCCTGCGACAGCAGTTTCCTGGGCACCATAAAAATCTCCTGCATCCTGCTGTATGTTGGACATATAACTGTAGGCCATGCCTGTGAGAAAACTATCTTTCGACTCTTTAGCGACCTTGTTAAAGTAAATGAATGCAGAATCGTTTTTCCCGACAGAATTGTAATACTCTCCACGTTGTAGGTCTGGGGAAGTAGGAAATTGGTCAGCAGAAATTGTCCGAACAACAGGTGATTGTTTTTTCTCGCACGCGCAGGCAATTAGTGTTATTAGTAACAGTGAATGAACTTTCAAAATTTCGGCTTTGGTTCAAGCGAAAGTGCAAAAATTTTCTGGAATTGGATGGGTATAAAAAAGTGAGGCAGATTTCTCTGCCTCACATGTCTTCCCATCTTAGGATCCTGGGGGAGTTGGAGGAGGCGGAATTGGCGGCTTAGGCGGCGTACCACCAGAGTCTCCGTTTCCATCGTCATCCATGGTTGTAACGATTATGTGTTGCAATGGGCAACTTGTTTTGCCCGGGATATGGTTTGGGTTATGACACAGCAGTGCCCAAAACAGGAGAATAAAACCTGTCATTTTAATTGAGTTTTGAATTTTTAAAAAATGGCGGGTAGCAACACTGTTGTTGCCGCGCCGTTAGTGGAGCTGTTGTTAAGCCCGGGGAAGTGGGAGTATGAATACGATCCGGTTTGCCGCTTCCCTGGCCAGTTTGCCGGGATCATACTGTGTACTCCTTGCAGATCTTTTACGCCGTAGCTACTTAGCGTGAATAAATCTGAGATTCAAAAATATAACGGGGCAAACCCTTGACTTGCAGAGGATTCCGGTAATTCCCATGATTCCGGTAGGAATTCCGGAAAGCAGAAGCGGAATGGCATGAAGAAGATTTTTTAGTAGCTTAATTCTTAAGCTTGTGCACAAGATCATACCGCCGAACCAATGAAACCTGAAGAGATCCGGGAAACTCCTGAACTATATTATTCATTCCGAAAATTCCGGTTATGTATCAAGATTACCTGGACGCGATCATGAAACATTATGAGCAAAAGAAGCTCAACAATGAGCTTTCATTGAGATTGTTGAATCCAACCCCGGCTAAAATAAAAGACGAATGCGTAGCCGTATATCAGTCGCGGTTATTGGAAAGAGACATGAAAATGCTGATATCTTTCATGGAGGTGCGTGAAGGAGCAGACGTATTAAAAGCTATTAAAAAGGGAAGGGACAAGTTCAAGCCTCTGGATAATTACTTGAAAAATGCCACAGAAAAAACCGAGGACAGGAATATCGAACTACTGGGTTGGCTATTGGATTTTGAGCCAAGGCCGTATGATGACCGTTACGATTATAAAAAAGATGTTGCCCACACACCGAAAAAGGCATTGGCAAACCCTCCAGAAGATCCAATAAAAGAGGGAGCATATGGCAAAGCTGTAAATCCCGTCGGGCTTACAATCACAGCCATTCAACCTGAGCCGATAAACGCTGAGCGAATCGGCCCAAAGCGGCCGGCCCTTATTAAAAAGCTTGGATTCATCGCGGGAGGTTTGATCATTGCATCAGGATTAATAGCGGCCGTTATTTTCAATAACAAAGACAATAAGGGCTGTATGATTTGGGTCGGTGACCATTATGAGCGGGTGTCCTGCGATTCGTCAGGAGGCATGGGACTGGTGTTGGGTTTAGATGCAAACAGTGTTCGTCATTTGCGCAGAATAACAAGGCCCGATACACTTACGGAAAAAGATATCGGCAGGGTTTGGTATAGGAAAAGAGGGGCTGATAGTCTTGATTTTTATACAACCGGAGGCAGAGATCCGGTAGATCCAAATTTGGATCTGAAGAGATTGTCTGCTTATATTTTTGAGAAGTATTTGCGCAAGAAAAATTCAACAGATTCAAGCGGTACCCGATAAATGCATTTGTTTGGAGTTAAATGAAAAGTAGCGTTCTCAGTGAAACCAAAATATGCGATTCGTGAGTGGGGGGCGTTGATCTGTGAATGCTTCGCTTTGACATAAACAATGGAGCCCTGGAACCACCTTAATCCCTGCTCCAATCCTTCATCTTATTTTTCACTTTAAATATCTTACAAATCCACCATGAGTAATTTCGACAAAATCGTACGCGCCAGCGTTGCCTCTTACAGGCGCTCCGTGAGGGCCACCAAAAAACAGTCTGCCAGGGAAACTGCCCGAAAATACCGCGAGCAAAAGAAACTGGAGGACATAGCAGATGCCGTCACTGCCGTTAATGAGTACACGGACTACATAACCGTTTTAAAATCGGTGCATAAGGAAGCTGCTGACCCTGTTAACTGGGAAGAAATCCTGAATGACGTAGCACCTGCAGCACCCGAAAAAACATCCACCAATGAAGAAGCTGCAAAACGGAAGCTGTCAGCCTATAAGCCATCCGCGATCGATAAGTTATTCGGCCTTTCGGGAAACAAGAAACGCAAGCTGGAAAAGGCTATAGCCATCGGTCGCGCCAACGACGAGCAGCAATATAAAGCGGCTGTAAAAAAATTTGAAGAGGATATTAAAGAGTTTGAGTTTCTGCAAACAACTGCAAAAGGCATATTGAATAAGGACATCCAGGCTTATAGAGCGGCCATCGACTATTATGAACCTTTTAGTGAGATCGCTGAGTTGGGTTCAAAACTGGATATAGAGTTCCGCCAGGAAAATGGCACCCTTGATCTGCGCGTAAATGGACTGGATATCATTCCTGATTATGTTTTATCCCAGACATCAACCGGTAAGTTATCAAGAAAGAACATGCCTGCAGGAAGGTTCCAGGAACTCTATCAGGATTATGTGTGCAGCGCTGTACTGAGAGTGGCGAGAGAAGTGTTGGCAGTTATTCCATTGAATTATGTAGTAGTGAATGCAAGCGGCACCTTGTTCGATTCTTCCACTGGTCATGAAGGCGAGCATACGCTGATCTCGGTAGTGATCACGCCTGAGAAACTTGCATTATTAAACTATGCTACACTTGACCCTTCTGATTCCATGAAGAACTTCCACCATAATATGAAGTTCGCCAAAACCGGAGGCTTTTTACCGGTTGAGAAAATCAATCCACAAACACTCATCCTCTAAAATTATCTTATGTTCTCCCGAAAGAAAATTGCTGTGCTTGAAGAACAAGTGCAAAACCTGCAGGCCGAACTGAACAACACAAAACAGGCATTGAATACAAAAGAACAGGAGCTGGCCGAAGCACAGAAAGAACTGCACCTGACGATAGATTCCTTACAGTCGTCTTCGCAATCAAACCTTGAGTTGCGCACCAAATACCAGCCGATCATTGATGTGGAAAAAGCCGTACTTGAGCAGCAAGCTGTTATTGATGAAGCCAGTCAAACTATCGCTGATCTCAATAATAAATATCAGCAAGCGCTTATTATTCATCATTCTCTTGAGCAGGAGATCAGTTTGTTCGAGGATCATTTGGAGATCAACTCCTTTGGGCTATACAAGCCCCAATTTAATTTTGATACATCAGATCAATTCAAAGCGGCCATTGAGGCAAACTATGAAGCACAAAAGAATATGATCAAGGAAGATACAGCCATCATTTGCCATACTGAATGGTCAGTAAGCGGCAGCAAAGCTGAAGGCAGAAAGATGACAGCAAAGTATAAGAAACTGATGCTATTTGCCTTCAACGGCGAATCTGATAGTTTGATCGCTAAAGTAAAATGGAATAATGCTGAGAAGAGCGTTGACCGGATCAAAAAAGCGTTTGAGTCGATCAATAAATTAGGGGAAACGCATAGTATTGAGATAACCCATCCCTTCTTTCAACTAAAGCTTGAGGAGCTGAGACTCACTTATGAATTCGAACAGAAAAAATATGAGGAGAAGGAAGAGCAGCGCCGGATTCGGGAGCAGATGCGTGAGGAAGAAAAGGCGCAACGTGAATTCGAACGTGCACAGCGCGAGGCAGAAGATGAGGAATACCGTTATCAGAAAGCATTAGAGAAGGCAAAAGCAGAATTTAACGCCGCAACGCAGGAAAGTTCAGCGATCCTCTCAGAGAGAGTCAGGTTGCTGGAACAGCAGTTGCAGGAAGCACATGAGAAGAAGGAACGTGCGATGGCGATGGCTCAATTGACGAAGGTTGGTCATATCTATGTGATCTCGAATATCGGTTCGTTTGGTGAAGATGTATATAAAATGGGGATGACCCGAAGGTTGGATCCGCTTGATCGGGTAAGAGAGCTAGGCGATGCATCTGTTCCATTCCTGTTTGATGTTCATGCGATCATTTATTCGGAGAATGCGCCACAGCTGGAATATGAGCTTCATCAGCATTTTAATGACCGCAGGTTGAACCGGATCAACGGAAAGAAAGAATTCTTCCGTGTGTCGCTGGAAGAAATCGAAGCATTTGTGCTTAAACACACCGGAACTGAGATACAGTTTACAAAAGTGGCGGAGGCAAAAGATTACCGGGAAACGATGGCAATGCTCGAGAAGTTGAAGGAGAAAGATTCACCTGTAATAGAGGAGCCGAAATTCCCTGGGACCTTGATATAGGATTTGAAGAAGATCTTGTCAACAGGAGAAGGCAAAACCGTAAGCATTTATTAAATAATTTGTGAATAAATATCTCTAGTAAGATAAAAATGCAGGTGTGGAGAAATTTATGATAAAATTCATGAATAATCCTAGTAGGTATATAAATGTTCAATAAAAGATATTAATATCCCTAAATGCCCATTTATATTCTTGTATCGAAATATTGAATTCGGACTCAAAATTTTGACTTTCTTACTTTTATCCATAGCTAGTCCCGAAGATAAAACACAACACTCCCATCTTTACCTTCAACACTAAATGGAACGAAAAAAGAAAATCTACAACCGCATTAAAGCCAACCTCGCTCTTCACCAGGTGAAAAATAAAGAACTTGCTGAACAACTTGGGGTCAGTGAGCAGACAGTGTCAAAATGGTGTACTAACTATAGTCAACCATCAGTCCCACAACTTTATGAGATCGCCATGTTCCTGCAGGTTCCCGTGCCCGAATTGCTGGAGCCTATCAAGTTGAGATGAGAATACAGAGTTTTGCAAACAGGTGAATAGCTTCCTTAATTAGATATGTTCTTTGTTGCTGGCCTCCGTCAATTGCCAATTACTGTTCAACTTTATAACCAAGGAGCTTTGTTTCTTCAACAAAAGAATAGTAAGTACTGCCTGAAATGATCACGTAGCAAAAAAGTCCTATACAATACTATAAAAATCAGGCTGGTAGAGCACCGTATTACCAACAGGCAGCTATCCGAGTTCCTTAAAGTAGGACCTGTTACTGTATCCCGCTGGTGTACAAATGACACTCAGCCGTCTATCCCTATGCTTTTCCGGATTGCCCATTATCTGAATATAGAAGTAGCAGACCTGCTGAATGATGTTCCCGGAACGAGAGCTGGCGATTTGTAGCAGTTGTTTTCGGGTATCAAAAGAAAAACTTACTCTTATATTTTGCTGGATAGATAACACTGGCTTCACCTTCCTCATCTTGTATGGCAATAATAAATGGCCGATCTGTTTTTTTCTTTGCCAGGAAAGCCGCGATGGTCTGCACAGCCGTCTCCGGAGCAATTACATCCAGGAAAAGATTGATGGCACCGGAGCCTATATCACCGCCAGTCACCTGGCCGTTTCCTGACCAGAATAACCATCCATCTAATTCATTCCAGATCTCGTTTCTGAAATCCAGGTCTGCCATACCGCGCCATCTATCATCGGCTTTGAACTGAAGGATCAATGAATTAACATGTTCTGCCGGCTGGTATCCAGCAGTCCTTTGCATTTCGATATAATTCGAGTAAAGCCGTTGAAGTTCCTGCAGTGGCCGGTCTTTTATATGACGTATTAGACTTTTTTCACCAATCCTTCCCCAGTGAATCACGAGATAAGTAGGCTCCTCGCTGTTGCCATAGATCTGAAGATAGTCAACTGCATTAGCACTGTGGCGGTAAAGCTTAACCGTTGGAAGCAGATTCTGGGCTGGTTGTTGTTGAAAAAACTCGTTTGCCGGAACGAATATTTTCTCGGTGAACATAGTCATCGGATCTTTTGGATCCGGAGGTATTGTTCCATTTCGCAAGCCGATCGCCTGGTTGTAATATTTATTGATTTCAAGTAAATCTTCTATTCGATAAAAACCTACAGCGGGTGAGAACGAGGGGAGATGCAGATGATGGATGATAGTGATGTCAGGTGACGAATCTGCATAAGCTGGATCGATTGTAAATACATCGAGGGATAGCGTTGGAGGTTCGCCCATGTTTATGCTGGCACATAGCAGTTTTGCATTGATGAAGTGGTCGGGTAGTGGAGGTGTTGTGTCCATGAAATGGCTTAACACGATCTCATATTGGCCTGGATTGGCTATTATAACTATTCCGGCGAAGAAGAAGTCATTGCTTTTGATGGAGATACAGTTGCCTGGGCTGAATTTCATGGAAATGGCTTGATGGATGAATGGGTAATTTTATAAAAGTAGTGAATGAAAAGAGTAATGATTCCCCCTTCCAGGAGGAGAAAATTGCTTGGGTCGACTGCTTAGGTTAGAAGCCTTCGGGTTGAATGCATTGCAGCATGTCATCCCGGTCGGGATGCCCTCTATCCCCCATCTCCAAAATCAAAAATCAATTTATACTTTTTTGTACACACTTGTCCGTAACTTTGCGGATGATGAAAACAGAAATAGAAAAACCTGCCAGGCCAATCCACGATTCCGAAGATTACCTGGAACAAGCGATACAGGCCGAATACAAGTACGGTTTTGTCACAGATATTGAGGCGGATGAAGCTCCCAAGGGGTTGAACGAGAACATCATACGTTTTATTTCCGAGAAAAAAAACGAACCCGCCTGGATGCTCGACTGGCGTCTGAAAGCTTTTGCCCACTGGCAAAAGATGAAGGAACCCACTTGGGCTAATATCAAATACGATCCGATTGATTATCAGGATATTAAATACTATTCTGCCCCCAAACAGAAAGTAAAGCCCAAAAGCCTCGACGAAATCGACCCCGAACTCAGAAGAACCTTCGAAAAACTCGGGATCTCCCTCGACGAACAAAAACGCCTGAGCGGAGTCGCTGTGGACGCCGTCGTAGACTCCGTCTCCATCGGTACCACCTTCAAAGCCCAGCTCGCCGAGCTCGGCATCATCTTCTGCTCCATCAGCGAAGCTATCCAGGAACACCCTAAACTGATCAAAGAATACCTCAGCTCAGTCGTTCCCATCACCGACAACTATTTCTCCGCCCTCAACGCAGCCGTATTCACCGACGGCTCCTTTGTATATATACCAAAAGGCGTCCGCTGCCCCATGGAACTGTCCACCTATTTCCGGATCAATGCCGAAAATACCGGCCAGTTCGAGCGCACACTCATTATAGCAGATGAAGGCAGCTATGTCAGCTACCTCGAAGGCTGTACCGCCCCCATGCGCGATGAGAACCAGCTCCATGCAGCCGTGGTGGAATTGATCGCAATGAAAGACGCAGAGATTAAATACTCGACCGTCCAGAACTGGTATCCCGGCGATAAGAACGGAAACGGTGGGATCTACAACTTCGTAACCAAACGCGGGATCTGCAAAGGCGATAACTCCAAGATCTCCTGGACACAGGTGGAAACCGGCTCGTCCATCACCTGGAAATACCCCAGTGTAATATTAAAAGGAGATAACTCCGTTGGCGAGTTTTACTCCGTGGCCGTGACCAACAACTATCAGCAAGCCGATACCGGTACCAAAATGATGCACCTCGGCAAAAACACCAAGAGCCGCATCGTTTCAAAAGGTATCTCCGCCGGTTTCAGCAACAACAGCTACCGCGGACTGGTACAGGTAAATAAAAACGCAACCAATGCCCGCAACTTCTCCCAGTGCGATTCATTGCTCCTGGGTGATAAATGCGGCGCACATACATTCCCTTATATAGAAGTAAAAAACAACAGCTCTGTTGTGGAGCATGAGGCAACTACTTCCAAGATCGGGGAAGATCAACTCTTTTATTGCAACCAGCGTGGTATGGACACAGAAACTGCTGTAGCCCTTATCATCAACGGGTTTGCAAAAGAAGTGATGAACCAACTTCCGATGGAATTTGCCGTGGAAGCACAGAAGCTGCTGGCGATTTCGCTGGAAGGAAGTGTAGGATAAGATTAAGTATAATAACAAAGAAAATATATAGTTCAAATGTTGAAGATCGACAACCTGCAAGCAGGTATTGAAGGAAGAAAAATTTTAAAAGGCATCAGCCTTGACATCAAGCCCGGTGAAGTACACGCCATCATGGGACCCAACGGTTCCGGCAAAAGCACCCTGGCCTCTGTTCTCGCTGGCCGTAAAGATTACGAGGTATTGGGCGGCTCTGTTGAGTTTCTCGGAAAAGACCTTCTTGATCTGGAACCGGAAGAACGTGCCGGTGAAGGGCTGTTCCTCGGGTTTCAGTATCCTGTTGAAATTCCAGGCCTGAGCACAACCAACTTTATCAAAACAGCCGTGAACGAAGTTCGCAAATACCGTGGCGAAGAACCACTGGATGCGGTGAAGTTCCTGAAGCTGATGAAAGAGAAAATGGCCCTGATGAACATCGATCAGTCACTGCTGAGCCGCTCCCTAAACGAAGGCTTCTCCGGCGGTGAAAAGAAACGCAACGAGATCTTCCAGATGGCCATGCTGGAACCTAAACTGGCCATCCTGGATGAAACGGATTCCGGTCTCGATATCGATGCCATCCGTATCGTATCCAATGGCGTGAACAAACTCCGCAGCAAAGACAACGCTGTGTTGCTGATCACCCACTATCAGCGCTTGCTGGATTATATCGTTCCTGATTTCGTTCACGTATTATATAAAGGACGGATCGTGAAATCAGGCCCGAAAGAACTGGCACTGGAACTCGAAGAGAAAGGATATGATTTTATTAAAAACGAAATTGATGCTGCCGAGTTAGCCGACCAGGTTGCAGAAATAAACAAGTAATGGACACAACCACTTATATAAAAGAACAATTTGACCAGCTTCAGTCTGCTGACAGCGGTAGCCAGTTGAGTGCAAAAAGGCAGGACGCCTTCACTGCATTCAGCAACTGGGGCATCCCCACTACCCGTCACGAAGAATGGAAATACACAAGGATCGGTTCGTTTTTCAATAAATCATTTGAAATCGGTGCCTCAAAATCCATCTCCATCGATGCATACCGTTTGCCCGGGCATGAAGCAGCAAACGAACTGGTATTCATCAATGGCCAGTATTCCGCAGAGCTTTCCACCATCCGTTCGAAAGAATTGACCGTGATCTCCCTGGAAGAAGCATTGCAGAATGAATATGCCGGCATCGCCAACAAACATTTCAACCACAGTGCGAACTATCTGAAAGATGGCATCAATGCTTTGAATACAGCTTTTGTAACCAAAGGCGCTGTATTCGCTGCGGTGAAAAAAGGAAAGATCGTCTCCCACCCTGTTTATATCTATAATATCACTGACGGACAGGTACTGGCTTTGCCCCGCACACTGGTTCACCTGGGTGAAAACGCACAAATACAGATCGTAGAAACATTCGCCAGCGTAAGCAAAAGCGAAAGCTTGACCAACCAGGTGATGGAGATCGTGGTAGAGAAAGATGCGATCCTTGAATATTGCAAGATCCAGAATGAAAATGAGCACGCCAACCAGGTAAGCACCACCCATATCCGTCAAACTGGTAAAAGCCTGGTGAATGCTGTTACCATTTCCCTCAACGGTGGTATCGTACGCAACAATACCAACGTGGTAATGGAAGCATCTTATTGCGAAGCTCATTTGTACGGTTTATATTTTCCAAAGGGAAATACCCTGATCGATAATCATACTGTGGTAGACAACGTAGAACCTCATTGCTTCAGCAATGAATTATACAAAGGAATGCTGGATGAGAACGGAACAGGTGTATTCAATGGTAAGATTTTTGTAAGACAGCCTGCACAAAAAACAAACGCATTCCAATCCAATAAGAACGTTTTGTTATCAGATACCGCAAGCGTGAATACAAAACCTCAATTGGAGATCTTTGCAGATGATGTAAAATGTTCCCACGGTTGTACCGTAGGGAAACTGGATGAAGAAGGACTTTTCTATCTCCAGTCCAGAGGTGTGCCGGAAAAAACAGCGAAAGCGATGTTATTGCACGGTTTTGCCGGCGACATCCTTGAAAAGATCAAACTGGCGCCCATCCGCGCTTATGTGGATCAGTTAATCGCCGACAGGCTTGAATTTGAAATAGCATGATCACTACAACAGATACCATACTGAAAAAGACATTTGATGTGCAGGCTTTGCGTGAGCAGTTTCCGATCCTGAAGCGACAGGTGAAGGGGTATCCGTTGATCTATTTGGATAATGCGGCCACTTCGCAAAAGCCGCAGGTGGTGATCGATGCGCTGGTGAACTATTACACCGGCTTCAATGCAAATATCCATCGCGGCATTCACTCGCTGGCCGAAGAAGCAACTGCTGCGTTTGAAGCTACACGCGATGCAGTGAAAAGCTTTATCAATGCCTCCAGCAGGGAAGAGATCATATTTACAAGAGGCACAACGGAAGGCATTAACCTCGTGGCAGCCACCTGGGGAAGAGCAAATGTAAAAGCCGGTGATGAGATCATCATTTCAACAATGGAGCATCACTCCAACATCGTTCCCTGGCAGGTATTATGTGAAGAAAAAGGAGCAGTGCTCAAAGTGATCCCCGTAAATGATAAAGGCGAGATCATCTGGGAAGAATTCCTGAAACTCGTTTCACCCAAAACAAAACTGATCTCCATCGTGCATGTTTCAAATGCGCTGGGAACAGTGAACCCGGTAAAAGCAATTATTGCAGAAGCGCGTAAAGTTGGTGCAGTGGTGATGGTGGATGGTGCTCAATCAACTGTTCACCTCGATATCGATGTGCAGGACATGGATTGTGATTTCTTTGCCTTCTCTTCCCATAAAATGTATGGCCCTACTGGTATCGGAGTGCTCTATGGCAAGAAAGCCCTGCTGCAGGAAATGCCGGTATACCAGGGCGGTGGCGAAATGATCAAGGAAGTGACATTTGCGAAAACGACATTCAATGAGCTGCCTTATAAATATGAAGCCGGTACGCCGAACATTGCGGATACGGTTGCGCTGAAAGCGGCAATCGACTTTATTAATGAAAATGGCAAAGCCGCTATGCGGGCACATGAAGATGAATTGCTGGAATATGCAACAGAGCAATTGCAGCAGATCCCTGGTCTGACCATCATTGGCCAGGCAAAAGAAAAAGTGAGCCTGGTATCCTTTATCATTGACAAGATACACCCGCAGGATATTGCGATACTGCTGGATAACCGCGGCATTGCCGTAAGAACAGGCCATCATTGCGCACAACCTTTGATCGACCGGTTCTGCATTCCTGGAACAACGCGTGCATCTTTCGCAGCATACAATACAAAAGAAGAGATCGATGAACTGGTGAAGGGCTTGCACAGAGCTATCAAATTACTGGCATAAGGATGAACACTATACGAGATACGGAAAAAGAGATCGTCGAAGAGTTTGCGCTCTTCGATAACAATGACGATAAATACGAATACATTATCGACCTGGGGAAGAAGCTGCCGCCGCTCGATGAGAAATACAAGACAGATGAAAACAAGGTCCGCGGTTGTCAATCTTCGGTTTGGCTGCAGGCAGACTATAAAGAAGGGAAGATCTTTTTCAGTGCAGACAGTGATTCGGTGCTGGTAAAGGGATTGATCAGTATGCTGGTCCGTGTATTGTCTGGCAGAACGCCGGATGAGATCATTGCAACGCCGCTGGATTTTATCCGGGAGGTTGGATTGACATCATTCCTGGCGCAGACGCGTTCGAATGGTCTGTTGTCGATGGTGAAGCAGATCAAAAGTTATGCTTTAGGTTTTAAATTAAAACACTCAACTACATAAGCGATGATGAACTCAGAAGAACTGAAACAGAAGGTAATTGATGTTTTGCAAACTATTTATGACCCGGAATTGCCGGTCAACATCTATGAGCTGGGCCTGATCTACGAAGTGTCTGTGCTGCCCCTCAATAATGTACAGATCGTAATGACACTGACCGCTCCCAGCTGCCCTGCAGCGCAGAGCCTGCCGGTGGAAGTGGACCAGAAAGTGCACCAGATAGAAGGCGTGAATGATGTGCATGTGGCAGTGACCTGGACGCCGGCATGGAATAAAAGCATGATGTCGGAAGCTGCGCAGCTTGAATTAGGAATGCTCTAAAAAAAGATCAGTTCTGTTTAATATAAACAGCCAAAATAATTAAGAATGAAGATCACCGCACAGGAAGAATATGGTTTAAGGATACTGATCCGCATTGCTCGTTGCAAGGATACAGCGGGGATGAGCATTCCTCAATTGAGCGAAGCGGAGGGATTGAGCAGTCACTACGTTGCCAAGCTCACCCGGATCCTGCGCATGGCTGGTTTTATTAACAGTACACCTGGCCATAAGGGCGGTTATATGCTATCAAGGCCTGCCCAGGAAATAGGCATACGCGGTGTACTGGAAGCGTTGGGCGGTGTTTTGTTTGATAAACGTTTTTGCCAATCGCACAGCGGCGCAATGCGATTGTGTACCAATTCAGTTGATTGCTCTGCCCGCTCTCTCTGGCAGATGATACAATATACAGTTGATCAGTTGCTGGACAGGATATCTCTTCATGAGTTGGTGAATACAGAGGATAAGGCGGTGAAGGTGCTGAATTATATCCTGGAGCAGAAAGCTCCGCCGATGGAAGTAGCGGCAAGATAATTTAATCCACTTACATACAGGCTCCTTTCTATTAGCAGTTCCCTCTTTGACGCTAGTCAATATTTCGCTGCATTCCGTTTATACTACTAATTGATCCTTTGCTGGATACTATTTGAAATAGTATGCATGGATATTCTATTCCTCAAACTTGTCGTATGCCTTTACGTTTGATCCAGTTATCATTTTTTTTTTTGTTGTTGGTTCAACAGTCGAAGTCGCAGGGTACTAATCCGGGCGACACATGGTCGGACATGGAATTCAGGGAAGTGATGAATTACTCCCGGCCGGTTTTGCGGCTTTCTGATTTTAAGGGGAAAGCGCTGCTTATTAGTGTCTGGGCACATAATTGTCTTCCTTGTATAAAAGCGTTTCCTCTTCTGGACAGTATGCAGGAAAAATTTAAAGACCGTTTGCAGATAATTCTGCTTAATCATGAGACAGCAGATTCAACAAGAAGGTTTTTCTTGCGAAAGAAGAAATTGCCTCAGCCAAAAGTCGTTCCCATGATAACGGGTGAAACTGTATTGTCAAAAAAACTGAATACGTTAGGTGAACTTTGGCTTGACTCTGCAAGAGTTTTCCACTTTGGATCTGAAATTGCAAATATCACAGAAGAAAATATAAACAAGTTTCTTGCAGGCATCCCGCTTACATTCAAAAAGCGTGTTAAGCTGGCGGAGTTTGATACTTCCATTCCATTGATAACAGAAGGCGGTGGGCGGTGGATAGACAGTATCGGCTCTTATGCTTATTTTTTTCATCATCCGTTTGAGATCCCTCAGTTGAACAAAACAGAGCCGGATATAGGTACCCCCGCTAATGAACTTCGATTTACAAATATTTCTGTTATGGAACTGTATCGTCTGGCCTTCAGTGAAAAGCACAAATATAATTTCACACAGGCTACTATAGAAGTACGTGTAAAGGATTCCAGTTTGTTTTTTCCTCCGAAAGGAGATAGCGAAAGCCGGGTAAACTGGTATAATGAGCATCTTTATACCTACGATTCGCGGGTGCCTTTGCCATTTGCAAACAGGATTTATCAGTTGATGCAGCAAAGCCTGCCTTTTCAGTTTGGACCAAAAGCTGAAGTACAGTTACTGGAAAGAAATTGTTGGGTGCTGGAAGCATTAGACAGCACGAAATTTATTTCAAAAAAAGGGTCTCCTTACAAAAAAGCCGGCTTAAGGATTGATGAATCGGATTCGGTTTCACAATTCCGGCACTGGCCATCCATGAGTATTTTCACGACTATTAAAACTTATTGTCAAGAATTCTCATCTCAACCTTTGATTAACGGCTTACATTACTCTGGTCCGATGAATTTCTCTATGCATTTGGGGATAGTAGTTTCTGGGAAAATGGAAAGATTTCAGGAGGCATTGAAAGAGAATGGCCTGATACTCCGGCAGCAAAAAATGAAAATGCCTGTGCTGGTAATACAGGATTAATGGCAAGACTAGAGTGACGGCTATCATTAGGGTCACTCTAGTCATAAGTCCAGGGAGTTTCATGCGTTCCGATCCGATCACTATGCCAATCGTCATTTATTACACCAGTACCAGGATCGGTTTGATTCTTTAAGCTCCAAATAGGATATCCACGGCGGCAGTCTGGCCCATCTATAACATGACAGGTGCCACTCGTAAAATCATTTCGCCCCCCATAATCCAGGTAGGCTCCTGTTCCCGTTAATGCATTGTATTCAAACCAATACAGGAACTCAGTTGAGTCCACCTTTTTCTGGCTTGTAAAAGCGCTTAGGGATATAGCCATAATCAAGGCTACTATTCCCCAAAAATACTTTCTCATACATTTGATTTTATTTGATTAAATGCTGCCTGCTTTTTTATACAGGGTTCGGCTGATCCTGTGCTTACTAATCCCGGTCTACAAGTAGCATTGCAATAACAGACTGTACTCTAAAATTGTATTAGATACTTCGCAAAAAGGTTCGAGGAATAAAAAATACGTTTGCAAGAAGGTTGTTTAAACAGAGATAGCCAGTCAGGGAGCCTTCTTTTTTCTTCACACGAACGTTCTATTGATCGATGTCAGCTATATTCTGTAAATAGATTCTTTTAATGGAAGGCCTTCAATATCGATTCGCGCCTCAAACGCTATATTAGTTTGCAGGAAATACTGACCCTGCTTAGGCAACTCATTTTACCATAAATAATTTAATTACAATGTATTACATTAAAATAAGGAAATATAAATAAGAAAAATGTTTTTACATACGTAGTTAACTACATATATTTGGAGTAAATAGTCTCTATGAGTCTTCCGATCATCATTAAACCACTCAACAATACCCATTGCCAGGAGATCATCGATCTCATTCTGCCCATTCAGCAAATCGAGTTCAGCGTGCCTGTAAACCTGGAAAGTCAACCGGACCTGCTCGACATTGAAACAAATTATGATGCTACCGGCGGCAAATTCTGGGGAGCATTCAATGGTGAAGAACTGGTGGGCACCATCGCTTTGATCGGCATTGGCCATCAGGCTGGTGCTATCCGGAAAATGTTTGTAAAAAAGGAATGGCGGGGCAAAGAGTTGGGTATTGCCGGCTATTTGCTGGAAACGCTTATCAGCTACTGCAAAGCCAATAATATAACCGATCTTCTTCTTGGTACAGTAGATCTGTTAAAAGCCGCTCACCGGTTTTATGAAAAGAAAGGATTTGATCGTATTGACCAGGAAGACCTTCCCTCCTATTTTCCAAGAATGAAGGCAGATAATATGTTTTATCATTTACACCTTCATCCTTCTGAAGGACTGATTTAAAGATGAGATTCATCGTTTAACATTAACATCAGATAATTAATTTTAGCAAAAACCACGATATGGGTGTAATTGAAGAAGTTGGTATTCTGGCTCTCGCAACAAGGCTTCAGCGACTGAGCGATATGATGCGAAAGGATGGATTGCAGATCTATAAAGATCATGGAATAGCATTTGAACCTAAATGGTTCCCTGTTATTTATACGCTTCATCATAAACCTTTGCTGGGCGTGGTGGAGATAGCAACAGAGATTGGTTATACTCATCCATCGACCATTAGTTTACTGAAAGAACTGGAAAAGGAAAAACTCATCCGTTCAAAAAAAGATAAGACCGATGAGAGAAAACGGCTGATACAATTGACGGGCAAAGGACAGGATTTAATTGATCAAATGAAACCGGTCTGGGAACTGATAAGTAAGGCTATTGCCGAACTAACGGATACAAAGAATAACCTGATGCAGGCGGTTATTGAAGTGGAGGAGCAATTGAAACAGAAAAGTATGGCTGCCCGGGCAGCGGGTATATATCTGGACATTCAAAAGAAGTAACCTGTTTATTATTTAAGCAATTAACCTGAGCCAGTTTTAA
Organism: Chitinophagaceae bacterium; assembly: GCA_051954695.1. Classification (GTDB taxonomy): domain Bacteria; phylum Bacteroidota; class Bacteroidia; order Chitinophagales; family Chitinophagaceae; genus Terrimonas_A. The sequence goes on from JBQCHL010000025.1 coordinate 33,955, forward strand.
TCTGTTCAATTAACTCCAGCCACTTTCTATGTTATTTTAAAACGAATGCCGCATTTACTAATGTGGTAATCTTTATCTTCTCAAACTCAATCTTAGGAAGGCCCTGCTTGCCTTGTGCAATAGTGCTTATTCCCCTTATGCGTATGCCTGCAGCAACGCCCTGAAGCTGACTTTGAATGCCGGCTTCTTTTTCAGTGATATGGATGGCATTGCCTACTGTCTGGCCAATTGATCGGGTCAGAGCAACAGCTTTTCTTTTCGCTGCTTCAATGGCTTTGGAATAACAATCGCTTTTGATACCCTCTATATCTGTATGATCTACGCGATCCACAGAAACATTTGAAATATCAAGGTTTTCCAATTCTATAAATACACTACTGGCTAATGCAGCGGTCGATACTTCCAGTATATATTCTTTCGATTTAAGAATATCCCTTTTCTTCAGGAAATAAACGCGGTAATTACTCAACATATCGCTCGCTTGCAGATATTTTTCAGTGTTGATACCCAGCGATTGAAGAGCCATAACCATTTTGGTCTCTGTTTCTTCCAGAGGCACCCTGTCTTTGGTATCTTTCTCGGAGAGTAGTATCCGGATAAATATCTGGTTTGGAGTAACAAGGGAATCAGCAGTTCCTTGCACTTCGATAAAAGGTTGATCGATAAAATTTTTCGTTTGGGAATAGCCGGATAGCCCAACCAGGATCAGGATGATTACAGTAATGATCTTCTTCATACTTCTATTTTAGAAACAGATGCGCAACCGTTATTTATTACATATCCGGCTTTATACGCAATATTGCAAAGAGCTCATAGCTGGGCCAAAAAACATTTTATACCGGTGTAAACACCATGGGCACATTTACAAAAACATTTAAATTCATTGTACAGAATGTAAAAGCACAATTATCGAAGTCATTAGAAAACGAGAAAATTATCTCATAGCCTGGTTAATCGTTTACGAAAAATGCATTAAATTTAAATAACATCCTTCACCTCAACCTTATCCAACTATGATACCAGATATCTTTCTCAATAACAATAAACGTGTCGACTGGCAGTCGCAGCCCGCAAAACCCAAGGACCCTATTCTTCCCGGCAGCACTCATCATATATCCCGGCACAAAACCTTTACAGCAGAGCATAAAAACTACCAGCAAAAATTTATCGATTTCAGTTACAGGATATTCCGCTTCATTCGTACAGGCAAGCTTACTATTAAAGAAAAGAACCGCCCGGGAAGTATTAGACTTGAGGCTATGTTATCAGGACAAATAACCCAGCAGGTTCAGGAAGGTGAGCAATGGGTATTGCGTGCAGGAGAATACAAGCTAAATGATCAGCCCGACCTGATCGCCTTATTTAAAAAAGATAGTGCCTGCAGTTATTTCATGGCTCATTACTCCAAAGAATTACTGGAGAATTTAGGAATTCCGCATCTTGTTCAGGCAACAACGCCAAAACCACTCAGTGAGGAAATGAAAAACCTGATACATAATATCCTCCGTCATCCATACAAGGATTCTATCAGGCAATTGTATTATGACAAATGCATCCAGGAATTGTTGCTGCTTCATCTCACCCACCAGGGGCGGCCACTGCCTGATCAGCTTAATGATGAAGATATTGCCGCGATCTATTCGGCAGATCATTTATTGCAGCGTGACCTGCACTGGCCGGGCGACCAGTATACACTGGCCAAACAAGCCGGTATAAGCGAACGGAAATTGAAAACCGGGTTTAAACATTTATTCGGCATGGCCGTTTTTGAACGGCTTACCTGGCATCGAATGCAATATGCTCAGCTATTGCTGAAAACAAGTGATCGCTCAATAGAAGAAATCGCACTGGAAGTGGGTTATGCTACCCGCAACAGTTTTATCACAGCTTTCCGCCAGCAATTCAACCTTCCTCCACGGAAATGGCGGAATAAGCATTTATCCGACCTAACATAGACCCTGTTCCTCATAGGGCTGGCATTGCAGAAGACTGAGTTGACCTCAGTAGTATTTTACTTATTTGGAAAGATTGTTTTTCTGCTTATCATCAGCAGCCAACTGGTTCAGAATGATATTGGTTACAATCTGTGGGTCTATATCTACCCGTTTAGCAAATGACCTGATCTGTTTGATAGTTAACTCTTCAGGCTTGTACAACTTACGTACATACCTGCTATGATTAAGCCCAAGTAGCCTGGCTATGTATGTAGGATAAAGTTTTTCAATATCCTTCATACGCTCAACTGAACCATCCAAAAACATAGACCTCACTGGTGCAAGCTTGGGATCTTTTTCTTCCTGAGACATAGTAGTTTCTATAGAAAGAAAAGGTAAAAGCCTGGCCTCGAATCGTCTGTGAAAACTAACATTAAGTATGCAAAAACTTACTAAATGTATTTTTTCATTAGTTTTACCTGCCCTGAAGTCAATACCAGCTTTCTCATGTTATCCGGTCTATGCCAATGTTAATTATCAAACTTGTCGCTCCAAAAACCTCATACAAACCTGGGCCAGGGTTCTAAACCTGGAGAAGAAGTGGCTTATGATCATCTGTTTCGCGAGTATTTCCCTGCGCTTTGTTATTTCGCACGAAGGTTCTTAAAACAGAGGTATGATCCGGAAGACCTGGTCATGGACTGCTTTGCCAAGCTTTGGGAAAAAAGGGTCTCTTTGCAGCATCCTGAAACCGTTAAGACCTTTCTATATACAACGGTACGCAATGCCTGCATAGATCTGCTGCGAAAAAAGAATATTCCTGTCATTCCTGTTGCGTCACACGAAGAATCTCTACATGATGAGGAAGCCAACTTCATTAGCTTTCTGATAGAAGCAGAAGTATTCCGCGAAATATTCTCAGCAGCCGAGCACCTGCCTCAGCAAATAAAAAAAGTGTTCCAGCTCTATTTTGTGGAAGGAAAAAATGAGCGGGAGATCAGCGAGGAACTCAAGACCTCTTATCATACCGTGCGAAACCAACGACAGCGAGCAGTGGCGCTCTTAAAAGAAAAACTACAGATCCCTAAAAAATAAAAATCAAACGGCTAGTCAACATTTACACTCCTCCCGTATTTTAATACAAGGCAATTAGCTACCTTACCAACATGGAAAAAGGAAACGAACCAGATAATATTAAAAAGGCTTACCGGACAGCCTATTTGATTGCTGGGTTTCTTAAGGAATCACTGACAGAACCAGAGAAGCAGGAATTAAATGCCTGGGTCAATGAAAACGAGCATAACAAAAAGCTTTTTGCTGAACTGACCAACCAGGAAAAGCTGCAGGAAAAGCTGAAAGAATATAATCAGGCAGGTACAGAGCAATACCTGGAGGAAAGCAAACAGGAGTTGAGCTTCAATAATCGCAGGAAAGTAAGACGGTTATGGGCATATGGTGTAGCTGCTTCCTTTATCGCATTTGTAATCATAATCTGGGTAGCAAAACCATTCACTGAAAAGCAAGGGCCTATTGTCCGCGAGGAAACAGATACACTTATCCATCAAAGCGGGCAATTGGAAAAGGAAAAGGTGGTACTGGATATGGGAAAGGGGAAGAAAATCGTGCTTGGTGAAACTAAAACTGATTCGGTCATTGATAAAGGACTACTTATCAAAGAAGGAAAAGAGCTGGTTTATCAAACCGAATACAGCGAAAATGAGTTTCATACACTGACTGTACCACATAAAAGTTTTTATCATTTACGATTACCCGACGGAACAAAAGTGTATTTGAATGCGTCATCATCTATCCGTTTCCCAACCCATTTTCCTGAAAAAGAAAGACGGGTATATATAAGCGGTGAAGCCTATTTTGAAGTAGCGCATAATTCTGCTCAGCCATTCCGCGTGGAAGCTGCCATTAAAGATAGAGTTCCCATGGTCGTGGAAGCTGTTGGTACTGCTTTTAATGTTAATACCTACACGGATGAGCCTTTCCCTTCAGCCACACTGGTAGAAGGAAAAATAAATGTATCATTGTCTGATAAAGAAATGGTGCGGCTTGTTCCCAACCAGCAGGCGCGTGTAACCAGTAAAGGGCTTAAAGTAGGGGAGGGAAAAGTAGATGTGATCACAGCCTGGACAAAAAATGAATTCAATTTTGATGATACACCTTTAAGCGAAGTGCTGCGGCAACTTGCCCGCTGGTATAATGTAGAAATTATCCAAAACGTGCCCGACCAGTCGTTTAAAGCTGGCCCCTTTTCACGAAATCAACCCCTGGAATACTGGTTGAAGATCCTTTCCAAAACAGAAGAATTCACTTACCGCATCGACGGACGTCGAGTTACCATTACTAAGTAGGAACGAAACAAATCAAGGTCAGAAACGGCCATTCATTGCAGGCGATCATCCGCCCTGCCTGGCCAGCCTTTGCCCTTTTCTCGGACCGAATCGTATTGTGTAACTCAAACTGTTCCAAACTATGCAACTGCTTAAGTATGGTCGCGGCCTTATTCTCCGCTGCGGCTTCCTGATCATTTTGTCTATCCCGTTTAATCTTCGGGGTTTTACTCAAACAGTCTCTCTCTCTTTTGAAAATGCTGCGTTAGAAAAAGTATTGAAAGAACTGGAAAAACAGGTGCCTCAACGATTTGTTTATACACGGGCAATGATGGACGAATCAAAACCGGTTTCTGTTCATTTAAACAAAGTAACATTAGATTCTGCGCTGCAGAAATGTTTCGACAATCAACCTTTAGTTTATTCGAAAGACCAGCGTTTTATTATTTTAAAAAGGATTTTATCTCCTTCTGAAAAACAAGCACCTGCCATTGTACTAACAGGCAGGATAACCGATGAGAACACCCAACCCGCACAAGGCGTAACAGTAAGATCAAAACTAAGCGGACAATCCTCTTCTTCCAATAAAAACGGGGAATTCAGCTTACCGGTTGAACCATCAGGCGATGTACTGTATATAAGTGGGGCTGAAATACAATCACAGGAGATCCCATTGCAAGGCCAACGCTATATCGCGATAAGCGTAACCCACAAAATCGGAAGCCTTGATGAAACTGTTGTTATTGGCTATGGTAAAACCACCCGCCGGATGAACACCGGAAGCGTTGGTAAAATCAACCAGGCTACTATTGCGCAACAACCGGTCGGCAATGCATTGAATGCATTGCAGGGCCGTGTAGCCGGGCTTGAAATAACACAAACCAACGGTCTTCCGGGTTCTTCGGTGAGAGTACAGGTACGTGGCAGGAATTCTATTGCACAGGGCTCTCAGCCTCTGTTTATTATTGATGGCGTTCCGCTTGCAGCAGGTAAGGAAGTGCTGAATCAACTGATCTCTGCTTATGGCAACCCAGACACTCCCCTGGAAGTCTCGGGCGGAGGGGGCATTAGCCCGCTTATAAGCCTGAATCCAGCAGATATTGAAAGTATCGAAGTGTTGAAAGACGCTGATGCTACTGCTATCTATGGAAGCCGCGGTGCCAATGGGGTAATTCTCATTACAACCCGCAAAGGGCAGAGCGGAAAACTACAAACCAATTTCTCTATGAAAAGCGGCTGGAGCCGTATTACGCGGAGTATGGATTTCCTGAATACTCCTCAATACCTTGCTATGCGGCATGAAGGGTTTGCACAGGATAATGCCATTCCCACCGTTGCAACTGCCCCTGATCTGTTGTTGTGGGATACCACAAGGTATACTGATTTTAAAAAGCTGTTGATTGGTGGTACAGCCCTTTTCAATGATGTGCAGACTTCACTATCGGGCGGTAATAACTTAACACAATTCCTGTTTGGAATGGCCTATCACAGGGAAACCACTGTATTCCCCGGAGATAAGTCCCTGCAACGGGCCTCTGCAAATCTGAACCTGCAGCATCGCTCTGCAGATAGCCGGTTCACCGCTAATATGTCTGTCAACTACGCGTTCACTAAAAACAATAATGCGGTTCAGGATCTCACTTCAAGCATTAGCCTACCTCCTAATACGCCCCCGCTTCTCAATGCGGATGGCAAACTCAACTGGCAGGAGGGCGGTGCAGTATTTAACAACCCTCTTTCTTACACAGCATCGGAGTATAATGCGAACACTGATAATCTGATCAGTCATCTTCAGTTAGGGTATAAAATTTTACCGGGCTTTTCCCTTAGAGTGAATGCCGGCTATAACCTTACTGTTGCCAAAGAAGAACGTATAATACCGATTGTTGCTCAAAACCCTACTAATAATCCACGGGGCGTATCAAGCTTTGCCAGCCGTATGCTTAGAAGCTGGATTATAGAGCCACAAATGGAATACAGCAATCAATTTGCCTGGGGAAGGATTACAGCGCTCGTTGGAGGCACTTTACAATTAAGCAGTAATGATCAGGCTTCACAACAAGCTTCTGGATTTACCAGTGATGCCTTGCTTCGGTCAATTAATCAGGCTACCATGCTTAGCGCAAATAATAGCTATACACAATATCGTTACTCAGCAATATTCGGTCGTATTCAATACAACTGGCAGGATGAATACCTCCTAAGCTTTACTGGCAGGCGAGATGGTTCTTCCCGCTTTGGGCCGGACAATCGGTTTGCACAATTCGGTTCAGTTGGTGCTGCATGGATTTTTTCCAACACATTTAAAAACAAACTTCCCATGCTTAGTTTTGGGAAGCTTCGTGCCAGCTATGGTAGCACAGGTAATGACCAAATAACCGATTATCAATACTTACCAACCTGGAGCGGCGCTTTCAATCCTTATCAGGGTGTTGCAGGGTTAATACCTACACGCTTATTTAATCCTAACCATCGTTGGGAGGTAAACCGGAAACTGGAAGCAGCGATCGAGCTTGGCCTGTTTAAAGACCGGTTGTTTATCTCGGCTGCGTATTTCCGTAACCGGAGTAGCAATCAACTGGTAGAATATCCATTGCCCAGCCAGACAGGGTTTTTCAGCGTTACAGAAAACCTTCAGGCTTTGGTACAAAACACAGGAGTTGAAATTGAATTACGCTCTACCAATATAAGTGCCGGAGATTTTAGCTGGCAGACCTATGGTAATATCACTATTCCCCGTAATAAGCTGGTTTCCTTTCCGGGCTTTGCCTATTCAAGCTATGCACGCAACTATGCGGTCGGTGAGCCGTTGAACCTGATCAAACGCTACCGATATCTTGGCGTTGATCCTTCAACTGGTCTTTATGAATTTGAAGATGTAAATAAAGATGGAGTGTTTTCTTCAAAAGATGATTTCCAGGTATTGGGTAAGCTGGATCCTGATTTTTACGGTGGCCTGGGAAATGATTTTCAGTATAAAGGGTTTTCCTGTACGATATTCTTTGAATTCCGCCATCAAATTGGGATTAATTACTTATCAGACCTGGCTTCCAAAATACCCGGCCGCAATTTAAATCAACCGGTGAGCGTATTGGAGCGGTGGCAGCAACCTGGTGATATTGCGCCTACACAAAGATTTACTGCGATCAATGCAGCGCCTGTGGCTATAGCAGCCTCCCGAATTGCTACTTCGAACGCTATGTATAGTGACGCCTCTTTCCTGCGCCTGAAAAACATTGCAGTTTCCTATACGCTGCCAGCGAGCTGGCAAAAAAAGATAGGCTGCAGTAATGCACGTATCTATACCCTTGCTCAAAATGTGTTGACCATCACCGGCTATCGCGGTGCTGATCCCGAAACACAGCGCATTTATAAACTTCCTCCATTGAAAACACTGGTGATCGGTGTGGACTTAACCTTTTAAAATTTACTATTATGTTTATCTTTTTATACAGATCATATTCTGCATTGTTATTATGTTCTCTACTCCTGTTTTCTTCCTGTCAGAAGTTTACTGAAGTACCTGCACCTCAAAATCAGATTTTGAGTGATGCTGTGTTCTCCAGTGATGCAACAGCCAATTCTGCAGTAGCCGGATTATACAGTCAGTTCATGCGTCCCCATATGTATTTTGCAAATTGCGGTCTATCAATTTATCCTGCATTAAGTGCTGATGAATTATACAATACAGCCCCGAGTGTAGATTTCGACGCAGTCAGGATTAATGATATTTCATCCGGCCAGATCGATGTATTGTCATGGTTGTGGAATCCGGGATTCGAGGCTATTTATCAATGTAATGCTTTGTTGGAAGGGTTTAGTAAGCCCAATGGACTTACGCCTTCTGTTCAGCAGCAACTACGTGGTGAAGCCTTATTTGTAAGAGCATTTTCATATTTCTACCTGGTTAATCTTTTTGGCGACCTGCCCCTGCCATTGTCAACCGACTACCACATGAATGCAGTATTGCCCAGAACATCAGTTACCAAAGTATACAAACAGATAATAGATGATCTGCAGACTGCGGTGGAAAGCCTACCGGTACAACAGATCAATTCAACCAGGACCCGGCCAAACAAGTGGGCTGCACAGACACTTTTGGCAAGGGTCTATTTATACCTCGGCCGTTGGGGGGATGCAGTTACTACAGCTTCTTCCATTATTAATAATAATGATTTTGTTTTAGGAACAAATCTTGAATCAGTATTCCTGGCAGGGAGTAAGGAAACTATTTGGCAGTTATCTCCTTCCGGAACCACAGCCTATACATCATTAGGGGTTCAGTTCATTCCCTCCAATGCGAGCATAAATCCTTCTTTCAGTACAACAGAAGACTTATGGCAATCATTTGAAACAGGTGATAAACGGGCTAATGCCTGGTTAAAAACAGTGGTAATAGGTGGAGAAACCTATCACTATCCTTTTAAATATAAACAAAGAGCAGGAACGGCCAGTACGGAATATCATATTGTATTCCGTCTCGCAGAGCCATATCTTATCCGTGCAGAAGCATTAGCCATGCTGCAACAACCTGAACCGGCATTGGATGATCTGAATAGGATACATACGCGCGCTGGATTAGCTCCCCTGGTTGCCCTTACTGATGAATCCTTATTACGCGCTATAGAAAAAGAGCGTTTTGTTGAATTATTTACCGAATGGGGACATCGTTGGTTTGATCTTAAACGAACAGGTCGTTCCGATGCTGTTCTTGGACCATTGAAAGGTACAAGCTGGCAGTCAACTGATGTATTATACCCTGTACCGCTGGACGAGTTGCAACGGAATGTATACCTACAGCAAAACCCTGGCTATTAAATCATTTTTTAAACCACAGATATGTATTTAGTGTTTAAACGTGCAGTTCTTTTATTGATTGCTTCAATTGGGTTTATAACCGCAAAATCTCAAAGTATTTCTGTTGGCGAAACCTGGCCAAATATCCAGTTTAAAGAAGTATTAAACTACCATAAGCCGACTTTGGAGTTTTCAGATTTCCCTGGAAAAGTCTTCATAATTGATTTATGGGCCCATGGCTGCAAGCCATGCGTAGAAGCTTTTCCTCACCTTGATAGTTTGCAGGCACAATTTAAAGACCAGTTACAGATTATTATGATCAACCCTGAAGGAAAGGATTCAACAATCAGGTATTTTAAAAGAAAGAATAAAATACATGTGCCTAAAAATATCCCGATGGTTACTGGAGAAAAGGCATTATTTGATCGATTGAAGACTTTGGGCTATCTCTGGCTGGATTCCTCATGGACGCTCCGGTATGCTGGAGGAAATGATCATACTACAGCAGTTAATATCCAAAAATTTTTGTCCAATATTCCTTTAACTTTTAAACAGAATCGCATAGTTGAGGACCTAAATATTGACGTGCCTCTAATTTCCGAAGGGGAGGGTCGTTGGCTGGATAGTGTAAATTTTTATTCATACCTGTTTCATCATGATTTTCACATGCCCTACCTACGCAGTTTTATACCCGGAAAAAATGGCCCTCCCAACAGGCTTTGTCTGCCGAACATACGGGTATTAAGTTTATACCGTGCCGCCTTTAATAATGGTTCACTTGAAACTTACACTTCGATGCCTATAGATATTCATGTAAAAGATTCAAGCTTGTTTTTTCCGCCTACCGGCGAAAAGTTTGATGAAAACTGGGCAATAAATCATCAGTATACCTATGATGTCAAAGTACCGATGTCCAGGGCCAGTGATATTTATCCGATCATGCAACGCGATCTGGCCCTTCACTTCGGTCTCAAAGCTGAAGTCAAGCTACTTGAAAAAGACTGTTGGGTGTTGGAACCCTTAGACCGCCGGTTGTTTGTTTCTACAAGCGGAAAAGCATCTCCCACAACCGGAAAGCCGCAAGTCGATTCTATTAATCGTTTCAGTCATTGGCCATCAGATCGGCTTTGGTTTACACTAAAACAATACTTCACGCTTTTCTCAGCCCTTCCATTAGTTAACCGGCTATCTTATTCGGGACCAGTGAATTTTGAGATTCATCAGAATGTTTTGATCTCTGGCAATATGGATTTGTTCAAAGAAGCACTAAAAAAGAATGGTATATCTATTAGGAAGACTAAAGCAAAGATTCCTGTTCTTGTAATTACGGATTAATTAAGAACGGCCATCGATTTAACGATGGCCGTTCATTTTCAAAGCGATCTGACCATTCAAGGTTTTCTGATCTGGTCATCATGGAAATTGTCATCAATCACCCCTTGTTCCGGATCGCCATTCACCAAATCCTCCAAAGAATATCCTCGACGGCAATCATCTCCCTCCATTTGATTACAGATGGCTGTAACAAATAGGCTCCGCTCCCCATAATCCAAATAGGTACCTGCCCCTGATGATATATTATACTCAAACCAATACAACGGTGCAGACTTTACAGCTTTGTCAGATGATTTAGCACTTGTAAACGCACTCAAAGACACCGCTGCAATCACAGCGAATAATCCCAATAAATACTTTCTCATAACTTCTGATTTTAAAATGAAAAAACATTTGCCTACTTTTTTATACAGGTATTCGGCTATTCCTGCCGGCCAGGTTTGCGCTTGCCTGACCAGGTTCTATTGCAACAGTTCTTTTATATTTTCTTTCCATATACCAACCAAAAAACGCCAGAAAGGTCATTATGATATTCAACACAAGATGCTGCTGCCAGCTAAGCACTTCTATTACACCGCCACAGCCACAAGGCAGTTTCTTCGCAAATAGTAACATACCACCGATATAACCTGTAAAACAAAAAAGCAGGATGCCGGAGAACAATAATGCCTTCTCACGAAACCAGAGAATCAACAAACCAACAGCCAGTAACAACTCAATTGCTGGTATACCCCAGGCCAGTTGCCCGCTGAATGGCCGCAACCAGGGCGAAGACCTTAATGCTATATGGAACCGGTGCAATTGCATTGCTTTACTCAATGCTGTATAAACGAACAACGCAATAAGTACAGCAGCAATAATGGAAACAAGGAGGTGAATAGAGTATTTTCGCTTCATAGAATAAAGGTTCACCTGCGATCCAAGAAAAAGGTTCGCCTATAAAAAAAATAAGTTCGCGAACAGGCCACTTTCTTTTAAGTGTACCATCCGCGAACTTATTTTTCTTTCCTACGAATGAATTTTACGCTGAAGTTTTGTATACCCAGCCAAAGAAAAGATCATACCGCAAGCCCTGCCGCCGAAACCAAATCCCTCACCCCCTCCATTCTTCTTTCTACCGGCCTCGTTCTCACTGCAGCCAAATCACTCACATTCTGCCCAAGGAATAAAAACAATGGTGGATCTTCCTGTTCTCCTACCAACAACAACGCCATCGCTGCTTTCTCCAGTTCCACCACACTGCCACCTCCCTGCAGCGGCAGGTTCTGTATTTCCTTAATGGGCCTGTAATCCGCAATCTTTCTTTTTGGAACAACCAGCAAACCCGGAGCTGTAAAACCTGAACGGAAGTAGGCTGGTACCACCACCGTTACATCTATTCCGAAAGGGCGTACTTCTGCCGCCAGCGATTCCGAAAAACCCAACACAGCCAATTCCGTAGCACGGTAAATGCCAAACCCTTCCTTTGCCCCGGTAAATCCTCCAATAGATGATACATTGAAAATATGGCCACTTCCCTGCTCACGCAGAAAAGGCAATGCTCCACGGATCACATTCAATGTTCCAAACACATTCACATCAAAATTCCGGCGGGTCTCCGCATCCGACAACTCTTCTATACTTCCGGCAAGGCCGTATTTGGCACTATTAACAATCACATCAATTCCCCCAAAATGACGGACCGTATCATATAACGCTCGCGCCACACTGTCTTCATCCAGCAAGTCAACCATCAACGGAAGAAAATCCGGTGACACCCCTCCTACTGATCTCTTCAACTCATCCAGGTCCCTCGAAGTGCCGGCAACTTTATACCCTTCCTGTATCAACCGCCTCATCAGCGTCAACCCTAACCCTTTTGAGGCCTCCGTAATAAACCAGATCTTTTTCATATCCCTTATTTTTTTCGTCAAACAAAGCTACTCTTCGCAAAAGCCATTTTCCTTATATACATCAAACGAATGCTTACATAATTCAAACAGAAAATCCCTAATAAGGAAATAAAAACCTCCCAGGAGCATTCAGAGGAATTGCTGTATTTTTAGTTTGTTGACCTAAACTAATCACTCTTATGCATGATTCCTTCAGTGTTTATATTCTCATGCTGCTCATTATCCTGTTCCTGGTAATGCTGGCTCAGCGCCTGAAAATTTCTTACCCTATCGTATTAGTGCTTGGTGGATTGGCATTGAGTTTTTCTCCCTGGTTGCCGGAGATCAAGATCGATCCTGAAATGATCTTTATCATCTTCCTGCCGCCTTTGTTATATGAAGCTGCCTGGCAAACTTCCTGGAAAGAACTCTGGAAATGGCGGCGCGTTGTTTCCAGTTTTGCCTTCCTGATCGTGATCCTTACTTCCGGTGTGATCGCTATCGTATCCAGCAATCTTATTCCAGGTTTCACCCTGGCTCTTGGTTTTCTTCTTGGCGGTATCATTTCCCCTCCTGATGCTGTGTCTGCCACCTCGATCTTAAAAGGTATAAAAGTTCCCAAACGGCTTATCTCCATTGTTGAAGGAGAGAGCCTGCTGAATGATGCTTCCAGCTTGATCGTATTCCGATTTGCCATCCAGGCTGTGGATTCGGGTGAATTCGTTTTCCGGGATGCAGCTATCAGTTTTTTTATAGTGATCATCATGGGTATTCTCACCGGCATTGCTATTGCCCTTGTATTCTATGCAATTCACCGCTGGCTGCCTACTACCGTTAACATTAATATCCTTCTCACCTTCATTGCTCCCTATGTTATGTATATCGTTGCAGAGCAATTGCATTTCTCGGGTGTGCTGGCTGTAGTAAGCGGTGGCCTCTTTCTTTCCCATCGCAGCCACCTGATATTCGATCATCGCAGCCGTATGCGGGGAGAAAATGTTTGGTCTACCATTGGCTTTGCTTTGAATGGTATCGTGTTCATGCTGATCGGGCTGGAACTTCCAGTCATCGTCGGCCAATTGGGTGATACCAGTTTATATGATGCTATCCGCTACGGTCTTATCATTACTGTAGTATTGATCATAGTGCGGCTTCTTTCAACGCTCGGAGCTTCACTCTTCACCCGTCTTATCAGCAATGTGATCACTACTGCTGAAAGAAATCCTGGCTGGCGCGGCCCACTGGTCTTTGGGTGGGCAGGTATGCGCGGGGTGGTATCACTGGCAGCAGCATTGTCCGTTCCTATCTATATGACCAATGGTGCTGAGTTCCCACAGCGAAATCTGATCCTGTTCATTACTTTCATCGTTATCCTTGTTACACTCGTATTCCAGGGACTCACATTACCCTGGGTCGTAAAGTGGGTGAACATAGAAGACCCTGATGATAAAACATCAAAAAGCCAGGAAACGATCATTCAGAAAAAACTGTCCATGGCCGCATTAAAAGTATTGAATGATAAATACCCTGATATCGCAAACAAACATGAGATACTGCAAAATCTAAAAGCGAAGCATGTCAGCCATCTGAAACTATCTGAAAATAAACTGGCCGGAGTGCATGATACTTTTTTAGATGGTGATGAGTTCCGGAACGTGATGGCAGAATTGATCAGCGAGCAAAGGGCCATTCTTCAGCAACTCAACAGGAAACAGGAAGTGGATGAAGCACTTATCCGGAAATACAACGGTCTGCTCGATTTGGAAGAAGAAAATTACAGTCTTCGTTTCAACAGTGAATCAGAATAAATTAAACAGATCTGAAGACTGAAGGAGCCATGCTGGTCTGCTTCTTGAAAAAATTATTGAAGTGTGCCGGTTCTTCAAATCCCAGGCAATATGCAATCTCAGAGATATTCCAGTTGGTATGGCGAAGCAAGGCTTTAGCTTCTCCTATCAACCGTTCCGCAATATGCTCTGTAGTTGTCTTTCCCGTTGTTTCCCTGATAGCACGGTTAAGGTGATTAACATGCACAGACAGTTGTTTTGCAAAATCACTGGCTGATCGCAATGTAAACTGTTGCGATGGCGACTCTATCGGAAACTGTCTTTCCAGCAACTCTGTAAATACTGCTGTGATCCGCGTATTCGCATTAGGATGCTGATACAATGTTTGAGAAGGTTGCATTTTAAGAGCATGGTGTATCAGCTCTGTAAGATAATTCCTCAACAGGTCAAACTTGAATGTATAATCAGAGTTGATCTCGTCCAGCATTTTTTCATAGATCACACTGATGGCTTTATCCTGCGCTTTAGTAAGTGAATAGGCTGGCTTGCCGCCCGGTGAAAACATCGGCAGTTCAGATAGACTGCGCCGCATTCCCATATCAAAAAAAGCTTCCCTGAAAATGCAGAAGTAACCGGTATAATCATCTGAAAGTCGCTCCAGCGTATAAGGCACTACCGGGTTAAAGAATATCAGGGTAGACCCGGAGATCTCGATACTTTTATCCGCATAATGAAAAATGGTCCGGCCTCTTGACAGGCTTATCTTATAAAAATCACGCCTTGCATATTTCGGAGGGGAATTATGCTTTATCACTTCCTCGGTCCGGAAAACATTAAAATGGCCTATATCCCGCTGAAGGCTATCCGGCAACCATTCACATTTCTGTTTATAAAAATCTTCTAATGTTTCCGCTTTTGTCATTAGGATAAATTTAATCAATAATCATTTTCCTGTTTGTAAAAGATAAACCCGCCGTGATACAACACTCCATTCCGGAAATTGCCACCAGCCGTAAAGCCGGTATCATCGATGTATTCAATATGGGTTCCTTTAATTACGTAACTGCCTGTATAAGCACTCTTCCGTTGGCCGCGGGCTTCATCATACCGGCCGTTCGGTAATAATTCCTGGCGTATATATCCATCGCGCGTCGCCCACATTCCTGTGAAAGAAGTGTTGTCTTCCATTGTTAATAATTTCACACAAAGCTAAACCAGGTCTCAGGAGGAAAACTTACAGGAATCAAAGGGAAAGTTACAAAATTCAAACAAGGTAGGTACTGGGCTAGATATCTGTCGGGGCGTAGACCAAGAACGCCACGATTTCGCAAAGGACGCTACGTTGCGCACTCGGCGTACTGTGGCGTTCTTGGCGATACTCTACGCCTGACAATTTTAATCCGTTGGGAACAATCCTATTATCAATAATATGGACTGATCATAAGATAAACGACCACGCCAGTTACAGCCACATACAACCAAACCGGCCAGGTGATCTTCGCCAGTTTGCGGTGCCCGGGCCATTCGCCGATCAGCGCCCTGTAAGCAGTAAACAGAATAAAAGGAAGGATAATGCCCGCCAACGGGATATGCGTAGCCAGAATGATATAATAAACCCATCTCAATGAACCAACACCCGCCGCTTCGTCATCACTCAACACACCATTATGATCAATATCACCAAACTTTGTTTCACCGGCAAACAGATGATGACAGATATAGCTTACCAGGAAGAGTATCGACAATATCATCGCTGTCATCATTATACTCTTATGTGTCAGGTATTGTTTTCTTTTAACAGCCGCTAATGCCGCTATCAGCAATATTGCCACAAGCGAATTGATCACTGCGTTGGCCTTGGCAAAAAGATGTACATCAAAGCCCAGATCAACTTTTAGGTGAACACGGCTCAATAATACTACCGCAGCAAAAACAATAAACGAAAAAGCGATGATCAGTACAGATGCTTTCTTGTCATTCCTTTTCCAGGCCGGAGCTAACATCTTTTTTCCTTTTTTGAATGAAGAATATCAATAATCCCACGCCGATAATTGCTGCTATAAAAGCCACTCCCATGATCTCCAGCTTCCCAGCCAAAAAACTTTTGCGCCTGGGATCTTTTTCCATGCTGAGAAAAATAATATCACTTGATAACCGTGCAAGATCAGCACTGTCAAGCCCATGATAATAACCGCGTACATGACGGTTGGTATCTATAAGCACAAAATAATCGGAATGTACAAAGTCAGTATCTATGCCGTGCCCATCAATAGTGCCGAGCTTCATTTCCTGGATCGCCATGTTATAGATCGTGTTCCGGTCGCCCGACAACAACCACCATTGTTCGGGGTTGATCTGGAACCGGTCGGCCCATTGTTTCAATCTTTCTACTGAATCCCTTTCAGGATCTATGCTAAAAGAAAGGAAATGAAGAAAGTCGGGTGTTTTATCTCCTACCCGTTGAGCATTCGTAATGGATTGTTGCACCCATTTCATATTGCGGGTCATTGGAGGGCAAATGGTGGGGCAATGGGTGAAAAAGAAATCAGCCACAACGATTTTGCCTTTGAGCTTTTCCCAGCTTATTGAATCGCCTTCCTGGTTTACAAGTGCGAAATCTGCAAGCCGGTGCCAAACCGTATCAGTCATTTCCTTTCCCCTTTCTGTGCGGGTAATAACAGAATCGGCATAATAATGCCTGGGCATGGCAATGGCGGATTCACTAAAGCCTTTGACCACGAAATAACAAACCAGCGGTAGAAGCGCCGCCAGCAGGATGGCATATAGAGCAGTTTTATTCAAATCACTTCATTTTTAATTGCCGGCTACAGAAGCCGGACCGGCCTGCGCGCGAAATTATTCCATTTTAAGCCTCGCAGGCAAGAATGATACGGTAATATTTCTGTAAAACATGCTGATATAAAAAATCACCGGCCTAACAATATAAGCCGGTGATTCAACATGATAAATAAACCTATACGTTATTGTTTTCCCGGCTTGGGCTCTTCCACTTTCTTTTCTTCTACGTGGTGTACTGGAGTAGTTGTTTCCTGGAAATGTTTATCATAGGTATTTCTCAGGTTCTTATAAGAATTACCATCAATGATAAAAGCTAAAATAAACCAGATAAACAACATCAGGGGAACCACAATAGTCATGATCATATTACGGATCTCATCACCCAGGTGCATGAACACTGATACAATGTAATATGCTTTTGCAAGGGTAAGAATACATACCACGCCTTTAAAAGCCAGTACCAGGTAAGCATTAGGATCAGGGCCTTTATGGATAGTATAGATAATAAGACCGATTGCCAACTCTATTACTGTGATCACAGAAAGCAGGATCGTTGTTCTCTTCACCCTTTTGCTGAACTCTGTATCAGACACATGGTGCTGGAAGGTTATCTCTGAAGATGCTGATTGATGTTCCATCTCGTTCAATTCGTTTATTGTAAAATAAGTTTAAAGCTGTTTAGATCAGGTAGAAGCAAAGGAATACGAATACCCATACCAGGTCTACAAAGTGCCAGTACAAACCAGCTTTTTCAATCATCAGGTAATGACCTCTGCGTTCGAATACTCCTTTCTGCGTCATGATCAGCATGATAATATTGATCACTACACCAGAGAATACGTGGAAACCGTGGAAACCGGTAATTCCGTAGAAATATCCACCGAAAGCAACAGGTCCGTTTTGACGCACATGCAGTTCAGCTGTATTGATCATGCCTGTCAGTTGATCTTTTGGAAGACCCAGCAGTTGTGCTTCCGTCATGGTATTGCCATGCTGTTCATGCACGATCCTTGCCAGTGATTCAACTGTTGAATTATTCAGCGCTGTAGTCAGTGCTTCACCATGTACCAGTTGACCCCATGGGTTTACCCTGGTGGTTTGTCCTACCCATTCAATTTTCCCATCGATCAGGGTAGCGTGAGCACCGGTGATCAGGTGATGCCATTCCCATGCCTGACAGCTAAGGAAGGCGATACCACCAACGATAGTCCAGGCCAGCCATTTTATTACTCCTTTTTTATCACCATTATGTCCTGCATGCACCGCCAGCACCATTGTTACGGAACTGATGATCAGGATAAAGGTCATTACGCTTACAAAAGCAAGAGGCAGATTGGCATGTCCTGCTCCGGGGAATGCATTGAACACCGCGTTTGGATCAGGCCAGAAGTTTTGGCTGAAACGGATAGTGCCATAAGAGATCAGAAAAGCCCCGAAAGTGAAAGCATCACTCATCAGGAAATACCACATCATCAACTTCCCGTACTCTATGTTGAAGGGGCTCTTTCCACCGCTCCACCATTTTGTCTGCTGCGCTGTAGCTGTTGTCGCCATGTCAGTTATTTCTATTTATAAATTCCAATTATCAAAAGGCTTCTATTAACCGATGATCAGGAAGAACACCAGCAAATAGATCCATAAAATATCTACAAAATGCCAGTACGTTGCCACTACTTCTACCGGCACTGCACTATACAATTTGATCTTTCCGAAAAACGCTTTGATAAGCATTACCAGTAACGCAATGATACCGCCTAATACGTGCAAAGCATGCAATCCGAAAATGATGTATAAGAACTGTCCTGCACCTGCTGACCCAGTGAAATGTACTCCCTGGTCCCACAGGCCTTTAAAACCGATCCATTGCAACACCACGAAAACACATCCCAGCACAAAAGTCAATCCCATCAGCATACGGTACTGGTTCATTTCCCTCTGGCGAAAAGCTCTGAGGGCCATTTGCAACGTGAGACTGCTCACCAGTATCACAGCCGTTGACACCCAGAATATCTTCGGTATTGCGATATTGCTCCAGCCTACCAGGTTGCTTTTAACAATAAAGGCACTGGTAAGGCCTGCAAACATCATCAATATGCTGGCAATCGCCACCCACAAGGTAAACTTGTGGGGATGTAATTTCTTTTTTGGTTGATTCATCACTGTTTCCATCTCACTTTAATTATAATATTATGCTTTACTCATTAATAAGGCCAGCAATACCACTGGCAGGTATAAATAACTTCCAAACATCACTTTCCTTGCTGAGCTTACGTCCATTTTTGCATACAGCGTAGTAGAACGCGTCAGCATAAAAATATTCGCCAATACAATCAACCCTATGCTTACCATCCCTACCACATCGCTATAATTACAGATACCGATGAAATAAGGCATCACAGTTACAGGAAACAACAGCAATGAGTAGATCACCGTTTGCAATGCTGTAAATTTTGTCGGCCCTTTTTCTGCCGGCAATAATTTAAAGCCTGCTGTGCTGTAGTCTGAGTGCGCAATCCAGGCAATGGCCCAGAAATGCGGGAACTGCCAGAGGAATTGTATCCCAAACAATACCCAGCCCCCCAGCGACAAACGGTCATCCCCAGCCGCCCAGCCTATCAGGCAGGGCAATGCTCCAGGAACTGCTCCCATTAACACGGCCATTGAACTTACTTTTTTCATTGGCGTGTATATAAAAGCGTAAAGGAACAAACTGAATGCTGCAAGGCCAGCCGACAACCAATTGAAATAGTAGCCAAGAATAAAAACACCCAGTGCGCCTGTAATGATGGCAAAAGCCCATCCTTCCTGTACACTCATCCTGCCTGCAGCAACAGGACGTTTTCCTGTTCGCTTCATCATCGCATCCGTGTCTTTTTCCACTACCTGGTTGATGGCATTGGCACTTCCTGTGACCAACATCCCACCTGCAAAGAGCAATCCTATCATCACCCATTCATACTCCACCACTTTCGGCGCCAGCAGGTAACTGATCACACTGCTGAACACTACCATTATACTGAGCGAAAGCTTAACTAACTGTAAGTAGTCTTTTATCTTATTCATCACAGCTTTCGCAATTTAAACCCTAATAAAAACCTCTCCTGATCTCTCTCACATTTTTATTTCTAATGCTTGCTTTCATTTGCCCCGATCGGCTCTGTCTGCGGAATGAATTCTCTTCCGTCTTTACCATAGTCATAAGGCCAACGGTGTACTTCAGGAATTTCTCCGGTCCAGTTACCGTGACCAGGCCTGATAGGAGTTGTCCATTCCAGCGTAGTAGCACCCCAGGGGTTGGCTGTGGTAACTTTTCTTCCTTTGAATATTGAATAGAAGAAGTTGAACACAAACATCAGTTGAACAGCGAAAACAATAACTGTAACAATAGTGATCATCTGATCGAGACTGCCAAACTGGTTAAAAGAAACCCAAATGCTCTTATCCAGATAACGGCGGGGCATACCAGCCAGACCTTCGTAGTGCATTGGCCAGAAGATCAGGTAAGCACCAACCAGTGTTACCCAGAAGTGGAAATAAGCAAGGGTATTGTTCATGTAGCGGCCAAACATTTTCGGGAACCAGTGATAGATGCCGGCAAACATACCGAACATAGATGCCACACCCATTACAATGTGGAAGTGGGCTACCACGAACATTGTATCGTGCAGGTGAATATCAATGGTTGAGTTTCCGAGGAAGATACCTGTTAAACCACCAGAGATGAATAAGCTCACAAAACCGATCGCAAACAGCATCGCAGGCGTGAAGCGGATATTACCCCGCCAGAGTGTCGTGAGCCAGTTGAACACCTTGATGGCCGACGGCACCGCGATCAGCAACGTTAACAGTACGAACACCGAACCAAGGAATGGATTCAAGCCGGTAACGAACATATGGTGCGCCCAAACCAGGAAGGCCAGTATACAAATGGCGAACAGGGAACCGAGCATCGCCATATAACCGAAGATCGGCTTGCGGCTGTTGATAGATAATATTTCCGACACCATACCCATTGCAGGCAACAGGATGATATATACTTCGGGGTGACCAAGGAACCAGAACAAGTGCTGATACAAGATCGCACTACCACCCTCATTCGGCAACACTTCCCCATTCACCACGATATCACTCAGGAAGAAGCTGGTTCCAATGTTGCGGTCAAACAACAGGAGGATAGCACCTGAAAGCAATACAGGGAAAGACAATACACCCAGAACGGCAGTGAAGAACAGCGCCCAGATAGTCAGTGGCATACGGGTCATGCTCATGCCTTTGGTACGCATGTTCAGGATAGTAGAGATATAGTTCAGACCAGCCATCAGCTGAGACACGATAAAGAGTGCCATACCGATCAACCAGAAATCTGCACCGAGTTTTGAACCATCATTTGCCTGACCCAGAGCACTCAGAGGCGGATACATCGTCCAACCACCACTTGCAGGGCCGGTTTGCAGGAACATTGAAGCGATCATTATCACACTGGCCAGGAAGAAGAACCAGTAGGAAAGCATGTTCAGGAACGGAGAAGCCATATCCCTTGCACCCACTTGCAGCGGGATGAGGAAGTTGGAGAAAGTTCCTGAAAGACCTGCCGTTAATACGAAGAACACGAGTACAGTACCGTGCATGGTCACCAGCGCATAATAAAACTCAGGCTGGATGGTGCCGCCTTTTGCCCAATGTCCGAAGAAAGTTTCGAGAATCGGGAAAGACTGACCAGGAAAACCCAATTGCAAACGGAACAATACAGAAAACAGACCACCAATGATCGCCCATATGATACCCGTTATCAAAAACTGCTTCGCAATGGTCTTGTGGTCCATGCTGAAAACATACTTTGAGATAAAGGACTGGTGGTGATGTCCGTGGTCACCGTTGTGATGAACATCGTGAGACACTGCTGTGTCGTGATGTATATGCAATGCTTCGCTCATAATCTTTTATTTTATCCCGCCCTGCGGGCTATTATAGGATTCGAATTAATGACCAGCCATGGCTACTGGCTGTGTGGCTGCTTTTGCTGCTGTTGAATCTGCTGCTGCTTTTTGTGCGGCTGGATCTTTCTCAGGGAAAGCAGCAAAGTATTTTGGCTTCTTTGTCGCCATCCACTGATCAAATTCTTCCTGTGTTTCCACTACAATTTCACCGCGCATGCTCCAGTGGCCTTTACCGCACATCTGATCACAGGAAATTTCATATACAAAATTAGGATTGCCTGTTTCTTCTTTCATCTGCTTGCTGGTCTTGGTAGGCGTGAACCACATGGTGGTAGGCGTACCGGGAACAGCATCCATTTTCATCCGGAAATGCGCCAGACCTACGTCGTGGATCACATCTTTTGCACCGATCACCATCTTTATCGGCTTATTCACTACAAGGTGCATTGGCTCACCAGCAATATAAATATCATCATGGTTTGCAGGGTCGTCCCAAAGCTGACCCAGCGGATTGTTCTTAGCGTCGTTGATCTCCTTATAATATTTCTTACCAAGAATATTGTCTTTGCCCGGGTAGCGGAACTCCCATTTGAACTGGCTGCCGGTTACTTCCACGACCATCGCATTTTTAGGTGCTTCACCTGTGATCTTGAACCAGTAGAAGATACCGAAACCAACCAGTACAGTCAGAGTGATTGCAGGAATTACAGTCCAAATCAATTCCAGCTTGTTGTTGTGCGGATAGTAAAACGCTTTACGGTTATCAGACTCCTGGTATTTATAAGAAAACCAGAATAATGCGATCTGTGTTGCAAAGAAAACAATGCCAGTGAGGGCAATGGTGATGTACAACATGGTATCGATATGCACACCATGATCAGATGCTGGTGCACCCAGGATCTTTCCTTTCAGTCTTTCATTGCAATAAAACACACCGATCAGGCCCACAATCAGGAAAATCAGCAACAGAAAGGCGTTGATCTTATTGGTCTGTTTCCTGGTCTTTTCTTCCCCACGCAGCACTGCTACATATTCACTGGCTTTGGCTATCTGAAAAGTAACCAGGAAGCCCAATGCCAAAATCGCTACAATGAAAAAAGTTTGCATATTCTATCGTTCAAAAGTTATTGTTCTAATTCGAGTTTAAACGTTTAAGGATTAAAAGGCTTAAACAATTTAAGTATGGTGTATCAAGCTCTCTTTCACTAACGGGTGGTTTCTTGCCAGCAGTGGCGCTTTCGCCAGTGCTTTACCTGTTACAAACATGATCAGGCCGGCAAAACCTAAACCGATACCGAAATCATACAATATCATGGGTACATATGTTTTGCCTGTTTCGGCGTCAGTCAGCGGGCTGGGGAACACCATCTGGAAGAAATCCAGCCAGTGGCCAAACACGATCAGCAATGACATAAATGTAATGGTTGTATAATTCCTTTTTGAATCACGGCTCATCAGGATCAGGATCGGTGCTACGAAATTGATGATGAACATCAACCAGTATACTCCGCTGTATTCGCCTTGTGCCCTTGTTTTGAAATAAACTGTTTCTTCAGGAATGTTGGCATACCAGATCAGCATAAACTGGGAGAACCACAGGTAAGTCCAGAAGATAGAGAACGCAAACATGAACTTACCAAGGTCATGCAGGTGCTCTTTATTTGTATATGGCAGGTAGCCGTTGTTTTTAAGGAACACAACAAACAGGGTAATTAAAGCGATACCTGCTACGAATGTACTTGCAAATGTGTACCAGCTATACATGGTGCTGTACCAGTGTGCATCGATGCTCATCAGCCAAAGCCAGGGAATAGAAGACATTACTGTAAGTGCAAATACAACAATGTATATCGCTGCCCAAACTGTGTTATTGAACATGTATTTCTTTCTGCCTTCTACTGTAGGGATAGGGTTGTTGTCGAGACTGCGGGAAAGACTTCTCATTTTCCATCCCAACACAGACCAGAGAACAATAGTAAGTACAGTAACGATGGCAAAAAATCCTTTATTCAGGAAACCTGCTTTGTGCAGCAGTGTAGGGTCATGTTTTACGTGCTCAGCATCTGTCCAGTGATAGATCTCATGATTGCTGCCAAAAGCAATGGACAACAATATCGCTCCGCAGATAACGCCCAATACCGGGATACAGGCAGTGATCGCTTCTGTAACGCGACGGAAAGACATCTGCCAGCCACCCCAGGCCAGTGTGGTAGCACAAATAAAGAACATTGCTGCATTCACAATCAGCAGGAAGTAAACGCTATTCTGCAGCAAGCTGCCCCAGAACCTTGCCTGGTCGTGCGGATTATCTTTAGAGCCATGCGTGATATACAATGTAACTAGAGATAAGATCCCAATAGCCATTAAAGCGATCGCTATGGTATTGTATCTTTTCGGCGCTACAAATTGGTCCCTGTTTGACATCAGTATTCTTTTATAATTTCTTCAATAATTCTTATTTAACGGCTGCTTTTGTGCTGTCTGCTGCCGCTTTCGGTGCTTTTGCTGCTGTTGAATCTGTTTTTGCAGTGCTGCCAGCCGGGAATTGTTTTGATTTGATATAAGCAACCACTTCCCAGCGCTGTTTAGTGCTTAGTTGAGAAGCATAGCTGCCCATCTGGCCTTTACCATAAGTGGCAACATGGAAGATCGTTCCTTCAGATGTTGCTTTCATATCATCACCCATCAGGTTTTTAGGTGCTGCAGGGTAAGGGCCGCTACCATCTTTCCAGAGAGGACCATTACCATCCAGTTTGGAACCATGACAAATGCCGCAGTTAACGAGGTAAAGCCTTTCCGCTTCTTTCAGATCAAATGAACCAGCAGCCAGCGGGCTTTTTATGCCTGCCGAAGAAGCATAAGAACCTATAGTGTCTTTCAGCAGTTTTGAACCCAGCATATCGCCACGGGCAATAGTGCCTTCAACCGGACCACCATGGAATTGTGCACCAGGTGTTGCAGATGCATCCAGTCTTTCCTGCACAGGAGCATATGTTTCATAAGCCCTGCTATAGGTCATGTCTGGCATATAAGCACGGCCAGGATTACGGCTGCTGCAGCTTACAGCCAGTGCTGTAACTGCTGCACATCCTGTTATGATCAAAAATTTTTTCATCCGTATATTGTTAATGTTCTTCTTGAATTATTAAACTGCTTCTACTTTTTTACCATATCTAACCGTTTCCTGATCGTAGCGGCCAAGCCACCAGCCGGTTTCGCGGTATTGAACAGATACATCCTTTGCTCCCACACTGTTCAGGAATGCCAGTGCTTCCTGTTCGTTGGTTTTATCTGTGCATTCCACTGCCATTACAAACAGGTCATCTGTAGAGCGGGGATTGAAGTGATCCTTCTTGATAAAAGGAGCCAGTTGACAAAGCCAGCAGAAGGTAAGCACCATGCCCACAGAGGCAAACAGTACAGTAAGCTCAAACGTGATGGGTATCCACGCAGGCAGGGAGAAATAAGGCTTACCACCGAAGTTTACCTGCCAGTCGATCGTTAATGCCCATGTAATAAAGCCTAAAGCGGTAGCCGTACCCATGATACCATAAATAAATCCTGCTACGTGAAGGCTGGTGTCTTTTAACCCCATTGCTTTATCCAATCCATGGATAGGGAATGGAGTGAAAACATCATGGATCTTATAACCGGCACGGCGAACTTTTTTCACTGCAGGAAAAAGTACTGCTTCGTCATCAAAGTTGCCTACTACAAATTTTTTAACCGACATAATTATTTAATTCAAAAGTTAAAACCTTGACTGTTGTTCTTAATGATGGTCGTCGTGCAAATTTTTATGTGCAAACTCTTCCACTGTTTCTTCTTCTTCCACATTCATTTTCTCTTTATAGCTTTCACCATTTTTCTTCAGGATATGCTTGATCTCCGCCACAGCAATAACCGGGAAGAATTTGGAGAAGAGGAAGTAACAGGTAAAGAACAATCCGAACGTACCCATATAGAAACCTACTTCCCAGATGGTGGGAGCGTAGTAAGTACTCCAGGCACTTGGCAGATAGTCACGGTAAACAGAAGTCACGATGATCACAAAACGTTCGAACCACATACCGATATTCACCAGGATACTCATGAAGAAGGTCAGCAGCAGGTTACGGCGCAGTTTCTTTGACCAGAACACCTGTGGTGATAACACGTTACAACCCATCATCAGCCAGTAGCTCCATCCGTAAGGGCTGTTCAGGTTCACACGGTTTTCTTTAAACGCAAACCACTCATATCCTACGTGGCTGTACCATGCCATGAACAATTCAGTGAGATAAGCGATACCTACAATTGAACCTGTCAATACAATTACTTTATTCATCACTTCAATGTGCTCGATCGTGATATAATCTTGCAGTCCCAGCACTTTACGGGTAACGAGCAGCAGGGTTTGCACCATTGCAAAACCGGAGAATACCGCACCTGCAACGAAGTAAGGAGGGAAGATGGTAGTGTGCCATCCCGGAACTACTGAAGTGGCGAAGTCAAAGGATACGATCGTGTGTACTGAAAGTACCAGCGGTGTACTCAAACCTGCCAGTACGAGTGACAATGCTTCGTGTCTTTGCCAGTGCTTGGTAGAACCAGTCCAACCGAAAGCAGCCACACCGTAAAACATTTTTCTCCATTTCAGTTTAGCACGGTCGCGGAGTGTAGCCAGGTCGGGCAACAGGCCGGAGTACCAGAACAATAATGAAACGGTGAAGTATGTAGAGATCGCAAATACGTCCCAAAGAAGAGGAGAGTTGAAGTTAACCCACAAAGGACCGCGGGTGTTTGGATAAGGCAGTACGAAGAAGGCATCCCATACCCGGCCCATGTGCCAGATCGGGAACTGACCCGCACACATTACCGCGAAGATGGTCATCGCTTCTGCAGCACGGTTCACACCGGTTCTCCAACCCTGGCGGAACAGCAACAGGATCGCAGAGATCAGGGTTCCTGCGTGACCGATACCTACCCACCATACGAAGTTGGTGATATCCCAGCCCCAACCAATTGTTTTGTTCAGGTTCCACTGCCCTGTACCGTACATCACCTCCATGGTAACGGACACTATACCGAAGATCAGCAAGCCCACGGAGATAAGAAATCCTATCCACCATAATTTGGACGGCTTGGCTTCCACCGGGCGGCAGATATCTTCTGTTACCTGATGATAATCTTTTGTTCCATCTACAATCGGCGGTCTGACCTGTGATTCGTATCTGAGTAATGACATATTAAATCGCTTTTAGCTTTACCCTTCGCGGAGGTGAGCTTTTTATTTGTATGTTGTCAAACTTTTCTTCTATCCTGTTGTTCTAATCTCAGTCACCTTATTTCAGCAACTGCTTTCCCTTCTTTCTGCAGGTAAAACCCTGCAAGTTCCCTATTCCAATAAGTCAAGATCTACAAGTTGAAAAGAAGTCCGGATTTTCCGGCCTGCTTTCACAGGCCGTATCCTGTTTATGTCTTTAACTTCTTTGCTTCTGATTAATGATGAGCTGGTTCAGCATGTTCTCCTGCTGCTGCCGGCCTTGCCGCTTCATGTTCAGCACCGTGCTCTGCTGCTCCGTGTTCACCATGTGTTACGATCTCTTCTGTGTTCCTTACTTTAGACAGGTAAGTTACATTAGGCAGCACGTGCAGTTGCTCCAGCACCTGGAACATCCTCTTCGGATTGTCATTGCGAACCTTGTTTATCTGGCTGTCTTTATCATGTACGTTACCGAATATGATCGCGTCACCGGCGCAAGCCTGCTGGCAAGCTGTTTTTGCTTCACCATCCAGCAGCGGACGTCCTTCTTTCTTCGCTTGCAGTTTGGCAGCTTGTGTACGTTGAATACAGAAGCTACATTTTTCCATCACACCTCTTGAACGGACTGTTACATCAGGGTTCAATACCATTCTTGTCAGCTCATCATTCATCTGGTGAACTACAGGGTCCAGTTTACCCACCAGTTTTTGGTCCTGGTTGTTGGGGAAGCTGTCTGCTCCGGTATAGTCAGCCCAGTTGAAGCGGCGAACTTTGAAAGGACAGTTGTTAGCGCAATATCTTGTACCGATACAACGGTTATAAGCCATTTGGTTAATGCCTTCGCTGCTGTGGTTCGTAGCGGCTACAGGGCAAACGTTCTCACAAGGTGCGTTATCACAATGCTGACACATCATTGGCTGGAATACCACGCCTTTCAGATCATCAGGATTGCTTTCGTCGCTTACAAAGTAGCGGTCGATACGCAACCAGTGCATATCATGGAAGCGCAATACTTCGCTTTTTCCTACCACCGGCACGTTATTCTCTGTATGGCAGGCCACCACGCAGGCGCCACAACCATAGCAGGCATTCATATCGATGTTCATTCCCCACTTGATACCGGGCATATCATGCACTCCATAAAGCGTTGCATCTTTACGGAAGTCATTATTTGCTTTGGCATATTTATCCAGCAGGTCCTGGCGGAAATCAGTGATCTCGTTAGGATTTGCGATGAAAGAAGCGAGGGTTGTTTCCCTTACCACTTCCACGCGGCCTTCGTAAGAGTTGTGAATCTGTGTTTGGGCGATCTTTTCTTTTCTACCGGCACTTGTGATATCAGCAAATGTTGAATAAGTGATGGTAGAACCATTGAAGTTGGCAAGGTTGTAAACGTTTTTACCAACGCCTGCTGCTGTTTTACCCAAACCTTCATTTCTTCCATAACCAACTGCGATAGCGATAGTGTTGGCATTCATACCGGGAATAACCAGGATAGGCAATTCCAGTTCTTTTTGGCCGGCTACTGCAATTTTGATAACGGGCTTGGAAGGATAGTATTCGTAATTGTTGTTCTCTCTTTCGTTGTTTTTGTTTGCCAGATCGAGACCGAGCATCTCTTTCGCCATGCTCATGGAGATCAGTGCGTAGTTGTCCCATGTAGCTTTGGAGATAGGATCAGGCAGCTCCTGCAGCCAGGGGTTGTAAGCGCCGGTACCTGTACCGATAGAAACTTTCTGGTAAAGCACTACTTCGTATTTGCCGCTGCCTTTTTTAGCAGAAGCAATACCGGAAACTGCTGTAGAAACTGCTCCGCCATTGTAAGCACCAGCACCTGATGTAGAAGCCTGCTCAATGATACCATCCTGCAATGCTTTTTCAAATGCTTCGTCAGAGCCCAGTTTGCCGGTCCAGTAGTTGCGGAAATAAGTTTCGTAATCTGTATTGTTGCCAGCCCATTTCAGCAAAGAAGTCTGGTATGGGCGGGTTTTGAATAAAGGATAGATAGTGGGTTGCAGAAAGCTTACCACACCGCTTTTTGGTTCTGCATCGCCCCAGCTTTCGAGATAATTGTGGTTGGGAACGATATATCCGCAGAGCTCAGTTGTTTCATCCAGTTTTTCACCAAAGGAAACGCTCAGTTTTACTTTTTTCAGTGCTGCTTTGAATTTCTCTGCATCAGGGAAATGATAAGCAGGGTTAGCACCATATACGAGCAAAGCACCTACCTGGCCAGCGTCCATTTGAGCTACCAGATCAACCAGGTCTTTATCAATACCTGCGCGGTAGTTGGAAGTAGAAGCCCATGAAATGGTAGTGCCATAAGCACCAACTGCATTATTGATCGCGTTAACGAGGATCTGAACATTTACATCGTTGCTTCCGGAAACAACCAGTGAAGTGCCGGTGTTGGATTTAAGTGCAGTAACCACTTTAGCAATACCTGCTTTCAGTTTGGCATCTGCAATAGCAGGAGCTGCAACGGAACCGTCCAGTCCTGCAAGAATAGCCTGTGCAACCAATCCTGTTTCAGAAGGACGGTGAGTGAAACGCTCATCCGCACTGGCGCCGGTAGTGCTCAGGTGGCCTTCAAACTGGAAGTGTTTGCTCATTTCAGGTTTCTTCTCATCGATCTTTCTTCCTTTACCATACCCTACTGCATTTTCAACAGGGTTGAGCCAGCTACCGAGGAAATCGGCATCAAGGCTTACGATCACTTTGGCTGCGCCAAAATCGTAGGAAGGAATTTTTCTTCCGAAACCACTCGCTTCATTGGCGAGCAGCATGCCGCTGTAAGAAACAGCATCAGCCTGTATATGACGGCTACCGGGATATTTTGCTAAGAATTCAGTGATGATCTGTTTGGTAGTAGGAGATACAACAGTGCTGGTAAGGAGCACGATGCCAGAAGCACCAGCCAATCCTTCAGCAATTGCTTTATCAACAAACTCGTATGTAGTCTCTTCAAACTTCTCGCCTACTTTTCTTTTGGGATGGGTAGTGCGATACATATCATACAGGTCCAGTACGGAAGCCTGTGCGCGTGCAGAAGTGCCGCCGCGGGTGAATGAAGCGAGTGTATTTCCTTCAATCTTAATAGGACGGCCATCTCTTACTTTAGCCACAACAGGGATCACATCTCCATCCTGCACATAAGTGGTGGCGTAGTACTTGGCGTCGCCGGGAATGATGTTCTCGGGTTTGTTGGCGAAGGGAATTGCTTTTCTTACGGGCACTTTACAGCTGGCGGCCAGTGTGGCAGCAGCCGTGCTGAAACCCAGGTATTTCAGAAAATCCCTGCGGGGAGCTTTGGCATCTGCCAATCCCTTGTCATCAAAACCTTCAAAAGGCAGCTCTTCCTGAAATTCATCCTGCACTTTCTTCTGAAAATTTTCCGGGTCATTGACCTGTCCGAAACCTTGCCAGTACTTATTTTGGCTCATATTTATCTGAGTTAGCAGCCGGCGTTTATTTATAGTAGCGCCGACTGTTTTGTTGAAATTTTATACTAAGCTTTTATCGCAGTCCTCCTTCGCTAAGCATAGGCGGACAAGCGGCCGCCTATGCTAAAGCTTCGGCGGGTAAACCACCCTGGTTTAATAGTGACATTTCTGACATTCGAGGCCGCCGATATCTTTTACAGTCACGCTGTCCATTTTACCGTTTTTGATATCGTTGTGGAATTTCTCGTAAATGCTATAGAATTGGTTCCCCTTAGTGCTGTCGTAGTTGAACTGAACTTTTGTTTGACGGTGACAGTTAACGCACCAGCCCATGCTCAGTTCTGATACTTGTTTCACTTCATCCATTGCAGTGATCTCGCCGTGACAAGTCTGGCATTGAACATTACCAGCTCTTACGTGCTGTGCGTGGCTGAAGAATACGTGGTCGGGGAGATTGTGGATCTTAACCCACTCAATTGGTTTTGCTTTGGAAGGATCCCATGCAGCTGCATTTTTAGGATCGAAACCAGCGTATTTGTACAGTTTTTGAATTTCGGCAGTACCATTGATCTCGTTGCCGTCTTGGTCATACAGTTTTGGACCTTTTTCGTACGACTGAATAGCTTTATGGCAGTTCATACACACATTCACTGAAGGAATAGCAGCAGATTTGCTTTCCCAGGCATTGCCGTGGCAATACAGACAGTTGATCTGGTTGATGCCGGCGTGAACTTTATGTGAGTAGTAGATAGGTTGTTTAGGTTCGTAGTTGGTCTGGCGTTGCAGTCCGATCGCGCCTTTGGTAACAAAATAACCACCGACGATAAAGAAGAAGATCGCAGCCATAGCGATGTAAACCTTATTGCGGTAGAAAGGAACAGGCTCTGGTCTTTCAATGCCTTCAGCATCGTCAGACATTTTTTTCAGGTTGCTGTTCACCTGCATCAGCACCATGGCGATGATAGCGAGAATAAGGGAGATAACACCGAAGATCACGGCATTCTGACTGCTGCTTTTGCTTACAGCCTCACCAGTTTGTCCACCGCCTTCAGGTTGTTTATTCCTGTTAGCTACTTCACTATTAATATAGGAAACGATTGCATCTACATCTTTAAGTGTAATATCCGGGAATCCGGTCATAACAGAGCCAAACTTCGCCTTCAGGCCAGTAGTGTATGCGTCTTTAGCCATATAACCGCCAGGATTGTTGATCCAGGCCAGCAGCTCCTTATGGTCAGCCCATGTATGTCTTTCTTCAAGACCCATCAGGGCGGGACCGGTCAGGTCCTTAAAGATATTATGGCAGCTCTGGCATTTTGCCTGGAAGAGTGCCTTACCATCCTGGGCCGAAACTTTATTAAACGCAGTAAAAACGACGAGCGAGAGTATAAAGAGTGTCAGTTTTGTGGCCGTTGGTTTACAAGGAATCATAGACGCAATTAATCTGAAAAATGTGGATAAATAGCTCTAACCGGCTGCAAAAATAAGCTACGAACGTTATAAAAGACAATCCGTTTTAAAAAAATTTTAACCCGCTACCAGCCTGCATTTCAGCGGATTTATAAGGATTTTCTTTATTGGGTTAAAAATGTTTGTCATGATTTGGTCACTGTCCACGCTTTGCCGTCAATTTAGAAAATTATACCCAAATTTCTACTCTTTGTGGGGGCAATTGCGTCCTTAGCTACCAGGTCCGGAGAGAACTTGTTTTGCTCCGAAGATAAGGAAACTCCGCTTCCATTGATTACTAACACTCCCATCAAAAAGATACTATTATATTGTATAGCTTACTATACTTTCGCGCCAGTTTTATTATGTTCAACCGCCTACAACAAAAATGGAAGGTCAATGGCCTGCAGGTAGCCCTTATCCTCTGCACTTTTGCTATCGGGGGCAGCCTTACAGGCTATGTGGGCAGGAAATTGATGAATTTGTTTGACATTGGACCGGAATGGCTCTGGATAGTGGTATATATTATATTAGTCACTTTACTCTGGCCGCTGGCGGTATTGCTTGTAAGCATTCCTTTCGGACAGTTCAGGTTTTTTGTCAGTTATTTGAAAAAAATGGGAAAGAGAATGGGAATAGTTAATCGGGAATCAGAAGCCGGAACCCCGGCACCGGTTAGGCGGATCGCGATCTTTGCATCAGGAGCCGGATCTAACGCACAAAAAATAATTGATCATTTCAGGGGAAATAGCCGGGTGAAAATTGAGCTGATCGTTTGCAATAAACCAGAAGCAGGAGTATTGAAAATCGCCGAAAAAGAGGGAATTCAGGCATTATTAATAGAAAAAGAGCAGTTTTTTAGGGGAAACGCCTATGTTCCGGCCCTAAAAGAGAAAAATATAGCTCTCATAGTATTGGCTGGTTTTTTATGGAAAATCCCTGCAGCATTGATCCAGGCTTATCCGGGTAAAATTGTAAATATCCACCCTGCTTTACTGCCAAAATATGGTGGAAAAGGCATGTATGGGCAGTTTGTGCATGCCGCGGTGATTGCGGCTGGTGAAAAGGAAAGTGGGATCACTATTCATTATGTGGATGAGCATTATGACCATGGAGATATTATTTTCCAGGCTGTTTGCCCGGTATTTTCTGAGGATACGCCGGAATTACTGGCTAAAAGGATACATGAATTGGAGCATAAGCATTTTCCGGTGGTAGTGGAAGAGTTGTTAGTGCGTATGGTGTGAATTGGCCGTTTTGCTTTTTCCCCTTAAATTCAATTATTATAATTTTCTTATATGAAACACCTGCTTTGCCTTGCTCTCTTCGCAACCCTCACCCTTTCCAGTTTTGCCCAGTTAAAAGAAGCCGCTCCTGAAACAGCTGGCGCTTCGTCCGAACGACTGAAACGGATCGATCAGCTTCTACAGGAGTATATCGACAAAAAATGGGTCGGCGGTGCTACTGCCATCGTCGTAAAAGATGGAAAGATCATTTATTATAAAGCTTTCGGCCTTTCTGATCTCGATAATAAAACGGCGATGAAAAAAGACGCCATCTTCCGCATCGCTTCCCAAACAAAAGCGATCACCAGTGTGGCCATCATGATGCTTTATGAAGAAGGCAAGCTCCTGCTCGACGACCCTGTTTCCCGCTATATTCCCAGCTTTGCCAACCAGAAAGTGCTCGACAAATTCAACGAGGCAGACTCCAGCTACACAACGGTACCAGCTAAAAGGCCCGTTACCATCCGAGATCTGCTTACCCACACCTCCGGCATCGGCTATGCCCAGATCGGCAGCAAAGAAGCGACCGCCATCTATGCTAAAAATGGTATTTGGGGTGGTATCGGCGTAGAAAATGGTATGATCCTGGGCGATAAAATAAAAGTACTGGGCACCCTTCCTCTGCTGCACCAGCCCGGTGAACAATGGACCTATGGCTTGAACACCGATATACTGGGCTATGTAGTGGAAGTTCTCAGCGGCATGAGCCTCGACGCATTTTTCAAAACCCGGATCTTTGAACCACTGGGTATGAAGGACACTTATTTCTATTTGCCCAAAGAGAAATACAGCCGGCTGGTAACACTAAATACAGAAGATAAAAGCCGCCAGGTGGTGACCATGAAAGAGTCGCTGAACATTAGCGGCAAAATCAACATAAATTATCCTGCAGCCCCCGGCACTTATTATTCCGGCGGCGGAGGCCTTTCTTCCACAGCTCTCGACTATGCTATTTTTATGCAAATGCTGGTAAACAATGGCGAATACAATGGCAAACGCATTCTCAGCCCCTTTGCTATACGAATGATGACCACCAGCCAGTTCGACAAGCTAAACTGGCCCGACACAAAAATGGGACTCGGCTTTAGCCTCTACACCGATAAAAGCGTTGCCCGCTCACCCCTATCCCCCGGCTCATTCGAATGGGGAGGCATGTTTAGCTCCACCTACTGGATAGACCCCAAAGAAAAACTGGTAGCCCAGCTTTTTCTGAATCAATACCCTAATTCGCACGGAGAAATACATGATAAATTTAAAGTGGCCGTCTACCAAACCTTAGAGCGCTAATAGTGCGAATGGGTTTGAATACAGTGAACACATATTTGATAGCCGCGAATGGCGCGAATAGACCCGACTGCCTGAATAAACTTTACTGACCAGGAGGATATTATTCGCGCCATTCGCGGCTTATCCAGGTCATTTTCACTTAAGGGTTTATTAGTGTTATTAGCGTTTATTTTGCAGTTTGTTTCGTTACTTGTGCCAACTTAATCGCTTTACTTGAGGAGAATTTTACCATTACTAAGCTTTTTTATTGCCTCTTTCCTGTTTTATGCTGCACCGGCGGCTGCACAGTACAAGATCAAAGGCACGGTGTACGATAGTACGCGCACCTATGCTATACCCTCCGTTTCGGTGCTTACTTCCTCAGGCAGGGGTACTGTTACTAATAATATGGGCGATTATGAGATTGAAGTAGCCGAGAGTGACTCTATTTGGTTTAGTTATCTGAATAAACCTACTGTTAAGTTTCCTGTTTTGAAGATTACGTCTCCGCATAGTTTTGATATTTCCCTTCAGATAAATGTGCCGGTGTTGAAAGAAGTAAGGATTCGGCAACGCAATTACAGGCAGGATTCTATACAGAACCGGGAAGACTACGCAAAGATTTTCAATTATGAGAAGCCGGGTATTAAAGTAAATTCGCCGGGACAGTTTACGGGTACGCCTGTGGCTGCAGGCTTTGACCTTGATGCGCTGATCGATATTTTCAATTTTAAGAAAAAGAGGAGCATGGCTTCTTTCCAGCGGAGACTTATTCAGCAGGAACAGGATAAATATGTGGATCACCGGTTTAGTAAAGCACTGGTAAGAAGATTGACAGGCCTGGATTCTACTGAACTGGATAAGTTCATGGTAATCTATCGCCCGCCTTATGAATTCACTGCATTGCTGGGCGATTATGATTTCCAGAAATACATTAAAGATTCTTTTGAACGGTATAAAAAAGGATTGCCTCCGTTACCTTTCTTTAAAGAAGAAGAGTAAATCATAAAAGATCGTTTATGGAAGAAACCAATCAACTGAACTTAGGCATAGGCACCCGGTTGCAACATACACATTTTGGCCCTGGTGTGATCGTAGGCATTAAGTATGCCACTTACATTATTTCCTTTATCAATCACGGCGTCAGGGAGATTGATAAAACAGATCCCAAATTAGATGAGATCATTCCTGAAAACATTACCCTTGAAATAGAAACGCATTCGGAAGTAGAGCGTTCGTTATTAAAAATATTAAGGCTTTGGGGTGGCGTTACTGAAAATGTGCCGCTGGGTGATAAATGGACCGGGGGCGTGATGTTGCTGCAACCTTCCGATAAAAGCTTAAAACCAAAGGAGATCCCGGTAGAAGATTTTTTCCATAAGATCGTTATGCTACGCGACAGGCTGCGGGTGTTGGAACAAAATATAAACAGTAATAAGAAACTGAGCGATGAGGAAAAAGTGAATATTCAGCAATATATCACACGCTGTTATGGCTCTCTTACTACATTCAATGTGTTATTCAGAAATAAAGAAGATTGGTTTGTGGGAGAGAAGGGTTCTTCTAAAGATGAGTAAACTCCGATAATCGTGATACCCCCACTTCTGCATTGCTGGTATTTTCTTATCTTAATCTCATGAAATGGCTATTCTTTTTCTGCCTGCTCTCCATCCAGGCATCTGCACAAAACACCTGTGACATCCTTATTGAAAACGGAAAAATCATCGATGGCTCTGGCAACAACTGGTATTACGGAAGTGTAGCCATCAGCAATGGCAAGATCGTGGGTATAGGCCGCGAACTGGATTACAAAGGAAAGAAGACCATTGATGCTAAAGGCCTGATCATCGCTCCTGGCTTTATTGATGTGCATACTCACCTGGAAGGCGATGAAGATAAAGATCCGCGCGCTACCAGCTTTATCCTCGACGGAGTAACCACCTGCATTACCGGCAACTGTGGCAGCTCCAATACCGATATTGCCAAATACCTGCACTGGATCGATTCCCTGAAACTGTCTATCAATGTTGCCAGCCTTGCTGGTCATAACGATATCCGTAAAAAAGTAATGGGCCGCGCCAACCGTGATGCTACCGCTTCTGAAATGCTGCAAATGGAACAGTTAATGGATAAGGCCATGCGCGATGGAGCTGTCGGCCTCTCCACAGGATTGATCTATATCCCCGGCACTTACACCAAAACGCCAGAGATCGTAAACCTGGCCAAGATCGCTGCCAAATATGATGGCGTATACGCTACCCATATGCGTGATGAAGGAGATAGTGTGACCCAGGCTATTGAAGAAGCACTTACTATTGGCCGCGAAGCAAAGATTCCTGTAGAAATTTCCCATTTTAAACTCAGCGGCCAGCAAAACTGGGGAAGAAGCAAGGAAACTGTCGGCATGATAGAAGCCGCCCGTAAAGCAGGCATTGAAGTAACGATCGATCAATATCCCTACACTGCCAGCAGCACCTCTATCAGCACTCTTATACCTGATGATGTGCTGGCTGATGGACAGGACTCCATCAGAGCCCGGCTTCAACGCCCGGAAATACGTAAATATGTAACGAAGTCGATGCTGGAACGGTTGAAAAAAAGAAAGCTCAAGCACTTCAGCTATGCAGTGGTAGCCTATTACCAACCCGACACTTCTTATAACGGTAAAAGCATTGAGCAGATCAATCTTATGAAAGACCGTAAACACAAAGCAAAAGTTGAAACTGAAACCGTGATGGACATTATGATGAATGGAGGTGCCAGCGCCGTGTTTCATGGCATGGGCGAGGAAGATGTAAAACGTATCATGCAATATCCATTCAACATGTTTGCCAGTGATGCTACTATCCGTGTACTGAATGCAGGTATGCCCCACCCTCGTGGTTATGGTACCAATGCACGCGTGCTCGCTAAGTATGTAAGAGAAGAAAAAGTATTGACATTGGAAGAAGCTATACGCCGCATGACTTCTCTGCCAGCCCAGAAGTTCCAGTTGAAGGACCGAGGACTTTTAAGAGAAGGTTTTGCTGCAGACATTGTCGTGTTCAATGATCAGGATGTGCAGGATATGTCCACTTTTGAAAAGCCACACGCTTATTCAAAAGGATTCCGGTATGTGATCGTAAATGGAGTAGTGACGGTAGAGGAAGAAAAACATACTGGAGCCCGGGCCGGGAAAAGTTTATACGGAGCCGGAAAGAAGCAATAATAAAAAAAGCAGGCCAGGCCTGCTTTGTAAACGGTTAGGATGATGGGACAACTTCTTAATAATATAGGTACAGGATAAGTAAGCTACCGGCGAAATTAGCAGGCTCATTCACTTATGCCAATACTCCCAAAGGGGGACATCAACCTTCACTACTGTTCAATAAATATACAAGGTGGGGGAAACTGCTGATACCGTTTTTCTGCAGCATGCGACGGCGATGTGTTTTAACAGTCTCTACCGTAATACCCAGTTTATTGGCAATCTGCTTGGAAGAAAATCCTCTTGCTACAAGCAAAGCGATCTCTCTTTCTCTTTCTGTTAATTCCAGCCGGGGTATAAACTGCTCTTCTTTACGGAGAAGTTTATGAAACGCCATTTGCACAGCCACCAGCAGTTGCATATCTGTATATGGCTTCACCACATACATTACGGGTTCTGCTGCAAATGCTGCTTCCAGCGTTTTACTATCAGCATACGCCGTGAGAAATACAACTTCGCACCCGTGCATTTTTTTCAATTGCCTGGCGAGTTCAATGCCATTGACCTCTCCTTTTATATGAATATCACAGATCACTACCTGCGGCACTACTGCTGCCTGGCTGCAGAGCAATAATGCAGATGCCGCATCCCTGGCAGTGCCGGCCAGATGATAATCTTCGTCTTCCAGCAATTCAACAATACTTTCTGCAGTGATCAGCTCATCTTCCACTACCAGTATGCTTGTGTTTTCTTTCCGGCTCATTACACGCTTATTTCAATCGTATAGGCGGTGCCGGCATTTTGCTGCACCGTCATCGTTCCGTTCAATTGTTTTACCAAAGTTTGCACCAGTTTCATTCCAAATGAACCTGTTTTTTCTTCACCCAGGCCCTTTCCATTATCAGCCACCTGCAACTCAAGCAATTTTGCTTGTTTTTGTTGAAGGCTGATCGTAACGGAAGGTTCATTGATGCCGCTAAAAGCATGTTTAAAGGCATTTGTTACCAGCTCATTTACGATAAGGCCTATTGGCATCACCACGTCAATATCCAGGCTGGCCTCAGGCAGGCGCACATCTGTTTGAATATTTTGTTTACCATAACCAAAGCTACCAGCAAGGGATTGCGAAAGGTTCTCGAGATAATCTTTTACATCAATAGACGCAAGGTCTTTATCCATATAAAGCCGCTGATGGATCATGGCCATTGCATTGATACGGCTTCGGCCTTCTTCCATCGCAAGCTTTGCTTTTTCATCTTCTGTGCGGTTTGATTGCAGCGACAGAAGTCCCGACACCACCTGCAAATTATTCTTAACACGGTGGTGCAGTTCCCTCACCAGGGTTTCAATACGCTGGTTCTTTTCATCCAGCAGCTTTGCTGCTTTTTTCTTCTGATTATAACTGCGGATATATAATCCTAATGCCAGCAACACCAGGAGAAGCCCACCTGCCATCAGCCAGATGGTTTTATTCCGCTCCGCGAGTCTTACTGCATTCAGCTCTTTCTCTTTTTTCTCCAGCAGCAATTGACTTTCTCTTTTTTCGATCTCGTATTGCGACTGGGCTTTTACCATATTGATCGCCTCCCCTTCAGTGAGCAGTGTGTCTTTTATACTGATATACTTTGCCTGGTAGGCGGCTGCTTTTTCAAAATCGCCGGTCTCCTGGTAATGTTCTCCCAGTGTGCGGTAAATGGTTTGCTGCAACTCTGAACCATCATTCCGCACCATGTTCAACGAACGGATAAGATACTCTTCAGCTTCATTATACCGTTTTAATTTTCGAAGCACCACACCGATGCTGTTTGTGGTGGATGCGATATCATTTACGGATTTGGATTCTTTACGCATAACCAATGATTTTTGCAGGTGGTCCAGGGCCTTCTGATATTCCTCCCGGTCCAGGTAATAATTGCCAAGGTTGGTATACACCATGGCAATACCGGGTTTATCATTGGTTTCTTCAAAAAACGAAAGTGAGCGTTTATAAAAATATTCTATGGAATCGTAGCGGTGCAGGCGTGCCGAAGCAATGGCAAGATTGCTGTAGGCAAGAGCTATAGAAGTTTTATTGTTCACTTTTTCACTCAGCGAAGCCGCCAGGCGATAGTATTGCAGCGCCTGGTCTAACTGCGAAGTGGTAGTGTATACATTAGCGAGGTTGTTGTACGACTGCACCAATCCCCTTTCATCTTTCAGTTTCTCCTTGATCCGGATGCTTTCCAGGTGAAGCCTGATCGCTTCATCATAGCTGGCCGATTCGTTCAGCGTATTGGCCTTGTTCATATAAAGATTGGCCAACGATGGTTCCTGATTATATTTTTTTGCTACCTCAATCCCCTCATCAAAATCCTGCAAGGAGGCTTTAAAATCAGAAAGGCGGCGGTTAATGACGCCGAGCCGGTTCAACACTTCGGATGTCTCTCTTTCCAATCCGCCATCTTTCAGTAAGTCAAGGCTGCGTGTAAACAATGTCCTTGCTTCTTCAAAACGCCCCACCTGTTGCAGGTTGCGGCCCATATTGCTGCAAGCCAGGGCAACTCCCTGTTTGTAATTGATTTTTTCGGCCAATGCAAAAGAAGTGGAATCAACAGAAAGCGCCAGCAGGTATTTATTCTGGCGGCTGTATAAGCCAGATAGCTGCAGGTATGCGTCCACCTGTCCTTTCGCGTTGTCATTTTGCTGGTAAATTGCCAATGATTGCTGTGCATCAGCTAAAGCCTGTGGCGTTTGCGCAGAAGCATAAGATCGGCTGCGCAGCACGAGCAAGCGTGCCTTTTCATTTTCATCTGTGGCAGCACCGATCAGTTTACTCAAACTGTCTGTGCGTGAAGATTGAGTATATGCAGTCATTCCTGCCAGGAGCAGGCTTAGAGCCCAAAAAATTTCTTTCATATAAGGTGGCGGTGTGGTAACTGCAATATAGAAACTCTTTAGGAAGATCGCCCGGGTTAATTCACCTATTTATGCCCCTCTCAGTATTCAAGCAATTGCTGGATCGCTTTATGCAACCTCGCTTTTGCCATAAAGTTCTTTTCAAGTTCAATACTGAACGGGATAGGAGTGTCTAATGACGCACAGCGCATTACCGGTGCGTCGAGCCATTCAAAGCAATGCTCCCCTATCCAGGCGGCCACTTCACCGCCGATGCCGCCGGTCAATGTGTCTTCATGTAAAACGAGTACCCTGCCGGTGCGTTGAACGGCCGCTCGTATGGCTTCATGATCCAGGGGCAGTAAACTGCGCAGATCGAGGATATCGATTGAGATTTCCGGATGCTCCGCCGCATAATCCTCAGCCCAGTGCACTCCGCTGCCATACGTGATGATAGCTATCTCCTCGCCACTACGGACATGGCGTGCTTTGCCGATCTCTATTTCATAATATTCTTCCGGCACCGGGCCGGCTATGCTACGGTAGAGTGCTTTATGCTCAAAATATATTACAGGATTGGGGTCGTTGATGGCCGCTATCAGTAAGCCCTTTGCATCTATTGGCGTGGAAGGATACACCACTTTCAGGCCGGGAGTATGTACAAACCAGGCTTCATTGCTTTGCGAATGGAATGGACCAGCACCTACGCCGCCACCGGCTGGCATACGGATCACCACATCGGCGTTTTGCCCCCAGCGATAATGGACCTTCGCCAGGTTATTAATGATCTGGTTGAAACCAACGGTTACAAAATCGGCAAACTGCATTTCCATCATGCTCTTGTAGCCTTCGAGGCTGAGGCCCAGTGCTGAACCTACAATGGCACTTTCACAAAGTGGCGTATTACGCACCCTTTCTTTGCCAAACTCCGTTACAAATCCTTCGGTTATTTTAAATGCACCACCATATTCAGCAATATCCTGCCCCATCAATACGAGGTTGGAATGCTGCTGCATACTTTGGTGCAATCCTTCTTTTACCGCATCAATAAAGCGGAGCTCCCGCTGTGAGGGAATCTGGTAAGAAAGCGCTGTATTGTCGATCACATCCGACTCGCTGACAAACAAGCCTGTTACTGTTTTCTTTGCATATACATCATCCAGTTCGGTTTCAGTGTCAGCAATAACAGGTAATGTATCAAACCCTTTCTCCAGCTCTGATTCTATTTGTTGCTTGAGTTCCGTTTTAATATTCTCAATATCATCAACTGATAAAACGCCTTGCTCTGTTAAATAGGTTTCATAGTTTTTTACAGGGTCTTTTTGTTCCCACAACTCAAACAAACGCTGGGGAACATATTTAGTACCACTCGCTTCTTCATGTCCGCGCATACGGAAGGTGACCGCTTCAATCAAAAAAGGTTTTTGGTGCTTGATGCAGTAATCACGCACACCGGCGATGGTATCATATACTGTAAGCAGGTTATTGCCGTCTATTTGCACACCTTCCACTCCATAGCCTTTCGCTTTATCCACCAGGCTAATGCAGCGGTATTGTTCTGAAGTTGGCGTGCTAAGGCCGTAACCATTGTTTTCAATTAAAAAGATAACCGGCAGGTCCCATACAGCCGCTACGTTCAATGCTTCATGAAAATCACCTTCACTGGTGCCACCATCGCCGGAGAAGGCAAGTGAAACTTTTTCTTCATGCCGCAATTTGCTGGCCAGCGACACGCCATCAGCAATCGCCAGTTGAGGGCCCAGATGGGAGATCATACCACAGATATGATGTTCGCGGCTTCCGAAATGAAAACTTCTTTCACGCCCTTTGCTGTAGCCTTCCTGTGCACCTTGCCATTGCTGAAACAATTTATATAAAGGCATCTGACGGGTAGTGAACACCCCCAGGTTGCGGTGCAATGGCATGATCCATTCATCTGGCTGCAAAGCCAGTGTTGCTCCTACGGCAATTGCTTCCTGCCCAATGCCACTAA
This sequence comes from Chitinophagaceae bacterium, assembly GCA_051954695.1. Lineage (GTDB taxonomy): Bacteria > Bacteroidota > Bacteroidia > Chitinophagales > Chitinophagaceae > Terrimonas_A. The sequence continues at coordinate 76,500 of JBQCHL010000025.1, forward strand.
ACCACTTGGAGATCTTACCCTGCCGCAGTAATATCAACATCTTCTCTTCTATCATACGCGGATAGAGGATGCTGCGGTAAAAATGTATAAGCTGCTCGTTTGAAAGATATTTCCGGTCGAAGGTCATTGTTATAATCTGTTTGCGGTTTACCGTTTGTAATTGGCGGTTATTTCCTCTATAACAGCGTTATTGCGGCTGAATCGTTAACCTGTACCAAAACTATTGATAATTTCCTGACGAAACATGACCAATCATCAACGATAAACCTGTTATTCCCGAAACTTCTTACCGATTTGGTATTAATTTTATTTTACTTTGGGCATGTTATTGACCTCAACCCGTTTTATCCGGGCACATTATTACCTGATCACAGCCCTGTCAATTTTATCCGGTGCCCTGGGCGCTTATGCCCAGCCATCCCGAAACGACATACCACACGACAGCACTTACTATAAAACGTATCCTGACCTGATCACCGCCGGAGTATATCTTTCCAAGAAATACACCAGCTTCGTAATGGAAGGACCAGAAGGCATAAAAGCCCTGCGCTATAAGCCAAATACCCCCATGACAATGGGCCTGAGCGCCTCTTATGGAGTCCTGACCCTGAATGTCGGATTTACCGCGCCATTTTTTCAGCCAAATATTGCAGAAACAGGTAAAAGCAAAGTTCTCGATCTTCAAACGCATATTTATGCACGCGACTGGGTGATCGATCTGTATGGTCAGTTCTATAAAGGCTATCATGCCACGCCAAAAGGGTATGGTTCCACCAATCCTTCTGCTTACTATATAAGGCCTGATATGCGGGTAAACCTGCTGGGTGCATCTGTTTACCGTTTACTTAATGGGGAACAATTTTCCTACCGGGCCTCTATTCTTCAAAATGAATGGCAGAAAAAATCAGCCGGTTCGCTTTTAGTGGGTTTTGAAGCATATACAGGAAGAGCAAAGGGTGACAGCGCGCTTGTGCCCAGCCAGCTTAGTTCCGTTTTCCGGCAAAAGGATATAACCAAAATGCGGTTTACAGAGTTCGGTCCGGGAATCGGTTACGCTTACACTTATGTGTATGAAGAAAATTATTTTATTACCGGCAGCCTTACAGCTATGGGCGATGTCAGCTTTGTAAAGGAAACCAGCGAACACGGCAGCGCAAGACGGACTACCATAAGCCCCAATGTAATGGTAAGAATTGTGGCGGGTTATAATAGTGACGACTGGATGCTGAACCTGGCCTGGCTCAACAGCAGCACCAACCTGGCGGGAAAATCATCCAACGATCAATATCTTATCAAGATCGGCAGTTTCCGGATCGCACTGGCCAAGCGGATTACTCCAGGGAAAAAACTGAAGAAACAGTTGAAAAAGATTGATGATTTTCAGATGCCGCAGTTATAATCAAACCACTATCAGCTCATAAAATTCTTCAGGGTTCAGATACTTCTGCGCAAGCGCCTGCAGTTCCTCTGCCGTTACCGTTTTAATAGCATTGATTGAATTGTAGAAATAGTTTTCATCCAGATCATTCAGGATAATATTCTTCCAACGGGCCATTATCTGGAAAGGACCATCCAGATCACCGAGAATACTTCCCATCATATAATTACGGACGAGCAGCAGCTCTTCATCATCCACAAGTTCTTCCCTGAGATCTTTCATCTCCTTATACACTTCTTTAATTGCTGCTTCACTTACTTCACGCCCTGCTTCCGTGCTCACCATCCAGGCAGACTGGCTGATATGGTTTTGCAGATAACTGTGAATACCGTAAGTATATCCTTTATCCTCCCGGATATTGACCATTAACCTTGAACCAAAGAATCCGCCAAACAATGCATTTAACACCTGGGCTTTCAGAAAATCCGGATGATGGCGGTTAGGGAAAGGCCTTGCCAAACGGATCGAACCCTGTACTCCCTGTTCATCATTAATAATGCGATATTTCTTTTCGGTGGCGGGTTGGGCCGGAATATCCACCTGAGGCACTTTGCCATTAGGCAGATCCCCGAAATAGCGGTTCAGCAGCTCTTCAAGGTTGGCCGGCAGCCGTCCTGAAGCAAAAATGACCAGCTTACCCTGCTGATAATATTTTTTATAAAAAGATTTTACCTGTTCCTGTTGTAAAGCATCAAAATCTTCGGCAGTTGAATATTTGCCATAAGGGTGTTTATCGCCATAGAGATAAACATCAATAAGGCGGCCTGCCACAAAATCACTTTTTTTGAGATTCACTTTCAGCCGCTGCTTCATGTTCTGGCGGTAAATATCCAGTTCCTCCTGCGGCATGGTGGCATCAGTCAGCAATTCCCGCACCACAGGCAATAGTTCATTAATATGCCGGGTCAGTGTATGAAGGGAAAGCGTTGCGGTTTCATTATAGCAGGCCCTGTTGAGATAAGAGCCGTAATAATCGAAATGCTCATTGATCTGAAAAGCCGTTTTGGAAGAAGTACCATTTTTCAAAAGAAAATTGGTTGAAGCCGCTACAAGATTTTGTTCTTCATAAGTATTTCCTGCGCGGAAAACCCACTCAATTGCCATTACTTCTTCAGCACCGGCATGCACTGTATATACTTCTACCCCATTTTTAAGGGTAAGTTTTTGATAAGGCTTGAGTTGAAGGTTAAAATCTACGGCGTCAACAATGGGAGGAGCTATATTTCTATTCAGCATTTTTAATCAAATAAACCTTTTAATGAGAGTTGTTTTGAGCGGTCTTTTCAGAAATCAGTTTTCGGATAAATAATAGATCGTATTACTGTTTTCTGCTTTAAAAATAGCTTGGCTTTCAGCTTTTATATCTGCTGTGGTGACGGCTGCATAAAGACCCAGTTCTGTATTCATCATATTGGCATCACCCAACAGTTCATAATAAGCCAGGCTGTTTGCACGGTTCATCACGCTCATATCTTCAAAAGCCATCATGCTTTCTGTTTTGTTCTTCACTTTTTCCAATTCTATTTCCATCACCGGCTCTTGCTGCAGTTGATGAAGAATATCATCCACGGCCTTTTCAGCATCTTCGATCTTCACACCTTTTACCAGTTTGCCCTCAATGGTAAGCAGGCCGGCATCGGTGCTGCCGAAATGATGGCAGTCGATATTGCTGAACAGCTTTTTTTCTTTTACCAGTATCTGGTGAAGACGGGAAGAAGCACCTCCGCCCAGTATATCACTTAGCAGGTCAATGGCATGATAGCGTTTATCCAGGCGGGCAGGTATATGCCAGCATTTATAAAACGCATCAACCGGCACTTTGGCTTTTATTTCCAGCTTGCGGGGAGCAGTTTGCACAGGTTCTGCAGGAAGATTGCGTTCATATTTTTCACCGGAAGGAATATCACCAAACCATTTCTGGGCCAGTTCTTTTACCTTTTCAGTGGTTACATTACCGGCAACAACCAGGATGGCATTTACAGGTCGGTAATACTTAAAGAAAAATGCTTTTACATCTTCCAGGTTTGCATTTTCGATATGTGAAAGCTCTTTACCGATCGTCATCCAGCGATATGGATGCGTGGTATAAGCCAGTTCACGCATTTTATGCCATACATCACCATAAGGCTTGGTGAGATAATGTTCTTTAAATTCTTCCGACACCACTTTGCGTTGCACATCCAGGCTTTTTTCGCCAAAAGCAAGGGAAAGCATACGATCGCTTTCCAGCCAGAAAGCAGTTTCCAGGTTTTCGGCCGGCAACTGGATATAGTAATTGGTAAGATCATTGGTAGTGTAGGCATTATTCTCACCGCCAGCCATCTGCAAAGGCTCGTCGTAGCTGGGAACATTGATGGAACCGCCAAACATCAGGTGTTCAAACAGGTGGGCAAAGCCGGTCCTGTTGGGGTCTTCATCCCGGGCGCCGACATCATACATTATATTCATTACGGCCAGGGGGGTGGATTGATCCTGGTGAACAATAACCCTTAGACCGTTAGATAGGGTAAATTTTTCGAAGTGAATCATGATAGAGTATTAGAACAGCAAAAGTAGAGGAATGTTTGTTTCGCTTACTTAAAGGATGCTTCTAATCTTCATCTCTAACTGAATCAAGTCATTATCTCTTCTTATCAGCATTTTCACCTTTTCCCCCGCTGCCTGTAGCGCTATTTTGTACTGGGCAAAATTTTGAGTGAGATTATTATTGATGCCGACAACCTGGTCGCCTTCTTTCAGGCCGGCCTGTTCGCCAGGTGAGCCAGCGGCCACATCACCTATTAGAATTTTCCCATCTGTGAGATAAAGTTCTATGCCCGAATAAGAATAATCAAAAGGCTCGCGGAAATGAGAATTGGGTACCAGGTGTATATCTCTTTTAGCATAATTAAAGATGACATTGAAACGCCGGAAAATATCGTTGCCAATAAGGCCTCCCAAATAAGGATAGGAAGTAACATTATAGGTGTCTTCAAATATATAGGTGGGAATATTGCGGAACCGGTATGGTCCAAACTTCAGTTCCTTCACTACCGTCATATGCATGTTCACTTTCCCGCCTATGCCCTCCCCTTCTTTGGGATAAAGCTTTCTTTTTTTGTGAAGCAGCACACTATCATCTATAAAATCCTGCGAAAGCATCAGGCAAACACCTGCGCCGATATCGTGCAGGAACCGGGCATTATAGGTGTATTCATCCTTTACCCTCGCCGTTTGCACCGGCAATGAGTTTAGAATAGGCCTGATCAGGAAACCTCCTTTGGGATAACGGATAGACCCCCTGGTGCAGATTTCCATCTTCAGGCTGTCATAATCCAGCTTAACGATATAGCGGCTAAGCAATGAATAACCAATAATCCCGTCGACCCGCTCACCATACACACTGCTGAGTACGGAATAATCATTTACATGGAAATTAAGGCTGTCGACCACCAGCCCAGGAAACCGCAGCTTGCGGTTATACAAAAAACCTACTTTCTTAATACCTGCGATACCGCGGATGGTTTTATCAGAAGCTTCAGGTTTCAGTTTGAAATAAGCAACGGTAGCTGAGTCGAGGGAAATGCCACTGCTGCCGCTGTCAAGAATAAACTGTAATGTATCGGGAAAATTATCAAGCTGCGCCTTGAGAATCACCACACCGCCGGTTACCTGGAAAAAAGGGAACTTGCTCAGCAGCCTGGAAGGGGGTTCCACAAATTCTTCCTGGGCCTGGGAGCGATAGGTGATCAGCAGCAACAGCAAAGTTGCCACCGTAGTTAATTGAGTCGCTTTTTTCATATGACTAGGTTAGTCGTCCTCAGCAGTTTTGGTTTACCTAAGCTCGATGCAGCAGTCCTTTATTCTACATAATCACAGTTAAATTACTTCTTTCAATGCCATAAAAAAAACCGTTCAGCCTTTTTCTTGTTATTGATTGTATTTTTGCGGCGGCCGCCTTCGCCAAGGCTTCGCCGGCCACTGTAAAACCCTAATCATGGAATTAGCTGATTTGTTAGCAAGGGCGCTCAATTTTGAGTTCCTGACTGTAGAAGAAGGCGTTCATCTTTATCATCATGCCCCGCTCACTGACCTGATGTTCGTAGCCGATGAGTTGCGCAAAAAACAGGTGCCTCATGGAAAAGTGACATGGCAGATAGACCGCAATGTGAACACCACCAATGTCTGTATCGCCAATTGTAAGTTCTGCAATTTCTTCCGCATTCCCGGCCATCCCGAAGCCTATATCACCGATATGCCGGTGTACCGCAAAAAAATTGAGGAGACCCTGAAATATGGCGGCGACCAGCTTTTATTGCAGGGCGGCCATCACCCGGAATTAGGGCTGCAGTTTTATGTAGACACTTTCCGTCAGATCAAACAGGAATTCCCTACCATTAAGTTACATGCGCTCGGGCCTCCCGAGATCGCCCATATCACCAAACTGGAAAAAAGTACCCACCGTGAAGTATTGCAGGCATTAAAAAACGCAGGCATGGACTCGTTGCCCGGCGCCGGTGCTGAAATACTGATCGACCGGGTTCGCCGCCTCATCTCCAAAGGAAAATGCGGAGCACAGGAATGGTTGGATATTATGCATGAAGCACATAAACTGAATATCACTACATCGGCCACTATGATGTTTGGCCATGTTGAAACCATTGAAGAACGTTTTGAGCACCTGGTAAGCATCCGTGAAGTGCAAAGCCACAAGCCTGCTGAAGCAAAAGGCTTTCTGGCATTCATTCCCTGGACTTTCCAGGATGTGGACACGCTGCTCACCCGGATCCGCGGAGTACATAATCTTACCACGCCGGAAGAATATATCCGGATGATCGCGCTGAGCAGGATCATGCTGCCCAATGTGAAAAACATACAGGCTTCCTGGCTCACCGTAGGAAAACAAACAGCTTCTATTTGCCTGCACGCCGGCGCAAATGATTTTGGTTCCATCATGATCGAAGAAAATGTAGTGAGCGCAGCCGGCGCCCCTCACCGTTTCACTTACCGCACTATACAGGAGGCGATCCGCGAAGCTGGTTTTGAGCCACAATTAAGAAATCAACAGTATGAGTGGAGGGATATACCGGCGACAATCGAAGAACAGGTGATCAATTACTAGCCGAATACGTAAAAAATAAGAACTCTCACATGAAAGCCAAAAGTACATTTAACTGGTTCCGTAAGATCGCCCTGGCAGAAGGGGTTTCATTCCTGGTCCTGTTGTTTATTGCCATGCCATTAAAATATATGGCTGATATGCCAACGGCAGTTCGTATCGTTGGCGGTTTGCATGGATTGTTGTTTATCGGGTTTATAGTGATGGCTTTTGAAGTAAAAAAAGAAACCGGTAAAGACTGGGCATGGATAGGTAAAGCATTCCTGGCATCTATTATTCCGTTCGGAACTTTTGTGATGGACAGGCAATGGAAAAAAGAAGAGGCAGCCCTTGTTGGATAATGTAATATCATAAAAAGCGCAATGATGATGTGCTCTATAAAATAAAAGGGCCGGCTCTCGCCGGCCCCCAACAATGAGGCACTATTGCGCTACCTGCTCCGTAGCCAGTGCCCATCTCAGCCTTCAATATCATTATAGGCAGAGCTTACAATCTGTTTTTCTCATCACTGTTATTCTGATCAATCCTTTTTTTCGTAAATGCTTTTCCTGCGCGGAACGTATACGCAAGCGATAAACTGAAAGTGCGCGTTGGCCGTTTCTGATAAAAATCGATCCTTGTATTATTGAACTGTGTCAATTCTTTTTCACGGAACGTGTTGAAAATATCACTTACATAAAACCGCAGCCGACCCCTGTCTTTCCAAAGCTTTCGGGTAATGCCGATATCTATATAAAAGATATCAGACTGCCGGTTGTTGGCACGGATATATGGAGAAGTATATTCCATGAACATATCAAAATCCGCTACTTTCTTCCAGGTGATCATCTGAACCGTTTGAAAAGAAAAAGACTTTTGTGACAGACGAATAGTATCCAGGTCATTTGAAAAACGATACGCCATGAAACTATTGCGGCTGTTCCAGTTTTTAGTAATATTGAATGAAGCCTCTAGTGAAAGCCCGTATTCTGTGCTGTTAGGGTAGTTTTTTGATTTGTATTCAATGATATTATCATCGATGGTACTGGCAGTTTGCGCGATATAATTGCTGGTAGATTGAAAATAAGCCGTTGCTGTATAATTCTGCCGGTATGTATATCCTCCACGAACACTGTGTGTGTATTGCGGCACCAGGTTGGGGTTGCCGGTAAGCACCGTAAAGTCATGTACCTGCAGCCGGTAAGGGTTCAGATCATTATACCCCGGCCTTCTCACCCTTCTTGAGTAATTCAGACTAAGACTATTTCCTTTTTCTTCATTAAAACTATGTGTAATAAATAAGGAAGGAAACCAGCCAAAATATTCCCGGTTGATCGTCTGGTCCAGTGTAATCGAATACCCCTCCGCCCAGGTTTTTTCTCCGCGCAAACCCGCTTTGACACTTGTTTTATGAAATACTTTTTCAAAGGAACCATAAAACATCAGCAGGGCTTCAGTATACTGGAATTCATTGCTGGCTGCCGGATCTTTCGTCCAATCATTATCTCTGAACCGTTCGGTCAGTACAGTGTTGCCCCGATCAGTATACACATATTTAACTCCTGATTTAATAGCAGATTGGTTTCTTAATGCCTTTGTATAATCTGCCTGTATGCTCGACAGGCCGGTATTGCTGGGTGTATTCGTCCGGTAAAACTGATCTCGGAGCGGATCACTGTAAGTTGAATTCAGTTCATTGACCTCTTTCTTGGTACTTGTAGTATAATCTGCAATAATGCGCAGCAATGAACCCATTGTATCCATCTTCCATCCATAGTTCAATGTATAGCTCGCCTGCCAGGGTTTTCTTCTCCAATCGGAGATAGCATTGCCCGTGATCTTTTCAGCAGGCATTGTGTATTCCAATCCTGAATGAAAGCTTTGAATCAGTTTATTTGCTACGCCTATCATTTGAAAGTTTATGGAATGATTAGCTGAAAAATCATAGACCAGGCCTGTCCTGAATTGGTGGCGGGTGTTGTTGTTATACCGCCTTGTATCGTTATAGATATTGCTTTTGTCGGGATAAAGCACATTTGTCCACCCCTTGTAAGCATTTTGATCATTATTGAAATTATACCCTCCAACCAAATACAATCGCTTTAGTTTATAATCAAGTGAAGCGCCAAGAGCCGAATAGGGGTCACTGTTCTGTTGCTTGTATTGAGCTGATAGTGTGCCCGTCAGTCCATCCCGTCTTGATCTTTTAAGAATGATATGTACAATCCCTCCTGATGATGCAGCTTCGAATTCTGCCGGCGGGTTGGGGATCACTTCTATTTTACTGATATCTTCTGAACGGAGTGAGCGGAGAAAATCGGCCAGCTCAGCAGAGCTCATTCTTTGCACCACATCATTGATCATAACAGTAACGGTTTGCCCGCCAGTGATACGGATACTTCCGTCAGGACTTACCCATAAACCCGGTGAACGTTGCAGCACATCCAAACCGGAATTACCATTAGCGAGATAAGTGTTCTCTACATTCACAATATACCGGTCGGAGCGGCGTGTTACCAATGGTTTCCTTGATGACACTACCACCTCTCCTAAAGTATTCTCTCTATCTAAAAGTATCAGTTTCGCTAAAGACGTTGCATCAGGATAAGTAAATTTTTTACTGAATGGTTGATAGCCGATCAGCGATAACTGGATCGTATAAGTAGTGCCTTCGGAAAAATTTGCTTTCAATTGAAACCCGCCTGATTCGTTGGTGACTGCACCGGCAATAAAGCTGCTGTCTTTCAACAGTGCTACGGAAACAAGGCCTAATGGCTTATCATTTACCGTAGCCACATGACCAGATATAACCTGGCTGCAAGCATAGCGGACAGACGCAGTAAAAATGATAAGGAGTAAGGTGGCTGTTTTCATATACAGCATAAAAATATCCCTACCATATATTTTGGCGGACGGGAACGAGCAGTTTGCGGGAATGGATGAGCCGGTTGCGGCCCCCGCGAAGGCGGCAAAGAGGTGCTTATTGGCAAAATTATTTGCCGGATTGCAGCTTTTTTAAAAGCATTTCCTTTTTGGAGCGGGATACATCTACTTCAACCCCATCGCTCATCAGCAAAGTACCCCCTTCACCGCGGGTGTACTTTTTTATCTCGTTGAGGTTTACAAGACATGAATGGTGAACGCGGAGAAATGGGTATTCTTCCAGCATCTCTTCTATTTCTTTAAGCGTACGGGAAATGATCAGCTTTTGTTTGTCTTTTAAAACAAGCGTCGTGTAATTACTACTGGCCATGCAATAGAGAATGGAATCAACGGCTATCACCTGCAGGCCTTCCATAGTCGGTAAAGCGATCCGGTTGGTGGGAGCTGAGGGCTGCCGCAATTTTTCGAGTAATATATCCAGTTGGCCCGGCAGTGATGATGAGGATAATAGCTCTGTTGCTTTTTTTACGGCCGATTTCAGTTCCTGCGGATCAATCGGCTTCAACAAGTAATCGAGTGCGCTGAAGCGTATCGCTTTAATGGCATATTGATCATAGCTCGTAGTGAAAATGACCTGAAATGGTACAGGGGCCAGGCTTTCCAGCAGCTCAAAACCGTTCTTATGTGGCATTTCAACATCGAGGAAAACAAGCTGTGGCTTAATAGAACTGATTGCCCCTTCAGCCTCTTTTGCCGAATGACAGGTTGCTTCTACATTCACTTCAGGACAATGCTTTTTCAACAAGGTCAGTAGTGCCTTGCAGGCATAAGGCTCATCATCCACTACAATCGTTCTAATCATTTGCTGTTAGAGATTTATTTTCAAAACTACTTCTGTTCCCGCTGTTAAACCGTTCTTATCTTTTACATCATGGATAGTAAAATACGAGCTGGAAAATTTTCCTTTATTGAATAATGCCAATCTTGAAGCAGATAGTTTCTGACCCATGGATTCTACCGTCTTTGTTTTAAGTTTTGCGGCTTTTTCCATTCCTATCCCATTATCCTTTATAGAAATGACCAATTGGGTTTCTTTCCTGGTCAACTGAAGTTCAAGCCTGCCTTTTCCCTCTTTGTGCAGCAGTCCATGCCATATCGCATTTTCACAAAATGGTTGCAGAATAAAGCAGGGAACATTAACTATGGAAGGCTGAAGGCCCGGGCTGATACTGATCGTATACTCAAAAGCATCTTTAAACCGTAGTTGCTCCATATCCAGGTAAAGGCGGATCATATCCAGTTCCTCTTCCAGTGTGATGGATTCCTTACCGGCATTCACCAGCACCATTCGCATCAGCCGGGAAAAGCGGGTAAGGTAATCAGATGCTTTATCTGTTTCATTGTCCAATATGAAATGATTGATAGCACTCAGGCAGTTGAAAATAAAATGAGGGTTCATCTGTGCCCGCAGGGCCTGCATTTCCAGTTCAGACGCCCTTTGCCTCAATCTTAATTTTTCATTATTGTGACGAAGTATCAGTAATACAATAATGAACAGGGCGATCAGTCCCACAATCGCCATGGTGCGTTGGGCCAGTTTCTTATCTGCTTCCAAAGATTGCAGAGCGGCTGCCTGCTCTGCCTGTTGCGTTTTTTGACGGAAAGCAAAAAGCTGGCCTTTATACACATCCGATGAAGCAGCGTCATTCAAAGCCGCGTTCATTTTATGATAATACAATGCCTTGCGGATATCCCCGGTCGATTCATACAGTGATGATAAAAGCCCTGAAGCACTTTGGCGGTATTTGAACACTCCTTTTTCTTCAGCAACTTTAAAAGCCTGCATTGCCCAGGTCAATGCGGTTTTTGTATTGCCTTTTGCCTGTGCCACTTTTCCCAACCCGATCATTGCTCCAACATTTATATTGAAATCACCCGATCTTTCCGATTCGTGTTGAAGTGAATCCAGGTAAAAGAAAGCACTGTCTGGCTGATGTTTCAGCAGGAAGGCTTCGCCGATCCGCAAACGGACGATCCTGCTTGTTGGATTTCCAATAAATGACTGGCGGTAAAAATAATCGGCAGAGTCGAGTTGTCCTTTGGCAACGTATAGTTCACCAATGCTGTGATTCAGCTCCCTGAACGGATAATTGCCAATGTATGGGTTTTCAGCCTTGGCTTTGGCATAATAAAATTGGGCCGTTTCATAATCTCCAATATTCTTATATAGTTTGCCGATTTGTACAAACGACAGAATTCTATTCTGTTTATCATTATTCCTATTCCTGGCCAGGGATTCTTGTATGGCTTTAAAGGCATTTTCATAGTCCCCAATATCGTCATAGATATTACTGAGTATCCTCAATGCACCAATAATATTGTCATCATCATCCTTAATAAATTGTTGGATGGCGAGTTTTACAGTGTCAGCCGCCTGGTGAAAATTGCCGGCATACCAGATAGCCTGACCAGCGCCGTACAGACCGCGGGCAACAAGCTGTTGATTGTCCAATTTCTTGGCTATATCAATTGCATCCAAAAATTCTTTTTTTGCTTCAGCAGGCCGGAACTGATAGAGTTGGTCATAACCACGGTTAATAAATTCATTGCATTTCCGGGTAGTAGGCAGCAGTTGAGCGTTTAGCTTTCCCCAGCATATAAAAACAAATGTGAGCAGCAATGCTTTTTTGAGCATGAGCAACAATTAATACCTAAAAATAAGGTAAGTGACCCATTCGTGCTCATTCGCTCCCATTCGCGCGCATTCGTATTATTTCCCCATGATGCGCTTTCTGTGCTGCGTACCCCAGGTATGTAAAGCCTTGATCACTGGCTGGAGGGACTCGCCATAATCTGTTAAAGAATATTCAACTGTAACCGGTATTGAATCATAAACCGTCCGCTTTACAAGCTGATTTGCTTCAAGGTCGCGGAGTTCTTTAGAAAGCATGCGATCAGTTATTTCCGGGATCTCTTTGGCCATCTGACCAAACCGTTTATCACCCAGGCTGAGCGCAACAATGATCGGCAGCTTCCATTTTCCGTTAATTACTTCCAGAGCATCACGGACCGGTCTTATCATCCCATTACATTTTTCCGCGTCAAGGTCTTTTCGCTTAATCATAAATCATTATTAAACAGATCACTATACTCTTGTATAGTACTACTCAAAGGTATAGTACTTACAAAAGTATAGTAAAGGTAAATAATTTTGTTATCTCAAAACAGATTTTACCACACATCGCTTTGTTAAAGCCAATAATTAATCAATCATGAAAACTATTTTAAAAGTGACCTCCAGTGCAAGAGGTACTTATTCCAACAGCAATCAACTGGCAAATGAAATTGTTGCCAGGCTTCAGCAAAATAACCCTGGAGCAACAGTTATAGAGCGGAATCTTGTATCACAAAAATATCCCCACCTTGAGGAATCCCACCTGGCTGCTTTTTTTGCGCCACCGGAAAATGATACACCACAAACCAAAGCAGCGGCCAGTCATTCGGATGAAGCCATCACAGAACTGGAAAAGGCAGACAGTATCGTTATCGGTGTTCCGATCTATAATTTCAATATTCCGTCTGCATTGAAAGCATGGATTGACCATATCGTACGTGCAAGGAAAACATTTTCTTATGCAAGCGGTTCGCCGGAAGGTTTATTGAAAGGAAAAAAAGTATACCTCGCCATTGCTTCAGGAGGAGTTTATTCTGATGGTCCTATGAAGTCGCTTGATTTTGCAGAGCCTTATCTGAAAGCTGTTTTAAGTTTTATCGGGCTTTCAGATATTACGGTATTCAGGGTAGAAGGGGTGAATATACCCGGAGTTCAGGAAACAGCATTGGAAAAAGGATTGGCAAGCGTGGCAGTTTGATCATTCATCCCAACCTACCTGAATAAAAACAAGAACGCAACGTATACGCCAGGCGCGCAACGTTGCGTTCTCTTTACTTAAAGATCACTCGATTGTTTCGCCCTGCTCATCGTCTTCCCTGTCCTTTTCATAAATCAGCACCCGTACTTTCCATTCCAGCATTTCATACTGCAAGGAAATTTCCAGTTTCATTCTTTGGATAATGCGGTCTGCTTTTTCAAAGGTCAGCACAACGCTCGTAAATTTCTTTTCCTCCACCGGGTTATCATACTTCCCGGTAAGATAAAAAGTGTCGCCATAGTCCATTTTCACAGAAAGATTATTCAGTGCATTATAAATGGCCCTGAATTTCTTCTTGGCGATTTCAAAATCCTCTGTAGTCAGCATCAGCGCCTGCCAACTGAACACGTTATTGTCTTTGGAAGAATAACGTGTGATGCTGGATGATTCAGCACCGCTTACTTCAAATTTGCATGCATAGTTAATGCTCTGCGGATTTTCTTCAACTACTCCACCTTGCAGACTGGCAAAGTGATGCGGATAATCGCGGATCACTTTCTTCATGTCTGAACTTAATGGATTAGCACCTGGAAAACGAACTTGGGAACTGGCGGGAAAGACGAGGGCAATAGAAAGCCCTGTAAAAAATAGGGATTTTACGATTCTTTTCACAAGTAATGGATTATTAAGGTTAATAAGTGCGCAAATATTATAAAATATCAGTTTGATTATATACTTTCAGCAAAGTTTTTTCGTTAACCGAGTTATAAAACAAGTCCTATATGAAAAACAAGAGCATCATTCACTCTCATGAAGAGGCAAAAATTTATAAACGATATTATAAGCCTTCCTTCAATGTTCTGCTTCTTCTCAAATCTGTTTTAGCTGTTTTTATTTCAGGAGCATCACCAGCAGCAAGCAGTATCAGAAGAAGATAAATCTCGTTACTTACTAACCCCCTTAAATAGTCAAGTCCTTCCGGTTTCGGAAGGACTTTTTCCTTTGTACTAATTATGACCGATGGGTTAATTGTTGATGATAAGATCAATCCATCCGGATCTTTTCCATACTTCTGTTCATCATTCTGTTGTTCATACCTGGCATAGGCATGGCTTGTGTGCTCTGCCCTCCCATCCTGTTCAGGTTGAACAAAAAGCTGACCATGAAATAACGGCGCAACACCATGCTACGGGTATCTTCCACATAGTTGTCGGCTGCATTACGGAGCACACTCTGGTTCTGGTTAAGGATATCGTTCACAGAAAACCGGAGCTCACCATTCTTCTTTTTGAATATTTGTTTGCGCAAACTGGCATTCCATAAGGGAATGCTTTGGTTATAACCGTCTGCACGGCCAGTGTTGATCATGTAGGAGAAATCGCTGGCAAGGATAAAACTAAACGGCAGGTTGTAAGACGCGTCCAATGAATAGTTTTGCGTCAGGTAACCTTCATTCAGGGTTTTATCTACAGTATATTTTACATCATTATAAGTAAGATTGGCCCTTAGTCCTATATCATATTTTTCTTTGTTAAGGTTAACACCAACCCCCTGTGTGATCATGAATGTGCGGGTATAATTCTTTTGTCTTCTTACCATGCTCACATCCTGCGTGTAAGACATATTGTTGGTGAAATTGAGGCTTGATCCTTTCCATTTCGGGTTTTTGAACGGCAACCCTAATGTAATGAATGAACTTCCCCGGTAATAACCATTCAGGTTAAGATATTCTGTGATCTGCTGCGGACCATTTACCGTAATGCTGTTCACGATCTTGTTCTGTGTAGTAGAAAAGCTCAGATTAGCCGCCAGTAACTTAAAGGTCAGGATATTGAAACTGTTATAACCAATGGTAAAATTATGATTGAACTCCTGCTTCAGGAAGGGGTTACCGATCTTGATATTCAATGTGTCTGTGGCATCCGGCACATTCTGCAACTGGGAAAGCGAAGGCTGGTTGGTTCGGCCGTTATAATTGAAGCGGAGGTTTTTACTCTTTGTTGGCGTGAAATTGAAACTGGCCACCGGGAACAGGTTGGTATAGTTCGCTTTGTTCATTGAGTCCTTACCTGTCATTGCCTGGTAGCTTTTACTTTCCAGCGATGAGCGTTCTACACCCAAGCCTACCTGGTAATTATATTTTTTATTCTGCACCCGGAAGTTGAACCCTACCCGATGCGCCAGGAAAGTATTTTTAAAATTGTTGGTGAGCAAGAGATTGGGTACTTCATATTTACCGGATACAGGATCAAAGTTATATCCCTGGCGGTCTGATGTGTTGACGTTATGCGAATACCGGTAATTTACTTCCAGCAATTTATTCAGCCCGAACGGCTCGGTATAAGAGGTACTGAATACATTATTATTGGTATTCGTTTTCTGCATCGTCCGCTGGTTTTGGTTAACGGACTTGTAAGCAACACCATTTTCTAGAAAGAAATCATTATTGGAAATGGTATATCCATTGCTTTCGCTATTACCAAATGTATTATTCCAGCCAAGGGTGACCGTTCTTCCCGTTTTGCCGAATTTATGGCGGTATAAAAGATTATTGTTCCAGTTCAACCCATCCCGCTTATTGCTGTTATCAGTTTTGCCGGCAACGGCAAGATATTCCTGCCCGCCTTGCTGCGTAATGGAAGAAGTGGTGTCAAAAGAATAGCTTTCAGAATGTTGTTGGGTGATCGACGGTGTGTACAGGATAGAGTTCATCGAGTCTATCTGGTATTCAAACCGCAGATTGAAGCGATGGTTCCTGTTTTTACTTAATGAGCTTGATTCTTTATCGCGGATAGCGATGGAGTCCTCATAGGTTGTTCTGCGCAGGCTGCTTTGTTGCTGGTTATTGTCAGAATTGGAATAGAAATAACTACCGGTCACTTTGATCTTGCTGCCCCACTGGTCAGAATAGTTCAGGCCGGCGGAAAGGGATTTGATAATACCCGTGCTACCACCGCCGCCAAAACCTCCACCGCGGATCTGCATGCCGCCCATGCCGCCACCCATCATCATCATTCCTCCTCCACCGCCGCCGCCAAACCCGCCGAAACCTCCCATGGAGCTGATGATATCAGAAAAAGAAAAGCCCTGTTTATTGATATTATTGGTATTGAATAGAAGGGAAAGGCGTTGATTGCCATTGAATTTATTGATACTGAGATTGCCTTCATACCGGTCATTACTGCCATAAGCAGCAGTAGCGCGGCCGAAATAACCTTTATTACGGTCCTTTTTGAGTTTGATGTTTAAGGTCTTTGTACGGCTTCCATCATCTATCTTGGTAAACTTTGCCTGATCGCTCATATCATCAAACACCTGCACGCTTTCGATCATATCGGCTGTAATGTTCTTTGTGGCCAGCTTGGGGTCATTGCCAAAAAACTCTTTACCGTCCACATACACTTTCTGTACCTGCTCACCCTGCGATTTTACGTTTCCTTCCTTATCCACTTCCATGCCTGGCAGTTTTTTGATCAGGTCTTCTGCAGTAGCATTTGGTTGCGTTTTGAAACCACTGGCATTAAACTGAACGGTATCATTCTTTACTACGATAGGCGCTTCGTTGGTGACCACTACCCCTTCCAGGGTTTTGAAATCCTTGGCAGGATTGATCTCTCCTACATTCACCTGCTTTTTGTCGTCTGTAATGGAAACGTTCTTCTTTATTTCCATATACACCTGGTGGGTGATAATTAGCCGGTAATTACCGATGGCCAGGCCTTTTATTTCAAAAAGCCCCTGCTTGTTTGTTAATGTAAAAGTGACCAGGGAAGAGTCCTTTGCCTGAACCAGCGAAACGGTGGCGTCGCTGATGGGTTGCTTACTGGCTGTATCTACCAATTTGCCGGTAATACTGCCGTCTGCTTTTTGAGCATAACTACTATAGAACACAAAGGATAAGGCTAAAAGCGCTAAAATTTTTCTCATAAATTGATTAAACGGTGGTGTACGAAGTTAGACGTAATGGCCTGGATTTCCCTGCGCAGTAAATAGAGGAAGGGGGTCAAAACCGGATGAATGGCGAGAATGTATCGACAGATAGGCCCTTTTCAATTGTCACCCCGGCCCAGGTTTAAGAAAATTAACAGGTATAGTACACTAAGAGCCGGGGTCTCCCCAACGGTGAGGAAACCCCGGCTCTTATATTCTTTAAACTAATACGCTTACTGAACCAGGACCGGGGTGACAATTGAAAAGGAACTACTGGCCTCCGGCCTGCGTAAAGATTCGGCCAATGAGCCTAGCTAAACAAATACTCTACATCCTCCTTGCTCAGGCTCTTCACAAATGATGCGTCATCAGCAATCAGATCTTTTGCCAGCGCACGTTTCTTATCCTGCAACTGCAATATCTTATCCTCAATCGTATCACGGCAGATCATTCTGTAAGCAAAGATGTTTTTCGTTTGCCCGATCCGGTGGGTCCGGTCGATTGCTTGCTGCTCCACGGCAGGGTTCCACCAGGGGTCTACGATGTATACATAATCTGCCGCGGTCAGGTTCAAACCCACACCACCCGCTTTCAGGGAGATCAGGAACACCCTCACGCTTTCATCATTCTGAAAACTTTGGATAGCTTTTTCCCTGTCTGGTGCAGACGTGCTTCCATCAAAGTATTCATACTTCACGCCAAGCTCATCCAGCTTGGCTTTGATCAGCGCCAGCATACCCAGGAACTGGGAAAACACCAGTGCTTTGTGGTTACTGATATTTTCTGTGATCTCGCGGCCCAGCTCTTCAAGTTTGATAGAGTGGTTATCAAATTTCTCTTCTTCATTTAAGATAGCCGGCGAGTCGCAGATCTGACGAAGCTTCATCAGGCCCTGCAGGATGGTTAGTTGTGAACGCTGTATTCCCTGTTCTTGTATGGTGCCCAGGATACGATCGCGGAAATCATTGCGGTAGGCATCATAGATCTTGCGTTGTTCATCTTCCATTTCGCACCAAAGGATCATTTCCTGTTTTTCGGGAAGATCTTTCGCCACCTGCTCCTTTGTTCTTCTTAATATAAATGGATACAGGATCTTTTTCAGATGCTCTTTGCGGTCCTGCTCACCAAACTTATCAATGGGTATGGCAAATTCCTGGCGGAAAAATTCCATTGTACCCAGCATACCGGGATTCAGGAAATGCATTTGAGCAAAAATATCGAAGGTGTTATTCTGCAAAGGCGTACCACTCATGCAAAGGCGATGTTTCGCATTCAGCAGACAAGCCGCTTTGGTCACTTTACTGGATGGGTTTTTGATGGCCTGGCTTTCATCCAGGATCACATAATCAAATGCCACGCTCATCAGCAATTTAATATCACTACGCAGGGTGCCATAGGTTGTAATGGTCACATCATGATCGAGGATCTCTTCACGTGTGCGTGTCCGTGTAGCTCCATGGTGAATACGATAAGTAAGCTTGGGAGTGAACTTCCTGATCTCACTTTCCCAGTTATAGATCAACGTGGTGGGGCAAACTACCAGCGCTTTGATATTTCCCTGTTCACTCCGGCAGTGTTCCAGGAAGGAAAGGGCCTGTACGGTTTTACCCAAACCCATATCATCTGCAAGAATACCGCCCCATTTAATTTCACGCAGGTAATTCAACCATTGAAACCCTGCAACCTGGTAAGGGCGCAGGATCATTTTCAAATGGAACGGAGGTGCCACTTCCTGGATCTGGTTGAACTGGCGGAGATTTTCATATTTCTCTTCCAGTTGCACTACCAGTTCTTCTTCATCACGGGTTTCATATAATTCATCTACCACGCTGAGGTGATAGCGGGAAAGTTTCAGGTTGTTGGAGCTTCCTTCCCCGACACGGAAGAGCAGTGAATATTTTTTCAGCCATTCTTCAGGAAGGATACCAAGTGTGCCGTCATTAAGCTGAACGAACTGCTGTTTGTTGGCCAATGCCCGTTTCACTTCTGCTACTGTCACTTTCTGATCGCCAAACACGATGTCCACTTTCGCATCAAACCAATCTGTATTGCTGCTGATAAAGATCTTGGTCTGCGGTTTGGCTGTGTTGAACCGGAAATTCTTTAAGGCTTCAAAGCCGAATACCGGTGTTTTCATTTCCTTCATCGCATCCACAAACAGGAAGAACCAGTTGTTCTTTAACACGTCTGTACCTTTCAACGCAAGCGACCCGTTTTCCTCATTCACGATGAAATTGGAATGCAGGTTTTGCAACTTGGCCATGAAAGCACCTTCGGCTTCGCGATTGCGGTGAACGATCAGTAATTTATCGCCTTGAGGCACCACGATCTCATCGCGGTCCTTTGCTTTTGTTTCATATCCTTTATAGGCAAAAGAGGGTTGGAATACGAGGTATTCGCCTTTTTCAACCAGGAAAAGTTTTACTTCCGGGTCGCCATCTTTTACTTCCTTCACCAGTGCTTTATCAAAATCAACTTTGTGTTCTTTAGCTAATGGTAATAAGAATTGCTGAAGGGTTTTGCTCCATTCATCTTCCGCAACACTCATTTTGCCGGAAGGCAAAAATTTTTCAGCCAGGTGCACCACTTCATTGTTTTTCCAGAGAAATAACTGGTGGTTGTACAAAAAGAATAAAGGGCTGTTGCTTTCATTTTCACCCAGATCATATTCCATACTGCCGGCCTGTACGCGGCATTGAATGGAATAATGCGAGTTTTTCTTTACGATAAACCGGGGCTTTGCATCTTCTGTTGATACTTGCAGGGGTTCAAGGTTGGCTGTTTTGAACGGCTTACCGTCTGCCAGCAGGAAGAAAAGGGTATTCTCTCCCTGTTCAGAGCAAAGTTTTTTCAAACGGGGGAAAAGATACTCTGCCATCAGTTCCTTGGTTTCACCCGGCAGATCATCATCTTCCTGGTGAATAATATTTTCCCAGATCCCCGAGAAGGGTGAATTGCGGCTGATATATTTATTGATCTCTGCTTCCTGCAGTTTGCGAAGAAGGGTCAATACCTGTTTATCATCATCCGATAATTTATCTGTATCAATATATCGGCTGATATCCGGTTTCTCTGCTTTGCCAGCAAAACCATCACCCGCTTCATTCGATTCACCGATCACGGCATCGATGGTGAAGTAGGGGTACGTTTTTTTATTGAAGTTGAAAACAACTCCAAGGCGTTGTGTGGGCCTGGGCGCTTCTTCTTCCTCTATTACTTCCGGTTGAAGTATTTCCTTTTCTTTTTGCGGCAGCAATACCGGCTTTGCAGGAATAGCTACAGGAGCTACTCTTTTAATGCTGGTATCAAGAACACGGAGAAAAGGTTTTCCATCTTTATATACGAATTCGAATTTGCCTTTCAGATCATCTGCCAAAGAGTAGCCATATACTTCCAGCAGCTTATTTTTTTCTTTATCCCAGTTGCGGATGCTGTCGAAATAGTTGGCGCCATAAGCATTCAGCAATTGAAGGAACACGATCACTTTGGGTAAACAAAGCGGATGCTCTGTGTCCTGGTAATCGCAACTGGTATCAAAATTCCTTTCTTCGTTTTTACGGATCAGCACTTTGTACACCTGCCCATCAAGAGGTACTGAAGCTTTTACAGTTTCATTTTCGGCCTGTTCAATGGAAGCTTTTTGCGTGCGCAGGTATTTTTCGGCATCAGCGAAAGTGGTTGGGGATGACAATAAACGAATGGTCTTAAGATCGATCGTTTTCATCTTGGCCACCGTATGCCGTTGATCATATTCCACTTCTTCAGTTTGCAGATGTCCTTTATCAATCATTTCCTGCAACTGGAAGAGGGCTGCTGTTTCATGCCGGCAGATATCCCCGATATTGTAAGGGCAACTGCAACGAAGTGAAAGACCTTTAGGGTCTTTAAATTTTTGAATGTATACTTTATAGAAAGTAGAGTAGCTATCATCTTTCACACGAAACACCGCCGAGCCAAACAGATCATCATATTCTATCAGTTCTACAAATCCGATTGCATGTATTTTTTTTCCGCGACGGATCACTTCATCTGTTCCATGGGTGTAAACGTATTTCAGCAAATGTGGTAACGCCATAGTTCAATTTCCGGTTAACAATAAGCAAGACATCGTGCAAAGCGACGACAGTATTGCTATTGCCCAGTTTTTCAGGTGAGGGCAATCGGCAAATCTAAAGGAATGTGAAGCGGATTTCCTTGTAAAATGGTATAAATAATAAATAAATTTTTAGGCCGGAAAGTGAGGGAAAAATTCAGTACCTTACACGGTTTTGCTCTTCATATTAAGAAAATTATCCAATAACCAGTCTTCCTTCTCTGTAAACCGGTAATACGTTGGCTACATCTTCTGTGAGGCAGAATTTAATATCCTCAATCAATCCGAATCTTTCCACCAGGCGATGGTAATGGGTGAGCTTTGGAGCAAAGCCCAGGAGGTTGTTTTTATGCTTGGCATACATTGTTTCAGCCATGAGTGAGCTGTCACAATTAATTTCAAAATGCTTTTTGATACGGCTGATAACGGCACCGGCAAACAGGGTGTCTTCCAGGTTGAACCGGTCTTTCCAGCCAGCGCATCCCAGTACTACATTTTTATTCTCTTTCACAAGAAACTCGCATACAGAAGTGAGATTAGGGAAGGAACCCGAAATGATAGTATCCGCTCCTCTTTCCAGGGCCATTTGTAACAGGCGGGTGCCGTTGGTGGTGGTAAGTACCAGGGTTTTACCGCCAATAAAGTCGCGGCCATATTCCAAGGGGGAGTTACCATGCGAAAGGCCTTCAGCGATCTGTCCGTCCCGTTCACCGGCAGCAATACCATCAATATTTCGGCTGATCTCAATGGCTTTAGGCACAGAATCAACAGGGATCACACATTTAGCGCCGTTATAAAGGGCTGAGGCAATGGTGGAAGTGGCGCGGAAAACATCGATTATCACCACAATGCTATTACTCAGATCGTATAAATGTAACAGGGCGGGTGAAAGGGAGGTGTTTAAAGTAGGCTTGC
This sequence comes from Chitinophagaceae bacterium, assembly GCA_051954695.1. GTDB lineage: Bacteria > Bacteroidota > Bacteroidia > Chitinophagales > Chitinophagaceae > Terrimonas_A. Next base: position 98,708 of record JBQCHL010000025.1, read on the forward strand.
TGCTCATAATTCAGGCGGCGAAGGTACGGGAAATCAGTGATAGAGTTGGTGGGGTTCGTTGGCCAACGAACAATCTGTATTTACTTATTAAGTACACTTTTCCATTTACTCCCTTCGGCAAATTCCTTGATCACTCCATTGCGGTGTTCGATCAACCGGCGGAGGTATTTAGTGAGATATAGTTTATTGAAGGTTTTACCTATTGTGCCATAGGGTGCTTCAAAATCGATGATATCGATCATGATGGTACCATTATCGCAAGGTTTGAAGTGGTGTTCGTGTTTTAGGAGTTTGAAATCGCCTTCAGCCTGTTCGTCGGTGAACATTTCCGGCTTTTTCATGGCAGTAATACGGGTTTTGAGAATCCTGTTTTTGAATAAATGGCGGGCTTTCCAGGTTACGGTCTCGTCTTTTTCGATCAATCCAAAGCGAACACCGGCTACGGCTTCTTCCTTATGTTTGGTCATGGATTGTTTGTGCAGGTCAATACTGCGAGAAAGGTCGAACACCCGGTCTGCGGGAGCAGCGATAAAAGTGGTGAGATGAATGGTGGGCATAATCGTTTTACAGGATGTGAATTTAGTTCAAGATCGGTTTCAGTGAACTCAATCGGTAGCTTATGCTAAAACTTCCTGGGACTCCACACTAAAACTTCTTGGTAGCTTTTGCTTAAGCTTTTTATAGCCTACACTAAAATGTCCAGGTAGCCGAAGCTTTAGCTTCGGCTACCTCAGCAAAAATCCCACCAGACTAACGCAGATTATACAAAAGGTATTTTAGAGACCTTTGCCAGCAGCAGCTTATCCCGTACTTTAATGTAAATCTCCGTGTCAATAGCCGCAGAAGCAGTACGGACATATCCCATACCGATGGCTTTGCCGAGGCTGGGCGATTGCGTGCCGGATGTTACCACACCGATGCTCTCACCCCGGAAGTCCTTGATCTCATAACCATGACGGGGTATGCCTTTATCGATCATTTCAAACCCAACGAGTTTTCTCTCTACACCTTCGGCTTTTTGCTGTGCAAATATTTCTTTAGAGGTAAAATCTTTGGTGAATTTAGTAATCCAGCTTAGTCCTGCCTCGAGAGGGGAAGTAGTATCGTCTATATCATTTCCATACAAGCAGTAGCCCATTTCGAGACGCAGGGTATCACGGGCTCCAAGGCCAACGGGTTTGATACCGCTTGCGGCGCCAGCTTCAAAAATGGCATTCCAGATCTTATTGGCATTGTCGTCTTTGTCTTCAAAATAGATTTCCACGCCGCCGGCACCGGTGTAGCCGGTCGCACTGATCAGCACATTGTCTACCCCTGCAAATTTTCCTTTGGCAAACGTGTAATATTTCATGTTCATCAGGTCGATCTCGGTAAGAGGCTGCAGAATAGTAGTTGCATTTGGCCCCTGAATGGCCAGCAGACCAGTCTTATCTGAGATATTGTGCATTTCCACGTTCCGGGAATTGTGACGGCTGATCCAGTTCCAGTCTTTCTGAATATTGGAGGCATTCACAACCAGCATATAGACGTTATTCTCTTCGAGACAATATACGAGCAGATCGTCTACCAATCCACCATTGTCGTTGGGCAGGGAGCTGTATTGGGCTTGTCCAATTTTAAGTTTAGATGCATCGTTAGTGGTCACGCGCTGAATCAGGTCGAGTGCGTGCTCCCCTTTCAGAATAAACTCTCCCATGTGACTTACATCGAACACGCCGGCATTTTTGCGGACAGCAGCATGTTCATCATTGATACCGGAGTAAGAGATTGGCATATTGTAGCCGGCAAATTCCGCCATTTTGGCTCCGAGTGCAATGTGTTTCTCGGTAAAAGGGGTTTTTTTCATTATGGTAATTTGAAGCGCAAAGGTAGGGTTTCCCGGAATTGTTTAGGAGGCTTTGGGTCTGATTAAATAATCAATTGCTTCCGCTAAAAAACATTTATTGTCCGTTCTTTTCCCCTTACCCGGTCAGCAACTGCTTTTACATTTGATCACTGTTATTGATGAGGGCATGATTTCAAAACCGTCTTTAAAGGCTTTAATTCTCCGGCGGCTGGGTGATTCGAGGGTTTTTGTTGAAGAACCGGCGATATCCGGTACCATAACCTAACAGGCCTGTTACATTATTCCGGGAGCAATTATATATTGAAACCGATTTACCGGCAGAATGGGACATAAGACTTTACATCAAGCTTGAGCAACTAAAAATGCGGAAGTGTAGTTTGATCCAGCAGTGCTTTATGAAAAGTAATACCTAATGACGACCTTGTTTAACTGGCATTACCGCCCTCTTCACCACCATCAGCTTCCTCACCCGGCAATCCTGTCAAGAACGAAGCTGGTAAGTTTTTCTTTGCCTTTACCCCCAACTCTTTCATTTTCTCAGCCTGCCATATAAGATTGCCCTGTCCTTCTTTCAATTGCCCCAGAGCTGTATCATAACTTTTTTGGGCCTTCCCCAGGTTAACGCCTATATCAGTAAGATTGTCTACAAAGCCAACAAACTTATCATATAATATCGAGCCCCTTTTAGCTATCTCCTGTGCATTCCTGTTCTGGTATTCGCGTTTCCAAAGATCTACCAGCAACTTCAATGCTGCAATCAGGTTGGTCGGACTTATCAGCAATATTCTTTTATTATACGCAAAATGCCATATCTCCGGGTCGTGCTGCAACGCAAGCAGGTAGGCCGGCTCATTCGGCACAAACATCATTACAAAATCAAGGGTCGGCGCAAAATCCTGGTAGTTCTTCCTACTCAGGTCATCAATATGTTTCCGGATAGATCTCAGATGCTCTTCAATAGATCTTTTCTGCTCATCTGCCTGATCCGTTGATGCATACCGGGTATACGCAGTTAACGATACTTTCGAATCTACGATCACTTTCCGGTTGTCAGGATAGGCTATGATCACATCTGGCTGCATACGGCTTCCATCCTCATTCTTCCAGTATTGACCGTCTTCATTTTTCAAAAACTCCTGAACAAAATATTCACGGTCTTTTACCAGGCCCGATTTTTCCAGGATATTCTCCAGGATCATTTGGCCCCAGTCGCCCTGCACTTTCGAACTTCCTTTTAATGCATTCGTGAGATTATTGGCCTCTTCACTTATCTTTTGATTCAGCAAAACAAGCTTCTCAACTTCCTTTCCAAGCGAAAAGCGTTCTTTGGATTCCCTTTCATACACTTCCTCCACTTTCTTTTTGAAATTGTCTAGATTCTCACCTAATGGTTTTAGGATCGTGGTCAGCGACTCCTGGTTTACTTTTGTAAACTTCGCCGTTTTTTCATCGAGGATCTTATTAGCGATATTTTCAAACTCAATATTGAACTGCTTTTTCAGTTCTTCAATTTCTGCTTTCTGCGTTTGCAGTTTTTCCTGGAGCGCTTCATTCTTTGCTTTTAAATCTGCTGCCTGGCCAATAGCCACGTTTGTTTCACCCGTTTTTATTTTTAAGTCAGCCTGTAACTGCCTTTTATCTTCTTCCTGCATTTTTCCGGAATTACTGGCTGCTTCCAGGTTAGCATTAGCAGTTGCAAGCAAGCTGGTGAGTTCCGCATTTTTTGCAGTTACAGATTTTAAGTCCTGCTCCCGACCGGAGAGGCTGACCGATAAACTGCGGGATCTTTCTTTTTCAATTCCAAGTTCTGTTATCAGTTGGTTGAGCTTTGTAAGCTGCGCCTCAAATTCGGCTTTAGGAACACTTTTATTTTTAAAGCTGAGTTTAACTATTAACCAGGCAATGATGCAGCCTATAGCAAAGCCTGCAAGAAGATATTGTATCATGAAATAAAGGTTATAGGACTGAAACGGTGATTTTGATATGGTATTTTATAAGGATTGTCATTTTTGGAAACGGATTTCAATAGTTCTGATGCTAAACTAGATTAGTTATAAATCAAAAAAACAGGAAAACACAAATACAGGAAAATTCCTGTTGTGATGGCGGATTTATCCTTATGCAGGTTAAAAATAATATGCAGTTCAGCCTCGGATATAACATTTGAACAACTATTAATTGCAATGGGTACGACTTTAGCATTTGGGCGCACCACCGCAGAGTAGTTTTGATTATTAATCAACAAACCATTCTGCGTTGCATGAAACAGTTATTTATAGCTCTCAGTCTTTGGAGTATCCTGTCTTGCAGTAAACCCGGCGGCCAGGAACCAGATCCGAATCCGAATCCCGGTCCGGGAAATCCTGGACAACCCGTAGAACTTACTATTGGAACTATAGTGCCAGACAGAGGTGAGTTTGTTCCGATTACTATAAACGGTACTGGGTTCAGCAGCTCCATCGCCGATAACGTGGTCAGGGTAAACGGAGCTTTGGCTACCGTTACAAAAGCTACCTCCACACATCTTGAAATTACACTTCCTGCAAACCTTAGTGCGGGAGATCATGATATTGCGGTTACAACCAATTTCAAAACAGTTACCAAAGCAAAGGCCTATCACCTCATCGGATGGATCGTCAGCAATTTTGCAGGCACGGGCGACTGGGCGCATACCGACAATACCGATCCGAACCTGGCTTCTTTCAAACAGCCCATTGGCATTGCATCCGATGCCGCGGGTAATTTTTATGTAGGCGATATGACAGTGATCAGGAAGATCGACCCGCAGGGACAGGTGAGCACTTTTGCAAGAGGGTTTGCACTTGTAACCAGTATCGCAGTGGATGCCAACAATAATTTGTATGTGGCGGACCAATTCAATAACCAGATAAAAAAAGTATCGTCCGCAGGAGTGGTATCAGTGATCGCAGGAAAAAATGAATTGGGTGATGCGGATGGTACCGGGGAGAATGCCCGCTTTAGTTTGCCTTATGGGGTCGCTATCAATCCTGCAGGCACTCACCTGTACATTGGAGACCTTGGAAATAATGCGATCCGGCGGATCAGATTGTCGGACAATGAAGTGGTCACTGTGGCGGGAAATGGCACCAGTACAAGAAAAGACGATGTAGGTCTGAACGCCGGAATCCCTTCACCCGGTAATCTGGCATTCGATGCGGATGGCAATCTGCTGATCACTGAAAAAGGCGGTGGTATGATACGGAAAATGGCAGCAGATGGAAGAATCACAACTGTTGGTGGATTTGAAACCCGGCAGGATGTAAGCATCTCCCCAACTCATCTCGCGTTCGATAGTCAAAAAAATATGTATGTAACATTCAGCGGAATGGCTAAAGTGAAAAAGTATGACCCTGCCGGCACCGATTCAGATTTTGCAGGGGCATCCAGCGGTCCACTTGATATGGATAATGGCCCCGCCGACCTGGCTTTATTTAGAAGACCTGAAGGTATTCTTGTGAAGGAAGATGCTGCCAAAAACAAAACATTCTATGTAGTGGATTCGCACAGAAAGAAAATCAAGAAGATTACGAAACAGTAACCGTATTCCATATTACAACAAATGGAGCTGACCACAACTCAGCTCCATTTGTTTAGTAATTTACAGGTAAGCGCTATCTTTCAGCAACTTCCTTCAGTTTATTCAATGCTTTTGGCCAGGTTTCTTCGAAATAATCTTTGAAATCTTCTTTGCAGTCAACCGCTACTTTAAAAGTGGTCATGCCATTCTTTTCTTCCAGAAAATATTCCTCCATTGCATTGGCCCATCCATCAACAAGAGGTCCTTCAGTAATTTCTTTATCATCACTGACAAGTCCAAGATGTTTAATAGAAATTTGTTTATTAGGAATATTCTCTACAATATTCGCTACCATGCCTTCGCGTTTGCCCTCTTTGCTGATCCCTACAAACCGTATTTTCGATCCTTTGTCCCAACTGCCTTCAAAGGAAGAAGTCGGATTAAATTCAGCGGTCCATTCGCGATACAGTTTATCATCTGTAACTGTATGAAATACTTTAGCTGCCGGAGCTTTGATGTTGACATTAAAATGTAGCTTTTCCATGTTGCTGATTTTTTAAGATGAACTCATAATGATTTTATGGTTGAAAGAGTACCGTGAGTTCAAAATTAATACGTGACTGTTTGCAAACGGATGTGTGAATACGCCAAAAACAGGGGCAGTTGCGACTAACTACTAATACACACCAAAAGGATTCATTCTACTAAAATCTTCTACTACCGCTTTTTATCCTTTTCCGCGTGTTCCTGTAAACAATTTTATGACTACACCTTCTACCCCCGATAAACGGTACTTCCTGAACGGCCTCGCCCTTCAGCATAGTTGTGATCCGCTTTCGCTTGATCCTCATTGGGCATTGCAGCAACTATATCACAGCTCTTCGACTGAAGAAATGCAGGAAATGTTCACAGAATTTTGCGAAGCAGCCATTGCGCCCACGTACAACTGGCAATTGGATACCCCTGGCACACTGCTGCAATTTGTGGACCAATTAGAACAACTGATCGAAGCCTGTTTTCTTTTACTGGCCTGGATGAACCCGGAAAGTCCGGGGACTAAAAAAAATGAAGCACAGGCAGTCCGTCAATTTTTCAAAACCCGCAATCTTTCCGGCTGGAAACAATGGTTACATCGCTGGACCATAAGTGCTTTGTCGGCCCGGAGCGTTGCCGAACTGGTAGAGCCTGAAGATTTATTGCCTTTTGTACAGGGAATGGAAAAGCTTTTGACAGCAGGAGCACAGCTATCGAAAGAAAATAAAAAAAGATCATAACATTAAAGACATACACGCCACCCCCAAATCCCTTAACTTTAGTTATATTAAAATTATCGCTATGCTTGAAAATCTTCTTAACCTAGTAAAACAACAAGCCGGCTCTTCCATTATCAATAATCCGGCAATCCCCAATGAAAAAAATGATGAAGCAGTAGCAGTGGCTGGTCAATCCATTACGGGTAGCCTGCAACAGCTGCTTTCACAGGGTGGCATTAAGGACGTGTTGTCCATGTTCAGCGGCAACCAGGAGATCAACTCATCCAACCCTGCGGTGCAGCAGGTTTCCGGAAACCTGGCGCAAAACCTGATGGACAAGCTGGGGCTCGATCAGCAACAAGCCGGCTCTGTAGCCGGTGGGCTTGTTCCGGATGTACTGAAAAACCTGGTAAATAAAACAAACGATCCTAATGACAACAGTTTCGATATCCAGGGAATTTTCAATTCTCTTAGCGGTGGCGGCACTTCCGGCATGAACGTACAGGGCCTGCTGAATAAATTCAAAGGCGGCCTCGACCAGGACGGAGATGGAGATGTAGATCTGCAGGATCTTACTGCAGCCTTTTCTGGCAAAGGCGGCGGCGGTGGAATAATGGATAAGCTGAAAGGGCTTTTTAATTAAGAATAGTATATAACGAACGGAACAGGCTTTCGCAAACCGGTTTGCGAAAGCCTGTTTTTATTTTCCGCATAAAATATTATCATGAAGTCCAGGTCCAGGCAAAAAGTAGAATGATCGGTGCCTTTTACCGATCCATAGCTATTTATTCGGCATAGCGTCCCAACAATAAAGATTTTATAGTTGTTTGCGGTATTTTTCAACCGCCAGCACAATAATAATACCTACTGTATACGCTACCAGATCTATCCACTCAAACAAATTGCCAATAACGACATTCGCAATCCGGGAATGCTGCAGCCCCAAAAGCTTTACAAGTTTTAAGTATTGCAGCACCTCAATGAGGTAGGAAAACAAAAGCACGCCTATCGCTATTTTAACCGGGCTTATATTTACAAACGCCCTGACAAAACAGTACAGCAAAATCACCACAAGCAAGTCTCCGATATATGGCCGGATGATCCTGTCGTGCATATACAACGCTATCAAAACTTCAATAACAAAAAGGAGAACAGCAAGAAGGAAATAGGTTTTGTTGAACCGGAAAACAGGGTGGCGCATTTATCTCTTTATTTTGTAACCAGGCTCCCAATAATACAAAATGCTGAAGCCGGCTGCAATGATTTGAACAGGGTTTTCTCTACTTTCAATCCATTTTTCTTCAATACCTCTGCCGCTTCTTTGGCGATTTGCCTGGTAACTTCCACAGGCGGTTGGTAAAATAAATAAAATTGGCCGGCCGGTTTCAGATGTCTCCGGATAACCGGCAACGAGAATCTGGGATTTTTCCAGAATGCACTTACATTAAATGCAACTATTTTGTCAAACCGTTCTGGTAAAATAGTTACTTCCGGGTCTTTTTTTATAACTGTTGTTATGCGGCTTTCTATATGTATTTTATTCCTTTCAACCGCTTTGCTGATCATTGGTTCCGATTTGTCGATCATCACCAGTTTTCCATCTTTCAATAAGCCAGCTACCTGTTCAGCAAGCAGCCCCACTCCTCCGCCTATTTCCAGCAGATGATCCGAAGGCTGTATGTCCATTGTTTTAACAGCCCAGGCAAACCGTTCAGGCAATTCATTTTTTTTCATATCGTAATGAACAGGCTTGGATTAATCCAGTACCTTCTGCACTTCCAGGTCTTTATTCAGGACAGTCATTTTTGCATCATACCCTTTCTGTATCTTCCCAAGCTGGTTTTCCATCTTCATCACTTTTGCCGGATAAAGCGAACACATACGCAATGCTTCGCCCAGTTCCACACCGGCAAAGGAGGTTAATCGCTGCACGGCTTTACTCATTGTCAGCGCAGAACCGCTCAATATACCACTCGCTTCATATTTATCACCGGCAAATTGATGAGGGTACGCTCCTTTATCCGTTTCCGTTACAGCATCGGTAATTACAAACAGGCGGTCTTTCATTATCTGCTTGGCTATCCGCACGGCTGCATAATCCACATGATGGCCATCGGGGATGATACTTGCCATTATGGTATCATCATCCATTGCAGCACCAACCAATCCTGGTGCGCGATGCTGCAACGGGCTCATGGCATTGTATAAGTGTGTAACAGTGGTGGCTCCATTGGAAAACCCCTGTTTCGCTTCTGTATAAGTAGCATTGCTATGCCCGGCCGAAATGACAATCCCCTGGCTGGCGATATAGCTCATCAGCGATGGGCCGCATACTTCCGGGGCAAGTGTGATGATCTTGATCACATCCTTTCCATATTCCAGCAATGCCTTCACCTCTTCTGCTGATGGCGTATGGATCAACGATTCTATATGTGCCCCTCTTCTTACAGGATTGATCCAGGGACCCTCAAGATGCAGGCCCAATACACCCTGACCACCCATTTTCCAGTATTCCCTCACCGCATCTATGCATTGATGGAATACTTCGTAAGTATTGGTTGCTACTGTGGGCATACACCAGGCAGCACCGCCACTGCGGCAATATTCATTAAGCTTATATAATGAATCCGCTTCAGGATAAACAGACAACAATTTTCCATAAGCTCCATAGATCTGCAAGTCGATAAAAGCAGGGACAAGCATTGCATTTTCAAACAGTTCTACCGATAATGAAGCAGGGATCTCATTTACTTTAATCAGTTCTATGATCTTTCCATCCACGGTTATTACTCCGTATCCTTTCAGCCATTCTTCGCCAGTAAAAATTTCGTCAGCGATATATACTTTCTGTTGAGGCATTCTTCTGTTTGTAGATTGATTGAATTGAGGCCACTCTTATAATTTCCAGAAACGGCCAAACAGGCCCAGGTATTTTTCCTTTATAACCGGCACGGCCTTTTTGTTATTGCCAGTTGTAGTAATGGCGGTAAAAGAAGTAACTGAAAAAATAGAATAGGCTACGCCATTGGTATATTCTATCACGGGAGGATTTTCCCTTGTGTACTCCTTTGCATAAAATTCTTTAAAGGCATCTGGCCCTGGTTTGGTAAGTGCACCGATCAATACAATAGCTATAATAAAGAGAAAGACAAGAGTGCGGAATTTCATACCGGTTTTTGAGTTAAAGATAATCAGAATCGATGAGCGTTGACCGATTGATCGTTTTCATCCAAAGTCTCACCCTACCCTGTTACAAACCTGTACCCGATTCCTTTTATCGTCAATATCTCCAGCGAAGGGTCTTCTTTCAAATACCCACGAAGCTTGGTAATGTACACATCCAGGTTGCGGCTGTTGAAAAAAGAATCATTTCCCCAAAGCAGGTTGAGTATATCACGGCGGTCGATGATCTTATCGCGGTTCTGATACAGCAGTTTCAATAATTCTGCTTCGCGGTAAGAAAGTTTTTTCTCTTCGCTGCCGTTTTGCAGCAACTGACGGTTCAACTGGAAACTGTATTTGCCCAATGTAATCGTATCCCCGCTGATCTTTTCAGGCTCAGCACTCTTATTACGCAATGCATTCTGTATCCGCACGATCAGCTCTTCCATACTGAATGGCTTGCGGATATAATCATTACCGCCCAGGGAAAAACCCTTTACCACATCTTCGGTTTGAGTTTTAGCGGTTAAAAAGATAATGGGCACATCTTCATTGATCTCCCTTATTTCATCTGCGATGGTAAATCCGTCTTTATTAGGGAGCATCACGTCGAGCACGCAGATGTCCGGGTTGGCTTTCTGAAAAGCTGCAGTAGCCTTTGCTCCGTCGCTTTCCATGATCACTTCAAAACCGCGGCTCTCGAGACTTTCTTTAACTATTTTTCCAAGGAATACTTCGTCTTCTACGTAAAAAACTTTTGTTGCACTCATGTACTTTGTTTTGGCAGTATAATGGTAAAGGTACTGCCCAAACCCTCACGACTCTCTACTTTAATTGTGCCATTATGCCGGCGAACCACCTGGGCCACATAACTCAGCCCCAGGCCATGGCCTTTTGCATTATGGGTGTCGCCTGCCGGCACCCGGAAGAATTTTTCAAACACTTTGTCCTTGTATTGCGTAGGGATGCCCATACCATTGTCGGCCACCTGTAGCTCCACTTGCTCGCCCAACTGTTTCAGGCTCACCTGGATAACAGGATTATCTTTACTGTATTTCAATGCGTTATCCAATAAATTGAACACCACGCTCAGCAGGTGCAGGCGGTCGCCTTTGATCGTAGTATCACCCTCAAGGCTGATAGATATCTGTGCGTGATACTTCTCCAGTTGAAGGCGCAGAGAAGCCACCACTTCATCCACCACATCTTTCAAATTGAACAGCTCATATTTGATCTCCATTTCCTTTTTCTCAAACATGGACAGTTTCAGCACCTTATCAACCAGCAAGCCGAGCCGCTGTAATTCATTCTGTGAAATATCAAGGTATTCCCGTGTACGTTCGGGGTTTTGAATTGCATTGAAATTCTTTAAGGCCTCAATGGCTACGCCAACTGTGGCTATAGGTGTTTTCAGTTCATGAGTAATATTACTGATAAGATCATTCTTCATCTGAGCCAACCTATGCTGCCGGAGCAGACTGCGATAAAGCGCCACAAACGAAGCAATGGTGATGCCGACCAGCAATAACGAAAACAGGATCGGCATTTTCAGCTTTCCTAAAATAAATCCTACTTCATTGCCCAGTGAAAGCCGGTAAGTCATGGGATTGGAAAACCCAACGGTTACTTCATTCAGCGCTGCAGAGTCCTGTGCTGCTTTATCTACTTTGCTTACGGCAAAGCCAAGATTGATCTTTTCATTTTTCAACCTGGCAGTATAGGCATCCGTAACTTCTTTTACCGTTACAGAATCTTTCAGCGATAAAGAATCTACATTATACAAAAACCGGATCACCGCATCGCGGGCTGTATCCCTGGGAGTAATACGGAAGAATGGAGCCGATCTAACTGTAACATGATCCACTCTGCCATCTGCAGCAACGCCCTCTGCACGGATAAGTGAATCGGTCTTTTTTTGCCCATAGCGTATAGTCACCTTAGGAATCTTTGAAATTGCAGCTCTTTCTATTTCCATTTCCCTTATCTCTTCCGGGTCAAGGGAATCAACTTCGTTAAGCGCCATCTTTACCATTCCTTTTACAGGGATCCTTTTAAAAATCGCCTGTAATGAATCGGCTACTTTATGGAGAGAGTCTTTCAGCCCGGCCAATACAACTTTTCCGTACTGATGATTGATACTATCCGGCAAATCGATTTCTTTGATCCTTTCCTGCAGGAGGTTCACCATGGTGATCACCGGTTCTTTACGGACAGCAATGGCTCCCTGTGCCTGCACGGGTTTATCGCTCCTGTCATTTCTATCCTTCCTTTTAAAATGCATATTCACAGGAGGAGGCATGAGCATATTAGAATCGATGCGTACGTTTGTCGCCTCCAGTTTCAGCTTGGATGCCTGCAGGCGCAGGATCGTTTGCCTGAAGGCTGCATTGGTCTTGATCTCCAGGTTCTGTTTTTCCCGGTTATAATTATCCCGCAGCCAGTATGCCTGGAAACCTGCTATCCCTACAATGGTCAATAGCATAAAAAAGAGCAAAAGCTTCAGTTGCCCTGAGCTCTTTGGTTTTGCCTGACTGACTGATGAATGTTTCATTTTTTTTCGATTCGATACCAAATGTAACCAATACTTCCAGCCTGAACAGGCCATATTAACCTTTATTAACCTTATTGCAAGGTGGGTTAACTTCCTTCCGGAAGGCCCCGCAGTAGATTTGAAACCTATTAAAAAACTACCATAATGAAAAGAATTGTACTTCCCTGCCTGAGCCTTTTATTGACAGGCAGCCTTTTCGCCCAGCAAAAAGAAGGTAAAGTAACTTATGAGCGTTCTGTTCAGATGCAGATCACCATGGCCGCCCGCGGTGGTGAGCCCCAAACCATTTCTCAAACACGGACCAACAAGTTTGAACTGAATTTTGCCAATAACCAGATGAGTTGGAAGCAACTGGAAGATGAGATACAGGCAGATGAAGCCCAAACAGGGGGTATGATGATCCGTAATTTAGGAGGAGGCCAGGACGATATCACTTTCTGTGATTTCTCCCAATCAAAAAAAATAGAACAACGCGATTTTATGGATAAACGCTTTCTGATCTCCGACAGCATTCAAAAAGGCAACTGGAAACTTACCGACGAAACCAAAACCATCCTCGACCACCTTTGCCGCAAAGCCACTACCCAACGCATTGGGAAAAGAATGAGCACGGGTATGCAAAACGGAAAAATGGAGCGCAAGGAAGTAGACGATACCACTACTACGATTGCATGGTTCACTACAGATATTCCTGTACCCGCAGGCCCCGAGGTGCAGGGGCAATTGCCCGGCCTTATCCTGGAACTCGAAGTCAATGGTGGAAGAACCATTTATAAAGCTTTGGATATACAGGCCAAACCAGACATGGCTGCTATTAAAGAACCAACAAAAGGAAAAAAAGTGACCCGCGCAGAATTCACTGATGAAACAAAGAAGATGATTGATCAAATGCAGCAGAATGGAGGAATGCGGTTTAGGATGAACTAAATAATGTGGCCGATAGCCGGGAAGTCACACCAGGTGGCAACTTCCCGGCCATCGGCCATTCAACTGATATATATTTCTATAGCTTTGCGGATATTTTATTCTGATGAACAACGTCCTGATCATCGACGATGAAGAAAAGCTCCGTAGCTTACTTTCCCGGATCATCCGCCTCGAAGGTTTTGAAATACTGGAAGCCGATTCCGGCAAAGCCGCTTTAAAAAAACTACAGCAAAAGGATATTGATGTGGTCCTTTGCGATGTAAAACTCCCCGACAGCAACGGTATAGAACTGGCAAAAACGATCAAAGAGAATTATCCACATGTTGAAATCATTTTGCTGACAGCCTATGGAGATATTGCTGACGGAGTGCAGGCAATGAAAAATGGCGCGTTTGACTATATCGTAAAAGGTGATGATAACGGCCGCATCATTCCATTGCTGCATAGGGCCGTAGAAAAAGTGACTCTCGTAAAACGGGTGCAACAACTCGAAAACAGGACTGGTAAAAAATATTCATTCGAAAGCATCACCGGCCGCTCCAAACCAATTCAGGCTGCAGTTGAACTGGCGCAAAAAGTAGCTGTTACCCAAACACCGGTCTTACTGCTGGGCGAAACAGGAACAGGTAAAGAAGTTTTTGCCCAGGCCATTCACCAGGCAAGCAGCCGGCATAAACAATCCTTTGTAGCTATCAACTGCTCTGCTTTCAGCAAAGAATTGCTGGAAAGCGAACTGTTTGGCCATATTGCGGGCGCTTTCACCGGTGCAATCAAGGATAAAAAAGGTTTATTTGAAGAAGCTCATAAAGGCACGATCTTTCTCGATGAAATTGGTGAGATGGCTATCGATCTCCAGGCAAAGCTATTGCGCGTACTGGAGTCAGGCGAGTTCATTAAAGTGGGCGAAAGCAAACCCAGCGTAGCGGATGTGCGTATTATTGCTGCAACCAACCGTGAACTTACCACAGAAATAAAGGCAGGTCATTTCAGAGAAGACCTGTATTACCGTCTCTCTGTTTTCCAGATAAAACTTCCCTCCCTGAAAGAACGGGGCGGTGATATAGAAGCACTGGCAAAACATTTTGCTTCATTGTGTGCTGTTAAAGTTATTAATAAGAAAAACATCGATCTGTCGCCTGATTTTGTGTCGGCATTACAGCATTATAATTGGCCAGGCAACATCCGTGAATTAAAGAATGTAATAGAAAGAGCCGTTATTCTTAGTAATGGCAATGAACTTACTATGGCAGAGCTTCCGCTTGAGCTACAGGCTTTTTCTTCAGGACCTGCAGAGCTTTCTGCTTTTTCACTGGCCAGCGCAGAGAAACTGCATATACAGAAAGTGCTGAATTATACGAATGGCAATAAAACAGAAACAGCGCGGTTACTGAATATCGGGTTAACCACGCTGTATAGAAAGATAGAAGAATATAAGCTTGGGTAATTAGTAATTTATCCGAGAGGTATTGCCAAGCGGGGCAAATAAAACGCCCACGGCGCCACGGTGGGGTCGTTTTCGCGGATTTTTTGCGCGTGTGGAAACCAAAAAAAAAAAAAGAAAAAAAAATAAAACAATAAAAAACATTTTGTTTTTAAC
>JBQCHL010000026.1:0-82356 GCA_051954695.1 Chitinophagaceae bacterium
CCTGTAGGTTCATCTGCCAGGATCAGGGCCGGATCATTGACAAGGGCCCGTGCTATAGCCACGCGTTGTGACTGGCCGCCACTCAGCTCATTGGGTTTATGATGGCTCCGCTGGGTGAGATTGACCATGTCGAGCACATGCATTGCTTTTTCAGTCCTTGACTTTTTGCTCATGCCTGCATACACAAGGGGCAAAGCCACATTTTCCAGGGCAGTAAGCCGGGGTAAAAGATTGAACTGCTGGAATACGAACCCGATCTCCTTATTGCGGACATCGGCAAGGGAATTATCCTCCATCTTGCTTACATCCTGCCCATTCAATACATACCTGCCGGAAGTGGGGGTGTCAAGGCAGCCCAGGATATTCATCAGCGTACTTTTGCCTGAGCCGGATGGGCCCATCAGCGCCACATATTCATTTTTGAAAATATCCAGGGATACACCTTTCAGCACCTGCAACTCGTTTTTGCCCATGAAATAGGACTTGCGGATCTGTTCCAGATGTATGATCGAAGAATTCATATTCAGTCGTTGGTCTTTAGTAGAATGGGCAGCAGCGCGGCTCTGAAAGCGTCCTTATTTCTTTATCACCTTAGGCACTTTGAAAAACTGGTCATTATGCGAGGGGGCATTTTTCAATGCCTGCTCCCGGCTTACAGAACCTTTTACCTCGTCTTCTCTCAACACGTTCACTTCCCCGCTCATGTGGAGCAAAGGATCCACTCCATCCAGGTCTAATTCATCCAGTTTTTCTACAAAAGCGATCATGCGTTGCAGGTCGGTCTTAATCTCCTGTTTCTCTGCATCATTGAAACTGAGCCGGGCCAGATTGGCCAGTTTATCCACCATTGCATCATTCACTTCCATCCAACAAATATAGAGGATAGATGGCAGATGAGCTATGATAGGGAACCTGCCGGGAAAAATTAACTTTCTTGTTATCTTCGCCGCCCCCAACCATTGCAACCGGCTGGCAATTTAGATTATGGAAAAGAAGAAAGAAATAGTTATGAGCGGGATAAGGCCCACGGGTTTTTTACACCTGGGGAATTATTTCGGTGCCCTCCGCAATTATGTGCGCATGCAGGAAGAATATGAATGTTATTTCATGGTGGCCGACCTGCATTCCCTTACCACCCATCCAGACACAAAGGAATTGAAGGATAATGTGCATCGTGTGTTGTCTGAAAACATTGCTTGCGGACTGGACCCTGATAAAGTAGCCCTGTTTTGCCAAAGCCATGTATACGAAACCTCTGAACTGTATCTCTACCTGAATATGCTGGCTTATAAAGGAGAACTGGAAAAAACCGTGACCTTCAAAGATAAAGTGCGCCAGCATCCTGACAACGTGAATGCAGGCCTGCTTACCTACCCTGTATTGCAGGCGGCGGATATACTGCTGCACCGTGCTTTGCTGGTACCGGTAGGCAAGGACCAGGAGCAGCATCTTGAAATGGCACGCAACTTTGCCAACCGCTTTAATCACCGCTATGGCGATATATTTCCTGAACCACAGGCTTTCAATTTTGGAAGCGAACTGGTCAAAGTGCCAAGCCTTGATGGTGGCGGTAAAATGAGCAAGAGTGAAAACCAGAATGCTACTCTTTACTTATCGGATGATGATGATCTTATCCGCAAAAAGATCATGAAAACAAAAACGGATGCCGGTCCAGCTGCACCCAATTCACCCAAGCCGGATTATATCGAGAATATCTTCCTGCTGATGAAACTGGTAAGCAGTGAAGAAGTGATAAAAAGCTTTGAGCAGGCCTATAATGATTGTACGATCCGTTACGGCGATATGAAGAAACAGCTTGCTGAAGATATGGTCAGCTTTATAGCACCTATCCGGGCAAAAGCAGAAGCTATCAGAGCAGATAAAACCTATCTGAAAGAAGTAATGGAAAAAGGAGCTGAAAAGGCCCGCCAGAGTGCCCGGGCCACGATGGGAAAAGTACGTGAGGCGATGGGGCTCAACTATTATTGATTATTTTCAATATTTTTATTAGCCACTCATTTTTTAATCTCAAAAGTTGCCGCTGTAGCGGTCAGGCATGGCAAAAGCAAAGAAACCAAAGCATATAGCAGTAGCAGGAAATATTGGTGCTGGAAAAACTACCCTTACGGAAATGCTGAGCAAGCATTATAAATGGATACCCAATTTTGAAGACGTGGACCACAATCCTTACCTCATGGATTTTTATGAGGATATGCCCCGCTGGAGCTTCAACCTGCAAATCTATTTTCTTAACAGCCGCCTGCAGCAACTGGTGGATATACACAAAGGCACGGAAACAGTGATCCAGGATAGGACCATTTATGAAGATGCCAACATCTTTGCACCCAACCTGCATGAAATGGGCCTGATGAGCAAAAGGGATTTTGATAACTATTTCAATTTCTTCCAGACATTAAAAACATTGGTGCAGCCGCCAGACCTGCTTATCTATCTCAATGCATCTGTACCTACCCTGGTGGGCCAGATACAGAAAAGAGGACGTGAATACGAAGAGAATATCCGCCTCGATTATCTCAAACGCCTCAATGAGTATTACAATAAATGGATCGGCAGCTACACCGAAGGCCCGTTGCTGGTCATTGATGTAGACAAAAACAAATTTGCTGAAAAGGAAGAAGACTTTGGTGAAATCATCAGCAAAGTGGACGGACAGTTATACGGGTTGTTTTAATACAGGCTTACGGCTGTATGATGGAGAAAGTAGTTGAATAACCATCGGCGCTGTTATCACCGAATACCAGTTTCCCCCCTGTATTGCCTAACAAGATATAATACTCATCATCCAGCATAGGCAACTCCGGATCGAATACAAACTTTTGCTTTGTTCCATAAATGGAGGAGAAATCAGAAATGGCAAAAGTTCCATTCACTATCATTCCTGTTTGCGTATTAGTACAAACGTATTTTCCATTTAATTCTAAGGTGAGTATATTATTCTGCTGATCGGTTGTAAGCGGTACAGATGTACCGGAAACACCACCCGTACGGCTGGTAATCTTCCATTTGGTCGGTGAGTCAGGAAGGTTCACACAGTCACAATTGTCATCTGTTTTATCACAACCGGAGAAACTGAAGGCACTTAATGCAATACACAAAAACAAAAGATAAGATCTCATAATCATCAGTATTTCTAAAGCTGACAAGCACAGAAAAAGAAACGTTGCTTTCCACCGGTAAAAGATAACGTTTGAACTCCCCTCTATAAACCATCCTTCCCGTTCTTCCCGTCTTACCGGTAAATATTTACCGGTAAGACGGGAAGAACGGGAAGGATGTACTAAGACAGATATTGTTTTATGAATTTGAAGACTGTACCTTATTATCCTGTAAAAGAACGGTTAATAACCAGCAAAGGCTTCCAGGCTTTTTAATTCCCTGCTGATCTTTTCCAGCCATTCAGCCTGTTTTTCTTTGTTGATAGAATGATTGGTTTCCAGGTCATACTGATTCTGCATAGCTTCTTTGGCCTTTGTAATGTCTTCGTATATCTTCCGCAGATCCATTTGGTAACTACGTTTGTCAAAACTGTATTCCTTCAACTTCCTGTAAAGCTCCCGTGCAAAAATTTCCGCTATATCAAAATGCCCCTGTTCATGCGCAAGGATGTAATCGTTCTTATGCAATCCCCATGATTTTGATTTGGAGAAACTACAGGTGATGATATAGCCAAGATTACCATTCTTGAAATTGTATTCCACTCCGAGAAATGTAGCAGTTGAAGCCGCTGCGTCTGCATCCGGATCAGGTTTGCCCTGGTAATCGGCCCAACTGAGTTTTTGTCTTTCCTTCCAGTGGATAAGATCATCGTTCCTGCTTTGCGCCAGCAAAAACACCGGAATTAAAAAAATAAGGGTTGATAAATTTTTTTTCATCCATTCCTAAACGGTAAAGTTTGTAAACAAGTTGCAAAAGAATGGCTAAAAAAATCCCCCTGCCCGAACAAAGGCCACAGGGGGATACTACAGCAAGCAATCGCAGAGTTTCTCACGGTTTTGGCGCTGCTGCCAAAACTTCTGCCGACACACCGTCCTTATATTTTTCAAAATTCTTTATGAACAGGTTTGCCAGGAACTTCGCCTTCTCATCATAGGCAGTTTTATCTTCCCAAGTGCTGCGTGGGTCGAGGATTTCTGCCGGCACGCCGGGACATTCCTGGGGTATTTCCACTCCAAAAACCGGATGCGGTTTAAAATCAACCTTGTTGAGCTTACCTTCCAGCGCTGCTGTGATCATGGCGCGGGTATAGGAAAGCTTCATCCTGTTGCCGGTGCCATAAGCACCTCCTGTCCAGCCGGTGTTGACCATCCATACATTCACTTTATGCTCCTGCATTTTGCTGCCCAGCATCTGTGCATATTTACCGGGGTGCAGCGGCAGGAATGGAGCGCCAAAGCAGGCGCTGAAAGTGGATTTGGGTTCTGTTACGCCTGCTTCTGTTCCCGCAACTTTCGCGGTGTAACCGGAAATGAACTGGTACATAGCCTGTCCGGGAGTAAGCCTGGAAATAGGAGGCAGTACGCCAAATGCATCGCAGGTGAGGAAGAATATATTTTTAGGAAGGCCGCCGATGGACGGTTCAAGGGAATTGCTGATAAAATCGAGTGGATAAGATACACGGGTATTTTCTGTAATGCCGGCATCATCAAAATTGATGCGGTTGGTGCCGGGGAAGAACTTTACATTTTCCACCAGCGCTCCGGGACGGATAGCGCGGAATATTTCCGGTTCTTTTTCTTCAGTCAGGTTGATGGTCTTGGCATAACAGCCGCCTTCGAAGTTGAAGATATTGTCTTTGGTCCAGCCATGCTCATCATCACCGATCAGTTTACGGGCCGGATCAGCACTAAGCGTTGTTTTCCCTGTGCCGCTCAGTCCAAAGAAGATAGCTGTATCCCCGTCCTTTCCCATGTTGGCGCTGCAGTGCATGCTAAGCACGTCTTTTTCAAAGGGCAGGATATAATTGAGAATGGTGAAAATGCCTTTCTTAGTCTCGCCGGTATAGCCGGTGCCGGCGATCAATATGGTTTTATGGGTGAAAGAAACAACGGCGGCATTGTGTTGGCGGATGCCACACTCTTTGGGGTCCAGTTTCAGGTCAGGAGCAGAGATCACTGTCCACTCGGGTTTAAAGCTATCCAGTTCTTCTTCATTCAGGCGGAGGAACATGTTATGTGCAAATAAATTGTTCCAGGGCTTTTCATTTACCACGCGTATATTCAGTCTGTAGCGGGGATCGGCGCAGGCATAGCAGTCGCGTACCCACAGTTCAGGCAGCTTGTCGAGATAATCAATGATCTTTTTATGGATGATATCGTAATAATGGGATTCTATAGGGAGATTGAACTCATTCCAATGTACAGAATCTGCAGTGATGGCGTCTTTGACAATGAACTTGTCTTTAGGAGAGCGGCCGGTAAACTCACCGGTGTGGATCACCAGGGCGCCTGTATCATTCAGCACTCCTTCACGAATACGTAAAGAGTCCTGCACTAATTCTTCCGGAGTTGATTGATAGCGAATGCGGTCTGTGTTTTTAAGGCCCAGACTGGAAATATTCTTGGGCAAGGCGGTAGTTACAGAAATAGACATATAGGCAATCGAGTTTAGTTAGACTGCAAAAATACAGTCAAAAAGGGGGTATATGCAAACAGGTGTTAGTGATACACAATGGAATAAATTGAGAATTTCGGGCTTTAAAATTGAAAATTTCTAAAACAGGCCATTTTTTTTGGCCAAAAACCAGCATTTTCTACAACCAGTTGGAGGATGATCATTTCCGTATTTTTTTAAAATCCCACAAATAAGACAGACCCAATCAACAACAACCCTTCCCGTCCTTCCCGCCTTACCGGTAAAACTTAATTACAGATTTTCTTTTTTCTTACCGGTAAGAAAAATTACTCCCTGTTTTATTTACCGTTAAGGCGGGAAGGACGGGAAGGGTCCCGATTCTAGCATTTAGTTGACTTTTACTTCTTTATCTTTAGGTTTTTAAATCGTGATATGAAGAATCTGCCACTTGATCCCGCGTTATTTGTTCAGAACAGGAAGCGTTTTGTTAGCCAGATGGCACCCGATTCCATTGCTGTTTTTGTAAGCAATGATGAGTCGCCCAGTAATGGAGATGCTATCTACAGGTTTAAGCAAAACAGTGACCTGTACTGGCTGAGTGGGATCACGCAGGAGGATACGATGGTGATCCTTTTCCCTGGTAATCCTGATCCCAAATACAGGGAAGTGCTGGTGCTGGTGAGGCCTAATGAACTAAAGGAAAAATGGGATGGCAAAAGGCTTAGGTCTGCAGAAGCTAAAGCGATCAGCGGTATGGAGACCGTTATCTGGCTCGATAGCCTGGAAGCCATGCTGCAAACCTGGATCCATTTGGCAGATACGATTTACCTGGACACCAACGAGAACGACCGAAAATCCGGCTGGCTGCGCACAAGAGATTATCGTTTTGTGGATGAAATGAAAAGTCGCTTTCCGCTTCACCGATATGAAAGAGCGGCAAAATTGATGAAAGAACTGCGCGGTATTAAAACTTCTTACGAGGTGGAAGTGCTGCAACAAGCGATCGATATCACGGATAAAACTTTCAGACGCTTGCTGAAATT
The DNA here is from genome assembly GCA_051954695.1 of Chitinophagaceae bacterium. GTDB lineage: Bacteria > Bacteroidota > Bacteroidia > Chitinophagales > Chitinophagaceae > Terrimonas_A. The sequence continues at coordinate 6,636 of JBQCHL010000026.1, forward strand.
TATCCGGCCCGGTGTAATGGAGTATGAAATTGAAGCAGAGATCTTTCATTCCTTCCTAAGCCAGCGTGCTACCGGTGAAGCTTATGGTTCGATCATTGCCAGTGGCGACAGGGCAAGAACATTGCATTATGTATCAAATAACCAGGAGTGTAAAGACGGGGAATTGATACTGATGGATTTTGGAGCAGAATATGGAGGTTATTGTGCTGATCTCACCCGCACGGTTCCGGTAAACGGAAAATTCACTAAAAGGCAGAAAGAAGTTTATAATGCCTGTCTTCATTTGCATAATTATGCCAAAAGCCTGTTGAAGCCCGGAATCACTTTGGTTGATTATACAGACAAAGTAGGTGATGAAGCCACTAAAGAATTTATTAAGATTGGCCTGCTTACCAAAACGGATGTGAAGAATGAAGACCCCGACAACAAAGCTTATCGCAAATATCTTTATCACGGCATATCCCATCACCTGGGTATTGATGTACATGATCTGGGCACCCGCACCCAACCGCTTAAGCAGGGTATGGTGCTTACAGTGGAACCCGGCATTTACATTGAAGAAGAACAAATGGGTATACGCATTGAGAACAATGTGTGGGTCACTAAAACAGGTAATAAAGACCTGATGAAAAATATTCCCATAACAGTTGAAGAGATTGAAGCATTAATGAAAAAATAATGATGGTCCACCAATCTATCCACCATCCATCCTTGAACTTATCAAAATAAAAAACTACTTTTTCCGCCATGAAGCAAATCCCCAATTTGTTCACCCTGCTGAACCTTGTTTTTGGCTGCATCGCGATCGTTTTCATTTTACAGAATGGATTTATCGTGGTGGCAGATACCAATGGGCAGCAGTTGCTCGATATCCCGGAAAAAGTATGGATAGCTTCATTATTTATCGGGCTGGCAGCCGTGGTCGATTTTTTTGATGGCTTTATGGCAAGAATGTTCAAAGTGCCTTCTGCCATGGGCAAGCAACTGGACTCCCTGGCCGATGTAGTAAGCTTTGGTGTGGCGCCGGGCATGATCCTTTACCAGATGCTCCGCCTGAGCTTTGCACAGGGGGCTGACGGGTTGAATACTCCTTTTTTCTGGCTGGCATTGGCATTTATTCTTCCTGCAGCAGCAGCTTACCGCCTGGCTAAATTCAATCTCGATACGAGCCAGGAGTATCATTTCAAAGGCGTACCTACACCTGCAGTGGGCCTGGCGATCGCTTCATTGCCGGTCATTTACTGGCAAACGGATATTACCTGGATAAACAGTTTGCTCCTCAATAAAGTGTTTATTATCATCTGCATTATCGGGTTGAGCCTGCTGATGGTGTCTTCCATTCCCATCCTGAGCTTTAAATTCAGGGATTTTAGCATAAAAAATAATTTACCGCGTTACATATTGCTTCTCATCAGCATCATTAGTGTACTTTTTTTACACTGGTTGGCCATACCGGTCATCTTCATCGCTTACGTTCTTGTATCTTTGCTGTTCATAAACAGATTATCATGACATATACGGTGCAGATCAAAGTAATGCCCCTGAAAGAATTATTAGACCCTCAAGGCAAGGCCGTAATGGGCGGCTTGCAAAACCTGGGATTGAATGGTGTGGAAGATGTAAGGGTTGGAAAAAATATCACCCTGCGCGTGAATGCCGATTCGCCTGAAAAAGCAAAAGCCATTGCAGAAGAAGCAAGCAGGAAACTGCTGTCTAACCAGGTGATGGAATATTTCGAGATTGATGTTGCCTGATATAAAGTCTGTTAATCAGACAGCCCGGATCATTGAATGATAAAGTATGCTCTATCTTGTTCCTACTCCCATTGGTAACCTGAAAGATATTACCCTCCGTGCCCTGGAGGTATTGAAGGAGGTGGACCTGATCCTGGCGGAAGATACCCGCAATACTTCCCATTTGCTGACGCATTACCAGATCAGCAAACCGCTTTCGCCCTATCATCAGCATAATGAGCATAAAGTGCTGCATCACCTGGTGAGCCAGCTGCTTGAAGGAAAGAAAATGGCAGTGGTCACAGATGCAGGCACACCAGCGATATCCGATCCCGCTTTTTTATTGGTAAGGGAATGCATTAAGACCGGTGTGAAAGTAGAATGCCTGCCTGGAGCCACAGCGTTTGTCCCCGCCCTTGTAAACAGTGGTATCCCTTCCAACCGGTTTGTTTTTGAAGGATTCCTTCCTGTCAAAAAAGGGAGACAGACCCTGCTGAAACAACTGGCCGGGGAAGAACGTACGATGATCTTCTACGAATCACCGATGCGGCTGGTAAAAACCCTGGAAGAATTCATCACTTATTTTGGTGCCGACAGGCTTTGCAGCGTAAGCCGTGAACTGACAAAGCTGTATGAAGAAAATAAACGGGGCACGCTGGCTGAAGTAGCTGCTTATTTTAAAGAGAAAGGAGTGAAGGGGGAGATTGTGATCGTCGTAGAAGGAAAGTGAGTCGGTAGTTGGAACTTCACAAAAATTTATACATTCATTTTGATATAGTAAAGTGCCTTTGGCGTTTTAAGCTTTGTATTAAAAAGTTAAAAACGGTTTATATCCAGCCGGTGAGAAAGATTTTGAGGCGAAATTTGCGAATGGGTAAAGGATTGGTATAGTTTTTAAGTTTGAGTCTTGATTTTTGAAGTATAAAAAAATGAACAGATGAAAAAAATTGTTTTGGCAGGAATGGTTATTCTTCTTTGTGCAAGTATGCCGGCTTTTTCGCAGATACGTAAGATACCAAAAGCGGTAGAAGAAACTTTTGCTAACCAGTACAGGGAGGCTTCCGATATAGATTTTAAAGATCAACTGGTAAGCGTGGATGTGCACTTCCTGTTGGATGGAGATACTATGGTAGCTTCCTATACCAATAAAGGGATTTGGAAAGAAACCCTGAAGCGTTCGAATTACGATGAGCTTCCGCAGGATGTGAAAGATGGGTTTAAGAAAAGCAAATATGCCGACAGGGAAGTGGAAGACGTGACAGTAATGTATCTCCCTGGAGATATTACGCAATACAGGTTGAAAGCGAAAAAAAATGGAGTGGAGAAGAAGTATCTGTTCTTTAATCCAAAAGGTAGAATGCTTCGTGAATCCATTACTTTATAAGGGTGCTCAGTTTTTAAAATAATACTCCCACAAATACACAAAGAGCACAAAGAATTATTGCCCGACCGCTTCTTTACTACTAAGCTTTATAGACAGGTACTAAAGTAAGATGAAATATTTCTTTGTGCTCTTTGTGTATTTGTGGGAGTATTATTTATTCCATACAGTGGGAACTCATCAATAAAAGTCCCCCATTTTCTTTTATCGTAAACCTCAATTACCGATATTTACCCTTCTAGGCTAATAACAATAAATTGATTAGTACATGAAAAAAATCTTTATCTGCTTTCTTTACATGACCCTGGTCTTTTCAGCTTTTGCCCAGCCAGATCGCTGGCAGCAACGCGTAAAGTATGTGATGGATGTGGACATGAATGTGCAGACCAATCGTTTTACCGGTAAACAGAAACTGGAATACACGAACAATTCTCCCGACACACTGACCCGTGTATTTTACCATCTTTATTTCAATGCCTTTCAGCCTGGCAGCATGATGGATGTTCGCAGTCTGCGCCAGGGAACTATCCCTGCAGGGAGAGGTATGGATTGGGATGATCGTGTAAGAGACCGTATACAGAACCTTAAGCCGGATGAGATCGGCTATCAGAAAGTGCTTTCTCTTAAGCTGAATGGCCGGCCACAAAAATTTGAAGTGCTGGAAACGATCCTGGAAGTAAAACTGGATAAGCCGATCCTGCCGAAAACGAAAGTTGTTTTTGATATGGATTTTGAAGGTCAGGTGCCCCTGCAGATCCGCCGGAGCGGAAGGGATAACCCTACCACCAAAGTGCGTTATTCCATGAGCCAGTGGTATCCCAAAATGTGTGAGTATGATTATGAAGGATGGCATCCCACACCTTATATCGCCCGTGAATTTTACGGCGTTTGGGGAGATTATGAAGTGAACATTACTATTGACAAAACTTATATACTGGGAGGTACAGGCTATCTGCAAAATGCAGCACAGATAGGATATGGCTATGAAGCTCCGGGAACAAAAGTGACAAGGCCGGCCGGTGATAAACTGACCTGGAAATTCGTCGCTCCCAATGTGCATGATTTTATGTGGGCCGCAGATCCGGGTTACAAGCATCTGTCGAGAAAAGTAAAGAATGATGTAACCCTCCATTTGTTGTATAAGGAAAGCGACCCCAAGGCCGCGACCTGGGAAAAGATCCTAGACGATGCGGAGAAAGCATTGCCTTTTATCGAAAAAACATTCGGGCCTTACACCTATAAGCAATATTCATTTATACAGGGTGGGGACGGTGGTATGGAATATCCAATGGCCACCCTGCTGGCCAGTGCCGGCGCCTGGCTGCATGAGTGGATGCACAACTGGTACCAGGGCATTATGGGCACCAATGAATCCCTTTATGCCTGGATGGATGAAGGGTTTACCAGCTATGCTTCAAGCCGTGTATCAGCCTTCCTTTCAGGAAGAACAGGCTTTGCACAGGAAAGCAACTACAGGGGATATTTCTCACTGGTAAAAAGCGGAAAGGAAGAGCCACTTACCACGCATGCCGACCATTTCAATACCAATAGTGCTTATTCGGCCGCAGCCTATTCAAAAGGTGCAGTTTTCATGGAGCAGCTTGGTTATATTACCGGGGCAGGAACACGTGATAAGATCTTGCTGGAATATTATCGCCTCTGGAGATTCAAACACCCTAATGCAGCAGACTTTATCCGTGTGGCAGAAAAAGTAAGCGATATGAAGCTGGACTGGTATAAAGAATACTGGGTGAACTCAATCAAAACGATTGACTATGCATTTGACAGTTTGTGGGAAGATAAAGGGGTGACAAAGATCAGGATCAAACGGGTCGGTTTGATGCCAATGCCGATTGATCTGCAACTGACATTTAAAGATAGCAGCACTGAAGTGCATTATATTCCCCTCGACCTTATGTATGGGGCGAAAAATCCCGAGGATGAATCTAACCGCAAAGTATACCCAGCCTGGAAATGGACCAGTGAAACATATACGATCGAGAGCAAGCACAAGCTAGCTGATTTATCAGTAGCAGAGATCGATCCTTCGCAGAGGATGGCGGATGTGGAAAGGCAGAATAACCGGATCAAACTATAAACGCGAATGGTGCGAATGGGTATGGAGGACGAAAGGTAAGATTGAAGGCACGAATGGGGGTTATAAGGGAGAAGGTTGTGTGAAGCGTGAGTGCGTGCTAAAGAATGAATAAAAAAGGAAAGCCTTCCAGATTGCCTGGAAGGCTTTTTACTTAGATTAGGTGCCCTCAGAATCTCACTCCCAGTTTCTAAAAGATAGGTTTTCGGTTAATGGTAGAATTCTTAAGAAAATTCGTAATACATAACAAATCTACACTGCTAACCTTGCAAAAGGAATACCACTTTTGTGGTATTTCCTGAGATTTATAGTTACCGTCCAAAGTACTTATTGACTGCTTCGATCCGGTTAGTAACATGCAACTTCTCGTAGATGTGGTATACATGTTTTCTTACCGTTTCAGGGCTGATGAATAGCTCTGCTGCAATTTCCTTATACATCAGGCCTTTGGATAACTGCTCGAGAATTTCCTTTTCCCGTGTCGACAGTTCATCGAGTTCTGAATCCTGCGTAGCGCCTGCCTTGTTTTGAAAGGCTGCCACTACTTTCCGCGCTATCTGGCTGCTCATGGGAGCACCGCCCTGGTACAATTCCCGGATAGCTTCCAGGAGACGGGCAGGAGCAGTTTTTTTCAGGATATAACCACTGGCTCCTGCGCTGAGCGCTTCAAATATCTTTTCGTCCTCTTCGTAAACCGTACACATCATAAAATTGGTGGCTGGTACCTGCTGCTTCAATATTCTTACACAATCAATACCGCTTTCTGTGCCACCCAGGTTAATATCCATCAACACTACATCGGGCTCCATTACCGGTATCTCATTGATCGCTTCTTCTGCTGTTCCCAGTGTGCCTATGCATTCATATCCATCAGACATGCTGATAATTTCTTCCAATGCGTTTCTTAGGTCCCGGTTATCGTCCACTATACAAACGGATATTGCCTTCATGAAGCAAAAATGAGACATAATCGTGAGGTGGGCAATACCACGAACAGGGTAAAAAAACTACGATAAATTGGAAATAGGAGAAAAAAGGATACCAAGATACTTGTAAACACTTAATTTCTAAGGGAAAGCCTCTTAGTTTTTGGGTACATATACTATATACTTATCTGCAAAAAAATCTTCTTCAAAAAGCTCGCTTACCGGGAGTAGCCTGGGCCGGGTAAGGCTTTCCTGTATTTCTACCGCCAGATCGCCGCCTTTCAGGCAGATAAGGCCAGGCTTGGGAGCAGCCGGATCATGGGCAGGGGAATGACTGCGGAGCAGGGGTTTGCCCCATCGCCAGAGATCTTTGAGCGGGGCTACTGCCCTCGATACCACATAGTCGAACTTGCGGTTCCTGATATCCTCTATACGGCTATGTTGGGTAGTCACATTTTGCAGACCGATGCCTTCGGCCACCGCATCTACCACCTTTAGTTTTTTAGCAATGCTGTCTACCAGGTGGAATTTTACTTCAGGAAAAAATATAGCCAGCGGAACCCCGGGAAATCCGCCCCCTGTTCCCAGGTCAACGATCTCCATGCCGGGCCGGAATTCAAAACTGGCGGCAATACTCAGCGAATGGAGTACATGCCTTTCGTAAAGGCTCTCAATATCCTTCCGAGAAATCACATTGATCTTATCATTCCATTCAGCATAGAGTTCTTTAAGCAGTTTAAACTGCTCCAATTGCTTTGGAGTGAAATCTGAAAAATATTTGAGTATGATCTCCATAGTAGATAAAAATTATGCTAAGAACGTTGCGTTGTGTTCTTTGCGTAATCGTTGCGTCCTTTGCGTAACTTTTACGTCAGAAAGATCCAAGCCGGTTAATTCCATTTCTTACTCGGCTTTTTCCACAGCGCCGGAGCAAAGATGATATAATAAAAGAACATCCACATATCCAGGAAAAGGAACCAGGGCCAGAGATCTTTCTCATCCATTTTAGCCATAGCCTTATAAAGAATAAAGCCCTGGATCAACAGCCGCAGGCCAAAAACCCCTAAAGCAAATCTCCAGTCGAAAAAGATCAGGCTGGCAATAAAAGCAGGATAGAAAATAAACTGTGAGAAGAAATACAATCCCAACAGGAATTTATGTTGTGGCTTATAGAATTTAGCGGTGGTATAATGCCGGGATTTTTGTTTGAGCCAACCTGACCAGGTGGTCTTGGGAATAGACCGGGTAACTGCATCCGGGTCTATGATCACGGCTGTGTTTTTCCGGGTGGCTACTTTATTGATAAAAAGATCATCATCCCCGCTTGGAATATGGTTGATGGAGGAGAACCCTTTATTCCGCAGGAACAATCCTTTTTTATAAGAAAGATTTCTACCTACGCCCATATATGGAACTCCGGCCAATGCATAAGACAGATATTGTAAAGCCGTATGAAAGGTTTCAAACCGGATCAGCCTGTTCAGCATCCCGGGTTTTTTATGGTAAGCTCCATAGCCTAAAACGATCTCTGTATCGGCATCATAAGCTCCCTGCATTTTTTCTATCCAGTTTTCGCTTGCAGGCACACAATCCGCATCCGTCAGCAACAGTATTTCATGTTTGGCCTCGCGGATGCCGATCGACAAAGGATATTTTTTCCCGGAGATCAATTTGGCTTCCTGGGTCAACTCTACAATATTGAGCGATTTGAAAGTCTTTTTCAGTTCTTCGAGGATATACTTGGAGTCGTCCAGGGAATTGTCATTGACTGCCACCACTTCATAAGTACTGGGATATTGCTGCACCAGTACACCCGGCAGGTTGCGGGCAAGGTTTTCATCCTCATCCCTTGCGCAAACGATCACTGATACGGGATGCTGTTGTGTATTTGGTCTTGATTTTGGTCGGTAAAAGGCAATTCTGCTGAAAAACCAGCAATAGTAAAAGAGTTGAATGGTCGTAACGGCGACGAAGAAAAAGAAAATCGTCTCTCCCCAGTTAATTAGTGGCATGGGCGCGAAGATAAGAAAGAAGTTTATGGTTTATTATCTTGCACCGCTTAATAAGGATGTATGGCGGCATTACAGTTTAATTTGGAGCAGCAGGATACCGGTTCAAAGGCAAGAGCCGGAAAGATCACCACCGATCATGGCGAAATTCTTACCCCTATTTTTATGCCCGTGGGCACAGTAGGCAGCGTAAAAGCCGTATCCCAGCAGCAATTGGAAAAAGATGTGCAGGCGCAGATCATTTTAGGGAACACTTATCACCTCTATCTGCGGCCAGGCCTGGAGATACTGGAAGCTGCCGGTGGCCTGCACCGGTTCAATGGTTGGCCTCGCCCCATCCTCACCGATAGCGGCGGCTACCAGGTATTTTCCCTGGCCGGCACCCGGAAAATAAAAGAAGAAGGCGTTACTTTTCAATCACATATTGACGGGTCAAAACATTTATTCACCCCCGAAGCCGTCATGGATATCCAGCGCGTGATCGGCGGCGATATCATGATGGCTTTTGATGAATGCCCCCCGGGTGGCAGTGAATATGCGTATGCGCACACTTCCATGGAACTGACGCATCGCTGGCTCGACAGATGTTTCAACCGGTTTAATTCCACTGAAGATAAATATGGTTATACGCAAAACCTGTTCCCTATCGTACAGGGTGGCACTTTCAAGGACCTGCGCAAGCAGTCGTGCGAATACGTCAGCTCCAAAAACGCAACAGGCAATGCAATAGGAGGACTGAGCGTGGGAGAACCCGAGCCGGTGATGTATGAGATATGTGACTGGTGTTGCGATCATCTCCCCAAAGACAAACCCCGCTACCTGATGGGCGTGGGCACGCCCTGGAATATCCTTGAGTGCATCAGCATGGGAGTGGATATGTTTGATTGTGTAATGCCTACGCGCAACGGACGGAACGCAATGCTGTTTACCACCCGCGGTGTGATCAATATTGATAATAAAAAATGGGAGAAGGATTTTTCGCCTATTGATGATGGTCTTGATAATGTAATGAGCAATTATTATAGCAAAGCTTATCTGCGCCATCTTATCAAATCAAAAGAAATACTGGGGCTTACCATTGCCAGCATTCATAATCTTGCATTCTATCTCTGGTTGGTAAAAGAAGCAAGAAAGCATATACTGCATGGGGATTTTGCTTCCTGGAAAAAAGAGCAGGTGGAAATATTGAAAACGCGTTTGTAATATTCTCTCATCCCACTCTTGCAACGGCCGGACAGAATTTGTTGTCAGTTTCCCTGAACCTGACTAAACAACCAGATATGAAATCCAGACAATTTCTGCTCGCGACCCTTACCCTGTCGCTTCTGTTCGCCAGTTGCAAAAAAGACAAGGTCTCCTATAAAAGCGAATTAAATAAAAGCCTGTTTGCCTGGCAGGCCTTTAAAGCAAACTCCGGCAACTCTTATCGCTATACAGTGGCTACCTCTTCCTGGGTCGGTATCTCATCCGAAACAACCATTACCGTAAATAATGGCGTTGTAACACAACGGAGTTATATTCAAAAGCACATGGTCCAAAATCCATCAGGCCAGCCATCTACAGTTATTGCACAGGAATGGGAAGAAGCAGGGAGCACACTTAACACTCATAATTATGGTGCTGCCACGATTACGTTGGATGAGGTCTATAAGCTTGCGAGGGAAGAATGGCTGAAGGAAAGGGAAGACGTAACGTACTATTTCGAAACAAAGAATAACGGCATGATCTCCGCTGCCGGATACGTTCCCAACGGCTGTGCCGATGATTGCTTTATTGGCATTACGATCATATCAATAGAAAGGCTTTAATAAAAGCCTTTCTATAATTTATATAATCCGTTCTTGATCGCGAACGTTACCAGCCCGATCCTCGATTGCACATTCAGTTTTTTCAGCAGTTCATCCCTGTAGCCATCAATGGTGCGCGGACTGAGGTTCATGCTTTCGGCAATTTCCTTATAAGTCATTTCGGTGCAGGCCATTTGTAGAAAGGCGATTTCTTTATCGGATAACTGGGAGATAAGGGATGTTTCCTTTACTGACAGGCTTCCTTCCTGTGTTACATAATTCAGCATTTTATTGCTGATGAGCTCATTGATATAAAAACCGGTATCGCGGATACTGTCGAGCGCCTGTTTAAATACCAATGGCTTACTGTCTTTCAGAATATATCCTCTTGCTCCTTTTTTAAGCATGCTGATGATAATGGAATCATTATCCATTACACTCAGTACAAGCACTTTTACTTTCGGCAGGTTCTGTTTGATCCAGTCGGCAGTTTCAAAACCGTTCATCTCCGGCATGGTGATATCCAACAGCACAAGATCGGGAGCAGGATAGTGTTGCAACTGGGCAATAAATTCTTTACCGTTATCAGCTTCAAACAATACTTCATATCCTTCAAAGGAGCGTACAAGCGAAGCGAGGCCATTACGCAGGAGTGTGTGGTCATCAACCAGGGCTATCTGAACAGTTGGTTTACTCATTAGGTTCTAACTTAACGGAAATAGTGATTTCGGTTCCCTTTCCCGGCTCGCTGTTCAGCTGCAGGTTTGCAGCTATCATTCTGGAGCGGTTCTCTAAATTACGTAATCCTGCGCCAGCCATCACCTTTTCTTTGTTGAATCCCTTGCCATTGTCTTTTATGCATATCTGTAGGCGGTCGGCCTGCCGGCTTACATCCAGCGTTATCGAACTGGCAGAAGCGTGTTTGATAATATTGTTGATGATCTCCTGTATCATCCGGAAGAGAATGATGGGACGGTCACTGCCAAGTGGCGGCGGATTTTCGGCAACGGAGAGCTGGGTGGTATACTTGCCGCTTTTTTCAAGATCGCGGAGCAGCTTTTGCGTAGGCTCCAGCCATCCTTTTTTACGAATGAAATCGGCATCGAGAGAATGGCTGAGATTGCGCAGATCGGTGATGGCTTTTTCCATCAGTTCGTCTACCAGGCTTAGTTTCCCATTGTCGAGCGGCGTGTTTAATGTGTTGAGATTAATGCGGGCAAGACTTAATACCTGGCCGATATTGTCATGAATTTCACGGCTGATATCGGCAAAAGTTTGTTCCTGTATTTCCAGTTTGGATTGCAGGAGGGTTTGTTCAAATTGAACGGCCATTTTTTGCTTGTCTAATAAAAGGGAATTTTTTCTTTTCAGGTAAATGCGGAAAAGAAGAAAAATGGCGATAATGAGCAGCAGCACAAAAAGGCTTGCTGAAATGATGGATAAGATAAGGTCTAATTTTTCTTTTTGCATAGATAAAAGGCATATATAAAACAACTGTACATGAAAATGCTCATGAAACGTGGGATTAATTTATAAAGCGGGGTGCCAAAAACAATCGCATCATGGCTCAATAAATATTTATAAAAAGCGAATGAAATATTTACAACCGGATAAAAGGAAACTATACCGACAGTAATCGGGATAACAGGAAACCATTTTCGTTCTTCTTCCGGACTGTCCAGGTTGAAATAGTTGAAAAGAAAAAAAATGCCGCAACAGGTGACCACAAAGCCACTGGCTAAAGAGAGATAGCTGTTGTATTTGGTTATTGGCAGAATAAAGACAAAAGTGATGATCGTAATGAGGAGGTATATGCTATATAACCAACTGATCAGTTTACGGAGCGGGGCATTGATGGAGATCCTGTAAAAAATGAAGACAAAAACGGTTGCACAAACCGGGGCATAAATATTATAAAATAATCCCGTGGTTTTTAATAAACCATGTTCTACGGCCAATGAAAGGCCTATTTCCTGGATGCAAACCATCCACAGGAAGGGAGCCAACAAAAAAAGCTGCCTGCTTTTTAGCTCCCGGTAGAACCATGTAGCGGTAAGAGCGCTTAAAATCAGGCAGCTTAAATAAATGTATTGAAGGATCATAAATGACTATGGGTATAATTGTCCCTGGTTAAAGGGGTCAACCGGATCACCTGGATCACACGGATCATCTGGATCACACGGATCGCCATTGCCTGGATCACCTTTAGGATCGTCTGTGGGGGATTTGGCAACTGGTGCTGCTGCAGGATACTTCGCTGGCTCACCATTCTTATAAGGCCATAAAATAACAGTAGTGCGGCCAGCTTGTGCGTCTCCGGGCGGATAATCGCCCATACAGATACGGATCTCATCCGCTAATTCGGTCATTTTTGTAAGCCAGGCCATCAGTTCGGGCAGTTTGAAAGATACCGACTGGGTTTGTTTTTGCATGTCCACCCCTAATTTTTGCATGTAGGAGGTGTAGGTTTTGAGCATTTCCTGGGCCTGGGCAACAGGAATTGGTTGGTTAGGCATAAGTAGAAGAATTTAGTGATTTGTGCGACCAAGATATAACAGTATCAGCTAATTACAATGTCCTGATTATGAAGAGGGTGAATAAACGGGTGGTTTCACCGTGAAAAAACGGGGGTGAAAATGGGTGTAAGATCGCTTGTCTGGTAAGCTGCCTTATTTCACCTTTGTGTCAGGCCTTGCAACTCCCATTAACCATCGGACCTTATTCTATACTTTTTTTGCTTTTTTGAGGGCCTATTCCGGACAACCTTTACCTGTCGCTTGTAGTTAATGACAACCGGCAGGTTTTTTTATTTGCCCCTATCCGGGCCATTCGCTCCTATTCGCGCCATTCGTACTTAAATCTTTCACATTTTATTCCTTCTAAATTCAGTTACTTCGCAGCCAGAAAAGTTTAAAGTTTAAGGGTTTAAATGTTCAAGCCAGATATCCCTTAAATTTTTAAACCTTTAAATTCTTAAACTTCTCTGTTTGGGCAAGCTCGACTGGTACATACTGAAAAAATTCCTGGTCACCTTTTTCTTTTGCATGATGCTGTTCCTGGTAGTAGCAGTGGCGGTAGACAGCAGTGAGAAGACGGATGATTTTGTGAAAAGCGGCCTCAGCAGTTCACAGATCATAACCCAGTATTATTTCGGTTTTGTCCCGCATATATGGGGACTTCTTTTCCCGTTGTTCGTCTTTATAGCCGTGATATTCTTTACCAGTAAAATGGCTACCCGTTCGGAGATCATTGCGATACTTGCCAGCGGCACCAGTTTCAACCGGATGCTTCGTCCCTACCTCGTAGGAGGGCTCCTGCTTGGCGTCATCCTCTGGTTTGGCAACCGCTATCTTATCCCCAAGGCCAATGAGATCATGAGCGGTTTTAAAGCAACTTATATCGACCGGAATGATCCGACCAAGAACCAGCAGAACAATAACTATTACCGACGCGTTGACCATGACACTTATGTTGGCATAAAATATTATGATACCACCAGTAAATCGGCCCAGTCATTTTTTCTCGATCGTGTAAAGAACAACAAAGTGGTGTACAACCTGCGGTCGAATTTTATTCAATGGGATGCCACAGAAAAAAAATGGAAACTGCAAAATGCCGTGGAAAGAAAAGTGGACAGCCTGGGTGAAGTGACCAAAGAATATCCCACACTTACGATCAATATAAGCCTCAAGCCGGAGGAATTGCGAAAGGACGAGTATCTCAAAGACAAACTGTCTACTCCCGAACTGATCCGTTTCATCAACCAGGAGAAATTGCGGGGAACTGAAGGGCTCAGCGCCCTGGAAGTGGAGCGCTACCGCCGTACAGCCACGCCGGCAGCCGTAGTGCTGCTAACCCTGATCGGGGTGGTGATCGCCAGCCGGAAAACCAGGGGAGGCAGCGGTATGCATCTGGCCATCGGAGTGGTTACGGGAGCCTTGTTCATCATGTCTGACCGGTTCTCCACCGTATTTGCCACCAAAAGCGACCTGCACCCATTGCTGGCAGCCTGGCTTCCGAATATTGCGTTTTCGTTGGTGGCATATTGGATGTATACCAAGGCACCTAAATAAGAGCCGGGAGTCTTTAGCCGGTAGTCGATAGCCTGTTCCTGTTAAGGTCATCTGGCTGAATATTAGAACGGGATTAGAACCCACAGGTTTTTCATCGTTCCAACATCAAATTGCGTAAAGGTTTGCGTAAAACGGAGAACATTATTGTTTAAAATGTTTGTTCTGGCAAACGCCATTAAGTACCTTTAACACTTCAACATTTTAGTGATTTTTAAACGATTTGTCATGGGAGTAATTAAAGACAGGTTCAAAGCAAAAGCGGATCAGTTGGGTGCGGACATTAAAGATTTGCTCAAGGAACATGGTAATAAAGTGATAGGGGAAGTGCAGTTGTCGCAGATATATCAGGGTATGCGCGGAATGACGGGATTGGTGTCGGAAACTTCTTTACTCGATGCCCAGGATGGGATCCGTTTCAGAGGTTATTCCATTCCTGAATTGAGGGAAAAGCTGCCGAAAGCCCCCGGTGGAACTGAGCCCCTGCCAGAAGGATTGTTTTACCTGATGTTGATAGGTGAGCTGCCTACAGAAGAAGATGTTCATCATGTAACATCTGTGTTGCAACGCCGCAGCCATGTGCCTAATCACGTCTTCCACACTATTGAAGCACTGCCTTTGAATGCACACCCTATGACGCAGTTCGTGGTAGGTGTAATGGCCCTTCAGACAGAGAGCCAGTTTGCAAAAAGATATGCGCAGGGCCTCAGTAAAAAAGATTACTGGGAAGCTGTGTTTGATGATTCAATGGATCTCATAGCAAGGCTGCCCCGTATTGCTGCTTACATCTATCGCCGGAAATACAAAGCCGGAGATCATATTCAACCCAATGGCCTGCTCGACTGGGCCGGCAACTTTGCTCATATGTTGGGGTATGAAGATGAGACATTCAAAGAACTGATGCGTTTATACATGACCATTCATGCCGACCATGAAGGAGGGAATGTATCGGCGCATGCAACTCACCTTGTAGGATCTGCTTTAAGCGATCCTTATCTCAGTTTTGCAGCAGGCATGAATGGATTGGCTGGCCCTTTGCATGGATTGGCTAACCAGGAAGTAATAAAATGGATCTTTGAAATGCAGGGGGAATTAAAAACTGACCTGCCTACAAAGGAACAGATAGAAGAGTATGTAAAGAAAACACTCAGTGCAGGAAAAGTAGTACCGGGTTATGGCCATGCGGTATTGCGCCAAACCGATCCGCGCTTCACTGCACAAATGGAGTTTGGTAAAAAGCATATGCCGGATGACAAACTGGTGCAAACCGTTTGGAATATTTATGAAGCAGTGCCACCGATCCTGCAATCATTAGGCAAGATCAAAAATCCCTGGCCGAATGTGGATGCTCATAGCGGATCATTGCTGGTGCATTTCGGCATGAAAGAATATGAATACTACACAGTGTTGTTTGGTGTAAGCCGTGCATTGGGTGTATTAGCCAGTCTTTGTTGGGACAGGGCATTGGGCTTTGCGATCGAAAGGCCCAAATCAGTGACTACTGACCTGGTGAAAAAATGGCTGAAAGGAGAAGAGCAGATATGGGGAGAATAAGCCCCAAATAAAATAAGTAAAACCCTGGCAATGGCCGGGGTTTTGTTTTTTTAATAGATAACCAGTCGGTTAAGTGGGTTTACGAAGAGTTAAAGACTAACAGTCGTTCTATTCTGGTATGGTTTTTAATAAAAAAAGGAAGATGACTTTCATTCCTTAACTCTTAAAATAAATGATTATGACAACCAGAAACAAAGTTCTGTTAGGCATTCTCGGAGCTGCGACCGCGGGTGTGGTCATTGGATTATTGATTGCTCCGGACAAAGGAAGTGAAACACGTAAAAAGATCAGGAGCAAAGCAGGTGATTGGGCAGATAGCTTGAGCCATCTGTGGGATAAAGGCAGAAGAATGGCAGAAGATGGTATGGAAGAAGCCAGGGAAAAAGGCCGTCATGCAAAACATGCGGCAGAAGAAAAAGTGAACAAGCTGAAAGAGAATTTCAGTTAATTTCAAGGAACAGGCGAAAAAGTGTCCGTACTGTCATTTTTTCGCCTGTTTACTTAAACGCGAATGCCGCCAATTTAAACGCGAATGTCGCCAATGTGAATGCGAATGACACGAATGCAAACAAAATACCGATGGAAGATATTAAGGAAAAGACCGCCGACCTTGCAGACCATGTAGAAGACATGGCTGAAACCTTTTACCGGCTTACCATTTTAAATGTTACACAAAAAGCTACCAATATTGCCTCAGGCGCTATTACGATGATCGTAGTATCGGTGCTGGGGCTTTTTGTACTGTTGTTTTTGGGAGTGGCTTTGTCATGGTGGTTAGGTGACCTATTGGGAAGCCGCTCGGGCGGTTTCTTACTCGGAGGCGCATTTTTCCTGGTGCTGCTATGTGTCATTCTCTTAATGCGCAGGAAGATCATTTTCCCTCTTATCAGAAATCTTATTATCAGCAAAGTGTATGACTAAGCCCAGGATCACTACATACGAAGAATTGTTGCAGGAAAAAGCCCGGCTCGAGGCTTTGCTCAAGGCACAGAAAGAACTGGTGAGGCAGGATATTGAAGAGATCAAGATGGAACTGGCGCCTGTGCAATCAGCGATCTCCGTGGTTGGCAAATTTGCTACCAGGGACAAACGCAACCTGCTGCTTACCACCGCCACCGAAGGTATCATTGACCTTGTGGTGAAAAAGTTGATACTTGCCCGCTCAGGATGGCTGACTAAACTGGTGGTACCCTTTTTAATGAAAAATTTTTCCTCCCATTTCGTAGCCGATAATAAAGACAAATGGCTGGCGCAGTTATTTGCCTGGGTCAGTAAAAGAAATGCGAACGGCGCCGATACAGATGAATCAGCCGAACCCGAAGAGCCGGTAGAGGAAAAGGCTGTGTAATAATCTTTCCATTCCCTCCGGAATATTTCAAAAACCCCTATTTTTGCGTCCCCAATGGGGAATTAGCTCAGTTGGCTAGAGCGCTTGCATGGCATGCAAGAGGTCACCGGTTCGACTCCGGTATTCTCCACGAAGTGTCCGCCGAAGCTTTAGCGAAGGCGGACTTTTCATTTACAGGAGTGTAAGACATGCTTTTTTAAGTTTTTACATGTATGTTGTGAGTGATATTTTTTCAGCATGAAAAATAATACTCCTATGAAGTTTAGGCATTTCATACCTGTTAAGAAATTACTTGTTTGTGTACTTGTCTTAAATCTTTCTATTGGACTCCAGGCACAACAAAAACAACCACGACAAACTCCACTAATGGGCTGGTCCAGTTGGAACAGTTTCCGCATTAATATTACCGAGAAGGACATAAGAGAAGAAGCTAACCTGCTGGTCTCAACCGGATTAAAAAACTTAGGTTATGCTTATGCCATAATTGATGATGGCTATTTTGGTGGTCGAAACACAAAAGGTAATATAATACCTCATCCCAAACGTTTCCCTGGCGGTATGAAGAGCCTGGCAGATTATATCCATTCCAAAGGGCTTAAAGCTGGCATTTATTCTGATGCCGGTATCAACACCTGCGCTTCCTACTGGGATAAGGATACTATAGCTACCGGTTGCGGTTTGTATGGGCACGAATACCAGGACCTCTTTCAACTGCTGAATACCTGGGGTTATGATTACATAAAAGTGGATTGGTGTGGCGGCGACTGGATGAAGCTCAACCAGCAAACGAGGTATACCTTGATCGGAAATATCATCCGGGAAATAAAACCTGAAACTCACTACAGTATTTGCAGTTGGGGCTTTCCGGGGGAGTGGGTGACTACTGTAGGGAATATGTGGCGCATATCAAGCGATATACGGAGTGATTTCAAGGCTATCATGCGTATTGTAGATCTGAACGCCGATCTGTGGAAGTATGCAACACCGGGGCATATCAACGATATGGATATGCTTCAGGTGGGTAATGGAATGAGCTATGAAGAAGATAAGACCCATTTTACTATGTGGGCAGTCATGTCTTCTCCGTTATTGCTGGGTAATGATCTTCGCAAGATGTCGAAAGAGACAATGCAGATCATTAGCAACAAAGAGATCATTGCTCTCAATCAGGACCCGCTTGTATATCAGGCCCGGAGATTCAGTAAAAAAGACAGCCTGGAAATCTGGGCCAGGCCGCTTGGCTCTACAACCAGTGGCAAAGTAGCCATTACATTACTAAACAGGAACGACCGGGAAAAAGAAATCTCATTTGATTTGGATTCCGTCGGAATTAATTCAGCTAAGGGTTATACGCTGCGTGATCTCTGGATGAAAAAGGATTATCCGCAATCAATGGTTAAGAAACGAAGTTTCAAAGTACCGGCGCATGGGGTGGTGGTATTGAAGGCAGAGGGAGTCAGTCACCCTTTTAATAAGTATCAATACGAATGAGACAAATAACCGATCAACGTATTAATGCATATTATGTTTTCTGTTATGCTGCAAAGTTCTGGCAGGAATGCAGAGCTTATTTTCCAATCGCTTTCGGCAGATCTTTCTTAAAACCAGCTTTATATTGATATGGGCTTTGACCGGTATGGTCTTTAAACACTTTGCAGAAATGTGAACTGGAATTATATCCGCAGAGATAAGCTATATCGGAAATAGGTTTGTCCATTTCTATCAGGATCTTCCGCGCATTGGTCATACGCAGTTCCAGCAGGTATTGAGAGAAACTCATTTTTGTCCGCTTCTTGAAATAGCGGCATAACGACTGCTCTGTCATACAGGCAATGTCCGCGACCTGCTTCAGTGAGATCTGCTCATGCAGGTTATTTTTGATAAAATTGATCACGTTGATCAGCCTGTCTGAACTATGCGCTTCAATACCACTGGTCTCCTTACTTACGATAAAACTTTTTTCCTGTGAAATGGAAATAAGGTGCATGATATTCAACAGTCCTTCCACTTTTTCAAAACCGGTTGCAGAAGTGAGTGCCAGCAATTTTTCGGCGATGATCCTTTTTGTTTCACCGAATATTTTAATTCCTTGCGAAGCCTGTGCGATCATCTCCCTGATCCCTTCAAATTCTTTCATGGAATCAAACATCTGCTGGAAAGTACGCGGATTGAAATAGCTCACGATCACTTTTGACTGCAGGTTGGAGTCTTCTTCATAAAAAGCAGAATCACTTAACCAGACATGAGGAACATTTGAACCAATGAATACCATATCCCCCGACTCAAATGGTTCTACTTTATCACCAATGATCCTTTTGCCATAACCTTCAAGTATTAAAACGAGTTCCAATTCGGGGTGAGCGTGAAAACAAGGTTGGCCATGAAAAGGAGAGGCCAGAAAAGGCTGGCTTCTGTAATCAATGAATAATGAATCATTGATCAATGGTGTGATTTGAGTGTGCAGTAACCTCATAATATATAGCAAGCGTAAAAGGTGTACGCCTTTTACGCAGGTTAAGGTAGGTATATTTTGACAAGCGAACAAAATTTTTGTTCATGCATAACCCTGTTCCTCATAGAGTCAAACAAGCGTTTTTGTCTGCCGGCTGTAAAAAGGTAATTTATTTAAAAAGGAGGATAACAATACGATATTAAGGGAAAATGTGGGAGGTAAATTTGAGCGGACAATTATTATTTGCCATGAATAAGCACGCGACAGAAGCGATACCAGTCCTATGCAATATTGCCTAGGAAGGTTTATTAAACAACCAAACAATTGCCGATTATGAAATCAGTTCTAACGATGGCGGCCACTGCAGAAAAAAACATAAGCCCCGGATCTTGCCAGGCTAAAAGACCCGGTAACTGGCCACGGGTTTTAAGGAAAACTTATGCCAGGCATATGATGTTATGGATGCTATGCCTGGGAATTACACTTGCTGGCTTTTCACAACAAACAGTTACTGTTACAGGTATGGTAACAGATTCAACTACCGGCCAGGCCCTTCAGGGAGTTTCTGTTTCTGAATTGGGCAGCAGCCGGGCAACACAAACAGATGCCAGTGGAAAATATTCAATCGCCGTGTCTGAAACCAGTTCCCTGGAGTTCAGGCATATTGGATATGCTGTGCGGGTATTCCCGGCAAAAGGTCATGCAGTACTCGACGTACTATTGACTCCTGATGCAAAAGACCTTGATCAGGTGGTAGTAGTGGCTTATGGAAAACAACGGAAAGCAACTGTTACAGGAGCGATCGTATCCATTCAGACAAAAGAGATCAAACAAAGCCCTGCGGCAAACCTTGCTGTTTCGCTTGCCGGCCGTTTGCCTGGCCTTACTGCTATTCAGCGGAGTGGTGAGCCGGGAAGGGATATCACTCAAATATTTGTGAGGGGACAGGGGACTGTCAATGCTCAATCCCCGATCGTGCTGGTTGATGGTGTTGAACGAGATCTCACCTATATTGATCCCAACGAGGTGGAATCTGTGACCATTCTGAAAGACGCATCTTCAACTGCCATCTTTGGTGTAAGAGGGGCCAATGGTGTGATCCTTGTTACTACGAAGAGAGGCTCTTCGGAAACACCGGAAATAAATTTCACTGCTGAAGCAGGCACGCAAAGCTTTACCCGGTTCATTACTCCCGTTAATTCATACGAGTATGCAACGTTGAGGAATCTTGCGCAGCGGAATGACGGACTTGGAGATGCATTCACCTCCGAAGCGCTGGAACATTACCGTACAGGAGATGATCCTGTTCGTTATCCAAATACCAATTGGAGGGATATGCTGATCAAGCCCGCTTCATTGCAACAACGTTATAACCTGAATATCTCCGGTGCAAACAAAGGGTTGCGCTACTTTGTGAATGCAGGCTATCTGAAACAGGGCGGGCAGTTCCGTTTTGAAAAAGACCTGCCTTATGATCCTGAGTTCAAACTCGACCGGTATAATTTCCGTTCCAACATAGATCTTCAGATCAATAAATCGTTAAAAGCCTTTCTTAATGTAGCAGGCTATCTTGAAAAACAGAATATGCCGATGGGTGTGTTGAATCTTGTTGGCCGCGACGAAGTGGTCAACAACTCGCCGGCCCTGTGGATCATGGCGTATATGAACTATCTGAATGCCACTATCCCGCCTTATACTCCCGATGGTCAGATCATCACAACGATTACGACAGACCATCCTGCACTTGGTCAATTGAACAGGACCGGGTATATACAGCAAACAAGAAGTAATGTAACTGCTACTTACGGAATGGAACAATCGCTTGACTTTATCACGAAGGGCCTGGTGGCAAGGGCCGTAATGTCGTTCGATTCAAAAACTACCAATAACTTTTATGCCGGACGTGATTATGAAAGGTGGGAGCAGGTGATATTAAGGGGTGTGCCGGGTGCAGATGGCCAGGATAGTGTGACTTATCTCAAACATGCACAAAAAAACACTCCTCTCACTATTTCCGGTGCACGGTATTTTACATCCTTTTCCAATTTCCAGGGGTCTTTAAACTACAACCGCACATTTGGCGATCATGTGGTTACAGGATTGTTATTGTACCAGCAGCAGAAAACACTCATCAATGCTGAACTGCCCTATAACCTGATAGGTGTTGCATCGAGGCTCACGTACGGGTTTAGGAATAAATATTTCGCAGAGTTCAATGCAGGTTATAATGGTTCTGAACAGTTTGCAAAAGGTCATCGGTTTGGATTTTTCCCTGCTGTATCTGCAGCTTGGGTATTATCCAATGAAAAATTCCTGGAAGACAATAATGTTTTCAGTACAGTTAAACTGCGCGGTTCTTATGGTTCTGTTGGTAATGATAGGATCGGTAGCCGCAGGTTCCTGTATATTGATGACCTGCAGGTAGGTGGTGGCGGTGCATCCGGTAGCCTTGGACAGGGTGCAACGATTGTGACGAACTTATTAAAGAATGAGGCACTTCAATGGGAAGTGTCCAGGAAAGCGAATATTGGTTTTGAATTAGGCATGCGCAATGGCTTGAGTCTTACAGTGGATCTGTTTACAGAAAAACGCGACAATATATTGCGCAACAGGGGAACGATCCCGGCTTTGAATGGCTTACCTGTAAGTGCACTACCTCCTGTGAATATCGGTATTGTAAAAAATAAGGGATATGAGATTGAACTGAATTACAGGAAAAGATTTAACAGTGACTGGTCAGCACTCGGCAAACTCAATCTCAGTTATGCAACAAATAAACAACTGTTTGCCGATGAGCCGCTTTTACCGGAATCTTATGCTTATCGCTATCGTGAAACAGGCTATCGTATCGGTCAGAATTTTGGTTATATCGTAGACCGTTATTTCACAAGTGCGGAAGATATTGCTCATTCGCCCATGCAGCACGTTGGTGGCCATGATCCACGACCCGGAGATTTCAAATATAAAGATCTGAATGGAGATGGCGTCGTGGATGCAGAGGATATCGCCCCCATCGGTTATGCACCTGTGCCCGAGTATACATTCGGTGCGGCATTCAATGTTACGTATAAGAACTTTGACCTGAGCGTTCTTTTCCAGGGTGTAACAAATGTAACGGCCTATTATGGAGGCGCAGGCACTTTTGCAGCTACCTATTATGTAAGAAGGCACCTGGAAAGCTGGACACAGGAGCGTGCTGATGCAGGCCTTCCGGTCAATTATCCCCGGCTTACAACGGAAGGCTCTCCCAACGAGATCGGTAATTCCTTCTTTATCATTGATGGAAGTTATATGAGATTGAAGAACGTGGAAATCGGATACCGGCTACCCGCATCATGGGCTAAAAAAGTTGGCGCAAAAGGAGCAAGGATCTATGCCAATGGTTTCAATCTCCTTACATGGGACAGGCTGCCCACAAAAGATATAGATCCAGAGATCACCAATGAAACTTCTTACCCGATCATCAAGACCATCAATTTCGGATTGAACGTAACATTCTAACATCAAACAAAACAAATGAAAAAGATATTCATATTGCGATTGATCATGGTAATGATCTGCATTTCGGCTGTTTCGGGATGCAAAAAAAGCCCGCTTGATATTACACCCGATGGAAGGATGTCGCTTGAAGATGTTTTTAAAAACCCCGACCGGACGGAAGCATATCTGAACACTGTATATAGCTCAATACCCAGCTATTTTATCTCGTATATCGAATTTGCTTTTCTTGCCGGCACAACGGATGAGGCATCCGATTCTCAGGTCGGTAATCAGCCAGCCAATATAGCAGCGCAGTGGATCATTGGCGCTCTTACGCCAAGCAACAATCCATTGGCCAATCCTAATTACGGAAAGAATGCAGACCATTATCCAGCTTTTTGGGCCGGTATCCGTAATGCCAATGTATTTCTTGCCAATATCGATAATGCAACGGTCAGCAGTGAAGCTTACCGCAGCAGGATGAGAGCTGAAGCAAAATTGCTCCGTGCATTTTACTATTGGGAACTGATCAAACAATTCGGACCAATGCCGATCGTGGAAGTTCCATTTGATAATACGTTTGATTATACCACACTCAAAAGACCGACATTCCAGGAAGATGTCGACTTCATTATCAAAGACTGTAATGATGCTATTGCTGAGCCCACTTTGCCGATCAGGCTTACAACGGAATCAGAAAGAGGGCGCTTCAGTAAAGCGGTAGCTTATGCTATTAAGTCGGAAGCCGCGCTGTATAATGCAAGTCCTTTGTGGAACTCATCCGACGATGCTGCTAAATGGCAGGCTGCTGCCGCCATCTCCAAAGAAGCAATAACGACACTGACAACAGGAAACGAGTACGGACTAGCCACCAATTATGGAAATTATTTTATTAGCTATTCTGACCTGACTGCATCTCCGCTTGATAAAGAAACCATTTTTGAAGTGACCAAATCATCGGAAGCCTATCTCAGTTATGTGAACAGTATACCCAGTAAGCCAACTTATAAGGCTGGCACCTGCCCATCGCAGGAGCTGGTTGACAGCTATGATATGCAGGCAACCGGTGAACCCGCTATCACCGGCTATAGCGATGCTGATCACCTGGTACCGATCATTAATGCGGCTTCCGGTTATGATGAGACCAAGCCTTATGTTGGAAGGGACCCACGTTTTTATGCTACGGTGTGGTACAATGGCGCGCTGTATGATAATATCGGCGGTCAGATACATACTATCGAAACATTCCTGGGAGGTTCAGACCAATTGATCAAATCCCCGCCCAATCAGCAAAACACGCATACGGGCTACTACCTGCGCAAGTTCATTGATCCAAAGATCCAGACAGGACAGGTGCCTAATCTCGGATGGAAAAAATTCAGGTTGGCTGAAATCTACCTCAACTATGCAGAAGCTGCCAATGAAGCGTCCGGGCCAATACAGGATGTGTATGATGCTGTTAATATAATTCGCCGCAGGGCTTCAATGCCTGATCTGCCAACGGGTCTTTCCAGGGATCAAATGCGCGAACGCATCCGTCGTGAACGCCGCGTTGAACTGGCAATCGAAGAACACCGGTTCTGGGACGTCCGCAGGTGGAAGATCCTTGACCAGACAGATAAGCTGGTAACAGGAATGGAGATCACCAAAAATGGCGGATCATTTACCTATAAAAGATTTGTAACAGAACGCCGCAATGCCTGGCAGGATAAATATCGCTTATTCCCTATACCCATCGGAGAAGCAGCGATTATCCCGGACTTCAACACGAATCAAAACCCGGGCTGGTAACAGGTTCTCCTGATCCGTGCCCACAATTGCAGTCATGATCATAAAAAAAATATGCCTGGCCGTTTTACTGTTTGCTCCGGCTTATCTGTGTTGCCAGGTAACGCCACGCAGCACTACTGTGCTTGAATGGGATTTGGAAAAAACTGGCAATGTTGCAACGATTAAAAATGCAACCTGCAACATTGAAAACGTTTTTACAATTGTCTGTTGGGTGAAGATCCCAACAGACCGTAAAAGCGATCGTATCATTCTTACCAAAGGTGCTAATGAAAATGATCCGGGGTATTTCCAGTTGAAATTGAGTAGATCGGGAGAGCTGCAATTCTCCGCTTTTTCCCTTTCGGGCAATATGAAAAGCGGTATCATGATCAACGACAATAACTGGCACCAGTTGGCCGTAAGTTATGTTCCCGGCCGTATGAAGTTTTACAAGGATGGAATACTGATTACGACAAATGAAGTGAATGGAACTATACAGGACAAACCTTCCTTACTTACGATTGGTGCAGGCACGGGAACATCTGCTTCTGTGCAGGGGTATATCGATCGTTTGAAGATCTTCAACACAGTTCAAAGCAGTGTTAGGATCCGCGACCTGTATACGAATAAACTGGCTAACTGGGACCTCAATGAAGGCATGGGAGTAACCACCCTGCAAAACTATGGCAACCCGGTGTACGGAATGTTGCAGGGGCCGATCAATACCTATGATAATTTTGGTACGGAGAGCACTGGTTGGTTAAAAGAAGTTGATTGGGTGAAAGATACCCGCTTCGGGTTTGTTGCCGGTTTTAATACACCCGGGGCGAGTATAAAGGTGGATACCACAAACATTGATTTAAAGAATAGGTTTACTGTAGCCTGTTGGGTAAGATCAATAGGTAAAAACACCGGACGGTCAGTAATCCTTTCTAAAGGGAATACAAAAAGTAACAGTTCTTTTTCGGTTGAACTGAATAAAGGTAAGCTACAGTTTTGTGCCCCTGCTCTCGGTGGAAATATAACCAGTAATATTTTGCTTAATGATGGCCAATGGCATCATATCGTGATCGCTTGCGAGGGATCACAGATCCAATTTTATAAAGACGGGAAACTTTTATCCTCAAGCATAGCAAAAGGCTCGGTTGCTGCATCACCGGAACCAATGATTTTTGGGTCAGCCGGTGATGGCAGCCATTCATTTTCCGGCAATCTGGCAAGGATAAGGATTTACGGCTCTTCTTTTTCTTCTGTGCAGGTGACCGACCTCTATAATGAAACTGAATCAGCAGCATGGGACCTGGATGAAGGAAAGGGAGATACTGTTTATGACAACAACGGGAATCAGCATAATGGTTCGGCCTTAGCTATCCGTTGGATAACAGGGCATGGATCATCTTTCAGTAAGGTTGTAAATATTACTGACGCTGCTTCAGTTATTAAAGTACATAATGTGAAGGTTTCCCCACGCAACAGGTTTACCATTGCTGCCTGGGTGCAGGTGCCTCCATCACGTGATAAACGAAGAGTGTTGCTGGCAAAAGGCAAAGCAAACGAAGCAGGTAGTTTTTCAGTATTCCTGCAGAAAGGGACAGGTGATCTGCTGTTCAATGCCACAGGCTTTCCCGGAGATATAAATGGGGGCTTCCATATAGATGATAATATCTGGCACCATGTAATGATCACATTCGGTGATGGACAAATGAAATTTTATAAAGACCGGCAACTGGTAAAAACAGTTGCGGTCAGAGGAGCTGTTGCTGATAAAACCGCCCAGCTTAATATCGGTAGTGCTGCGGATGGGCTTGATGTTTTGAATGGAAACCTTTCCCATGTCTGCATTTACAATGCCGTAAAGATTCCTGAAGAAGTGACTGAGATCGTACCTCCTGCAGGGCCGGCACTGATACTGAAAAGAGGTGTTGTCTTTGATCGGATACAAAACCAGGGTTTGCCGGTTAAGGAAGAATGGCAGATATCTGCAAATGATATCGCAGTTGCTAAAGCGATCGGGTTTGATCATATAAAATTATTGTTCACCGCTGATGAATTTATCCGTGATTCCGGATTGAATACTGTCAATATGCATTTCGTGGATGAAACGGTTAACAAGGCACTTGCCTCCGGGCTGCCCTGCGTTGTTGATCTGCATCCCGAAGGAAAATTTAAAACGCATTATCTCGGCACAGATACCGGCTTTACTAAAATGCTGGGTTTTTACAGTGCCTTTGCAAAATATCTTGCTGAAAGATGGACGCCATCGCAGATCGCTTTTATGCTGATGACAGAACCTTTTGCCAATAAAGACGGTGAATGGAACAGGATGTATCACGAAATGGTTGCTGCTGTAAGAAAAGAAATGCCGGCTCATACCTTGATCGTTTCAGGCGACAGGGCTGGTAATATTTATGCCATGACCGGCCTTACACCCATTGCAGACCGGAACATCTATTACAGCTTTACCACGTATGAGCCTTACCGGTTTGGGTTTAATACCTTGTTTGGCGGTTGGAGAGGCGGCGGCAATTACTGGAAGGATATCAGTTATATTCCGTGGCCGGCTTCACCTAAGGCAGTTGAATCGAGAATGGATCAAATGCTCAGTACGGTAAAAGATGAGGATAAGCAAATGGCCCGTGAAGATCTGCTGGAATATGGTAAAGGATACTTTAATCAGCAATGGCTTACCCGTAGGGCAAAGAACGTGAATGAATGGAATGATATGTATGGTGGCGATCTACAGGTAATAGTTGCTGAATTTGGTGCCATTGATCACATGCAGGTCAATAAGCCGGGTGCATCAAAAGGAGTATATCCTGAAGAGAGGGTACAATTTGTGCATGACCTGCGCCAATCATTCGAGTCAGTAGGTATGGGCTGGGAATACTGGTCGTTCAACGAATATTTCACCCTGCTTGATCCTGCCGTCCGCAAGGCATATGCTCCTTCCAACTTGAATATTGTAGACAGGAAATTGGTAAATGCTTTAGGATTGGATACAATGCGGCTGAACAGCAGCATTTACACAAATGATAACCTTCTTGCCTGGTGTATAGTTCCTTTCGATAGCAAAAAGCGGACTCCTGAGGAAAGAGCAAAAATGCTCCGCTCATTAGGTATTACCAAACTTGCGTATGACTGGCGTGCTGAACATATTCCCCAGTTTGATGAAGAGCTGGAGGTATTGAAAAAATACAATATAGAACTTACAGGTTTTTGGATACCAGTAAGCCGTGATCCTGCACATGACCCAACGCTTCGATTGATCCTTGACCTGCTCAAACGGCATAAGATAAAAACGCAATTATGGTGCCTCGTGGGTGAAGATCCCAAACTGGATTCAATGACACAACAGCAAAAGATCGCATACACGGCAGAGCCTGTTGCCTACATTGCCAATGAAGCAAAGAAGATCGGCTGCACCGTAGGCTTGTATAATCATGGCGGCTGGTTTGGTGAGCCTGAAAATCAATTGGCGATCATCGACTATCTGAAAATGTCCAATATAGGAATGGTATATAATTTTCATCATGCCGAAACACAGATAGAAAGGTTTCCAACATTTTTCCCAAAGATATTGCCACACCTGCTTGCGTTGAATATTGCCGGGCTGAAAAGAAATCCTGGCCGCGTAGTACCTGTTGGGCAGGGTGATAGTGAAGCTGAGATGATGCGTATCGTACAGGAAAGTGCTTATAAAGGCCCTGTCGGTATTATCAACGAAGTTACAGACCCTGATGCTGAAATTGGATTACGGATTAACAGGGATGGGTTGAAGAGAATATTAAAGGTGCTTGGCGATACAGCGGCGTTGAAGACCTATATCAATTGAATGCCTTAAACGAAATGCTATGACCAGATTTTTTATCCGGGCCTGCGGCCTGATCTTCTTCTTGTTTATTTCAATCATTCTGACTGCACAGCCTGCAGGCAAAAAAACATTTGATATCCGCGACTATGGTGCCATAGGTGATGGCCATACCGATGATGCGCCGGCAATACAGAAAGCGATCGATGACTGCGCGGCCAACGGTGGTGGAAGGGTGGTCCTGGATAAAGGCACATTTATGAGTTCAGGCATTCATTTCAAAAGTAATGTTGAATTATACCTGACGGTAAGCGCCCAGTTGATAGGCTCTCTTGAGGTGGATAAGTACAGCCGGGATGAAAAGTTCGCTTTCAAACATATTATACGGTCATTGATCTATGCTGCCGACTGTGAGAACATTGCCATTACCGGGGCAGGCAAGATAGATGGCCGTGGAGACCTGATCAAAGTAGCCAATGACAACGACCGGCCTGACCTGATCGTATTGCATGGTTGTAAGGATGTCCGGATACAGGATGTATTTATCACGAACTCTAAAATGTTTGCTGTGTTCATCCTGCAATGCCAGCGCGTCCGGATAGATGGCGTAAAACTGGAAAATCTCAAGAATGCCAACAATGATGGCTTTGATATTGACGGCTCGCGGGACGTTTTTATTTCAAACACCAATATCCATTCTATTGATGACTGTATTGCGTTCAAAGCAAGCAGCCGGACAGAACCTTGTTCCAATATTGTTATTACCAATTGCATTCTTAGTTCCCGCTGTGCTGCCATCCGTGTAGGGCCTGATGCGCTGGCTGATATCGAGAATATCACTGTTACGAATTGTATTATCCGCAATACCGGTTTGAATGGTATCAAGATCCAGGAATCGATGGGGGCAAAGGCAAGGAATATGACGTTTTCCAATATAGTAATGGAAAATGTAAAAGGCCCTATCTCTGTCAGGCTGTCGGGATGGGCGGCAGGTCCTTACACGGATTCATGGGTTTCGTTTAACGACAGCAACTGGCAAAAAGGAAACCTGGAAAATATACTTTTTGATAATATCCGCGCTACAGTTCCCTTAATGCTCGAAATGAAACCGGAGTTTGCGGTTTCACCTCCGGGCTGGCTGAATATTACAAAACTGAATGTCGGCATTTCCATTACCGGCACTTCGAAAACGCGTCCAAAGGGCATTTCATTTAGCAATATAGACATTACCTTTCATGGGGGTGGCACAGCCGAACAGGCCGCCAGGCGCAATGTTCCTGACCTTGAACGGGATTATCCTGAAATGTATATGTTTGGAGAACTGCCAGCCTATGGTCTTTACATGCATCATGTGAGCGGGGTGGTACTTGACAATGTGACTTTCCGGCTTGAACACGAGGATCTTCGGCCCGCTATTGTTTGTGATGATGTGGATGATCTTGAACTGGCAGGATTTAAAGCTGCAGGAAGTAAAAATGCTGAATCATTGATCCGGCTGGAAAACAGTTCCAATATTTTTATCCGCGGATCAAGGCCTCTCAATGCCATCGGTACTTTTTTGCGAGTTGAAGGTGCCCGCAGCAATGATATCAGGTTGTCCGGGAATAAACTGAACCTTGCCAGGAAGCAGGTGGAAACTGCCGCAGGCGCCGGTACTTCTGCAGTGATATCGGATAAATAGGAAAATGTATCAACCATCCATACGGACCGTGAACGGATTGATAATGAAATACTCTTATCCTGATCTTGGAGAACAAATTCAGATGAAACCGACGGTTAATAAACTAAAATAACAGGACAAGATCATGATATTTCAGGGATAGCTTTTCTCCTAATTTTAAGAATCAGAACGATTTATAAAAACGAACTGTTGAGAGCATCTAAATTATATAGTATGTTGACCAGAAGCTGCCATTTTTTCCTTTTTTTATTGTTGATCCCCTTTATTCAATCCTGTACCTCTTCTGAATCCAATACAGAATACAGCCAGTGGAGAGTCGCTAACGGCACAAAAGCTGCTACACATTATTCTTCGCTTGAAGAGATCGATACATCCAATGTTACCAAACTGGAAGTTGCCTGGATCTATCATTCTGAAAATGGCGATACCACGAAGAATGGCCCGATGGAATGCAATCCGATCATTGTTGACAATGTAATGTATGGTGTTTCGCCCAAGCTTAAATTATTTGCCGTTGATGCAGCTACAGGTAAAGAAAAATGGCATTTCGATCCTGCTGATTCCACAGTAAATAAAACATGGCCCAGAAGAAGCGTGAACATGAACAGGGGGGTAGCTTACTGGGAAGATGGAGATGATAAACGTATTATTTATACTGTAGGTTCAGTGGCTTTTGCGGTGAATGCTGTTACAGGAGCCTTGATCCCCGGTTTTGGAACAGATGGCGGCATCAACCTGAATATCGGCCTGGGCAGGGATGAAAAGACCGTCTTTGTTTCGCCCACTTCGCCCGTAATGATCTATAAAGACCTGTTCTTTTTAAGCGGACTTGTCGGCGATGAAAGTCCAGGTCATATCCGCGCCTTTGATGTAAGGACCGGCCAGCAAAAATGGATATTCCATACCGTTCCCTATCCCGGTGAAGCAGGTTATGAAACCTGGGAAGACACAACCGCTTATAAATACATGGGTTCTACCAATAGCTGGGCGGGATTCAGCCTGGATGAAAAAAGAGGCATCCTGTTTGCCCCAACCGGAAACCCTACAAATGATTTTTATGGCGGTCAGCGTTTAGGTCAGGGTTTATATGGCAATTGCCTGCTTGCACTTGATGCTGAAACCGGCAAACTGCTCTGGCATTTTCAAACTGTGCATCATGATGTATGGGATATGGATATTCCAACACCTCCGGCACTTGTTACTGTAGAGCGTGATGGTAAAAAAATAGATGCGGTGGCGCAAACCACCAAGACCGGTTTTGTTTTCATGTTCGAACGTGAAACCGGTAAACCTATTTTTCCAATTGAAGAAAGACCTGCACCTACCAATACGGATATACGTGGTGAAAAACTCTGGCCAACACAACCGGCTCCTTCATTACCCCATCCCTTTGTTCGCCAGGAAATGACAGAAGCAGATCTGAACACACTGGTGCCCGATTCTTCATACCAGGATATAAAAGCACGGTTCAAAACTTATCGCTCAGAAAAAATGTTTACACCGCCCACTGTTCAGGGAACGGTCATTCTTCCCGGATATGACGGCGGTGGTGAATGGGGCGGCCCTTCAGTGGACCCTACCACTAACATTCTTTATGTAAACGCCAATGAGATGGCATGGGTGTTGAATCTTGTGGAAAATAAACCGGTACAGGAAAAACCAAAAACAAATCTTGAAGCAGGCATGAGTTTATACAGGCAATATTGCATGGGCTGTCATGGACCTGAGCGTTTAGGTGCAGGCGATTATCCTTCATTGATAGGCGTTGAAAAGAAATACTCTTTCGGTCAGTTCCATGATCTCGTTACTTCAGGAAGAAGAATGATGCCAGGTTTTAATAACCTGACGAAAGAGCAAAAGCAAGCTATCGGTTCTTTTGTTCTTGGCAATAAAGCAGAACAGGGGAAGACTTACAACGGCCCTGCTGAAAAAACAGATGGCCCTCCCAAAGCATTGTATGGGTTTACTGGTTACAATAAGTTTTTAACCAAAGAAGGTTATCCGGCATTGAGCCCGCCATGGGGAACACTGAATGCCATCAACCTTAATACAGGGGAATTGGTATGGAAAATTCCCCTTGGAGAATTTGAAGAATTGAAAGCGAAGGGCGTTCCACCTACAGGCCGTGAGAATTATGGAGGCTCAGTAGTAACTGCCGGCGGCTTATTATTCATAGGAGCATCGGCTGATGGAAAATTCAGGGCTATTAATAAACGCACAGGAAAAATATTATGGGAAGTGGACCTGCCTGCTCCGGGTGTAGCTACTCCTTCGGTTTATTCGGTCAATGGAAAGCAATATGTAGTGATCGCTTGTGGCGGATCAAAATGGGGTGGAAAATCGAGCGATGCCTATGTTGCTTTTGCATTACCTTCTTCGAAGTAAAGATGCAGATGATTTATGCGTGTAAATCATGAAATATATAATGCTGCCGTATTAGAACCTCTGTCCGCAATACTGGGTGAAAGCCCTGTATGGCATCCCCAACGACAGACCTGCTTTTGGGTGGATATAGAAAGCTGCAGGATCTATGAATATGGTTGGAAAAATAAAATGCTGAAGAAGCATGATCTAAAACAACGGGTGTCGCTGGTCGTTCCTTCTGTTGATGGTCAACTGATAATAGCATTACAGGGTGGTGTCGCACGTTTCCATCCTGATACTGGTGAGCTTACTTGGATCACCGATATGGGATTGGACTGGACTGACCATCGCTGCAATGACGGGGCTTGCGACAGTAAAGGCAGATTATGGGTTGGCACGATGGAACTGGATTGCAGGGAAAACGATGGAGATGTTTATTGCCTTGAAAAGAATGAGCCATTGAAGAAAAAGATCGAACAGGTTTCTATATCGAATGGAATGGCCTGGTCGGCAGATAACAGGTTCTTGTATTATACGGACAGTCTCACCCGACAGGTAGTTTCTTATCATTTTGATGAAGTGTCGGGAAGTATTTCATTTGACAGGATTGCGGTACAGATACCTCAGGAGCTTGGTCTCCCGGATGGAATAACTATGGATGAGGAAGGTGCTTTATGGATAGCCCTTTGGGGCGGGTCAGGGGTATCGCGATGGGATCTTTCATCAGGAAAAATGATAGGATTTGTTGAGCTGCCGGCGCCGCAGGTATCATCCTGTGCGTTTGCAGGTGATAAGCTGGACCATTTGGTGATCACAACGGCTAGAAAAGGAATGAGTGCAGCAGATTTAGCGCTCTATCCCGGGAGCGGACACATTTTTATTGTCAGACCAGGCGTCAGGGGATTACCTGCATTCACCTGCGGTTTTTAAAAAAAAGAGAAGGATGAAAAAATCATTAAGAAGTCAGGAATGGTTTGGAAAAAAAGGAAAAGACGGGTTTATATACAGGGCCTGGATGAAAAACCAGGGGATCCCTTCTTACGAGTTTGAAGGGAAGCCGGTCATCGGCATTTGCAATACCTGGTCGGAATTGACACCCTGCAATGCACACTTCAGAGAACTTGCTGAATCAGTGAAAAGAGGTGTGCTGGAAGCCGGAGGTTTTCCTGTTGAGTTTCCTGTGATGTCTCTTGGCGAAACGCTGATCAAACCAACAGCGATGCTATATCGCAATCTTGTCAGCATGGATGTGGAAGAATCGATCCGCTGCAATCCTATAGACGGTGTTGTATTGCTTTGCGGCTGTGATAAAACAACGCCTGCCCTGGTGATGGGTGCCTGCAGTGTTGACATACCCACTATTGTTGTATCTGGCGGGCCGATGCTGACCGGGAAATACAAAGGAAAAGATATTGGTACCAGCGATCTCTGGAGATTTACTGATGATCTGCGGTCTGAAGTAATGTCTGAGCAGGAATTTAAAGCAGCAGAAGCAGGCATGTGCAGAAGCAAAGGCCACTGCGCTGTGATGGGAACAGCATCATCTATGGCTTGTATGGTTGAAGCGCTGGGTTTATCTCTTAGTGAAAATGCTGCTATACCGGCGGTTGATTCAAACCGTAAAGTATTGGCACAACTATCAGGCAGCCGGATCGTTCAGATGGTAAGGGAAGATATCAAGCCTTCCGATATTCTTACCCGGCAGGCTTTCGAGAATGCCATAAAAGTGAATGCAGCAATAGGTGGTTCAACCAATTTTGTCATTCACCTGCTTGCCATCGCCGGCAGGATCGGTATTCCCCTGGACATAGATGATTTCGATAAATTCTCAGCATCTATACCCCTTATCGCCAATCTGCAACCATCAGGCAAGTATTTTATGGAAGATCTTTACTATGCCGGCGGACTTCCTGCGCTAATGAAAGAAATGCTGCCATTGC
This sequence comes from Chitinophagaceae bacterium, assembly GCA_051954695.1. Lineage (GTDB taxonomy): Bacteria > Bacteroidota > Bacteroidia > Chitinophagales > Chitinophagaceae > Terrimonas_A. The sequence goes on from JBQCHL010000026.1 coordinate 41,034, forward strand.
TTCATGGCGATTGTAAAACAGTATCCGGTTTAACGATCCGTGAAAGTGTACAGCATGCAGAGGCAATCAATCCTGAAGTGATCGCACAGATTGAAAAGCCATTCAATGTTCATTCCGGCGTAGTAGTGCTCAAAGGAAATCTTTGTGAGAACGGAGCTATTATAAAACCATCTGCTGCGAGTCCGAAACTGATGCTGCATACAGGAAGGGCAGTTGTATTTGAAAACATCGAAGATTACAAGAACCGGATAGATAATCCTGCACTTGAGGTGGATGAAGATAGTGTGCTGGTATTAAAAAACGTGGGACCGAAAGGTTATCCCGGTATGCCCGAAGTCGGCAATATGGGCATACCCAAAAAATTACTGGCAAAAGGAATTACAGATATGGTCCGCATTTCTGACGGGCGGATGAGCGGCACAGGCTTCGGTACAGTAGTGCTGCATGTTTCCCCGGAATCGGCTTCAGGTGGCAATTTTGCCCTTATAAAAGATGGTGACCTGATACAACTGGATGTGCCTGGCCGCACATTGAATTTACTGGTAGGGCCAGAGGAAATGGCTAAGAGGAAAGCTGCCTGGCAATTATCTGCAGGCAATATTAACAGGGGATATGTAAGTTTATACATTAATCATGTGGAACAGGCACACCTGGGAGCGGATTTCGATTTTCTGAAAGGTGGCTCAGGAAGTGTTGTATCAAGGGATTCCCATTAAAACGAATGAAATGGAACAAAAGGAATTTGATAAGAAAGTAGCCATCGTAACAGGAGCAGGCCAGGGCATAGGACTTGAAATAGCAAGACAACTGGCACTGCAGGGTGCATCGGTTGTATTGAATGACCTTGATCACGATCTGGCAGAACAGGGGGCGCGCGGTATCCGCAATGAAAAAGAGAATTGTATCGCCTGCGCGGGCGATTCAGGTGATACCGGCTTCATAAAAAAGATGATGCGACAAACAGTTAAAGAATTCGGCCGTCTTGATATAGCGATTGCTAATGCTGGCATCACTTTGTTTGGAGATTTTCTCGAATATCCTGAAAGCGCATTCAATAATGTGCTGCGTGTAAACCTTGGTGGATCATTCTTTCTTTCACAGGCAGCAGCCAGGCAAATGAAAGAACAGGGAAGTGGCGGATCGATCCTCTTCACTTCTTCTGTTACAGGCCATCAGGCGCATAAAAATCTTGCAGCTTATGGTATGACCAAAGCAGCGCTGGAAATGCTTGCAAGGAACCTGGTGATAGAACTTTCGGGCAGCCGCATCAATATAAATTGTATAGCTCCTGGCGCCACACTAACTGAGAGAACACAACATGACCCGGATTATGCAGGCACCTGGTCGCGCATCACACCAATGGGAAGACCGGCCACTACTGCTGATATTGCCAACGCTGCTCTTTTTTTGGTGAGCGACCGTGCAAAGCATATCACGGGACAAAGCCTGATCATTGACGGCGGCTGGACCTGTATCAGTCCTTCTCCTTTTTAATATTATTTATCCGATCACGTTAAACTGAAAAAATGAAAATACTTATTACCTGTTCAGCATGGCTGCTCCTTTTAACAGCCTGTAATAACAACCAGGCAAAGACCGGCGAAGCAACTGCTGACGCAGCGGGTAACGCCGGATGGAAAACCGGGGTAGCTCTCTATTCTTTTCACCAGCTTCCCTATAGTGTTGCTATAGAAAAAGTGGACAGCGCTGATATCCGGTATGTGGAAGGATTTTCTTTTTATAAGCTGGGGAATGAATACAAAGACACTACAATGGGCGATCTTTCTCCGGAAGCAATACAGAAAATGAAAGAGGGAATGAAAAACCGCGATATACAAATGGTTTCAATGTATGTGGCGGGAGGCAATAATGTGGACGAATGGAAAAGAACCTTCGACCTTGCAAAAGCCTTCAATCTTGAATTTGTTACCTCTGAGCCGCCAAAAGAACAGTGGGACATGGTCGACAGCCTTGCCGGTGTATATAATATAAAGGTTGCCCTGCATAATCACTGGAAAGAGATCAGTATCTACTGGCATCCGGACTCTGTGCTTGCTGCTGTAAAATCCCACCCGAATTTTGGAGCTTGTGCAGATGTGGGGCATTGGGTCAGAAGTGGGCTGGAGCCATCCGAATGCCTGAAAAAGCTGGAAGGTCATATCCTGGGAATGCATCTGAAAGATGTCGATTCCCTGGGCGTTAAAGATGCAAGGGATATGAATGTTGGAACAGGTGTGATTGATTTTAATAAAGTTGTGGCTGAACTGAAGCGCCAGCAATACAAGGGTATGATCTACGTGGAATGTGAACATAATTTTGATAATAATCTGCCTGATATCAGGCAATCACTTGAATATTTCAACAAGTTAAGTGCCCGGTAATCGACAGGGGCATGCCAGTAGGCACGTAAAAAATTTCATCATATTGTATGTTTAGTTTGAAAGATAAAACTGCTGTCATCACAGGAGGTGGCAGTGGTATAGGGAAAGCTATGTCGGTACTTTTTGCAAAGCAGGGCGCCGATGTATTTATTCTTGATATTGATGATAATGGAGCTCTTGAAACAGTCGGGTCCATTTTACAGGGAAGCGGTAAGGCCGCGTATAAAAAGTGCAGCGTTTCTGTAAAAGAAGAAGTAGATGCTGTAATACAGCAGATCGGGTCTGAAAAGGGCAGGATCGATATCGTGGTCAACAATGCTGGCATAGCGCACATTGGCAATGCGGAAAACACGGGGCCGGCTGATATGGAAAAACTGATCGCAGTAAATATAAAAGGAGTATATCATGTTTTGCAGGCAACCCTTCCTTTCATGAAAGAACACGGAGGCGTGGTGTTGAACCTTTCTTCCATAGCGGCCATGGTAGGGCTTGCAGACCGGTTTGCGTATAGCATGACAAAAGGTGCCGTTGCTGCCATGACCCTGTCGTTTGCCAAGGATTATATGGCACATAATATCCGCTGCAACTGTATTGCGCCAGCGCGTGTGCATACACCATTTGTAGATGGGTTTCTCAAAAAAAATTATCCTGGGCAGGAAGAAGAAATGTTCAGGAAGCTTTCAGCTACCCAACCCATTGGCCGCATGGCAAAACCTGAAGAGATCGCTGCTCTCGCACTCTATCTCTGTTCGGATGAAGCTTCATTCATTACAGGGTGCAATTACCCGATCGACGGAGGGTTTACGACCTTGAATAGCTAGAAAAGAGGGGGCCGAAATGTTTTAACAGACAAAATATTTTAATTGTACATTTTAAAAATCATGTTATGCGACTGATCCGTTTTGGAGAAAAAGGTCATGAGTTGCCCGGCATCATCGATGCTCATAATAAGCGTAAAGACCTTTCCGGTTTTTTTAAAGATTGGGACAGGGATTTTTTTGAAGGAAATGGTTTGCACAAACTGGCCAATTGGCTCAGGGATATTAAATCCTTACCGGATGTGCCTGCTAACGCTCGTTGGGCATCCTGTGTGGCCAGGCCCGGTAAAGTCATTTGCATAGGTCTTAATTATTCCGATCATGCCGAAGAATCGGGAATGCCGGTTCCTGCTGAGCCTATTGTGTTCCTCAAAGCTTCCAATACAGTGATCGGCCCTTATGACGATGTGCTAATACCAAGGAAAAGCGAGAAAACGGATTGGGAAGTTGAACTTGGAGTCGTTATAGGTAAGGATACCCGCTATCTTGCCTCAGTCGAAGATGCCAAAAGCGCTATTGCAGGATATTGTATTTCCCATGATGTATCTGAACGCTCTTTCCAACTGGAACGCGGAGGTCAGTGGACCAAAGGAAAATCCTGTGATAACTTTAACCCCTTAGGCCCTTTCCTCCTTACATCTGATGAAATAAAGGATGTCCATAACCTTTCCATGTCATTGCAGGTAAATGGAAAGACCATGCAGAAAGGCAGCACTCAGAAAATGATATTTAATTGCTGGTATCTTGTGCATTATCTTTCACAGTTCATGACGCTGGAAGCAGGTGACGTTATTTCCACCGGCACGCCGCCGGGCGTTGGCATGGGAATGAAGCCTGCACAGTATCTCAGGGATGGGGATACCGTTGAATTATCGATCGAGGGGCTTGGAATGCAAAGACAGGTTTGCCGGCAGGCTTAAGATCAGTAAGAAGATTTATCTTCACCCCTGATCATACATAAGCTTATTAATCCGGACGACAAGACATGGACATAGCAGCATTAAAAAGAATATTACCAGAAAAAAGGATAAAGACTAAACTGGTTGACCTTGTGACCTTTGCCGCAGATGCGGGCTTTTATTATCTCCAACCTAAAGCAGTAGTGCAGGTAGTTAATGAAGACGAAGTAAAAGCGCTTTTTCATTTTTCACACGAACATTCGCTACCGCTTGTGTTCCGTACCGGGGGCACCAGCCTCTCTGGCCAGGCGATAACAGATGGAATACTCGTTGACCTGAGCCAGTACTGGAATAAGCTAAAGATTGAAGACGATGGCAGAATGGTGAGGGTGCAACCGGGGATCACGGGGGCAATGGTCAACGCTTCACTCAGAAAATTCGGGGCAAAGATCGGCCCTGATCCATCCAGTATCAGCGCCGCCATGATGGGCGGTATACTTTCCAATAATGCAAGCGGCATGTGCTGCGGCGTACAGTATAATTCTTATCATACTACCCGCTCTATCCGGTTTATGCTGACTGACGGACAGGTGTTCTCAACAGAAATAAGAGCAGATTACGAACGGTTTGAGCAGGAATGTAAACATCTTGCAGGAGAGCTAAGGTCGATAAAACAACAGATAGGAAGCAATACGGTTTTGGCTGAGAGGATCAGGAAAAAATATAAGATCAAGAATACTGTCGGTTATTGTCTCAATGCTTTTCTGGATTATGAACATCCTCTTGATATTTTTGCCCATTTACTGATCGGCGCAGAAGGTACACTGGCGTTTATTGCAGAAGCTGTACTGGAAACGATCCCGGATGAGCCACATAAAGCAACCGGACTATTGTTCTTTCCGGATATATTTTCTGCCTGCCAAACGATCCAGCCATTGATAGATGCGGGTGCGGCTATGGTGGAACTGATGGACCGTGCTTCGCTCCGTTCAGTTGAACACCTTCCGGGAATGCCGGCAATGATAAAGACCTTACCCGAAGCTGCAGCAGGCTTACTGATCGAATTCCAGCAGCCAGGTATCCAGGAATTGGAAAAGCAGGTCAATCATTTTCTTTCTTTAACATCCGGGTTCTCCTTGCTTAACGCTCCAGCATTCACTACTGATGCTGCTGAAAGGGAATTTTTCTGGAAGGTCCGGAAAGGTCTGTTTCCTGCAGTGGGCGCGGTGAGGGCCAGTGGCACGACCGTGATCCTTGAAGATGTTGCTTTCCCTTTGGAGAGCCTGGGAAATGCAATTCTTGATCTGCAGGAGCTTTTTAAAAAATACAGTTATCACAACGCCATTATTTTCGGGCATGCTAAGGATGGCAATATCCATTTTGTTGTTACACAGTCATTCAATACCGATACGGAAGTTGAACGGTATGATCGCTTTTTAAAAGAAGTAGTGGAACTGGTAGTGAAAAGATATGACGGTTCTCTAAAAGCCGAGCATGGCACCGGCCGTAATATGGCACCTTTTGTAGAAACAGAATGGGGTGGTGATGCTTACCAGATCATGGAACGGATCAAAAAGGCAGCTGATCCTTTATCGCTGTTGAATCCCGGTGTGATCATTAATAAAAATACACAGGCACATATTGCCGATCTGAAGGAAATGCCTTCAGTGGAAATAGAGGTGGACCGTTGTATTGAATGCGGTTATTGCGAACCGGTATGCCCAAGCCGGGATCTTACGATGACGCCCAGGCGCAGGATTGTAGCAAGAAGAACGCTTGAGAGAATGAAAGCTACAGGTGATTCAGCCCAGCACAAATTGTTACTTGAACAATACCAGTATGAAGGGATAGAGACCTGTGCCGTTGATGGTTTATGTGCCAGCGCATGCCCCGTGGATATCAATACAGGTGACCTGGTAAAAAGATTGCGAAGGGAGAATCATTCCGCTTTTGCTAATCGCATTGCTCTTTTTACCATTAAAAGATTTGGCATGGTGATCTCGTCTACAAGATTTGCTTTGAAAGCAGGCTTGTTCATTAATAAGATCACTGGAAAGAAAACAATGACCGGCTTTACACGGCTTATCCGTAAAGTATCTCCCTCATTTCCCCTATGGTCAGCGCAACTTGTTTCTCCTCCGGATCTCGGTGTTTTAAAAAGAACAGCAGCAAAAGCCGGCGGGACAACGATCGTTTATTTTCCCAGTTGCATTTCCCGTTTGATGGGAAATTCTGCCAGTGGCAGGAAAAATATCCTGCAAACCTTTATGGATGTTTCGGCAAAAGCAGGTATAAGAGTAAAAGTTTTAAGTGATATAAATAATAGCTGCTGCGGCCAGATATACAGTTCAAAAGGCTTTGGGAAAGCATACACGTATGCAGCTAATAAGATCGTTGAGCAACTATGGCAAAGTTCTGAGAACGGATCGCATGCGATAGTAATGGATGTGAGCTCCTGTACTTATACACTGCATCATTTACGCCCGGCTTTGACTACAGAGAACCAGACAAAATTTGATCAGTTAACGGTCATTGATAGTATAGATTATCTCCATGATTTTGTAATGCCCGTAAGCCAGCCCATGAAGAAAAAACAGCATGTTGTATTGCATCCTGTTTGCTCGTTGAAAAAAATGTACACAGAAAATAAACTTGTCCGGATCGCCAATCATTTTGCCGAGAATGTTACAGTGCCAATAAATGCAGGCTGCTGTGGCATGGCAGGCGATCGCGGCTTTCTTTTCCCAGAACTTACAGCTTCAGCCACTGCAGCAGAAGCAAATGAAGTAAGACAAAAAGAATATGATGGATATTATTCATCCACCAAAACATGTGAAATGGCAATGTCTGAGGCAGTTGGCAGGAATTATGAATCTGTCCTCTACCTTGTGGATGAAGCTATGTGATAGGGGCTGGGAATACAGGTAATCCTTTAAAATAAGAAGGTAAGAACATTACATTTTCCTGTTTGGGAGAAGGCTATTTTTAATTAAACATCCTTCATTAAAAAACCAAACGAGATGCAAGCCAATATTGACCGTAAAAAATTATTTCTGGCAAGCCGGATCGCATTGATCACGACTGCTATGACATTTGCCTTCAGGGCATCGCTCGAAGGTGTATGGGGACATGAATTTAGCCTTAACCGTGAACAGGTAGGGTGGATATTCAGCCCCGCATTCTGGGGGTTTACTCTTGCCATGCTTTTTGGCGGATCGCTTTGTGATTGGTTAGGCATGAAACGCTTGCTGGGGCTAGCTTTCATTGGACAATTGGCGGGGATCATCATTTATCTTACTGCAAAAGATGCAAGCTGGCTTTTTGCCGGAACGGTTTGCATAGGGATCGGTAATGGCATGGTGGAAGCGGCCTGTAACCCGCTTGTGGTTTCACTGTACCCCGAAAAGAAAACAGTTATGCTTAACCGCTTCCATGTATGGTTCCCTGGTGGCATTGTGGTAGGAGGTTTGATCAGTTACGCCATGACCAATTGGTGGCAGGCAGATTGGCGTGTAATGATCGCAACATTGTTCGTACCCCTGTTTATATATGGTTTTTTATTTCTGAAATTGAAGTTTCCGCCTACAGAACGTGTTTCTTCAGGTGTGAGTACAAAGCAGATGTTTAAAGCATGCCTTCACCCGTTATTTTTGATCATGCTGGCGTGTATGTTGCTGACAGCCGCTACAGAGCTTGGGACGAATCAATGGCTCGGTGCACTGCTGCAGGGTGCCGGTATATCAGGCATACTGATCCTTGTACTTATCAATGGTATAATGGCACTGGGAAGGTCGTTCGCCGGACCTGTAGTGCACCGGCTCAACCCGACAGGTATGTTGATCTTTTCTATGCTGTTCACCGCTATTGGCCTTGCATTATTAAGCAAAACAAGCGGAAGCATGGCAGTAGTTGCGGCAATTGTTTTTGCGATCGGGCTTTGCTTCGTTTGGCCCACAATGCTTGGGTTTGTAGCTGAATACCTGCCCCGTACTGGTGCGCTTGGTTTGTCATTAATGGGCGGCGGCGGTATGTTGTCTGTGGCCCTTATTGTGCCACTGATGGGAAAATGGTACGATTCTTTTAGAGCTACTGCAATAGCCAGCGGAGCTGATGAGGCAGCTGCAGATGCGATAGCAGGTTCCGATACATTTATGAAAGTAGTTGTAATGCCCGCTATTGTATTGGTATTGATGATAGGCATTTACCTGACTATAAAGAAAAAGCCTGCTTCATTAACGCAGACCCTTACAACCCAATGATAGTTTATATAGCAAGTCTCATGTTTAGCCATGGCAATTGTGCCATGGCTTTTTTTATTTGTCCACTTTTATCAACAGCCTTGCTAAACATTTTTCATAAGAGGATAATATCCCGCAATTCAATTGCAGTAAGCCGGTTTACTTTTGCATTGTTAAGTTTTGCTCTGCACGGACCAGTATTTCCATAATCATTAATAAGCTTGTCTGCTGTGTTGCATGTTGTATGCAACACGAAGACGACTATTGTCCATACATTATCAAATCAAACAGAATGAGAACAAAAAAATTTATTGTACCCCTAAGCGAGGTTGGTATCAACGATATTGAATGGGTTGGTGGTAAGAATGCTTCCCTTGGGGAGATGATGCAGCACCTTACCAAACTTGGTATTAATATCCCTGATGGTTTGGTGATCACCGTTCATGCATATAAATATTTCCTTTCTTCCGGTAATCTTGAACCTGTGATAAAGAAATATATACAGGAGATCGATTTTGATAACCTGGAATCTTTGAGAAAAGGTGGTAAGAAGATCCGGCAGGTGATCCGTAATACTGCTTTTCCTGAGGAACTTGCTTTGCCTGTAATTCAGGCATACCATAAGCTCTCTGAAAGATATAAAATACCTGATGCCGACGTTGCTGTCCGGTCTTCCGCTACTGCCGAAGATCTTCCTGATGCATCTTTCGCCGGCCAGCAGGAAACATATCTTAATATCAGGGGACCGGTTGCATTGATAGATGCAGTAAGGAATTGTTTCGCATCCCTTTTCACCGACCGCGCGATCAGTTATCGTGAAAGTTTTGGATACGATCATTTCGAGATCGGATTATCCGTATGCATACAAAAGATGGTTCGCTCGGATATGGCCAGCTCGGGCGTTGCTTTCTCACTGGATACAGAAACAGGATTCAGGGATGTAGTTGTTATCAATGGCTCTTATGGCCTTGGGGAAATGGTTGTGCAGGGATCTGTGTCGCCTGATGAGTTCATTGTATTCAAACCTGTATTGGATCATGTGCGTTCACCCATCATTGAGAAAAAGCTGGGCAATAAAGATAAGATGATGATCTATGGCGATAACCCTGGTGAGAGAGTGACGGTTATTCCTACAGAAAAGAATATGCAGTCAAGATTCTGCATTGATGATGAGAAAGTATTACTGATTGCGAAGTGGGTGACAGAGATCGAAAAATATTATACCTGTATAAAAGGGCATTGGTGCCCAATGGATGTGGAATGGGCGGTTGATGGTAAAAGCAATCAGCTATTTATTGTACAGGCAAGGCCGGAAACGATCCATTCGCAAAAAAAGGACCAGGTGATCACAGAATATCAGCTGGAAATAAAGGATCAGCAGAAAGAACTTCTTCTTACAGGTATTGCTGTTGGGGATAAAGTTGCCAGCGGAAAAGTGAACATTCTTTATTCATTGGATAAGCGGGTTATTGATGGCCATGAATTCAACGCCGGTGATATACTGGTTACTGATATGACGGACCCGGACTGGGAACCCGTTATGAAGAAAGCGGCAGCCATTATTACGAATAAGGGCGGGCGTACCTGCCATGCCGCTATCGTGGCAAGGGAAATGGGTGTGCCGGCAATCGTGGGTTGTGGCAATGCAACAGAACTGCTTCAACAAGGCCAAACAATTACAGCTTCCTGTGTTGAAGGCGATGTTGGAAATATTTATAATGGAGAAATAGGGTTTGTAAAAACGAGCTTCAATCTTAGCGACCTGCCTGTTGTAAAAACCCCGATCATGTTCAATGTAGGATCTCCGGGCATGGCTTTCCAATTTTCTCATTTGCCACACAAAGGCGTTGGCCTTGCGAGGGAAGAATTTATTATCAATAACTATATAAAAGTTCATCCACTGGCGCTTTTGAAGCATCGATCACTTGATGATACAGCACTTTCCAATTCGATTGCGGAGATCATTGCGGGATTTGAAAATGAGGAGGATTATTTTATCAGGAAACTATCATATGGAGTTGCAAAGATCGCTGCTGCATTTTACCCTGAAAAGGTTATTGTACGGTTTTCCGATTTTAAAAGCAATGAGTACTTTAACCTGTTAGGCGGAAAATATTTTGAACCGGAGGAAGAGAATCCTATGATCGGTTGGCGCGGAGCCTCCCGTTATTATTCTGCTGCTTATAAAGAGGCTTTTGCACTCGAATGCAGGGCTATCCGGAAAGTAAGGGAAGAAATGGGATTGACAAACGTGGTGGTAATGATCCCGTTTTGCAGAACAGTAGGTGAATTGCTCAGAGTGCAGGATGTTATGAAAGAATATGGACTGACACGTGGAGAAGCAGGCCTGGAAATATACCTGATGGCTGAGTTGCCTTCCAATGTTCTGATGGCTGATGAGTTTGCCAGGCATATCGATGGTTTTTCCATCGGCTCCAATGACCTTACACAGTTGGCACTTGGCCTTGACAGGGATTCTTCATTAGTATCCCACCTGTATGATGAGAGGGACCATGCTGTAAAGAAATTGATCAGCATGCTGATCAGGACTGCGAAGGCGAATAGGATAAAGGTTGGTATTTGCGGACAGGGGCCTTCAGACTATCCCGATTTTGCGCAATTCCTGGTGGAGCAGGAGATAGACAGTATTTCTGTAACACCCGATTCGCTGGTGAAAACCATTAAGGCGATACATGAAATTGAGCAACAACTGGTCAATAGGTAAAATATTAGGCTCAGGGCCTGCAGTCTGTTCATATCACGATATATATGGATAAATCTGCAACATTTTTAGCCTGGAGGAAAAATAATTTTATGCAGTGTTCATTGATTCATATCGTTCATGAGTCATTCCTTATCCTTATAAACTAATATCTAATCGTTTAATCATACTGACGGATGAAAAGAAAATTGAGAATGGGAATGATCGGCGGCGGCCAGGGAGCATTTATAGGAGCTATACATCGCAGCGCTGCGCTGATGGATGGACAAATAGAACTTATTGCCGGCGCTTTAAGCCACGAACCGCAAATCGCCGTTGAATCAGGCCACGATTTATACCTGGACGAAGAAAGGATCTATCGTGATTATGAGACCATGCTCAATAGGGAAGCTGCATTGCCGGCGGGCAAGCGGATTGATTTTGTAAGCATCGTTACACCCAATTATGTGCATTTTGATCCGGCAATGATGGCACTTGACAAAGGTTTTCATGTGGTGATCGAAAAACCGATGACGTTTTCGTTTGACGAAGCCTATCAGTTGAAACAGAAACTGGATGCAACAGGATTAAGTCTTATGCTCACGCACACTTATTCCGGCTACCCAATGGTGAAGCAAGCAAAGCAAATGGTAAAAAGCGGATCATTAGGTAAAATAAGAAAAGTGTATGTCGAGTATCCGCAGGGATGGTTAAGCCGCTTATCAGAACTTGAAGGCAATGCACAGGCTGCCTGGCGTACAGATCCGTCCCGTTCAGGAAAAAGTGGTTGCATGGGTGATATCGGTACACACGCAGCACACCTGGCAGAATATATTACTGGTGCAAAGATCACCCATCTTTGTGCAGACCTTAATATCATGGTCCAGGGCCGCCTGCTTGATGATGATGGCAATGTTCTATTGCGGTTTGATAATGGAGCGACCGGTGTATTGATGGCTTCGCAGATTGCTGCAGGAGAAGAAAATCCATTGAAAATAAGAATATATGGAGAGAATGGCGGCCTTGAGTGGGCGCAGCAGGAACCCAATACGTTGATCTATAAACCGCTTGATCAACCCATTCAGCTATTGCGCGCGGGTGGTGGTTACCTCAGCAGTTATGCCAAACATAATTTCCGTACGCCAGGCGGACATCCGGAGGGATATATCGAAGCATTTGCCAATCTGTACCGGAATTTTGCATTGACCTTACAATCCAAACTGGAAGGGCGACCGCCTTCTGCTGAGTCGCTCGACTTTCCTGGTGTTGAAGATGGTATCCGCGGTATGAATTTCATTGACAAAGTAGTTGCATCTGCTCAAAGCGATGTGAAATGGACAATGTTCTAAGCGATCTTTTTTAATCTTCTTTATCCATTATTAAAGCAGGTATTATGAGAACGATAAAAGGCCCGGGTATTTTTCTTGCACAATTTGCCGGCGACAACAAACCATTCAACCAACTTTCAACCATTTGCAAATGGGCGAAGTCACTGGGTTTTACAGGAGTGCAGATCCCAACCTGGGACCCACGGATGATAGACCTTAAACAAGCTGCAGAAAGCAAAACCTATGCAGACGAAATAAATGGTATTGTAAAAGAAGCAGGTGTGGAAATAACGGAGCTTTCCACGCATTTGCAGGGCCAGTTGGTGGCAGTGCATCCTGCTTATGATGTATTATTCGATGGGTTCGCACCTGCATCCCTGCATGGTGATCCCAAAGCAAGGACCGAATGGGCAGTGCAACAATTGAAATATGCGGCCAAGGCATCACGTAATCTCGGGCTGAGTGCACATGGCACTTTCAGCGGGTCCCTATTATGGCATACGGTCTACCCGTGGCCGCAGCGTCCTGCTGGTCTGGTACAGACAGGGTTCACGGAACTCGCATCACGCTGGCTTCCTATTTTAAATGAATTTGATGCTAATGGTATCGATCTCTGTTATGAAATACATCCCGGAGAAGATCTCCATGATGGTATTTCCTACGAAATGTTCCTTGAAAAAGTAAATGGCCATAAGAGAGCCTGTATCCTGTATGATCCATCCCATTTCGTATTGCAGGCAATGGATTACCTCTCATTTATTGATCATTATCATGAACGTATCCGGATGTTCCATGCAAAGGATGCAGAGTTCAATCCAAGTGGCAAACAGGGTGTGTATGGTGGCTATCAAAATTGGATAGACAGGGCCGGGCGTTTCCGTTCGCTTGGCGACGGGCAGGTTGATTTTAAATCAGTGTTCAGCAAACTCACGGCGTATGATTATGCAGGTTGGGCAGTGCTGGAATGGGAGTGCTGCATTAAACATCCTGAAGATGGTGCGCGTGAAGGGGCTGGCTTTATTAAGGATCATATCATCCGTGTTACAGAAAAAGCATTTGACGATTTTGCAGGAGCGGGAAGTAATGAATCATTAAATAAATCCCTGCTTGGTCTAAAATAATCCCTGCTGATATCTCTTCCCCAGTTCATTCAGCAATTTGACCAGTTGGTATCGTTTAAGAAGAAATTTACAAAAACGGCGTATAGTTTTGGTCCTATAACGGAAACTTAGCAACCCGTTATACCAGTATTATGACCGTTAATATCAAGCAGATCCTGCTTATTCTTATAGCTGCTGCATCCCTGGTCTTGGGGAGCAGTTGTTCAAAAACACCCATACCTCCTGACCCTGAGATCCGTGCCAGGAACTTGTCTGTTGAGCTGGATAAGTCATACCTCGGGTCGGGTCTTGTAGATTCTGCTATAGCGGTCTGGGATATCAACGGCCAGCAAAAGCGAATTATATTATCCAACCATAATGATACCCTTTCTGCAGATGTCAACCAGTTTGAAACCGGCAGCGGCATATTGACCATCCAGGTTTTTTCGAAACTTAAATTTGGAAATTCTTACTTATCTCAATGGCTCTTTACTCAGCAAGTGACCATAACGCAAAAAACCGGGCTGGCAATAGCCGGGCCAAAAAGCTTCTCTGATCTTCACTGGAAGCCACGGGTTGAGCTAAAGGATGGTATTGGAAATTTTGCTGTTGTTGCACTCCGCCCGGACGATCCTTATTTTTTTGTAAAAAACCTGCCAGCCAATTTTAAATCGATAGTTGTAGCGCGTGATTACTGGAAGACCGGAGGTGGCGTATTCCGTGTGGGTGGTGGAGAATGGAAGTGTAATACTAATTGTACAAATAGCAATGGCGATGTTGAGAACAATCAGTTCTTTTCATTCCTGCCTGCTCAAATAGGGACTGCTCCATGGAATCATATTGAAATTACCATTTTATATGTAATGGATCAATGGGGTGGTGGACCGGCATTAATGATGACGCACACCCTTTAGAAAAATTCAGCGGAAAAAAATTCAACCAATAAAATTATGGACGAACAGGTGCTCCAACTAAAAAAACAGGTAAGACAGTTACAGTTTGCCGTACTGGGTTTTCTCGCTGTATTTGCCATCCTGGCTTTATCTGCTTTCGGAAAGAAAAAAGATCAGATCATACGAGCCAAAGGAATAATTATTGAAGACAGTGCAGGAAGGGACCGTATCCTTATAGGCGCCCCGATCCCATACTCCGGCAACCGGGTCAGAACAGACACTTCGCTTGTCCGTAAATATTGGGCAAATACCTTTCCTAACCCGGATCAGTATATGAAATGGTATGCCAGCTACCGCAATAGTGTTGTCGGAATGGTAGTAATGAATGAAGAGGGATTCGACCGGCTGCAGTTTGGCGATAAGGTAGCTGATCCGAATATCGGACAACGGATGTTTGAATCGGCTGGTGTTTTTTGGAATGATAAAGAAGGCTGGGAACGCGGAGGTGCAGGGGTTAATACCACAAAGGACGGTAAATCAAGAAGTGTGATGGGTGTGGATGCAAGCGATGGTGAAGCCGTACATATTATTGCGTTGGAAGATGGCTCAAGGGCTATGGTCATCAGTGGAGATAATGGCCACCTGATGATCGGAATGTCAAAAGAAAATGGGCAATGGTTTGAAAACAAAGAGCCATTCACGGGTATTAAATTCTTTGATAAAAAATGGAAGCTGGTGTGGGAGCAGGAAATGAAGAAAAATCCTTAAGGCTTACTCCTAATAAAAAATCGGCCATAACTTTTGTTGTGGCCGATTGCTTTTACATAGCCAGGCCTTTGTGTATGCTTTCAAACTCTCTCTCTTTTCCTCGTTCTTGCTGCTTTCTTAGCTGCAATTGACCGTCCTCTTGCTCCTTTTGTTCTTGCCGCTTTTTTTGCTGCACTTGACCGTTCTGCTGCACTCCGTTTCTTTGCTGCTTTCTTTGTCTGCCTCGATAGTGCCTGGGAAGATGCTGCTTCATGTCCCTCTTTCTTCAGGGCTTTAACTCTTGCTCTTGAACGTGTTGGAGAAACAGGTTCATGTCGCTGTCCTTTTTCATAAGCGCTCTTTGCACTCTTACGTGTTTTTTCAGAAACACGACCTTTAGGAGGAGGTTTCAGGTTTACACCCGCGCGGCGTGCTTCCGATAATCCGATAGCAATGGCTTGTTCGGGCGATCTTGCGTCATGTTTGCCTTCGCGGATCTTTTTTATTTCTTCATGCACAAACTCACCGGCTTGTGTACTGGGCGACTTTCCTTCTTTTTTTGCACGCCTGGCGCGCTCTATTGTTTTCTTTTCTGGCATGGTAGTATGCTTTACGTGAGTTATAAATTTTATACACCAAACGGATAGGTTTCAGGTACTTCTATCGGTAAGCGAATACTGACTGTACAAGTGCTGGTTTTCCCCGAAGGGCTCAAAGCAGGAAATTGCTTCTTTTACATATTGTGCAGCCTGTTGATCTTCTTTTTCCAGGTAATGCACCATTGTTTTCATAGAATCCCATAAACTGTAAACATCCAGTCCATAGAAGCCGATTTTTTTATCCATAGGCAGAGGGTCATTATACTCTTTCAACCACTCTGCCAGAGCAGCAACTTCCCAGTTGCCCCACATCCAGGTAGGCCAGCGATCAAAGGAACGGAGTATGGACCCGATATCAGTGCCAGCATCCTTATAGCCTTTTATATAACGGTTGATCCTGTAACAATCCGGCCAGTCACCTTCTACTGCAATAAACTGAAAATCTTTTTCTTCTATAAGCCTCTGGGAAATTTTGGTTCTCCAGCTATAGTACTCATGGGTGCCGTGAGAAGCCTCGCCAAGCAGTACGATCTGCCTGTTGCCGATGTCTGCAAAAAAAGGATCCAGGTCTACAGGTTCTCTTAATAAGTACATTTCATCAATTATTAAAGAGGAAGACTCAATTATTATACCTGATCAGGAACGAAGTATGAGCAAACTCTTGAGGAGGGACATGTACCTGTAATAAAGATAGTTGCGGTGTCAGCTTTTCCAGGGCATTCTTTTTGTACCCAGGTTGATAAACAGCTATGAAACTGATAGTATTGATAGGAAGAATATTGTTTTCTTTTATTTTCCTGGAATCTGGATTTAATCATTTTTCTGCTGAGAGCATTGCTTATGCTACATCTCAGAATGTTCCGGCCTCGTCTTTTTTAGTACCTGCTTCCGGTGTTTTAGCTATTGTGGGGTCGATAAGTATTATCCTTGGCTATAAAGCCAGGACAGGCGCATGGCTGATTGTGATCTTTCTTATTCCCGTAACAATGATGATGCATAATTTCTGGACAATAGCAGATCCAATGATGAAACAGACTCAGATGGCAATGTTTTTGAAAAATATATCGATGCTTGGTGGTGCATTGCTGATCGCTTATTTTGGAGCAGGTCCATTCAGTATAGATGCGTGGAGAAAAAAGAAACCCAGATCATGAATCGATGGATTCATGATCTGGGTTTGGGAGAAAAGGTAACAATGTGGTAATTTTTCCTCTTATTAACTGGTAGCTTTCTGCCAGGAACATTCGGTGTGTGGATCTCGTGCTAAAATATTAAACTATAATTTAGTTATTCTTAATCCATTTAAGTACCCAAAAGGATTACTGGCATCTGCCGGATTCTTCTTTCCAATAAAAAGTAAGATTTTCCCGCTGCCATTAGGAGCTTTATTGTAAAAATTGATCAGGTTGGCTGTATTGCCTTTGGCATCAAAATCTTCTACATAAGATGTTCCTGCATTGTCAACGCAGACTACGCGCATATAACGGTTAGGGTCAGTTACATCAGCATTTTCCCTGGAAGCAAGTATTTCTATATTATAAGTAGCGCCGGCCTCCAGGCCATTGATCTCGAGGTTACAATCAGCACTGGTAGAGTAGGTGTAAGTAGCACTGAACCAGTATGAAGATGTTACCTGGGCTCCGAATACAAAAGAAGGGTTTGCATCCTTCTCGCCGAGTACATTGTTGCTTGTGCCACTTCCGAATGCTCCCCATTTGGTGGTAGCAATTGAGGAAACACCAATATTGGTAGCCACATCTTTGGCGGTACGGATCGCCTGGTGAGGATTGCCGCTTACATCATTCCAGCCGGGAACGTTTTGTGCGGTTTCATTAAAGTTGAAACGGGCAACTTTCGGTGCTGAAGTGTATGATTTATGAATGGTCCAGTAGTAATTCGTTCCGTCATAAATGAATGAAGCAATATCGATCCCTCCGGCCACGGAAGTGAGATCCAAAGAGCCATTTCCTTCGTTATTGACATAGCTGTTAGCTGGTAAGGCCAGCTTACGCATACCGGTCGAATCCTGTTTGATGATTATTTTTCCTTCTGCGCCGTTTTGGACATTGGTAATATTAAGAGTTCGATTGCCGGTTAACTTCACGGATTTGTTGTGGCCAAGTGAAAAATCCCAATTAATTATAGTACTATCTTTTAAGACCTGTATAGCATCGCTGTTGGATCCTATTGCTTTCCATGCACTACCATTATAATACTCAAAACCACCGGCATCTGTGTTGTAAAGAAGCAACCCATTATGAAGGTCTTGCGAAGCAATGGAGTCGCGCTGGTTTTTGGTAAGTTTGGGAAGAAGTACGCCACTGCTCTTGCTTACAACTTCAAGAGCTGCTTTAGGTGTTGCGCCTGCCTGGCTGATCGAGTCCGAAAAACCCGTGGTATTGATTTGGGTGCGTCCATTATATAGCACTGTCATTGCATTCGATCTTGTGGTCGCAGTTTTTGATTGGCTATTGCCAATGGAAAACAGGAGATAGTTGGGTTCTATTGAGAATGTATTAAAATCAGCAAACGAGTTATACGGTAGCGAGGAAAAATCAACATTGCCATTGCCGATAACTGTTGCTGCAAATGATCGGTTAATAAGCCTGTTCCCAACAGTAAGCTGAGCTACTGAGCCCATATTATTATCCCTTCCTCCAATAATGCAACTGTTGGTCCAGGCAGAGTTCCTGTTGTTGTAACCGGACCAATTGCTGTTATAATCATTTTCATAGGCTCTTTGTACATTCCCGGAGATAATGCTATTATTTAGTTTTTTATAAATAAAGTTATAGTTCCCTACCATTATCGAGTGATAAATGGTATCATTGATATATGCGCTTCCACCAAAAAGGCTTGAATGACTGATTATCTTGTTAGTTCCCAACTGCACGCCATAAGCAGCTATAATGGCTGATTTAAGCTGGCCGTTGATATAGTTCACATCATCGTTATTAATGATAAGCGCAGAAGTAGTCGATGATGTTTTATAGATTTCGGAAATAGTAGTATCAATCACATTCCGGGTTCCGCCAATCTCAAGATATCCCAGCCGTTGATGATATCGAATACCACTTTTGACACTCGGTGCAGATGAGTAAGTGCGGTCCGGGCCGCTTATAGAGAAATCTCCATTAGGGTAGAAACGGAACAGAGGCCGGGATGCTGTGTCGTTTGGTCCAAATATTAGTGTGCCATTACCACTGAAAGAAGCTCTTTGAATAGCATTGGTTTTTATCACGAGTTTGTTGGAGTCTGTAGTACCTAAAAATTGACTGGCACTTAAAACGTTACTATTCCCGGTAAGCTGCCAGCCGTTTGTTCCTGATACAGGCCTGAATTCAGTTCTGCCATTACCTTTATTGTAAAGATACCCTTGTACATTCTTCGTGCTGTTTTCAATGATCAGCTCTGCAGTGCAGGAATCGTTCGTGATCTTAACGCTATCAGCTTTTATTTTATAAACAAATTGCGCATTGGAAGAATAATAAAAGGCACAGAACGATAGCACCAGGATGGAATAGTACTTTAGCATATTAGTGGTTTTGGATGTAGATAAGAAGAGTAATGCTAAGTAAAAGATTTTTTTTTAATGAATCAATGTAGATCTGAAATAAAACAATCTTAACGCTAAGAGTTATCTCTTAATGTTAAGATTGTTTTATGATTCAGCACCGCTGCTTGCATTCACTTTTACGAGTGGCTTTGATTCTAGCGAGATGACTTATATATTAAGTAGAGGTTCTTTTTTTAATAAATCATCACTTGCCGGAAACACATTTATTATCTATGTAAGGGTTATCTCTTATTATTAAAATTGTTTATTTTTTTTATGATTTCGACGTTCAAATTAATTTATATTCTATACTCTCATTAGGGCAACACTATCGGAACCACCAAACACCAACTTCCGCCAGGCTATGAGGAAGCTTCATTTATGCTTATTGGCATTGATGACATGCAGCACAACTGTCAGCTCTTCGCAGGATAGTTTGTTTATTCCTCTTTCCGATACAGCTTTTTATTATTATCGTATTTGTAAACAACCTGAAGCCTTTCTGATCCCTTACCCTCTCACACGAGCACCAAGAGCTTCTGTTCCGATAAAAGAAAAAAAGAAGAAAGAAGTGTTGCTGTAAATGGTGAATTGGGCTACCAACGTTTTTCCCGTAGCTCTCCTTCAGATGATCTCTTACTTATCAATTCATCTTCTGATATTGTTACTTTCCAGGCAGGCATGGTGTTTAAGGAAACGTATCCTGTTTCTCTTCATGTACGCTACAATGATGCACGCCCTTTTCAGCTAGATAATCAATATGAAGTAAGCCTGTCTTTTGATGACCGTGCATTCAAGCAATTGTTGCAGGAGAAGATCAGGAACAATCTTGCCAGGGATTTTCATCAAAAATAAAAAAGCTGATCGCAGACTATGATCAGTTATTTCGTGAGTATGACAAACAGAGGCAATACCTGCAAAGCCCTGTTTTTGCACAAAAGTCCTTTGAGGAGAAGATGAGATCAATTGCTGCCTCTGCGTCATTGCCAGAGCTGCCGCAGGCGGATGAGTTAAAGAATCTTCCTTCTTCCGTTAATGGACTGAAAAATAAGATAAATCAACTCGATGAGCTTCTTCCTAAAATACCGGGTATGCAAAAGCCGGTTCAGAAATTTGACTCAGTTGTTAGCTGGTGATCAATGTGTCTGCTCCGATAAGATAAGCGTATCATTCAAACGGTTAAGCGCTTTCTTAAACTCTGTACGTCCGTTCCCTTTATTATATAAAAATCCTTTAACTGCCTTGGTCTGATTTTCCAATATCAATTCAGCAGTACACGAATCATTCGTGATCTTCACACTATCTGCTTTTATTTTGTATGTGAATTGGGCTTGCATCGTCTGACCTGCCAGGATCAGAAAGAAAAAGAGAGAAATCCGGATGAGCATGGTGGTGGTTTTAGAGGTTATATTCGGTATTTCAAGATATTTTTTTTGACTTTTAATATCCTCCAGCTTGAAATACTCCCTCTAGCAACGCCGACTAACCCTTATGAGGGATATACCCGGCTCCAAACAAGCAGCAATTATGTATCCCTACTTTGGATACTATTACAGGTTTCTTGAAAGTAAATATCGACCTGGCAAAGATTCTCAAAAGGTTCGTTTATTTATAAATTGACCTTTTTTGATTACCCCATTTTTCAACTCCTGGTTTACCTGACTTCCCCTTTAACCACACTATCTTTAGCAGTGCTATTGTATACAGATCAAATAATACGCAATAAACCCCTAAAACTCCTGCCATGAGAAAAATATGGTTGCTCTTTGCTTTTCTATGCGCCACTACTATCATTAGCGCACAAACTACCCGAAAGCCTGCTGTAAAAGATGCCAATGACCGGTATGCCAATACCGGCGATGAAATTCTTGTTGCTTCCCGGCTCCCGGAAGGAACCGTATTCAAAGGTGGAAAAATAGTTGTCAAAGAAGGATACCGCACCAGCTATACCGATAACAAACAAGTGATCCTGGTGCAACAATCCAATGGGAACATAACAGGTGCCTTCACCTGCGCCTGCAAAGAAGGCCAGGGCGGTTGCACTGTCAGCGCTTCCGGCTCGGTGATCATTTGCATTCCTGTCGGCTGCGGATACTGCGAAGCAATGCTTACCACTGTTGAACCAACAAAAGGTATTGCCATCACCAAGGCCAACAGCAACTGGAAGAAGGTAATTATTCCAACAGCTCAATAAGAGAGCCTTTTACTTAATAGCGTATTCAACAACAGAAACTTTGTTTATTGAATCATGTCCACTAATCCTCCAAACCCTGCACCTGTCTGCGTCGTAAAAGATATCCAGTTTTTTGTGAAACCGGATTTACTAAAGCATAAACCATCCGTCAATAAATACCGAACAAGATTTGATCAGGCAGAAACAAAATACCTGTACTGGGATATCGAAATTGTTAACCTGCTTTGCAAGAAAGAAGAAAACCCTTTGTTTTTTAAGCTCCGTAGCACAGCCCTCACAACAAAACAAGTGATGTATGCTGGTGATCACGCGATCGATTTCCAGCTTTCAGATATTTCCAATGTTATCACTGGCTCCTGGGGCACTCCGGATGGCGGCTATTGGGTAGCCGATCAATACCTGTGGGAAGTATTGGTAAATGATTCCGTAGTATTTACCAAAACCATTATCATAGATAAATTGGGTCAGGTAACAGAAAGCTTCAATCCATACTTTCAGTTTGAGGGGCTAAAGATCTATCCTTCTTATACAGACCGGCGTGAAAAAAACCAGGGCTATCGTTACCTGCGTCAATTGCAGAGCACAGAAACCGAACATATTGGCCTGGAAATAGCCATCAAAAGAAAATTTACAGAAGCCAAAACCCTGGAATTTAAACTGAATATTATTAATGCCCTCAACGGGTTTTCTGTAGTATCATTTAAATACGATACTGTTTTTACAGGCATCTCTTCATCGCAAACTGAATTTGTACGACTGACCTATGGTGAAACCCAGCCCGGTTTCTGGAAAAATGGGACCTACCTGCTTTACCTCAGTTTTATGGACGTCAATATTGCTTCGGGGCAGTTTACTGTAGGTGACACTGAAGTAGAAGGTCTTCTGCAACCTATTGGTCAATTTCCTGCCAATCATCCTTCTTCAGATACAACGGAGGTAACTAAAACTGCTTTAGAGGATGCGATGAATGAGTTGAACAGCCTGGTGGGCATGACTGGGGTGAAACAAACCATTCATGAGAACATAGAGTACCTGAAGTTTAACAAACTCCGGATGGAAAAAGGATTTGCTGACGATGGGCAACTTTCCCTTCACAGCATCTTCACAGGTAATCCCGGGACAGGAAAAACGACTGTTGTGCGCCTGTTGGGCAGGATCTATAAAGCTATGGGTTTGCTGAGTAAAGGGCATGTGGTGGAAGCAACCCGGGCCGACCTGGTAGGAGAATTCATCGGCCAAACTGCACCCAAGACCAAAGCAATGATCACTAAAGCAAGAGGCGGTATCCTGTTTCTTGACGAGGTATATGCACTGGCAAGAAGCGGTAACGATAATAAAGATTATGGTGCTGAAGTAATTGAAATGCTCCTGAAAGAAATGAGCGATGGTCCTGGCGATATTGCTATCATTGGGGCAGGATATCCCAATGAAGTAAATGCTTTTTTGGAATCCAATCCCGGGTTGAAATCCAGGTTCAGCCAGCATTTTCATTTTGAGGATTACCTGCCTGATGAACTGATGCTGATCGCCGGCGCAGCCCTGAAAAAAGAAGAAGCTACCCTAAGCACTGCTGCTGAGACAGAGCTCAGGAAAAGACTGACCAATCTTTACCGCGCCCGGGATAAATATTTTGGCAATGGACGACTGGTGTTTTCGATCATTGATGAAGCAAAACGGGAGATGGGCATCCGCCTGCTAAAGCAGGAAAACCTGGATGCTCTTTCTAAAGATGAATTGAGCAGGATTGAACTGGAAGACCTGGAAAAAGTATTTGAAGAAGAGCAGAGGACCAAACTGACCCTGACCATTAACCAGGCTGAACTGGATGAAGCACTGATGCAGCTTGACAGTATGGTAGGGCTTCAGCAAATAAAACAGGAGGTCCGTGATAAAATAAACCTGGTGCGTTTCTATTCCGAAACAGGTAAGGATGTATTGAACAGGTTTTCGCTGCACACATTGATGACCGGTAATCCTGGTACAGGAAAAACCACTCTTGCGCGGCTTCTCGGTAAAATATATAAAGCCCTTGGCCTGCTGGAACGGGGACATGTTGTAGAAGTGGACCGGCAAAACCTGGTGGCAGCTTATGTGGGACAAACGGCGATAAAAACTGCTGACGCCATCCGCCAGGCAATGGGTGGTGTTCTTTTTATTGATGAAGCATACTCTCTTACCGATAATGGTGAAAACGATTTTGGAGGTGAAGCCATCGAAACGCTGTTGAAAATGATGGAAGATCACCGGGGTAAGTTTGCTGTGATCGCTGCCGGTTATCCTGATAATATGAATGAATTTGTACGTTCCAACCCCGGACTGCAATCAAGGTTCGACGCCACTTATAGCCTGCCTGATTACAGTTATGAAGAGCTTTACACGATAGCAGAAAAACAATTGGCCTTACATGAACTTTTACTGAAACCCGATGCTGCTGCCAGCCTCTCGGATTATCTCAATCGTGCCTGTGAGAACCGGGATAAGTTTTTCGGCAATGCAAGATTCGTGAGGCAAACGGTAGAAGCGATTGTGAACAAGCAATACCTGCGTATGGCAGCACTGACAAAAGAGCAACGTACACCAGAGCTATTGCAATATGTAACGCTCGCTGATATTGGGCAGTTGCAATTGCCGGAAGCTACCAGGAAAAGAAGTATTGGATTTAAACAGCATTAATTTTTAGGTTGATATTTTTGATACAAGAGATTTAAAACTATGCGCAGAGGTGCCGGCTATATTGTAATCTTTGTTGTAGGGGCAGCCTACTTAAGTATACGCGAATGTGTTGATGATAAAAAAGAAAGATCGCCTGACATTGAAGTTGCCCATGAAGATGCATCACAGATTAAAGCCGCTACAGCAACAAGAGATGCACTTACGGCAACAGAACTGATTGAACTGGCCGACTGTAGCAGCCTGCAATGTGTTCAGTTGTATATGAAAGACCGGTCTCCTGATTTTATACATGCCAGGAAAGGAGAGTTTGCCGCACAACACCGGGCAGTTGTAACCGATACTGCCGGCAATGAACTCGTGATACCACTTTCCACTTTTTATATAGACATCAACCCACAGGCCAGTTGGCGGGCAGCGCATACCATTCATAAAAAAGAATTAGGAGATAAACTCCTGGAGGAGTTCAAACAACTGGGTTTTCAGTTAGTTGATTCGGGTTATTATCTCGGCATCAGGAGTAAGCAATACCGGTATGCCTCATCTGCGTATCCTGGTAAAAGCTTATATGCGACATCCACTTACGAACCCTGGTACCGGAAAGGGCTGTATAATACCAAAGTGACCTGGCCCTGTTTTGTATTTGAAGTGTATAGAGATAAACAGTAAGTATATACATGAGTTTATTAAAAGCGATCGGCATAATCATTTTATGTTACCTTATTCCGGCAATAGTGATTGATATTGCCGGTGTTTTGCTTGTCACAATTTTGCCTGGCCCTGGTAGCCGCCGGTTGAATGGAAATGCTGGTTTTGGAAGCACAGCACTTTATTATGTTGTCTGGGTAACAGCAGGCTGCCTGGCCGGATTCTTTTTCACTGTCTACAGCCGGGAAGCGACCAGGGCCAGCATAGCAATACAGCGCAGGCCAATCCTTATTTTTATTATAGGACTTTTACTGTCGGCCGGTCTGCTACTGCTGTTTTATGCTACAGGTGAAATGAACGGTTCCTGGATCTCTTTAGGCAATAATTATTATGTTCCTGGTCACAGGAATGTGACATATATATTCTTTATTTCACTTTTGCTTGTAAGCCTTTTGCTATTGAAAATGGAAAAAAGGATGACAGGCCCCGAAGAGTATTAAACATATTTTAGCGCTTATTGTGCTACGTCCGCAACCGGACACCAACTGTCCGTTAACGAACACTCTTTATCCCGATTTTTCACTAATCTCATTGATTCACAGATATTTATAAAATTGGAACGAAAATATCTATTCCAATTACCGGTATCTGACGATACCATACTTTCATCAAAAACTAATAGCATGCCTCCTGCGCTCAAAACCCTTTTCCGCCGCCTGGGTCGTTATCGCTTGTTCACTGTGCTCAATGTACTCGGTCTGGCTATCGGCATCAGTGCCTGTTGGATCATTTACAGCATTGTTAGTTATGAATTCAGTTTCGATAAGAAATTACCGGATAGGGAACGTACGTACAGGCTGGTAACAGGATTCATTTTTGATGAAAAGGAATCTTATAACGGTGGTGTTTCTGCTCCTCTTTACCAGGGCATCCGGGAACAGGTGAATGGATTGAACCGTGTAGTGCCTGTGTATGGAGGAAAATGGATGAATACGGTAAAAATAGAAAGGCCGGGTAGTGAACCGCTGGTGATAGAAGATCCTAAAAATATAGTGGCTACCGATTCTTCCTATTTTGGAATGGTACCTTATACCTGGCTGGCGGGTAATAAAACCACTGCTTTCAATGCTCCTGAAAATGTGGTGCTGACGCAAAGCCGGGCTAAATCTTATTTCGGAGACCAGCAACCGTCACAGCTTATTGGTAAAACGATTGCCTATAACGATACCATACAGAAAACGATCTCTGGCATTGTAAAAGACCTGGATTATCCTACTGAATTTGCTGCACAGGAATTCTGGTACCTGAAACCAAAAGTGTATGAGCTCAATGCCTGGACAAATACCAACGGCAGCGACAGGGTATATCTTCAACTGGAAAAAAGCGCAGATACAGCAAAAGTATTATCACAGATATCTGCATTAGCTACACGGAAATGGAGTGAATTTGAACAGAATAAAAAGATGCCATTCAAAGTGAAGCGCTGGTATGAATTGCTATCCATGCCCGACTCACATTTTTCCAGTTACATCAAAGAATATGACCAAAGAAAAGCCAGCAAGCCTGTTATATATGGATTGATCGGCCTTGGTGGATTTCTTTTAATACTGGCTTGTATCAACTATATCAACCTGAGTACCGCGCTGGTACCTCAACGCAGTAAAGAGATTGGTGTACGTAAAGTATTGGGTAGCGGACGGAAAGCACTTATCGGTCAGATACTTGCAGAAACCCTGGCGACCGTGGTAATGGCTGTTATGCTTGCCTTCTTTTTGGCTAAACTGGGATTTTTCCTGCTCAGTGATCTTCTGCCTGATGGCTTGCTGGAGCATTCAAATACTTTTAAACTGCTATTGTTTATTATCCCGCTGGTATTATGCGTTACCCTTCTTTCTGGCTGGTATCCTGCCTGGCTCATTGCGAAAGTGCAACCTGTAAGTATCATGCGTGGGCAGGGAGTGTGGACAGTTGGTAAAAACCGGTTGGCATTGCGTAAAGTACTGATCGTATTCCAGTTTGTAATTGCCCAGGCATTTATTGTCGGAGCAATGATCATGGGAGCGCAGTTGAGCTATACAGTTAAGAAGGATATGGGATTTGATAAAGAAGCAGTGGTGCTGGTGGATGTTCCCTGGAAGCTGCTATGGAAAAAAGAGTATGAGGATAAACATTTTGCCCTGGCAGATGAACTGAAAAAGGAATCGGGTATTAATATGATATCATTGGGGCAAAAACCGATGACATCAGGTTATTCTTCCAGCATGTATGAATACAGCGACGGTGATGCTACAAAAGAGCCGGTGAAGCGCCAGGTGTTCCGGAAAGAAGTGGATACTTCTTATATACCTCTTTATGGAATAAAACTACTGGCCGGCAGAAACCTGCTGCCTTCTGATACTACACGTGAATTTGTGATCAATGAAACCGCAGTACGTGCATTTGGATTTTCTTCGCCACAGGATGCAATTGGCAAGATGATAGGACAGCCAGGTGGGAAATATCCGATCGTAGGGGTAGTAAAGGATTTTCACATGCAGGATTTTCACAACACCATCGATCCGATGGCGCTAATGGCGAACAAATCAAATCTCAGCACTCTCAATATCAAGCTGAATGATAAGGACCCGGGCAAATGGCAGCAAACACTTAAGAATATTGAGAAGAAATGGAATGCCTTTTATCCTGCCGGTACATTCAAATACAACTTTTACGACCAGGAACTGGAATCAATGTATAAACAGGAACGCAATCTTTCCCGGCTGATCAATATGGCAACTGTGATTGCCATCATCATCAGTTGCCTGGGATTGTTTGGACTGGCCATTATCACTTCTTTCCAACGCACAAAAGAGATCGGTATACGGAAAGTGCTGGGTGCATCAGTAACAGGCATTGTCCGGATATTATCCTCCGATTTTGTAAAACTGGTACTCATCGCCCTGGTGATCGCTTCACCCATTGCCTGGTGGGTGATGAGCAAATGGCTGCAGGATTATGCTTACCGCATCGATATCAAATGGTGGATGTTCGCAGCAGCTGGTCTTGGAGCAGTTTGTATTGCACTGCTTACCGTTGGTTTCCATGCTATAAAAGCTGCGGTGGCCAATCCGGTGAAAGCGTTGCGCAGCGAGTAACCTATTTCCTTTTTGGCTGGAGTGCCGGTTTGAGGCTGATGATCTTCTTTCCTCTGACCAGCATTCTCAGGCCTGTTCTCTTCAAGGAAATATGCCTTTTGATCTCCTGGTTACCGGAATTGTGTTGATAAGCATTGGCAATATCTTCCCAGGAAAGCACACCAACCACATGCTGGGTTTGAAGATTATTGACAACCGGCAGCGTATCCGTATTTGAAGAAGCCATTTTTTCCAATGCTTCACTCAGCGTTGCTTCCGGCAGAATAGATTCAAAATCATTTGTAGAAATGGTGCTTACTGGTTGTGACACCGGCATTTCAGTATTGAAAAGCTCAAATGTAGGGACCAATCCGCGGCATTCTCCATTATCGTTTACGACAATAAAATGATTGTCCTTATAATCATTCATTTTGTTGAGCGAATCTTTGGCCTCGTCAATAGGCGTTTCTTCATTCAGCAGCAATTTGTTTTTCTGAAAAACCTGCCTGACGGTTATTTTCCTCAGCAGATCAGGCTCATAAGAAAAAGGCGTTTTTATTCCCCGGCGCACGATCTTCTCGGTCATAATGGTATTTTCCATCAGGAAGAAGGAAATGAAATAGGATGCTGTGCAGGCTGCCAGCAAAGGAAGCAGGGCATTGGATTGGGATGTAGTTTCTATAGCGAACAGGATGGAAGTGAGCAAAGCTCTCGACGCTCCTGCAAACA
This sequence comes from Chitinophagaceae bacterium, assembly GCA_051954695.1. Classification (GTDB taxonomy): domain Bacteria; phylum Bacteroidota; class Bacteroidia; order Chitinophagales; family Chitinophagaceae; genus Terrimonas_A. The sequence continues at coordinate 69,648 of JBQCHL010000026.1, forward strand.
TGGACGACATGCCCACCAGTGCAGCAAGCGGAAGGCTTATGCCAATATCGGGGAAAAAATAAGAAAGGCTTGTTCCAAGCAGGATACCTGTTGCACCACCGATAGTGAGCAAGGGTGCCAGCGTACCTCCTGAAGTGCCGCTGCCAAGTGCAACTGACCATGAAATAAATTTCATGATACAAAGAGAAAATATAAGCTGCATCGGAAGACTGCCCGTTAGCAATTCACTGATATTTTCATATCCTACACCCATTGTCCGGGGAAAGAAATATCCCACGATACCTACGCATAATCCTCCGATCGATGGCCACCACATCCAGTGCACAGGAAGCTTTTCAAAACAGTCTTCGATAAAATAAACGCAGCGGGTAACAAGTACGGATAAAACGCCGATGATAAGTCCGATAACACTGTAGCCAAACAGTGCGCTGTTGGATGGAGCTTCTATAATACCAGGTAATCCGAACACGGGTCCTTGCTCAAAAAGGAAATGATGCCCTGCAGCACCGGTAATGCAGGCCAGCGCAACCGGTATGATGGAACGAGGCGAGAACTCAAACAACAATAATTCTATTGCAAGAAAGATAGCAGCAATAGGGCTTCCGAAAATGGCAGACATGCCTGCAGTAGCGCCTGCTGCCAATAATATTTTTCTTTCGTTATGGGTGATCTTCAGCAACTGACCAATTGTAGAGCCCAAAGCGCCACCTGTGGCAATGATCGGACCTTCTGCACCAAAAGGGCCCCCGCTCCCGATCGCAATGGCGGAAGAAAGCGGTTTGAGATAAGTGATTGCAGGCTTTATGCGGCTTTGATTTACCAGCACCTGTTCCATTGCTTCAGGAATACCATGCCCGCGAATGGCTTTTGATCCGTATTTAGCCATCAACCCTACAATGATGCCGCCGATAGCAGGTATAAGGATCACGAACCAGCCGAGTGAATGGCCTGCAGGACTGGAAGCAGCCAATGAAAAACGCCCATAAAAGAAAATATTAGTGAGAAGGCTGATCAATAAAACCAGTCCCTTGGCTATAAGGCTGACACAAATGGCGATCAGGAAAGCATAAAGTGATATCAGCAATATGCGTATCCTGTTGTTGATATTGCCGGGCTTTACATTTTCGACTTCCAGGCTATCAGTGAGGGCTACGGAGATGGGGATCCCGTTCTTAAAGAGTTGATGTTTGCTCATTAACGAATGATGATGATAAAATGAAAAATCAGACTATTCCCGTTGGTCGCTTAACCAGGAAGGGAACAAGGAAAGCTGCAGACGCACCGGAAATAATTACAACACCCACCAAAAGCTGACGGAATTCCAGCTTCTGCACCAGGTTGTCTGTCCGGTTTACATGCAAAGCGAGTTGAACACAAAGCAGGGTAAGTACAACAAACAGGATAATATAAGGGACAGTAGCATGCTTCATGTACCTGTCCATAATGGCAAACACCGTTCCTGCAACAAAAAGAATAAAAAGAGTCCCGAAAATAATAGTGGATACATTGATGAGTTCAGGTAAGCTATAACCCGTAGCTCCTCTGAAGATCGCATCGTAAAAGATATTCAGCAGTGATGCAACAATACCGGCGAATAATCCCGCCATAATGGGCTTGTAGGCATGGGGATATTCAAAGTCATCTTCTTTATTCATAACCTAATTTTCTGCAAAAATATGACATAAATCATATTTTATTAAATAAAATAGGAAGAATAACATGATTTTACCTAAATATGTAATATTTCGAAAAGGGAACCAGATGCTTTATTTTTGGGCCGATGAAAAAGGATACAAATAGTTGCGATTTAGCGAGTTGTTTTCTCTGCCGGAACAGCCTGGCCAGCTGGCTTCCTGCTGTGGCTGTGCATAAAAAAAATTACCGGTTAAATAAAGGAGAGGTCCTTTTTACGGAAAATGAAAACGTACAGGGCATTTATTTTCTGTACGATGGAATTATAAAAGTTCATAAACAATGGGGCGAGAAAGAACTGGTCATTAATTTTGCACAGCAGGGTGATATTCTCGGTTATCGTGGCCTGGGCAGCGATAAGGTTTATCCTGTTACCGCTACAGCCCTGACACCTTCGACTGTTTGCTTTATTGATCTTGGCTTTTTTGAAACAAGCCTGGAAGCCAATCATCAGCTTACCTACCGGCTCATGAAATTTTTTGCGAATGAATTACAGGACGCGGAAAAAAGGATGAGAAACCTGGCGCATATGGAGGTGAAAGGCCGGCTTTCAGAAACACTGTTGTTGTTGCATAAACGGTTTGGAGAAACAAAAGAAGGGCACATTGATATCCTTCTGAGCAAGCAGGACATTGCTTCTTTCACAGGCACAACTTATGAGACCTTGTTTCGCGTGATGAACGAACTGATCAAAGAAAAGGTCATAAACGTAAATGGCAAAAAGATATTCCTGCTGAACAAAACAAAACTGAAGAAGCTGAGCTCCTGAAGGGCCGCAATTTTTTAACCTAAAAAGCTATGAATATCCTGCTGTATATAATAAGTTTACACCATGGCAGTAAAACAAAAAGAGAAACTGGCCGGCTGGGGTAATTTCCCCGTAACCGCATCCTATAATTTTTCCCCATCCTCTGAACCGGAAGTACTGAAAACCGTAAAGCAAGGCAACCTGGTGCCCCGCGGATTGGGACGCAGCTATGGCGACCAGGCAATTAATGAAAACGGCCGGGTGGTTATCTGCACCCATCTTAATCACTTTCTCGGATGGGATGAAAAGGAAGGGATACTGGAATGTGAAGCGGGGGTAAGCCTTGAAGAGATCATCAATGTATTTGGCCCAAAAGGTTGGTTGCCGATGATCTGTCCCGGTACTAAATTCGTGACCATCGGCGGTGCTATTGCTAATGACATACATGGAAAAGCCCATCATGTGGATGGCTCTTTCTTCAATTGTGTTGTTTCATTTACCATCATGCTGGCAAGCGGGGAGGTGGTTACTGCGTCGAGAACAGAAAATGCTGACCTGTTTGAAGCCAATTTCGGTGGGCTTGGTCTTTTAGGGGTGATCCTTTCTGCAAAGATCCGCCTTCGGAAAGTTGAAACCACTTATTTCAAGCAGAAATCCATCAAGGTAAAAAACCTGGATGAGATGCTGAATGCGCTGGAAGAGTATGCTCATTTCAATTATTCTGTTGCCTGGGTTGATCCGCTTGCAAAGGGTAGTAAACTGGGCAGTGGTGTATTGACGGTCGGGAATGCAGCCGGTTTAAATGATCTTCCGCCTTCACTGCGCAAGGAGCCACTTAAGCTGCATAAGAAATCAAAACTCACTGTGCCATTCTTTCTTCCCGGATTTTTGCTGAATACCTTAACGGTAAAAATGCTGAACCGTGTGATCGCGTTTGTACAGAATTCCCCAAAAGAATTTATTCATTATGAAAAATTCTTTTTCCCACTCGATATGATCAACAACTGGAACAAGGGTTATGGTAAAAGAGGATTCATTCAATACCAGTTTGTGATTCCTCCTGGTAAGGAAGGAGCAGAGAATGTAAAAAAGATCATTGAAATGATCGCTTCCAGTGGTTGCACTCCTTTCCTCAATGTATTTAAAAAAATGGGACATGGGCAGGGTATCTTATCCTTTCCATTTGAAGGGTATACACTGGCGATTGATTTTCCTGTTACCAAAAACCTGCGGGCGTTTACCAAAAAGATGGATGCGGAAGTATTAAAAGCCGGAGGACGCATCTATCTTGGTAAAGATTCTATGCTGGATAAGGAGACGTTCCAGGCAATGTACCCGCAATACGATCAATGGCTAGCGGTCAAAAGAAAATATGATCCGCAAAATGTTTTTACATCAGATATCGGAAGAAGATTGGGGTTGCAGAGTTAGAACTGTACAGTTTATTGCCTGAAATCAGCAATTCACCCATCATTCAATAGAAGCACCGCTATTTCAACTATAATATTGCATCAGGGTAGAGTTAAGCACAGAAGGGATCTCTACCTTCATAAGCGATTAGTTTTGGTGAAGGAGGAAGTTTTTACTTCCTCCTGTTTTTTTAAAGGGGCGACTGGTTGAAATGCTTTTTACTACAATTAAGTTGCTTTTTTTATCAGTTGAATACCCTCTTTCTTTTCATCGGTGATATAGCAATGTAGCTTGTGTAAAATTTTAATCATGAACCGCTATCTTGCTATCACCGCCTGCATATTTTGCTGTATGCTTTCCCTGGTTGCAAAAGCCCAGGATCAACCGAAAAGAGGGATCGGTTTGAAAGCAGGGCTGAATTTTATCAATGTAAAAAACTTAAGGTCCATCAGTGACGCAAATTCTTCCAGTAAGACCGGCTTTATGGCCGGAGCATATTGGGCACCTTCCGGAAGAGGAGTGATGGGATATCGTTCTGAGCTTATATTTTCCCGGCAGGGTTATGATTTCAAAACCACTTCTGCCACCGGGGAAATGATGATGGATTATATCATGCTTCCGCAATTAATGACCTTCAACATCACAAAGTTCTTTCAACTTCAGGCAGGTGGCCAGGTTTCCTTCCTGATCAGGGCCAGGGCTGACAGTGTGAGCAGCAGCTCTGCACCTGCAACACCAAAGAATGCGATGGATTATTATAACAAATTCAATTATGGAGTGGCAGGGGGATTGGAGATAAAACCCATTGCAGGACTTATTATCGGCGGCCGTTACAATGCTTTTTTCGGAAGCCTGAACGAACAATCTTCTTCCGGTTCAATACCGGGCCTGCCTTCTTTTATTCCTACTGATGGAAAAAAGCTGAAGAATGGATTGTTTCAGTTATATATAGGATACCAGTTTTAACTAACTGGTATCCTATAGTGAGAGTGGACTGTTATTTTATTACAGAAAACGCATATACCGTTGTTTGCTTATACGTTTCTCCGGGTTTCAATATAGTATTGGGGAAAGAGGGCTGATTGGGAGAATCAGGAAAATGCTGTGTTTCCAGGCAAAGCCCTGCATGCTTTACATATTTTGCTCCATCGCGTGTTTGTGTTAAGCTACCGTCAAGGAAATTACCTGAATAGAATTGCAGGCCGGGTTCACTGGTCCAAACATCCATCTGGCGACCGCTGGCTGTGTCGCGCAGGCTGGCAATTTTTTCAAAGCTGCCTTCTTTTTTATTCAGCACCCAGTTGTGATCATATCCACCTTTCACCCGGGGAAGATCTTTTCCAATTATTTTAAAAGAAGTAAAGTCCATTGGTCCGCCCTTTACATCAGGAAGTTTGCCGGTAGGGATAAGGTTATCATTTACTTCAGTAAAACGATCTGCCAGTATTTGCAGCTCATGCCCCAGGATAGTTGAATCCTTGCCGGCTGATAAATTGAAATAGCAGTGATTGGTGAGGTTCACTGGTGTTGCCTTATCAGTAGTAGCGCTGTAATCGATCTTTAATTCATTGGCTTCCGTAAGCGTATAGATCACTTTAACGTTAAGATTGCCGGGATAACCTTCTTCACCATCCTTGCTCAGGTAAGTCAGTTCTAGGCTGCTGTCGCCAGGAAGTTTGGCAGCTTTCCACATCACTTTATCATATCCTTTATTGCCGCCATGCAGGCTGTTGCCATGATCATTGCCTGCGAGGGTGTATTCCTTTCCGTCCAGTTTGAATTTCCCTTTATCAATACGGTTGCCATACCGTCCAATGAGGGCATTGAAATAAGGATTGTCTTTTTGAAGGAATCCTTCAAGAGAACTGTATCCAAGCACTACATTTCCTTTATTGCCTTGTTTGTCGGGTGTAATGATATCCGTTACAGTTCCTCCATAATTGATGATGCTGACCTGCATACCGCTCGGGTTGGTCAGTGTATATTGAGTCACTGCTTCGTTATTATAACTGCCATAAGGCTTTTCGGTAATGGAGAACTGCATGGTATCGGTTTTGGAGGCTGAGCCGGTTTCGTTTTTGGTTTCATTGTTGCAGGCTGCCAGTAGTAATACAGGTGCTGCAAGGAGTGGTGCCAGATGTTTTTTCATATATTTCATATAGCTATAATTCGTGTCAAATTAACACTTGTTGCCTGAATAAAAAAATCCCTCTTATTTGATCGGTGGATTGGGGATAATATTCAGGAAGGAGTGGAAATGAGCTTTGTAATGCCTGTTGTCCAGTTTATAAAAGAACGCTCCTTTTTTTGAACTGCCTTTGTCCTTGTCTTTCTGCTTTACCAGTAGCCGGGTAGACAGCACCTTTCGGGTAAAGTTCCGCTTATCGAATGAAGTGTCGTACACGCATTCGTAAAGATTCTGCAATTGAGGAAGCGTGAATTTTTTTGGCAGCAACTCAAACAGCAATGGGTGCAAAGCAGCTTTATATCTTAGTTTTTCCCTGGCCATTTTCACCATCTCAGAATGATCAAAGATGAGTGAGGGTATTTCTGTGAGCGGGAACCATTCTGCATGATACTCATCACTCAGTTGCTTTTCGTATTGATAGATATCGATAAGGGCAAAATAGGTAACGGACAGGGTCCGTTCTATGGGATCGCGGTGTGGACCTGAAAAAGTATGGAGTTGTTCGAGGTATACTCCTTCCAGTCCTGTCAGCTTTTTGAGAATGCGCAGGGCAGCAGTGTCAGCATCTTCAGCCGGCTGTATAAAGCCACCCATCAGGCTCCAACGGCCTTTTTCAGGTTGAATGGCCCTTTGTACCAGTAATAGTTTGAGTGCATTCCCGTCGAAACCGAAAATGATACAATCTACAGCAGCTAAGAGACGCGTTTGGTTTTGGTATTTTGTCATACAACAAGCGTGGCCGCAAATCCATCAGGCCGTGTTTAGGTCAACGATTTCACCAGGCAAAGGAAGTATAATCCCTCATAAACCCAATGATATTCTTCTGTCCTGCAAAATCGACCGGATCATGCAGTGTAGTGATTACCATGCAATCCATCCCTGCATTGGCTGCGGCTTCAACGCCTTTTGGTGAATCTTCAAACACCAGGCAATCGGCCGGATCGGTACCCAGGCTGGCTGCACATGACAGGAAAGTTTCCGGGTCCGGTTTACTTCGTTTTACTTCATCTGCACTGATCAGGGCATCGAAATAAGGGCGGATCTGTAATTCATCCAGTACAAAATCGATATTGAACATGATGGCAGCCGAACCAATGGCCATTTTAATACCTTGCTGCCTGGCTTTTTCCAGTAATTCCGGTAATCCATCCAGCAGTTTCAGGTAGGGACGGAAGGACTCCTGGTATTGTCTTTCTTTTTCCCAACTCATGGTATGCTTTTCTTCTTCGGAAAACCGGCCGGGAAATATCCGCTCCAGCAATTCATTGTTTTTTCCGTAGCATTCTTGTTTCATCCGCTCCATTGAAATGCCTGCTCCAAGCTCATTCAGCAAGTAGTGCCATGCCTTGATGTGATATTGCATGTCGTCGATCATCGTTCCATTCATGTCAAACAGGAAAGCCTTGTATTTCACGGGGAGTAGTTTAAAAAAATAAATCTAAGTAAAACTTGTCAATTGTACACTTATTTGATCGATGCCGTTGGCTGGCGGTAATAAATAACAAGAATTCTTCCTTCCACGTTCATTTTGCACAACCGTTTGCATGCGCTTCCTGTGTTATTATCCTCTATATTCACGCCCAGTCAATTAAAAACACATACATGAATCGAAAAGAATTTGTCAGAACCGGAGGGCTTGCAGCCGCTTCATTGGCCTTTCTTCCTGCTGATATATGGGGTGCAGCCAAAGCAGATACCAAGGTAAAGATCGGAATAATAGGAGTAGGGCTCCGTGGGCAAAACCATCTTGATCTTGTATTGCGCAGAGCTGATACTGAACTTGTGGCTATCTGCGATATTGATGACAGAATGTTGAAGAGTGCCAGCGATATGATCACGAAAAGCGGGAAAAAAATGCCGCAGGTTTATACCGGCAGCACAGATGCCTGGAAAAAACTGGTGGCTACCAAAGGACTCGATGCTGTGATCATTGCAACGCCCTGGGAATGGCATAAGCCTATGATCATCGGAGCGCTGGAAGCAGGCATCCGCTATGTAGGCACTGAAGTGATACTGGGTATTACGCTGCAGGACCATTGGGATGTGGTTAAAGCTGCAGAACGCTACCAGGCGAATGTGATGATGATGGAAAATGTTTGCTATCGCCGTGATGTGATGGCTGTATTGAATATGGTAAGGCAAGGACTGTTTGGAGAGCTGGTTCACCTGCAAGGCGGATATCAGCACGATCTGCGTGAAGTAAAGTTCAATGACGGCACCCATCCTTATGGATACGGTGTTGAGTTTGGTGAAAAAGGATTCTCTGAAGCAAAATGGAGAACTGATCACTCTGTTCACCGCAATGGCGATCTGTACCCAACTCACGGAATAGGGCCTATCGCTCATTATGTGAACATCAACCGTGGCAACCGTTTTGTAAGCCTCAATTCTTTTTCTACCAAAAGCCGGGGACTGCACCAGTATATTGTTAAAAAAGGCGGAGCAGATCACCCCAATGCCAAAGTGGAATTTAAGCTGGGGGATATAGTTACTACGCAATTGTTATGCGCGAACGGCGAAACCATCCTGCTCCAACATGATACCAACCTGCCAAGGCCTTACTCTTTAGGCTTCAGGGTGCAGGGTACTGAAGGGCTTTGGATGGATGTGAACAAAGGCATTTATATACAGGATAAATCAGCCAAAGCCCACCAGTGGGACAATGCAGCAGACTGGCTGACCAAATATGATCACCCTCTCTGGCAAAAATGGAGCAAGGAAACCGCAGGCGCTGCACATGGCGGAATGGATTTCTTTGTGATACATTCCTTCATCGAATCCATCAAACGCAACCAGCCTACGCCAATGGATGTGTATGATGCCGCAGCATGGAGCGCTATCACTCCGCTTAGTGAACAATCCATCGGATTGGGTAATCAGACCGTGGAATTCCCTGATTTTACAGGAGGGCAATGGATGTACAGAAAGCCTGTGTTTGCACTGAATGATGAGTTCTAAACGACCTATTTAAACTGAAGCGTGATGAGTGAATCTGTTTTAGCAGAGTATGGACTGCAGGGTGGTGAAATGAAAGTGGAAAAGATCGGCACTGGCCTTATTAACCATACATGGAAGGTTTCTGTGCACGACCAGGCATATATCCTGCAAAGGATAAACCAGGATGTGTTTTCTTCACCGGCGGATATCGCTTACAATGTGAAGCTGATATCGGATTATTTGCAATTGCATCACCCGGAATACAATTTTATTGCACCGCTCTCCAGCCGGCACGGCCGGTCATTGATATACCGGGAAGGCGAGGGATATTTCCGTTTATTCCCTTTTGTGAATGGTTCACACTCCAAGGATACAGTTGAAACCCCTGACCAGGCTTATGAAGCTGCCAGGCAGTTTGGCCGGTTTACACGGTTGTTGTCAGGAATGGATGTAAGCCGGCTGCGTATTACCATTCCTTCTTTCCATGACCTCGAATACCGATACGAAGAATTTTTAACTGCGCTGGAGCAGGGTGATCCCGCAAGGATAAAAGAGACGAAGGAGCTTTCACAAATGCTTATTCAGCAGGCAGACATAGTGGGGGAATATAAAAAGATAAAAGCTGACCCGTCATTCAAGCTGAGAGTGACACATCATGATACCAAGATCAGCAATGTATTGTTTGATACCAGTGGTAAAGGATTATGTATAATCGACCTTGACACCTTAATGCCCGGTTATTTTATCAGTGATATCGGAGATATGATGCGTACTTATTTATCTCCTCTGAATGAAGAAGGAAAGAATACAGGCGATATTTTTATCCGGGAAAATTTTTACCGGGCTATTGTAGAGGGTTACCATGAAGAAATGAAAGACGAACTGGGGCCTTCAGAAAAAGATCATTTCTTTTATGCTGCTCTTTTTATGACCTATATGCAGGCATTGCGCTTTTTGACGGACTATTTGAATAATGACCGGTATTATGTGCCGGTGTATGCGGATCAGAATCTCGTACGGGCAAAGAATCAATCTGTGTTGCTGGAAAGATTGCTGGAGAAAAAGGATGTATTGTCCTAACTTTGCTCTATGGGAGTGTTAAGACAACTGGCAGAATATTTATTTATCAAAAAGAAAGACCCTTCCCGCCCCAAAAGCAAATGGATCGGTTATATGCATAGCATTAACCGTATCAGCTTGCTGGTATTCATTATCTGCCTGATCATCCTGACTATAAAATTAATACGGAAATAAGACGGACCTAGTTGCCCTTGAGATAATGGACAATTGATAAAGCCGCTTTGTGCGAAGCATGTCCTCCCTCACTTAATATTCTTCTCAATTCGCTGTAATCTTTGGCTAACTGAGCTTTTCTTGTTTTGTTGTTCAACAGTTCATTCAATTCCCGGTACAGGTTATCGACAGTGAGTTCATGCTGGATCAGTTCTTTTACCACCAGCTTATCCATAATAAGATTGACCAGTGAAATGTATTTCACTTTTATCACTCTTTTAGCAATCTCGTAAGAGATGGGTGATCCTTTATAGCAAACTACTTCCGGTACGCCGAATAAAGCAGTTTCGAGAGTGGCAGTGCCTGAAGTAACCAAAGCGGCCTGTGCCTGTTGCAGCAGCGAATAGGTTTGATTGGAAACATAGGACACATTGGTATAGTTCTTCATCAGTTCATCATAAAAACTTTCTTCAACCCCTGGTGCTTTAGCTACAATGAACTGGTGATCGGGAAAGCGTGGGCTGACTGCAAGCATGATGGGAAGCTTTTTCAATATCTCCTGTTTACGGCTGCCTGGCAGCAGGGCAATGATAGGTTTATCGGCAAAAAGCTTTCCGGGTTTGTCTGCCTGCTTCGCTTCAATTACTTCCACCAATGGGTGACCAACATATTCGACATCCCAGTTCCACTTGTTTTTGAAATAATCTTTTTCAAAAGGAAGAATGACCAGCATTTTATCAATGCATTGTTTCATCATCCGTACCCTTCCTTCTTTCCAGGCCCAAACCTGCGGGCTGATGTAGTAGATCACTTTCAATCCCTGCTCCCGGGCCCATTTGGCGATGCGAAGGTTGAAGCCGGGATAATCGATCAGGATCAGTGTATCGGGCTGGTAAGCGGTAATGTCTTCTTTGCAAAATTTCAGGTTGCGGAAAATGGTCCGGAGATTCATCAACACTTCAGTGAAACCCATAAAAGCGAGGTCGCGGTAGTGCTTGACGAGCTCACCTCCGGCAGCCTGCATTTTATCGCCACCCCAGCAACGGATCTGTGCGGATGTGTCGATCTTCCTGATTTCTTTGATCAGGTTGCTGCCATGCAGATCGCCTGATGCTTCACCTGCGATGATGTAATACTTCATGATGATTAGGCCAAAGATAGTAGAAGAATGCTTCCGGTAAGTTAATCTTCCGGCTGCGGCAGATACTGTATCTGATAAGCAGTTAGTTCAGGATCTTTAATATCAGTATAGCAATGCCGAATACAAGTGTGACCAGGAATATTCCCCTGGCTGTTTTGTCTCTGCGCGTGTTGACAAAGATGGTGAACAGGATCACATTGGCCAATAAGGACAGTGACCCTATGGAGGTGATGAGCTTGTTATTGTTGAAGAATTCGTCCAGGAAATCGCTGAAGGGGACGGAGGAGAATTTCAGAAAATAGATGACGACCAGTCCGAGTATCGGACCTATCAATCCCAGGATCAGTCCCAGTTGAAGGTTATCTCTTTTAAATAGCATCATTTCCAGAGTTTTTCCAGTTTGGACTTTAAAACGTAGTTTGTCAGGTCAAATTGTACGGGCACTACACTAACATAGCCGTTGGCCAGGGCCCATACATCTGTATCTTTTCCTTTGTCAAAGTTCACAAACTCACCGGTCAGCCAGTAATACCTGCGTCCATGCGGGTCTTCACGCTGAATAAAATCCTCTTCATACTTTGCATAAGCCTGCTTGCATATCTTCAATCCTTTCAGCAGGTTGGCTGGCAGGGCAGGTATGTTCACATTAAAAACAGTATGCTTGTCGAGCTTGGTTTGCAGCATTTTTTCTACTACCAACCTGGCATATTTTCTTGCCCCGCTAAAATCCGCTTCAATACTATAGTCTAGGAGAGAAAATCCTGCTGACGGAATACTTTCGATTGCTGCTTCCACTGCCGCGGACATGGTACCGGAGTAGATCACATTGATGCTATGATTAGCGCCATGGTTCACCCCGCTGAGACAAAGGTCTGGCTTGCGATGGAGAACTTTGTCTACTGCAAGTTTTACACAATCCACCGGTGTGCCGGTGCAGGAATAAGCTTCAATATCACCAAACGTATTCACTTTCTGCAAGCGGATCGGCTGGCCGATGGTAATAGCATGGCCCATGCCCGACTGTGGTTTGTCTGGTGCCACCACAACGATCTTTCCCATATCCTTTACGGCTTCCACCAGGTTCATGATACCCGGAGCAGTTACGCCATCATCATTCGTGATCAGTATTACAGGCTTTTGCTTTCCTGTTACTTTGGGTGCGCTGTTTTTCTTAGCAGCTGTGGTTTTTTTCTTTGTAGCCATAGAAGGTGCAAAATTGATACTATTTTTTGAAGTGTCAATGGATTTTATATCAGAGGCTATCTTACCGTTCATACAATGCCCACAGTCAACGTTCTTTCCCCTTCCCGTTCTTCCCGCCTTACCGGTAAAAAACTTACCGGTAAGGCGGGAAGAACGG